>NZ_JAJBMO010000019.1 GCF_020537505.1 Blautia glucerasea | reverse complement strand
TTCTGAAAACTATTTTATTTTTCAGTATTTCAGAAGCAATTCCTTGCGACAGCTTACTTAT
The DNA here is from genome assembly GCF_020537505.1 of Blautia glucerasea. GTDB lineage: Bacteria > Bacillota > Clostridia > Lachnospirales > Lachnospiraceae > Blautia_A. The sequence goes on along the minus strand of NZ_JAJBMO010000019.1, from coordinate 79,303 downwards.
AATACCACTGCCGCAAGGAATCGTCAAGCACTTTTTATAAAATCTTTTACATTGGGAGGTGATCAGTCTTTCATATTCCTTTTCATCGATATGATATTTTTAATAAAAGTATTTTTGCACCAATGCCGCTTTGTGTTCCCAGGTATTCCATCCAAAGTGAAAGGAACTGCTCAAACTCTGGTTGTTTTTTCATAGAGCCAGATAAAAGCTCGTGTCCATAAAGATTGCATCTTGCACCTGCTGTTTATTCTCCTCTGATCATTCTTCCAATCCCGCGGAGAAAATGCCCAAGTACATTCGACCACACATCCGGACAGTAATACCACAATTGTATTTTTATTTGCACGTGATACTTCTTCAAGCATTCGAAGATGTCCCTGGGGCAGTTTCATATGATTCCTGTTAAAACCTTCCGATTCAAAACGATCTGGAAGTCCAGCAAAAACCACGGCTGCAGCTGCATTTTCTGCTGCTTTTACAGCTTCTTTTATCATGGCTTCATCCGTATCGCCACGCTCATCGCATCCCATTGCGAAGACAGCGTTCGGCAGATAATCTATTGGCTGGCTCAGTTTTTGGGGATTAATATGACTGGAGCCTGCGCCCTGATAACGTATATTCTTCGCCATTGCTCCAATTACAGTAATCTTCCTGTCCCGTTCTAACGGAAGAATGCCATCCTCATTTTTTAATAATACAGCCCCCTGTTCCGCTGCTTTTCTTGCAATTTCGTGGTGCGCTATATAATGCGCACCAGCCCTCAGCGGTGGGATTCTTGCAGCGGACCAGATCCGGCTGGTAAAAAATACCTTTATTGTAAGCACAACCCTCGCTTCCCGTACTGCTATTCGTGGTGGAATGACAGTGGAAGATGCCATGCAGTTAAGTGATGCCTACATTCAAAAATGTGAGTTTCTGAATTCTCCAGACAGAATCATCAACCTGCAATATCATATGATCCTTGATTTCACAGACCAGGTAAATACTATTCGTGGCGGCAAAAATACTTCAAAACTGATTCATGCAGAAAAAATAGACAAAGCAAAAAACTGCTTCGCTATTCCGATAAATCACTTTCTGCCATCAGTACGCATCTGGGATTTTCCTCACAAAGCCATTTTTCACGTGTATTCAAAAAGTATACTGCCAAAAATCCCAGCAATTACAGATATAAAACTAATATTTGTTCAAACTGACTTGTTTTTTACTATATTAATTTCTGTTATTGCACTGTTAAAACTTTTCCCATAAACAGCACTTCCTCATTCATATTATCGTAAATAAGAAATGCAAATGGTCGTGTGAGTTCAACATCTTTTACAACCGGATCCGTATCCATTGCAGACATGCACTCCATTGTCACTGCAGTCACAGCGGCAGCTTTGGTTCCATTTTCGTCAAGTTCCAGTTTTGTTTTCTGTAAAACAGAACTGACATGAACCGCTTTATCTGCAATGCCTGAAAAATCAGCATCATCTGAAAAAATATTCTCAAGTCCTGTCTTACCGAGGATATCACTTAACTCAGCTGTTGTTTCAAAGCTTAACTTAGGCATTTTACAATTAACTTCATCGTACTCCGGTTCAGATTTCAGAAGACCTTCTATATCCAGCGCATCAAGAGTAAAATTTCCTTCTGCTTTCGGCAAAATTCCAATGAAGCTCAGATTATTTGCATAAAATTTTTCGAACGCTGTTGCTGCGCCATTTTCATAGTAAGTATCGCCGATGCTTGTCATGTATTCTGTTTCTTCATTATCACCGAATTTTTCTTTTTTGTCGGAAACGTCCCATGGACCCTGGGACCATCCAGATTCAAAATATAATGAATTGGTAAGACACAGTTCACTGTTTTCATTAAGCATGTCAGGTTTCATAATTTCCGGAATCAGCCCATCTGTATTTTCATTGCACCATGCATTAATAGTGTTGCATGTGTTTTCTTTATCAGAAAAATCAAGAATTTCCGCTTTTGCTTTAAAATTATCTTCTGCACTTTTTTGGAATTGATCCTGCAGAGTCAGCCCATGATTTACCCATAAAGCATCTGCAATTTTTAATTTCGATGTATAACCATAATTTTCGTCTTCTGTATTGTAGCTTTTAATTGCATTCATATACTTTCTGGCATATGCTGCAAAATCAGCGGTTCCTAAATATTCATTTAATGCGTTTTTCGTTTCGCCTTTGGCGCCTTCTGCAATCATACCAAGGGCGAAGTTAAGACTTGTTGGGCTGAACATTACATTGGAAGCCTGGTTTTCTTCAGCTAATCCATCTGTAAGGTTAATAGAATTCTGCAGATTAACTGATTTATCAATATCTACGTTCTTTTCAGCTGCATTTGATTCTGCCTGACTGGCTGCTGCATATACATGGATTGGGGAAGTCATTGCTGTCATAAGCACCAGAACTCTGGCAAAAAGTTTCATTTTATTCATGTATAACCTCCTTGTATGGTTGATGAAGTGCTCTTTGCAAAGGTTTACTGCAAGTTTTTGTTTTATTCTAACATATTTGTTTCTTCTTTCTGTTATATTAATTTTCATTTATCTTTTACTTCACGTAAAAGGCAGTCTTCAGTGGATTCCTGAAGACTGCCATCGTTATCGAGTTTGTTATGTTTATAGGATTACCGGCAACTGTCTGTTTGAGCCATCTGGCTGATGCCAGGGCTTCCATCCAGGTGCTGGGTGTTTAGCGTTTTTCTTTTTATCCGTTCGACTTCAGATTGTTTCAGAATATAGTCCTTGATTTCCTTCGCATGCTTAATATGCTGGATTTTCAGATCAGGATCTGTTACATCACCGGTAAAGCAATGGATGGTGCCAAGTCCAAGAATACGTTCCAGCAAAGTGTTTTCCAGTCGAACATCAATTACTTTATACAGGTAGCAGTCATTTTCTTCTTTTCTCAGCAAACCGGAATCTACAGTAATGATTTCATCTGTTACTGTATAAGTTGTAAAGGTCCATGGAAGCCCAAGAAACATGGAACGCTTTTTCTCTTTGTATGTCATGTAAATTTACTCCTTCTTTCTTTATTTTAAGATAACAGAATCAATAGTCAGAAAATCATTCAGACCTTCCTGATAAGGCCATTGAGTCTGATCAGATTTCGCGTGTAGCTTCTTTCAGCCACTCTTTTTCCTCTTCTTTCAGATATGGGGAAATCTTTTTGTATACCTGTGCATGATAATTATTAAGAAGCGCCCGTTCCTGCACAGTCATCAGCTCCGGAACAACAGCATCCAGATCAAACGGTACCATAGTCAGATGTTCAAAGCACATAAACTGGCCGAATGGGGTTTTCTCTGCTTTTTTGCATACAAGCAGGTTTTCGTGACGGATCCCATATTGGTTTTCTACATAATACCCAGGCTCATCTGATGTGATCATCCCCTCTTCCAGCACTGCATTATCTCCTGGAATAATTCTCCAGCGGAAGCTGTTTGGCCCTTCATGAACATTCAGAAGATAACCAACTCCATGTCCTGTTCCATGATTAAAATCCTGTCCCATTTCCCATAACGGACCACGCGCCAGATAATCCAGATTTACACCAGTACAGCCATAACGGAATTTGGCATTTCCAAGGTTCAGCATGCCACGTAAAACAGCGGTAAAATATTTCTTCTGCTCGTCATTCACGGAGCCCATAACAATCGTACGGGTGGTATCTGTAGTACCTTCGTAATAGTGTCCGCCTGTGTCTGCCAGAAGGAAATTACCAGGTTCAATGGCAATATCTGTCTCTGGCGTTGCAGAATAGTGGTTGATGGCAGCATGAATGCCATAAGAAATAATGGGGTCAAAGCTGTTGCCGATAAAATTCTCCTGCTGGGCACGGAAGCTGTACAGCTTCTCTCCTACACTTAACTCTGTCATTGGAATTTTGCCTGCATTTTTCTTTAGCCAGCAGATGAATTTGGTAAGCGCAACTCCGTCTTTGATATGAGCGATACGTTCATTTTCTACTTCTACCGGATTTTTAATTGATTTTGGAAGAAAAGTCAGGTTGGCTTCATCCAGAATCGTTACTTCCTTCGGAATACTGTTTACCAGACGACAGTTGGCTTTCTTTTTACAAAGAAGAACTGTCATGTCTTTCGTAAATGTTTTTACATATTCATAAATGCTGTCATAGGGCAGAATGGTTACACCATCCTTTGATAATGCCTCCAGAATCGGAGCTGAAAATGCTTTTTCATTTGCAAACAGCCTGATTTCTGTTTTGGTCATTACCAGATAAGAAAGAACAACCGGGCAGCAATGTACATCGCCACCGCGAATATTCAAAAGCCATGCAATGTCATCCAGAGAAGTCAGTACAAATCCATCTGCACCTTTCTCTTCCATTGATTTACGGATTCTTGCACATTTGTCAGCACGGGATTCGCCTGCCCATTTTACATCCAGTTCCATAACCGGTTCACAGGAAAGTGCCGGACGGTCTTCCCAGATTTCTCCTACCAGATCAGAATCTGTCTGAAGAGCAGCTCCTTTTTTTGCTAAAAGTCCGGCCAGTTCATCTGCTTCTTCGGCGCTGACGGTTCTTCCGTCAAAACCAAGGCACATTCCCTCGCCTAATTTTTCTTCCAGGAACTGGTGCACAGTGGGGACATCTGGTTCTCCCATTTTAAAAAGCTCTACACCTGTTCCCTCCAGCTGTGCTGCTGCCTGGATGAAATATCTTCCATCAGTCCACAATCCAGCCATATCCTGCATGATGACTGCTCTGCCGGCAGATCCGGTAAAACCTGTAATATATTTTCTGCACTTAAAGTATTCTCCTACATATTCGGATGCATGAAAATCATCTGTAGGAACAAGATAAGCATCTATTTTCTTCTCTGCCATTACTTCCCGAAGTGCGGTGATCCGTTCTTTAACTGTCATAAAACTGACTCCTTCCAGTGAATTTTGTCTGTTCCTATTATAATATCCACGGTACCCTTTCGCAACCTGTTTAAGAAAAAACTCTTTTCTATTTCCCAAAGACGTGATATACTTACTTTCGAAATGAATGATATGCAAAATAGGATTTTATGCGTCAAGTGTTCGGTGAATGGGGAGTTGTCACTGAAACGAAAAGCACGTCTTACGGTATATTATCCGCACCCGTTGCAAGCACTATAAGAGGGATATCTCATATTGTGTCAGAGCCTGCCTGAAAGGGATTTTCTGCAAGATACACGTTACAATTTGCGGAAATGATTTTTTCAACAGGCTCAAGGGAATGTTTTCGACATACATTCTATCACAATTGGAGATATCCTTTTTTACATATTGATCAGGCCAATATTCGAATCTTATGACCTTCCCCTGATTTGGTTGAACAAAGGATACTCTCCGCAATCAAATACAAAGGAGGTTTTTTTAATGGTTGACAAACAAAAAGTAGAACAGGCCATCCGTCTGCTTCTGGAAGGAATCGGTGAAGATATTACCCGGGAGGGACTGATTGATACTCCTGACAGAATTGCGCGTATGTGCGAGGAAATTTACGGTGGTCTCGATCAGGAAGCAGATCACCATTTACTGAAGCAGTTTCCAGTAGAAAATAATGAGATCGTATTGGAAAAAGATATTACTTTTTACTCTATGTGTGAGCATCATCTGATGCCTTTTTATGGTAAGGCACACCTGGCTTATATTCCCGATGGAAAAGTCACCGGATTAAGCAAGCTGGCACGTACGGTAGAGGTTTATGCCAGAAGACCGCAGATCCAGGAACGCCTCACGGTGCAGATTGCGGACGCTCTGGAGCGTGCCCTCTCTCCGAAGGGAATCATGGTTATGCTGGAAGCAGAACACACCTGCATGACCATGCGAGGTGTTAAAAAGCCAGGCAGCAAGACAATTACGACTGTAACCCGTGGAGCCTTTAAAGAAGATAAGGAGCTGCAGAAAATGTTCCTTTCCATGGTTGGAAAATGAACAGTTCTTTTCCCGAAACAAACCGTATTTCTTTAATCTGGCGGCATCCCCTTTACCAAAAACACTGTGAGAAAATACAAGAGCTAGAAAAAGACCGTATTTTCTGCAGACATACGCCTGAACACTTTCTGGATGTTGCCAGGCTGATGTATATTTATTCTCTGGAAGACAAGCTTAATCTGTCCAGGGAGATCATTTATGCCACTGCTCTTCTTCATGACATTGGCCGCGCGCAGCAATATCTGTTGGGTATTCCCCATGACATTGCAGGAGCCGAAATAGCCGGAAAGATTCTGACAGACCTGCACTTTACAGAGCAGGAAAAAAAAGAAATACTATCTGCGATCAGTCAGCACAGGAACGATTGTTCTGACCAAAAATTGTCAAACCTGCTATATAAAGCTGATAAAAAATCCAGAAATTGTTTTTCATGTTCAGCAGCCTCAGAATGTTACTGGCCTTCTGAGAAAAAGAACCTGACAATTGAATATTGAGTCTTCTAAAAAATCTAACAGAAAGGATGGTTTCTGTTTATGAAAATTGGAAATCGTTTTTTTGATACACAAAATCACACTTATATAATGGGAATTTTAAATATTACTCCCGATTCTTTTTCCGATGGCGGGAAATGGAATCATTTAGATGAAGCTTTGCGGCATACAGAAGCCATGATCGCGGATGGTGCGGATATTATCGATATCGGCGGGGAGTCTACCCGTCCCGGACACACGCCGGTCAGTGCGGAGGAAGAAGCTCAGAGAGTTTTACCCGTTATAGAAGCAGTCAGAAAACGTTTTGACGTTCCCATTTCTGTAGATACCTTCAAAAGCAGCGTGGCAGAAAGCGCGATTCAGGCCGGCGCAGACCTGGTCAACGATATCTGGGGATTAAAATATGATTCTAAAATGGGAGCTGTAATTGCAAAATACGATGCTGCATGCTGTCTCATGCACAATAAGTCCAATACAGAATATAACAATTTTCTCATTGATATGCTTTCTGAAACACAGGAATGTGTCAACCTTGCAAGAAAAGCAGGGATCAAAGAAGATAAAATCATTCTCGACCCAGGGGTTGGGTTTGGAAAAACATTTGAGATGAATCTGGAAACCATGAAGCATCTGGAGCTTTTCCAGAATCTGGGCTTTCCGGTTCTTCTTGGTACCTCACGCAAGTCGATGATCGGACTGGCACTTGATCTGCCTGTAGACCAGCGTGTAGAGGGAACACTGGCTACCAGTGTAATTGGTGTGATGAAGGGCTGTTCTTTTGTACGTGTTCATGATGTCAAGGAGAACAGACGCGTGATCCAGATGACAGAAGCAATTTTGGGTTGTAATTAAAATTCAAATTTTTCAAAATTGTAAATAGTCAACAGAAAGGAACAACTGTTATGGATGAAACCAGATTTGATAAAATAGAAATTAAAGAACTGGAAATTTTTGCCAACCATGGTGTTTATCCGGAAGAAAATGTACTTGGACAAAAATTTGTTATTTCTGCCACCCTCTTTACGCACACACGTCAGGCAGGGTTAACGGATGACCTGTCTTCTTCTATTAATTACGGAGAAGTCAGCCACATGATTACGGATTTTACCCAAAAACATACTTTTAAGCTTTTGGAAGCGCTTGCAGAAAATCTTGCAGAGATGCTGCTCGACTCTCTTTCCGGTCTGGAACAGATCACACTGAAAATTGAGAAGCCCTGGGCTCCTGTTGGTCTTCCACTGAAAACCGTATCTGTGGAAATCACAAGAAAATGGCATACTGCATACATTGCTTTTGGCTCTAATATGGGAAATAAAAAGCTATTTATTGATAATGGGATTCGTGGTTTGAATAAAACAAAAGGATGCCGGATAGAGGCTGTTTCTGATTATCTTGTAACAGAACCTTATGGCGTTACCGATCAGGATGAATTTCTGAATGGAGTTTTGAAAATGCGCACCCTTCTTTCACCGGAAGAATTGCTGGTGCGTCTCCATGAGCTGGAACAGGAGGCGAACCGGGAACGTATTATTCACTGGGGTCCCCGTACTCTGGATCTGGATATTCTGTTTTATGACCAGGAGATCATTGATACTGCTGATCTTCACGTTCCCCATCCGGATATGCAGAATCGTGAATTTGTGCTGGCTCCTATGAACCAGATTGCCCCTTACCTCAGGCATCCTGTACTAAATCAGACAATTTCACAGCTTTTAAATACTCTTCTTTGCCACTGATAATCCAGCAGGAGAAATTTCCCTTATCTAATATTGGGGCTGCCGGAAACAGGCAGCCCCTTGTGTAATAATTCGCATCTGCTGTCAGAAAGTGAGACGCTGTCCGCAATATTCACAGTTGCACAGGCGGCCTTTTATTATCTGATTCTTTGCGCCGCAGCTGGGACAGGTAACTGTAATATAAATCTTCTCATTCACACGTCTGTTTGGTGCAGTGATCAATATATAATTTTCTTCTCTGTCAATCTGAATATTCCGAATATATCCTTTTGCAATCATTTTTTCCAGTTTTCTTACGGCATCTTTTCCCATCTCAGTCTCAAACTTCTCAAATGAGAGCGTACTTTGGGCATAAGATTCAAACCAACAGGCTATTTCTCTGGCTTTTTTCTTCTTCAATGCTTTCTGGATTTCCCGTAAAGTTGGATACAAAAATAACAATCCCAATATAATCTCCGTTGCTGCCATTCCCCAGCGTCCTTCACCAATATATTTCTCCGATGCGCCAATAGCTCCCAGAGTAAAAAGTATACAGAAAACGCAAAGAACCCATTTCAGTTTTCCTAACACTCCTGTTTTTTTATTTTTTTCTGTTAAAAAATCATTCATGTCTGCTTCCTCTTTCTCAAATTAATCGATCTCTGTTATATACTAAAGCCTGTTTGAAAAATCATTCCCGCAATCTGCACGCCCTGATGAATCTTCTGTCAGCCAGCTCCCAGCAAAAGCCACGCATCACCTAACGGATCGTAGTAATAAACCACATTATCTCCTGCTGCATAATATTTTTCTTTTGTAAAATGTTCCTCATGATCTGTCCCTATAACAAATACCGGACAATTTCTTTCCTCAATATACTCCTCCGTACCGGTATACCATAGGGACATTCCAAGGCCAAGGTAATAACTAACCTCGTCTGTTTGCGCAATCAAGTCTCTGGCAATATTTATATCTAATGAAAAATCATACTCTGATTGATACTCCTCCCAATCATAATATATTGAAAAATCATAGCAGTAGGCTTCCGCTGCAAGGTGTCCATCCTTTAACGATACCATAGGATGGTATTGCGCACTCATATTCTGCTTCTGCACAGAAACCATCACATTAGAAAAAATCTCACTCATATTGCAGCGCAGGATAATGACTTCATTCTTTTGCCCCATATACCATGGATTGTTCAGATCTTCCAAATATTCCCCTTCTTCCGTAATCTGAGCCGGATAAATACTGATCTTACAATCCAGTCCTGGAACAATCGCATAGATTTCATAGCCTCCTGCATCAACAACAGTTCCATCCTGCAAAAAAGGATAAGCCGCAGCCAATTCTTCCTGCCTGGTATATTCAAGTATCTCTGATGTATCTGCAGTTTCATAAGTGTAGCCCAGAAATGCCATTCCAGCCTGGCATTCATTTTCTCTGATAATGTCTTGCAAAATTGCCAGATCTTCTTCTGCCCCAGAAGCTTGGGCAGATACTTCTCTCACACTTTCACCATAGTTACTAAAAGCAAACAGTACTGCACAAACACATGCAGCAACAGAAAATTTATTCATACCTTCAGCTCCTTCCTGTCAGAATATGCCTATGCCTTTCTATTTCAGTGTGGTTACAATCAATTTGCTTTCCAACGCAGCTGCTATCAGATCTTCCTTACAGCTATATCCTGCCTTGGCAATCATTTCCTGAAAATTCCACCTTACCCCAGAAGTCGAACAATCCATTTTCCTTGCAATCTCCGAATAGGACATCCCATGAATATACAAACGCAGCATCTCCAGTTGTCTTGGACTGATATCACCGCTTGTGATCCAGTTAAGTTCCACCTTTGGCGTTATATCCGGAAATACACGCTCACCATTTAAGGTTCTGTCAATCACACTCCGTATATCCTCTTCACCGTGATCTTTATACCAGAGACTGTCCGCACATCCACGTTTTGCCCTTTCCAGCACCTTGGGATCGATCAGAGACGTAACAACCAATACCTTTGTATATGGGTACTTTTCCCTAATCATTTTTCCGGCGCTCAGCCCATCGTGATTATGAAATGTCTGTACATCCATAATCACAAGATCTATTACTGAATAATCACAGATTTTTACAGCTTCACGGGCATCCGAAATTGTCTGAACATGTCGAAATTCCGGATCCTGCATAAGAATATATTCAAAATACTTCTGCATGATCTTCTGATCTTCTACTATCAGTACACGTACCATCCAATCTCATCCTTTCTGTCAGCGGCATCTTCAATATCAGACAAAACTCAGGGACAAATGAAATTTGCATTATGCAGTTCATTGAATCGGCTGCTTTTCTCAGTGCAGACAAACCACAGCCTTCTTCCGCATTTTTTTCAGGCGCATCTCCATCATTGGTGATCCGGATGTTGTATACATTTGCATATTTGTCTATCTTCACAAAAACAACATTGCCGTGGGCATGTCTGGCACAGTTTGTCACACATTCACGGATTGCTCTGTCTGCCAGAACTCTGTAAGATGGATACAAAGGAAAGTTTCCGCTGATCTGAACCGAAATCCCAAGCTCCTCTGCATGTTTAATCGTATCCTCATACAGCTTTTCCATACTCTCTACGGCAGAACCGGTAAGAATATATACCAGATGCTTCAATGCAGACAATTGTTTATCCATTTTGTCCTGATTTTCTTTTCTCTCCAATATTCTGCGTATTGACAGAAGACTTCGCCCAAAATTGTCATGGACCTGCATTTTCATAGCAAGTGTTTCCTGCTCTCTGATTTTATCACCGATTTTTTCGTACATTACCTCCAGCTTATGATTCAGGATTTCCAGCTTTTCATTGTTTGCCCTGATCCTTTCACTATTATAATAAATTTCTGATACATTAACTGCTACTGTCTGCAGATATCCTGCACAATCTGGCTCCTGCAGACGATATTCCTGAAACATCCAGACAGAATCATCCGGAAAATAAAACACGTTACTGTCGTCGCTTAATCTGATAAGCCCTTCTGATACATTTTCATTGTCCATTGCTTTTCGCAATGTATCATAATCCTGCAGATAATCCCCCGTCATCATTCTGCACAATTCCTGCATCTTGGTATTACACAAAACAATCCTTCCAAGTGAATCCGAAAAGCATACTCCACATGGAACGTCATCCACAGCTTCATTCACAGACCAGTACGACAAGGAATGATTATATTTGTATCTCTCCTTCCAGATTGCCCAACAAAGATAAAATGTCAATACAACAATCCCTGCTGTTAAAATACTGGCCGGATAGTCCTGAAGCATTGGCTGATATGCACTTTCCCCAATACTATATCTATGCTCATTCATCAAAGAAACCATAAGAACAAAAGAAACCGCAAAAACAGTCATTGCCGTTATCACTTTCTTTTTCCCGGAAAAGCAGGTGATTCTTAACAGAAAGAGAATAAGTTCCAGAATCAGGCAGATTTCCAGAAGAATCATCAGAAAATTCTGCATTGCTATGCTGCATTCTACAAAACTATTCATCTGCCGCCTCGCTTTCTGAATATGCTGCACCTAACAAACCATTCTTTTTCATCTTCCTGCTGCACTTTAAGTTCCGGTCTTTCTGACATTAAGCCGCGCAGATCTGCCTCGGATGCAATATGAACGGAAATCCGAAGATCATCCTCAATCTGCGACACACGATAAAACATAGACTGCATCACATCAAATAGCCGTTCTGCAAGCCATTCAAAGGTATCATAGCATTTTAGTATATCATCTGCATTCAGCTGAACATTTCCATTTTCCACATAATAGGCAGCCCGGATCTTGCATAATTTTAAACTGTCACAGGATTCTGCAAGACTTTGCCTGAGATCTTCCATGGTAAGCACATTTCCATCCGATGTATATTGTGTCAATACCAGATTTTTTCTGCGCTTCAAATATGTACCAATAACTACAATTTTACCGAGAAGCAGATCATATCGTTCCTTTGATTCCGTCCTTTCCAGTTCTTCCATCAACTGCGACAGCAATTCCAGCTGTCCAGCAGTCTGATTCTGTATCATGTTTAACAGCCGATTCTGTTCTTCTGTTTTTCTTCGCTCCGCTTCTTTCTCATAGGTTTTCTGCAGCAGTCTGTTTCTGGCAATCAGTTCTTCCTGCTGTTCCCGAATATCCTGATATTGATCCAGCAATATTGAAATATCTTCTGACCAAAACAGATGTCCTCCCCTTATGGGAATATGGTTGATCCGGATTCCCTGTTCCTGCACAGATGATCTGTGAATGATCATTGTACGCATTTCAGGAGAAAGCTTGGGAAAATCACCGGAATGATAATAACGCTGAAAACAATCATCTGTAATCTCTGCGTCCAGCCCTCCTGAAGTCTGGAATAGTTCAAAATATCGATTGTTTGTCTGTATCAATCCGCATACTATACAGCCCTGATAAATTGCTGCCATTAAAAGACAACACACTGCTGTCATATCCCCTGCAAGGGTTTGGATGAAAGACAAATGAAATATATTTCCAACATTCCATCCCAGAAGCAATATTCCTGGAATGACCGGCAGCCAAAACTGTTTCTTTCCCGGAATCCTGCTTTTTCTGATCAGAATAATTTCCATTCCTGTCAGACAACTCAGCATCCACCCCTGAATCACTGCAAAAAGAATACCATAACTATAATCCCTATCCGAAAATGGAGGCTGTTTGGAAAACCGAAACACCAGCTGATGCAAATCATTTGTAAAAACACTTATGATCAATACTGCCGCCACAGTCAAAAGAATTATGATTTGTCTGACCGTTTTTTCTTCATCTTTTTCAACAAAAAACAACGCTGCAGACAGACCCAGGACAGGGATCATGATCATCGGAATATAATACAGATACCAACATATATGTTCTCCAAGAGGTTCATGAAAAATATGAAATTTCACTGTTCTTACAAAGAACCAGAATACCATCAGACAACCAATTGCAGTCAGACATCTGCGCATTTTTTTATATACTACATGCTTTTCCAGATAGATCACCCAGGCACAGTACAGCCCCAGGTAAATACAATTGCGGCACTGGTCTGCAAAATTTCTTGCAAAAGTATTTTTCGGTCTTACCAGCCTGCAGAAATAAGCCAGAAGCACGCTTATCAGAATTACTCCATACGACAGCATCCTCTTTTTATTATATGTCATGAAAATTCCTCTCTCATTGTATACTTTTATAACAAGTATACTATAAAGCTCTGTTTTATTATATAGTTTTTAGAGAAATTGTCAATTTTCAGAGTTTTTCCAATTATTGGTCACTGGTTTAGAATGAACAATAACCCTATTATCACGAACAGAGTGAACAATCATGTCCACTCTGTTTTTCATTACTTAAACGGTCTTGGCTGACCACAATATTCGCAGAACCTTCCCACATTCTCTGCACCACACTGGCATCTCCACGAACCGCTATCAGGACGCATTCCGGCGTTCATGTTCATTCCAGGCTGTATCCCTGTGTTCATGTTCATTCCAGGCTGCATTCCTGTGTTCATGTTCATTCCAGACATTCCAGGCTGCATTCCGGCATCATTTTGTGTCAGAGCAGCAATGATCTGATGTCCAGTCTGCTCCACTTCCATCAATTCGCCTCTCTTTTCACTGCTTATGGAAAAAGTATTCAGACGAAAATCCATATCGTCAAACCATGGAGTGTTAACCTTAATGCGCATGGTATAATCAAACTCATAGTCATATATTGGCGGCTGATAGCTTACCGTTTTTCCATCCTTGGTATAGGTTTTCTCAATCTGTTGTCGATCCACCTCTACTCTACACTGTGCAATAGCGGATAAAGGAACTATATCCGGATTTTCATTGACATCCAGTTTTCGTGCAACAGTAAAATTTCTCTTATGATCATCAATGAAAACAGTATAATTTCTGGTACTGATCTGACGGGTTATGCAAAAATCCATTACTGCCTTTTTGTTATTTTCACGATATTCCAATTGACGTTTTATATCCTCTACCGTACTGTGCCGCCGTTCCTCAAACCATGGTGATAATTTTTTGGCACAGTTTTTACATAGATTTCCGTCATCTAATTTTCGATTTCCCAGTAAACCTATTTTTTCTCCGCAGATATCACAGATTTTCTTATCAAATAATCCCATAGCTTTCCTTTCTTTTCTGCCGCACCAGAATCATGCAGTTCTGGTGTGGCAGTATTTTACACTATTCTACAACATCTATTTTGTCAAAATATGTCTTTACGGAGAAGTCCTCTCCATCTGTTTCAGAAGTTTCTTCTTCACTGCCATCAGACTCCGGTTCAAAACACAGTTTTCCATCATCTAATAAACTGAGCCTCATAGTATCACAACTGAAAAGCATAGTTCCAGCCTCATCGTCTGCTGCAGCTTTCAATACCAGAGTTTTTCATCCACTTCTCCATGGAGTTCAGCTTTGCTCTCTTCTCCACTTTCAATTATGATAAGCTCAGACTTATCTTCCTGAATAGACAACATCATCTCGAACCCGGTCAGTTCAGAATTGACAGGCATCTGCATTCCAAATGCATCCATCAAAGTGCAAATCCATTCTCCTTTAAAATCCTCCATGGCCGGGTTTTCCACTGGTTTACCTGGTACATATGGCTCATACTCTTCCTTTTCCCGGCTTAGGATCATTGTCGTTCCATCTGCAGTTATAGTTATTTTGCCATCAGTATACTCACACTCTTCCGTTTGATCGTCATAAGTCATCAGAAATTTATCATTTTCTATTTTCCACTCTAATTGATTTACCTCTGGTTCTTCCCCACTGTAAGACATTATGGTTTCCATCTGACCGCCTTCTTTAATATCCACGGTCACTTCCATTCCCATTACTCCTGGATGAAACAAAATGTCTCCACCCATGGAAAGCTCATTTACATACCAGGTTCCAATAACATCCTTTTCTTCAAGTGCATAAGCATTCACGCTCATCAGGCCTGTCATTAAGACTCCAACTGTTCCAGCCACCCACAGTCTCATTTTTTTGTTCATAAAAGCATCTCCCTTCTTGTTATTATCGTGTTTTTTGTTGTTTTCATTATACGTGAATGCTTTCCTATTTGCACTAGCACTTCTGACAGTAACTGAACCGATCGGGTACATCGAAAATTAAGTAAACGCCATATTAACTTGTCTAATTTTTCATCTGCTGTGCCTACGTCAGTCACCGTAGCCACCCAGAATTTAATTCACACAAGAAAAGCCTGTGATACCACCCTTCTTAGGCAGTATCGCAGGCTCACTTTACGCTACGACATAATAAACATTACATGTTTATATTATATATTTATAATGCGGACTTGCCGCGGGTAATTCTTATTCCTCTGTTCCGTACAGAGTGATCAGCTTCTGCAGATACTCGTATCTTGCCTTAGCCTCGGACTGGTTCTTAGCAAACAGTCTGGCAGCTTTCTCTGGATTCTGACGCTGTAAGGAATTGTAACGAACCTCACCGTTCAGGAATTCCTGATAATCTGTCATATCTGGTGCTTTGGAATCAAGACTGAACTTGCTTCCCTCAGCAGCTGGATTGAAGCGGAAGTTGTGCCAGTATCCACACTTAACAGCAAGCTCTTCCTCTGTCTGAGCTTTTGACATACCTTTCTTGATACCATGGTTGATACATGGAGCGTATGCAATGATAAGTGATGGTCCCGGATAAGCCTCTGCCTCTGCAATTGCCTTGATAGCCTGGTTGAAGTCAGCTCCCATAGAGATCTGAGCAACATATACATAACCATAGCTCATTGCGATAGAAGCCATATCTTTCTTCTTGGTCTCTTTACCGCCAGCTGCGAACTGTGCGATCGCACCTGTAGGTGTAGACTTGGAAGACTGTCCGCCTGTGTTGGAGTAAACCTCTGTATCGAATACCATAACGTTGATGTCACGTCCGCTTGCGAGAACATGGTCAACACCACCGAATCCGATATCGTAAGCCCATCCGTCACCACCGAAGATCCACTGGGATTTCTTAGCAAGGAAGTCTTTCTGTGTAAGAATGTCTTTTGCCTTGTCACATCCACAAGCCTCAAGAGCTGCAACCAGTTTCTCTGTTGCTGCACCGTTGGTAGCACCGCATGCGAAAGTATCCAGCCATTCCTGACCAGCAGCTTTAACATCTGCATTGTCACCGTTAGCTACAACGTCTTCAACTTTTGCTTTCAGGCCATCACGGATAGCTTTCTGAGCAAGAAGCATACCATAACCGAACTCAGCGTTGTCCTCGAATAAGGAGTTGCCCCATGCAGGACCCTGTCCCTTGGCATTTACGGTATATGGTGTAGAAGGTGAGGAGTTACCCCAGATAGAGGAGCATCCTGTAGCGTTTGCAATGTACATTCTGTCACCAAACAGCTGGGTGATCAGTTTTGCGTAAGGTGTCTCACCACATCCAGCGCAAGCTCCTGAGAACTCAAGAAGCGGCTGTTTGAACTGGCTTCCCTTAACAGTTGTCTCTTTGAATTTAGCGATAACGTCTTCTTTAACTGGAAGAGTTACACCGTAATCAAAGTATTTCTGCTCTCCCATGTTTGCTTCAAGGTTTTCCATGGCAAGTGCCTTAGCACCTTTCTTACCTGGGCAGACGTTCGCACAGGAACCACATCCTGTACAGTCAAGAGCGGATACAGTCATTGTGAACTGATACTCATCTTTCATACCAGTCATTGGTAATGTCTTGATTCCCTCTGGAGCATTTGCAGCCTCTTCAGCTGTAAGAGCTACCGGACGGATAACTGCGTGCGGGCAGACATAAGCACATCTGTTACACTGGATACAGTTCTCCGGATTCCATACAGGGATATTTACAGCGATACCACGTTTCTCGTATGCAGCAGCACCGGATGGTGTAGTACCGTCAACATAATCTTTAAATGCAGATACAGGCAGTGTATTACCTTCCTGAGCATTAACCTTAGCCTGGATGTTGTTAACGAAATCAACAACTTCCTGACGTCCCTCTGTAGCGTGAGTCATATGAAGACCCTCGTCTGCAGCATCTTTCCAGCTCTCCGGAACCTGAATCTCAACAACCTGCTTAGCACCAGCATCGATAGCTGCCCAGTTCTTCTGAACAACATCATCACCTTTACGTCCGTATGTTGCTTTCGCAGCAGCCTTCATAAGCTCGATAGCCTGCTCCTCCGGAATGATTCCGGTAAGCTTGAAGAATGCAGACTGAAGGATTGTATTGATACGTGTTGGTCCCATGCCAGTCTCGATACCGATCTTAACACCGTCGATGGTGTAGAATTTGATACCGTGGTTAGCGATGAATGCCTTAACCTGTCCTGGAAGATGTTTCTCAAGGCCTTCCATATCCCATGCACAGTTCAGAAGGAATGTACCACCGTCAACCAGCTCCTGTACCATGTTATATTTGTTCACATAGGACGGATTGTGACATGCTACAAAGTTCGCTTTGTGGATCAGGTAGGTAGACTTGATCGGTTTCTTACCAAAACGAAGGTGGGACATAGTAACACCACCGGACTTCTTGGAGTCATAATCAAAGTATGCCTGAGCGTACATATCTGTATTGTCACCGATGATCTTGATGGAGTTCTTGTTAGCACCTACAGTACCATCAGCACCAAGTCCCCAGAACTTACAGTTTGTTGTTCCCTCTGGAGTAGTTACAAGCGGAGCGCCTGTCTCAAGGGAAAGGTTTGTAACATCATCAACAATACCAAGAGTAAATTTCTCTTTCTCAGCATTGTCATAAACAGCTACGATCTGAGCCGGTGTTGTGTCCTTGGAACCAAGTCCGTAACGTCCGGAGAAGATCTTAACGCCGTCAAATTTGCTGTTCTTAAGTGCAGCAACAACATCAAGATACAGAGGCTCACCCTGAGCTCCTGGCTCTTTTGTTCTGTCAAGAACTGTGATCTGTTTAACTGACTCAGGAATAGCATCAATAAGAGCCTGTGCGCAGAATGGTCTGTAAAGACGAACTTTAACAACACCAACTTTTCTGCCGGCTGCCATTAAGTAGTCGATTGTCTCCTCAATCGTATCATTTACAGAACCCATAGCTACGATAACGTGCTCTGCATCTGCTGCTCCATAGTAGTTGAACAGCTTGTAATCGGTACCGATCTTAGCGTTAACTTTGTCCATGTACTCCTGTACGACTGCCGGAAGAGCATCGTAGTATGGGTTACATGCCTCTCTTGCCTGGAAGAAGATATCCGGGTTCTGAGCGGAACCTCTCTGACATGGATGGTTCGGATTCAGTGCGTGATCACGGAATGCCTGAATAGCGTCCATATCTGCCATATCTTTCAGGTCTTCATAGTCCCATGTCTCAATCTTCTGGATCTCGTGGGATGTACGGAATCCGTCAAAGAAGTTGATGAACGGAACTTTTCCCTTGATTGCTGCAAGATGTGCTACCGGAGTAAGGTCCATGACTTCCTGTACGGAAGACTCACACAGCATTGCACAACCAGTCTGACGACAGGCCATAACATCGGAATGATCTCCGAAAATGGAAAGTGCGTGGGAAGCAAGTGCACGGGCAGATACGTTGAATACGCCTGGAAGCTGCTCACCAGCAATCTTGTAAAGGTTCGGGATCATCAGTAACAGACCCTGGGATGCTGTATAGGTAGTAGTAAGGGCACCAGCTGCAAGAGATCCGTGTACTGCACCAGCAGCACCAGCCTCAGACTGCATCTCTGTTACCTGTACTTCCTGTCCAAAGATGTTCTTTCTTCCCTGGGTTGCCCACTCGTCTGTAGCCTCAGCCATAACAGATGAAGGGGTGATCGGGTAAATTGCAGCTACATCAGAAAAAGCGTATGATGCATGAGCGGCTGCATGGTTACCATCCATGGTTTTCATCTTTCTTGCCATAGTTTGTTTTTCCTCCTTAAAGGTATGATGAAAATAATATTTCTAGACACCATGTGTCTAAAAGTCCATATGACATTATAGCATAATCTTCCAATGATGTCCATTTTGATTTTTGTACATTATCACATACAAAAGTGGTTTTGTTACTGTTCACTGATCATGATTTCTGCACATCGCGAAGCGTGTTGCTGGTCAAAGCGAAGATCATAAAAAATACCGGTCAGATATTCATACATGAAGTCTGACCGGTCTAACTGATCTCTTATTAATTTTCAAGGCTGTATCACGATTCACTTCGTGAGCAGCCATTAATTTCATTACTTACATTTCTGGCACAAGAACTTCCTGAAGGGATTTTCTCTTCAGCATCTCCCAGACACCCTGCTGGATCTCTGCAAGTTCTCTGTGCATATAACAAGGAAGATGGTCTCCCCTTCCGTCAGCAGGACATTCATAACCGGATTCCATACATTCAATAATAAACATATCCGGATCTATGGAACGGTACACATCAAAAAGTGTAAGCTCACTAAGAGGCTTATTCAAGGCATAGCCGCCATGCACACCGCGATATCCCTTTACAATACCGGATTTCTGAAGCTTCTTAAGAATCTTATAGGCAAAGGGAGCGGTAATGGATTCCTTCTCGCAGATTTCATTAACGCTAAGGCGGGTTTCCCCTGACAGTGCCCGAAGAACTCTTGCTGCGTAATCGCACTCTCTCGTAATAAACATATCTGTAATTATCTCCTTACTGGACACAAAATCATAATACAAATTTATGATGTCCCTTATATGCTCTTCCCTCCCCAAGCATTCTAAATTATAACAATTCCCTAATCATTTTTCAACAGTTTTTTAATTTTTTAACATTAATTTCAAATTATTTTTGATTATCGTCTAGTTTTAGACGTTCTTTTATTTCAAGGCAAATTTCTTTTGCAGTACGGCCATCTGTTTTTACAACAATATCTGCTGCTGCTTCATACTTCGGCCTTCTTATCTCCATCAGCCCCCCTATGTACTCTGGATTCATATTTTTTTCAAGGAGAGGCCGATCATGGCTGCCTTTTACCCTCTGATAAACAGTCTGCGGTTCTGCTGTGAGAAGCACGATTGTTCCACTCTTCTTCATCTCTTCCACGTTACACTGGCGCATAACAGTTCCTCCGCCGCAGGATACCACAACATTCTCTATAGCAGAGATTCTTTTCACAAGATCAGTCTCCAGGTTTCGGAAATACTCCTCTCCTTTCTCTGCAAAAATATCCGGAATGCTCATCCCCTCTTCCCGGACAATCTGCTCATCCATCTCGATCTTCTCAAGGCCGCAGATCTCATGCAGGCAATTTAAAATTGTACTTTTTCCAGTTCCCATAAATCCCGTCAGATATATTTGTTTTTTTGGCATATTTCTTCCTCCAGTCAGATATCTGAAGTTATCTTTTACAAAGTTATTTTTATCATAACATTTTCCCATTCAGATATTGTATTCAGCAATTATAACAGTGAGATTTTTCTTTGTAAAGTATAAGGTTTTTGGATTTTTTCCTTATTCTGCATGTTTATGCTGTAAAACAGTGGAAAAACCAGAAATAATTGTTGCAAATTTGCCAGTTTACGATAAAATGAAAATCGGCTATACTTGTTATTATGTGTGTATTCATAAGGATGATGTATTTAAATAGGAGGAAAATATGATTTCAGCAAACAATATTACTTTGCGAGTTGGAAAGAAAGCTCTTTTCGAAGATGTTAATATCAAATTTACTGAAGGAAACTGCTACGGTCTGATCGGAGCTAACGGTGCAGGAAAATCCACATTCCTGAAGATTCTTTCCGGACAGCTTGAGCCTACCAAAGGCGATATCGTGATCACACCAGGTCAGCGTCTCTCTTTTTTACAGCAGGATCACTTCAAATATGATGCTTATACAGTTCTTGATACCGTTATCATGGGTAATCTTCGTCTCTATGAGATTATGAAAGAGAAAGAAGCCATTTACGCAAAAGAGGATTTCACTGACGAGGATGGAATCCGTGCCAGCGAGCTGGAGGGCGAATTTGCAGAAATGAATGGATGGGAAGCAGAGTCTGATGCTGCTACTCTTCTGAATGGTCTTGGAATTGATACTGAGTTTCATTATGCTCAAATGGCTGACCTTACAGGTAGTATGAAGGTCAAGGTTCTTCTGGCGCAGGCACTTTTCGGAAATCCGGATATCCTGCTTCTTGATGAGCCTACCAACCATCTGGATCTTCCTGCCATCGAATGGCTTGAAGAGTTCCTGATCAATTTTGACAATACCGTTATCGTGGTTTCCCATGACCGTTACTTCCTAAACAAGGTTTGTACACAGACTGCTGATATTGACTATGGCAAAATTCAGCTTTATGCCGGCAACTATGATTTCTGGTATGAATCCAGCCAGCTCCTCATCAAGCAGATGAAAGAAGCAAACAAGAAAAAAGAAGAGAAGATCAAAGAGCTGCAGGAATTTATTTCCCGGTTCAGTGCTAACGCTTCCAAATCCAAACAGGCTACTTCCCGTAAGAGAGCACTTGAGAAAATCCAGCTGGATGACATGCGTCCTTCCAGCCGTAAATATCCATATATCGACTTCCGTCCTAACCGCGAAATTGGAAACGAAGTTCTCATGGTTGAGAATCTTTCCAAGACGATCGATGGTGTAAAGGTTCTTGATAACATTTCCTTTACTCTTGGCCGCGAAGATAAGGTAGCTTTCGTTGGTGCAAACGAACAGGCGATCACCACTTTCTTCAAGATCATCACTGGTGAAATGGAACCGGATGAGGGTAATTACAAATGGGGAATCACCACTACACAGGCATATTTCCCGAAGGACAACACAAAAGAATTCGACAATGACCTTACTATCACAGACTGGCTGACCCAGTATTCCGAGATCAAGGATGCAACTTATGTGCGTGGCTTCCTTGGACGTATGCTTTTCCCAGGCGAGGACGGTGTGAAGCGTGTCCGCGTGCTTTCCGGTGGTGAGAAGGTTCGCTGTCTTCTTTCCAAGATGATGATTTCCGGTGCGAATATCCTAATTCTGGATGAGCCTACCAACCATCTGGATATGGAGTCCATCACTGCACTGAACAATGGTTTGATCAAATTCCCGGGTGTTATCCTTTTCACTTCTCATGACCATCAGTTTGTTCAGACAACTGCAAACCGCATTATGGAGATTCTTCCAAACGGTACTATGATCGATAAAATCACAACTTATGATGAGTATCTTGCAAGCGATGAAATGGCTAAGAAACGTCACATCTTCGAGATCAATGAAGAAGATGCACAGGATAACTAATCTTTATCAGTTCTTTTATAAAATCAAGAGGAGATTCTGACACAGATTCAGAATCTCCTCTTTTACTTATAGCGTTTCGTCCGCTATATTTTCTAATATTTATTTCACATAACTCCAACCGCCAAGTACATTTACATAATCAGATGGATAATAATACGTAATACTTCCCTTGGTAGTTGCCATCTCTCCTGTATAGGCAGTTCCCTTAGAATTTGCAGGAACAAGGAACGAATAGTATCTTGTCTTGCCATATGTGGAAGAATAGGAACGCTTCTTATACAAGTTCCTCTTTCCATTTACATATCTTCTCAGAAGAACTTTGCTATTCTTAAAATCATATTTTTCATAAGAGCTCTTGGTCAGTGTCCGCTTCATAGATGCTCCACTCTTTGCTGCAATTACAACCGGAAGTGTAGTGATATTACTGCTTCTTCGTTTCATCCAGAATTTACGGCCTTTCGGAACTGCAAAAGACTTTAATGGGCTGTGATTTTTCATAATGCTTTTCTTAATTACAGCGTTCGAATTCCTGGACGTAATTGTAACTCTCACATTGACAGTTCCAGAAACAGCCTTCACACATGCAATGATTCCTCTGTTAGCAGTCTTGTTTGCTTTGAAATAGGTGGAATTGGTTATATTGCCGGAATCCCTGCGGCAATTCTTAAGTGCTAAAGCCTCTCCACTATAAGCATATACCACATCATATCTGCTTCCAGATGTCTTAGGTGTTATGCGCAGGGTGTAATTGCTGATCGCATTTCCACTGATATTCTCATTTACAATGTGAATGCATTGTCCTTTCTTAAGTGTTGCGCCAAATGATCTGGTGGCTGCTGATACAGGCATCGCGCACATCACCGTCATCGCAGCCGCTGCAAGTCCAAGCAGCAGCTTCTTTAATCTCTTTCCTTCTCTCATAAAATCCTCCTTACTGCCCATACACCGGGCTTGTTATAGTATTTACTTGTTGCACCCGTGTCAGAAATGCTTTGCAAGCTGTCTCTGGAATCGTTGTCAACAGATCACGCAGCCAACTTATTATCATATGTATTTTAACATATATCATTTTAGTATCTGTAAAATATGCTTATTCATCTTTCGCTGTAATGTCTGCCAGCTTTCCCCCAGTAACCTTCAGAAGATCCTCTACCGGAACCTTTAAAGTCAGTCCAATTCTTCCTCCACTTACATAAATCTCCTGAAATTTTCCTGCTGAAGCATCAAACACGGTGGGAAAAGGCTTTTTCATCCCAATCGGGCTACAGCCTCCGCGAACATAGCCTGTAATCTTTATAATATCTTTCACATGGATCATATCCACAGCCTTCTCTCCTACAGCCTTTGCCGCTGCTTTTCGATCCACTTCTTTCTCAATAGGTATTACAAAAACATAATATCCGCCGCTTTTTCCTTCCATTACCAGTGTTTTAAAAGACTGCTCATAAGGAGCTCCTGTAATGTCCGCACAGTGGATTCCATCAATAAATTCATCACACTCATAGGCCAGGGTTTCGTATTTCACCTTCTGTCTGTCAAGCATTCTCATTGCATTTGTCTTTGCTTCTTTTGCCATTTCGGGTCAACCTCCTATAATGTATTGACATAGTAAAGTTTTACCATAGAATTCCGTTTTCGTCAATGGAATGTATCCGACTGATTTTGTCAGAAAAAAGGAGAGCCAGGGCTTGTGAAAAGCCCTGGCAAGTATGAAAAAGAAAAAGCAATTCTTTCAAGAACTTTGATTATTCTCTCTTTCTCCATCTCTTATGAATAGAACGTTAATGATACAACTTTTCCATTTGTTACTTTTAGAACCACCATAAGTCCATTCAATTTCTTGCAGCATCTTAAAGCCTCATATTTCTTAGCAGGTATTCTACCATATTCATCTGTCCAATAATATTGGGTCTTAGATGTTAATTTAAAAGTCTTCTTACCGTACTTTACGAAATTCTTTTTGTTAAATTTCAGTGATGCTTTGCTGCTCTTCATAAATGAGCCATAGAATGTAATAGACTTACTGGTGTATTTCACCTTTTTCGTTCCAGGCTGCCAGGAACCATATTTCTTACCGCCCTTTGTACGATTAAGCACAGTTCCATAGTAATATGTACCTTTTTTAGATGCAGCTTGCGCCTGTTCTACATTGGAGCAGCTAAATATGACACCAACAACAAGCACTGCCAGTATTAATTTATTGATTCTTTCCTTCCATGTTGCTTTCTTCATGCGCTTATTCCTCCTTTTGAGTTATCTGGTTTACATGTATCTTCTTCTCTGGTAACGGAGACTTTTATAATACTATACTACGTCAGACCAATGTAGAAATCAATTGAAAAAACAGGGCATACCAGATTATGTCCAATATACTCAATATTCACTACTTAACTTTCACTTTACACTTCTTTGTAATCTTTCCAGACTTAATCGTAATAGTTGCAGTGCCTTTCTTTTTACCTGTTATTTTTCCATATTTACTAACAATCGCAATCTTCTTGTTTGAGGATTTATATGTAACTGTATCTGGGCTTCCAGCATATGAAAGTTTAGGTTTCAATGTCGTGCTCTTACCCTTCTTTACATTTATAGAGGATTTAATGTTCTTAATTGCTGTCGTGCCTGGTACTGTTATTGTGCACACAGCCCTTTTAGAACCTGATTTTACTGTAATCTTCGCAGTGCCTGCCGAAATACCTTTAACCTTGCCCTTTTTATCAACTGTTACAATTTTCTTGTTGGAAGTAGAATACTTAACATTCTTCCATGAGGAAGCTGGTTTCAGAGTAGATGTTTTACCTGCTTTTACTGTTAACGTAGATGGGATTGTCTGAGTAGATGTTAATTTTGCAATACTTTTACTTTCTACTTTTTTGCAATTTTTACAAGTGCGCTGTTGCAAACCTTCGCCTGATACCGATGCAGCCTTAACAACCTTCCACGCACTCCATGCGTGTCCTTTTGCTGGAATGCTCTCTGTTCTCTCTTCGCCTCCAACTGTACAAGTGTAAGTTTTAACACCATTTGTTACACACGTTGCCGCTTTAGTCACTGTCCCTTTATCCCAAGCATGATTCTTTTTCGGAATTACGGTTCCTTCTTTAATTAATTCATCACATAAGGCACAATACCAATCTCCTGTGTATCCATACTCTGTACATGTAGCTTCTTCTGCATCCTCGCGTACAAGTACATGGTCTCTTTTGGGAATCGTTTCTCGTTTTTCAGTTCCACATGTAGTACATTTATATAATATGCTGCCTTCATCCTCGCAGTTAGGTTCATACTCTATTGTTCCTTCATCCCAGGTATGAATATGTGTTTCTGTCACCTCATATTTATAATTATTCTGTTTGGCATAGCTTTCCCCGTAGCTGTTTCCGCATACTTTAAATAAAGGTGTTGACTTATAAAAAGCTCTTGTTCCTATTGAATTTACAGAAATCGGTATTACTATTTCCAACAATCCATAACAATGTTCAAAGGCGCAAATACCAATACTTTCTACTCCTTCCGGAATGGCAACTGAGCTCAGCTTTTCACAACAGGCAACCGCAGAAACATAAATATTTTTTGTTTCTTTTGGTATTTCAATGCTTGTAATCTGACGCGGACAATACAATAATTTGGTTTTATCTTTGCTATATAAAACACCCTTCCATGAGGAAAAAATAGAATTATCTTCACTTACTTCAATATTAATCAAGCTGCCACCGTCATAATCAAATGCGTCAATACATCCTTGAAAATAATCTGAACTTTCCATACTTCCAATTAAAGTAACTGATGCTGGAATTTTAATAGTTTGTAACTTTGGACAATTTTGAAACGCATACTCTCCAATACCAGTAACACCATTTTCAACAATTACCTCAGTTGCATCATTCCAGGGTTTTACTTCGTCATATGAAAAATCCTTCATCTTACCATTACCTGTAATAGTGACAACACTTCCAGACAATGACCAAGTAACATTATCACCACAGCTACCGCTATTTATAGAATTAGTATCAATTGAAACACTACCTTCATAAGAATCTATGTCTGAAGTAAAATCAAACTCTTTATCACTTATTTCTTGAGGAAAATCTTCCCGATTTGATTCCAGACCGTAATCTTCCTGACCATCGGAAAAACCATTTTCTATAGCAGCATCTTCCGCTGCTAATACACTCACTGGCACACCAGAAAGTGCTATTGCTGATGATAACAATACAGCCCAAATTTTCTTCTTCATACTTTGTGTCCTCCCACCTCTTATAGTATCAAATTAACTGTACTATAATAGTAAATCTCTCTAGTACAAAAGTCAATCCACCAAAAGTGAAAAAAAGGGTACTTACACAGTTTCCTGCATAACTACCCTATCATTACTCTTGCTGCAATGCAAATTCAGAAGATTTAAAAACAACTATTTAAATTCCTTTGTGTTAACTTTGTGGCAAAACAAAAGCACTCCCATTTTTGTTGAAAGTGCTTTGTTTTTATTAAATATTATATAACTTTTTATTCAATTATCAGAACTTACCAGCCTTAGCAGCTTCCTCTACAGAAACAGCTACAGCAACAGTAGCACCAACCATCGGGTTGTTACCCATACCGATCAGACCCATCATCTCAACGTGAGCCGGTACGGAAGAGGATCCAGCAAACTGTGCGTCAGAGTGCATACGTCCCATAGTATCTGTCATACCGTAGGAAGCAGGACCTGCTGCCATGTTGTCTGGGTGAAGAGTACGTCCTGTACCACCGCCGGAAGCAACGGAGAAATATTTCTTACCCTGCTCGATACATTCTTTCTTGTATGTACCTGCAACCGGATGCTGGAAACGAGTCGGGTTAGTGGAGTTACCTGTGATGGAAACACCAACATTCTCGTGATGCATGATAGCAACACCTTCCTGAACATCATCTGCACCGTAGCATTTTACAGTAGCACGAAGTCCGTTAGAGTATGGTTTCTCATAGATTACGTTTAATTTAGCTTCTTTGTAATCATATTTTGTCTCAACAAATGTGAATCCGTTGATACGGGAAATAATCTGAGCAGCATCTTTTCCAAGTCCGTTCAGGATAACACGTAATGGTTTCTGACGTACTTTGTTTGCTTTCTCAGCGATACCGATAGCACCCTCAGCAGCTGCGAAGGACTCATGGCCTGCTAAGAAGCAGAAGCACTCTGTCTCTTCCTCAAGAAGCATTTTACCAAGGTTACCATGTCCAAGACCTACTTTTCTGTGGTCAGCAACGGATCCTGGAATACAGAAAGCCTGAAGTCCTTCTCCGATTGCAGCAGCAGCGTCAGCAGCTCTCTTGCAGCCTTTTTTGATCGCGATTGCAGCGCCTACTGTGTAAGCCCATGCAGCGTTCTCAAAGCAGATTGGCTGAATTTTCTTAACCTGATCATAAACATCAAGACCAGCGTCTTTTGTGATTTTCTCAGCTTCTTCGATAGAGCTGATTCCATAGCTATTTAATACAGAATTGATCTGAGCAATTCTTCTCTCATATCCTTCAAATAATGCCATTTCTGTTCGTCTCCTTTCGCTTGTGGCTTACTCTTTTCTTGGGTCAATAATCTTAACAGCATCAGCTACACGGCCATACTGACCTTTTGCTTTCTCCCATGCAGTGTTAGGATCATCACCTTTTTTGATAAAGTCAGTCATTTTTCCAAGAGAAACGAACTGATATCCGATTACTTCGTTGTCTTCGTCAAGAGCGATACCTGTTACATAGCCCTCTGCCATCTCCAGATAACGAACTCCTTTTTCCTTGGTAGCGTACATAGTACCAACCTGGGAACGAAGGCCTTTACCAAGGTCCTCAAGACCTGCACCTACAGCAAGACCGTCATCAGAGAAAGCACTCTGGGTACGGCCATAAACGATCTGAAGGAACAGCTCTCTCATTGCTGTATTGATTGCATCACAGACAAGGTCTGTATTTAATGCTTCAAGAATTGTCTTACCCTGAAGAACCTCTGCTGCCATAGCTGCAGAATGTGTCATACCGGAGCATCCGATTGTTTCAATAAGGGCTTCCTCGATTACACCATTCTTAACATTTAAGGACAGCTTACAGGCACCCTGCTGAGGAGCACACCAGCCTACACCATGTGTAAAACCAGAGATATCTTCAATTTTTTTGGCATGGACCCACTGGCCTTCTTCCGGGATCGGAGCTGGCTCATGTTTTGCGCCCTTAGCTACTGGGCACATGTTTTCAACTTCAGTAGTGTAAATCATTTTAAGACTCCTTTCAGTGTTGATTACTTAATCGTTGTTAAAGACCTAACAACCTAGTGTTATTTTCTCACAAAATTCTCCATTCGTCTAGTCATATTTTGCAAAAAATACGAAAAAATTGCTGGTGCCATTTATGGGACTTATCTTGTGGGAATTTCATTTTCATGATAAACTACAAAAAAACATTCCGATTATAGCTGCTGAGCGAACTGTACGCCGTTCAAAAAACATCCGGCAATGCTCTGTATCCATAATCAGAACAGGAGGACTTATATAATATGCCATCGCAAGCATCAACTTCTTTTATGCCGGAAAAACTCAGGATCCTAAGCGGAAGCAGCCTGAAGGTACTGGCTATGGTGATCATGCTGATCGACCATACCGCTTCTTTTCTTCTGCGCCACTATCCGCCTGCAATCGCTCCCTGGTTTCAGATAGGCAGCACCACATACTCTCTGTACCGTGTTATGCGCGATGTAGGACGTGCAGCTTTTCCTATTTTCTGTTTTCTGCTTGTAGAAGGCTTTCTTCATACCCATGACCGGTTTAAATATGGACGAAATCTTCTGATTTTTGCATGTATCTCGGAAATCCCATGGAATTTTGCACAAAACAGCACACTGCTCTATCCAGGTAAGCAAAATGTATTTTTCACTCTTTTTCTTGGATATCTTGCCTTCTGCCTGATCGAACATTTTGAAAAAAATGCCGCTATGCAGCTGGTAAGTATGCTGGTTCTTCTGACGGTTTCCTATTTTCTAAAGGCTGATTACGGATATAAGGGATTCGTATTTCTTCTGATCATGTACTGGCTGCGTTCTTACAAGCCCGCCCAGGCTGTCATCGGAAGCTGTTGGCTGATCTACGAGTGGAAAGCCTGCTTTGCTTTTCTTTCCCTGAATATGTACAATGGCAAACGAGGTTTCATTCAGGGGAAATGGGCAAAATATTTCTTCTACGCTTTTTATCCGGTACATATTGCAATTCTGACCATCATCCGAAAGATGTGGTTCGGAATTTAGGTGAATGGATTGCAAAAACAATTTCCTATACACATCGCACTACAAAACGGCTTGACAGAATTAATTTTCCGTCAAGCCGTTTGATTCGTGTTCAAAACCAAAGTCCGCACTTACATGCGATTGGCTATTTATTTCTTTGTTACAACCTCATCTTTATTCTTATAAATGCTGTTGGCAGGTACACATCCGCGTACTGGAGAAAGCGGATAAATATTGGTGTTTCGTCCAATCACAGTTCCTGGATTTAATACGGAGCCGCAACCTACCTCTACATGATCGGCAAGCATTGCACCAAATTTCTTAAGGCCTGTCTCAATTTTCTCCTCGCCGTCTTTTACCACAACCAGCTTCTTATCAGATTTTACATTGGAACAGATAGAACCTGCACCCATATGGGATTTGTATCCCAGTACTGCATCACCAACATAATTATAGTGCGGAACCTGAACATTGTTAAAAAGGACAACATTCTTAAGCTCTGTAGAGTTTCCAACTACGCAGCCCTCTCCCACCATCGCTTTGCCGCGGATAAATGCGCAGTGGCGCACTTCTGTGTTCTTACCAATGATAGCTGGTCCGTTAATACATGCGGTTGGTGCAATTTTGGCGGATTTTGCGATCCAGATGTCACCCTCCAGATGATCATACTCTTCCGGATCCAGTGTTTTTCCCAGTTTTACAATGAAATCTCCAATCTCTGGAAGAACTTCCCATGGATAAGTTTTCCCCGCAAAAAGCTCTCCTGCAATTGTCTGGCTCATATCCAGCATATTGGCGATGGTAAAATCTTTTAACATAATATTTCCTCCTCATATAAATCTAATTTTATAAATAGGTTCATTCATCCAAAAGTTTGCATTACAACTCACATCAAGCCATGTCATTGTTATGCATGACACGTAGTGCTGCCATTAAACGATAACTTGGCTGTACTGCTTTCAAATCTACCGTTTTTTCGCAGCTGCTGCCCGTTCTGGCTTTTTATAGTACTGCGCCGCTGTGTCAAAAAACTGCCGTAGCGCATACTGGAAGTTACTGGCCTCCACCTGTTTGGTACGAAGTCTTACAAAGTGCTCCAGCTTATCCATATATTCCTGCTCTGTGATCGAGCCCTCTGCAACATAGGTAAGCCCCTTCTCCCAGCTGGCCGTCAATTCCGGGTTCAGAAGCTGGCGAATGGAACAGTTCACCACATCGTAGATCATCTCGCCCTGAAGAGTCGGGGTGATCACCTGCGTCTTCTTATTCAGGGAGAGATATTTGATATTAAACAATTTCTTCAAGATTTCTGCTCTTGTAGCACTGGTGCCAATTCCGCTTCCTTTGATCTGGGAACGAAGGTCCTCGTCTTCGATCAGTTGTCCTGCATTCTCCATTGCCAGGATCATAGAACCTGAATTGTATCGTTTTGGCGGTGAGGTCTCTCCCTCCTTGATACCAAGACCATTTATGTTTAGTATATCACCCTTTTTCAATTTCTGCAATGCAGCTAACAAAGCTTCGTCACAGGAAACCTCCTCTTCTCCATCTCCCTCGGGAGCTTTTCCTGAAGGTTCTGGCATACTCTTCTTCGCAAAAGAATTCGTGGCAATCTTCAGATACCCTTCGTTCAGTAAAACCTTAAAGGAAGAAAAGAAAGATTCATTCTCCATTTTCGTCACAAGGCTCACCTTCTGGTAAACAGCCGGTGGATAAAAAATGCTTAAAAAACGTCTTACAATGGTCTCATACACCCGCTGGGCAGTCAGGGAAAGTCCTTTTAGTGCGCCAAGTCCCTGTCCTGTGGGAATAATTGCGTAATGGTCCGTTATCTGCTTGTCATTGGTGTAACGTGTTTTGGCGATGTTTTTGTATGCACCAAGCTCTAATGCGCCCTGAACAGCTTCCCCAGCCTGTGGATAATTCCGGAGACCGGAAATATTCTTGTAAATCTCTTTGGCTACAGCCGTGGATAAAACCCTGGCATCCGTTCTGGGATAAGTGACCAACTTTTTCTCATATAGATCCTGTACAATAGAAAGAGTCTCATCCGGGCTGATCTTGAACAGCTTGGAACAGACATTCTGAAGCTCAGCCAGGTTAAATAAAAGAGGCGGATTCTTGTTTTCTTTCTTCCTCTCTATTTTCTCTACTGTGCAAGCCAGAGGCTGACATACACTTAAATCACGGATCAGTTTCTCGGCATCTTCTTTTTTCTTAAAGCCGTTTTCTTTATATAAAACAGGGGACTGGAAATGGCGGCTTCCTTCCACCGCCTTCCATTCTCCTTCAAAGTTTTCTCCTTCAAGAGCAATGCTGCTCACAACTCTGTAAAAAGGTGTTTTCACAAATGCGCGGATCTCCCGCTCCCGACGGACTACCATTCCAAGGACACAGGTCATAACACGTCCAACGGAAATTGCCTGGTATTTGCCTCCAAGATAATTGGTTACGCTGTTTCCATAGCGCAAGGTCAGTACACGGGAAAAATTAATTCCCATCAAATAATCTTCTTTTGCCCGAAGATAGGCTGCGGCGGCAAGGTTGTCATATTCGGAAATGTCCTTCGCCTCGCGGATTCCACGAAGAATCTCTTCTTCTGTCTGGGAGTCGATCCATACACGCTTCTGCGTCTTGTCCTTCACTCCCGCCATCTGTGCTACCAGACGGTAAATATATTCTCCTTCACGCCCGGAGTCGGTACACACATAGATAGTATCAATATCCGGTCTGTTTAAAAGCCCTTTCACGATCTGGAACTGTTTTTCCACTCCAGGAATTACCTCGTATTTAAAATCACGCGGCAAAAAAGGCAGGGTATCTAAACTCCACCTTTTGTACTTCATATCATATTTCTCAGGATAGCTCATGGTGACCAGATGTCCTACACACCAGGTCACCACGCAGGTATCAGACTCAATATAGCCATCCTGTCTTCTGCCGCCAGATTTCAAAGCTTTCGCAAATTCCTGAGCCACGCTGGGCTTCTCTGCTATGTATAAAGCTTTTGACATATTATTTATCTGCACTCATCTTTCTTAATGGCCATGCCAGTAAAAGAGCGCCTCCCACCATATTTCCAATGGTTACAATCAGCATGCTCTTCAGCATGAGACCTACGGAAAGGCCATCTACCAGGCCAAGGCTTACTACAAAAATTCCCATGTTGGCAATGCAGTGCTCAAATCCGCTGAAAACAAATGCGGAGATACACATTACGATCATAAGGAATTTACCGGTTTCACTTTTCAGCTTGATTCCGCAGAGTACGCCAAGGCATACGAAGAAGTTACACAAAACTGCCCGCATGAACATCTGTCCCATCGGGATTGTCAGCTTGTTGTTGATAAAGCCTGCGAAATAATCTGCTGTACCGGATGCTCCTGCTCCTACAAAAAGAAGCCCCAATATTGCACATCCAACAAAATTGCCAAGGTAGCTTACCAGCCATACCTTGCCTGCATCCCCCCAGGATACACTCTTATCAAAGGCGCCAAATGCCATTACCATGTTATTGCCGGTAAACAGCTCACCGCCCACCAGGCTGATCAGAAGAACCGCAATGGAGAACACCATAGCTCCTAAAAACTTTCCCCATGCCGGATCTGATCCTGAGAATACGCTTCCTATGACGTTACTGTAAATGACTGCCACATCGATAAAGAAGCCCGCCATTACAGCACGAAGAAAGTACTTCAGGAAATTGCCGTTCAGCAGCCCGATTTTGTTTTTGGCCGCGTTTGAAAGTTTTTGCACATCTTCATAATTCATAAAAAACACCTCCGTTTTGTTTTTTACAATTATAGCACTTTGACGTATTTTTCACAATAGTAGTTGATATTTTTTATCAATTAGGAACTATTTCACAAAAACAAGATGTTTCTTTTGTAAATCAATCACATGTCCAATCACAGCACATGGAAGGGACAAGGAAGACAGCCTGCTAATTGCCTCTCCCGCATCCTGCGGAGCTATACTCAGGAGTAGTCCACCGGAGGTCTGCGGATCGAAGACGAGATCCTCACGTGCAGAAAGCTTCTCTTTGCTTCCAACATCACAATTCTTCCATGCAAACTCACACTCTTCCCCTGCAAATTCACGGTTGCGGTATGCACCTGCCGGGATAAATCCCATAGATGCGTAATCAGGCGCACCTTTCATAACTGGCAGGGAACTAAGAGAAATACAAAAAGTCTTCTCACTTCCCTTCGCCATCTCCAAGGCATGCCCTGCCAGGCCAAAGCCTGTCACATCCGTGCAGGCATGAACCCGAAGGTCTGCCACTTTATCCCTTGCATATTTATTCAACGTCGCCATCACAGAAGCCGCATAGGCAGTTTCTTCCTCGGATGCCATCTCTCCTTTCACCGCTGTAGAAAGGATTCCCGTTCCAAGAGGCTTCGTAAGGATCAGCACATCCCCCGTCCTGGCTCCAATATTTTTCCACATAAAAGCTGGATTTACAAAGCCGGTAACACACAAGCCATATTTCGGCTCATCATCCTGGATCGTGTGTCCGCCAGCAAGGGAAGCACCAGCCTCCAATACCTTATCTGCACCACCACGCAAGATCTCACCCAGAATCTCCGGATCAAGACAATTGGGAAAAGCGGCAATATTCAGTGCCAGCTTAGGCTCTCCCCCCATAGCATACACATCACTTAACGCATTGGCCGCTGCAATCTGTCCGAAGGTATAAGGATCGTCCACGATCGGCGTGAAGAAATCCACCGTCTGGATCATAGCCAGTTCATCGGATATGCGATATACAGCCGCATCGTCGGAAGACTCTGTTCCAACGAGTAAATTAGAATCATAAAACTTCGGCAGCTTACCCAGAACCTGGGCAAGGGTCCCCGGACCAACTTTCGCCGCTCAGCCAGATGTATGAGAATACTGGGTAAGACGGATTCGCTCTCTGTCACTCATGGACTCACCTCCTTCTCTAACGTGCTATCTATTTTAACATGAATCCCCGGTTCCGTAAACGGTCAGTTTTCCGATTCTGTTGGTTATCCGACGAATCCGTTGGAAAGTTGGAAACAAAAAAGAGGAATGCCACCACTCCCGATAGCATTCCCCTTGCAATTCATTCTTTTCTTCTACTTATTTCGCCTGAATATATCCCTGTGCCTTCAGAGTCTCTGCACAAAGTACCGCACCACCTGCAGCACCTCTTACCGTATTGTGGGAAAGTCCGATAAACTTCCAGTCATAAACAGTATCCTCACGAAGTCTTCCAATAGACACACCCATTCCATTCTCAAAGTTTACATCCTCTGTAACCTGCGGACGGTTATCCTCCTCAAGATACTGGATGAACTGCTTCGGTGCGCTTGGAAGATTCAGTTCCTGTGGAACACCCTTGAACTCCACAAGAGCTTTCACCAGCTGCTCCTTGGTAGGTTTCTTTCTGAATTTCACAAATGCAGCTGCTGTATGACCATTCAGGATCGGCACACGAACACACTGGCATGTGATAACAGGCTCCTTAGCTGGAACGATTACACCGTCCTCAACCTTACCCCAAATACGAAGAGGCTCTTTCTCACTCTTCTCTTCCTCTCCACCGATATATGGAATAATGTTATGCTCCATTTCCGGCCAGTCTTTGAATGTTTTTCCAGCACCGGAAATTGCCTGGTAGGTAGTCGCAACTACTTCATATGGTTCAAACTCCTTCCATGCGGTAAGGGCTGGAGCGTAGCTCTGGATGGAACAGTTTGGCTTAACAGCGATAAAGCCTCTCTTTGTTCCAAGACGCTCTTTCTGATATTTGATAACCTCGAAATGCTCCGGGTTGATTTCCGGAATTACCATTGGAACATCCGGTGTCCATCTGTGAGCACTGTTGTTAGAAACAACTGGCGTCTCAGTCTTGGCGTATGCTTCCTCGATGGCTTTGATCTCGTCCTTGGACATATCTACAGCAGAGAATACAAAGTCAACTGTTGAAGCAACCTTCTCTACCTCATTCACATTCATAACAACCAGCTTCTTCACAGCCTCCGGCATTGGGGTATCCATTTTCCATCTGCCGCCTACAGCTTCCTCATAAGTCTTTCCTGCACTTCTTGGGCTGGCTGCAACTGTTACAACCTCAAACCAGGGATGATTCTCTAACAGGGAAATAAATCTCTGACCTACCATTCCGGTAGCACCTAAAATACCGACTCTAAGCTTTTCACTCATAACGTTCTCTCCTCATTCTTTCCTCTGCGTACATGTGTATTTCTATGACATACTATACCATGTCCTTTAAAAATGCAAGTACTTTCTTGAATTTTATCATATTAAAGTAATAAATTCATTCAAATTACCAAAAAAATCCCATAAAACAGGATTCTTTGGTAACTTTACACAGAACCATTCAAGGAATTCTCCTGCCCTTTAGTTTTCTTCCAGATATTTTTTATTCCCTGCGATCACCTTTTCCATCACATCCGGGCCAGGTGCACCAAGAGTCATTCGTTTCTCCACGCAGGTTTTCATGCTGATGGCTTCATAAATATCCTGCTCAAATACAGGGCTGATCTCCTTATACTCCGCAAGAGACAGCTCATCCAGGGAAATTCCTTTATCAATGCATTTCAGGACCAGCTGTCCCACGATTCCGTGGGCATCACGGAAAGGCACTCCATGATTTACAAGATAATCTGCTGCATCTGTGGCATTGGTAAAACCATTCTTCGCACTTGCTTCCATATTTGCCTTATTAAACTGCATGGTGGAAACCATACCGGTAAAGAGTGCCAGACAGCCCTTCACTGTATCAATGGCATCAAATGTGAGCTCTTTATCTTCCTGCATATCTTTGTTGTATGCAAGCGGAATCCCCTTCATGGTTGTCAGCATAGAGGTCAGTGCTCCATAAACACGTCCTGTTTTTCCTCTTACCAGCTCAGCAATATCCGGGTTCTTTTTCTGGGGCATAATACTGCTTCCGGTGCTGTATGCATCATCAATCTCCACAAAACGGTACTCATTGGAATTCCAGAGAATGATCTCCTCAGAAAAACGACTGAGATGCATCATAATCGTAGAAAGGGCTGATAACAGTTCGATCACGTAATCTCTGTCAGATACAGAGTCCATGCTGTTTCTGGTTGGCTCATCAAAATCCAGAAGCTGTGCAGTATATTCTCTGTCCAGAGGATAGGTGGTTCCTGCAAGAGCACCGGCACCAAGAGGACAGGTATTCATTCGCTTACGAATATCAAAAAGGCGGCTTCTGTCACGGCGGAACATTTCAAAATAAGCCCCTACATGATGGGCCAGGGTGACCGGCTGTGCCTTCTGAAGATGGGTAAAGCCTGGCATATAGGTATGTATATTCTCCTCCATGATCTTCTGAAGTGCCAGAAGGAGCGCTTTCACTTCCTGGTCAATGGCATCGATCTCGTCACGCACATAAAGCTTCATGTCCAGTGCAACCTGGTCATTGCGGCTTCTTCCAGTATGAAGCTTCTTACCTGGATCTCCAATACGGTCGATCAGGTTTGCTTCCACGAAGCTGTGAATATCCTCATACTCAGATGTGATCGCAAGTCTGTCTGCCTTTACATCTGCCAGGATTCCATCCAGGCCTTCTAAGATCTGGTCTCTCTCTTCTTCTGTCAGGATTCCCTGTTTTGCAAGCATTTTTACATGCGCTCTGCTTCCACGGATATCCTGCTCATAAAATTTCTGGTCAAATGAAATGGACGCATTAAAATTGTAAACCAGTTTGTCGGTTTCCTTGGTAAAGCGTCCGCCCCAAAGCTGTGCCATATATTTCTCCTCATTTCCTGCAAAAGCCTTCCGAAATCCAATCTGTATTCCATATTTGAAATCTGATCATATTCCCCGGCGCTTTGCAAATTCTTTCTAACTTTACTACAATCAAGTGCTAGTTTATCACACTTTTTTTCAATTGCAAAGACTCTTTCCCAATGAATTTTACCATATTCCTAAAACCCATATTATTCCAGGCTGTTCTCCTGCTTCTTTTTCTCCCTCTCCAGGCTCTCCTTTTTGGAAAACACACATCCGCAATAATTCTGCCTATACAGCCCGTACTCGTGGGAAAGCTCGATGGAGCGCTTATAACCGTTCTTCTTCTTAAAATCAGAAGGTAGATGCTCCACCTTATAAATCTGGGAAAGCTCCTGTCCGATCTCGTTGATCTTTCCTGCATTTTTCAAAGGACTGATGGAAAGTGTGGTGGTAAAATAATCGTATCCGCCCTCTCTGGCCAGCTTCGCTGCTGCCTCCATTCGAAGGCGATAGCATTTAAAGCACCGTGTTCCACCCTCTGGCACATCCTCCAACCCCTTTGCCATAGCGTAAAAGTCCTCTGGTTTATACGCTCCCTCCACCAGTGTTACCGGATGGAGAAATTCCATCTCGCTGATCAGCCTGCGGATCTCTGCCACACGCTTGTCATACTCCTCCTTTGGGGAAATATTAGGATTATAAAAAAACACCGTAACAGAAAAAAACCTGGAAAGATATTCCAGGACATAACTGCTGCAGGGTGCGCAGCACGCATGAAGGAAAAGCCTTGGAACCTTTCCTTCTTTCTGATGCTGTTCAATTAATTTCTCAAGCTCTTTTTGGTAGTTTACATTTTCCAATTCTCTCACCCATTCTTACAATCGTTTCATATCCACTCTCGGAATTCTCTATTAAGTCGGCATCCAGCCTTATTTTCCCATGCTGTAAAAGCACAACGATAGTAGAACCTCCAAATTCAAAATAGCCTTTTTCTTCGCCTTTTTTTACTTCACAGGCACCCGGCTCCAGGTTTGTGATCTTCCCTACCATCATGGCACCCACTTCCATCATGATGATGGTGCCAAACCGCTTTGTTTTTAACAGACAGTACTCTCTGCTATTCTCATGGTAGATCTGGCACGCATCATTAGCTGCCGGATTTACTGTATGAAAAACGCCTGGAATCTTTACAGCTGGAGATTTCTCCCCATCTGCCACATAACAGTAATGATGGTAATCATCCACAGTCAGTCTGAGGATTACCGCATAACCGCCCAGATACCGTTCTGCCAGTTTTTTGTTCTCCAGAAGGCGCTCAAGGGTATAAGGGGTATCCTTTATGAAAAAACGGGAATCACTTCCAATGCGGCTGACTGTAACCTTCCCATCGCAGGGACTGACCAGCAAACTTTCATCCTCTGCAACCGGACGCTGTCCCTCTTTTAACCGTCTGGTAAAAAAATCATTGTAGGAGTGAAATTTCTGCGTGGTACAAACAGAAAGGTCAATCTTGTTCCGCTCCACAAAACCAGGGACCATACGGGCAGAAAGTCTGGTGTTCAAAAACCAGCCGCCCAGCCTGGTAACAAATGGCTGCACCAGGATTTTCACACAGAGACGACCGCCCCAGTCATTATATAAATGGCGCAGAAACTTATCCTGTCCGTTCTCTTCTATAGTGATATTTCCTTTTCTGTCAATATATTTCATAGTACCTCCTGGACTCCCAAAATCATATGTATCTGTTTTCCAGCCGCTCTTCACGTAATCTCCATTGCTGTTCCATTCACCTGCTGCGAACTATCCTATGCACCCTGGCCACCTTTGCAATCTGCCGGGGCAAAACTTTTCTGCCTATATTTACAGCAGATGGAACATCATGGAAAGCGCCAGTGCCACAAGCGCCACAAGAAGGATCACCATTGGATTCTGGGGCTTTTTCACCTTGAAATCCGTAACAAACAGCACACCCACTACTATCACAGCTACATGGATCACCAGCAGGAAATTATTTCCGCAGCCTCTGCGAAGAA
Source organism: Blautia glucerasea (assembly GCF_020537505.1). Lineage (GTDB taxonomy): Bacteria > Bacillota > Clostridia > Lachnospirales > Lachnospiraceae > Blautia_A. Next base: position 39,869 of record NZ_JAJBMO010000019.1, on the reverse strand, counting down.
GATACAGAAACGGCAGGATGATCGCCATAGAGGTGATGGGCAGCCCCTGGTAATACTGGCGCAGCTCGGAAGTCTCATTCTGTCTTTTTTCTTCCATTACGTTAAAATAAGCAAGACGGATCACAGACGCTACACAGTACAGACAGAGAATAATGATTCCCGGAATCCGGTCCATTCCCAGACAATAGCAGAGCATTGCCGGAAATACGCCGAAGCATACCACATCACACAGAGAATCGATCTGGATCCCGAATTTCTTCTCATCCTCTGTCCGGTTCTTCTTTGTGCGGGCAATTTTGCCGTCAAACATATCACAAAGTCCGGACAACGCCAGACATAAAATCGCAACCTTAAAGTTTCCTGCAAGCGCCCTTGTCATTCCAAATACGGAAATGGTAAGGCTTATGTAAGTAAGCACCACTGTATAATCATAAAATCCAAGCATATCCTGTTTCTCCTTTTCAAAACGTTCTTCCTTCATAGCAATTGTTAACTTCCTTGTATCTCTCTGTTTTTCCGTCCAATGGTAAGATGTGCCACGCACGTCATCAGCGCGCTGATCAGCATTTGCCCATAATAGGCAATTCCACGGCTGAGCAGCATGGATGGCAGAAGAAGCTGTCCAAATACTGGCACAAACATCACCATATATAATGTCTCGCTGATTCCCATACCTCCCGGAAGCGGAAGCATATCAACCGATACGGAAATCACCGCCTGTAAAATAGTAATGGTCAGGATTCCATACTCATGAAGTCCCAGGGCACGATATACCCAGTAGGTTACCGTGAACAGAATACACCGCTGTACAAATGTAATGATAAATACATTCAGTATAATCCGTTTATGGCTGGCCCAGAAAGCCGCCGTCTCATGATACTGGTCCATGGAAGCCTCCAGCTTTTCCAGTCTGGTCTTCTTCGGCTTCAGGATCCGGATATGCTCAATGATCTTCAGGCCTTTTACCATGATCCATTTAGCCAGACCGGGAGCAAACACCAGTATCAGCATAAAGGTAACGCAGAACACATTCAGCCCTACGCCAAGATAAAACACCCACATATAATCTCCCAGATAGCCTCTCAAGAAATCTCCGCCTAAAAGACAGATCAAAATACCGATCACAACCAGCACTGCTTTATAAGTGATGGTGACGATCATCAGGACCAGCGTGGTGACCGGAATGGGCAGCTTATCCTTTTTCATATAGAAAATCTGCATTGGCTGTCCGCCTGAAGCAGACGGGGTAATGCAGCTGAAGAAAAATCCTACAAAAGAGTACAATGCACAGTGGCTCATCTTCACACTGGCTCCAAGAGTTTTCATCATATAAAAAATGATAACCGATTCGCCCAGGATAAAAAGTACCACGCACACAAGACTCAGAAGCAGGTATCTTCCATCTGCTTCCCTTGCAGTGCTGATAATATCCCCGATATCCTTACCACGAAAAATCAGGTACATAGTAAGCCCGAAAACGATTACCAGAAATAACAGGTTAAGAACCGTTTGCTTTTTGCTCATAATCTTATTTTCTTTCTAAAAAATTGTCGATACGAAAATTACGAACCCCACTTTTTGTGTCCGCGCATCGCAGCGTATCTGTACGCAGCACAGATACACTTCTATAGTATAACACACCCTATTCCAAAAGCATATCATAAATTATACAAAAATGGAGGTTTGATTATGAATCCGCTTCTGGAAGTGAAGGATGTGAGTCTTTCTTACCATAGCCTATCTGGGGAGACAGCTGCCCTTTCTCATATATCCTTTGAACTGATGCCAGAAGAGTTCCTGGCAGTTGTGGGGCCTTCTGGCTGTGGAAAGTCCACGCTTCTGAATCTGATCTGCGGACTTCTTACCGCTGAACAGGGTACCATTCTTATGAATGGAAATCCTATAAGCGGGGACAGCGCCCGCATTGGCTATATGCTCCAGAAGGATCATCTTCTGGAGTGGCGCAGCATTTACCGCAATGTTCTCCTTGGTCTGGAAATCCGCGGGGAGCTTACGAAGAAAAATCTTTCTTATGTGGACCACATGTTAAAGCTCTATGAGCTGGACAAATTCCGTAACCAGCGTCCAAGCCAGCTCTCCGGCGGTATGCGCCAGCGGGCGGCACTGATCCGCACTTTGGCACTGAAGCCTGACCTTCTGCTCCTTGACGAGCCCTTCTCAGCCCTTGATTACCAGACAAGGCTAAACGTAAGTGATGACATTGGAAAAATCCTGAAAAAGCAAAAGAAGCCGGCAATTCTTGTCACTCACGATATTTCCGAAGCCATCAGCATGGCTGACCGGATACTAATCCTTTCCCACCGTCCAGCCACTGTGGTAAAGATCATACCCATCGACCTGAATATGAAAGACCGTACACCTCTTACCTCAAGAAATGCCCCGGCTTTCAAATCCTACTTTAACCTGATCTGGAAGGAGCTGAATCAGAATGCATGAACTCTCCCACGCGCAAAAAGCATATCTTGCCCGTCAGAAAAGGGACCGTCGCCTGGTGATAAGCGCAAGGCTTCTGGTCTTTCTTATTTTTCTTACACAATGGGAGATCACCGCAAGGATGGGCTGGATCGATTCCTTTATCTTCAGCAGTCCTTCCATGATCTTCAAAACCTTTTGGGAAATGGCAAAAGATCAGTCCCTTTTTGTCCACATCGGTGCCACACTTAAAGAAACTCTTCTTAGTTTCTTCTTCGTAGTGATACTTGGACTTGGTATTTCCATTCTGCTATGGGGATGTCCCCGGCTTGCAAAAGTGCTGGAGCCTTATCTGGTGGTTCTGAACAGTCTTCCCAAATCCGCTCTGGCACCGCTTTTGATCGTATGGCTAGGGGCTCGCCAGCGCACCATTATTGTAGCTGGTATGTCCGTTGCCATCTTCGGATCCATTTTGAACCTTTACACTGGCTTTGGGGAGATCAGCCAGGAAAAGTTAAAACTGATCCGTACCCTGGGCGGCGGCAAAAAGGAAGAGCTGTTAAAAATTGTTCTGCCTTCCTCTGTCCCCCTCATTCTGGCAAACATGAAGGTGAACATCGGACTTTGCCTGGTGGGTGTGATCATTGGAGAATTCATCGGAGCCAGACAGGGACTTGGCTACCTGATCATATATGGCAGCCAGACATTCCAGCAGGTACGCATTCTGATTTTTTGCTTTTCCAATTCTCTGTTTCTATGCAATTCTTGGTAAACTGCTTTTCTCTTTTCTTTCCACTCTACTATAACGAAGCGCATTCCTGTATGTCTTCAAAAAAGGATATAAAATTTACAAATTTTCAGATCCATTCTTTCAGACAGTCAAAGGCGATCCGCTCAGCCCCTCTTTCCAGATGGATGATGCCGCATTCCCGAAATCCAAACTTCTTCAGTGCTCCCTGCATTGGTTTGTTATCTTCATGGGTGTCAATGCGCAGATATCCGCATTTCTCCATACCATAGGAAAAAGCAGCTTTCGTTACGCCTCTTGTTTCTCCATCGGAAGCTACCCTGTGAATAACTCCGTATGGCTTCTGCCGGCTGTGCCATGCCCCGTTTTCGATCACACGGTACGTAGGATCTTCCCCAATAAAAAACACAAACGTTCCTACGATCTTCCCGTTTTCCTCACATACATGGGAAATGCCTTGTTTCACATCATTCTCTACAGTGGAAACCTCGGGATAACGGTCCTCCCACTGGTTGGGATTGCCATTGTTTTTCATAAATTCTCTTGCGATTTTGTATAACTCCAGGATCTGCGGAAGATCCTGTACAGTAGATTTTCTAATATTCATAGATATGCTCCTCATATGATTTCATTCGCTTCTATATGTTATTGGCATTTTTAATCCAGCCTGTATAAACAGGCCAGTTTGCTGCCATATGTTTTTTTAGTATAGCATATGGGAAATCTTCACCGCAATAATGGATTTTCCACCTTTTTGCACCAGTTCCAGGCGGTCTGGATAAACCCGGATCTTTTCTATTTCTTCCAGCAGACACAAGGTACAGGCTTTGGAAATGGAATGATCCTGCTCCAGGAATTGCCGGATCTGTCCTGGACGATCCGGCACGCCGTTATTCTGTACCAGATTCTGCCCATGCTTTTCTGCACGTTCCACCGGTTTCTGGATCCTTTTTTCTAATTTTCGCTGCAATTCATATTGTTTTTCCCTGAAAACCGGCTCTTCTATGATTCCTTCCAGATATTTATCCAGAAGGAGCCGCTGCTGATGCTTGATCTTTTTCTCTGTCTGTTCCAGATTCTTTCGTGCGCTCTTTTCCTGTTCTTCCAGACATTCTTTCATAATTTGCACAAAAGCTTCTATAAGCGCAGGTTCTGACAGGCTGGATCCTGATTCCGCAGATAAGCGCAGGGAACTATTTGCTTCTGCAAAAAATACGTGTTCCTCCAGGTCCATATTTTCCAGAACAGAAAAAAGGACCGGTTCTTTTAAATGAATATTCTCACAACCTCCTGTCCTGCCCTCCTTTTTCCGCCCTTGTTCCAGATAGGTCCTGCACTTCCATTCATGGACCAAATCCTTTTTCCGTCTTCTTGTGGTCCTGTAAAAAGGCGCTCCGCAAAGACCACAGACCAGTTTTCCACTTAAAGTATACTTTCCTTTGTTTCTCCCATATTCCACATTTTCCCGTTCTTCCGGAATGTTCCTTCTTCTATCTATTTCCCGGTTTGCGGCTTCCCACAATTCCTCCGGAACAATAGCCGGAATGCATTTTTCGTAAATGAAAAACTGTTCTTCCGGATTTTTCACTGTCTTTCTGGTATCAAAATCATAATGTTTCCGATTCATCACTACAGTCCCCTTGTTAATAGGGTTCCGGATCATACGGCGGATATCTGAATCCGAAAAGGGATTTCCATTGCGTTTTCGGATTCCCTCTTCCAGCAAAATCCGGGAAATCCTTCTGCTGCCCAATCCAGCAGCACAAAGCTCATACATTTTTCTTTTCACTGCGGCTTCTTCTTCCACAAGCACCAGGCTTTTGTCCGGCATTTTCCGGAATCCATAGGTATTGGAGGTAAGCATCAGGGCGCTTCCTGTTTTCTGGCGGTTCCGGTGGGCATTGTTGATCTTTCTGCTTAACTCCCGGCTGTATTCCTCAGCCAGAATTGCCTTAATACCAGTGATCAGTGCATCGTCCTTATTGTAAAAACGGTTTTCCAGATACAGATACAGCTGCTTTCCACTTGTTACCAGACGGTCAATAAAAATATACCAGTCCCGGGTGTTCCGCATCAGTCTGTCCTGGGATTTTATCACCACAATCTCGAACCTATCTCTAAGAAGATCTGCAAAAAGTCTTTGGTATTGTTCTCTTCCTCTGGTGCTGGTACCGGACCGGCTCTCGATATATTCGTCCTCCAAAGACCAGTTCAGGCGGCGGACGCATTCTCTTGCCTCTGCCGCCTGTCTTATCAGGGCGTCCCTCTGGCACTCTTCCTCTGTGCTGCACCGGCAGTAAATCACCGCCCGCATCTTAAAGTGCCTCCATATTTCTTTATTCTTTCTTTCAAGCCCACCCCTTCTGCTAGGGTGATCTGGTTTTCCTCTGTCAGGATATCCACAAGCTTCTCAAGGACTTTCTGTTCTTTTGCCAAAGCAAAGGATTCTGGCTTCCGGAATTCCGATAAACACATATGTCATCACCAGCTGATAAACCTTGTTTTATATTATGTAGCTTCCACTTTTCCTGTCACAAGGATTGCGTTTTTACCGTCTATCCCACTGGCGGCTTATCCAGCATGTGCCACTCCCATTCCGGGTCGATCACCGGGTCAGCCGTTTCCAGTACTGCACAGTCCTTATCACATCCATCCACTGCACAGACACAGGCCATTCCCGCTTTCTCAAAATGTCCAGGCATGCCTTCATAGCGCACACACCAAAGCCCACGGTAATGCATTCTTTTGCACAATCCATATTCATATTCGTATTTTACTGTTTTCTCTGACATTTTTTACCTCTCTTATAAATTTTTCTTTAATGCCAGAAGCTGGCAATTCTTTCATTTTTCAATTTTCCACAGCACATTTTTACCATCCTGGTAAATACAGTCCATCGCCAGTCTGACGCCTGGTTTTTCTGTCATAGGATCTTCCATTCCAACAGCCAGCGTATATCCATTCTCCAAAAGTGCCGGGACATCTTTGGTTTCAAATACGGTCTTCGTAATAAGCTGTGTTTCAGGCAAAACAGAAGAAAGAAGCATATTCACCGCTGCCTTTTCTTCCAGTTTTCCAGATGGATCCTCCAGATACAGATATACCGGCCAGTTTTGATAAAACGGGGCAACCCCATCGTTATTCCAGCTCAGCCGCAGGCAATCCCTTTGTCCCTCATTTTTCCAGACAGCCTCTGAAATCCACAAACGGTACCCCATATTCGAAAGCAACTTCTCATATCCCTCTTTTTTTTCTTTCAGAATGTGTCTTCGCTTCTTCAAGCTTACCTGGGTACTGATGTCCATTGTGATTTTGTGTATGATTGCCATGATCCTTTATGGGATTCTCGCATTTATTGAAAAACATTATCTGAAAAAATGATAGGGAAAAGGTAACTGTTAACACCTTAAAAGAGGGAACGTGTCACTTTTTACACGTTCCCTCTTTCTTTATGCCAGAGTATGTTTGAAAAAGGCTTTCTGCAAAATATACCGCAAAGTGGGGCGTGCAGATTGCAGGAATGATTTTTCAAACAGGCTCTAGTTCAGATGCAAGCTTTGTCAGCCATTTCACTGCATTTTCTACATTCCCGGAATTTGCCAGGATACCGATCTGAATCGGTTCATAGGCTACTTCCAGGTCGCTTGCCAGCTGATCAGAAGTGATGGTGATGCTGTATTTATCCTCCTGCTCGCCAAAAGCCTGATAAACGTCCTCTGGCAAAAGCTCTGTCAGATCCATAAAATACTCATCCTTATTCTGGAATCCAGCCATATAATCCTCAGAACCAATCAACACATCCATTGCCCCAGCCGCCACCTTGGTGGTAAATGCCATCTGGCTGTAAGATTCCAGCGCCACTCCGTCTTCGCCGGTGCGCAGGCTTTCATCCACAGTGACAACCTCATAGGGATCGTCCTGGATCTCCAGGGCTTCCTGCACCTTTTCCTCGGCTTCTTCCTGTTTCATTCCGTAGGAATCAATTACCATAACGGTAAGGGCTGTGTGGATCTTGGAATTCTGGTACATATCTTTTACAAAAAAGGCAAGGGCGATCACCGCCACCACAGCTGCCATCTGTGGCTTATAATATGCCCAGATATACTGAAGCCTGCCTCCCAGTCCCATGCTGGACAGCTTCATCTTCTCAAGCTCCCGCTTCTCCTTCTTGGTCAGGTCCGATTCGTGCTTGTACCGGATGTCGTTCTCGTCGATTTTCTGCGGTTCTTCCTGGTTTTCGTCTTTTAACTCGATTCTCATATGTTCTCCCGTGCTCTGCTTCTCTTCCGTAATATTTTTTAATTGTAACACGTTTTTCATATTTTGAACAGACTTTCCAGGATAAAGTCACAGTTCTTTCACAGTTACAACGGCTACGCCCGCAGCCAGCTCCCATCCAGCCGGGCCAGAAGTCTTGCATTGTGGTACGCCATCCGAAGTGTCAGGCAGGTACGCCCAAGATATTTGGTCCCGTCTGGAGTTTTCATACAGGCCAGCGCCAGATCCGGAATACCGGGATTTTGCAGGCAGATGGGGATCAGAAGCTGAATGGAATGATTGTAATACTGGGGGATGGCAGCCTTATAGTCAGACTCCAGAATCCGTCTGGTCTGCTGCAGGGCTCCGTCAAAAAGCTGCACCCGCATGCCGCTTTCCCGGACTGCGCCTGGCAGTCTTCTCACATTCTCCTCATCATCAAATATATGCTCATACTGGGGAACCACCGGCAGCTTTGTATCAAACACCAGATCCGAAGGATTTTCCACATAACTTGCCCTGGGAGGCAGATCTCTGATTTTAATTTTTAAAAGTGAGTAGTCGGTATAAAATCCTTCCAGATACCATTTCTGTCTGTCTGGCACAACATTGGGTACGAAATAGGCGTAAATCGGCTGATAATACTGATTAAAGAGTCCTGTGTGAAAAAGTGCATATTCTTTTTCTTCTGTCACTTTTCCTTCTTCATACAGTCTGCGGAATGTGTTTTCCAGATATCCTTTTAAAATCCCATAATCCCCGGATTCTCCAAAGCTCCACTTTTCCGGGGATATCCTGGCCAGATTCTGTATCTGGCGGTTATAGTTTCCGCAGTATGTAAAATCGAATAGGTTCATTTTAACCTCCTGTCCATTTTCTTCTCCTCTTTACATTTTATTGTGGAAAAAAGCTGGCAGAACTGCCAGTTTACAAGAATCGTTACGGTCCACCAGCGAACCAGTAACCAAGAATATTCTCTGGTCTCACCGACCTTGCTTAAAGGGTAGCACACGCCCGTCAAAAGTACAAGAAAAAGCGTTCGCCTCTTTCCGACAGAAGATGACAGCCATTACGGTTCACTGGAAACATTCCGTGGGTGTAAATGGCAGCCATTCAATTTTCATTGCATCCAGGCAATTTTTCACCTATAATAAATTGCATATACAGGGTTGGAACACCGCATCAAAGCATTCCGCCCGGGAGGTATTTTTGTGAAAAAAGAGGGCTACTACTCTTCTGGTCAGTTTGCCCGGATGTCCGGGGTAACCCTGCGGACCATCCGCTACTATGATCAGCACGATATTTTGAAACCATCTCTTGTCTCCGGTTCCGGAGCCAGATTTTATACAGATGGAGATTTCGCCAGACTTCAGCAGATCCTGCTTTTGAAGTACCTTGGCTTTTCCCTGGAGGACATCCGGGAGATGACCATTGAGGATCCGGACAGCCACTTTATGCTCAACGCCCTGAATGTACAGCTGAAGCTGGTGCAGGACCGGATCGAGCAGATGCAGCTGGTAGAAAAAACTTTAAAGGACACCGCTCGGGCGATTTCCGAGGAACACACCGTAGACTGGAGCCGTATGCTAGATCTGATCCATCTGACAGTTATGGAAAAGAGCCTGAAAAATCAATACCAGAACGCTTCCAATATTTCTTCCAGGATCAATCTGCACAGCCTGTATTCCGTAAATCAGGAGGGCTGGTTTCCATGGATCTTCCGGCAGTGCCAGATCCATGAGGGCATGAACATCCTGGAGCTGGGCTGCGGAGATGGTGCATTGTGGACCCAGAATCTGGAACGGCTGCCTGAGGGGGTACATATCACCCTGTCCGACATTTCACAGGGCATGCTTCGTGACGCCAGACGTGCCATCGGAGGCAGCGATTCCCGTTTTTCCTTCAAAGCCTTTGACTGCCATACCATTCCGGCAAGACTTGGAACCTTCGACCTGGTAATCGCCAACCATGTTCTCTTTTACTGTGAGGATATTGGAAAGGTCTGCCAGAATGTCCAGAAGCTGCTGAAGCCAGGAGGCCGTTTTCTTTGCAGCACCTATGGTTCCCGGCACATGCGGGAGGTCAGTCTTCTGGTCCAGTCCTTTGACGAGCGGATCGCTCTTTCTGCAGACAAACTGTACGAGCGCTTCGGACGGGAAAACGGAGCCCAGATCCTTTCCCCTTATTTTCAGCAGATCACATGGAAGACATATGAAGATGAGCTGATCGTCACCGATGCAGAGCCGCTTATCTCCTATATTCTATCCTGCCACGGCAACCAAAATCAGTACCTGCCGGACCGTTACAAGGATTTTCGGGCTCTTGTTAAGAAGAAAACAGAAAATGGCTTCCATATTACCAAGGATGCCGGAGTATTTCTTTGTGAAAAAGTAACAAACTTAAAATAATTTTGAAAAAGCCCTTGAAGGTGACGTAAGGTAACCTTTTATAATACATTCACAGACACCGGTCAGGGCAATAGAATCGCTGTACCAACAGTATTCACGGACGGCTGAGCAATTACGTCCCTGACACCATCAGATCTGTTACGGTTTCTATATTATATAAGCCGTAACATAATTCCACAAAAGGAGAATGATATTATGAAGGGAATTATTTTAGCCGGTGGATCCGGTACCAGACTTTACCCGTTAACCATGGTTACCTCCAAGCAGCTGCTTCCAATTTATGATAAACCAATGATCTACTATCCCCTCTCCGTTCTTATGAACGCAGGAATCCGCGATATCCTGATCATTTCCACACCACAGGATACTCCCCGTTTCAAGGATCTTCTTGGTGACGGACATCAGTTCGGCGTTCATCTTACCTACGCCGTACAGCCAAGCCCGGATGGACTTGCCCAGGCCTTTATCATCGGTGAAGAATTTATTGGAAATGACACCGTAGCCATGGTTCTCGGAGATAATATTTTCGCAGGACACGGCCTAAAAAAACGTCTGAAAGCCGCTGTTGAAAATGCAAGCACAGGAAAAGGTGCTACTGTATTCGGCTACTATGTAGACGATCCGGAGCGTTTCGGTATTGTAGAATTCGACCAGGAAGGCAAGGCAATTTCCATCGAGGAGAAGCCAGCGAAACCGAAGAGCAACTACTGTGTAACCGGACTTTACTTCTATGACAACAAGGTGGTAGAATATGCAAAGAACCTAAAACCAAGTGCCCGCGGAGAGCTTGAGATCACAGACCTGAACCGTATTTACCTGGAAAAAGGCCAGTTAAATGTAGAGCTTCTGGGACAGGGCTTCACATGGCTTGACACTGGTACGCACGAAAGCCTTGTAGATGCTACCAACTTTGTAAAAACGGTAGAAACACATCAGCATCGTAAGATTGCCTGCCTGGAGGAGATTGCATACTTAAACGGCTGGATTTCCAAAGAAGAGGTTATGGAAGTTTACAACGTGCTGAAGAAAAACCAGTACGGCCAGTATCTGAAGGATGTACTGGATGGCAAGTATATGGATGTGCTGCACTAAGCAATAATTCACTTATACACTTTATTTTTTTATCGACCCCCTGACAGCCTGAACAGCCTTTGCAGCTTGTCATATAACCATGGTCCATCTGCACACCATATTCAGGCTCTATAAAAAGCAAAGGAGAAACAAGAAATGAACATTATCGTTACCGGCGGTGCCGGATTTATCGGAAGCAACTTTATTTTCCACATGTTAAAAAAATACCCGGATTACCGGATCATCTGCCTGGACTGCCTTACCTATGCAGGTAACCTTTCCACACTGGCACCAGTTATGGACAACCCGAATTTCCGTTTTGTAAAAGAGAGCATCACAGACCGCGAGGCTGTTTACAAGCTTTTCGAAGAAGAACATCCGGACATGGTTGTAAACTTCGCAGCTGAGAGCCACGTTGACCGTTCCATCGAGAACCCGGAAGTGTTCCTGAACACCAATATTATCGGTACTGCTGTTCTTATGGACGCATGCCGCAAATACGGAATCAAACGTTACCATCAGGTTTCCACAGATGAGGTTTACGGAGATCTGCCTCTTGACAGACCGGACCTGTTCTTCACAGAGGAGACTCCGATCCACACAAGCAGCCCATACAGCTCTTCCAAGGCTTCTGCTGACCTTCTGGTACTTGCTTACCACAGAACCTATGGACTTCCAGTATCCATCAGCCGCTGCTCCAACAACTACGGCCCATATCATTTCCCGGAAAAACTGATTCCGCTTATGATTGCCAACGCATTAAACGACAAACCACTTCCCGTTTATGGAAAGGGTGAGAACGTTCGTGACTGGCTGTATGTTGAAGATCACTGCCGCGCTATCGACCTGATCATCCATAAAGGACGTGTAGGCGAGGTTTACAACGTTGGTGGACACAACGAGATGAAGAACATTGACATTGTTAAGATTATCTGCAAAGAGCTTGGCAAACCAGAGAGCCTGATCACATATGTCACAGACCGTAAGGGGCATGACATGCGTTATGCCATCGACCCAACCAAGATCCACAATGAACTTGGCTGGCTGCCGGAGACCAAATTCGCAGACGGTATCAAGAAAACCATCCAGTGGTACCTGGATAACAAGGAGTGGTGGGAGACTATCATTTCCGGAGAATATCAGAATTATTACGAGAAAATGTACGGCAACCGCTAAGGAGGGCTGTTTTTATGAAACTGTTTGTAACAGGTGTGGCCGGTCAGCTTGGTCATGATGTAATGAACGAACTTAACAAACGCGGATACAAGGGGGTAGGCTCTGACCTTGCCCCGGAGTATAGCGGAATCCAGGACGGAACTGCAGTTACCACAATGCCATATGTGTCTGTGGATATTACAGACGCTGCTGCCGTGGAAAAAGCCATTACAGAAGCTGGTGTGGATGGTGTAGTTCACTGTGCAGCCTGGACTGCTGTAGATGCAGCTGAAGATGAGGACAAGCAGGAAATCGTCCGCAAGGTAAACGTACTTGGTACAGAAAACATTGCAAAGGTCTGCAAAAAACTTGGCATCAAAATGATGTATCTTTCCACAGACTATGTATTTGACGGCCAGGGCACCACTCCATGGGAGCCGGACTGCAAAGCCTATAAACCGCTTAACGTTTACGGCCAGACCAAATTGGACGGCGAGCTCGCAGTTTATAACAATGTTGACAAATTCTTCATCATCCGTATTGCATGGGTATTTGGCAAAAACGGCAGGAACTTTATCAAGACCATGTTAAACGTTGCCAAAACACACGATACCTTAAAGGTTGTCAACGACCAGATCGGTACTCCTACCTATACTTATGACCTTGCCCGCCTGATGATCGATATGATACTCACGGACAAATACGGTTACTACCATGCAACCAATGAGGGTGGTTATATCAGCTGGTACGATTTCACAAAGGAAATCTTCCGCCAGGCTGTAGAGCTTGGACATACCGAGTATGCCGAGGATAAAGTGACAGTTCTTCCAGTTACCACTGCTGAGTACGGTGTTTCCAAGGCTGCCCGTCCATTTAACAGCCGCCTGGATAAGAAGAAGCTGGTAGAAAACGGCTTCACACCTCTTCCAACCTGGCAGGATGCACTGGCAAGATATCTGAAAGAGATTGAGTTTTAGGATTCGTTAGCACGGCAGCCGCAAGGGTCTCATGCAGGCATGGACTTTGGCTCGCCACTCACATAAATCGCATAATAAAATGCAGCTGGTTTCAAAATGCATTGTTTTTATAACAATTTTAACATTTTGAAATCAGCTGCGTTTTTTAATCTTTATTATCTTCTCTTCTGATAGGGACTGGCGCCGTTTTTTCGTTTTTTCTGGCTTTTCTGTTTTTTCTTCTTGTTCTCGCCATAGTAGTCTTCCAGATATTCCTCGATCACATCATCCTCATCCACACCATACTCGTCCAGAATCTCATCAATTTCTTCGTCATCCGCATTGGAAAGATCATCATCCAGATCCTCTACCGGGTTCCTTCTGGCGTATCTGCCGTCAGCCTCTTCCTCAGGAGATTCATAGCTGTAATCCTCTTCCTGTTCGTAATCTTCCAGACGTTTTCTGCGCTGCTCACGGGATTTTCTTCTTGCAGCCGGAGAATCATCGAAATCATATTCCTCGTTATCATAAGAAGCTGCACGTTTCCTTCTGCCGCTTTTTCCAGTTTCCATTTCCATGTCTGGTTTCTTTCTGGAAGCTTTACCACCTGCAGAGTTTCTGCTGGCCCTTTTTTCTCCGCTGCGATTATCTGCATTTTTTTCGTTTCTTTCTTTAGAAGATCTGCGCCTTGGCTCTGTCTCTTCCTCATCCCCATCAGCTTCTCTTTTTCTTCTCTTTCCCTGGAGCACTTCTTCCTCTTCCTCGTCGTAATCATCCTCATATTTCGGTTTATTGATCGTAAACTGGATCAGCATTCCTACAAGGGCAAAACCAACGGAAAAGATGATTCCAAAGGGGATTTCTTCCATATTGGCCAGCTTGGCTGTGGCAAAGCCGCTTAAAATACCGCCCAAGATACTGGTTCCCACAATAATCACTTCCCGCTCATAGCGAAGAGCCAGCATTCCAAGCCCCACACCTGCCAGAAGACAGATAAAAAAGCTAAAGGAGGTCGTTGGATGGATAATATAAACCGTAAGCGTCAGCCCGATTCCAGCACCCATAATAAAAATACCAGCCTTAAACACCGCAAAGGAAAGGATCGCAAGGATCAATCCCACACCAATCATTCCCACTGCATAGTAGAGCTTCTCTCCAAATCCGATCTGATAGACGGCAAACAGACCAATGCCTGCTCCGATCAGAAATCCAAAGATCATCATCCAGAATCTAAGCAGCCGGTAACCAAGAACACAATTCATGATTCCAAACACAAGCACCACTCCAAAAATCACCATGAATAAGGTGCCTGCAATCTGCATGTCATGTACTCTTCCTGCAATGTTCATCACATTTTTCAAAATATCAATCATAGTTTTACCTCCTCCCTGAAGTCACATTCCACTTCAGCCTTCATCTGCCAGAATCCGCCTGGCAAATCATTCTTTTAATGGTTGATAGATTTTCAAAACATATAATAAATCGTTTTCAGATTTTCCAGAATTCCATAATGGTACTCTACCTGACTCATACCATACAAGGTCATATAATATCTGGCTGCCTCCTGAATGGCATCTCCGTTGATCCATTCTGCCTTCGCCTGGTCGAAAGCCTCCTGACTGGAGAACTTAAACCGCACTACTGCCGCCCCGTTATTTAACCGCATCTGACAGTATGCAAGAATTTCCTGATAATCATAGCTGTCAAAGCAGCCCTGGTTCAGCACATAGAAATTCATGGCTGTGGCAGTACATTCCGGAACCGGAAACTCCTCAGATGGTGTGTACGTCATCTCATACTCAGAAGGAAACGGACACAGATAATCATATATGATCGTCTTATGCTCTGCAAGCTGAACCGCATCTCCCTCCAGAAATTCCGGCTGGTCGCCATTGGTAGCATCAAAATAATAGTACTCCCCATTGAGGGTGATAATGTTCCAGGCATGTCCTTCTGTACTTCCTGCGGTACTTCCCTCCACATAAATACAGGGAACTCCAAGATATTCCAGCAGATACTGGGCTGCCCCTGCATATCCGGCACAGACCGCCTGCTTTTTCCAGAAGATTCCAGCCATACTCTGGTCATCCTCAGATTCCTGATATTCTGCATTGTCAATGAGATACGTATAAACCGTTTTCGCCTTTTCGTAATCATCGGCGCCTTCCGGAAGCAGTGTGCTTACATTCTGACAGGCATTCTCTGCTGCTGCCTGAATCTCCTGTATTTCCTCATCCGTATAGCTGTAACCAGGCGAAAACATGCAATAATTGGCATCTGAGAAGGTGGTTTTATACACCTGCTTCCGGTTATGTACCCAGAACAGCTCCGGGTGATCCATCAAAACTGCATGATAAACCTTATTGACCGTATCGTCATCATAGATGGTAAGATAAAATTCCTTCTTCCTTGCCTTGATCCCATCTATCATTTCCCGGTAGCCCCGCTGCTCTTCTTCGTTCAGCAGCCCAAAATAGTATTCCTGACTGGTTCCCTCCGTATCTGTATCTGCCACCTCCTGTTTCCGCAGATCCCGGACCTCCTTAGGCTCCCCGGAGAAAATCTCAGGAGCGTTGTCCAAAAGCCCCTCTCCTACCTTTACAAGCAGATCAGAAGACTCATACTGCTGCTGATAAATAAATACGCCCAGGGAAATTGCAAGCACAAGCAAAATAATAAAAATAATTTTCCAGGGTTTTCTTTTTCTCATTCCGTCTCCTTATCATTGCTGCAAATCCGGCAAACAATCACTTTTATCCCAGCTGGCGGATCCGTTCCAGAATGTCTCTGGTATTTTCCCGAAACAGAAGCTCTTTATTATAGCGGTAATATCTCTCACAGGAATACTCCTGAAGGAAAGAAACCGCCGGGCTGCTGGTATTCAGCTCTGTGATAAACACCACCAGCTCCTGACCGCCTGCAAAGGCACTCTCCATAAAGTCAAAGGCGTATTCCAGCTGCCTTGCTGCCTGGTCAAAGTCTTCCTCATAGCCTTCTTTTTCCTCATTAAACCAGCCTCTGAGAAAGGAAAAGGCAGCTTCGCCAGCCTGAACGTTCTCTTTTTTCAGGTTCAGCACATACTTCTCCAGAGTATCCAGGACCTGCTGGTCATGATGGAGATCCTCTCTGGACAAAAGTCCTGCCTTTTTCTTCATCCCGGAATCTGCCAGATAACCATTCTTCACATCCTCCAGATAAACAACCGGCTGGTCCTTCTGAACGCCCATAAGAGGCTCTTTGGCTTCTTTTAACAGATCAAACACAGTGGCAAGCTTCTCTTCCTCTGCCTGTACCTTTCCAAAGACTTTATTCAGTCTGGAAAGAAGAAGTCCGGTAACACTCAGCTTTTCGTCAAAGGAAGCATGCGCTGCTTTTTTCACCAGAATATCATCAATATGGCCATTTAGTACCTCATCGATCTGATAATCGGTACGATACTTATAGAAAAGCTCCAGATAGTTGGCAAAATCCCTGGCGATCTGGGGATGCTGGATATACTGGACTACCACGTCCTTATCCACGGTCTTGTCCAGCTTCTCATAAACCTGGATTAGCCTGGACAGGTCTTCCCAGCCTCGGGGCGTTGCAAAATTCTTGCCATCCACTGTGCTCTCCATCTTATAAAAATTAGAGGGCCTTGTATTCAGATAAGAGATCACCGCCGGATGGATGCCTCTTGCATAAGCATATTCTCTCCATGCGTCAAAATCCGGCTCTACCAGAATCTTCTTCACACGGTCCATGGTCACCACGTCAAATTCCCGGACAGATTTGTTATATTCCGGCGGATTTCCTGCTGCCACGATCAGCCATCCCTCCGGGATCTTATGGCTTCCAAAGGTTTTGCACTGAAGGAACTGCAGCATGGCAGGAGCCAGTGTCTCGGAAACACAGTTGATCTCATCAATAAACAGAATTCCTTCCCGAAGGCCGGATTCCTGGATTTTCTCATAGATGGATGCCACGATTTCACTCATGGTATATTCTGTCACAGCCATCTCTTTACCATCAAATTCTTTCTTTGAAATAAAAGGCAGGCCAATGGCACTCTGTCTGGTATGGTGGGTGATCGTATAGGACACCAGCCCTACCTTACACTCTCTGGAAATCTGCTCCATAATCTGCGTCTTACCGATTCCTGGCGCTCCAATGAGGAAGATCGGACGCTGGGCCATGGTGGGGATCTCATATTCCCCATATTTATTTTTTAAAAGATAGGCCTCTATGGTGTTGCGTATCTCTTCTTTTGCTCGTTTGATATTCATAATGTTCTCCTCGTCTTTACAGATTGGCATTTCTTTTAAAACAGCCCTTTTTGTTTCCCTACAGGATTTCTGTTCCCTTTAAATCCTCTTCCCCAAGAATCAGCTTGATCGCCCATGGCGGCACATCAATATCCTGGTAATCCTCCTTCATAAACACAAAAGCGGTCTCGTAAGGCGGCATTTTCGCTGGATAGATTCCATACCCATCTGTAAAATAAATCAGTCCCCGAAGCTTTGTAAACTTCTTTGCCCTAAGAAGCTGTTCCACATAAGTAAAAGCAGGGCGAAAATCAGTGCCGCCCCCTCCTTTCACAGTGAAATGGGACATATATTCTTTTAACTGCATGGCATTTTCGATCACTGCATCAGACTGGACCTTCTCATCACACTGAAGAATGTGCACATGGATCCGTCTGAAAAAGCTCTCCGATTCACTTAGCACACTGTAGGTTTCCTCCAGAAATTTCTGGACCAGTTCTCCTTTACAGGACATGGAAGTGTCGATGACGATCACAAAATCCTCCACCTTCCGCTCTTCCTTTGTCTCCAACGGCTCGATCAGCGGCATATTGCCATACAGGTTCATTCCATAATTGTAAAATATATAATCGAAAGTGTCCATATCCACTTTCATTTCTTCTTTTAAAACAGAAAATTTTCGCAAAAATTCCTTATAGTCATAGTGATTGCGGTTCTGGGCACGAAGCTGCTCTACAAGAGTCTCACCGCCCTCTCCCGCTTCCTTGGAGAAAGTCTCCATCTCCGTCTGCATGCGGTTCCGGATGTCATCCCAGTTCTTTTTCCGCTGGGACATCCGGGGACTGTTTGGGTGATTTTCGTACCACTTCACATGGTCATCCTGGACAAATTCCCTGCGCAGCTCCTGCATTTTGTTCTCAGGCAGATGCAGAGACTGAAGCTTCCGGTATACTCTCTGAGCTGTCAGGACCTTTCCTTCCTCCAGGATCAGCTGCAATGCCTGGCGCTTCACCATGGACACTGGCAGGTGCACACATTTCAGATAAAGCCCGTCGATGATATTTTCCACCGTAATGTCACAGGCAAGATTCCAGTACTGCACATCTACAGCTGGATTTCCCTCCCCATCCCGCTCCGGGAAGCAATGGAGAAAAATACAGTGCAAAAGACTGTGAAGATAAATCCGGTTCACCTTCTCCTGGCTTCGCCGAAACAGTTCCATCAGCTCTTCTGGCTGATAATACAGAGCCATGCCATCTGTTCCCACAGGATGCACTCCCATATCCCCCTGAAAGCCAAGGGATGAAAGGGCACAGTCCATAAACCGCATATTCAGATAAAGCCGGTTTCTGGAACTGGATAAAATATCCTGACAGATCGTTTCCGCAGCTAATGCCCGTTCCTGCGCATCATGAACCGGATTCACTTTATACAATTCTCTTTCCTGTGGATCACTCATAGATCAAAACTTCTCCTTCTGGATGGAAAATGCACTCTCTGATATTCCATAAGCATACTTAGGATCTCCGGTGATTTCACCGTGTCTGCCAGGGTCACAAGCCCTGTAAACAGTTCTTTCTGGTCACTTGTAAGAGGATAGGTATGAAGAAGCCATTCCAGCTCCTCTTCTCTTTTTTGTCGGATAAAATCGGAGGCGATCTGCTCCGTATGTGCTCTTAGATACTGCTCATACTGTACCTTCGCCTGGTTAGTCAGTCCGGTTGGCAGGTGCAGTCTGCCGTAAACCATTTCTCTTAGAAAATCAGCAGATTCCTGGGCTCTTG
The DNA here is from genome assembly GCF_020537505.1 of Blautia glucerasea. GTDB lineage: Bacteria > Bacillota > Clostridia > Lachnospirales > Lachnospiraceae > Blautia_A. The sequence goes on along the minus strand of NZ_JAJBMO010000019.1, from coordinate 20,813 downwards.
CCATTTCGAACCGCTTGTCATACTCCAGAAAGTGGAATACTTTTCCCTGAAAACAGTTCCGGTAATATAAACCGCTTCCATGAACCTCCGTCATCAGGATTCTGGCAGGTGTGTTCTCCACACCTTCCTCATAATATTCCGGGAACCAGAGCATGGCCTCCACGTCCCCATAAAGATGTACCCTGAGTTCTTCCCCGACCTCAGATAGGATCTCCTTAAGTCCGGACTGTTCGCTGTTCATCAGCACCTCCAGCCTGCGGATCCTGTGACAGCCTGTAAAGGCTCCACTTCCAAGATCTGTAAAGTCACTGGAAAACCAGATTTCTTCCAGATTGCGGCAATTATAAAATCCATACCTTCCTATCTTCTTCACACCGGAGGGAATCCGAATCAGCTGGCAGTTCTTCCCCGAGAACAAATATTCCCCAAGTTCTGTCACTGGCACTCCATCCACCAGTTCCGGAATTTCTACGATCTGCGGATCTCCCTCAATTTCTGTTACTACAGCATGATCTTCCTTAATGTCAAAGGTAAAACCGTTGTCTGTATGCTTTTTCATTTTACACGCTCCTATGTATACTCCTGCAAAAAGGCTACTGGTTACTGTTCACTCTGTGCACAGTAACGTAAAAAATGCTTGATATTTTTTTTCATTAAGATTAAACTTGTATGAAATCATAATTTACATTGGAGGAATTCCCATGAGCATCAAGATCCCAATTGAAACCTCAGCCCGGCATATCCACATCTCCCAGGAAGATTTTCATTTTCTTTTCGGAGAGGATGCCCAGCTTCATTACATAAAAGAATTAAGCCAGCCTGGACAGTATCTCTGTCAGGAACGGCTCACGGTAAAAGGTCCAAAAGGCGAATATCAGAATATGGCCATCCTGGGTCCCTTCCGTAGGGAAACCCAGATTGAGCTTTCCCTCACAGACACCCGCAAAATCGGACTTCCCGGTCTGATCCGCCAGTCTGGTGATACCGCCGGTTCTCCGGGATGTACCCTTATCGGTCCCAAAGGCGAACTCACCATCTCCCATGGAGTGATCGTCGCTAAGCGCCACATCCACATGACACCTGCCGATGCAGTTACTCTTAAGGTAAAAGATAACGACGAAGTCTTTGTCCTCACCAAAAGCTTCGGCCGGGCCCTTATTTACGCAGATGTGGTTGTCCGTGTGGACTGGAGCTACCGTCTTGCCATGCATGTAGATACAGACGAGGCCAATGCTTTTTCCAATGAAAGGGAGCCTTATGGGGTAATTGTAAAATTCTTTGATGATAATTACAATACAGACAAATGGATTGAGGATGTATTGTCTGGAATCAACCGTTAGCTCTGGTACAGTGGAAAATTAAGTATCTGCTATATTGACGCAGTATATGAAAAGTGCTTCCTGCCCGAAACCGGGTGTGGAAGCACTTTTTACGTCACTGAATTCCAATTGTGGCAGATAACAGTTCCTGAAGGGAATTGGTAACCATAATTCCCGAGAAGTCTGTCTCTGCTGTCTGAGCCGCCTTCGCGCTGCCTGCTATTCCACCATCCTGGCTGCCAACCTCTGCTGCATCTCCATAAGACACCTGGCTGAATACACTTACATGCTGTCCAGCCTCAAACAGCTCCTGAAGGCTGTTTGCAACATAAAGGCTTCCCGGTGAAACAGTTCCATTTCCGGAAGGATCGATGGTAACCGTATCCATATCTCCTGAGGTAGACAGGTTCGCATTGATCAGATCCTGAAGATTATTGGCTACATCAATACCAGTAATAAACTGTGCTGTGGTGATCGCCTCACCGCTTCCTCGCATCTGTGCTACCTGATCTGCGTTCGGATAGAAGGATGGCTGACGGATATAGCGGAAGCTTGCACTGTAAGCCTCACCTACTGTAACACCATTCTTACCGGAAGAACAATGCACAACGATCCAGTCGCCTGCATCTGTCTTACCACAGATAATACCTACATGATTGGAGCTTCCAGCTTCCGGACCGCGCTGGAAAACAAGGTCTCCAGGCTGCGCATCTGCTTCGCTTACTACATTGGCTCTCTCCCACTGATCAGAAGTACCACTTCCAACCGCTGCGATCATAGCCTGATCCTGATATCCATTGATCACTGCCCAGGTAACAAAACCACTGCAGTCAAGGCCATATGCCCGCAAAGATCCGGTACTCTGACTTCCCTCTGCAGTAACCTGTTCAACAGCTCCCCATTCAGGATCCATTCCGATCACAGTAGATTTACCGCCCCAGAAATAACCAATCTTTCCCACAAGGGAATATGCAGCGGCAATCACATTTACACGCTCCTCTGATACATCTTCTCCCACACTCTGCCTTACAAAGCCCTTGGCAGCTGTAACTGTGGCACAGAGAAGCTCACAGTCTGTTTCCAGATATTTCTTAAGGATTCCTCTCTCTGACTTGGGAATCTTATTCTTCTTAATGTAATGATTAATATGGTAATTTCCATACGTAACCCTGCTGGAATCATTCTCATCACGGATAACCGGATTCATCTGGGCAAAAATAGCTGCAAGGTCATCTTTGCAGGAGGCATCCAGGGTATAAGAAGTAACTCCCTTAAGGCTCTGCTCATAAACATATACTGCCAGAATATCCTGCCAGTTGCGCACAAGAAGGGAATCTGCAGATGTGGTAACACCGCCTGTGGTGTCTGATACATCTGTAAGCTGATTCTGTTCCTTATACTCCTTCTCGATCTGATCCATAATATCTGCAAAATCATCCGAAAATGACAGCTGATAATTCTCCTGCAGGCTATTCAGATAAAATTCCTTACCTGCATGAAGATTGGATGCATAATAAACCGGCACACCGTTAATTGCCTGAATATCCGTTCCATCTGTAAAACCATTGGCCGGATCATCTGCTGCTTCTGACATATGGCTGATGGTCTTTTCCATATCCGTAAGCAGCTTATAGTTCGTAACAGCCGCCTTCTCTTCATCGGAAAAACTGTCATATGTCTTGCGAAGTTCTTCCACCTTGGTCTTCTTCGCATCATTAAACTCCAGCGCGTAAGCAGCATCAATCTCCTTGATCAGAGCCTCTACCTTCTGCTGGCTCTCTGTCGGCAAGACAGGAGTCACACTGGGATCCGGGGTATCACTTGGTTCTGGAGTGATACTTGGATCTGGGGTGTCACTTGGCTCCGGTGTCACACTTGGATCTGGGGTGTCACTTGGTTCCGGTGTCACGCTTGGATCTGGGGTGTCACTTGGTTCCGGTGTCACACTTGGTTCAGACGGATCTGGTGTTTCCGTAGGCTCTGCCGGCGCTTCTGTTGGCTCCGCCGGTTCTGACGGTGCTTCTGTTGGCTCCGAAGATGGCTCGTCTGCTTCTGCTGGAGCCTCCGAAACCGTAGGTGCAGTCTCGTCTGCTGTGGTCTTCCCCTGTGTCTCATCTGTCTGTATAACTGTTTCGGTTCCTGACAAGGATGCCTCGTCTGCGGCAAAAATTCCTACCGGACCATTCATGGACACGGCAGCTGCCATGGTGATACATAAACACTTTGTCAGATATTTATTCTTCATATTCAAAAGATGCTCCCTTCTATCTATGAACATCCCTTTACTCCCCTATATAAAGGTATGCATTCTTACCTCAAAGGCAGTTCGTATTAAATCATTAACATACATTATTGTAGCATAAACACCTGCTTAAATCAACCGTTACTGTCCACGATCTAAGCAGCAATAAGTTACGGTCCAGAACCTGGCCAGCAACTGCAGTCATTCCTCTGCCCCCTGCTTTTCAGAGCAAAAAAATACCAGTGCCGACTCCACAGATCTCATGCTGTGGTCTCCCGGCACTGGCTTCTCCTCATATCAGCATGCAGCCGGAAACAGAATATTCTCCCTGCCAAGCCGCCTTGCAGACAGCTGCAGGATTCCACGAATCACCTGTGAACAGGTTCTGAGAATATACTGAACATCCTCTGCGATATTGCGCTCCTTAAGAAGATATCTCTCATGAACCTTCCGAATATATTCTACAAGATCCTGAAAGCTCTCAAAATACACAGATGTAATAACCATCTGGCATGCAGCGCCGCTCTCTATGTAGCGCTTCAGGTGATTCTTAAGGTGCTTTTCGTATTTATTGTGCTCATACAGATTACCGGTAAAGTTCTTATTATGTGGAAAAGTAAAATAATCTGCCATATAATGCATGACTTCACCAAATCTACGCCAGTAAACGCGTTCCTTGCCTTCCTGGGGACTGCTGTTAATAAGCGCCTTCATCTTCTCCTGAATTTCCTCAAAGGTACCGAAGTACTCATGCTTCCTGGTCAGAAATGAGGGCTTGATATCTGGAAGGATATTTCCAAGGCAAAATGCCTTTCTGTGGGATTGCAGACTCTTATCAGCAGGCATCTGGTCTGCCAGATATCTGGCTACCAGTATATGGGATTTTTTACGCAACCGCTTCCTCTTCTTTCCTGTTCTTATCTATTGTAGCAAATAAGAAACACTAAACTGTAAAAAGCTTTTGTACATGCTTTTTGAATTATAGTTATCATAATTTAATATAGCAGAATGTTGCGTAAATTTCAAATGAACATTTCCTGATTTTCTGTGAATTATTTGTCATAAAATATGCAGATTGCACAATATTGAGCTAACTTTTATCAGTCTTATTAAACTCTTCTCGGCAGATTATCTTCTGTCATAAATTAAGCCGGTCTTGTTTTTTTCTGTCATATATTGTATGATTAAAAAGAATGAGATGGCAGGAAAGAAATCAGATTTTAATTACTGTTCTTTCGCCATCATGAAATCGCTACATAAAGGAGGAATTATATGCCTGGCCATAAACCTCGGACAAATAAGGGGCTGGCAGTGGCTGCAGTTCTCATGTGCCTGGCCTGCGGAGTTACATTTACCCAGTCTTCCGCATCCCACTCACCAATTGCTGACACCCAGACTCCTGATATGTTCGTAGCTGGAAATACAGATAATTCTCAGCTTCAATCAAATGGTGTGGCAGCTGAAACTACCAATACAGAGGGTGAGACTACACCCGGGGAAGCTGTTCCTACGGAAACGCCTGTTTATACACCTTCACCTGTCCCAGACACTTCTGACCAAGCGCAGGATACTTCTTTTGAAGTCTCTCCGGAAGCTTCCCAGGGTGTATGGACACCAGTCGACAGCAGCTGGTACTTCATGATAAATGGTGAGGGATACAAAGGCTGGCTCACAGATACAGATGGACATCGTTATTATTTCGATGAAAATGGTGTCATGCACACCGGTTGGCTTGAGCTTGATGGAAACCGCTATTATTTCAATGCAGACGGTGTTTTGCAGACTGGTCATATGACCATAGATGGTAAAATCTATCATTTTGGTGCTGACGGAGCCCAGCAGGGAGATCCTACGGCAGCAGATGACAGTTCTGACAAGGCACTGGTGTTCTATATGAATACTGCAGCAGCTTCTACAGCTGACAATCTCACAGCTTCTGTGGCAGATGCCAGGGCATCTGCCGCAGAAGCTGATGTTTCCTCTGGGGAAGATACTGCTTCTGACGGAACAGATAACTCCCAGGAAGCACCAGCACTCCAGACAACTCCCACGGTCACGCCTGAGCCTACCGCTACACCTAAGCCCAAGGGAATGATCGCCCTTACCTTCGATGACGGTCCCAGTGATTTTACCGACCGTCTTCTGGATTGTCTGGAAGCCAATAACGTAAAAGCCACTTTTTTCCTGGCCGGTCAGGAAGTGGAATATTTTCAGGAGCCAGTAACGCGTATGGAAGAGCTTGGATGCGAGCTTGGCAACCACTCTTATGATCATCCCGATCTTGCCACCCTTTCCGCAGATGATGTGTCAAGCCAGCTTTCCCGTACTGATCAGCTGATCAAGGATCTGACAGGTCATATTGCCACAGTTGTCCGCCCGCCTTACGGTTCTTTTAACGATACTGTAGCAGGTATCGCTGCAAGGCCATTGATCCTGTGGTCTGTAGACACCCTGGATTGGGAAACGCAGAATGTGGACGCCACAGTACAAAATGTAATGGACAATGCCGCCGACGGGCAGATCATCTTAATGCATGATATTTTCAAAGAATCGGTAGATGCAGCGGAGATTTTTATCCCACAGCTGCTTCAGGAGGGCTACCAGCTGGTAACGGTCAGTGAGCTGGCGGCTGCCAGGGGAATCGCACTGGAAAATGGAGTTTCTTACGGATCTTTTTCATAAATAACCAAAATAAGACCAGAAAACTAATTTACTGTGAATTGTAAATTTAGGTTTTCTGGTCTTTTCTTCTTTCTACATTATTCAGTTTTCTCTTCCAGAAGGCTACTGTGAACGTAGGCTGTAGTTCCTTCATAATCAATCTGAATCCAGTCTCCGCTTTCACCCTCTTTGACAACCTCTGTGCCGGCGGCAAGACCACCGATCACATCTGCATCACTGCTTGCTTCTGCGCGGACATTGCAGTCTTCTGTTACAACCAGTGTAGTTCCATCTGCTGTCTGGGTGGATCCTGCAACGTCATCCCCAAGCCCCTCAAGGAATGCGGCAAGTGCAGAATCTGCTTTCTGGGCGTCCTCGTACTGTTTCTGTACTTTGGACTTCAGTTCCTTAACATCATCATCCTGACGAAGAGAAACCTCATATTTCGTTATCTCGTCACTGTCACTATGGGCAGCGCCATCAATCTTCCAATTTCCGTCTGTGTCCTTTACTACATAGAACTCAGCAAGCGCAGGCACCTTTGCATCAATCCCCTGACAGATGTAGTAAAAACAGGAATATACTACATAGGAATCGTCATCAAGCCCCTTTTTTGTGTAGATATCACCTGCTTCATACCCTTCAATATACTTGGCATTGGTAATCTTAGACTCATCTGCTGGTGCAAGATTATCTACCAATGTACGTAATGTGGTAATATCTTTATCCCCCAGAGCCTTGTAATAGCTCTTGATCAATGAAGTAATCTCTTCATTTGCTGTTTCCATGGGATTGGCGTCTTTCTTCCCGTCAGTCTCCCCATCATTTGCCGGAGAAGAAGGAACATTTCCCTGGTCGTTGTCTGTTGTCTCCTGATTCTCGGCTGTATCCTTGCTGGAATCGCCCTTCCCGCTTCCCATAAATGCACGGACACCAAAAAACAGGACAACCACGATTAACAGAATCGCTCCGCCAAGCATAAAATAGCGAAGGTTATCTGATAACCATTCTCTGAAATTATCCAAGTTCTTGTCCTCCTTAATACAAAGCACCGGAACGCCCGATCGTTCCAGGCAATACACCTGAAGGGAATCGAACCCCCGCACATGGTACCGGAAACCACTGCTCTATCCACTGAGCTACAGGTGCATAAAAATTCGAGTGTTGAATTATCAATGTACAACCACTTCGACTTAAAAAGTATAGCACAATATCCACAAGATGTAAAGTTTTTTCTTTTGGTTGAATAGTTGTGCCTAATTGTGAAATAATGCTGATAATACCAGCTTCCAGATTCTGTTTATAGAATTTGTCCAACTGTTCAGTACCTTAACAGTTACACGCTTCGCGATGCACAGAAATCATGCCTTGCATGATTTCGCGTCGCAAGTCTTGCATAAATTCTCAATAATAAAAGCCCCATGATCTGCACAATACTGATCCATAGGTGTATGTTCTTTGCCTCTCCTCACACCTGCAAAATTCACATCAACAATAGACACTTTTTTCTGCAAAAGTGCTTCAAGCAATTCATTGGAAAGCTGAGGATGTTCTGTAAAATATTTTTTCGTTTCATATCCTTCTTCCTCAATAAATCCAGTATAAAAACATACAAACATATCATTTGTAACATTATTCATATCTATATCAGCAATGTCTATATCTCTATTTTTCGCTCTGCTGACATCAAATACTATTACCAGCTTCGTAAATCCCTTCCTTTCTCTTTTATATAAAAAAAAGGACCGCCCCAAACGTGGCAGTCCAGTTTCCTTATTCCCTGTGATTTTTCTTTTCAATATTTTTCCACTATATTGCCAATCACACGATTATGATTTTTCCACATACCTGCAAATCGACTTTTCAACCGGATACAAACCGCTCTCAATCCTTGGAAATGCGGGAAAAATCAGGTGTTCCGTACAGGTCATACGGGGTGCTCTGGTAAACGTAATAATTGAGCCAGTTGGTATACAGGTTATTGGCATGGGCTCTCCACAGCAGCAGCGGACCGTTTTCCGGATTGTTGTCGCGGTAGTAGTTTTCGGGCATTTCAATGGGGAGACCTTTTCCAAGGTCACGTTTATACTCACCATCCAGGGTGACACGGTCATATTCCGGATGCCCCATTACGAAAATCTTGCGGCCATCTTCTGCCATGGCAAGGAAAAGGCCAGCCTCGTCAGATTCAGCAAGAACAGTCAAGTCTTTGCAGGCATGTACATCCTCGATGGGTACTTCCGTATGTCTGGAATGAGGAGCAAGAAATACATCGTCGAAACCACGTACCAGTGGGATCTTGCGGTTCATTACTTTGTGCCAGAACAGGCCGAACATTTTCTTATCCAGCTTCCGTTTCTTAAGGCCATAGAAGTGGTAAAGTGCGGCCTGGGCCGCCCAGCAAAGGAAAATCGTAGAGGTTACATGTGTCTCGGACCAGTCCATGATCTGTGTTACCTCTTCCCAATAATCCACCTCTTCAAACTCCATCTGCTCTACCGGAGCTCCGGTGATAATCATTCCGTCGAATTTCTTATCCTTCAGTTCAGAGAAAGTCTGATAAAATTTATTCAGATGGCTCTTGGAAGTATTTTTTGCCTGATGGGACTCCACGGCCATGAAGCTCACATCCACCTGCAGCGGCGTATTCGAAAGGGAACGAAGAAGCTGCAGCTCGGTCTCTTCCTTCAACGGCATTAAATTCAAAATCAGAATGTAAATTGGACGGATATCCTGGTGCATAGCACGATTCTCGTCCATAACGAATAAGTTTTCTTTTTCCAGGATCTCCTTAACCGGGAGATCACTTTGTATTTTAATTGGCATTACCATTTCCTCCTGTATCTATAAGTACTTTTTCCATCACAGGATAAAGCACTTGATTTCATTTATAAAATCCACATAACAATCCTATTCTTAACGAAACTCTGTCAGACAAAAACAATGAAAAACAGCACTGTAAAACAAACGCACCCTACTTCTCCCCCGCCAGTTCCAGGAAATCCTCTTCCGAAAGAATTGGAATTCCAAGCTCCTGTGCCTTCTTGTTCTTGGATGAAGCAGACATCTTATCATTATTGATCAGGTAATCTGTCTTTTTCGTCACAGATCCGGTCACCTTTCCACCCCGGGCTTCAATAAATTCCTTTGCCTCAGAACGATTGGAAAAATGTTCCACGCTTCCTGTGATCACAAAGGTTTTTCCTGCAAATACCTGTTCTTCAGAAGTCTCCTCATGGATCAGATGAAGATGCCCAAGCAGATGATCCAGTTTCTTATTATTCTCTTCGCTGCTAAAATAATCTGCAAGACTTCCAGCGATCACCGGACCGATTCCCTCAATGGAACTGATTTCTTCCACATCCGCGTGACGGATTTTCTCAATGTCATCATCAAAATATTTGCAGATCACCTTTGCATTGGCAAGACCGATTCCTGTGATTCCAAGACTGTAGATCACCTTTGCAAGAGTGGTCTCCTTCGCCCTTTCAAGGCTTGCCATGAGATTATCGAAGGATTTCTGGCCAAAGCCCTCCATCTCCACGATCTGCTCCTTATATTTTCCAATCTCGAAAATATCCCCGAAATTATGGATAAATCCCATAGCAATAAATTTCTCTAAGGTTGCCTCGGAAAGTCCGTCAATGTTCATGGCATCCCGGCTGGTAAAAAGGCTGAAGGACTTGATCTTCTTGGCCACGCAGTCCGGGTTCATGCAATATAAAGTTTCCACGTCATTTTCCTGGCGGATACGTGCCTCATGGCCGCACACCGGGCATTTGTCCGGGATCACCAGATTGCCGCTTCTGGTTAAGTTCTCTGCAATCTGGGGAATGATCATATTCGCCTTGTAGACTTTAAGGGTATCCCCGATTCCCAACTGTAATTCCTTTACAATACTGATATTGTGTACACTGGCACGGCTTACTGTGGTACCCTCCAGCTCCACCGGCTCAAAAATTGCCACTGGATTGATCAGCCCGGTTCTGGAAGGGCTCCATTCCATATCCACTAGTTTGGTCTCCCGCATTTCATCTGCCCATTTAAAAGCAAAAGAATTTCTCGGAAACTTCGCCGTACTTCCCAAGGACTCTCCATAAGCAATATCATCATAGGTTACCACCAGCCCATCTGAAGGAAAATCATTGTTTATAATGGCAGTGGAAAAATAGTCCATAGCCTCATCCAGTGTTTCAGACGTAACCACTTTATATTCCACAACCTCGAAGCCCTGCTTTTTCAGCCACAGAAACTGCTGTTCCCTGGAATTGGAGAAATCCACATCCTGGGCGCTTACCAAGGCAAAGGCATAAAACCTCACATTTCGTTTCGCTGTGATCTCATTGTTCAGCTGACGCACAGAGCCGCTGCAAAGATTTCGGGGATTCTTATATTTCGCATCCGCATCTCCGATGGTCTCGTTGATCCGTTCAAACTCAGAATAAGTGATGATTGCTTCCCCACGAAGTACCAGCTGTCCCTTATAAGGAATGCGAAGGGGAATGTTCTTAAACACCCGGGCATTGTTGGTGATCACCTCGCCAACTACTCCGTTTCCCCTTGTGACTGCTTTTGCAAGCTCCCCATTCTCATAAGTAAGAACAATAGTCAATCCGTCCAGTTTCCAGGACAAAAGGCATTTGTGGCTTCCAATAAAATCACGGAGCACTTCCCTGTCCTTTGTCTTATCAAGGGACAGCATGGGGCTTGGATGCTCTTCCTTCGGAAGCTCATTGACTGCCTCGTATCCTACACGGATGGTAGGGCTATTTGTGAGTACGGTTCCGGTTTCTTTTTCCAGCTGCTCCAGCTGGTCGTACAGATCGTCGTACTCCTGATTGCTCATGATTTCCCTGTCTTCCTGGTAATAGGCTTTCGCGGCCTGGTCCAGTTTTTCTACCAGTTCCTTCATTCGCTGTAGAGAATTTTCCATGATGTCCTCCTGTTTTCCTGTTATGATTGCTGTAAGCAGTCTTTCCCTGTAAAGCAGGCTGCTGTTTTTTTAAACTATTTTCAGTAGAAGTATGCTGCTTCCTTTCTCCCACCGCCCCAACCTCTGATCTACCTCTATTAGGGGAATTGAAAAAGACAGATTTACCGCTTCTCATGGCTGCAGGCTGCTGAGAAGAACCTGAGATTCCTCGCTCCAGCTTCTCCCACTCTCCCCTGGTAGCTTCCCGGTACGCGCCCTCCTTCAGACCATCCAGCGTCAGCTCCATAATGCGCACACGCTTCAGGGTAAGCACCTGATAGCCCAGATACTCACACATCCGGCGGATCTGCCGGTTCAAGCCCTGGGTCAGAATAATTCGGAAAGAATTCCCGCCTGTTTTTTCCACAAAACAGGGGCGGGTAATAGTATCCAGAATGGGCACACCAGATGACATTTTTCTTACAAACCCACCATCGACAGGCTTATTCACGGTCACCAGATATTCCTTCTCATGATAGTTCCCCGCGCGCATGATCTTATTCACCAGGTCTCCCTGGTTTGTTAAAAGCAAAAGCCCTTCGGATTCTTTGTCAAGACGGCCAATTGGATAAATCCGCACCGGATAGTTCAGATATTCGGTGACCGTGGTCTCCTGGCGCTGCTTCTTAGTGCTGCATACAATGCCCCGGGGCTTATGAAACAAAAGTAGAACCTTCTTCTCCACCTTTTTCACTGGCTTGCCATCCACGAATACCACTGTATCTGCTGTAATCTTTTCTCCTGGTTCTGCCGTGTGGCCTTCCACAGTCACCCTTCCGTCCTGGATCAGGCTGTCCGCTTCCCGTCTTGAGCAGAATCCTGCTTCGCTTAAGTATTTGTTGATTCTAATTTTTTCGTCCATTTTTCCATTATATAGTTTTTCCCGGACAGATGCAAGGTAAACCTTCCCCAAAGAAAAGCCAAAGAAAAGCCAGAGCGAATTTCCCGGTAATCCTCTGCTCACACTCTGAGTTCTCTCACAGTTCTGCAAATATCACACAGTCAAATTCATTCTGGCTTCCATGCGTCTTCTTTTTTCAAGAAGAAACTGCCTTTATTCCGTTTTCAAATCCGAGAACTTCATTTTCACCACCAGCATAACGCCCATCATCAATGCCACTCCGATGATCAGGCACAGCGGGCTCTGGATAAAGCCAGCGAAAATATACGTTACAAATGATACAACTGCTGCCACAATTGCATAAGGCAGCTGAGTGGATACATGATTAACATGATCGCACTGAGCTCCTGCAGAGGCCATGATGGTTGTATCGGAAATCGGAGAACAGTGATCTCCGCACACAGCACCTGCCATACATGCAGAAATGGAAATGATCATCAGGTCACCTGGTGTATTTTCAAATACATGTACCACAATAGGAATCAAAATACCAAACGTTCCCCAGGAAGTTCCTGTGGCAAACGCAAGGAAGCATGCCACCAGAAAGATAATTGCCGGAAGCATATTCACCAGACCACTTGCAGATGATTTTACCAGTTCAGCAACAAATTCAGCAGCACCCAGGCTGTCTGTCATACTTTTTAAGGTCCACGCAAAAGTAAGGATCAGGATTGCAGGAACCATGGATTTGAAGCCTTCTGGGATACATGCCATACAGTCGCGGAAAGACAATACCCCTCGGATCATGTAAAGAAGAATTGTGATGACCAGACCAAAGAAACTTCCAAGCACCAGGCCAACGGAAGCATCGCTCTGGGAAAAAGCAGTTACAAAATCAGTGCCGCTGAAAAATCCTCCTGTATAGATCATGCCGATAACGCAGCAGATAACCAGTGAAAAAATCGGGATCAGAAGATCCATGACCTTTCCCCTTGGATTTACAGATCCCTCTCCTTCCCCCGCGGCATACGGACGGGAAGCAGTGGTAAACAGATCTCCTTTTAAGGCATTTGATTCATGCACACCCATAGCACCAAATTCTTCTTTCATCAAAACCATAGATACCATCATAACAATGGTAAGAAGGGCATAGTAGTTATATGGAATAGCTCTGACAAATACAGACATTCCATCTTCTCCCGGAACAAAACCGCTAACTGCAGCTGCCCAGGAAGAAATCGGTGCAATAATACAGATTGGTGCTGCTGTAGCGTCAATCAGATACGCCAGTTTTGCACGTGATACATTGTGCTGATCTGTGATCGGTCTCATAACACTACCTACAGTCAGGCAGTTAAAATAGTCATCAATAAAAATCAGAACACCAAGTAAAATAGTGACAAGCTCTGCTCCAACTCTTGTTTTGATATGCTTACCTGCCCAGCGCCCGAATGCAGCAGATCCTCCGGCTCTGTTCATCAGACAGACCATTGTTCCGAGAATTACCAGAAATACCAGAATACCTACATTACTGCTGGATGACAATACACTGATCATTCCTCCGGAAAAGATCTGGTTAACCGTTTTCTCAAAATTGCCACCGGAGTACAGAAGTGCTCCAACTAAAATTCCAAGAAACAGAGAACTGTAAACCTCCTTTGTGATCAGTGCCAGAACGATTGCCACAACAGGCGGTACCAACGACCAGAATGTGGCATACAGTGCTGGTGCTGTTTCCTCTTCAGCAGCTGCCAGAACCGTTACCGGACATGTCAGAACAAAAAGCATAACTGCCGCAAAGAGTACAGATAATTTTCTTCGATTGTACTTCATTTTTCTTTCCTCCCTTTTCACACAAAAAAGCCATGAATGCGATTCCCATCATGGGACACATTCATGGCATTTATTCTCTTCACAGGATCCATACCTTCGATAGCGCTCCACAACAGTGACAGTCTGCCGCATATTCTGCTTCAGCCCAGGATTCCACTCTCATGGCAAAGCAGAAAATCCTTCGGCGGTCTCCCCTTTCATTCCAGCCAATCTGCCAGGTGATTAAAGAGCAATGTCATAAACACTGTAATCCTCTTTACAGCAGAAACTACTGATGAAGCCCGCGCCTCTATCATAACTTCCCGTATTTATTTTTCACAAACTCACTGTATCAGCTTTTTCCTGCAAATGCAACCCTTTATTTCTTTTTCGTCGATTTTTTTGTTAAGTCTTTTTCAGACCTTTATAGCGAAAAATATTATAGGATTCCGTTTCTGCAATTTGTTCACAACCATTTTTTAACAGAAAAGCCTGTAATTCCTCATTTTTTAAAACAACTACAAATTTTGTTTTCGACTTTCCCAGTGCATTTCGAAACTTTTTCGGATGATCATAAATCTGATAATCAATCACATCCAAAATAGCTTTCTGGCGCTTATAGCGCCTGCTGTTTTCATCAAATTCCCCTGCTACTGTACTTCCTGCCCTGTAGATGCTTGCATTTCTGTCAATTGTCAGACGAAGCTGGGCATCATATTGCCTTACAACATTATTCAGACTTGCATCAAATACCACCCTCGGGCGTCCATCAGGATTGCTCATATTCTCATGCAGAATCTCACAAATTTCAATCAACTCATTGGGAACCTTGTAAATATTCTCTGCAAGTGCAAAATTCTTCACCACTTGGTTCAGCGGATTCCCGGAAACAATCAGAACACCAAGAACTGCAAGAACTGCAGCTGCTTTCAGCCATTTTTTCTTAAAAGCCGAAACAAAGGTTACTCCGTAATAGGCAATTGCCGGAATTACCGGCAGAATCCATATAAGCCGATAGTATTCATTTTCAAAATCCAGTCTGGCAATTACATATTTTACTACTATAGGATTGTATACAGTCAGAAAAAGGAAGGCGGTATATCCAATAAAAATCCTAGAGCTTTTTTTTCGCCCCCAGATCAAGGTGCATAACAATCCTATAGCAAAAAGAAGCGGATACCACCAGGACCCCCAGTACAGCTTCATACAAACCTTTACGAATTTCAGACCAAGCTCTTCAATTGTCACTCCTGCCATACGATTTCTCCTTTCTATGATGCGGCAAGCCTGATAAGACCAAGCTTACATGCAAAATAAACTGCCGCATATATACCGGAAGGAACCATGCAGAGAATGCAATAAGGTATTGCAGAAAATTTCCGGTTCATAAACATTACCGGTACCATCCCTGCCAGAATTGCTGCCGGGAAAATAATCGCAGATCCGGAAAAGGACAGTGCACTTGCAGCTGTGAGAAATAATATAAGCCAGACGGTCTTTTCGTCCTTTTTCTGATAAAACCACAGTGCACACATCAGAACTGCCGGGAACGCAATATTCGCCAGAATGGATTTTCCCTCATAGCTTCTTGTAAAAAAGAAGGTTCCTGCTGTATAAATAGTTCCGCAAAACAACTGAAGAACACAGACAAAAATCAACATCAGATCTGCTTTTTTTCTGTTTTCATCAAACAGGCGCTTTCCAATCTGGTAGATAATAAGATTGGAAACAATTACATTTACACAGGACATCACAATCTTTGCCTGAACAATGGGGTGGATTCCCAGAAGCTTACACCAGATTGCATTGTTCATTGGGTATGCTGATAAAATATAGCGCACCTGAAAACGCTTCAGAATACCGCCCCGAAACGGATCATACCGGCCCAAAGTATTCGTGTACACAGATGTGCTTACAGTTCCAACATAATAAGTGGCATCAACGGTGGTATCCTCATATAAAATCACGATCAGGCACTGAAGGAGAACCACAAAAACGACTGCCAGAAGCATAAGGGAATGGCGATTCCAAAGCTCCCCCACAAACAGTCTGACCGAATGAATCTTCTTTTGTTTTCCTGATGCAGCCTTTTTTCTGTTTCGTCCCAAAAGAAAACAGCCACCTGCCAACAGGATTATCAGAAGCACCACCCACAGGGCTGCTGCCCTGTTAAGCGGTACCCATAAAAGCGTCATTGGTACAACTGCCACTTCTAATACCGTAAAATATACCAGATATCCCAAAATCAGCTGCAGTGATATATCCTCTTTTAATTTTAATGCCTTTGACAAAAGCCTGCCTGCTGCAAAAAATATCGTCATTTCCAGAATAAATCCTATGCACGCAAGACAAACCTCTCTCATTTATGAATTTCTCCTTTTAACTGATTCTCCAGAACACCCATTGCCACCTTCTCCGGGGTGATTGGAAGCTCTCTCACCCGCACACCAGAAGCATTGTAAACAGCGTCCGCAATTGCAGGACAAGGTGTATCAATTACCAGCTCACCGATGGACTTGGCGCCAAAAGGACCGCTCTTTTCATAGCTGCTCTCAAACTCAACCCGGATATTTCCAATATCCTCACGGCTTGGGATTTTGTACTGCATGAAAGAATTTTCACGAATCTTACCTTCTTTGGAATACTGTACATTCTCCATAAGTGCCATACCGATTCCCTGGGCAACACCGCCCTCTGTCTGCACACGGGCAAGATTGGGGTTAATAGGAGTTCCGCAGTCTACAACTGCC
Source organism: Blautia glucerasea (assembly GCF_020537505.1). Taxonomy (GTDB): domain Bacteria; phylum Bacillota; class Clostridia; order Lachnospirales; family Lachnospiraceae; genus Blautia_A. The sequence goes on along the minus strand of NZ_JAJBMO010000019.1, from coordinate 4,216 downwards.
ACATAATCGATCAGATCAATATTTCCTGTCTCTTTGTCTATTTCCACCTCTGCTGCCCCAACCATATAAGGCGGCGGAGAAATCTGGGAAGAATAGGAGGCAGTCACCTGCATTTCCAGGGTATTTCCGCAGGTTCCCTTATAAGCAACCTCCTGAAGACTGACCTCTTTTTCCCCTGCGTAGACTTTCTTTCCATCAAAGTCTGCTTCCTCAGGACTTACACCCAGCATTTCAGCACCCAGCCGGATAATCCTCTTTTTCAGCTCATTGCAGGCGTTAATAACTGCATTGCCTGTAGCGTAAGTAGTGGCAGATGCATAAGAACCGGAATCATATGGAGAAACATCCGTATCCACACCAAATGCAACAATATTCTCAAATTCTGTTTCCAGACAGTCGGCTGCCATCTGGGAAAGAATGGTATCACAGCCTGTACCCATATCTGCACATCCAAGGGAAAGTGTATAGGATGCGTCCTCATTCAGCTTCAGGGTTGCGCCTCCCACGTCTACATTGGCAATAGAGGAGCCCTGCATCGCCATGGCAAGGCCTACACCGCGTACCTTTCCATTTCCCATATCACGGCATGGATATTTCTCATCCCAGCCGATCATCTCCTTGGCCCGGGCAAGGCAGCGATCCATCGTACAGCTTGCTGTATGAGTCAGGTTTCCATCATAGTCATACATTGGCTCGCCTTCAATTGGCATATTCAACTCACGGATCCTTGCAGGATCCATATTCATCTTATGGGCCAGCTCATTAACAGCGGATTCCACTGCATAAATTCCCTGTGTGGCACCATATCCACGATATGCACCGGATGCCTGCACGTTGGTGTAAACAACCTCATAGTCAAAAGCATAGGCTTCCAGATTCCGGTACAGGGCAATTGCCTTATGGCCTGTAAGTCCGATGGTTGTAGGACTGTGGTCTCCATATGCGCCAGCATTGGAAAGCGCCTCTACTTTAATTCCTCTTACGATTCCGTTCTCATCTGCGCCAACTTTTACATGTACTTCCATCTCATGACGGGGAGAAGCGCAGATTAAGGATTCGTAACGGCTGTAAACGATTTTGGATGGACGTCCTGTCATCCAGGTAACAATTGCCGGATAAATTTCACAGACCTCTGTCTGCTTAGCTCCAAAGCCGCCACCAATACGAGGCTTGATCACGCGGATCCTGGAGGATGGGATTCCAAGGGCATTTCCAAGAATTCGGCGAAGGTGGAACGGTACCTGTGTGGAGGAAACCACATTCAGCCTGCCGAAATAATCCTTGGTACAATATGTGCGGAAGGTCTCCATCATACACTGCTGATTGGCCTTTGTGTGATAAACTTCATCTACTGTATATTTGCATTCTGACAAAACCTTGTCAATATCTCCCATTTCCTCATGGCCTTTTGCTGCAAGGTTCCGCTTGTTATCTGCACCAACCGGGAACTTGGATTCCCAGTCTTCTTCCGGGTGAACCAGAACCGAATTATCCTTTGCTGTATGCATATCCAGAACCGGAGGTTCCACGCGGTATTTCACTTTAATGCGCTTCATGGCAAGGTCTACGGCAGCTTCTGTTTCTCCTGCCACAATTGCCACTGCATCCCCTATGAAACGAAGATGCTGATCCAGGATCATTCTGTCATATGGACTGAACTCCGGATAGGTCTGTCCGGCAGAGGCGAAACGTCTCTTTGGAACATCTTTCCAGGTAAGGATCAGTGCCATTCCTTCTACCTTCATGGCTATGTCCGTCTTGATTTCTTCCACCCAGGCATTGGCATAGGGACTCCTTAAAATCTTGATGATCAGGCAGTCCTTTGGTGCCAGGTCGTCTGTGTAGACTGGCTTTCCAGTCACCAGAGCCATGGCATCCTTTTTCTGCAAAGATTTATTTACATAGCTCATGCCTGCACCTCCTTCTCCTGGCTGTTTTCGTTCTTCTTATATTTCAGATATTTCAAGATACTTCTGGTCTGTCCCACAAAACCGGAACAGCGGCAAAGATTGCCGGCCAGATATTCCTTAATCTCTTCTTCAGTCGGATCTTCCAGTTCTTTTGTCATCGCAAGTACATTCATGATAAATCCCGGATTACAGAATCCGCACTGCTCTGCACCTTCATTGGCAAGAAAAGTTCCAAATTCTTCTGATTCTGCCTGAAGTCCCTCCATAGTGATGACCTTTTTGCCGTCAATACGTGCTGCAAGGACACTGCAGGACAGCATTGGTTTGTCATTTACCAAAACAGTGCAAAGACCGCAGTTGGCAGTTTCACAGCCTCTTTTTACACTGTAGCAGCCAAGGCTTCGAAGAAACTCCAGAAGCATGGTGTCAGGACTGATTTCCGCTTCCTTTTTGACTCCGTTCAGCCAGAAATTAATTTTCATCTGTCATACCTCCCACTGCTTCTAATGCTCTTCTTGTGAGAACCTTCACAAGAAGGGTTCTGTACTCTGCGCTGCCTCGCATGTTTCCAAAGGTAGGAACCTTCCGGGCTGCATAGTCTGCAAATTTCTGAACCGCTGTCTTCTTCTCTTCCACGGACATGGTTTCCAGACCTGCAAGAAGACCTTTTTCGTCTTCCAGAAGAAGTGCCTTCGCCGGACGGGCACCGTAAACTGCTCTCACACCATTCTCAGACAGCCTGATACAGCATGCCAGTACCGGGAAATCAGTCTTGCTATTACGCTGGCTTAAATAGACAACCTTCAACGGAGTTTTCTTTATAATAATGCGTACCAGAATATCTCTGTCTTTTGGCATTTTCACAAAATCAGAAAGACAGACTCTGCCGCCTTTAAAAAGTTCTACCTCCGTATCAAGTGCCAGAAGCATGGTGAGTACATCAGAAAAGCCAAAGCGTCCCCAGATACTTCCACCTACAGTAGCGCAATTGCGGAACTGTACGCCTACAATATGGCGCAGGCTTTCTCTTATGGCACCCTTCGTATATGTATGAAGTCCCTGATGGAGTTCCAGGTCCCGCAATGGGGTCATACAGCCGATCACAAATTCACTTTCTGTTTCTGTGATGGTATCCAGACCAAGCCCGGAAAGATCAATGGCTGTGGTTACAATACGGTTACCCATTTTCAACCACACCATGCCGCCAAGCACACAGGCAGTCCGCTTCTGGTTCAACTCATAAGCCTGTTCCAGAGATTCTGCTTTCACATAATTTTTTATTTTGAGCATATTCAATTCCTTTCTCATATTGTATCACTGTTCATCGTTTTCCAAATGCGCTTTTTACAGAGCGTGTTTGAAAAAGGCTTTCTGCAATCTGTACATGCAGTGAACAGCAATCGTATTGCTATTTTTAGTATAACAAGAAAGGGTTCAAATTTCCAGCGAAATGACGTATTCAGAATATTTTTTTATTTTGATTTTATGCAAATTATATAGATGTTTTCATACAATTGTGTTATAATGCTAAAAAGAACAGAAAATAGTTCTCATAAACTATTTTATAACAAAATTATTTACAAATCCACCACAAAAGGAGGCGCCGTTTATGAGTAACCGTGTTATAACAATCAATCGTATGTTTGGAAGTAACGGACGTATTATTGGAAAGGCTCTTGCAGAGGAACTGGGATTTAAGTTCTATGATAAGGAGCTGATCGAAATGGCCAGCAGGGAGAAGAATATTCCTTTTGATGAGTTTGCCAGAGTAGATGAGAGAAAAGCCAGCCAGTGGCTGTATCCGGTGGATTACGAGCTGCAGATGAATCCGGAGTACCATTTTGTTCCCATGAATGATGTGCTTTACGATCTGCAGAAGAAGATCATTTTGGAGGCAGCCGAAAAAGAGAATTGCGTGATTGTTGGGCGATGTGGCAATTATATCTTACAGGATAATAAGGATAAGCATCTGAGTCTGTTTATCTATGCTCCGTTTGAAGACCGTGTGAAGACGGTGATTGCACGTACCGGCCGGGAGGAAAAGAGTGTAAGGAAGCTGGTGAAACGTACGGATAAGGAACGCCGGGCTTATTATGAATATTTTACGGATACTAACTGGCTGGATATGCTGCAGTATGATCTGTGTATTAACAGCAGCAGGGTGACGAAGGAAGAGATTGTGGAGATGGTGAAGAAGCTGATCTAAAATGTATATTAAAGGCAGCCCCGTTTTTGGCGGGGCTGTGATTTTTTGCTATTTTGTGGGTTGAAAAGTTCGTCGAAGAGGGACGCATTCGGACAATGGG
>NZ_JAJBMO010000018.1 GCF_020537505.1 Blautia glucerasea | reverse complement strand
CCGCTTCCATCATTTCCTTAATGGTACCGCCTAAAAGATCCTTGAGCGCATCCTGACAATTGGATCAGTTTTTCCTGTTCATCATTTTTCTTCCTTTTCTGGAAAGTAAAACGGACACCTGTTTTTGACAGTTACAAAATAAAAAAATCGCTGTATCCCTTGATTTTACTGGGGTTCAGCGATTTTTTGCGTCGTTTTGGAATATAGTACTTTATTCCCACCCTTTACTTTTTTCTGAATATTTTTCATTTGTCTTTTTGTTATAAATTTATAATCTGTTTCAAATCCACAAATGTTGTGCAATGCATCAGTTAGCTTGTCTCGTGTGTAAAGAGGAATAAAACCTTGTTCTTGTATATCAGCGAAATTCATCGTTCTTAATTTATCCAGAATCTTTTCACAGTTGATTATTGATGTATTCCCTGATTGCATTTTCGTACTTCCCTACTGTATCTACAAAATATCCTCTGCACCAGAAATGTCGGTCCCCATATTTATATTTTAGATTCGCATGCCTGTCGAATATCATTAGACTGCTTTTGCTTTTCAAATACCCCATGAACTGTGATACACTCAGGTGGGGTGGGATACTCACCAGCATGTGAATATGATCTTTACAACACTCTGCAGCTTCTATTTCCACTCCCTTTCTCTCACACAGTTCCCTTAGTATTTTTCCTACATCTGCTATGTGATAAACTATTAATGTCTTTCATGACATGACCTCCTGTGTTTTTAGTCGTGTGGTCGCCAAATCACTTCTATTTTAACACAGGAGGTCTTTTTTTGTACTATAAGTTTTTATTCACCCCCAGTTGAACTGGGGGGTTTTTCTGCCTGTTCGGCGCCAAAAATAAAAATGCGTAAATCCAAAGTCATCTGGATTTACGCATTTCTGCTACACGATTTTATAAAATTGTCTGTCGTTCCTCACAGGGTTCCAGAACGAGAACGTGCGACGCTTCTGCAACTGGATTTACGTAGAACCGACACACATTACATATATGTTATAGCGGATACTGAGGAAAATTTCAAATGTTTTTTGCCAAACGCTGTGTTTTAGACAGGACTCCTTGAATGATGCCTCCATAGCAGTTATGTTGCAAAGCCGGCAAATTGAGTCATGTACAGGGCATAGTATTTTCCCTGCCGTGCCAAAAGCTCTTCATGGGAGCCCTGTTCCACGATCTGCCCCTGATCCATCACCACGATCAGGTCGGAATCCCGGATGGTGCTCAGCCGGTGGGCAATGACAATACTGGTGCGGTTTTCCATGATCTTCTGCATGGCGCTCTGGATGGCTTTTTCCGTGCGGGTATCCACATTGGAAGTGGCCTCATCCAGAATCAGGATCTTGGGATCGGCCACAAAGGCCCGGGCAATGGCCAACAGCTGCCGCTGCCCCTGGCTGATGTTCGCCCCGCCTGATTCCAGCATGGTCTGATAGCCCTGCGGCAGCGCGTGGATCATGTCCTTGCAGCGGCTCATCTGCGCCGCCTGCTCCAGCTGCTCCATAGTTGCATTTTCGTTGGCATATTGCAGGTTGTGCTGCACCGTGTCGGAGAAAAGCACCGTGTCCTGCAGGACGATGGCTACATTTTTCCGCAGCTCCTGCCGGGAGACAGCGGCAATATCCTGCCCGTCAATGAGGATACTGCCGCTGTCCACATCGTAAAAGCGCATCAGGAGATTGACTATCGTGGTCTTTCCGCTGCCGGTGGAACCCACCAACGCCACCTTTTTGCCGCTGGGTACCGTCAGGGAGAAGTCGCGGATTACGGGATGCCCGCTCCGATAGGAAAAGTCCACATGGTCAAAGGTGACGGTAGAATCGGTGTGCTCCGGGAGCGCCTGCCCGGACCTATCCTCATTTTCCTCATCCAGCACCACAAAAACCCGTTCCGCTCCGGCAATTGCCGTTTGCAGCTGGCCGTAGATCTGGGCAATTTCGTTGATTGGACGGCTGAACTGCTTGGCATAGACGATGAAGGCGGAGATAATGCCCACGGAAATATAGCCGTAAATGGAAAAATATCCGCCAAAGGCCGCAATGATAACAAAACCGATGTTGCCGATGCAGTTCATTACCGGCCCCATAACACCGCTGAAAACATCGGCGCGGATACCCGCCCTAGTCAGGGTATCGGAGGTGCCGCAGAATTCCTCCGTCGTGATCTTCTGATGGTCATACGCCACAACGGTGCGGTATCCGTCGATCATTTCCTCTACGATACCGTTGAGTTGTCCAAGAAGCTGCTGGCGCTTCCGGGAAAATTTTCGTACCTGCCCGGAAAGGAGCTTTGTTGCCAGAAGGGTCAGAAGCACCGTGGCAAGACTAAGCAGCGCCAGCTGCCAGCAGTAGTAGAGCATGATAGAAACTGTCCCGATAATGGTCAGCACACCGGAGCATAAGGATGGCAGCGATTGAGAGACCGTGGTAGAAATATTTTCGATGTCGTTGGTCATGCGACTCATCACATCCCCGTGGGAATGTGTGTCCAGATACCGAATGGGAAGGTCTATGATCTTCCCGAACAGCTCCCCGCGCATCCGCTTGACCAGACGCTGGCTGATCTTTGCACTGAGCACCCCCTGTGCCAGCTGACTTACGCTGTAAATCAAGTATGCGGCGAACATCACAATGATGGTTTTTGCCAGATTGCCAGTCTTTTCACCGGCAATGATGTCAATGGCGTTGCTTTGCAGACTGGGCGCATATACGCCGCACAGGGTACCTGCCAGCACGATGGCGAGCATCCCGGTCACCAGTGCTTTTTCCTTAGCGAAATAGGAAACAAGACGCTTGAGAGCTGCATCTGCGTTTTGCGCGTGCTCCACCTCAACAAACCGCTCATGGCGGTTCATGCCGAGGATGGTGCGCTCCATGAGCTTTTTCTCATTAGCCATGTCGATCCTCCTTTCCCATCTGGGAGTCATAAATATCCCGATAGACCTGGCAATCCCGCAGCAGCTCCGCGTGACTGCCGCAGGCAGCGACAGAACCGTTTTCCAGTACAACGATCTGGTCCGCCTGCCGGGCAGAGGCGATACGCTGGGCGACGATGATCTTCGTGCAGGCCGGGCGGGCCTGCTTCAAGGTGGCGTAGAGATTTGCTTCTGTTTTCAGATCCAATGCGCTGGTCGCGTCATCAAAAATCAGGATTTCACTCTGTTTTACAACAGCTCTGGCGATGGAAATGCGCTGCTTCTGTCCGCCGGAAAGGCTGGCCCCTCGCTCGGCCACCATGGTTTCATGGCCATCAGGCATTTTATCAACGAATTCCTTCGCTTGGGCAATGACTACCGCCGCCTCTATGGCCTTGCCGTCCGCGTCTTCCTTGCCCCAGCTGATATTCTGGCCAATCGTCTGGTGAAATAATTCGGCCTTTTGCAGCGCAACGGAGATTTTCTGGCGCAGGGCTTTGAGGTTATATTCCCGCACGTCCACATCATCCACCAGAACGCTGCCCTGCGTCACATCGTAAAACCTCGGAATCAGATTGACAAGGGAAGATTTTCCACAGCCGGTTGCGCCCATAACGGCAAGCGTTTCCCCAGGATGGATGGTAAGATTTATGTGCTTGAGAACCATTTGGTCGCTGCCGGGATAGGCAAAGGAAACGTCACGGAATTCGATTTTTCCGTGCAGCTTGGTCTGCCCTTCAAAGGGACCGTCCCGAAGCTCCGGCTCCGTGCGAAGAATCTCTTTGACACGCTTCCATGAAGCAAAGCCTCTGGAAATGTTCTGGAACAGCATGGTCAGGCCCATAATGCCGTTGAGGAGCTGGGTGGTATAGGTAATAGCCGCCATAATGCTGCCAGGCGTGGTCACACCAGCGGCAACTTCAACCGCCCCTGCCCGCAGAATCAGCGCCACTACCACATAGACCAGCGCATTGATGACAGGATTCATAAAAGCAAGGATGGTGAGTACATGTAATTGTGTGCGGATCAGATCGTCGATGGCTTTTCCAAAGCGCAGTTTTTCATAGCTTTCCCGGATGCAGGCTTTGATGATGCGGATGCCGGAAATATCCTCCTGCATGATGGCATTGATCCGATCCAACTGCGCCTGCAATCTGGAAAACAGAGGATTTGCCTTGGACAGGCAGAGCACCAGACAGCCCACGATCAGCGGAAGTGCGCACAAAACGATGAGTCCGAAGTGCGTATTCAGCCGAAACAAATAGAAGATGCTGCCGAACATCAGCATATCAGTGCGGATCATCCCTCGGATAAATTGGGAGACCAAATTCTGTACCTGAGTGATGTCGTTGGTCACTCGGGTCACCAGAGAACCCGTGCCGAAGCGATCCACCTGCGGGAAGGAGAAGGTCATCAGATTGCAGAAGGCATCCTTTCGTATTTCATTGCCCACATTCTGCCCAGTCATGTGGACAAAGGCGTTGTTCAGCGAGCCGCACAGCCCGCCGAAAAGAACCAGACAGATCATCTTCAACCCCAGCGTCCAGATCAGCCCCATATCTCCCACGCCGCTGGAGTGAACGCCCAGAACACCATCGTCCACAATCTTGCTCATGATCTCTGGCTGAAGCAGATCCATCAGCACTTCTCCCACCATAAATATGGCGGCGAGTGTCCCGTAAAGCAGATACCGTTTGATGTACTTCCACATTTCATTCACCATCTGGATGCCGATAGAGCCGATCCCAATGTGCATTGACTTTTTCCAGCAACGCAATAAGGGTATCTTTTTCTTCATCGGAAAGCACAGCAAACATCTGCTTGTGGCGTTCAATCCGCTTGGTGCTTGCCTCTTTCGCAATCACTTCCCCATCTGGTGTCAAGCGAATATCCGTGGTTCTGTGATCGGTTTCGCTGGGGGAACGCAGAATCAGCTCTGCCTTCTCCAGCTTGTTGAGAACCTCGCTGACGGAGCCGGGCTGCACGCCGAGGTGCACCGTCAGCTCCTTCTGGGTCATGCCCACCGTTTCTCGCAACAGGATCAAAATCCGCTTTTGGCTGCCCCGCCCTTCGGAAATCTGACGCATGGTGTGCCCGATATCCCGGAAATTCCAAATCAGCTTGTTGTTCTGGTCTAAAGATTTGTACTGCCCCGTCATGAAAAAACCTCCTGCTTTCTGCGTTTTTATATTAGGTACCTTAATAAGGTATAAAATGGCCTACGAATTTTGTCAAGGTACCTAATATAATAAATGATTCGAAACGCCGCAGTTCGGAGATTGGCTGTCGGTGCCGTCAGAAAAGAAAGTGAGAATGCAAGAGGCACACCCCATAACGATAATTTCAGGCCGGTACAACACTGGTTAAGAGCTTTGAAGCAGAAAAAAAAAGCAGGTACCATAAGGCCTGCAAGCATTTTTTCTTATATTCAACTGTCAAACTTCCGAGTTACTGTTCATAGACTACAGACTTGCTAATAAGTCAAGAATCTTTTATACTGAATACATATAATGATATTCAGGAGGTTCTGTTATGTTCATACAGATTCTGGCTGTAGTCCACAATGCAAGCACTTTACTTTTTGGAATTTACTGTTCCGCCTTTTTTCTTGGCGTAAAATCAAATAAAAAGAATATTCTCACATTATTCCTTATATTTTGTATTCAGGGCGGTTTGTATCTGTCTATTTTCTTACCGTTTGGAACGTCGGTTGCACAGCAGGCATACCCTCTGATCGTGCATCTTCCTCTAATCTTATTCCTGTCTCTGCATTATAAATATCCTCTGATATCTTCCAGTATTTCAGTTTTCTCCGCATATCTGTGCTGTCAGTTAAGCAACTGGATTGGATTGCTGATACTGGACGTAACGGGCATTGACTGGTGCTACTATTCTGCAAGGATACTGACCACACTTGGAACATTTATATTTCTTTACAGATATGTTTTCTGTTCCACAAGAGCAATTTTTGCAAAAGATACACGAGAGCTCAGTATTATAGGATTTCTTCCTTTTGTGTATTATATTTTCGACTATGCAGTTACCAAATTTTCCAGTCTGTTATATTCCGGAAACAAGGCTGTAGTAGAATTTATGGGCTTTGCCTTCTGCATTGCCTACCTGATCTTTCTCATGATTTATTTCAGGGAATACGAGAACAAACAGGAACTGAAACACTATAATGACCTTAGCAAGATCCAGCTTCAGTCTATGCAAAAAGAAATCAACCAGGTTAAAATCAGCAGCCAAAAGTTGGCAATTCTCCGCCATGATATGCGCCATCATCTGAATATCATCCTTACTCAGCTGCAGAATGACCATCCTGAAAAAGCAGAAGAATATATCCGAGAAATCAGTTCTGCATATGATGACACAGTCATTGCCAGATATTCAGGAAACGAAATGCTTAATTCTGTAATTTCCATTTATCATTCACGGTTTACAGATAAGGGATTTCTCCTTAAATGCAACATTTCTACAGGAAAAGAATTGCCATGTTCTGACCTTGCCCTCTGTACTATTCTGTCAAATGCACTGGAAAATTCTATGCATGCACTGGAACAGATGGATATAAGTTCAAAATGGGTCAAACTTACTGTTTCCCAGAAAAAAAATCATCTTCTGCTGCAAGTTGAAAATCCTGTGGAAAAAATCCCTGAATTTGCAGACGGTATTCCTGTTTCCAACAGAGACGGCCACGGTATAGGGGTAAAAAGTGTTATTTATTATGTTGATCAGTTAAATGGACAATGTCAGTTCTCTGTTTCTGACCATTGCTTTATTCTTAAGATAATTGTCTGATGCTACAAATACCACAGATTACTGTTTCTCCACCTCATGGCTGGTAGAAATATCAGTGGCAGATCCCGAATTTTTGATATGCAATGTATATTTGCAAAAGAGAATAATATAAAAAGAGAGATATGCACTTCTGTGTCATATCTCTCTACAAATATCGTTTCCTCTTGCACAAAGTTCATTTTAACAATTATTTCTTTATAATGCAAAAGACATTTTTCACAATATTTATACTATATATTATTATAATTTTACCCATATAAAGCTTTTTATTAATTTTATCATTTCAAAGTCAGCATTTTAACCGACACATACGAGAAATTCTTTTAACAATGCGTAGTCCTCCGCATTATAACAAACGATCTCATAAGACTGCACATCTGGATTGCTAAATACCCTGGTAAGTCCTATATACTGCGTCAATTTTGAGGCAAGATTAAGCACATCCTTCTCATCTGTAATCAGCTCCACTCTTCCCTGACATTTTTCCAATGCTTTAAAGAATCCGTCAATATTTTGTATTGATTTTACTCTCATATGATTTTTTGTATCCTTTCTTATTTTTTCTAAAATCTTCCGGCACTCAACCATTCATCCACATAATCATGAATAGTTTTCATAGTGTCCCCAAACTCTCCCGGAACTTTTTCTATATAAGTAGCCGGCGTAAATTTATGAGTAGCTCCTTCTACAAAAGCAATCGTTTTGTCTTTGCTTCCTGCCATATCATAAATCGTTTCTGAAGCCAGAAATTCCCAACCTGCAGTCATTCCCATTACTAAAGTAGGTACTTCTATATGAACCACATTTCCAGGTGGACAATTATACGTAGATTCCCATTCCACACCCCACATATGGCTTTCATCAAAACCATAATCGTCAGCAGTCCGTACAGCATAAGAATTCAAATATGTTTTTACTGAAAGGAATCTTGCCCCTTCCCAGAAGGAATTGGTAAGAGAATGAGGATTTTCAGGCTGTCTCAAACTGTGAATGATCTCTTCTGTCATGCTTCCATCCGGATGTATCAGTAAATGAGGTTTCTGCGTACGTGACATCAGCCGGATATCCTGTGCATACAATTTATTATTAAAAAATCCCTGTGCACTTCCCGGTATAATCAAAGGTTCATCATCAATATAGTTTCCTTCTCCAGATTCAATCTTCATCAAACGGCTTAACGCATATTCCAGAATATAAATATTTCGGATACTTTGCGATTTCTGAAAATGATGAATAAATTCATCTGTATAGGTAGACCCGTTTTTATCGAATCCGTTTATTGGATTGAAGAGATTCAGGTCTTCATTGATCAGCATACCACTTTTCTCATCTTCCACTGCAGGGTCAAGGCTCAGTAGCTGCATCACAGCATTTCCCCAGTTGGAATCCAACAACATGATTCCATCTGCGGGCGGCAACTTCTCATTACTTGGATAAGGATAAATCTTTTCTGGTCCCTGAAATACCTGCGGTCCGTTTTCTGCAACAGCCTGATAAGCAGACATCAATGTTCCGCCACCGCTATGTCCCATCAAGATAATTTTTTCAACCTGGGGCAGAGAACGCAAATACTCTACAGCAGCTTTTACACTCTGCATTTTGTCTATCTGGCTGAAGATGATTCCTTCTTTATTCATAACATTAGCATTTAAAACTGTATAACCACGTTTTGCTAATTCCGGTCCAGTTGGCCAGAGCAGATAGTCTTCATCTGAATGCATAACCAGTACAGCAATCCTTTGTTTTTCATTTTTCTGCACTGGCTCATATAAAACTCCCGGAGAACGTTTTGCTACGTTCACAAACGATGTCTTAATTTCTCCCATGCTTCTCTCCTTGTACCAGTTAATCTTCGTCTATAGGTAATTCGCTATACGCTGCGTATAAATCTGGCAATACTTCATACAAATGCTGTCTTTCAATTGTATTATGTGTTAAAACATTTTTTAAATAGGTTTCATCTACCGGAGTCTCTTCATCCCGAATGATTTTACCATCTTTCGCATAAAAGCCCATCCATTCGCAATTAATGCTTTCCCTTCCTCCAAGCGGGCACGGGCGGCTGAACCGAAGTACCAGATGATGACCCGGATGCCCTTCAAATTCCTCCCAGCAGGCATCTGCCCTGCAGTCTGCTGCCTGAAGTTCTTCGTAACGTTCCTGACTAAGACCATAGTCTCTTAGATCAATATTATGAGAAATAGCACCAATTCCTTTACTTGGATCACCTGTTTTTCCAAGATCCAAGGTTTCCATGGACCAGACTCCATCTTTATCATCCACTCCATTTACAAATTTGTGATCCCAGTGATCCAGTGGATTCCAGATTTTATAACGGAGATTGCCCTGACCTTCTACCATACTTTTGGAATGCTGATTATACCATTTTCCATACCACCTTCTCCATTTTCCCTGCCAGGTTACCGGTGAAACAGAATATTCAATGTAAAATCCATATCCTTCCGGCATCATTGTATATCCATAGCATACTTTCGGATAACCTTTCACTTGAAGATGATCCAGCCAATGTTCAATGGGAATTGCATCTTTTACATCCATTGGTCCGGCATCCAGTATCTGCTGCTGCAATGGATTAGGCGGATATAACTTGTAATCTGTATAAAACCTGGACGCAGGCATCGCTTTTTCTTGTTTTGTCAGTTCTGGTAGCTCATAATGAGGCATACCATCATTATATATTAATCCCATTTTACCACCTCCTTGTTCTTTATCCAACAATTAAACCGCCATTTAAATCAATTCTTGCACCGTTGATAAAGCTTGACTCTTCGCTTGCCAGCAAAAGAAATGCGCCTACAAGATCCTGAGGAACCATCATGCGGCCGACAGGAATCTGTGATAACATTTTTTCTCTTTCTTCATCGCTTAATGTAGTTTCCGGCGGAACATCACCTTCACACTGGCCGATAAGAATACAGTTGGAAGTAATTCCTCTTGGTCCCAGTTCCTTTGCCATTTCATAAGTCAGAGCCTCCAGGCCGCCTCTTGCAGCTGCAAAAGAAGGATCATGGAAATATCCACCGTTTCTTGCATCCCAGGTAGTAATATTGATAACCCTTGCAGCCTTGCTTTGCAGCAGATACGGCATTGCATTTTTTACATTTACAAAAGCTGATTCCACAACTTCCATAGAATGACGCCAGATTGCTTTATCTGTATGATCAAAATCATAACGAATATGTCCGCCTTTTGCATTTACTACAACATCAACGCTTCCAAAAAATTCATATACATAACGGATAATGTCACTCATATGTTCACGGGTTTCATATATTTCAGGAGCTGCTTCCATATTTTCTTCCCATTTTGCTTTCGGATTCTGAGCCAGTCCGATAATATGGTCATGATATTTCGGATTGATTTTTTCTTTAATCGCTTTCTGCGCCTTCGTATGTAAACCACTGAGCATAGCTACATTCATACCACGCTCAAGAGCTGCATTTACCATTGCACATCCATTATTTCCAGCTCCTCCTGTGATTACCATGGTTCTTCCTTCTAATGTAAACATAATATCCACGCTCCTTTTTCAATAAACTTCTCTTTTAGTCTGCATCCATCGGCTGGTCATGATACTCTGCATACAGCTCCGGAAGGAATGTATACAAATGCTCCCATTCGATCAAAGTATGGATAACAACCTTCTTTAAGTATTCTTCATCACATTTTGTGCTGTAATCTCTTACCAGCTTTCCATTTACAGGTCTCCAACCAATCCATTCACGGCTTCTTGTCTCAACACCCCCCTGTGGGCAAGGACGTGAATAAGCAAGGCACAAATGAGTTCCGGGCTCATCAAAGGTTTCATAAGATCCTTTTCCTGTAAGCTGACAACCAGCAGCTTTCAGTTCTTCCAGTCTCTCATCAGTAAGTCCGAAATCTTTTAAATCGAACTGATGACGTATCGTATCATACATACGATCTCCAGCTCCAAGATCCAGACTCTCTGTTGTATGGATTCCATCGGAACCATTTTCCCAGTTTACATAATAGTGATCAAAATGATCCGCATAATTCCAAATCTTATATCTGAGGTTTCCATGTCCCGGAACCATGCTCTTAGATTTCAGGTTTCTCCAGTTTCGATACCATCTCTCCATTTCAGCCGTAATATGAGGTGGTCTTACACGGTAAGTAGCAACATAGCCGGAGCCATCTTCAAACATACAATATCCAAGTTCCACCTTGTCATATCCATAAGGTTTCAAAAGGTCCATAAAGTTTTCCGGACGAATAGCATCCTTTACATCCATTGGTTTCTGAATAATCTGCATTTCAACAGGTGTTGGCATATGCAGCGGATACTTATAGAAGTACTTTGCCAGAGGCATTTTTTCTTCTTCAGGGAACAGCTTCTGACGAATTTTTACAATATTATCGTCATCAGTATCGATTACTTCTTTATCTACTTCAATAAACATATTCAATTTCCTCCATTCTTCCTTAGTTCTGTCTATATGTTTCTTTAAAAGCTTATCTTCTTCTTTGTTTCACTTCGATTTTTTCTTCTGAAGCCAAACGGATTACCTTCTGTCCATAGAAGAACAATGGAATAATAACAACTGCACTGAGAAGATCTGCCAGTGCCTGTGTTGCTGCAACACCATTTACTCCCCAGATTCTTGGCGCGATCAGAAGTACCGGATAGAAACAATATCCCTGTCTTGCAAAGTTGGCCAGCAATGCCATTTTTGCATTTCCAATCCCCGCAAAGAACATGTTTACCTGGGAACTAAGTGCATGAAGGATAAGTCCAAAGCACTGTAATCTTACACAGAGAAGACCAAGTTTCATAACCTCTATATCTGCTTCACTGTTAAAAATACGGATCAGCGGAGAAGCAAAAATGAAAATAAT
Organism: Blautia glucerasea; assembly: GCF_020537505.1. GTDB lineage: Bacteria > Bacillota > Clostridia > Lachnospirales > Lachnospiraceae > Blautia_A. Next base: position 70,614 of record NZ_JAJBMO010000018.1, on the reverse strand, counting down.
GATTCCCATGATAATGGATCCGCCAACAGCCATCAGGCAGCCGTATGTATAACTGTCTTTTACACGTTTCCAGATTTTAGCACCCCAGTTAAAACCTACAACTGGCTGATATCCCTGTCCAAAGCCCAGGATAAATGCAAATGGGAACTCCATGATACGGTTTGCTACTGATAATGCAGCCAGGGAAGCTGTAGAATAGCTTCCTGCAACACGGTTGATCGTAATAGAAGCAGCTACAGTAAGCAATGAGCGGAAGAAAGAGCTTGAACCAATTGCTACAACCTCTTTTATATCAGTCCACACAAATGCAAATTTTCGAACAGAGATTTCCACAATCGTGGTCTTTCTGATATAAGGCCAGCACAGAATAATAAAGCTGATACATTTTGAGATTGCAGTTGCCATAGAAGCACCTGCTACACCAAGACCAAATTTGTAAATAAATAATGGATCCAGAAAACAGTTCAAAACACCACCAAAACCTATACCAATCATAGAATATGTGGCACTACCTTCACTTCGCAGACACATATTCAATATGAAGCTTCCAATCATGAACGGAGCTGCATACAATACATAGGTTCCATACTGCATGGAATAGCTTGCGCATTCCTCTGTTGCACCTAGCCAGTAAACAATGTCTCCCAGCATCAATTTTCCAAATATCATAAAAATGATTCCCAGGCCAAGACCTGTAAAAATTGATGTAGACAATACTTTGTTTGCATGTTCTTCCTCTTTTGCACCAAGAAGTCTTGCAATATAACTGCAGGCACCGGCACCGATCAGGGAACCGATTATTGTGATCATTCTTTCCAGAGAACTGTTTACACCAACTGCTGCTGTTGCATTTGTACCAAGCGTACTTACAAAATAAGTATCAACCAGATTATAGATCGTGGTAATCAGCTGTGCAGTAATTGTAGGCACTGCCATTTTGGGAAGCAATGTCACAATGTTCTCATTCAACATCATCTGTTTTTTTTCTTCTTTTATGTTACCTCTCATTCTTTCTGCCTCGCTATCTTTCTAAATTGACCAAATATGTTTCTGAAATAAGCCCTCCTTACATATGAATACGTTTTTTGGAATTATCATCCAATGCATGATTTTTTATTTTTTCATAAGGCAACACCTTATAAAAGAAACCGATCAAGCCAGAGCAAACGCCGGCTAGCAGGTAAAATACCGGTACTGTTATCATTCCGGAATAGCTTTGATTTTTAATCATAATATAAATACAGGATATCGCTGCACCCCATAGCAGAACTGTATTCAGATATGGCACAATCGTTAAGATTCCATTTATTTCTTTGAAACCCTCAACTGTGATCTTCTCACCCGAGAATACAAATTTTACGATACCAAACCATTCAAATAAAAATGCTGCCATAGCAAGTCCCGTAAAAAGAACCGGATATGAACTGTAATTCAGTTCGCATTTTCTGAATGCTGCCAATACATAAAATAAAGTACTCAGAATGCACATTCCTGCAAAAATCCGTTTATATCTTTGTTTTTCTTCTACTGATAATTTATAGCCATACCAGGGACCTACATATTCATAACGGATCCGGAATCCTTTTTTATTATTGCACGGCTCCTCATAAGCCATATAATTTTCTTCAAAGCTGTCCCGGAATGTTTTCATTATCACACCGCCTTTTATAACTGATTGATTTCTTTTGCCTTATTGCATACCACATAGTGTCCCGGACGTACTTCACACGCCTGAACTCCCTGGTTACAGCTTTCATCCGCATAAGGACAGCGTGATGCGAAACGGCATCCAGGTCCTGGATTGATTGGTGATTTGATCTCACCTTTTAAGATAATCCTTTCCTTACGATTATGGATATCAGTTGTAGGAATAGCTGATAAAAGAGCTTTTGTGTAGGGATGAAGAGGATATGCAAACAACTCTTTCTTATCACACATTTCTACCATCTGGCCCAGATACATAACACAAATCTGATTGGAAATATGTTTTACTACAGACATATCATGTGTAATAAACAAATAGGTAAGTCCCATATCCTTCTGCAGATCCATCAGCAGGTTCAGAATCTGTGCCTGGATGGAAACGTCCAAGGCAGATACCGGCTCATCACATACAATAAACTTAGGTTTTAAGGCAAGAGCACGAGCAATTCCAACTCGCTGGCGTCGTCCACCATCCAGCTCATGCGGATAAGACATTCTGAGTCTTTTCTCGATTCCTACAATATCCATTAATTCACGGGTTCTGTTTTTTATTTCTTCTCTGCTGAAGCTGCCATCCAGCTTCAGAGGTTCCATGATAATATCAGATACCGTTTCACGTGGATTCAGAGAAGAATACGGATCCTGAAAGATCATCTGTACATCTTTACGAAAATCCTTCATCTGTTTTTTATTCAGTTTTGTAACATCTTTTCCATTGAAAATGATTTTTCCATCTGTACTTTCATTTAAATGGATCAAAGTTCTTCCAAGAGTGGATTTTCCGCAGCCAGACTCTCCTACAAGTCCTACAGTTTCACCCTCTTCGATCTTCAAAGAGATGTTGTCAACAGCATGGACCAATCCAGCACCACTTTTAAAATATTTTTTTAAATCCTGGGTCTCTACTAAAGCAGCCATTGTCACACCTCCTCATTTGCCTTCCAGCATCTTACAAAATGTCCTTCTGTCATTTCGATCATCTTATTATCGAATTTTTTACATTTCTCACATGCATAAGGACATCTTTCAAGGAAATCACAATGATCGCGGATCACGGATGGATCCGGCGGAAGTCCTTCTATAGGAGACAGACGGTCCACATCTTTATCCATATCCGGAAGTGCGGCAAATAAGCCACAGGTATATGGATGAGTAGGATGATCATAAATATCCTCTAAGGTTCCTTTTTCGATAATTCTGCCTGCATAAATGACAGCAACTTTATCACAAACTTCCGCAACAACACCAAGATCGTGTGTGATCAGAATCATTGCAGTTCCCAGTTTATTTCTCAGATCCCTGATCAGATCCAGAACCTGTGCCTGAATGGTTACATCCAATGCTGTAGTTGGTTCATCCGCCAGAAGCAGCCGGGGAGAACAGGCAAGTGCCAATGCGATTACAACTCGCTGCTTCATGCCACCAGAAAACTGGTGTGGATATTCTTCAGCACGGTCTTCTCCGATTCCAACCATTTCTAGCATTTCAATAGCACGCTTGTTTGCCTCTGCTTTTGTGCAGTTATGATGCAGCTTATAACCTTCTGCAATCTGAGATAATACTGTTTTAACAGGATTCAAAGCTGTCATAGGATCCTGGAAAATCATTGAGATAGATTTTCCCCTGATAGCCTGCATTTCTTTATCCTCCATATCAAGGATCCGCCGGCCTTCAAACAAAATCTCACCGTCTATACTTTCTACAGAATTTTCAGAAAGAATCCGCAGGATTGATTTGGCAATAGTCGTTTTTCCAGCACCAGTCTCTCCTACCAGTCCCAATGTTTCTCCTGCATTTAAGTCAAGGGAAACATCATTCACTGCATGTATGATGGAACTTCCAGAATGATATTTCACTGTCAGATTCCGAAGTTCAAAAAATTTTTCTTTACTTTCTGCCATTTCTTATCCCTCTTAGTCTTTAAAGTTTGGATCAAGTGCATCACGGAAAGCATCTCCGATCAGGTTGAAGCTAAGCACTGTAAGTACGATAAATATTCCAGGAATAATTACCATATATGGGAAATCACGGATGTAATTTCTTGTTGCTGCAAGCATCTGTCCCCATTCAGGCTTCGGCTCCTGTACACCCAGACCAAGAAAGCTTAAGGAAGATGCAGCAAGACCATTTCGACTTACACTCATTGCAATTTCAACGATAATAGGAGATACCGCATTTGGAATAATATGCTGTGCGATTATCTTCCAGGTAGGACAGTTAATAGTTGTTGCTGCCTCAATATATTCCATATTACGGATACGAAGGATATTTGCACGCATCAGACGGGCAAATCCAGGAATTCCTGTAATACCAAGTGCAAGAATGCATTTATCTACACCAGTTCCAAATACAGCACAGAATGCCATTGCAAGAACCAGTGAAGGGAAGGCTTGGAACAGATCCAGGAAACGCATCAGGCAGGAATCAACGATTCCACCAAAGTATCCTGCAATTGCGCCCATAATAACTCCAACGATTGCTGAAAAAACAGTAGACAAAAGTCCAATGATCAGAGTATATCTTGCTCCATATAAAACTCGTGAAAGAATGTCTCGTCCAAGATCATCTGTTCCAAACCAATGCTGTGCTGAAGGCCATGCTTTCATGCTCGCAAAATCTGTCGCAGAATAATTATATTTGCAAATATAAGGAGACAATAATGAAAGAACAATAATCAAAGCCAGAAACACCATTCCGAATACTGCTCCTTTATTGTGAGAAACACTCGCCCATATGTATTTAGCTGACCCTGGTTTGATACTTGGATCAATATGATGACGTCTTTTTCCTTTTCTGCCTTTTTCATGATATCCATGATGTCTGCCATGTCTCTTTTTTAAATCATCCATACTCATTTCACCTTCTTTTTGCTAGAGGATACATACTGTGCTTTGATACGAGGATCCGCAAAAGCATACAGTAAATCAGTCAGCAACATAATCAATGCAAATGTAAAAGCAATAAATATAATTCCACCGGTACAGGCATTATAATCACGGTTATTAATGCTGTTTACCAGATATTGTCCAATTCCAGGAATGGAGAATACAACTTCGATGATGGTAGCTCCACCAAGCATAGAACCAAATCTCATACCAATTACAGTAAGGATTGGGATCAACGCATTCGGAAGTGCATGTCCATAGATTACATCTCTTTCCGAAAGGCCTTTGGATCTTGCCGTTGTTACATAGTCTGATTTAACTACCTCAAGCATACTTGCTCTGACCTGTCTGGTAAAACCTGCAAGTCCGCCAAGTGAGTTTGCTATCGTAGGCAATATAAAATAGACCAGCGATTTCGCTCCGGAAGAAGGCAAAAGCTTCAGTTTCAACGAGAACAGCAGTACCAGTATAAGCGCGGTCCAGAAGCTTGGCATACAGTCAAACAACAATGTAACCAAAAGCGATACTCTGTCTCCTAACGAGTTTGCATGTACCGCTGTATAAATTCCCAGCGGCAATCCCACCACCACAGTCAGGATAATACTGAAAATTGCAATCTTGGCTGTATGTGGAAAACGTTTCATTAATTCCCATTTAATTTCTGTTCCATCAATTAAAGATTTGCCAAAATCAAAACGTGTAAAAACCTTTGTGACATATTCCCCAAGTCTGACCACAAATGGTCTGTCAAGCCCAAGTGCTACACGTTTTGCCTCAATCTCCGCCTCCGAATGTACACCCGAACCTAACGCAAGCTGTGCAGGATCTCCCGGGACGAAGTTCATTAACGTAAACATGATAATTCCTACCGCCAGCAGCGTTGGGATCATAATCAATAATCGTTTTACAACATATCGTACCATGAACTTACTTCCTTTCCCTTTTTTTAGGAAGAAAACGGTGCTGTTACTTTGACTTTTCTGCTGAAAAACAAGGTAACAGCAACCTATTTTCTATTATTTTATCTTATTTTTTCGGCTCTGAATAAGCCGCTTTTCATACAAGCTTTAATAGTTGTTTTTAATATCAGTCTTCAACAGATGTATAATCATCCGCAAATGTGATTGCATTTAATTCTGCATTCAGTTTTGGAAGCGGAACACTTTCGATTCCTGCAGTACCAACAATAGATCTTACTTCTGTATATACACCAACGATATATGCTTTGTCTTTGATATATTCATGGAAAGCGGTCATGTTCTCTTCGCTTCTGTCTGCAATTGCAGCTTTCAAAAGGGACTGCATCTCATCATCCTGTACAAAGCACTGATTGCTTTCTCCACCAAACAGATCATTCCAGAATCCGGTTGTAAAGTCTGCTACTTCATTAGAGAATTCACACATATCCCAAGCTGTTGGGTCATTCTGAATTGCCTGTCTTGCAGCGCGGTCCTGGCTGTCAATATTGAGAACAATGTTTGCTTCCGCAAGCATGGACTGTAAGGCTACATATGGCTGCTGTGGAGCTTGAGAACTGTTCAGGAAGCTAAGTTCAAGCGGATTGCTTTCATCATATCCAGCCTCTGCAAGATACTCTTTTGCTTTGTCCAGATCATATGTAAAATACTCTTCATCATCCCAGGAATCTACATAATCCGGTCCAAGGTTTGGTGCAACATCATGACTCATAACGCACTCACCAGCGGAAAGAGACATGTTGTAAGCATCAAATGCATATGCAACACCTTTACGTACATTTTCATCAGAGCATACATTCCCTTCACTGCAGTTAAAAATCAGATACTGGGACATACCATTTAAATACTGGGTAACAGAATAATCATCATTGTCTTCAAATCTTCCTATCTCATCGGAAGAAATTTCAGCAAGATCAATCTCACCATTTTCCAATGCGATGGATCTTGCAGAAGCTTCTGTAATACAACGAAGCTCAATTTCTTTTACATTCTGGAATTCAGAATCAGCTCTGTCTTCTGTTTTCCAATAATCATCTTTTGCTTCCATAGTAACACCGGAACCGGCAACCATCTCTGTTACACTATATGCACCTGTAGTTGCAGGATTGGAGTTGATATCATTTTCAGAAGCATTTTCATACCATGACTCGCTTGCAATAGAGCAGTTGCAAAGAACAGCTTCAATCGCACCTTCACTGCTATCTTTCAGCTTTATGGTAAGTGTATAATCACCAGTTGCTTCTGCACTGTCATAATACAGAGAAATTTCAGATACAAAACCAAGCTCAGCCAGCTTATCATAACTGTATACAACATCAGATGCTTTAATTGGATTTCCCTGATTATCAACAATATTATCAAAGAGCTCTACATCATAAGTGGAATCATCGACCTTTGTCACTGATTTTGCGGCATTCATCTGAAGCTCATCTTTTTCCAACATTGCTCCAATAAAAGGACGATAACACAGATGTGCCCAAATAATATCTTCCGTCCAGTCTCTGACTGCTGAATCGCTTCCCCAAGGTCCGATGGTAAAAGAGTCATCATCAACTGCTACAACGACTTTCGATGCCTGGTTTTCAGACTCTACTGGTGTAGCAGACTCAACCTGGATATCGGAAGCAAAGGCAGGGGAACAAACACCAAATACCATAGAAGTTGCTGCCAGTAACGCAATAAGTGTTTTTCTTTTCATTTCATAAACCTCCGTTTTACATTTGTTTTTGTGCATTTTTTCCTATGCACTTCTTTTTTGTAGCTCGATTATACAAAATGCACAATATTTAATCAATTCCGTTTTTTCATCCACGATTTCCATTTTGGAAATTGTACAATTGTTTTCTATATTTATATTTTTTTTTGTGTTTTTTAACCATTCACATATTTCTCCATAAGCATTTCAAGTTCATCCCATGACAATGGATCTGGAATTGAAAAGTTCTGATTTTTTTCGATTTTCTCTGCCAAAGTCCGATATTCATCTGCCTGTTGGGTCTCTGGTGCAAATTCAAGAACTGTTTTTCTTTTACACTCTGCATGCTGCACTATATTATCTCTGGGAATAAAATATAAAAGCTGTGTATTAATTCTTTTTGCAAATTCTTTTACTAAATCCAGTTCATTATCTACAAGGCGGGAATTGCAGATCAGACCCCCTAATTTTGTTTTTCCTGAAAGTGCATATCGCTGAATTCCTTTACAGATATTATTCGCAGCATACAGCGACATCATCTCACCAGAACACACTATATAAATTTCTTCAGCTTTTCCTTCACGTATTGGCATGGCAAATCCTCCACACACAACATCTCCAAGTACGTCATAAAAAACATAATCCGTTTTTTCTTCATACCCGCCCAGTGATTCCAGCAGACTAATTGCCGTTACAATTCCTCTTCCCGCACATCCGACACCTGGTTCCGGACCTCCCGATTCTACTGCCCGAATCCCCTTAAATCCGATATTTACTAAATCCTCAAGTATTATATCTTCCTCATCTTTCGCGCGCATAACATCCAGAACCGTATCTTTTACTCTTCCACCGAGAATCAGTCTTGTCGAATCTGCTTTTGGGTCACATCCAATCAGCAAAAGCTTTCTTCCCCGTTCAGCTAATGCAACTGCCAGATTTTGTGTTGTAGTTGACTTTCCAATTCCACCTTTTCCATATATTGCTATCTGCCTCATATTTTTCTCTCTTCTGTGCAAGCTTAATTCAAATCACATCCAGCAGCTTTCCATTGTTTTTCCATCCATTTATTTAAATTTTCTCCTAAAAGGGAAGGTAACTTTTGTACCTCTCCATAAAGCGCAAATGCTTTATGAGGAAGATCAATCCATATACAGTTGGACGACGTAGACAACTTTCTAAGTAATGGGTCTGCAATAATTATCTGATATTCATTTTCCCGCAAAAGTTTTTCCGCATCTTCCTCACTTCGGATTCTCCGATCTCCTGAACAGGCTATGCTTTTTTCAAACATATAGAATGTACACACCTGTATATTGAAATACCCATAATCCTCATGCAGGGTTTCCCTGATTGCATTGGACATAACCTGTTCCCCTATGATCAACACCTTCTCCTTTCTTTTATTTTTATCTGCACAACTTGAATTTTGATGTTCCTTTTGAATATTCAATATTTCTTTTTTGTGAAGAGCAGAGAACATTTTTTCGGCACAGGTTTTTCCAAATGGTGCCCAAATCATATATGGCGTTCCATATTCTTTTTCCAAATATTTCGCTGCTGAAATTCCAGAAACAGAAACTACAAGATTCATAGATGCTTTTGCTGCCTTTTCAATATTGGATGTGTTCTCTTTTCCTCCGAGATTTGCAATTACATGCGACCCTTCCTGTTCTATCCATTCTCTGATTTTTTCTGTGTTGTTTTCCTGCCAGTCCAGATTAGTTGCTCCAAGGATATTAATACATCCATCTTCCATTTTTTCTGCTTTTTCCAGAAGCTTTACCAATGCCAGTAATGTTTCCGATATTCCCGTGTCATATTTTCCCTGTCCTGATAGCTTTACAGCAGCAGTCCTGATAGTGCTTGCCTGTTCTATTTTTTCAGCCGCCTGTTCCAGGTCAGTTCCTATCATTGCAGAACATGGACCTGCGCTCAAGAGTACAAATTGAGGATTATATATACTCTGATAATTTTCAAAAGTTTTTAATACCTTTGCTTCTGTTCCACGTATGACATCCTCGCTATTCATTTCTGTATGCACAACTCGAATGTCTGAATGCTGTGTTCTTCGCTTTCGTTCTCTGGTTGTCCGATATTCTGAACAATCATCAATAATTCCCATTCCCTCTGTTTGATTTATAACTTCAATAAAACCAAAATTATCTGCCATAAGTGGTGGCAGCTTTCTCCATAATCCAGCCATTCACATTTCCTTTCTATTCAGTCGCATAAGGATCATATCCAACAAAATGACATCCCTTATGAAAATATATATTAGTCTTCAATTCCTCTGACAGATTCTTTGTCAGGGTAGCATAATCCGTCGAAAGCAGTTCAATCTGGCAACCGCCAAACAATATCAGTTTTTCCGGATGAATCTCACTTACAACCAGGCGCACTGCTTCTTCGATTTCATTCAAATATGAACCTGTGATCCAGTCTACATCATCCAATATCAGAAATGTCAGTTTACCTTCCTGCTGAAGTTCCATTTTCATGGTTCCTTTATGCCTTGTGCAGGATCTGGAACCAATAAATAGTAAGTGTGTTCCCGGCTTTTCCACCAGAAGGCGGTAACCCTTTCGGTTTCTTGACCCATTATGCTGTTCTCTGCCGTGACGATTTGTGCCATGATCTTCTGCACCATGATGTCTCAAACCATGGCGACCCATACCGGATTTCTTCCTTTCTCTTCTTTGTTCCCTTAAATTTCTATCCAATCCAGTTCTCTCCTTATCTGATCATTGAAATATACAAAAGGGCCGCCCACATTCCAATGGACGGCCCTGCTTTTATAACTTATTGCCTATTTTGTCTGCGAAAATAGCCATTCTTTAACACCTGGCAGATCATATCCAAGTCTCCATGTCATTCTATGTCCGCCTTTTAAAGCATTTCCATCTGCATCCATGCTTCCAGTACCAGCAGCAATCTTCAGATAGCAGATATTGGCATCAGATGATAACGCTTCATCAATAATTGCAGACTGATCTTCCGGTGCTGCAATACCATCAAAGGTTGCACGGGCAACAACGCCGCCTTCTTCTTCCCATTTTGCTACGTTCTTATCAAGTCTTTCACATGCAGGGTCATCTTCAGAAACAAGAAGCAGCATATTCTGATCTTTAATATCTTTTACCTGCTCTGCATCCCACTGACCGGCCATAATATAGGCAGCTGTAAACAGTTCAGGATCTTTTTCCATCATTACCATGGAAGCCATGCAACCCATGGACTGTCCGGTTGTGTAAATTCTGCTTGTATCAACTGAATATTTTTCTTCCAAATCCTTGATCAGGTTCATTGTTCCATACATATAGCCTTCATAATATTCCCAATAATCATTGATATATTTGTCTTCAAAAATCATGGTAACTACGAAACACGGGTTATCTGCCTGCCATTCCTCTGATGTCCAGACAGTTCCTCCATTTCCCTGTTGAAGAATATATTCCCAATCACAATTTACTGCACTTGCATCTGGAATAAACAGTACCAGTGGATATTTCTCTCCAGAATCCTGGTAACCATCCGGTTTGTAGAAATTGTAATGGAGAACAGTATGGGTTTCCGGATCATTGAAGAAATGGTTATCATCAAACTTATCTACATCCGGAGTAAGAATAGCATCATTTCCCATGATACCGCCATCACCAGCGGAGGTAGAATGTTCTTCCTCGCTTCCAGCGAAAACAGTTCCGTCAATAGCTGTAACATCCTGATGCTGAATTACAGTTGCATCATCAATTACAGTCATTCCTTTGATTCTTCCGTCTGTAGCATACCGGTCGTCCAAAAGCGGGCTCTGAATTTCCAAATCCAAAATTACATAATTTCCATCTACATTTTCTTCTGTCACAGCACATTCACTATTTGTATGAACAGCAGTAATATTTCTGTCCTTTACCTCAAACATATCTGGTATAAGGCTGGCTCCTGAAATTGCTGTTGGATACTCCAAAATAACATTGGATACTTTCTGACCATCTCCATAAATGTGATTTACAGTATAAATTTTCTTAATTCCCGATTCCACATCTGTGTTTTCCTCCTGCACTACATCTGATGCCAATACCTGTGCAGCTTTTTCCGTCTCTTCTGCAAATACTCCTGTTGTGGTCCCGGACAGCATTGTTGCAATACATAATGCCGCAATTACTTTTTGTCTTCCTTTCATTTGAAATACTCCTTTCTTTTTGTTTTTTACTCTTTTATGTCGGCTCATGTTGATGGACTTATTGTATCGTCACAGATGGTTTTTAGCAATTCCATTGCAATAACTGCGCTTTCCATTTTGGAAACATAGTTATAATTCATAAAAAATTTAGTATACTATCGCATAATATATCCAAAAAATCAAAAAAATAAGGCCTCCGTCTTATAGACTTTAGTCTTATTTTTTAACTGATATAAACTTTCGGTTTCTCATAAACTGATTTTTTCTATCATAAAATGCAAAAATTCTGTTGCCGCCGGACAGGATAGTTTTCGTCTGTACAATAAATAAATATACGAACGAATTATAGGCGAAATATCCACGATTGCGCACTTCTCCAATGCCTCTGCTGGAATATGAAGCCTGTTCAAAACAGCAACACCACATCCTCCAAGCACATAACGAATCATTGTCGAAGTAAACTGCGATTCCGCTACAATATGTGGGATAAATTTCTTTTTCTCACATAATTCGTTAAATTTCTGAGTCTCCTCATGAGGAATGCTGGTAGCACTCGCGTGTAAAATAAATTTCTCATTCGCAAGTTCTTCCAGGGTAACATTTTTCTTATCCGCCAGCTTATGATTCTTTGGCAGAACAACTGCCAAATGATCTGTTTTATAAATCAGCTGGTTAAAATTATGATCCGCAGCCTCACCTTCTCCCAGAAATGCAAAATCACATTTTTTCATCTTCAGCAAATTCATTGGCTGGTATGTCTCATATGTACGCATATCATTATCCGGGTGTGTTTTTGTAAATTCCGTGATAAGATCAATCAATCCATACTGCCCCAAAACAGGTGCATATGCAATAGCAAATGCATTTTTATTGTCATCAGACAATTCATCCAGTGCAGCCACAGCTTCCTGACTCGTCTCAATCATCTGTTTTGCATATGGATATAAAATTCTGCCATATTCATTTACTTTGATTGATCTTGCAGAACGGTCAAATAACAAAGTCCCCAGTTCCGTCTCCAATTTCTGAATATGCTTAGTCAAAGCTGACTGTGAAACATTCATATTAAACGCAGTATCCTGAAAACTGCTCGTTTCTACCAAGGAAACGAACTCCTCCAAAATCCCAATTTCCATTTATAAAACCCCCTAATTTCTACCAGTTCTTTTGGTCAGCTTACATAAGCTTATCAAAAGAATTAACATGATATCAGGGAACTGCTTTGCAGCAGAGCAATTCGTAGATATCAAGTCAGGGTCAAAAAATCTTTTGCCCCTAACTTTTTAACACTAGTTTAACATGAATCAAAATATAAAACAAGTCAGCAAAAAGTATTCAATTCACAGATATCGAATGTTACTATTCCGCGAGATATTTTGGCATGAATATGCCAAAATCCCAAAACATACGGCATGGATTTATGTGATTAGCATAAATTCTGTGCATCGCGAAGCGTGTTACTGAGAACATGGTGAACAGTAACTATCCAATCACATTTTATAGAATTTTTTCATTACCATGCATGTGTATTTAACAAACAATTTCTATAATAATATCAAAATGTTTTATTTGTATGCAAAATACAAAAATAAGTTCTAGTTAGTTTCATCTGACTTATATGAGTATATCAGATTTCAATGCAAAGAAAAAGAGTCTATAGCACTTTTTCATACGCATCTCCCGGATAATTATATCTTTATGCAACTACACAGCTTTTTTCCATTCAGTACCGCTCTGCCTCCATCACATTCTTTTTGCTCTCCGGAAGCTTGCACGATAAAACTTTTGACCTTGGGATTCCAACATTCTAATATGCTTTTACTGTAATACATGTAGTTCCACAATACCCCCCAAAAAAAATGGCAGAACTCAGAAGTTCTACCATCTTTTTTCTATTTGCCACAGGCAAAATAAATATTCTCATGTAAACCGCTTTATTTATAACCATAAACTATTTTCCCAATTTGGGAGTTCTATAGTACGTAATAATGCGGAATGCAAAATCATGCGATTCATGACATCATATAGACATCCAAAACCATGGACGCCTGTGGTTTTGTTCCTTTTCTGCTGGAAGTTCCAAATTTTTCCAGTTTCTCCTTGGTAGTGGGGATATTGACTCCTGAACCATCTGCCGCTAAAGCCAGATAGCCTTGAAAAGTAGAGAAACCGGGGTCTTTGTAAAAGTTTCTGTTATGATGGCGGTAAAGCTCATAAAAAGCCAGTGTGTTCAGCTTCATACGTTGTTTTAAATACCCTGGGGTGATATTTCGGTTCCCGGATGTGCAGTTTTCAGAAGATGATATCACAACAGGTACGTTTTTGAGAATTTTTTATAAAATCACCTGCCCTATGGAAAAGACACCTATTATCTATTTTTATTATACAGCAAAATCGCAGAAAAAAGGAACCTCTTACACTTCAAAATGTAAAAGATTCCTTAAGTTAATAACATTGTGAAAATACTGGATTTTCAAAGGTTTTATGGTTCTTATTAAAGATCTGCAAATATCAGATTATTTACCCATCTGCGATGCGATATTTTCGACTTACATACCTCCTGCTATGCAAAGTTTTAAGTCTTACATTCCTACCTGCTATGCGAATAATCCAGTTAAAATCAGCATTTTCCGCTATGCGGATCTTTCAGTTTTATATTACTTTAACAATCAGTCTAAAAACGTTTCAACAACCTCATTACGTAACTAATTGAGTAATTCTATTGCCTACATAATACCAAGAAGCTCGTCCTGCACAACTCTTTGTGCTGCTTTCGTATTATCTAGGAAGTCCCCCAAACGTTCTGCTTCTTTTAGTTTTATATCGTCCAATACATGTGTATATGACACCGTTGTATTATAATTTGAGTGTCCCATAATCTCCTGTACTGTCCGAGGGGTCATTCCTTTTTCAAAACATCTTGTTGCAAAAGTATGTCTCAAAGCATGTGGATGGACTCTTTCAAATTTCTTAGGAATTGTTCCCGAATATTCCGCTTCTATTCGAAGCGTCTCATTTATCTGTTTTGTAATGTTTCTCATATCATTTTCAATCGTATAACGACCTATTGGAGTTCCTAATGATGTAGTGAATATCAGATCGTCCATATCTTTGGGCTGTTTCCATTTCTTTCCCATGTCAGCTCGCTTGGCTTTCTGTTTTTCAAACTGCCTCATTAGTATATCTTTTGTCTCTCCAAAAAAAGGAATTTTTCTGACAGAATTTTCTGTCTTGGGTGATGTAAAAAACATAGTTTTCACGCCATCCTCATATTGATATGACAGAGATCTTTTTATACTGATAAATCGATTCGTAAAATCAATATCTCCCCACTGAAGTCCACCAACCTCCCCGATACGCATTCCTGTAAGCAACATCAGCTTATACATTTCTTCATACCAGCTTTTTGTTCTTTCCAAATGTTCTATAAAAATTTCCTGCTCTTCTACTGTCAGTACTCTTCTTTCAACTTTATCACACTTTGGAATAACAACTCCTACAGTCGGATTAATAGAAGTTAAACCATTCGCCATAGCTGCCTCAATACAGTTCTGTAAAATACCAGTCGCTTCTCTGACCGATTTCGATGATCTCCCAGCTTCGAGCATATCAGCAATCGCTGTCTGAACATGTAATTGCCGAATATCTTTCAGATTTTTTGATCCAATTCTCACACCATAATAGTTTACAAATTTACGCCTATACTGAGCTGATCCTCCATTTTTCAATGTCGGAGCCTTATATTTTTCGTACCATTCCTCAAACCATTCATTTAATGTAAGAGTATCAGTTTCATAGCCTAACCATATTGAACCTTTTCTGGCTTCTTCCACTGCTTCAGCAAATTCTTTTTTAAGAGTCCTCAATTTCCAACCATATAATAAAACGCTTTTTCCTGCAACCTGCGCTCTCGCCATATAACGTCCATCAGGTCTCTGTGTTAAACCTCTGCCAAGTTCTTTTCCTTTTAAGTCTTTTCCCATAATTTTCACCTTCATAATTGTTGCTTGCAATTTCAAAAGTAAAAACTATCGGCGGTCTATCAGATCACTCGGAAATGGGATGCTCTTTTTCTTCTGTCCTATCAGAATACTTGCCTTTTTTAAATTTCACATTTCCATAAAAGTCACTCATACCAGAGTTTTTTTCAAAAGTTTCCAAACTCATGATTACCATGTCTCCATAGCCATTTTTCGTTATAAAAACTGGTTCTTCTGACTCATGGCACATTTCTGACATTCTATTCGTATCTCTTAGTTCTCTAATAGGAATTATTCTGGGCATCTTTTCATCTCCTTTCTTCCATATTGTAGCATAATTGTGCTTCAACATCAAGTGTCTATTACCGCCTTTTTTACTTTTGTTGAACATTACATTTTCAATTGAAACTTAGCACTTTTCTTCAATTCAGCATCTAAAAGCTCCTTATGAATCAACACTCGTCGTCCGACCCGAACTACATACTTACAACTAGGATTAGAAAGCAGTTCTCTCGCTTTCGTTTTTCCAATTCCCATATATGTACAGAATTCCTCTACAGACAACAAAGTCTTTTCAAGTTCCAAATTGTCACCCCCTCTTTTTATGCCCGCTGATAAAAAAACACTTCATGGTTAAAATGTTCTTTTATCAACAGGCATTTTATCAAAAACCTGCAGGCAGCCACCAGGCATGGCCTCATTGGATTTGCACCATCTTTTCAGACCGAATCTTTATCGGAAGTATCATTATCAAAAACAGTTTCCTCGCTACAAAGTTCCTAAGCTCTGTTGGTAACAATATATTTCTCGCTCGTACCTTTCCTTCAATGCCAAAATCAGCACTTCCTCAGTTTTCACTTCCACACTTCTCGACAATTTGTCGGGAAGTTAAAAAGCAGATAGTCTCCGCGTATTTGCTACATAGCTCCACTATTTCACACGTTCCTGCAAGTTAACTATATGTAATTTTCAAGGTACAGTTACACTGCCCACGGATTTCTAAAGGGGAGCAGAAATCTTTAGCAGTTAATATAAATACTCCCTTTACTGATTACTTTTCCTTACATATGATTTCGTATCAAATCCCAAGGTCTTAGTAATCAGTTTTGTTTCCAGGCGTTGACGCAGAGTTTCATCTACACAGTAATGCACCTGTCCAAATTCGTCAAACATTTTTCTGGTAGCTAAAACTGTTATGTACCCTTCATAATGCTTCAACACTGCCTGGATTGCCTCAGTATCACCAGTTGATGCTGCCTCAATAACATGGAATGGCAGCAAATCAAATGCGCATTTCTGTTTTTTACTTTTTTTCATTTGCAGATTCCTCCATATTTTTTCTCATCAGTTCCAGTGATCGTCTACGATGCTCATTAATTGTGCTGCGTACAAGATTCATTTCTCTGGCAATGTCTGCATCACTCATATCCATAAAATATGATAATAACACAACATTCCTTTTCTTTTCAGTAAGTGTCTGCAGTGCTTCAGCAATCAATGCATCTTTGACTTCTATGTCGTAACCCAGAACCTGAAAACGATGTGTTTCCATTTCATGCTCATCCATTATAAAAAGTCTGCTCAACTCCTTTTCTGATAATTCTGACAACATCACTTCATACTTCTGGCGATATGCCATATGCTTTTCATAATTAATAACTTCACTTTTCAATGCCAGCTTGCACAGAGAATCAAACTGATGTCTGACTGTCTGCTCATCTTGAAAAGAGGATTGCTCCATAAGAGTTCACCTCCTTCCCCGCCGGTAGGCAATAAGCAAAGTTCTTGCTTCCCCTTCACACATATCCCAAACGGATAAGTGCATTTGTCGGGGTGTGGGAAGAAATTTTTAAAAAATTTCTTAATAAATACGAGAAAATTGTTTTTCCTGTATTTTGAGGTATATAAAAAACGTCCTAATGGGTAGTTTTTAACCCATCGGACGCTATTTATATCAAAAGATAATATTTTGCCATCATTTCTTGTGGCATATAATTCACTTTTTGAGGTAAAGAAATTTATTTGCTTTTTTGAACTATTTATCTATTTCATCCGTCACGTAATGACGGATGTGATACCAGACAATAAAATTCTTAATCTTTCCAATACCTCCGGATCTGTTTTACGGAAATTCAGAATTTTATATGTCTTTTAAAAAGTGAAATATCACCCTCTTTTTTAGTGAAATATTAGTTCATTTTCTTTCAAGAAAGGGAACTATACACTAAACATGGAGGTGTATCATATGCCAAAACAAACAGATAAAGAACTGGGATTGTTTTTTAAGAACGCCCGACACGAGCAAAAATTGACTTATGAAGAATTAGCTGAAAAAGCAGAAATGTCCAGCCGATATTTAAAGGAAATTGAAAATGGGGGCCGAGTTCCCAGTTTTCATAAAATCAGAAAACTGGTACGCGCTTTAAATGTTCCTCCTGAACCATTGTTTTATCCAAACAATCATACAGATAATCTTGATTATCAACGCCTGCTCATGTACCTGTCAAAATGCAACGATGAGCAAATTACCGCTATCCTTGCCATCGTAGAAGCATACCTGCGCACATACAAAATTCCTACAGACCACGATAAACAAGATCCCTGAAATTCATTTGAATTCTATCTGAATTATTCTGAAGAAGCGGTATGGTTTCCCATACCGCCACTCTTAACGTGCATATTTTTCTATCATTCTCTTAACATTCGTGGATTTCTTTATTGCCCCTATATTAATAAGAAACTCAACTACATCCATCATTCCCTGGTAATAAGCCCGCTGCTCCTCTTCATAATGGAAATGTTCTAACTGATCCAGATATTTATTCCAGAAATTCTGCTCACGCTCTGGGATTTTTTCCAGATGTAGTGGCAGCTTCTTTTGTATTTGTTTCAAATTCTTCTCTGCTTCTTTCCATTCTTCCGGCTGTACTGTATATTCTCTTTCTCCGGAGTCACAGCGCAATTCCTCAAATAAATTCGATACTGCTTCATAAAATTCATTCATCTTCTTTCCACCTCTCATTAGAATTATTTCTCATTACAGGCAGCATTATCATTTTCTTATTTCAAAAATCAAATAAACTTTCCAAAAACTTCATCTTTAGAAGTATAGTAACAATATTTTTCCTTAAAATCAATAATAATACTTCATCTTTAGAAACTTTTGAGGATCAGAATGATTATTTATTGGGATAAAAAAACGAACAGTAAAAACAGAATAGGACAACGGGTAAAAGAATTACGAAAGGCTCATAATCTTACTCAGAAAACACTCGCTGCCAAATTACAACTTGCAGGATATGATTTTAATGATCTGGCAATCCTGCGAATTGAACAAGGCACACGTTTCGTTCCCGACTACGAAGTTGTCGCACTGGCCGAAGTATTTAATGTTTCCTGCGAATATCTTCTTGGTCTGACGGACGCTCCTGCAAAATAATTCAATTGTATTGCTGCCCATTCTATGCTAAACTATGGATAGATACTTCTGAACAACATACACTATTTATAAACCGTATGATTGGAGTGATTTCATGGAATTAACAAAAAAAGTCCCTACAACCGATAAAAACCAGGAAAACAATCATCTTCTCCGCATGTTAGACCGGGGAATTGATGATATGGAAGCTGGTCGTGAATTGCCACTGGAAGATGCTTTTCGCAAAATCACAGAATTAAGGGATGCACGAAGAAATGCAAGAATATAAAATTATTTTAACCTGGGAAGCAATTTACGATGTCACAGACATTGCAGATTATATTGAAGAAGAATTCGGCCAGCAACGTGCTGACCGTTTTCAATCTGATCTGAAAGAACAAATGCAGAATTTAGGCCAGTTCAGTACTGCCTTTCCCCGAACTCAAATTCTGTACAGAGGATATTCCATACATAAAAGATCTTTTCCGCCATCTATTATTTTTTATATTATAATGGAAGAAACAAAAGAGATTCATATTCTCCGAGTGTTGCGCCATGAACGAGATTGGGAAAATATCCTGTTGCAAAGATCAACTTATACATATCCAGAATGAATACCTGGGAGCCGATCAGAGATTTTTCTGAAAGGCTTCCTTTTTAATTTTAATTACTTCCCACTGTCAATTAAATCATAACTCATATCCAGAAAATCTAGCGTCTTAGCTTCACTGACAGATTCATCCAAAAGAATCGTAATCCAGTGTCGCTTATTCATATGATACCCCGGTAAAAATCCATACGTTTGAATTAACATCCCAACCAGATCAGGGTCACATTTTACATCCAGGATATTAATTTTTCCATCTTCTTCTAATCCCAGTGTTTTCTTTTCCACTGCCATAATTATAGCATACCATTTTCCATTTTTATGTCGAAGCACCGCAGAATCAGGATCTTTTTTCCATAAATATTCCGGTTCCGTTCCATATTGCTCTTTCACATATTGAAAAATTTCCTCACGTTTCAAATTTATCCCTCACTTACGATTTCTTGCTCTGATTATACGCTATCAGGATTATATTCTCAACCACTTCTCACAGTTCCATTTATGTTTTATAGCTTTTGCATAGCCTGCTTTGCAGGCTACACCCCAAAAGAAGCAAGCACTGCCAGTGTCATGACAACTGGCTCATTTTGTCAAATTCCCTTTCCGGTTCATTCTACCAAAATGTATCAGGGAGTATCCCTGGCCCTCTCATATTTTATAATTTCTTAATTTGACGCTTTCACCCAGTCCTGTTAAAATAACTTACAGATACATCTGTCCAAACCAACAAAAAACCAAGTACCATAACTGTCATAGCCGAACTGGTTAGACAGTTTTTTTGTACTCTTTTTTATAGAAAAAAACGAATTGGAGGATTTCAATGAGCAAACGTACCAGAATTCATCCCGTACAATTTTATTTGAATGATGACGAACAATACATTTTAGAAGAAAAATATCGTCTTTCCAGGATGAAAAGCAAATCTGCCTTTCTACGGAAAATGATCTTATATGGATTTGTATATGAAGTAGACTACTCTCATATCCGAAAAATGAATACCCTGCTGGGCAATATCAGCAGCAATTTGAATCAGATCACCCATCGTATAAACAGTACCAATACAGTTTACCCAAAGGACCTGGACGATATAAAGGAGTTAATGGAAAAAATATGGCAGTTACAAAAATCCATGGTATCAAAACAACCGTTGATAAAGCAATAGAATACATCTGCAATCCAGATAAAACTGACCAGAATCTATATATTTCTTCCTTTGCCTGCTCTCCCGAAACAGCCGTTCTTGACTTTAAATACACTTTGGATCATACACATGACTGCAGAGATCCGCACAATACAAATAAGGCATTTCATCTGATTCAGGCATTTTCCCCTGGTGAAGTTTCCTATGAAGAAGCCCATCAGATTGGCAAAAAACTTGCGGATCGCTTACTGGAGGGAAAATACTCCTATGTTCTGACAACACACACTGATAAAGGTCATGTACATAACCATTTAATTTTCTGTTCTGCAGATAACATCACTTTTTCTCATTACCATGACTGTAAAAAGAATTACTGGAAAATACGAAATCTCAGCGACACTTTATGCCAGGAACATAATCTGTCCACAATTATGCCAGATGGTAAAAAAGGAATGAAATACAATGAATGGGCTGCAAATAAATCTGAATCCAGTAAAAAAGCGCAGCTGCGAAAAGATATCAACCAGACAATCCGAATTGTTTCCACTTACTCAGAATTTCTTGCATTTATGGAAGCTAAAGGATATGAAATAAAAAACGCAGAATTTGGCGAAAACAGCAGAAAATACATTACCTTTCGTTCTCCCGATATGTCCCGTCCAGTGCGTGGAAGTGCTAAATCTTTAGGAAAAAATTTTACTAAAGAACGTATCAAAGAACGCATTGAAAATAAACGTCAGAAAGCTATTTTTCCTTCTGTTCATAACAAATTAATAGATACCAATGCTCCCAATATAGCAGGAAACATTGGGCTTCAGAAATGGGCAAATAAGGAAAATTTAAAAATTGTCTCTGCTGAATATAACAAGATGCTCACACATAATCTACATAATTTTTCAGAACTTGAAGACCGCATAGCCTTGTTACATATGCAGCAAAAAGAGGTAAATACCTCTGTTGTTTCTCTCGAGTCTCAGATACGTCATCTTCGAGAAATGCTAAAATATGCCAAACAATATCAGAAAAATAAAATTTACGATGACCATTATAAAAGCTCCAAAGATCCGGATCGTTATTTCCGTAAATATGAATCTCAAATTATTCTTTTCGCTGGTGCTGAACATATTTTACAGGAAAATGGTATAGACCTGAAACATCTTAATTCCAATAAGTTACAAGAGCAACTTTCAGATCTTATTTCCAGAAAGGAATCACTAAATACTCAATACGTTTCTTTTAAGCAAGAAATAAAAGAGTTGGAATTGATACATCAAAACCTGTCCAAATATCTCAAACAGGATGCTCCTGAAATACAAAGATCTTCTCATAACCAACTCCCTTCTTTGTAAAACCATAATAATAGGCAGCGATTTCACTCGCTGCCTAAATTCCCATTAAACCGATATCCTACACCTCGTACTGTTTGTATATATAATGGTTGTCCAGGATCATCTTCTATTTTTTCTCTGATATTGCAGATATGTCGCATGACCACATTATAATCACCGGAATAAGGTTCATTCCATACCAGATCATAAACCATTTCTTTTCCAAATATTCTACCTGGACTTTTCGCTAAAAGAAGTAAAATATCATATTCATATTTTGAAAGATGAACATCACTATCATTCTTTTTAACAATTCGTTCCTGTAGATATATTTTTAATTCTCCAAACCTTATAATTTCCGGTATGAATTGGTTTTTATGTTCCCAGCTAGTCAATATGTTTTCACTTATGCTTCCATTAGCATCTGTGATTCTCTCAATAATTTCTACCTTTTTCACCTTTATTGCCTCTACATTATTAATTTTATATTCTATATATCATCTGCCATTTGACTTTTTTCTTCTACAAGTAATATAATATATTTATTACATATGTAGGATTTAGCAGGAGGATTTTATTATGTCACTACCCCAGATTTCAGAAGCCGAATTTGAAGTTATGAAAATTGTATGGAAATATGCTCCCATCAATACAAATGAAATTACAGAAAAACTTACTCTAACTACCAGCTGGAGTCCAAAAACAATTCAAACTCTTATCAAGAGACTTGTTTCCAAAAAAGCTCTTTCCTACGAAAAACAAAGCCGGGTATTTGTCTATACTCCATTAGTCCAAGAAGATGAATATATACGCCAGGAAAGCAATTCTTTTTTAAAGCGATATTATAATGGAAATCTTTCTTCTATGCTGGCTTCTTACCTTGAAGACGATAAGCTCTCTTCAACAGAAATTGATAACTTACGCCATTTATTATCAAAACATCAGAAATAGGAGGTTTTGAATGAGCAACTGGATCATCCACTTTTTAATCAGTAATATCTTCATATGTATTTTTACACTTGTAATAATCGGAACAAAAAAACTTCTGAAAAAATATTTATCTGCGGCTACACAGTACCATCTCTGTTTTCTTTTATTTTTATTACTTGCCGTGCCATTTTTTCCTGTACAGATTCATGGCTCACAACTTTTTTCATGGTTACATTTTTTTCAAACTGACTCAGGACTTAACTCTGGTACCGACACGCTATCCGAACTTACCAGTAATACACAAAATATTTTGTTAAACCAGGTGAATGATTTTTCAGTTTCCATCAGTAGTCAATTTTCTGGAGGCTTGAATACCATACTCTTTCTAATATGGATAACGGGTGTTATGATTATGTCAGTCCTCACCCTTCATTCATTAAACTATGTACGTTCCATAAAAAGATCTGCTCTCCCGCTTCAAAATCAGCAGGTAAAAACTATTTATTACAATTGTTTAAAGGAACTTAAAATCTCTCACCCAGTATCAGTCTACAGTACTGCATTTTTAAAATCACCAGTTTTAATCGGAATAATACATCCCAGGATTTACATTCCCATCCATTTAATTTCCGAACTGAATCCTGATGATATGCGTTTTATGCTGCTACACGAATTACAGCATTACCGTCACAAAGATACATTTATTGGCTTCCTCATGGTCATAAGTAATATACTCTACTGGTTTAACCCTTTTGTTTGGTACACTTTAAAAGAAATTTTCTGTGACCGTGAAATAGCCTGTGATTCTGCTGTATTGCAGATGATTTCTGCTGATGAATACCAAGCTTATGGAACTACACTGATTAATTTTGCAGAAAAAATATCCTCTTTTTCCTCTCCACTGGCAGTTGGAATGTCCGGAAATTTCAGGCAGATGAAACGACGTATTCTCAACATCGCCGTTTTTAGGAAAGAAACTCTTTATCAAAAAATGAGAGCATTGATAATTTATCTGGTCATTAGTGCTGTTTTTATTGGATGTACACCCATTTTATCCATTGATGCCTCTACTCAAAGCGTATATCATTTTAGTGATACAGACAAAAATATCTCCCTGTTAGATATATCCGAAACATTTGGAACATATGATGGATCATTTGTTTTGTATGACAATAATTTGGATTCCTGGAAAATATACGATCTTGAAGAAGCCACCAAACGTATTCCGCCAGAGTCTACCTACAAAATATACGATGCATTATTAGGGTTGGAATCCGGAATCATCACACCAGAACACTCTTCCATGACATGGAATGGTGATGCCTTTCCTTTTCCATCCTGGGAAGCTGATCAGGATTTAAACTCTGCTATGCAAAATTCCGTTAACTGGTATTTCCAGGCAATTGATTCGCAGCTCGGAATTAACAGAGTCCAGGAATTTTTGAATAAAATAGAATATGGGAACCAGACAACCAGTTCAAATCTGGATTTATACTGGTCCGATTTTTCATTAAAAATCTCGCCTTTAGAGCAAGTAACATTATTGAAAAAATTTAACACAAATGAATTCCATCTAAATTCCCAAAATGTATTTTCTGTTAAAAATGCTATAAAAATTGCCAGTACACCTAATGGTAATTTCTACGGAAAAACTGGAACCGGTCGTGTCAACGGACAGGATATCAACGGCTGGTTTATCGGATATGTAGAAACTTCCGATAACAGCTATTATTTTGCAACCAATATCCAAAGCTACTCTGTTTGCAACTTTATTCCAGGATAATAAAATTGACGTATATGGATTCCCATAAGCACCTCTTGCAAGAAACAATCCTTTTCCATCATAGTTTGCGTGTGAATCATCGGCACCAGACAGTGCGTGACTGCTTCCACCGATCCCATACTGTTCCTTGATAAAACCTGTCCTCGATCTTTCATCTTCATGAAGTAGATAAAAGGAATACGTCCTAAGCCTGCCCTGCGAATACGCTCCACCTCCTGCAATATAAGCATCAATCTCATCCTGTGTAATGAACATCGGATGTTCTTTCCAGGCAAAGCCGTCCCTAGCCTGATAAGGAATCACCTCATCCGCAAACTTCTGAAACTGCTTTGAGATATTTATAGGATTATAATGATGGAAACGCATAATAGAATGATTTTCTTCATAGGCTTCTGCCAGTGCATCCAGTCTTTCATTCAGTTCCGAAAGCCACTGGGAATCCTCCAGCTTTTCTTCCAGATAATCCGTGATCTCCGGATAGATACTGCGAAGATGTGGTAAATCCTCCTCATCGAAAACAATCTCCGCTACTCCTTCTGCCATATCCCCTTTCATATAGGCAAGAGCCTGGGCGTGTTCTTTTACTGCATTACTTCTTGCCGCATCCAATACAGACTGCGGTGCATATTCACCCTGGTCTAAAAGCTGATGGATACGTCCGCTGACATCTTCCCATGATAAAAATGCCTTATCTAAGATATGGTCTGTAACCGTATGCCCTACTGCGATCTGCATCCCGGTTTCATCAAACCAGACTGAATATTCATTTCCATCAATCTGAAAACCTTTTCCACCTTTACGGTATTCACGCTTCACAAACTCCGTATATTCCTCCGGTGTCTGTTCACTCATGAAATTATAGATGATCCGGAGCTGGCTGGCTTTCCGGTTTCCTCCTGTCCGTAAGATCTCATCGACAACTTCCTCTGGAATCGGGATTTCTCCGGCATAAAGGGCAGCTGCCCTTTTCTCGATCTGCCGTCTTTGTTCATCTGCGGTAGGATATTCGGGCAAAGATAAAGCAGAGGCGATCTCTTCCTCTGCTTTACTCAATCCATCTTCTCTTGTATCTTCGACTAACTGTATACCAATTCCGTCAAGATGCTCTCTTCCGCTGTTGCCATCAGTGCGTTCATGTGTGCTGTCCATGCCATCGGATCTGCTTCCTTGTCCGGTGCCGGATTCTTCTCCAGTAATTTCTCCATCTGGCTGTCCATTCTCTCCTGTGCTGCTTTCTCGATCTGTTCCAGATGGCTGTTCAGCTTCCCGGTCAGGAACAGGCTCTGATAAAGGCTGTTCTTGTGTTCTTTCAGAAATGTCCTCCGCAGCATCCCATATTTCCCGATCGTCACTTCTTCCTCTTCGACGGTCAGATTCGGAAACAGATAATCTCCCTTGCGATGATATGTCAATTCCATAATCGGTTCCTCCTCCATTTTCAATATTTTCTTCTTTTTTCGTTTCTGCATCCTGATATTTGGTTTCACAAATTAACGTGGTAAAGTTATTATAATTCCTTTCATTGGAATTTTCAACCTCTTTTCTCGCTTCTTCCAGAGAAATTTTATGTACGGTCTTTCCAATATCAATCAGAATACTCTCACTGAGCTGGCTTGCCGCATTTCCAAGGAAGGTGAGAACTGACAGACGGTTATAATCTGTGATATGCATGAAGTCCTCTTCTTCCAGAAGTTCCATCGGGTCAAGCCCGCATCGCCTGGAAAGCAGATAGTAAACACTGTCTGTTGCCAGCTGACGAAAATCACTGCGGATCGTCACCTCATCCAGATCTTCCAGATAAGTACCTTCTACAGCATATTCCAATCCATCCAGGTATTCCTCCAGATTGTCATTGACCATTTCCCTTGCGACCGCCATCAATGCGTCCTGCAAAGTTGCCGCATCCTTTTCTTCCAGAGCATAGACTTCTGCCAGATGGGTGAGGATCTCTTCTCTCTGGTGTTCCTGCATCTTCCAAAGATACGGGCTTCTGCCTCCGGCTACCATGTGGGTATCCGAAATATCAAACACATAACGAAGTTTGGTATTCTGCCAGGTTTCATCAAACAGGGCAATTCCTCTTGCACCACGATTTACCCAGCGTAACATCTTTTCATTCCATAGTTCCAGTGATGCACAGGCTGTTGCGTCTGGACGCTGTGCATGGATCAGAAGCTGGTCTGAAAAAGAATAACGATATAACCTTGATGCTGTGTCCATATAATCCATCCAATCCCCTGGCGAACTGCTCACTGATACGGCATGTTCCTGTACCAAGTTTCGGATGTCCTGTAGTTTAGACATTTAACTTCCCTCCTGTCAATAAAAAAACAGCCCACTCTTTTTAGAATTGGCTGCATAAAATGTACTTTACTTTTCGGAGAGAAAATGCTATATTCTAATTGAAAAGAGTAACCGCCCACAAGGTGGATGCTCCTGGATTAGGTTTTAATTTATTTTGCTCTCAAAGAGAGCTGCCTATCCTGTTGGCAGACAGGGTAGGCTATTTTTTTCGCTTGTTGTCCCTATTATCCAAATAGGCAAGCAAAGCAATCAGAAACGTACCGCCTAAGAACAATAAGCTCAAGACTTCGTATGTATCCATTCGCTCCACCTCCCTTCTTCTGTATCCCTTAACGGAATCTGAAAATCCAGGAGGTTCTTACCAACCCTGTACACGGTTACTCCAGTAATATTCTAACAGGTAACTCTCCGCAAAGCAATTCCTTTTTACTTCATACGGTTTTATATTCTGTTTTTCTCTTATTCTCTGGCCAATGCAGTTTCCATTCCAGATATTCCTCTTCTGTGATTCTTCCATCGCCCAATTTCTGCTTTTTCCCCATCCATTCCTGCAGATAAGACATTGTTTTTTTATCCCTTATTGTGATTCCAGCCATTTCACTTTCTGAATCATTTAGCAGAAACAGATGAAAAAGCCCTCTATTTTCTTCATCCATCCAGAATAAAGTTTCCATTAATTCGTCCATTGTCGCAATTCCAGGACTTAAAAAATTCCGGACATCAACTTCCAATATTTCTGCTATCCGGACAAGCGTTTCCTGCTTCGGTGTACGCTGTCCACTTTCATATTGGGCGATTCTCACATCCGCACTACTTTCCCCATATCCTAATCTGCGTCCCAATTCCTTTTGAGTTATGTTGCGAAACATACGGATTTTTCTTATTCTTGCTCCTAATTTCAATTTCTTCTCCTTTTCAAAATGGGGCTGTGCAGTAACCACAGCCCCAGAACACTATTTATATTATCATTTACGTTTTCTCTTAACTGCCACTACAGTTCCCAGGCATCCTGCTGATACAGCAAGAACCAGCACAAAAATAGCAATATTTGTGTTATCTCCTGTTTTTGGTGAACTGGATACGGAAGTCGCATCAGAACTATGGGAAACAGGAGTGCTGCCTTCCTGATTTTCTGATGTTTCTGGAGTATCTTTTTCCGGAGCTTTCTCATTTGTCAGATCCAGAGTATATTCAATCACAGGAGTACGGTCATTGACATACTCAAACTGAATTTTATGCTCTGTTTCATCAAGCTGATATCCATCCAGTGTTTTTGTTTCTTTCAGGATGTATGTGATTGCTTTTTTATACTGCCCATTCTTAAAAGTCGCAATCGGATAATTCTTTGATTCTGAATGACCGGCACTGTCTGTTACCAGAGTTTCCAGAACTTTACCTTTACTGTCACAAAGGGCAAATTCTACACCTTTCATTGGCTTCTTGGTGTCTTTATCTGTTTTATTTAAGATTACCTTGCCCATTGCCTGTTCATCTTCCATTTTGGCTCCCTGAACATCTCCGGTGTCCTTAACCTCAAATGTCACTTTATTTGCCACAATGTAACCCTTCGGTGCTGTTTCCTCCAATAATGTATAAGTACCGATTGGAAGTTTCTCTACATAATGGGGCTGATCACCAGATGTCCAGCTTTCCATAACTTCCTGGTTTTCATTAAGAATATACAGTTTAGCACCTTTTACCTCGCTGCTTCCATCTGTCATATCAATTTTACTGATCAGAATTTTTGTTGTATCATCCTGCATTTCTACTTTCTGTATATCTGCAGTATTTTCTACTACAAACGTAATGGATTCTGCAGTTGCATAACCATCAGCAGGAATTGTCTCTGTTAATGTATATTTCTTTCCAACTTCCAGTTCCTTAATGATGTGTGGTGTGCTTCCGGATGTCCACTCATCCACAACGTTTCCCTCTGAATCGGATACTTTCAGTTTTGCACCTGGTAATTCTTCCCCGGTTGTAATATCTGATTTTGTGATTTCAAAAGTAGTTGGCTCATCTTCATAAGTGAACTCAAAGGATACTTCTGCAACCTCTTCTCCCGCATAAGCAAAATCAAATTCCTTGATTTCTTCTGTTGTCACAAATCCAGCAGGAGCCTGCACTTCTTTTACATAGTAGCTGCCATTGATTGGAAGATCTGCCGTAAATACAATCCTTCCATCCTGATCCGTAGCTTTCTGCTCGATCATGGTATCTGCTTTCAGGATTACTTCGCCTTCTGCATTTAAAATATCATTCTTTGTATAAAGTGCAAATACTCCGCCTTCCAGAACACGGTCTGTATTTTTTTCTTTCTTAACTACAGTTACTTTTGCTTTCTGGCGGTTATTCTGCCAGTCCTCATCATAAGTCACAACCGGAGTATTCTGATCACGATAAGTCAGATCAACCTCTCTGATTTCTCCATCCAGAACATATCCATCCGCCGTCTCTTTTTCCTTTACATAATATTTGCCTAAAGGAAGATCTTCTGATCTTGCATATCCAAGAGCATCTGTCGTAATTGTTGCTACCAGTTCGTCCTTTTTATAATAATCACTGCTTTCCCCATCTGCAGCCTTGATATCCTCCGCTGCATAAATTTCAAAAGTAACATCTTTCAAAGAACCTGTAACATAGCCAAATGCTGCGTCCATGCCGCCTGCCAGCATATCTTTCCAGGTAACTTCTTTGACAAATTCACCTTTTTTATTGATGATGATTCGTCCAACCGGAACAGCATCCTTCATTTCTACTTTTTGAACATCTGCAGTATCAGAAACTGTAAATTTCACTTCCTCCGCCTGCAGATAACCATATGGTGCAAACTCTTCCCGAAGTGTGTAGGTTTTTCCCACATGGAGTCTTTTTATTACATGAGCTTTTCCTTTTACAGAAGTCCATTTTTCTACTTCTTTTCCGTCTGAATCCAAAACCGTCAGTGTTGCTCCGTCAAGTTCCACACCTGTTGTAATATCTGATTTCGTAAATTCAGTTGTTGTCGGCGCATTCCTAAAAACAGTTTCCAGTTTTACTGTTTTTACTTCCTGTCCCTGATATTTCGCAGTCACCTCAATCTTCTCATCCGAAGATACAAAACCATCTGGGGCTGCCAGTTCTTTCACATAATAAGTTCCAAATGGCAGATCCTGCTCAAAAACAGCTTTTCCATCTTCACCTGTTACCGCTTTTGTAAGCAGTTCGTCTGCTTTTACCAGTACCTTATCCCCTGCTTTTATATCCTCTTTTGCGTAAAGACCAAACTCTGCTCCAGAAAGCCCTTTCTCATTTTCAGCATCTTTTTTCACAACTGACATTTCTACTTTCTGGCGGTCATTTATAAACTCTGCACTCTGTGAGATCACTGGTGTATCCTGGTCTGCATAGACGAAAGAAATCTTCTGTTCTTCTTCATTTAATACAAATCCCTCCGGTGCAGTCTTTTCTACAACTTTGTATTCTCCTAGAGGCAGATTATCAAGCTCTGCTTTTCCAGATTCATCCGTTGTCAGTTCTGCAACTTTTTCACCCTTTGCATATTTCAGGATTCTTTTTCCTGTGTCATCTTTCTGGAAATCAGCTGTATAAATATCCTCTGCAGCATACACTTCATATACTGCACCGGAAAGATTCTGAACTTCATACTTAAAATCATTCTTATAGGTCGAAAGAACCTCTCCTTTTTTCTGTACAGTGAGTTTTCCTTTCACCGGATGATTCTCATATACAACTTCAATGATTGCATCACCTGATACCGGATCAGTCTGATACAGGGTATTGGTGTCCACCTGTATTTCGACATAATTTTTGTTAATGGTATAACCGTCCGGTGCTGTTACCTCTTCGATTCTATAATGACCGATTTTTAAATTCTGCGGCAGGATCAGATATCCATCTGTATCTGTGAAATAAGAGATATGTGTAACGGTTGTTGGGTATGTAGTTACCTGCTCTACATATTTTTCATGATCCATATCATAAATTTTAAACTCTGTTCCCGGAATTAGAACAGATTTTTTAGTCTCATCATCCTGTTTGATAATTTTCAGTTTTGCAGAAAATTCTTTATCCAAAAGAACTCTCCATGTCTGCGGCTCTGTTGGTTTATTCTCTGTAATCCGGACAATAAAATCATCTACAGGTTTGTAATTATGGGGTGTTGTAGTTTCTCTCACCAGATATGTTCCATATGGAATTGCAATGGATTTTACATAGCCTTTCTCATTTGTAAAAATTTCCGTTGCTCCATTTTCACCGATCACAACCGGCTCTGCAGAGGAAAAATCATAATTTCCATCCTCTTTTACCACCAAAGAAGATACCAGATATGCACTAAATCCAGCTCCGGATAGTAATGCAGCATCTGTGTCTCCATTATTGGCAGCTTTAATAAGTTCAAACGGCTGTTTCTTCACCGTTTCCAGTGAGGTACACTCTTTTTCTACAACCGCTGTCAGATCACCTTCATCACTGCATACAAGATCATATTCATGCTCGTCTGCCAGATATCCTACGGATGGGGTAATTTCCTTGATGTAATACTCTCCAAGATAAAGATTCTCTATCCTTGCTTTTCCTTCTTTATCGGTAGTTAGCGTACCAATCTGGCTTCCGGCTTTATAAATAACGCCTGTCTTTCCATCTGGATGGGTAATGTCGTTTCTTGCATAAAGTCCATACACCGCATTTTCCAGGGAAGCATCTCCCTGTGCCTTATTTTCTTTTGTCTCGGCATCTTTTTTATTCAAAAAGATTGCAGCACTGACCCTGTCATTCACAAAAGTATGACTGAAAGAAATTTTTGCCTGTTCATCATTGGTATAACTGAACTGGAAAGAATAAGTATCTTTCTCATTTCTGACATAACCAGCCGGAGCCTGGACTTCTTTTACATAATAAGAAAATCCCACTGGAAGATCTGCTTTAAATGCTGCTTTTCCATCAGTACCAGTAATTGCAGTCTCAATCAGAGCATCTTTTTTTACCGCTGCTTTTCCATCCACAGTTTTCATATCCTGCGCTGCAAACAGAGCAAAATGCCCTCCGGATAGTGTATTTTCAGTATCTTTGTCTTTCTTTATCACCTGCACCACTGCTTTCTGACGGTCATTTGTAAAGGTAGTCTCTGAGAAAGCCGCTTCTGCAGTCTGCCCTGCATAAGAAATGGTTACTTTTTTTGTTTCTTTTGCATTATAAAAATTTTCCGGGGCCTGTGCTTCTGTTACATTATAGCTTCCAAGCGGAAGATTCTTTACCGTTACAGAACCGTTCTCACCTGTGATCAGATTTTTCGCTACTTCTGCGCCTTTTTTGTAAACTGTTTTTCCACCTGCTGTTACAATATCCTCGGCAGCATATACGTTATAAACGGCTCCTTTCTGACGGCGTTTCTCATACTGGAATGAAGTTCCATTTTCATCAGATACAGCTCCTACAAAAACTTCTCCCTCTTTATAAACGGTCAGATTTCCTTTCTGCTCTTTGTCCGTTACAGTCTGTTTGGTTGTACTGCCAACTACTAATTTCACTCCATACGAAGAAGCCTGGACAACATAACCTTCCGGTGCTGTAATCTCTTTTAAGTAAACAGTATCCTGTGTCTTGGTAAGAGTTACACGTGAAGAACCATTGCTGTCTGTTGGCGGCATCTTAACAATCAGCTTTGTGCAGGCGTTATCACTATATACCCCATACACGGCTCCAGCCAGATTTTTTCCAGTATCTCCATCTTTCTTTGTAATTTCAATAACTGCTTCTTCCGGCCAGTCAACTGTAATCTGCAGGTCAGAGGAATCTGTATAGTAGCCAAAACCAATGTCCTGTGAACTCTCCAGTTTTAAAAGCATTGCATGGAAATCCAGGGGAAAATTGGAAGTGATCGCATACTTTCCTTTCAGACTGCCCATATTGGCTGTTGTAGCTACAAGATGGAATTTCTCTCCACCCTTTACAGTGACATTTCCAGATGCCGTTTTTCCTGTGGTTTCATTAACAAGGCTTACTCCGTTCTCCAGATGAATGGTAATGGTAAATGCTTCATTTGCCTTCCAGGTAAAACTTTCAGTTTCCTTTCCCGTTGCATTAACGGAAAGTCCTGGAAGAAGTTTCATTGCTGTCGGATCAGGCATTTTAGCAAGAGCTGCTTTAATCTCTTTCAGCATATTTTTAGCGGTTGTAGAAAGCGCACCTCCAAATCCGGATTCGCCATCATATAAATAGTCAACCAGGTAATGCTGCATGGCTCTTGTCTCAGAACTGCATCCATATTTTTCCATAATGGATTTTACATTATATCCATTGAATGTATGTCCCCATCCTGGACCGCCATATCCATAGAATAAGGCTTTTCTCAAATATTTATCATCTCCGCCTTCATCCAGTTCAACCATATTTTTATATGTTGTCCCACTTGGAGGTGACTGCATGGAGTGCTGCATACAATACGCATTTACTGTATAAGTCTTCCCGCCTGCTTTGTAACGAACATATTTGTAGCTGTCATTTCCACCCTGTCCCATAACTGTATCAAACGGATGAAGCTGGCCATCTGAATAATAGTAATATTTATTTGCTTCAATATTTGTTGCATCATCCCATGGAGTATCGGTTGCAAGTAACATGATACCGTTTTCTGCCTGATCCATGGAAACACTTAGATCAATGTCATCTGCTGGCATTTCAAAACTGAATTTATCCGATTCTTCGTGATAAGTCACCTCAGAATACAATAAATCTTCTGTATTCTCTGTCTGGTTTGCCTGTACTTTTGTTGTTCCTACTGCAATTAAGCTGCCTTGCGGCATATCTCCGGAAAAAACAACGGTTTCTCCTGGCTGATACTGTCCATCTTCATGGTTCAGCTCAATATGAAATTCCTCTCCACGAACAATATTTACCTGATAATTTCCATCTGCATCTTCTGTTTTCTCTGTTCCATCTGTAAAAGAGTCGTCTGTCGCCTCTGGCATTTCTTCCGGATCTGTATCTGTAATTTCTTCAAATGTGCTGTCTGTATCCGGATTATCATCTATGGCAGGTTCTTCTGTTGAAACTTCCTCAGACGGGTTTTCCGGAATTGGTGTATCTATTGGCTCTTCCTCAACCGGAATTTCTGTCGGAGTTACTTCTTCATAGATTCCATCCTCTGACGGAATTTCTACATTTACCTCATCCTGCACAGGTTCTTCACTCTCTGCAGTGCCTATGGCTGGTTCCTCGCCTTCTGCTTCATTCTCATCTTCCTGGTTGCTTACAGATTCCTGATTCTCAGATTCAGCAACCTGCACCACCGCTTCCTTTACAATCAGCTTACGATTGATCTGATAAATTGGGTGGCCACTTACTGGCTCTACATAATAAACAGCTTTGTATGTATCTTCATAATCTGTTGTAAAGTCCTGCTTTTCCTCATTTTTTGCCTCATGGAAAGTGATCTTCACCTTTTTTTCATCTGGTATTTCCAGTCCGGTAAAATCTTTCTCCACTTCAAAAATACTGCCTGTTTCCAGTTCCAGATCTTTTGCTTTTACCACCTCATCTGCATCAAGTTCATTTTTTACCTCTTCGTATAACGGTGGCTCTTCTGGCACTGGCACTACATCTGCCGCATAGGACAGTATTGGAGATAGAATTGTAGATAACACTGTAAGCATTGCCAAGAATCCCGACAAAAATCTTCTCATATTTTTTTTATTCTTCATTCTTTTTTCCTTTCTTCCGTTCCGGGAAAATCAACTGAAACTTTGGATTTCCGGTTTCTGAAACCTCCATCTTTATAGTTGCTTCATACTTCCTTTTTGTTTTCTCTGATACCAGATCTTTGAAATGCACCTGCTTCTCACTCAGCAGCTTCCTGACAGTTGCTTCATCAAGTGTTTTTCCCTGACTCTCAAAAAATCGGTTATTTTTCCATAAAGTAAAACTGCAATCACTTCCTGAACAATAATAATTTCTCTTTCCCACATAAACCTTATTGCCGCATCTTGGGCATT
This sequence comes from Blautia glucerasea, assembly GCF_020537505.1. Lineage (GTDB taxonomy): Bacteria > Bacillota > Clostridia > Lachnospirales > Lachnospiraceae > Blautia_A. Next base: position 35,690 of record NZ_JAJBMO010000018.1, on the reverse strand, counting down.
TTCCAATTTCTTTCCGACCATCTGAAAATAGTTTCTGGTATTCTTCCACTGGCTGTCCATTATCACTTACCAATTTGGTAACCATTTTTTCAATTTCGAAGAGAAATTCTTCTACATTTTTCTGGCCTCTGGAAATCAGTGTCAGATCATTTTCCCATTCTGCTGTAAGTTTTGGTGATTTGATCATTTCCGGAAGAATCCTGATCAGATTTCTTCCATCTGCAGTCGGTAATATCTGCTTCTTTTTACGCTCAATAAAGCCTTTCTCAATCAGTTTTTCAATAATCGCTGCCCTGGTAGCCGGAGTTCCAAGCCCTTTTCTCTCTGCGTCTTCTATCGTATCCGAACTTCCAGCGTGTTCCATGGCACTAAGGAGCGTATCCTCCGTATAATGTTTCGGCGGTGCTGTAAAATGTTCACTAAATTTTACAACAACACATTCAAATACCTGTCCTATTTTTATATCTGGAAAATCACTTTCCTCCTCTTCTGGCTTTTCTGCATTTTTCCCATATGATTTAAAGAACCGTTCTTCCACTTCTTTCCATCCATATTGGAGAACATTCTTTCCAGATGCAGTAAACAGTTCTCCATGACAGGAAATTTCAGTCTTAATACTCTCATATATGTATTCCTGTTCCGATGCACATAATAACTTTGATGCAATCAGCATAAGAATTTCTTTTTCTCCACCCGGAAGTGCTTTTAAATCCGTGTTTGCAATTTCTACCGTTGGTATAATTGCATGATGATCTGATACCTTTTTGCTGTTTAAAAGTCTTTTTATCTCTGGTTCCGAACCCTTCATTGATATTTCTGGAAATACTCTATTTACCGCATCAATAACCAAAAACGCATTTTCTTCCATATCATCTGTAAGATATTGGCTATCCGTCCTTGGATACGTCACCAGTTTCTTCTCATAAAGGCTTTGGGTATAGTCCAAGGTTTGCTGTGCCGTAAATCCAAGAAGACGATTTGCTTCCCTCTGTAATGTGGTCAGATCATATAATTTCGGCGGCTGTACCTTTTTCTTCTCTTTCTTTACTGAAAGAATCTGTGCAGTTTCATCCTTCATATCCTCCATCATCTGAACGGCAGCACTTTTCTCTTTTATCCGGTTGCTTACAGCATCCAATCCATCCATCAGAAGATGAACCAGATAATACTTCTCTTTCTGGAAGTTCTCGATGCTCTTTTCCCGTTCCACCAGCATTGCAAGTGTAGGTGTCTGCACCCGACCTACAATCAACCGATGGTGATACAGCACCGTAAACAGTCTGGTGGCATTAATTCCCACCAGCCAGTCTGCTTCACTTCTCGCCACCGCAGAATAATAAAGATTATCATATTCATGTCCATCTTTCATCTGCTGAAATCCTTCCAGAATTGCTTTTTCCTCCATGGAAGAAATCCACAGTCTTTTAAAGGGAAGTTTACATTCTGCCTGGTTATATACCAGACGGAAAATCAACTCCCCTTCTCTTCCTGCATCTGTTGCACATATAACTTCTGTGATATCTGCTCTGTGAAGCAGTTCCTTTAAAACCCGAAACTGCCCTTTGGTACTTTCTTTAATCTGATATTTCCAATTCTCCGGAATCATGGGAAGTGTCTCATATTTCCATGCTTTCCAGTCATCCCGGTACTGATCCGCACTAGCCAGTTCAATCAAATGCCCAATACACCAGGAAACCAGATACTCTTTTCCTTCCAGGTAGCCATCTTTTACGTTTGTGGCATGAAGCACCTTCGCAATGTTTCTGGCTACGCTGGGTTTTTCCGCAATTACAAGCTGCAATTTTCAATCTCCTTTCTGCACCTATCGCTGTAATTAAGTGAAACAAAGTTATTCCTCTGATTCTTCGTCTTCTACTTCACCTTCCATTTCATATTCTTCTAATTCTTCATCATCCTCACGAATTGTATCTTCCTCCTCATCGTCGTCCTCGTCCTCTTCATAATCAAAAGAAGTATTTCTTCCTTTCATAAATTTCCAATAATAGTAAGCACCACAAACTCCTGCCAGAACCAGCAGCATTAATAAAATCGTGCCGGAATTATTGCTTTTCTTCTCAGGTTCTTCCTTTTCTTCCGGTATGATCGTAACTTCTGGTTCCGGTGTCTCTGTGATCTTCTCTGTTTCAAGTGGCAGTGCGGATTCTGCAATAGCCTGGTTCTGTGGAAGTGTGACCATGTTGGTATCCGTAAAGTTCAACAGATCATTTTCGCCTACCTCTGTAAGAAGATAAACATTTTCATCCGTTTTATCCTTATCTACGATCAGATAAAAAACCTTATCACTTTTTGTCTTGATCGTATAAAATTCCTTTCCCCCTTTGTCCTGAACTGTTCCTGTTGACATGCCGGAAGCAGAACTTTCTCCCTGCACCCGTCCGGTATCTGCTTCTGTAGCCGTTTCATTTCCTGTGTTTTCTGGTTCTGTTGGTGCAGTAGCAGTCTCATTCGTTGTCTGATGTTCCGTTACGGTTGCCGTAGCACTGGTGGGCTTACTTGCAGTTCCATCGGCTGGCAAAGAAGCTGCATTTTGCTCCGTTCCGGAAACCTCTGTATTCTCTTTTACTGCATCTGGATTTTCATAATAAGGGTTTCCTACTTTATAGATCTCTGACATATTTCCTGCTTTGTCTTTTGCCTGCAGGGTAAAGTATTCATAGGAAGTATCCGCTTTTTGCAAACGGACATTTAATGTATTATTCGTCAGTTCTGTGAATTCATTTCCATTGACATACAAAGCAGCAATTCCCGATTCCGCATCAACTCCCTGCACGATCAGTATCCCATTCTTCGCAGCCGCAATAATAGTTGGTTTGGTTTTATCAAAACACTCTATGTAACGATTCTGCTCATAAGTATTTCCATTCTGATCGGTAACTCTCACATAAATACTACAATTAGAAGAGATGGATACTTCCATATTTCCGGTTATGTCTGACCATCCTCCATTTTCTGAAAGTCTTGCTTCTACTTTTGCAATAGAAAAAGCACCTGTATTCTTTGTATCTTCCACTTGAATTTTTACGGTTGCCGTATCTGTCTGCCAGCCTTCGGGTTCTGTAAAGGTAATCCCTACTTCCGGTGTTTCCGTCACATCATTTCCTGCATCTTCCTGTGCCTGTTCCACTAGATCTGCAAGAATTTCAGCTTCTGATTCATCTGAAAAATCAACATCTTCCGGGCTGCTTTCTTCTGATGATTCCACTTCTACATTATCTGCCCATACAGTCAGACTTCCGGGCGAACTATAAAAGAAAGCTCCTGCCGGAAGTCCTGCTAACGTAGCTGCGGTTAAAAATACAGCTGCTCTTTTATGAAATTTCTTCATTTTCTGTCTGCTCCTTTTCTCTGGTTTCCAATATCTTTTTTTGTTCCTCCTTGCTGATATCAATCATTAACTGAAGTTCCTCTGCGGAAACTCCATTGCTTCGGATAATTTTCAGATACTCCATATCCTCTGCCTGTTTCTTCTGTTCTTCCAGATCCCTTGCTTTTTTCTGTAGCTTTTCAATCTTAACGTAGGTTCTTGCAAGTTCTTCTTTTATTCGTTCAATGTTCAAATACGCCCCTCCTTATGGCCTGCCAAAAGCATAAAAATGAGACTGCCAGTATGCAGAATTAATGGACGTATACTGAATTGGATTTCCACAATGGAGCATCTGTCCATCTCCGGCATAAATTCCTACGTGGGTAACCGGCTCTCCCGCATCATACGTCCCAGTGAAAAAGATAATATCTCCTGGCCTTGCTTCTTCTGGTGATACAGGCATACAAATGTCATAAATTCCCTGTGCAGTAAGTCTTCCCATATTGCAGACACCCGAATTGGTAAACACATAGCTTACAAAACCAGAACAGTCAAAAGAAGTCTCCGGGCTGGAACCGCCCCATACATACGGCATACCAAGATATTTGTCTGCTTCCGCAAATAATCTCCGCACAGTCTCATCATCATAACTGCCGCCTCCAACATACAGCCCGCTATCTCCGGTACTGATATAAAAAACAGGATTATAATATTCCCCATCTTTGACCAGTTCCAAATATAACTGGCTTCCGGTTGCACTTCCTGTACTTCCCGTTGTACCAATTACAGTATCTGTTGTTACTTCCTGACCATTTGCTACCGAAATGCTCTGCAGATAAGCGTATTTAATCTGCACACCTTTTTTATCCTGCGTAACTACATAATTTCCAAAAGTTCCGCTATATCCTACATCTACAACAAAACCATTCATCGCTGACTTCACTTCTGTTCCCTGTCGTACATTAACCGTCACACCTCTGTGAAGTTGTGTCTGCCCGGTTCCATTGTTTACAGAATATCCATAATAGGTACTGATATAGGCATACCAGTTTAACTCAACCGGAGTTTTATATGTCTGTAAATTTCCTCTGTTGGAATAGACCTCTTCATAAATTTCCTGCTCATCCTCTTCCATTCTGGACAGAATAACACTTCTAAGCGGTTTTGCCTGAACAGAAACATTCAGTACATCTGCAGTTACTGTACGGGTAACTTCCACAGAGTTCTGATTGCCCTCTGCCAGAAAACATTCCCAGGTCTGATGACCATGTGCCTCAGCTACTGCGTGATTATCATAATAAACATCAAACTGGACACCATACTGGGCAAAGTTTCCAGTATCTTCTACGGTGTACTCAATCCCATTCATCACTACTTTCGTCCCCATTGGAAGAAATGGGTTTGCAGCATCAACCGCAAGCGTATGATTAGCCTGTGGCATTGCCCCTGAAGCAGTAGGTCCTCCACTCCACACGCCACAGCAGATGGGACAATTACAGTATCCACTGGTCACAACGTTTCCCAATGACTGCCCTACCTGTATTGTAGATGTTTCCTGCCGGGTTTCACTTTTTTCCTCTACGGTGATTCCGTACTGTAAAGAAAAAATTGTTTCCAGTTCTCCTTTTATCTCATCAAACTTAAAATCCCCATAACTGGCAGTCAGATAACTGATCAATGTATGAGGATCATGGCCGATTTCACCAATGTTATATCTGTATTCATCTTTTCCTGGATACCGGGCTTCCATCTGGTTTATTTTCTGTTGAAGACTGGCTTCCAACTGCGTATAATACAACTCTGCTTTTTCAATTTCGTCCGGATCCGCAATGTAACTGGAAGCGATTACCGTAGAAATTCCATTAGAAAACATAGCCGAACAGGAAGCAAATCCTGTCATTACGGAAAGAAGCAAAATCAATAACAACCCCATTGAGATCAGAGTAGTTACATTTCTTACAAATACTTCCTGTGCCTTTCTTGCAATTTTAGTAGCAAGATTTACTGACCGGATTGAGGTGTCTTTTGTTTCTTTTGCAATCTTCCCAGCCCGGTATGCCATCTGATACTCTCGCTTAATCCTCTGCTTCTGTATTAATTTTCTGATCAGCTTTTTCTGCATCTCTGGATGTTCTTCCAGATATTTCTGATATTGATACCTGGATGCACTCTTCCAGGCTCTTTTCTCTAAACGGTTTTCTTTATGTATCTGACTGCGGTTCTTCCGGATATTTCTACTGCTATGTTCCTGTAATATCCACTCACCTGAACGCACCAGCTTATGTGCTGCATCTACAGCACTGTTTTCCTCTTCGTCTTCGCCTGCTTTCTGATATACTGCATTTTTTAATGCTTTCTTTGGAACAGAAGACAAGGTTTTCTTTTTACCATCCGCTTTCCCTGTTTTTTTGTCGAAATATAAATGGTACTTTACCTTTGCTTTCTGTTCCTCATTTGTTTTCTTGGTATAAACAGAATCTTTCGGAATTTTGTTCTGCCTCTCAGCTTCCTGTTTTCTCGCAGCCTTATCCACTTCCTGATAAGTTTTTATTGTTTTTCGGCTATATTTCTGCTTTCCTTTTTTTCGGTTTGTAGAAACATCATTCTTCTCTGCCTGAAAATGTCCTCCATCTGTTTCAGCCGAAGTTTTCTTTTCTTTCTTCAGACTTCCATCTGTCTCCAGTTTTCCAAACTGCAGTCTCTGCTGTTTCTTTTTCTGTCGCTGATACTGGCTCCTGTGTTTTTCTTTGCGCTCACGTATTTCTACCGCTGAATCCACAGATACACCTGCAGGCTTGTCCCGGTATCTGTACCGTCCCTGTGTTTTTCGTTTTCCCGGAGGACTGTTTGCAGCCTCTTCTTTTTTGGCAGGATTTCCCTCCTGAACTTTTTCGGAAAATTGTTTCTTTTCAGCTTTTTTATGAGAGTTTTTCTTCTTTTCAGAAGTAATAAATGCCTGTTCTACATCCTTCTGTTTATAAGGCAACTCCTGATCGCTGTTTGTAACTTTTCTGGTCTCCTTTGTTGCAAGATTTTCCTCAACCAGACCATTTCTGGTCATACGGCTGACTTTCTTCTCTTTCGCCGTATATTTTTGTTTTCCCAATGTACCTCACCTCTGCTTTTTTGTCCGTTAAGTCTGAATCTCATCCGGTTTAGTACTCATCAAAGCATAGGTTCTGGTATCCTGCGGATATCTGTCTGCAAAAGGTATGATTACATTTCCGTAAAAAAGCAGCCCTTCTCCTGCATTACTGTTATTTACAAAAGAAATCTGATGCTTGGAAATATTCAATTTCTCCGCAAGGATCTTCTGATCCCCGCTGTGCTGATTTAACATCAGGATAAAATCACTGTTTCCCACAATACTTTCTACTGCCAGAGAGCCAAGAAAATCTGTTACATTCTGACTGATTCCTGTAATGATTCCACCCCACTTACGAAATCTCTTCCACATTTCAATAGAATAATTAGCAGTCTGTGACTGGTTCAGCAAAAGGTGAAATTCATCCACATAATAACGGGTTGATTTCCTGCGACTGCGGTTCTGTGATACTCTTGTCCAAACCATATGCTGGACAATCAACATCCCTGCTTTTCGTAGTGTGGTTCCAAGTTCCCGGATATCAAAGCATACCACTCTGTTCTGCGTATCGACATTACTTCGATGGTTAAATACATTCTGCGATCCTGTTACATACAACTGCAGACTGTTGGCAATGTTCTGTGCTGCTGGTTTATCTGGTGCATAAAAGTTCAGACGTTCATAGAAATCCTGCAAAGTCGGCATATTTTCCGGTTTTGGATCATTGTAAAGATATTTTTTATAAATGTCTTTTACACACAGGTCAATCATGGAAACCTCATCACCATTTAATTCTGCATTTTGAGGTTTCTTCATAATGACCTCGCAGAAAGATGTGATAAACTCTGCTTTATCAGCAATAATGGTATCAATATCCTCCACATCGCCATTAATCCTGTATTTCTCCGGATGATAAATAACATCCAGGTTCACTTCCATAGGATTGATGTAATCATTACTTTTTGCACTGATTTTAATAACTTCACCATTTAAGGCATTTACCAGCGGAAAATATTCTCCCTCCGGGTCACAGATAATAATGTCATCGTCTGTAATCAGGAAAACATTGAGAATTTCTCTTTTCGTTGCAAAACTCTTACCGGAACCAGGAGTACCCAAAATCAAGCCGTTAGGTGTTTTCAATCGTTTCCGATCCACCATAATGAGATTGTTTGACAGTGCATTTAAGCCATAGTAAAGAGCTTCACCGCCTTGGAAAAGTTCCTGGGTGGTAAACGGAACAAAGATTGCTGTAGAAGTCGTAGTCATAATTCTCTGTATTCCAGTCTGGTTCATTCCCAGTGGTAGTGATGCCACAAGTCCCTGTTCCTGCTGATATTGAAGTCTCCGTATATTGCAATTATATTTCTGGGCGATTCCTGCAGTCTGATACACAATATTGTCCAGTTTTCTCTTATTGTCCGCTGTATTCATCAGCAAAAAAGTAAGTTCAAAAAGTTTCTCATTCCTGGACTGGATTTCATTGAGCAATCCCTCCACATCCTCTCCGTATGTAGAAATGTCCGTTGGAATAATATCCATATCATATCCGCTTCTGACCGCTTTCTTCTGTTCTTCAATTTTCATTTTCTGAATATTTGACAGCGTACTTTTCAGGCTTTTAATAGCTGCCTTGGGATCAATTGGACGCAGGTGCATATTGATGATAAGATTCTCTTCCAGATCCAGCAGATCTGCCAGCAGTTTATCCGTAAGTTCTGGTGATGTAATCTGTAAATATGACACGCATCCAAAAGTCTGTCCCATCCGAAAATAGCTGTCATTGCGAAAATCAAATCCGGTAGGTGCAATAAAGTCTTTTGTCTGCAGACCTGTTTTTGCAACCATCCCATAATGGAAATGGAAAGATTCTTTTGTGTCCATATTCATCACATCATGCAGAATTTTCAGACGTTCTACCCCATTTAAAGGCTCTGCCATGGCTCCCATCACCTTAAAATTATTCAATACACTGGCTTCAATTCTCTCCAGCCTGGATTTTGCATTTCGCAGATTATCCGCCTTAATGGAAAATGTAATATATTTTGTTTTTACAAGCCCATTATTTCCTTTGGAAAGCTGCATTTTCAACATATCCGAATATTCTTTCCGAATATCATTGAAACAGTCATCCTGCTCTGGAATATCAATATTTTTTGCATACTCATCAAAATTCACCTGTTGATTAAGAAATGTAATTTGTACCTCAACAGAGCTGTCAAATGAATTCAGGAACTCACAATAGTTCTCAAAAATAGCCGCTTTATCATCATTCTGCGCTAACTGGTAATTTATATCGTAGAACTGCACCATCTTTGAATAATAGTTATCATCTGTCCTGCAGATACCATCCTTATATATTTCCTTATATGGAATCGTATCCTGCGCTGTAAAAGGCTTCCTCTTCTTCTGATTCTCCGCTTTTATCATCCGAAGTTCTTTCAGACGCTTTTTTTCTTCTTTCGTAAGTCCGGTTTTCTGTTTCTTATTTTTTTCGGTCTGCTTTTTTAAGGAAATGGAACGGATTTCTCGCTTCCCTGGCTTCTTTTGCCTTTTTCTCAAGCCATGCACCCTCTTTCTCTAATTTATCGTACTCTATAATCCGGTCATATAAGTTTTGGGAACGATAGACCCTGATTCCAGGTCTTAAAAATTTCTGCCGGATAATGTGAAGCAATATTTTCTCTGCTGGAAATCCATCCTTTTCATACATTGCAAAAAAGAAAAATGGCAGCATCACTATGATCATAAGCGTTGCTGCCACATCTGTTCCCAGTCCTGCTTTTGTCAGCAAATAGACCGGAACACCACAAATTCCTGCCAGAGAAAAACATATAATTTGTCTTTTAGTTAAATTCAGTGCTAATTTTGTCTTTATTTTTGAAAAATCTTTCGGCACTGGAACATATGCCATATTCTTGTTTCCTCCTAATGTGCATTGAAGATTGATTTTGCCAGGGAACTGGTCTTAAACAGACTGAAACATAAAATAACTGTATATGCTGCAACTGACCAGATAGCTGTATGAAGATTATCCGCAACTGTAATGGCATTTACCAGAACCGCATAAATCGCAACACATACCATCATAAAAAATCCCTGGAATCCCAACGCTAATAATGCCTTCACGTAATTATTTCCAATACTTCCCCATTCCCTGTTCGTAAATGTTGAAAACGGAATAGGTGCCACAGAGACATAAAGATATATTTCTATCATTCGTCCATATAAAATGACGGTAATCAGGACTGATATGATTTTTAGACATAAACTGACCAGCATCGTTTCCAGACCAAGCCCCAGTAATTCTCCGATTCCCATATCTTCAATCTGCGTTTCAAGAAGCGTTTTCAATGCTTCTGTAACATCAATAGATGCGGAACCGGTTATCATACCGCCAGCATTGGATACCACATGATTCGCTACATCAAAAATTGCCATCGCAATATCAAAAGTATGAGTAACAAGATATACCGCTACCCACATCTTGAAAATATATTTGAAAAACATAAACGTATCCGTATCGTGCATATTGTTTTTTTCCATAATCATGGAAATCAGCTCATAACACAGTACAAATGTAATAATCATCCCCGCAATGGGGACAATGACATTATCCGACAGATTTTTTATCATGGAAAAAATGCCATTGTTCCAATTTTGGGGTGTTTTCCCAACCTCCGCAGCAATCGTTTCTACTTTGGTATTTACATCGGTAAACATGGTATCCAGGTTTGATGTGATCCAGCCTGTTAGCAGATCCTTTATGAACTCTGTTATTTTTTCGGTTATTCCACCCATTTATTTATCCAAACAAAGTTGCAAGCTGTGGAATCAGGTTTATTCCAATCAGTACGATGCCACCGCCCGCCATCAACTGTTTTATCCCCAATTAGGTGTAAAACTCTGCTCGATGGCTGGCGGCGGCGTACAAAAATCTATATGGTGTTTGTAAGAGAAACGTCCCGGCGGGACAGGTCAGGCAGTGACCTGTTCCACCTCCGGGATGGGTTTGAGATTAAAATGAATTTCGATAGAAATGTGTCTTGTTTTATCCTCGTCAATGCGCTCATGCACGACGATTTCTTTGATTAAGCGGTTGAGGGTGGCTGCGTCCAGCTCTGTGATGTTGGCATATTCCTGAATGGCTTCCACCCATTGTTTTGCGTCATTGGCAAGCTGGACTTCATCGGACAGCCGTTTTCTGCCCTCGGACACTTTTGTTTTAAGCTCCGTCTGCTCGGTCTGTGTCTTTTCCAGCATGGTGTTGAAATTCTGCTCACTGATACGCCCTGCAATCATATCCTCATAAAGCCGCATGACCATTTTGTCCAGAACCTCAATCCGTTCCTCGTCCCTTGTAAGGGAGCGTTCCATTGCTTCCCGCTGTTCCCGCTGCTCTGCTTCACAGGTATTGGTCAGGCGGTCGGCAACCGCTTCCCCGTCCATCAGGGCAGCTCTGGCACATTCCCGGATTTTCCGCAGCACATGGCTGTAAAGGGTGTCATAATCAATCCGGTGCTGGGTGCAGTGGTTCTTTCCAAAGGCGTTGTAGGTCTTGCAGGAATAAATCCGCTGGGGATGTTTTGCGTTTGTGTAGCGTACCGTCAGCGACTTCCCACACTCGCCGCATTTTAACAGTCCGGCAAACAGGCTGATTTCATTGGTCTGCCCCGGACGCTGGCGGGATTTCAGCTTGTTCTGCACAATGTCAAAGCTCATGCTGTCAATCAGCGGTTCATGCTGTCCCTCCACCACAATCCAGTCCTCCGGCTTCTTTTCCCCAATCGTGCCGATTTTGAAGCGGTAGTCCTTTTTCTGGGAAGCAATCGCCCCGGTGTAGACGGGATTCATCAAAAGGTCTTTGATAACGGAGAAGTCCCACATATACCGCCCGTTTTCCGGGTCTTTCTTTTCCCATTTGGTGCGGGTATTGCGAAGCCCCCGTTCCCGGTTCCACCATGTGGGGCAGGGGATTTTTTCTTCCTCCAGCCGTCTGCGGATATAGTTCGGACCATGACCGTTCAGGGCATATCCGAAAATCAGCCGCACAATCGGGGCGGTTTCCTCGTCAATGAGCAGATGGTTTTTGTCCTCCGGGTCTTTCCGATACCCAAAGGGGGCAAGACACCCGGTAAACTGTCCTTTCTGCGCTTTCAGAAGATAGGAGGAATGGACTTTCTTGGAAATATCCTTGCTGTACATTTCATTCAGGATATTCTTGAACGGGGCAATATCGTTGTTATCCCGCAGGGTGTCGATACCGTCATTCATGGCGATATAGCGGACACCGTTTCTTGGGAAAAAGTCCTCAATCAAATGCCCGGTTTGCAGATAGTTCCGCCCCAGTCGGCTGAGGTCTTTCGTGATGACAAGGTTGATTTGCCTGCGCTCAATGGCTCTCAACATTCTCTGTAAATCAGGACGCTCCATATTAAGACCTGTGAAGCCATCGTCCTGATAGACTGCCACAACCTCCCATCCCTGCTTTTCGCAGTATTTTTCCAGCATATCACGCTGGTTTGCGATACTGGCACTTTCGCCTTGCAGGTCATCGTCCTTTGACAGTCTGCAATAGACCGCTGCACGATAGCCCCCGGCAAGTGCCGAACCGATTGTTCTGTATTCCATTTCGTTCATCATAGCCATTTACCCACACAATCCAGACGGTATCTGGCTCTTTTGAACCTCATCTTCATTATACTTCGAATCTTTCTTTTTAGCAAGATATTCTTTTGCATTTGTCTTTCCATATTTCTGGGAAATCAGGCTGACGAACACATCGGTTGCGTCAAGCTCCCCGTCAAACACAGTAGTCACATGAATCTCTGTTTTGTTTTTTGCCATAGGCAGTTATCCTCCATACATGAAAATAGCCAGACAGAGGGTGTCGGCAACGAAGTCCGGCAACGGGCTTCAAAAGACCTTGCAAACAATCTCAATCTGGCGATGATTACTATTTATACTTTTCTTTCATTTTTCTGTTGTTTTGGTTGTTATAAGGGAGAAAAGCCCGGAAATAAGGGGTTTTCCCCGGCAACCGGCTCGGCAACGGGATAGCAACAGGGGGTGCAACGGGCTGTCATTTTCAGAATGGAAGCTCCATCTGTTCTGTGACCTCCACAAAGCCATCCATTGCTTTTTCAGACGGGTTGCATAAGTCCGTTGCCGGGTTTTCACGCTCCCAGCCCTTTTGTCTGCCGTATTCGGAAAACATTCTTGGATTCGGGAAGTACCGCCAGCCGGTAATGCACTGGTTCATAATCTCGTTGATTTCCCGTATTTCCCATTGCTTCGGCTCGTCAAAGGCATGGTTCAAAGCTTCCTTGTAGAGCTGCTTGGAGCAGACCATGCTCCCGGTGTACCTATCAAGATACGCCTGTATCATTCCGGCTTTGGTGTCCTCCGGCATAAAATCCCGCTGGTGTTCTTTCAGATACCGCTGCATGTCGGGGCTGAAAGCCAGCTTGAACCTGCCGCTTCGGTAAATCTCCATCGCTTCCGCCCACATCTGCTCGATATAGGCTCTGGAAGCAGCTTCGTCCTCCAAAATGTGAACCTCGGCTTGCTCCGGGTACACCATGACGGGGATAAAGCGGCGGTTGCCGGAACGGTCAAGGGGCAGGAAGTCAAGGGCATTGGAAGTGCCGCCAAACACGCACTGACGGGGGCGGTCTGCCGGGTGGGTTTCATAGGGTATCTTGTAAACCTCTTTCTGCCGGCTTAAAAATGACTTGATTTCCTCAATGCTCTTGGCGTTGGCGGTTGCCATCATTTCCGACATTTCGATAATCCAGTGACCTTGCAGCTTGCGGTACACATTGTCATCGTCCAGCTTCCGCAAATCATCGGAGAACCACTCGTCCCGGACTGCCATCAGACGGAAGAAGGTGGACTTGCCAGCCCCCTGACCGCCGACCAGACAGAGCATGATTTCAAATTTGCACCCCGGCTGAAAGGCTCGTGAGATTGCACCCAGCAGGAACAGCTTCAACGCTTCATAGGTGTAATCGTCTGCGTCAGCCCCCAGAAAGTGCCGCAGGCAGAAACGGATTCGCTCTGTCCCGTCCCACACAAGGGTATTGAGATAGTCCCGGATGGGATGGTACTTGTTTTCATTCGCCACAATCCCGATGGCGTTATCAATCTTCTTCTCATTGGTAAGCCCGTAGGTTTCTTCCAGATAGAGAAGCAGATACTTCATGTCCGTATCGTTCAGGGCGGTGCTTTCCCTGTGGAAGCCGATGGGCTTTATGATGTCCTTGCGGTCGGTCAGGATGTTGTATGCGATAGCCCCGGAAAGCAGCGGGTCACGCTGGAATACGGTCAGGCAGTTCCGTATGCTCTGACGGACACCGCCTTTCTCGGTAGTTTCCAGCCCCGCCTTGATTTCCTCAATGCTCTGGGGCGGCTGCATGGCGTTCATGGTGTTTTTTAGTTCTTGCTGCGTTTGCGGCGGCAAGCTCTGCCATTCGCTTTTCAAGCTGTATCACATCCTTTCCGTAGTCCGTAATCAAAGCCGCTTTTTCCTCTGTCTCCCCGAACAGCAGCACATCCAGCAGATATTCCACATGGGCTTGCTTCTGTAAGGCTTCCACAAACCGGGGATGAAAGACTTCCTCCGGGGAATGCGGGGCGTAGTCCTTTCTCCATGCCCGGAGCAGATGGAGATAATCAGCAAGAATACGGAAGCAGCGGCTCTTTGCTTCCTGAAACTGTTCCTCCGGGGATTTCTGCCGGGGCTTGGGCTTTTTTGCCTTTCCCGGCGGCTTCCAGTCCTCATAGGAAAGCCCGAAGTCATTTGCCAGTTGTATGGCGGCTTCTTTCTTTCCCAGCCCATACAGGGCGGCGGCAAAATCAATCACATCCCCATCCGCACCGCAGCCGAAGCAGTGGTAACGCCGATCCAGCTTCATGCTTGGGGTTTTATCGTGATGGAACGGGCAGCAAGCCATCCCGTTCCGACCTATATGGATTCCATAATGCTCCGCAGCCTGTCTTGTTGTGACGGACTGCTTCACAGCTTCAAATAAATTCAAATCTATCCCTCCTTGAAAAAAAGAAAAGCACCTGACATTCTCAATCTGAAAATGGCAAGTGCCTGTTAAAGTTCCATATCCTGTTGTTTGTGTTTTGTCTGCACCGGGGCAGTTCTTTGTGCTTTTTTCTCGTCAGCCTTATCCTGCAAGACTTCTTTGATAGGCTGTTTCTTGGGCGGCTCTTTGCTTTCTTCTGTGCCGGGGGTGGCTTTCCGTACCCAGTAGCGGATGTCCCGCAGCTTCTTCAAATTCTCCTGTACCTCGGTCAGTGGTACTTTCAGCTCTGCAATTTCTTCCAGAAGCGTTTCCTGCTCCTCTTGCAGCTCCTTTTGGGTACTGTCCTTATCGTCCGGGTGCTTGGCAAGGTAGGCGGCGGCTTTCGCATACCGGGCAACCTCCGGGTGTTCCTGTTTGAATTTCTCCTTTGTTTTCTTAAATAATATCTTCTGGTACTTCTCATAGACAGGCTTACATTCCTTGCAGTCTGTCCGGCTGGCAAGAATCCCGTCAATCACTTTGCTGCGGGCTTCCTTTGGCTTCATCTGATTGCGGTAATCTGCGGCTGATTTCCCGGAAGATTCCAGAAACGCTTCTAAGTCCTCCACAGTGGAAAGCCCCTTTTGCCGGAGATAGGACAGGGCTTCGCTGACTGCCTTTAAGTCCTGTGAAGTCCCCCGGTTCTGTCCAGCCCTCGTCCAGTCCTTCCGTTCTTCCTTTCGTATCTCCATGTACTTCATCAGCAGATTGGGAAGAAGTGTCGCTTCCTCCGCCGCTTTTTGTGCAAGCAGCTCTTTCCGTTTTTCTCCCAGCTCGGTAATCCAGCCTTTGAGGTTTTGGATAAGCTGCCGGATGGACTTCATCAGGCGGTTGGCGGCTCTGATTTCCCGGTTCAGGTTGCCGATATTCGTCTGGATACCACGCTTTTCCATCTGCCGGACAGCAGCCCCCTCATGGACAGTGGGGACAATATCAAGCCCCTGTCTGGCATAGGAACGCAAGTCCACACGCTCCGGGCGGTCATTGGCTTCCAGATAGCGGTTCTGGATGACCTCCCATTCATGCCGCCAGATTTCACAATACTCCTGGTCGTTCCAGTCCACCGTATCCTCCTTGTGGCTTTTCCACCTGCCGGATGGCAGCTTTATCCGTTCCCCTTTTTCATCAAGGTCATAAACCTTGCTGCTCTTGGGAAGCCATTTCCCATGTTCGTCCATTGCTCTCATAGTCAACAGGACATGGGCGTGGGGATTGTGTCCCGGCGGATAGGGGTCGTGGATGGCAAAGTCAACAATCATGCCTTTGGAAACAAACTGCTGTTCACAAAACTCCCGGACAAGGACAGCGTACTGGTCGGGCGGTATCTCTCTGGGGATGGTAAGCACCCACCGCCTTGCAAGCTGGGAATTCCATTGCTTCTCCACCGCTTCGGCGGCGTTCCATAAAGTATTGCGGTCTGCATACGACCGTGGGGCATTTGCCGGAAGCAAGATTTCATTGTGGACGATACCACGCTTTTCCGGGTAGTGATTCACTTCCTGATCGTATCCACAGAACAGCTTTTCGCCGCTCTGGTAGGCAGCGGCGGCAACCGCAGACTGCTGTTGGCTTCGCTGCACAATCGAGATTTCGTTGTGTGGACAGGGCATTTCGTGTCCCTCCTTTCGGTAATTGGTGGATGGGGTGGCGTTTTACCACCTCATTTGGGGCAGAAAAAAAGCAGGAGACCTTTTCAGATTTCCTGCTCGGTGGTGCCGCCGGTGGGCGGCTGGTATTCAGTTTTGAAAGTTCGGGTCAGGGTGGCCCGATGATGAAATAAAATATCTGCATGAAGATTATTCAACTTCTTTTAGTAATTCTTCAACAGAAATACCGTAAAGTTTTGCAAGTGCAAAAAGATTTGATGTGGAAGGGTCGGATGTTCCATTTTCCCATTTTGAAACAGCCTGCCTGCTAACACCAATCGTTTCAGCAACAAATTCCTGCGTCATTTTGCACTGTGTTCTGTGTACTTTGAGTGCTTCACCCAACGATTTCCTCACTACGGATTTTTCCTGCCGTACATCTTTTGAATGGATATATTTGAGTAATGCACGAACAATAAGGGTAAGCAAACCAACAAAGATACATAAGAAAATTATTCCAACGATTATCATAAATACGGTTACTTTCATTTGACCACCTCCTAATGTTGCTGTTGGCTTCATTTCTCTGTACGGATATATTTAAGCAATGCACGAATAACAAGGATAAGCAAGCCGACAAAGATACATGAGAAAACTATTCCGACTACAATCATAATGATGTTTACTAACATTTGGATGACCTCCTTTCTTTGTTGGCTTTATTCTATCTGAATTACCGTGTTGCTACCACCAACTATCAAGCAATTATCAGTTGCATATCGGTTGCACAATGATAGCGTTCTGTTTTTTGACCTTATTATACTAAATTACCGTAGATAAGGATAGCTCGACTGATAAAACTTGCTGGACGGGAACAGCTTGCAGCGCAAGGTGTTTCCGGGCGGCAAGTCCACAAAAGGGTAGCTGGCGACAGCCAGCGCAGGGGAAGCGTAGCGTCCCCTGTATGATTTGGAGCAGACCATGACTGCGGAAAATCACAGCCCTCCGGCGAGGAGCCTTCGGAGAACGCAATGCACCAACCTTTGGGTGGTGTATAATTGCGCCCTTAGTAAACTAAGGGGTTTCCGGCTTCTCCCGTTCCAGCAGTTTTTTCAATATATCTTGCGTGTCCTGCCTGTGAAAAATGAGTTTCAGCAACAGCATGACATCATCGTCCGTCAGGCGTTCCGGCTCTTGCAGAAAACTTTCCAGCATACCGCCACGAGTACAGAGCCGGTGCGTCCGTTCCTTTCGGGTAAGCTGCTTCAACTGGTGCTGCAATGCCTTTTCATCATTGATGGCTTTCCGCAGTTTCTTTTCGCTTTTCTCCAACTCCCGGTTGAGCTTTCCCAGCTTTGAGGTATCAGGCAAGGGTAGCGCCCTCCTTTCCCGGTATCAGCACATAAATCCTGTTCGGTTCTCCCACGCCCTGACGCACCCGCATGATAAGTCCGGCGGTTTCCAGTTCATTCAAAGAACGCTTGACCGTCATGAGGCTGCGGGACAGGACTGCGGCAATGGCTGTGATAGGGAAGCAGACAAAAAGAATCCCGTTCTCGTCCGCCTGCCCTCTGAAAAGCATAGCGTCCAACATCCGGCAGTACATGACCTTTGCGGTGCTGCTGACTGGAAATCCTGTCAACGCTCTGGGAAATGGCATACAGGGCGGCAATGGTGTGTCTATCGTCATAAATTCAAAATTCATTCGGTGTGTTCCTCCTTTTTCTTTGCTCGTTTGGATAAATAACGGGGGCAGTCAATCACAACCGCCCGGAAGCTCTGCTTGCACCCATGCTGGCATTTCCGGCATAATTCGTTGTAAGTGACACGCCCCCGGTCATTGAGGTAAAAGGAAAGCTCATGCTTCCGCTTTTTGCTCATTCTCGGCATGTTACGTTTCCTCCCGTTTTCGTGTATGGTTTCGGGGCGATTTTCGGCAAAATTACAGCCATAGAGCCGCTTAAAATCTCCCGAAGTCTCAGCGATAGGGTAGACTATCTCCCTATCAAATTGTCGTGTTTCGGTATCATTTCGGTGTCAGTTCGCCAGTTCTCCCTGGTGTCGTTCCTCCCCTGAATCTCACAGCGGCGTATCGCTCCCTTTGGTACGCTCGTTTCGGTCAGGGTTCCTCCATATCCCTGCCAAAAGTCATGGCGCTACATCGCCGGGGAAGCATATCCCACACAGGCTGGTCATTCGATTGGAATAATCCATCGATGAACTACCTGTATCATAGAACATTTTTGTGCCCTGTGCCGTATATCCACAAAGTAGGAATCAGGGGGAAAATCAGAAATTTCCACGATTGCGGAAAGTGTGATATAATCCAGTTAAACGGCAGAAATAAAACCACCGGAAAGGAGCGTGCGCCCATGAAAGTTGCAACAAGCATACAGGAACGCCTTTGGGAACTCCGCAAAGACAAAGGCTTAAATCTGGAAGAACTATCAAAGCTGACGGGCATTTCTAAATCAGCCCTTGGCAGTTATGAAAAAGAGGATTATAAGGAAATCAATCATGGCAACCTTATCACGCTGGCAGACTTCTATGGGGTTTCCGTCGATTATCTGCTGTGCCGGACAGAGAACAGGGAGCAGATCAACACGCCACTGACGGAGCTGCATTTGAACGATGAGATGGTGGCACTGCTGAAAAGCGGTCGGATTAACAACCGTCTGCTCTGCGAACTTGCCACCCATAAGGACTTTATCAAGTTTCTTGCGGACATTGAGATTTATGTGGACGGGATTGCCACCATGCAAATCCAAAATCTCAACTCCCTTGTTGATACCGTCCGGCATGAAATTATTGAACGGTATCGCCCCGGCGAAGATGACCCGCATTTGAAGGTGCTGCAAGCCGCACATATCAGTGATGATGAGTATTTCAGTCACATGGTTCTGGATGACCTCAACCTGATTATCCGGGATATTCGGGAATTCCACAAAAAGGACAGCGAGAGTGCGCCCCAAACTACCGTTGCCGATGAACTGAAAGAAAATCTGGAAGCGGTCGAAAATTTCAAGGGCAGTCGAGATGAAAAACTGGTTATCCTTTACTGCAAGCAGCTTGGTATCAACTATAAAAACCTGTCAGAAGAAGAATTTCGCTGGTTCATTCGTATTCTCAAAAAATCAAAGAAAATGGGAACGCCTATCAGCCAGAGGAAAAAACGGTAAAGGAAAACCGCTGTTGCATGGTTTGTTGGATTCCATGTAGCAGCGGTTTGTGCTGTGGTTATTATTTCATTCGTTTTCTTAATATTCGGCGATAATTTGTTTCTCCCTTTGGTGCGTCCTGTATAATTTCCAACACACCATCTTCAAGCATTTTATCAATGCGATTGGAAATCCATACATCACTAATTCCAAGTTGATATTTTCCTAAAACATTACCTATGACAATAGCCATTTTGAATTGCTCTGGCTGTTCCGCAATTTCACGAAGAATGAAACTATCATATATATCTTCTGAAACGCTTTGCAATTTACCATTTAACATTGCACGCAAAGGTGCATTTTCATTTTGAAGTTGATTCCATTTCATAGTACAAGCTGAAAGAAATACAGGATTAGCTTTCTCTTGTAGAGTTATATAGTTTCCCCATTCGCCAGGAGAGACCTCGCCCCATGCTATTTTGGATGTCATAGTATTTTCTTTTCCATATTCCCATGTAGGTAACTTAACCAAATAAATTGTTGTCTGGCAGTTTAATGGTTGAAGTTGTTTCATAAGCCAATACATACCACAAAGCTCATCTGGATTATAGCTATACCAAATGCGAATTTCTTCCCCAGCTACATATCGTTCAATCACTGAGGTCAATGTAGTTTTAATTTTCTGTATTTTTTCTTCAACCTGATAATCTAAATCCTCTACAAAGCAGACAGACAGCATTTTCTTGAAAATATTTTTCCGCTGTTCGCCAATTCCATTATCAGAAATATCTCCCACACTAAGAGCCATATCAAAACAATAAACATCACTGCTCTTGCCTCCCAATGGAATAGCATTCTCCCAAGCAATGCGTTCTTGTTCCTGTGCTTGAAGCTGTGCCTTTTTCATTTCATCTGAAGATGGAACACTCCCGTCTTCGTGCCTCATAAATATTGAAACAGCACTTCCTCTATACTTTCCCTTGCCGTAAGTTTGGGCAATTTTCAAACTTCCACAGGCACTTTCACCAAATACAATTTCAATCATCTTATATACCTCCGATTTAATTGCTCCCGTTATGAATAAATCATCTCATACAAAACAATTTCTTCTGCCCTGTTGTGAATGTTATTGCAACGCTGCACCCATTCCATTTGTCGGGTACACTTCAATTCCTCTGTCACGCCCTCGGTAGCTTTCATCTGCTCCATGATAGTGTCTAACCGTTTTTGTGCCTGTTCATTCAGGTCTGCAAGATATGTCAACAATTCTCCGGTCAGTATCAATGTATTCAATCTGGCTGGGTGGACTTCTCTTAAATATTCCCGGTGCATTCGTCCGTACTTTCCGATAGGGCGGTGTTCCTCCGGCAGTTTCAAGCCTGGAATGTAGTAATCTCCGACAAGGATATAATCAATTCCGTTTTCCGTTATTCTTGGTTTCAATTCGCTCATGTTCCTTACCTCCTGTGGAAGCAGGCTCGTCTGGTACTAACTCAATCACATCAGTAATCTCACAATTCAGAGTTTCACAGATACGGGCTAATGTATCCATGCTGATGTGCTTTCCCTCTTTGCTCATGTTGGCAATCATATTTGTTGTCATACCAGCAGCAAGCCTTAAATCCTCTTTTCTCATATCACGCTCTAACAGTGTGTGCCAGAGTGGTTTATAGCTGATGTGCATATTGTTTTCCTGCCTTTCTATCCATACCACCGGGGCGGTTGCCCCGGCAGGAACTTTTCTCTTATTATAACACCAATCTTGTGAAATCACAATTTATTCTTGTAGCCTGCCGCTGATACCGTCTGGATTGTGCATTCCCTTTCTTTTTGTTCCCTTTAATTAGCCATGAACTGTTTTATTCCTTGTGACTTTGCACCCGGATTGTCCGTTCCATATCCTTCCAGCAGATTGATCACTCCCCAGGCTGCAAGTCCGGCTCCGATCGCACAAACCAATGTTTTTAAGGTCGTAATTGCCGTTGTAAAAAATGCCATAAGTGTACCTTTGGAAAACTTACATTTTCCAGTCCTTTCTTAGATTTTTTCCAGAAATGGAAGAAAACACTATATAAACCCTGCCTTTTGTGCTACACTAAGCATGGGATTTTCTACTTGGAAAATTCCTCACACGTACAGTCGGTATATTCATTTTCGTCGATGGATATCGACTGTTCCCTTTTTCCAAATTATTCATGATTTCCTCCCATGATCCACTTCCCGACGATTTGTCGAGAAGTTACATCTGATACAGTTCCACTTCATCCTCTGGTTTCAGTATCAGATTAGTACTCAGATATTTTTCAATATCAAAGGTATTCTTTTTGTCATAATCGGACAGATATTTGTAATTTTTATGTTTGCAAATATCGTATTTATTTGAGAAAAATGGTCTGACACCTCTCACCTGCAGAATACATTTTCCTCCGTCCATGACTGCTATTTCATCTTGGCTCATCAACTCTTTGCCACAATGTCAAGTGGTAAATTCAAAAAAGGACAAGCACTATCAAAGAAAGCAGTCTTTCATAGTGCTTGTCCTTTTCTTATTCATGTTTTCTGCCTTGCATTGTTCGAAACGCAGAACTATAATATACTCGATGGAGGTGCGAAATGGATTATATGACATTGAAAGAGGCCGCTGAGAAATGGAGCGTGTCACCTCGTAGGGTAAATTATTATTGCGCTGGTGGTCGTATCCCCAGCGCTGTAAAGATGGCCGGTGTTTGGCTGATTCCCAAAACTGCGGAAAAGCCGATTGATGGCCGGACGAAACAGGGAAAGGAACAGAAGCATGAGTAAGATATTACTTTTGGAAGATGATTTGAGCCTGATCAACGGGCTTTCCTTTGCGTTCAAGAAGCAGGGATTTGAATTGAATATTGCCAGAACGTTGAAAGAAGCGGATGCGCTGTGGGCGGATGGCAGGTATGATTTGTTGGTACTGGATGTATCCCTGCCGGACGGCACCGGCTTTGAATTTTGCAAACGGGTGCGGCAGGTTTCCAAGGTGCCGATCATCTTTCTGACCGCTTCGGACGAAGAAACGAGTATCATTATGGGGCTGGATATGGGCGGCGACGACTATATCACCAAGCCCTTCAAGCTTGGAGTCCTGGTTTCACGGGTCAATGCCCTGCTTCGCCGTGCAAAGGATTTCAGCGCAACGGACACAGAACTGCAATCGAACGGAATCAAGGTTCTTTTGCTGCAGGGTCAGGCTTTCAAAAATGGGGAGCTGTTGGATTTGACCGCTGCTGAATACAAGCTGCTGTGCCTGTTTATGCGAAACCCCAATACGGTGCTTACCAAGGAGCAGATATTAGATAAACTGTGGGACTGCGACGGAAATTATATCGACAGCAGCACCCTCACCGTGTATATGCGGCGGCTTCGCATGAAGATTGAGGATAACCCCAGTGACCCGCAGATGCTCCTGACCGTCCGTCGCATGGGCTATAAATGGAATGTAGTAGGGTGAGGCAGCCTATGAAAATACTTGCAAATAAGGATATCAGAAATCTGTTTCTTGCGGTATCGGTTATCTGGGCAGCATCCCTCCTGCTGGCACAGGGCTTTTTATGGCTGCGCTATCAAAGGCTTTCTTTGTGCCTGCTGTTTATTTTTTTGTTGGCAGCGGCGGCTATATGGGTGGTTTGCTGCTCCTATTTCAAAAAGCAGAATAAGATCATGGAACAGGCGGTATCCCAGATCAATGTGTATCTTGACGGGGATAGCAACGCACGTATTGAATGCGACAGTGAGGGGGAGCTATATCGGCTGTTCCATTCCGTCAATTCCCTGGCGGCGGTTTTGAACGCCCACGCAGATAACGAGCTTCGGGAAAAGGAATTTTTGAAAAATACGATCTCCGATATTTCCCACCAGCTGAAAACACCGCTGGCGGCACTGAATATTTATAATGGCCTGCTTCATGAGGAAGATATAGAAGCGTCCTCCGTGAAAGAATTTGCTGACCTGTCTGAGCAGGAGCTTGACCGCATGGAAACGCTGGTGCAGAGCCTGCTGAAGATCACAAGGCTGGACGCCGGTTCCGTCACGCTGGAAAAGGGGGCCGAGAATGTGGCGGATATGCTGCGGGATGTTGAGCTGCATTTCGCATACCGGGCCAAACAGGAGCATAAAGAACTTGTCCTGTCCGGCCCGGAGGAGGTCCTTCTTTTCTGCGACCGCGACTGGCTGACCGAGGCCATTGACAACATCGTGAAAAACGCCCTCGACCATACGGAGAGCGGCGACGCGGTTCATATTACATGGAAAGCTCTGCCCAATGCCGTTCAGATCGCCGTAAAGGACAACGGCTGCGGCATCCATCCGGAGGACCTGCACCATATTTTCAAGCGGTTCTACCGCAGCCGCTTTTCCCAGGACAAGCAGGGCATCGGGCTGGGCCTGCCGCTGGCAAAGACCATCGTGGAAGCCCATAGCGGCACGATTGAGGTGGACAGTGAACTTGGAAAAGGCACGACCTTCACCATGAATTTTTTAATTCCTACAAAATTGTAGGCTGAGTGTAGGGTTACAGTAATATTTCGGTGCTATCCTTTCCTCATAGGCAGGAAAAACAAAAGCAGCCCGCCTATTTCGCAAAACATGAAGAAAGAGGTATATGCACGATGAATTTATTAGAGGTCAAAAACATTTGTAAGACCTATGGCAGCGGAGAAACCGCAGTCAAGGCTTTGAAGGATGTCAGTTTTTCCGTTCCCAAGGGGGAATATGTGGCCGTCGTGGGGGAATCCGGTTCCGGCAAAAGTACGCTGCTGAACATGATCGGCGCGCTGGACACGCCCACGACCGGCAAGGTGCTGATCGACGGTAAGGACATTTTTGCCATGGACGAGCGCAAGCTGACGGTATTCCGCCGCAGGAACATTGGCTTTATCTTTCAGGCGTTTAACCTTGTGCCGGAGTTAACGGTGGAGCAGAACATCATCTTCCCGGTGCTGCTGGACTACCAGAAGCCGGATAAGAAATATCTGGAAGAACTTCTTGCGGTACTGAACCTGAAAGAGCGCCGGAACCATCTGCCCAGCCAGCTCTCCGGCGGACAGCAGCAGCGTGTGGCGATTGGCCGTGCGCTCATTACCCGGCCAGCCCTGATCCTGGCTGACGAGCCGACCGGCAATCTGGACACCCAGAACAGCAGCGAGGTCATTGCCCTGCTGAAAGAAGCATCCAAAAAGTATGAGCAGACGATTATTATGATTACCCACAACCGTAGTATCGCGCAAACGGCTGACCGGGTATTGCAGGTATCGGACGGTAACCTCACCGATTTTGGGAGGTGCCGGGAATGAAAAGCTATTTAAGCCTTGTGCCGATCTCTGCAAAGGTGCGGAAACGGCAGAATCGGATGACCATTCTGTGTGTCATTATTTCGATATTTCTGGTGACAGCAATTTTTAGCGTGGCGGATATGATGATTCGAACCCAAAGCGACCGAATGACCGGCAAAAACGGAAGTTGGCACATAGAGTTGGACGGCATTTCTCAAGAAACAGCCCTGAAAATTGCGGAGCGGGATGATGTGGTTTCGATTGGTGCAGTTACGATATTTAACCCGGACGGAGAACTGCCCTACCGCATGGACGGAAAAAGGGTTGTACTTTATGGTATTGATGAATCCTATCTGACAATGAATTCAACTGGTGCCGCCGAAGGACGCTTTCCGCAGGGAATGGGCGAAATCATGCTCAGCAGCAATGCAGCGCGTGTCCTTCAAGTTGCAGTTGGGGACACTGTTACACTACGTACGCCGTCCGGAGACTGGGATTTTACAGTGTCCGGTTTGGGCGGTGTGGAGGAAAGCTACTATTCCGGGCAATATTCTTTGATGGATGCCTACCTGCCGCGCACAGCATTTGCAGCGCTGATGGAGCAGAACAACGTCCATAATCTTCAAACGTCATATTATGTCCAGTTTACCAGCGCGTCTAAGGCAGCTAAAGCAATCCCGGAACTGACGGCACAGCATAACCTGCCGGAAAATGCTGTCTCAGAAAACACCGGTGTGATGGCTATCGCCGGACAAAGCGATAGCAGCGCCGCAAAAAATGTTTACAGCCTTGCCGCAGTTCTGTTTGTGCTGGTTCTTCTGGCAGGTGTACTGATGATCTCCGGCAGCATGAACAGCAATCTGGCACAACGAATCCAGTTCTTCGGAATGATGCGCTGTATCGGCATGAGCAAATCTCAAATTATCCGATTTGTCCGTTTAGAAGCGCTTAACTGGTGCAAAACGGCTGTGCCCGTAGGCGTTCTGCTTGGCACACTTGCCAGCTGGAGCATTTGCGCGGCGCTGCATTATGGCATCGGTGGCGAGTTTTCCACAACACCGGTTTTTCAAATCAGTCCTGTAGGTTTAGTCAGTGGCATCGTGGTCGGTATCGTGACCGTCCTGCTGGCGGCAGAGTCACCGGCGCGACGGGCGGCACGGGTCTCACCTGTGGCGGCGGTCTCCGGCACGGGAGAGAATCTTTCCGCTTCGCGTCATGCTTCAAACTATAGCTTTGGAAAAATCGAGTTGTCGTTGGGAGCCCATCACGCCATTGCCGGTAAAAAGAACCTGTTTTTAATGACATCTTCTTTTGCACTCAGTATTGTTTTGGTGCTCTGCTTTTCTGTACTGCTTAAATTTGCCGGCTTGCTTTTGCCCGGTCAAGCTCCGTGGCAGCCGGATATTCTCTTGAACGGGTACGGAAACGAACAGGTATTGTCCCGCAGTATGGCAGAACAGCTGCGTGCGATTCCGGGTGTTGGGTATGTCTGGGGCGCAACCGGTCTTACCAACACTCCTGCCAGCAGTCCGCAGAAAGAGGTAGAGCATGTGGTGCTGGGTTCCTACGATGATTTTATGATGGAAAAAAGCAGGGATCTCGTTGTAGCAGGCAGGATGGCCGATCAGGCAGCCAGCAGCAACGAAGTCATGACGATCTATAATAAAAACAACCCGTTGAAGGTTGGAGATACCGTTTATATAAGCGGAAGAGACCTTACCATTGTGGGGGCTTTTTCGGAGGGAATGTTCCCGGATGATGTTACAGTCATCTGCCCACAGGCGCTATTTGACCGTCTGGTCGGAGCGCAGAACTATAATATGATCGGCGTTTTGCTGAACGATTCAGCAACAGAGCAGACTGTAATGCAAATTGCCCACCTTGCAACAGACGAGATCATTGTATCGGATGTGCGAGAGCGTAATTCGCAGGAAGCTGCTACCTATCTGGCTTCCAGAATTGTCGTATATGGTTTTCTGGCGATTATTGGACTGATTTCTCTTTTTAACATTGTCAACAGCATTTCGATGAGCGTTTCTGCCCGTACAAAGCAGTATGGCGTCATGCGTGCAATTGGAATGGATGGCAGTCAGCTTACTCGGATGGTTGCTGCGGAAGCCTTTACCTATGCTGTTTCCGGGCTGATTGTCGGCTGTATTGCCGGTCTGCTGCTGAGCCGTATGCTGTACGCTCGACTCATTACACGCTATTTTGGCATGACATGGCATCTGCCAGGAATGACGCTCTGCCTTATCATTCTATTTGTATTTGCTGCCGCAGCTCTTGCGGTTCATGCCCCAGCGAAGCGGATTCGAAACATGGCAATTACTGAAACAATCAATGAATTATAATTGCAATCCACTTTGGAAAATTTAATGTAACATCTGCCGGACGACGGCAAAGAAAAAATCCCCATCCCTCATTGATTGAGAGATGGGGATCACTGATTATTCTGTAATCTCCGGGATTTCTCCGACAAAGTTATAAATGATCCTGACTTCCTGCACTTTCTGTCCGTCAATCTTCTTGACTTCACCCACCAGAATCTTGCTGATGAGCCGGTTCAGCACCGCCTCGTCCAGTTCTTCAATGGCGGCGTAGCGCCGGATTTCCCGGATAAAGGTGCGGACTTCGCTTTCCTGTTCGTCAGAGTGTCGCATCATCAACATCAGGTCTTGCAGGCGCTTCTGGTTGGCTTCCTGCTCCTGTTCCAGCGCCGCCGTCAGCTTCATAAAACGCTGCTCGGTCAGTATCCCTTTAGCCTTATCGGTGTAAAGGCTCAGGAACATCCCGTCAATCTCCTGATTTCTGGCTTCCAGCCGCTGGCGTTCTTTCTGCGTCTGGGAAGCGTCTATCAGATACCGGCGCTCCATCCGGCTGCTCAGTCGCTGATAAAATGCGTCGGCATCTTTGAGAGCCTGTGCCGCCAGTTCCTGAATGTCCTTCAGAACAAGGTCATACAAATCCCTTGCCTCGATCTTATGGCTGGTGCAGGCGTTCTTGCCCAGCCGGTTGTAGGTCTGGCAGATATAATACGCCTTGTCAATCGGCTCCCGCATCTCGCCGGTAAAACGGTTTTTTCCGGTTCTGCCCACCTTTTCATACCGCACCTGCATGGACTTTCCGCAGGTAGCACAGTAAATGATACCGTGGAACAGGTTATAGAAGGGACAGGAGTTGCCTTTCATAATGGTAGGTCTGCGGTCAATGATTGACTGCACCTGCTCCCATTCTTCCGGGGAAACGATTGCTTCATGGCAATCCTCAATGATTTCCCAGTCCTCACGGGGGATAATGTCATAGGTGTTGGAACGAATCCCTTTCTGATGTGTCCGGCAGACCAGATGTGCGCCCTTATAGAATGGGTTTCGCAGGATATGACTGATCCTTGCACCGCCCCACGCATAATAGTTGACGTCACATTCCGTATTGCTCTTTACCCTCGTGATAGGAACCTTGTCATCCATGAGCTGCTTTGCGATCCGCATACAGCCCCAGCCGTCCAGCGCCATGTCATAGATTTTTCGGATCACCGGCGCCGTCTCCGGGTCAAGGATCAAATGCCCCCGGTCATCCGGGTCACGCATCAATCCGAGAGGCGGCTGCCCACCACAAAACTTTCCCTGCCGGGAACGGGTCATACGCCCCGCCAGCACCTTTTTGGAAATATCCCGGCTGTACATATCATTCAGGATATTCTTAAAGGGCGTGATGTCCATTTCCTGGCGGGTCAGGCTGTCAACTCCGTCTGTAATGGCGATATATCGTACATTGTGTTTGGGGAAAAAGATTTCGATATAGCTGCCGGCCTCGATATAATTTCTGCCCAGTCTGGACAGGTCTTTTGTGATGACACAGCCAATCTTTCCCGCCTCAATATCAGCAATCATACGCTGAAAGGAAGGGCGGTTGAAGTTGCGGCCTGTATAACCGTCATCCACATAATACTCATACTGGAACATCCCGTTTTTTTCGGCAAAGTCCCGGAGCATAAGTTTCTGGTTGCTAATGCTCATGCTCTCATTATCGCTGCCATCGTCCAGAGAGATACGGCAGTAAAGCGCTGTGATTTTTTGATTGACTTGTTTTTTCCTGCTCATAGTGTTCTCCTTCTATGAACAGGGACACGATACCATTATAATACCATGTCCCCGTTCCTGATTCAACCGCTTTACGCCGCTTTTTGTGCCATTTCCCGATGTTCTAACCATTCCTCGAAGTGTTCGCAGGTCTGGCGCTCGATCAGCTGCTCAAAGGCTTCCCGCATGGTTTTGTCCCCGGAAAACTCCCGAACCACCACGAACCGGACTTTTTTATTCTGCTTCTTGTTTTTCTCCATAGGCTACCTCCATAGTGTGACAGTCCAGATAACCGTGTGCCGGCAACGAAGTCCGGCAACCAGCCTATAAAAACCTGTAAATGAATATCTGACTGTCAATCTTTGCTTGATAAGTTTTCTTGTAAAATCTCGTTGCTTTCGTTGCCGGACAGAAAATACTTGTGAAAAATCCTTTATTTATGGGCTTTTTCTATATCAAAACCATAGATTTGCCAGCAACGAACCCGGCAACCAACTGGCAACAGACCATCATTCTCAGGCAATCCACTCCTTCGGAAGTTCCAGCTGGCGGCATTCTTCCTCGCTCAGTTCCACAAATCCGCCTTCGTTGTCGGACAGTTCGTTGTCGAAATTGTCACATTCCCAACCCTTTTGCCTGCCGTACCCGGCGAACATCCTGGGATTGGAGAAAGGCTTCCAGCCGGTCACGACTGTGTTCATGATCTCGTTGATATTGTGCAGCTGCCACCGCTTCGGCTGGTCAAAGGTATGCCCCAGCGCCTCCTTGAACAGCTGCTTGGAACAGACCATGTTCCCAGTGTAGTGTTCCAGAAAGCCCTGTATCTGCCCGGCCTCCGTATCCTCCGGCATGAAGTCCTTCTGCACCTCCACCAGCTGACGCTGGATGCTCTTGCTGAATTTCATGGAATACTGTCCGCTGCGGTAAATGGTCATGGCTTCTGCCCACACCTGCAAAAGATAGGCTCTGGAAGCATCCTCGTCCTCCAAAATATGAACCTCCGCATTCTCCGAGTAAATCATGATTGGGAGAAAGCGCCGGTTCCCGGCCCGATCCAGCGGCAGGAAGTCCAATGTGTTGGAAGAACCGCCGAACACACACTGCCGCAGCCGGTCTTTGGGCTGGGATTCATAAGGCGTTCGGTAGGTTTCCTTCTGTCGGCTGATAAAGGAGCGAATTTCTTCAATGCTCTTTGCGCTGCTGGTGGCAAGCATTTCCGACATCTCGATGATCCAGTGGCCTTGCAGCTTCTGGAACACCCGGTCATCGTCCAGCTTTTTCAGGTCATCGGAAAACCACTCGTCCCGGATTGCCAGCAGGCGGAAGAAAGTGGACTTCCCGGCACCTTGGCCGCCTACCAGACAGAGCATTTCCTCATATTTGGAACCGGGACGGAATACCCGGCGGATAGCGCCCAGCAGGAAGTGTTTCAGCATTTCTTCCACATAGTCGCTTTCATCAGCGCCAAGAAAGTGGTGCAGGCAGGAACGGATGCGGGGTGTCCCGTCCCAGACAAGGCTGTTCAGCACATCCTGAATCGGGTGATAGCAATTTTCGTTTGCTACAATGGAAAGTGCAGCTGTGATCTTTTTCTCACTGGTCAGCTCGTAGTTCTGCTCAAAATAGAGGAGAAGATATTTCACATCGGTATCTGTTAAGGCGCTGGTGTTCCTGCGCCAGCCCAAATCCCGTACAATGTCCACCCGGTCGGTCAGGAGATTTAACCGGATAGCATCCCGCAGGAGCGGATCACAGCAGAACACGATCCGGCAGTTGTCGATGGTATTGGCGGTTTTTCCCTTATCGGTGACAGAAAGGCTCTCCCGCACATCTTGGGCGCTCTGTTCCGGCGCTATGGCCTCGGCTGCGCTCATCACAGCCTGCCGGGTGGCTGGCGGTAAATTCTGATATTCGCTGCTCAATTTTCTTCACCTCTTTTCCATACTCAGCAACCACGGAAGCACGTTCTTCTATGTTGTCAGACAGGAGAATATCCAGCAGATATTCGATATATGGCTGCCTGTGCAGAGCCTCCACAAACAGGGGATGCCAGTCATCCTCCGGCTGTTTGGGAGCATATTCTTCTTTCCAGCGTTCCAGCAGACGCAGGTAATCGCACAGCACCCGAAAACATTTCTGCTCTGCCTGCCGGTATCGCACTTCCTCGCTGATTTTTCTTTTGATGATTGTCTTTCGTGGCGGACCATGACCTTTGCTGTCAAGACTGACAGAGAAATCCTCTGCCAGCTTCAAGGCAGCTTCCTTACTGCCCAGTCCAAAGAGGCGGGAAGTGAAATCAATCACATCTCCGTCCCCCTGACAGGCAAAGCAATGGAACCGCCTGTCCACCTTCATGCTGGGATGTCTGTCATCGTGAAAAGGACAACAGGCCATCCCGTTCCGTCTTACTGGAATCCCATAAAATTCCGCAGCCTGTCTTGTCGTGACAGACTGCTTTACTGTTTCAAATACATTCGATTTCCCCACCTCCAAACAAAACAAAAGGCACCCGGTTTCCTCAGAAAATCAGATGCCTTACAACTCCATATCCTGTTTTTTTGTCGGGGCGATCCGCCCCTCACGTTCCCATCGCTCCCGGTTCTTCCGGTCAGCGTCCAATTTGCCTTTCGCCAGCTTCTCTTTGATGGATTCTCTGGCTTTTTTCTTAATCTGCTCTTTGCCAGCCTGCTTGACCTCCGGCTTCAGCAGCACAACCTGCACCTTTTTGAGAATCTTTTCTGCGGACTGCTGTAATTTTTCCCGTGCCCTTCCCAGTAGGGTATTTGCAATCTTCACCACTTCCGGCGAATTTTTTGCATTGGGGGATACCACGCTCTTTCGGTATTTCTCGATCACTTCCAAATCCTCAAGCTGGGTCTGTTCCCGTACCTTGTCTGTCACGACCTCCACTGCCTTGTCATAGGCCACATCGGAAACATCCTCCAACAGCGTCTCCACATCCTCGATTTTGAGCGTCAGTTCTTCCAGCTTTTGCTCCTGCGCCGCCATCTGTTCTTTCTGCTTCATCAGGATATAATCCTGCTTTTCCAGATAGTCACGCCCACCATAGGACGGCTCCTGTTCCAGATGAAGTCCATGCCGTTTGGCAATGTCAAACAGGATTGTCCGGCAGACTGCATCGAAAGTCTGTTTCCGGTTATTGTGCTTTCCTTTGGGCTGCTCCGGTTTTGGGAGAGGGATACCCAGTTCCTCCAGCGCCTTTTCCTGCTGGGGACACAATTCTCCATACCGATTTTCACAGTCGAACACATGGCGCTCGTGAATATGCGGTGTTCCCTCATCCAGATGGAGCGCCCAGTCTAAAATGTGGATATGAGAACCGAAACGGCGCTCAAATTCTTCATAAAATTCACTGACGATGAGCGCCAGCGTTTCCGGTGAGACGGATTCCTCTATCGTGCCGATCTGGTAGATGCTTTCTTCCGGACAGGTCTTGTTATTTTTCAAGAGGTCATCCACAGTACGGTTGCGCTCAATATGCCGGGTTTTCTCATTCCGGGCGTTCTGGGCATTTACATGGTCGGCATAATGCTCGTAGTAATACATCCGCTCAATTTCCTCAAAGCTGAAATCCGGCTGCTCCGGGTTATCCCGAAAGTCGTAGGTGGTAAATCCCCGGTAGCAGTCCCAGTACACATTTTGTCTGGCACGTTCAGCGTCAATGTGTTCGCTGTTCTCCACATCGAACCGGCGGTCATTGTGCCGGGGATTGTAAGTGCCATGCTTCCCGGAGCGCCCATTGTGTCTTGTCAATTTCAAACATTTTTCCTCCTTCCTGCGAAGATGTTCCGGGGCCGGGGAAGGGCGGCGAAGCCGCAAATCCTGCGAATCTTGCGTCAGGTAATACCCAGTACGAATTGACGCAAGGCATCAACTCTCCCTGGGCAAGGCGTTTCACCCTTGACCCGATGGGACTGCCGCCCTCAACCCGCCAAGGCACTTCGTCCTTGACCCGATAATGGCTGCCGCCCTTAACCTGCCAATGGGCGTTGCCCCTTGACCCCAGCAGTGCGCTGCCGCCCCTGCACCCAGCCACAAAGGGATTGCATCCCTCTGTACTCCTGCACCGGAAAAACCGGCATCCACCGCTGATACGGTGTCCGCCAGCTTTTCCGGCTCCGTATCCATACATCTGCACCAATCGCAGGAAGTGGATACGGAATACGCCTGCGGGGATTACCGTTCAAAATACTGGGTGCAGACCCGGTATTTTTTGGTAAATCGCCCTCATTTCAAGCAATTTTTTCTTCTGTCTGTATGACTTGAAAGCCATGTTCCTTTGCGTACTCCCTTGCAGCCGCCAGCCGTTCTTCACTGTACGGCGGCACCAGCCGGATAGAAAGGCGGGATTTGTCCAGCACATAGGTCGCGCTGCCTTCCGGTGTGCTGCGCTCCAACCTACACAATAGCGGATACTTCCTACTGAAATCTTCCAGCCTGCGTTTTAAGCTGGCGTTGAAGGTGTAAATACTGGCAATGTTCTCGCCCTCGTTCCAGTTGATGATGGTTTCTTTTTCATATTTAGACAGCTTCCTCATACAGTTCCTCCTCATAATCGGTGTTTGCTTTCAGCACACGCAGGCGGTGCTTGATCCGGTAATACTCATCCATCTCCATGCGTAGGCAGTGATAGAAGCTGTCGTACCAGCTTTCGTCTGTCTCTGCCTCAATTTTCCTGGTCAGATGAAGCATCTGCCCTTTAGCCTCCGGGTCAACGGTCAGCGCTGTCAGCCATTTCAGCCTTGTCACTGTGTTGTGATGGCTGGGGCAGGCGTAAGCGTAAAGAATTTTCTTTTCCTTCATATTCAGTTTCATAATGATCTACCTCCATTCATTTGCTGCGGTGCGGTATGCCCCGCATGGTTTACTTTTCTATCTGCCGGTCTGTCTGCAAGCCGCTCCTGCCCGGATTTTCTCCCGGCGTATTGTCCTCTTTGGTGCGCTCCCGTCGTCACAAAATCCATGATTTTGCGGGAACCCTTTTATCGCGTCACTTCCCCGGAGGTCATACCCCTTGCAGCCGGTCATTCGATTTTCAAGGTTCTGTGTCTCCTGACAAGAACCAGTTTACCGAAAAAAGGGGGCTGCTCCCGTATGTCCAAGACGTTGGAATAGCGCACAAAAACCGCATATTTCCACGCTCTCGGAAACGTGCTATAATGAAAAAAATATTGAAAAATGTTGACGAGAGGGGGGTGCTTTGATGTACACAAAACTGTCAATCCCGGAACGGCTCAAAGACCTGCGGGTGGTGGATAAGCACCTGACACTGGAACAGCTGGCAGAACAAACCGGCCTGTCCAAGTCGGCGCTGGGGAAATATGAGGGCGATGACTACAAGGACATCAGCCCATTTGCGATTGCAACGCTGGCAGAGTTTTACGGCGTGTCCACCGACTATCTGATGGGGCTGTCGGAAAATAAGACCATCCCTAATTCTGATCTCCAGTCGCTCCATTTGAGCGATGAAATGATTGAGCTATTAAGAAGCGGCAGGATCAACAACCGTCTGCTCTGCGAGCTTGCCACCCATGAAGGTTTTCCCCGGCTCATGACGGACATTACCGTTATCGTTGACCGTATCGCCGGTATGCGTGTCAGCCAGATGAATCTGGAACTGGAAGCTGCCCGGCAGAGCGTCATGGAAAGCTATGCGCCGGGAGACGATGACCTTTATATGCGAACCCTTGAAGTCGCACAGATAGACGGAGAGGATTATTTCAATCACATCGTCCATAAAGACATTGACAAGATCGTAAAAGACATCCAAACAGCACACACAAACGACGCTACCACCGCTGATGAACGGCAGGAAACCGTAGCCGAAGTCCGGCAAAAGTTTGAAAAGCTTGTGCAGACGGGAACCAGCGGAGAGGAAGCCTTTATTCAGGTTTTCTGCGACCAGATGGAAATTCCTTATGAGAAACTGACTTCTGCGGAATTTACTGCCTTTTTGGGAATCCTCAGAAAATCCAAAAAAGCAAAACGAACTAAAAGTATGCGGGGAAAGGGCAGCCCAATTCCTCCCAACCGGAATGGCAGACAGAAGCGTTAATAAAAGAACCACCCGCTGGGTAATCCAGTGAGTGGCTCAAAAAAGATATGCTGTTATTTCTGACAGACATCCTACCTTTTTCAGAATCCAGCTGATCGTGTCCCTGTTCATGTAAAATTCAAGGCAACTGAACTCTTCATCAACAAGTATGGCATATCCTTTCCTGTTTTCTGGTAGTTCATTCCATAAGACCGCTGACTGCCTCTCGTATCCGATGTGTTATAAAGATCTATGGTTTCTTTTCCCAAAATCTCCGCTATTTCCTTTAATGTCGTTTTTTCCTTTCCACCCAGGAATAAGGTCGTATCACAGTTCCCTTCGATGGTATCGGCATTATCCTTATAAATTGCCTTAAGCTGAGACTTTGACTGCAAAATAATAGAAGCTGAGATTTCCCGGCTTCTAATCGTAGCAATCAGTTTTTCGAATTTAGGAATTTGTCCGATGTTCGCAAACTCGTCCAGGAGACACCGCACATGAATTGGAAGTCTGCCTCCATATACATCATCAGCTCTGTCACAGAGCAGATTAAAAAGCTGTGTGTACATAATAGAAACAATAAAATTGAAGGTATCATCGGTATCTGAAATAATAACAAACAATGCAGTTTTCCTGTCACCAACCAGATCCAGTTCCAGTTCGTCATAACTCATAAGCTCCCGCAGTTCCGCAATATCAAAGGGTGCGAGTCTTGCACCACAACTGATCAGAATAGATTTTGCTGTCTTACCGGCGGCCAGCTTGTATTTTTTGTACTGCCTTACCGCAAAATGGTTCGGGTCTTTCTGCTCCAGTTCATCAAACATCAGATCTACTGGATTCTTGAAATTCTCATCATCTTCCCTGGCTTCTGACGCATTGATCATTTCCAACAGAGTATTAAAATTTTTTTCTTCTTCCCTGCCTTCATACCAGATATAGCCAATCAGGGCACAATAATAAAGTTTTTCCGCCTATAGTGATAGGTAATCCTTTGAAGTTATCGCCGGATTTTCCCCCACTCCAC
>NZ_JAJBMO010000017.1 GCF_020537505.1 Blautia glucerasea | reverse complement strand
ACCTTTCGCATGAACGAATGGTCCTATTTCTTTTAGGGACTTATTTCACATCCCCTTTTTGGTATGTTCGCAGAAATCAGCTCTCATGTTATACTTACAGCATAAATTGCTGCGCACCTGTGCAGAAAAAAAGGAAGGAGTTTCTTATATGGAAAAACTAAAGATTGTCATCAAAAAGTACTGGAAAATTTACCTTGCCGCTCTGGTCATTTCCGCAGTCTGTGATCTGATCGGAACTGTTAAGCTTAACGTTGGCATTGGTACACTTACTCTGTTCCCGATGGTGTTTGCCGTCATATTCGGAGGGCTTTTAGGACCGGATATTTTTAAAGTATTCAAAACTGAGGAATGTAAAATAGGCGGAAGCCTGGTTCTTGTGGTTTTGGCACCTTTTATGGCAAAAATGGGCATTTCTTCCGGTGCAAATCTTGCAAAACTGGTTTCAGTGGGTCCTGCATTGCTTCTTCAGGAATTCGGAAACCTTGGAACGATTCTCTTATCTATGCCGCTCGCATTATTACTTGGTTTAAAGAAGGAATCTATTGGTGCATGTTACTCAATTAACCGTGATTCAAACCTTGGATTGACCACAGATATTTTTGGACCGGACGCTCCGGAAACAAAAGGAACCTTTGCAGTTTACATTGTAGGTTCTGTAATCGGAACAGTATTTATCAGCATTCTTGCAAGCGTTGTAGCTTCCTGGAATATTTTCGATCCTATTGCTCTTGGTATGGCCAGTGGAGTAGGAAGTGGATCCATGATGACTGCTGCTGCCGGAACATTAGGTGAAATATACCCACAGCAGGCAGAAAATATTATGATCATGGGTGGTGCCAGTGATATGCTGACCGGTATTACCGGAATTTACATGGGTACCTTCGTAGGTCTTCCTCTTGCAAAAAAATTATACGCAATTTTAGAGCCTAAGATTGGACGCAAAAATAATCAGGAGGTTAAATAAATGGTCAGAAAATACTTCGTACAGCAGCTTGGACTGCTTCTCATGGTGTCTGTGATTATAATACTTACAAATGTAATTGGTTATAAAATGCCCGTAAAAGATTCCATTATTGGAGTTCTTTTACTGAGTGCTATTTCTCTTATCGGTCTTACTATAAGTAAATTTATGAGCCGATTTGTTAAGCTTCCTTCTATGATGTATGTATCCCTTCTCGGACTGCTTCTTGCATGTCCTGTTTCACCGGTAAAAGATATCGTAGTTGGAACTACATCTTCTGTTGCATTTTTAGCACCGGCTACAGCACTTGGTGCATTTGCCGGTATTTCTCTTGGAAAAGATTTAAAGGATTTTGCAAAAATGGGATGGAAGCTGGTATTGATCACTTTATTTGTAATTACCGGAACCTTTATATTCTCCGCTCTTGTTGCAGACGTTGTTTTGAAAATGACAGGAGCCATTTAACAAACATATGAGATGAAATGAGGTAGCTTATGGAAAACTATGATATTTTAATCAAAAATTGTCAGGTTTTGAATCCTGATATGAGCGTTTCATCCACCTGTTCAGTAGGAATTAAAGACACCTGGATCAAGAAAATCGGTTCAGCAGATGAATTCGCTGATAGTGTTGCCACAGAAACACTTGATGGTAAAGGTAAGCTTGTTATGCCAGGCTTAATAGATGGTCATACACATACCTGTCAGCAGCTGTTAAGAGGTCGTGTTGCCGATGAATATCCTATGGTTTGGACTCGTTTCCTGGTTCCCTTTGAAAGCAATCTTCTCCCGGAAGATTCTTACGTCAGCGGACAGTTAGCCTGTCTGGAAATGATCAAAAACGGAACTACTGCTTTTGCTGATTCCGGCGGTGTACATATGGAGCGTGTGGCTGATGCAGTTATAGAATCCGGTATGAGAGCCGCAATAGCGAAATCCACAATGGATATGGGCAATGCTATTACAGGCGCAATGAAGGAAACTGCTTCTGAAGCTATAGACCATACAAAAGAGCTGTATAAGAACTATCAGGGGGCCGGCGATGGCCGTGTGGATATCTGGTTTGCTATTCGTCAGGTAATGACCTGCTCCAGAGATCTCATCACCATGGTAGGTGAATGTGCCAAAGAGCTTCATACAGGCATCCATGCACATTTATGTGAGCATAAAGATGAAGTGAGCTTTTGCCTGCAAAATTATCAAAAACGTCCTGCTGAGTTTTTAGATGAAATGGGAATTTTGGGACCAAATCTTCTGACTGCACATAATGTTATGCTATCTGACCATGATATTACGTTGATGGCAGAACGAGAAGTAAAAATGATTCATTGCCCAAGAGCCAACCTGGCAAATCATGGCTTCCCGAAGGCTCCGCAGATCCTGGAAGCTGGTGCAAGTGTAGGTTTAGGTTGTGATGGAGCAGCTCCTTCTAACCTGGATATTTTCGATGAGATGAAGGTTCTGCGTTATTCTATGCTGGCTTATTGGGGACTTCCTTCTTTCAATCCGGTAGTTATGACCTGCCCGACTCTTTTGAAAATGGCTTCTCAGGGAGGCGCAAATGCTATCGGACATGGCGATATTCTGGGATCTGTAAAAGAAGGAAAGAAAGCCGATCTGATTCTTTTAAATATTGATCAGCCGCATATTACACCAACTCAGAATCTTGTAAATACTATTGTAGATGCTGCAAATGGACATGATGTAATCGATTCCATCATCAACGGAAAGCTTGTTATGAAAAATCGTGAGGTACTTACATTAGATGAAGAGCGAATTCGATTTGAAGCTGCACAGCATATGAATGAAATCATAAAGAGAGCTTATTAAAAAAAGCAAAAGACTGTTATACCAGAATTTATCAGAGCCTGGTGGAAGTAAAACTTCCACCAGGCTCTTTTCAGCTGCACTAAATTACTTCAATCCAGTAGTCACCTTGCAATTTGTAACCTTCATGCTTCCCTCAGAAGCAAACAGAGATAAGCTTTCTCCTGGTCTCTTGTATGCTCGTGCATTCAAAGCCACACCGTCCACATAAATGGTAGCAATTGTGTCATCCACGATCATACGGATGTTATATTTCTTTCCCGGGATCAGATCAATTGGTCTTTCCAGTCCGATGTTCTGATTTGCAGGCCATGGCCAGTTCGGTTTCTTCTCGAATACATAACGGTTCTCTGTAGTATTAAATACAAACTGATAAGATTCTGCTTTATCCTCGTCCTCATAAAATCTCACGCCAAATGTTCTTGTGCCCTCAGAGAATTCCACATCTGCTTCAAATTTGAAAATGTCACCGGTATTTCTTCCAACAACAACTTCTGAACTCTTAGTTGGTGTATCGATAACGAAATCATCCTTCTTTTCCTCTTTGTCAAAAGCATTCCATACTGTTTCCGGAATTCTTACGCCGAGAGTACCATCCTCTTTCTGGTATACCTCATGTGCCATGAAGGTTCCTGCCCAGATGAAGTTTTCATCGTCATCATCTTTGTCTTTTGTTGCTACCCAGCCAAACAGGATTCTCTGTCCGTTCAGTTCAAAAGTACGTCCTGCATAATAAGCTCTGCCGTCAAATGCATCATCCTTCGGTGCGATCCATGGACCATTCAGGCTCTTGCTCATACGATAAACCATTTTGCTTCTGTCACTGTATTCTGTCACAATATGATACCACCAGTCACCGATTTTAAACAGGTCTGGCATTTCATGCATGGTATAAAGATCTGGTGCCCAGAAATCACCTTCAAACTTCCAGTTTTTCAGATCCTTGGAAGTAAACTTAACAGTTCTTCCTGTCTGTCTTGTTTTCGGTCCCTGCAGTCTTGCTCCAAGAATCAGTAAATACTGGTCATTTTCCTCATCACGGATCACCCACGGATCTCTCCAGTCATCTGGATCATAGCCTTCCTGTGGGGTAAAAGTAAGAGCATCCTGAGTTTTGTGCCAGGTAACCAGATCATCACTATATGCATGCATCAGTACCTGCGACGGTTTTCCAAGAGCTGGATAATCACGGTTGTAACCTGTATAGAAAATATGATACTGTCCTTCTGCTTCAAACACACTTCCTGCGAAAATAAACTGATCCTGCTCTTCATCAGTTCCTCTTGGAATTGCCACACCACAGTCTTCATAGTGAACAAAATCAGAGGTTGTTGCTAAATCCCAGCCAAACGGCTCTCCAAACGGTCCCGGTTTTCTGGTGTCTCTCTGATGATATAAATAAAATTTATCTCCATGTCCAAATGGCATACAATCACCGAACCAGGTTTCCGGAAACTGATAGTATAATTTCTGCATAATATATTCTCCTTTTCTTTACAGGCGTCCATACCCCGCCGTTTTTTTCTGATTTATAACCAACTCAAAGTAATAATTAAATAATCCTACATTAATATCACGCTTTACTCATCCCTTCACAGCACCGGCTGTCATACCTGCCAGCATCTTTTTGCTGCTGAAGAAATAGAAAATAAATACCGGGAGTACTGTAACTGTTATTGCCGCAAAGGTTGCACCCCAGTCAGTCAGTCCCATACTTCCCACGAAGTCATTCAGACCCAGTGTAATTGTTTTCATATCTGTTGATCTTGTAAATGTATAAGCATTGATATATTCATTCCAGCAGAAAACAGCCTGCATGGTAGCTACGGTAATGATAGAGTTCAAGGACATTGGAACTACCATTTTGAAAAAGCAGCCCATTGGAGAACATCCGTCAATAATAGCAGCTTCCAGCATTTCCTCAGGGAAGAACTTGTTAAAGGAATAAAACAGCTGGATAGAATAGGATAATGAAAATGCAATCTGCGGTATAATAATTGCCGGATATGTATTGATCAGTCCCATTTTGTTAAAAATAGTGAACAAGGGAATCAGGGCAACCTGCATAGGAAGCATTAATCCAAGCAGGAAATAGTTCAGGATTACTTTTCTTCCTTTGAATTTAATTTTACTGAGTGCAAATCCAGCCATCAGTGCAAATAAAAGCAAAGGAACTAATACACCGATTAAAACGATAATACTGTTTTTAAAATAAGTGGGCATATGACTCTTGGTAAAAACATTAATAAAGTTTGTTAATACCCACTTAGATGGAAGTGCATATGCCGGAAGCTTTCTAAAATCATCCAGGGATTTAAAACTGGAGGTAAATACATAGAAGAAAGGGTACACCTGCATAATGACCAGGAGTAACGCAATGATCCATTTAATAATGCCCGGAATGGAAATTTTTTTCTTTTTCATTCGTCTTCCCCCTGTTCTGAAAATTTACGGAACAATAATCCTACTACCATACAAATGATTACGATCATAATGGCTACGGCACTTCCGTATCCATACTTCATACTGCTGAATGCCTGTTTGTACATGTAAGTTGTCATAAGCTCGGAAGCATTTCCAGGTCCGCCATGTGTCAGCAGGTATGAGAATTCAAAAGATCTTAAGGATCCATTTAATACCAGAAGGCAGTTGGCAATAATAACCGGCTTAATGTACGGAATTTTTACATACAGATATTCCTGCCATACTGCTGCTCCGTCAATCAGTGCTGCCTCGCCCAGTTCGTCCGGTACACCAATCAGTGCTGCATAGAAAATAACCATATACAGTCCAAGATATTTATAAGCCTCTACAAATGCTGCCACATACAGTGAAACCTGAGGATTTGAGATCCACTCCATAAACTTAAATGAAGGGTTCACAAATGATAAAATCTGATTCACGATTCCAATTGGAGTTACAGAAAACAGCTTTGTAAAAATCTGACAGATTGCAACGGATGAAATTACGACCGGGATGTAATATAAAGTCTGTAAAGTAACTCTGCCTTTTTTGATTCTGGAAAGAAGGATTGCAAACAACAAACCTCCAAATACCTGAATTGCCACATTGATAATGGTATAAATGATCGTATGCCATATCGTAGAACGGAACACCGTATCCTGTGTTAAAAGCTCTGCATAGTTTTTAAATCCCACATAGATTTTTTCACCTACACCACTCCAGTCAAAAAAGCTGTAATAGCCTGCCCATACAATGGACACAATAACAAATGCAGTATAGATAAGTAATG
The DNA here is from genome assembly GCF_020537505.1 of Blautia glucerasea. GTDB lineage: Bacteria > Bacillota > Clostridia > Lachnospirales > Lachnospiraceae > Blautia_A. Next base: position 77,877 of record NZ_JAJBMO010000017.1, on the reverse strand, counting down.
CAGGAAAAAGGAACATAAAAATTACTGATTTTTTTCCAAATGCTTTCTGCATGTGACTCCCTCCTTTCTTTAAAAGAGACTGACGGTTAATCCGCCAGTCTCATTCCTGCATGTTCAAAATTCTTTATTTAACAAAAGAATCACAGGTTTCAACAAATTCATCTGGTGTAGTAATTCCCTGCGCCAGTTTCTGCTGCTCATCAACAATCTTAGTCAGCACATCAGAATCAAGTTTATCGTCCCAGGAAGTCCATGCTGTTTCCGCATTTTCGAACATTGGCTGAACATCGTAGAATAACTGCGGAAGTCCTTCTGGAATTGTTTCATCACTAAATGGTGAAAAAATCTTTACCTGATTGTAGCATACATCAGAATAATTCTCGCACATGTAGTCAAAGAACTCCTGCATGGTATCATCATAGGTAACCTTGTTGAATGCTTCTGCGAATCCTGCATGAACAGGAACGTTTGTAGACATATTGTCCATTCCTTCTGTATCCGGTACCGGGAAGAATCCAAGCTGACCATTATCATACATTTCTTCTGCCATGCTAAACTGTCCGGAACCTGTATAGAAAATCGCTCCTGTACCACCGAAGAACAGGTTACTTGCGGATGTGAAGTCTACGCTTGCAAATCCAGGCTCAAAATATCCTTTTGTTCCAAGATCAGCAAGAAGATTTACTGCATATTTCGCAGACTCGTTTTCACTAAAGGAATCTGTTCCTGCCTGATATCCCTGGATAAATTCAGGACCTGTTACTCTCCATGGAGAGAAGGAAAGATATCTCATAAGCTGCCATGCATCGGATCCTCCTACAATTACCGGAATCTCACCCATATCTGCGATTTTCTGGCAATCCTCTTCAAACTCTTTCCAGGTCGTTGGTGCTTCAGTAATTCCAGCATCTTCAAAGATGTCTTTTCTGTACATAAAAAACTCACAATACAGTGCCTGTGGGAACAAATACAGATTTCCATCATCTGCATCAGTAAGGAAATCACGAATTGCTCCGTTTAATTTATCTGCATATCCGTTTCTTTCCAGTTCTGCGCCTACATCAACCAGAGCATCAACATCCTTGCAGGCTGCAGATAGTGCTCCATTCGGGCATCCAAAGATATCCGGAAGTGTATCACTGTTGATGTACATCTGCAGTTTTGTGAAGTAATCCTGTTGATCGTTTACAAGTTCAATTTCGTAGTCCAGACCTTTCTCTTCGCAAAAATTTTTCAGCAGATAATCAAAAGTCAAATACTGCTCTGATGATTCCGTTCCTTTTAACAACGCAGTGATTTTTGTTCTCTCGCTGTCTGCTGAAGCTGTCATAGCTCCCATTCCTGTCATGAGACCAGCTGTCATAGCTGCTGTCAATGCAAGAGATACCATTTTTTTCATTTTTTTCATTTTCCTTTTCCTCCTTTTATTTTAGGTTTCCTCGCTTTTGATGATTTTATTTTACCTTCTGGTGCTTCTATAAACAATTGGAAATAAACGTAAAAATGGGAGATTTGTACACAGTTTCCTTTTGTGCACAAAACTCCCATTATCTTTAGATATGCTTACGAAATTCATTAGGAGTGATACCATATCGCTTTTTAAATACCTTGATATAGTATCCGAAATCCTTATATCCTACCATTTCCGCTATTTCATATTGCTTATAACGATCATCTGCGATTAACTGCTCCACATGCTTAAAGCGAACATCTGTCAGATATTCCAGAAAGCTTTTTCCAGCATATTTCTTCAGAAGCCGGCTGATATAGGTTCGGCTTATATGGAACTTCTCTGTAAGATCATCCATTGAAATATCCTCAGCATAATTTTTCTCAATATACGATAAGATGCTCTGAACCAGCTTCCGATTCCGCTCATCTGAGCCTTCGGTATTCTGCTTGATCAATGTTCCAAACAGATTAAACATACAAAACAGAACCTCTTCTGTAGTTTCACACTGAGAAATACGTTTTACTCCATCCTGCAAAACAGAAAAATTCCAGTTTTTATTATGTATTTCACTGTCTACTGCACAGGTGTATGGAAACTTCATGCATCCAAACAGCAAATCCATTGCTGCAAATTTAACAGCCGCTCCATCCTCCGGTGCTTCTGCAAAAATCTGACGCAATTCATCTTCCGCTTTTTCGAAGCTCTCCTGAAACAGAGTCATCATAAAATGCATTCTTTCTCCCGGCGTAATTACAAAATCCTTCTGTTCCTCATATTGCAGGTCTTCATATTTCAGAATAATGTTTGTGCCAAGATAAATACACTGTCTGCACGCTTTCTGGGCTTTTCGGTACTGGGCATTTGCCTGGTATTCATCTTCTGAAATATCACTGATTCCAAAATTCATATATGCCTTCAGATACCGTTCCACTTCTTCCTGAATTTTTCCACAAGCCTGAAGTGCCCGTTCCATACATTTCTGATTTTCTTCCTCTTCTGCAAACAGAAGGATAAAATTATACTCAGCTGTAGCAGTGTTATAATCACTTAATACCTGTATGTTGTAATTATTGAAAATTTCTTCAAAAATATTGATACAGGCAAATTCTTCAATCCATTTATCACCTTCGTGAAGCCGTTTTTCCCCGACTATTTTTCTTCCAACACATACAATATATTTCTCAATGGTCAGTTTGAGGGATTTCGCCTGCTCCTGCACCACACCTTTTCCCTGAATCCTTCCATAGAGAAGATTCCCTGCAAATTTAGATCGCAGTTCCGGTACAGACTGATTAAAATATTTCTGTAAATCCCGAACCTCCTGCTGTTCATCTTTTTTTGCATGTATCTCTTCTGCAAGCCGGGCTGCCATATTTTTTAATTCCTCATAGTCAATTGGCTTCAGCAGATATTCCTTCACACCAATAGTGATTGCTTTTTGAGCATAGGCAAAGCTGTCGTAACCTGTCAGAATTACAATAACCGTATCCGGATACATCTCGTGAGCCCGTTCCGCGAAATCCAGACCATCCATTCCGGGCATCCGAACATCTGTAAGAATCAGATCCGGTTTTATATGCTCCAGCTTTTCCAGTCCCTCCAGACCATTTTTGGCAGTAGCTGCTACCTGATATCCATAATCAGACCAGGGAAAAGAGCACAAGCCATCCAGAATAATATGCTCATCATCCAATATCATTACCTGAAGTTCCATTTTCCATAATCTCCTTCGTTTTTCTCAGAGGAATTTCCAGCACCACCAGAGTTCCCTTTTCTTTTTCCGATGTGATCGTCATTTTTGCTTTTCCATGATATACATATTCCAGACGTTTTTGCACTGCATAAATTCCCAGATTCGTATGTGTTCTTTCTGCCGTATGTTCCGGTTCTTTCTCCATTTTCATAAGGGCTTCTAATTTCTCTGCCGATATTCCCACACCATCGTCCGTTACCTTAAATACAGCCATATCATCCTGGATTTCTCCTGAAATGTAGAGGAAACAATCCCAGGTTGCATTTTCAACTCCATGAACAACTGCGTTTTCAACCAGAGTCTGAATTACCATCTTAGGAATTTCCAGTTCATTCAGTGCCTCATCTACCTCGATATATGAGGTGAATTTATCTCCATATCTTGTTTCCTGAATGTAGAGATAATCTTCAATATATTTCAGTTCTTCCTTCACGCGTACCATACTTCGTTTGTTGCTGATACTTGCTCTCATAAGATTGCTGATTGCAGTTACCATCCGGCAGATATTTTCTTCCCCTTTTTTTCTTGCCATCCAGTTGATCGTATCCAGTACATTATAAAGAAAATGTGGATTGATCTGTGCCTGCAATGCCTGAAATTCCATATCTTTATTTACCATTTCCATCTCAACAATCTGCTTCAACAGCTTTTCAATCTTTTCAATGGTCTGGTTGAAAACAGAATTCATCTCTCCGATTTCATCAGTTCGCTCTTCCGGAAGACGCACTGAGAAATCTCCTTTGGCAAATTTTTTCATAGCATTACTGGTTTGTTCAATAGGTCCAGTAATTCCACGCGCCATAATGTTTGCAAGAAAAACACACAATAGAATGCTGATTCCGATTAACAGCGCAGTGGTTTTTTCCAGTTCCCGGGCCGTTTTCTGCAAAAAGCTGGTAGGAATCATTCCCACAACCGTAAGTCCCGTATCAGAGCTTGTCTGATAAACGAGGTTGTAAGCTTTCCCATCCAGATTAAGCCGGAGGTTTCCAGAATTTCCATTAATCTGATCCAGCCATTTCTGATCCTTCAAATCCGTATTTTCCCCAGCACTTTCCAACAGAATATTTTTGTCCTGGCCCAGTAAAAATATATGGGCAGACAAGGACTCCTGTGCTGTAAGCGTCATTTTCTTCAGATAGCTGATTTTTATAGAAGCCCGCAAAACTCCAAGAGGCTCCATAGTCAATACATCTTTTATCTGCTTTGCCACATAGATTAGTTTTTCGTCCGCTGCATTATAGTAAACACAGCGTCCATTTGCATTTTCAGCCATTGTACAGGAAATCTCGGAGCTTTCTTCATTGATACCTCTGTCATTGGAAAGAAGATGGTTTGCACCATTGTATCCATACAGCTGAATATCATTTATATATATGCTTGTGTAGCCTTGCAACAGCAGCCTTCTAATCTGACCAGCCCTTGAATAATAAGAATATAGCTCGGAGCCGTCAGATTTATATGGTTCATCTGACTCCAGTTCCTCCTGCACGATACTATTATTTGCGATATACTCAAATGAATTTTCCACCATATCGAAATAATGATCCAGATTAACAGACAACTCATTAATCACTCCTGCCGATTGTTTCACAGTCTGCTCTGTTACGATTTCAGATGCAGACATAAACTGGAAAAAGCTGGCTGCCAAAAGCACAACCAATGTAATGCCTAGTGTACAATACAGATATTTTCTCTGAATCGAAAGATTCAGAAACCATTTTTTTAACTGTTTCATTTTTCCATCCACCTTATAAAAGCCGGTACATTGTTTCAGGCAATGTACCGGCTTCCTGTTATAAATATCCTTTATAAGTACTGACTGAATTCAACCTTCTCTTTGTTCGGACCTTCAATAGTGAAAAACTTTACTCCATTTTCCCAGAATGGTAAAAAATGAATACTGTCCTGTGTGGTATTCAAACCAACCTCGTTAACGTACTGATAAATTTCTTCTATGTCCTTAACATCAAGTGCAACATGATCAATTGCTCCTGCACGAAGAGCTGCTGTGTGATTCTCATAGGTTTCCACAACCAGAGTTCCAAGCTTCAGGAATACAACCTTCTCGTCTGCTTCTTTATTAACTGTTTCAAAAGCAGTTTCAAAGCCCAGTTTATGATAAAATTCTACGGTTTTATCAATATCGTTTGTTGGAATTCCGATATGCTGGACACCTGTTGAATAGTTTTTCAAATCCATTTCGATCTCCTCCTTTGTAATGAACAAGCAACAGCTTTTTTACAATATACGCACAAGTTTTCTTGTTTGTCAAGATTTACGCTTGTTCAAAATCCAAAATCCTCATAATCCTCTGGCAGAAATCTATGATAAATAAAGTGGAATCCCTCATCCTTAAAGCAGTAATAATAGGTATCATCTGCCTTATCCAGGAAACGGATATAGAAATCAAATTCTCCATTGTCCATTTCCTGACTTTCTGTTTTTTCCCAGTAAGAGGTAAACAGGTCAAGTAATTTCACCTTTGTGCAGTCATGCTTCTGAACCAGTTCGATGAGCACTTTGATAAATTCATTCTCTTTCATATTCTCATGCACATAAACGCTTCCAGGCTCCGGAATATAAAAACAGAATCTGTCCCCTTTATGAGACACCGCCACATTTCCCAGCTTGGAAGTCAGCTCTTCCGGCAGATTCTGCAGACGAGCCAACATTTCTTCTGCATTGTCCTGCACAGAAAAAAAATGATTTAGGGAAGATAGCGGATAATATAAGTGAATCTTCTCTTCCTTAAAGCCAAGCTTAGCCTGTTCTTCCTTTATTACATCTATTAAACTATTTTCCAGCTTCTTAAATCCAGTCATAAGTTCTCCTACTTCCACTAAAAAGCGGCCTTACATCCCATTCTTTCAGCTGAATGCTTCCGCTGCTTTTTCAATAAATTGACAATTTTTTTCTGTTATGAGTGTTTTCTTTTCTTTTTTATAACAAAAATCACAATTATATAATGTTTCGTTTCAGTCTTTCATATTCTACCATACTTCCATGTTCGCCGCAACTTACTTTTTCACTTTATAAACCACATACTCATGACTGAAATGATACCCCAGTTTCTCTGCCAGTCCTACTGACATTTTGTTGGCTGCATCCCAGTTTGGATAAAGCCCGCGTTTGTCGCACTCCAGAAGCAGCCGCGCTGCTCCGATATATGCCAGACCTTTTCTCCGGTAGTCCTCACGGGTTACTACCTCAATTTCAATTCCACCATGACAGCTAAGATTCTCGTCACTTCTTCTGCCATAACCAGAATAAGAGGAAATTCCAGCGACTACTTCCCCGTCCTTTAAAATACAAACACCAAGTCCATACTCTCTGTATTGACTATAGCTTTCGTAGTTTGCTGTCAGGTCTCTGCTCCACTGTGTATCTCTGCAAATTTCAAAAAGCGCCTGGTCGATCATTCTCATTTCGTACTCTCCCGGCAGACTTTGTGTTACCTTCTGAAGCTGCTTTAAATCAAAAACCCCAGGTTCCTTTTTGATTGCATAACGAACTGTTTTCTCGGCCTTCTCTCCGTAGCACTCCACGATCATCTGTGACCAGTCATCATTTTGAGGCACCAGGATTACTTCCTCTGATGCACTGTTTCCCAAAGCTCCGGAAATGACTCCTGATTCCGGTTTTCCACTCAGGAAGCAGAAATCCCCAAGCATAGCAACACCACTCTCCGGTTTTTCCAGAGAATCCACACATATTTTCCCCATCACCCCCTGCAATGCGGACCAGACCACACTATCCTGCCAGCCTGCGAAAAGAGCACTGGCTCTGCCCGTTTCTATTAATTCATAAATCATATTCATCCCCCTTACGTAAATCAGGCGAGAGACCTTTGCCTCTCGCCATCCTTATATGAAAGCCATCTGTTCCGCATCTGCGAAACGCTTTATGGTTCTATATATTTATCATTTGAAAAAGTGTACCCATTCTTATATTTCACCGTTAAATAGAATGTTTCCTTTCCATCTGTAACCTTTACAAAACAAATATTATTATCGTCAAATTTGTCGGTAATGTCAATACTCTGATTGTGAAAATAAACCCATACGCTTCCATCATCTTTATATTCTACATCCGGGGAATTAATTTCCTCCATAAGCTCTTCCGCTGTAAGAGCGCGCTGAGTTCCGTCAGCATCAATAGATACTCCACCGCCACCGGTCTGATGAAGTGTACCATCCTCATTATAGTATTCCAAGGTTACAAAAAATTTTAACTTTTCACATCTAATGAATTATGCTAAAATACAGCCAAAACATACTTTAAGGGAGGTTTTTTCATGGAATTTCAGACACTTATTGAGAACAGGAGATCTGTGCGTAAGTACAGTTCCCATACAAACGTTACCAAAGAGCAGATCCAGCAGCTTGTACAGGCCGCTTTGGAAGCGCCATCATGGAAGAATACGGAAACAGGTCGTTATTACTGTGTTTTATCAGAGGACATGAGTCAGAAGCTTCGTAAGGAATGCCTGTGTTACGCCAATAACGATAACAAAACCGAGCATGCAGCCTTGATTGTCACTACCTTCGTACATAACCGTGCCGGTTTCCAGACAGACGGTACTCCTGATAATGAGATTGGAAATGGATGGGGCTGTTATGACCTTGGTCTTCAGAACGAAAACCTGATTCTGAAAGCCACAGAGCTTGGTCTTTCCACTCTGATTATGGGACTTCGGGATGGGAACAAAATTCGTGAAATGCTTTCTATTCCGGAAAGTGAAACCATTGTTTCCGTTATTGCTGTAGGAAAAGCGGATGAGGAACCAAGCCGTCCGAGGCGCAGAGAGCTGGAGGATGTTCTGAAGTTCTTTTAAAACGTGTTTGAAAAGGCTTTCTGCAAGATGTGAGTTACAATTTGTGGGAACGATTTTGGGGGCACGCTATAGTACAAAAATAACTTGACATTAAAGCAATCACAAGAATAATATGAAGATAAATAAAAATCAGAAATGAGGAATTTTATGGAAAAATCAACTGTATATTTCACCGACTTCCGCTGCAAGGTCGGCACAAGCCAGCTGGACAAGCTGAAAAAGCTGTGTATCGCAGCCGGAATCAAAAACATTGATATGGATGGTAAATTCGTTGCCATCAAAATGCATTTCGGAGAGCTTGGAAATCTTGCGTTCCTGCGCCCCAATTATGCAAAAGTAGTAGCCGATCTTTGTAAGGAGCTTGGCGGAATGCCATTTCTCACAGACTGCAACACCCTTTATCCAGGAAGCCGTAAGAATGCCCTGGAGCATATGGATTGCGCAAATCTGAATGGCTTTAATACCATCACTACTGGCTGTCAGATCATTATCGGTGACGGACTTCGCGGTACCGATGACGTGGAGGTTCCTGTAGAGAATGCAGAATACTGCCCTACTGCCAGAATCGGCCGTGCTGTAATGGATGCTGACGTATTCATCAGCCTTACTCACTTCAAAGGACATGAAGCCACCGGTTTCGGCGGTGCAATCAAAAATATTGGTATGGGCTGCGGAAGCCGTGCAGGAAAAATGGCTCAGCACAACAGCGGAAAACCTGTTATTGAGGCAGATGTCTGTCGCGGCTGCAAGCGCTGCGCAAAAGAATGCGGAAGTGATGCAATTACATATCCGGAGAAAAAGGCTGTTATTGATTATGATAAATGCAAGGGCTGCGGCCGTTGTATCGGTGCATGCAGCTTTGATGCCATCCATAATCCGCACAGCAATTCCAATGAGCTTCTCTGCCGCAAGATGACAGAATATGCACAGGCAGTCTGTCATGGACGCCCATGCTTCCACATTGCCCTGGTTCAGGACATCAGCCCGAACTGTGACTGCCACGTCGAAAATGATGCTCCTATCCTTCCGGATATCGGAATGTTCGCAAGCTTCGATCCGATTGCTCTTGATCAAGCCTGCGTAGATGCCTGCCTTGCAGCTCAGCCGATCCGCAACAGTCAGCTGGGTGATAACCTTGCGAAACCGGACTGGCATTGCCATCATAACCACTTTATGGACTCCAACCCAAATGTAGAGTGGGAGGCTACACTGGATCATGGACAAAAGATTGGACTTGGTTCCAGGGATTATGAATTGAAAAAGATTTGATTCTTGTAAAATCTTTAGTTATTGTTTTGAGTTCGTAAATTTTCTATAAAAAAATTCCGGTGAATGATTTCTATCATTTACCGGAACTTTCTATTTACATGAACAATGAGCCAAAGTTCGTGCTTGCACGAAGCCTTGACGGCTGCCGCGATAACAGGCAAAACTCGCAGAGCATATTTTATTCTTCTTCTATAATCTTCACACCCCATGCTGGCATTCTAAGTGCGGCTTTATTTTCAACTTGCACATCTTCCAGTAATTCTGTGCCAGTTTTATAATCATATGGCATTTCCAGTTCTACTGCTGAATAATTCAGGAAATAGCGGACTGTCTTGCCAAGGTCGTTGGTTCCTTTTCGAACGATGACTGGGTACTGGTATTCCGGAATTTCTACGTCTGCCTGTGGAAGAACTGCTTTGTAGACAGCTTTTAAGGTATCTTCGTCAGTCATGCAGCCAACATATACCGCCTGTCCTTTGCCGTAATGGTTTCGAGTGATGGCAGCGTAGTCTTTCCAGTTGTAGTGGTCGTAAGAAGCCAGTACCTCTGCTCCATCTGGAACCAGGAGTTCCATAAATATCTGTGCAGACGGGGAAGTACTATCTTTCGCATAAGCCTTGTCATCCAGACAAGTACTGCCTTTCTGACATATTTTCCCAGAAATAATTTTTCCAGTTAATCCTACATTTTTCGGGAAAGTAAACTGGTCGTAGTGAACACCAAAACAATTATTCAAAATGTGTGGCTGGACATCATGGCTCACTTTCACATTCTCATTTGCAAAAGCAGACTTAAAGGACGCGATCAGCGTTCCGCCATTTTCCACATACTGATTCAGCCGCTCTAATAATTCATCTGGTGCTGCATAAAGTGCAGGTACCACAATCGCTTTATACTGATCCAGATTCTCGGTTTCCGGCCAGATGAAATCGCATTCTACGTTCATATGATACAGAGTATCGTACATCCAGCGCATAACGTCATTATAATAGATACTCTTCGCATCTGCGCCTGGCGCCTGCTCCTGGATTCGGAACCAGTTCAGGGCTGTGAGTGCCTCGTTGCTAACCAGCACTGCCACCTCATTTTTCTTTTTCAGATTTACCAGATGGCTTCCCAGCTTTTTAAACTCATTTCCAATAATGCAGGCTTCCTTATACGGTGCATTCTCCTGGAAATCATGGCTCAGCAGACCTTTCCAGTAAGTTTCAAAGGAATTATGAATGGAATGCCAGTGCCAGTACATTACGCTATTTGCTCCAGATGCCAGGTGGCTGTATGCCTGTAATCTCAGCTGATTCTTATACGGTGTCCAGCCAGGAAATCCCTGTGCTTCGGTCTCGATCACCAGATAATTGTCCTGTTTTAAGGAACGGATCAGATCTCCTCCGAATGCAATTTCAGCACCGGTAAGGTCATCCTGTGTAGGATGATAAATGTCAGTTCCTGCAATTGTCAGACACTGGGACGCGTGGAGATGGTTTACATAAGGTTGAATTCCATAGGAATATCCTCTCCACTCAAAGTCCAGGTTATGGGTCACAAACTGGTCTTCTCTTCTGTATTCATTTACAATGTCTGCCTGCCAGCTTAAGAATTTGTCAACCAGAGTTCTCTGGAATTTCTCAAATTCTGCGCCAAGACTTCCATTGATAGTACCGCGCACATCTGGGAAATCCTCCCAGGCGTTGATACGGTTGCTCCAGTAATCCAGACCGAATTCATAATTCATAGCGTCCATATCATCGTGGAATTTTTCCCGGAGGTATTTGACAAACTGTTCCTGCACATTTTTGCCTGCAGTTCCGTAGTATTTCGTCTCATTGTCCAGCTGGAAACCGATGACACATTTTCTGTGGGCTGTACGCTTCATCAGCTCGCGGATCACACGCTCAGCATAAAAAAGATACACCGGATGAGTAATATCCATAATCTGACGGGCGCCGTAAATGCCTCTTCCCTCAACTGTCTCAGCCAGCACATCCGGGTGCGCCTTTACCATCCAGGTAGGCACTGCATAAGTAGGTGTACCGATAATTACGTTGATTCCCGCCTCTTCCATGGCGTCCATCACTCTTTCCACATGGGAAAAATCAAATACTCCTGGCTGTGGCTCGCAGGTGCTCCAGGTAGATTCTGCAATTCGAACAGTGTTGATCCCTGCTTTTTTCATCATAGCCACATCTTTGTCCAGACGGTCGTATGGCATATATTCGTCGTAGTATGCTGCTCCGTAAAGAAGTTCCTTCATGTTTTTCCTCCCTGATTTTCATTTATGCAATGTCTGCCCTGCCGGCATATTCACCTTGTTATCCTTTGTAAGTGATTTTATCAGAATTTTCCTTTTATTCATATCACGTATTTCAGTTATTTATCACTTTTCTCAGTAAGCGTAACTATTTACTCCATAGTAGATAACTGATTTGTAATGCACCGCCTAAGCGCGAAAATTTTCTTTGTCTTCTCCAATTATTTGAGGACAAAATCCGACTCCCATTTAATTACCACTCTATTTCCGTCAAAGTTAAGCGGCAGCCAGATATATCTGGAATCTGCCAGGTCTGTGCTGTTCCAGCGGTCGCCGTAGTAAATCCACTGACCTTCTTTCGTCTGGAAAACGCAGGTGCTCTGGGTGTCAAAGGTAATGTCGGCATCTGTGCCGACGCATGGGTTTCCATCATTTTGCCAGTCACCGAAGATTTCATCTGCGGACCAGACTCTGGCCTGGTTGGACATCCAGCCGGTGGTGCTGGAGGACATAAGATAGTATCTTCCATTGTCGCCTTTAAATAAGACCGGAGCCTCCCGCATGGCTCCTGGAAAAATGCGGATAAAATCTTCTTTATAAACCGCTTTCTCCGGGTCTGTGGACAGATATGTATAATCCTCATTCAGCTTGGAAATGTACAACGTCTTGTTATTTTCACTGGTATAAGTGACATAGGCAGTTCCGTCCTCATCCTGAAAAAGGTTCATGTCACGGGCTTCGCCTTTAGAGAATGGAAAGCAGTCAATCTGCTCGTCCGGACACTGACTTAGCCGGTATCTGCCAAGAAATTTGAATGGACCGGCAGGGGAATCGCTAACTGCCACTCCAGCCATACCCACATCATATTTATAGGTATTCTTTTCCGTACTATCATCGCTGTGAAACCAGAGCACATAGTTGTCATTTTTGTGATTATATAAGAGTTTTGGACGTTCTATTACGGTATTTTTGTTAATACAGTTATAGATTTCATTCAATTCATCGCTGGTATGATCCTGATAAAGCTCGTGGAAATAGGAATCCTCATCCAACTGTTCCCGGGATTCTACGGCCCGAAATACATCGCCCTGGAATTCCCAATGATACAGATCATCGGAAGTGTAAACAGCCACATCATTTCCCAAATGACCGGAGGATTTATCTTCACCTACCCAGACATATTTTTCTGTTTTGACCCCATTTTCACCTGGCACTGGCATAAGCTGGATCTGTCCGCCATGGGCCTGGATCACGTTACCGTCTGTGTCTAACCAGGACGCACCGGGGAGAATTGCTATTTCTGTTATCTCTTTCTGCTCTGCCTCATCAGTTATATTGTTATCCATACTCCCAGTTTGAGCTTCAGCAACTTCCGTTGGCATCTGTTGATTTTCATTCGCATATAAAGCCTCACTGCCTTTTCCAAGCCCGGAAAATAAATCCGCAATATCATAAAGGCTGCAGCCACTTAAAGTTACCGTTGCTGCCACGCACGCGGCCAGACCAATCAGTTTCGCCTTTCGTTTTCCTTTTTTATTACAATGTTTCAATTTCCATTATCCTCACATTTACTTTTTCACAATACACCACCAAGCATGGGTGCAGAAGGAAATACTGTCATCAACACTAATCCGGCAAGAAAGAAGCATTCTCTTACCTTATTTTCTTTTCCCTCAGATAGCCTGGCAATTGTCAGTAACAATAGGCCAGCACCATAGGGAATTAAAGCTACACTGTTAATTCCACAAAAAACAGCCAGCAGTGCTCCTGCCAGAGAAATCAGTAATTCCACAGCTTTTCCCCACACAGCCAGTCGAATTTCTCCCTTTTTCCACATCCAGCCAAACCAGATTCCACACAGGACAATGCTTCCAATTCCAGCCGCTTTCATACAGCCGTTCATCCAGTCATCACCAGTGGCATAAATGATCACGGCTGGGAATACCCAGATCATTCCAATTATGTAAAATATTCTACTACAAATCCCAACACCGATCGTCATCCGTCCTGTTTTCTCCGCAACAGATGTATTATTAGCAGCCCGCATATCCCCTTCGTTCTGCACCATATACAGTATTTCCGCCATGATACAAAATCCCATTCCGGCTGCCACGAACATCATAGTAAACGATGGACTAAACACCATCCCTTTATACGCGGCCAGAAAACACATTATAAATCCCAGAATAAATATAAGATTCTTTTTTCTCATTCATTATTACCTCAAAGATTTTACTGGTCTAAGTATAACAGCCTTCCCACTTTCATGTCCAGCCCTACGGCAAAGTCTTAACTTTCCCTAAAGTTTCTTAAGTTCTTCTTATCCAGCTTGTAACTTTCCTAAAACGTAGTATAATTGAGAACATAGTTATTAAAAACAACTTGAAACGGAGCTAACCCCATGAACACAAACACACCCACGGCTTCAAGCGTTTCCCCTTCCGCGCGCCAAAGATATACTGCTATCCTTCGCCGCTTGCGTCATCACTGGAAACGGAAGCTGCTTTTTCTTATAATTGCTATCGCCATCCTTTTCCTGGCAAAAGGTTTTTACCTGCTTTACCCATATATAAATCTCCCCCACGTCACCACCGCAGACCTGGATGCCCTTGATCTGGATGGCTACGACAAGGTAATGTTCGTCGCCCACCCGGATGACGACCTGCTCTGGGGCGGCAGACATTTAATTGAGGATGATTACCTGGTTGTCTGTATGACCCGCGGAAATGATCCGGTGCGAAGTGCAGAGTTTAAGTCTGTGATGGAAGCCACCGGTGATAAATATCTGATTCTCTCCTATCCGGACAAAATAGGGAAACGCCGGAGCAGCTGGACTTTCTGGAAAAAGGATATGGAGGCCGATATCGCCACCGTCCTGAATTACAAAGCCTGGACCCAGGTGGCCACCCACAACCCTCACGGCGAATACGGGCACCAGCACCACCAGATGACCCATGAGCTTGTGGAAAAAGAATATAAAGAAACTGGCTGCAAGGCAGATTTCTATTCTTTTGGAAAATATTATGTAAATGACAAGGTTCCCTACGACCTTGAAGAAATGCAAAAAGATCTCTACATCCAGAAACGCAAACTGGCCAGCCTCTACACCAGCCAGCGGACTACCGTCCGAAAAATGTATCACATGCTGCCTTATGAATACTGGCAGAAGGAAGATTACTAAAAAATCCTCCCGGAATAGCCGCGGTTGCACCGTTTCACCATTCCGGGAGGATTTCTTTTTTCATATTTAAAGTTATCCGCATAAACGGTCATCACCGTTTCGCTTCAACCTTTCCTGCCACTATTTATTTCTCAGCAGCCTCGCTCTTAGTAACAGTAACCTTATCCAGATGCCAGATATCATCTACATACTCCTGGATGGTTCTGTCAGAGGAGAATTTTCCGCTGCATGCGGTGTTCAGGAGAGCCATCTTTGCCCACTTCTTCTCATCCTTGTAAGCAGCTTCCACTCTCTTCTGGGCCTCAGCATAGGATCTGAAATCGCCCAGGATGAAGTACTGGTCTGCTCTGGAGCAGTTCTTTGTTGTAAGAAGAGAATCATAAATATCCCTGAACAGCTCTGTATCGCTGGAGAAGGTACCATTAATCAGCTGCATCAGTACCTGACGGATCTCAGTGTCTGTGTTGTAAATAAATGTTGGGTCATATCCGCCGTGGTTCTCATAGTTGATGATCTGGTCAGCGCTCATACCGAAGATGAATGCGTTCTCCTGGCCAACTTCCTCAACGATCTCTACGTTTGCACCGTCCATGGTTCCAAGTGTAAGGGCACCGTTCAGCATGAACTTCATGTTACCTGTACCAGAAGCCTCTTTACTTGCTGTGGAGATCTGCTCGGAAACATCTGCTGCTGCGAAGATCATCTCTGCGTTGGATACTCTGTAGTTCTCGATGAATACAACTTTGATCTTGCCATTGATAGTCGGATCATTGTTTACAACATCACCTACACAGTTGATCAGTTTGATGATCTTTTTCGCACGCTCATAAGCAGCGGAAGCTTTTGCACCAAAGATAAAGGTTCTTGGATAGAACTCCATCTCCGGATGTAATTTGATCTGGTTGTACAGATAGATTACATGAAGGATGTTGAGAAGCTGTCTCTTGTACTCATGAAGTCTCTTAACCTGTACATCAAAAATGGAGTGAGGATCAACTTCAACACCATTGTGCTCCAGAATGTATTTTGCAAGACGCTGTTTGTTCTGGAATTTGATGTTCATGAACTCCTGAAGAGCTTTCTCATCATCTGCATAAACCTTCAGCTTGCCAATCTGGGAAAGATCTGTTACCCAGTCTGGTCCAATATGGTCTGTAACCCATGCAGCAAGATTCTGGTTTCCGTGAAGAAGGAAACGTCTCTGGGTGATACCGTTTGTCTTGTTGTTGAACTTCTCTGGCATCATCTCGTAGAAGTCTTTTAACTCCTGGTTCTTCAGGATCTCTGTATGAAGTCTTGCAACACCGTTTACAGAGTAGCCTGCAACGATTGCAAGGTGTGCCATCTTAACCTGTCCATCATAGATGATCGCCATCTTTTTGATCTTCTCATAGTTTCTAGGATATTTGTTCTGGATCTCGATGATGAAACGACGGTTGATCTCCTCGATGATCTGGTATACACGTGGAAGCAGTCTGGAGAACAGCTCGATCGGCCATTTCTCAAGAGCCTCGGACATGATAGTGTGGTTGGTGTAAGCCACACACTTGGTAGTTACTGCCCAGGCGTCATCCCAGCCAAGACCTTCCTGATCCATGAGGATTCTCATAAGCTCTGCAACAGCCATAGTCGGATGAGTATCGTTCATCTGGAATACGACTTTCTCATGAAGCTTCTTGATATCATCATGTGTCTTTTTGTATTTCTCGATTGCAGCCTGAATACTTGCAGATACGAAGAAGTACTGCTGTTTCAGACGAAGCTCTTTACCAGACATCTTGTTGTCGTTCGGGTAAAGTACGTTTACGATATCTTTTGCAAGGTTCTCCTGCTCAACGGCTTTCTTGTAGTCACCTTTGTCAAAAGAGTCAAATCCAAACTGCTCGATTGCAGCTGCATCCCAAATACGAAGAGTATTTACTACATTGTTCTCGTATCCAACGATCGGCATATCATATGGAATAGCCTTTACAGCCTGATATCCTTCATGGATGAATTTATTCTGGCCGGTTGCCTGGTCATACTCAACTCTTACATAGCCGCCGAAATGTACCTCTTTTGCATATTCCGGACGACGAAGCTCGAATGGATAGCCGTTCTCAAGCCATGCATCCGGAACCTCAACCTGGTATCCGTCTCTGATCTCCTGTTTGAACATACCGTAACGGTAGCGGATTCCGCAGCCGTATGCGCAATATCCAAGTGTAGCAAGAGAATCAAGGAAGCAGGCAGCAAGTCTTCCAAGACCACCGTTTCCAAGTGCTGGATCCGGCTCCTGGTCCTCAAGTGCGTTGATGTCGATTCCAAGCTCCTCAAGAGCTTCCTTCACCTCGCCGTATGCGCCAAGGTTTAAAAGGTTGTTTCCAAGGGCACGTCCCATAAGAAACTCCATGGACATGTAGTAAACAATCTTCGGATCCTGCTCTTCATAAGAGTTCTGTGTATCAAGCCAGTTATCGATGATAACATCCTTCACAGTGTAGCTTACAGCCTGGAAAAGCTGCTCCTGGGTTGCCTCTTCAAGCTTTCTGCGGTAAAGAAACTTAACGTTATCTTTTACACTCTTTTTGAAGGTTTCTTTGTCAAACTGTTTGTCAATCATTTTGTCCCTCCTGTTGTATGTTTCATTAACACTTACCAGAAATATCCTGGCAAATGTAGTGAACAGTAACATGGTTTATCTGATATACCGGACAAAAGGTTCTGAAATTCCAGAACCTTTCGCCGTAATATCTTCTTAAGTATATAGCAAAAATGTCTCAAAACATCGAAACAAAAGTGAAAATATTGTTAAATCAAGGGCTGCAGCTCTTTGCTTTACAGTTTTGTAACACCAAGAGTTACATGCTCTTTATTAATATTCCACTCTTTTACATAACCATCAGTCTCGCCATAAACAACTTTCTCGGCCAGAACCTCAGATTTGATCTCAGCCTCATTAGCCTTCATGGTCTCAACAATCTTCTCGTTGTCTTTCACGGAAACGCGGATCTTGTCCATAACCTCGAAGCCGGCCTCTTTACGCATAGTCTGGATCTTGCTGATGATCTCGCGGACAAAGCCCTCCTCGATCAGCTCAGGTGTCAGGTTGGTATCCAGGACAACAGCGGTCTCACCCTCTGTCTCTGTTACATAGCCCTCTGTCTGTGCAGTCTCGATCAGCAGGTCTTCCTCTGCCAGCTCTACCTTGTTTCCATCAATATCAAGTACAAGTACGCCGTTTGTCTTCAGCTCGTTCATAGCCTGGCTTCCGTTGATTTCTGCAAGTGCAGTGCGGATTCCGCCAAGAAGTTTGCCATATTTCGGTCCAACTGTACGAAGCTGTGGTTTGAAGCTGTAGGAGATGAAGGATTCCACGTCATCTGCAAATTTCACTTCTTTTACATTCAGCTCATCTGCGATAATGTCTGTGAAATATTTATCCATCTTCTTGGCAGCTTTTACATACATGGTTCCGATCGGCTGACGGTTCTTGATGTTTGCTGTGTTACGGCATGCACGTCCAAGAACAACAACCTCCAGAACTTCTTCCATGCTGTCTTCCAGATCTTTGTTGATCCACTCTTCTTTTACTTCCGGGAAGTCGCAGAGATGGATACTCTCAGGAGCTGTTTTGTCCAGAGATCTTACAAGGTTCTGGTAGATATCCTCTGTCATGAACGGGATCATCGGAGCTGCTGCCTTAGCAACAGTTACTAATGCTGTGTAAAGAGTCATGTAAGCATTGATCTTATCCTGCTCCATTCCCTTTGCCCAGAAACGCTCACGGCAGCGTCTTACATACCAGTTACTCATCTCGTCCACAAAGCCCTGAAGTGCTCTTGCAGTCTCCGGGATCTTGTAGTCATTCAGATCTTCGTCAACGGTTTTAACAAGTGTATTCAGCTTGCTAAGAAGCCATTTGTCCATAACTGGAAGCTTGTCATAGTCAAGTGTATATTTTGTGGCGTCAAAGCCATCGATATTTGCATAAAGTACAAAGAATGCATAGGTATTCCAAAGAGTACCCATAAATTTACGCTGTCCTTCCTGAACAGCCTTGCCATGGAAACGGTTCGGCAGCCATGGAGCACTGTTGATGTAGAAGTACCAGCGGATCGCGTCTGCACCGTAGGTCTGAAGTGCGTCAAACGGATCAACGGCATTTCCTTTGGACTTACTCATCTTCTGGCCATTCTCATCCTGTACGTGGCCAAGAACGATAACGTTCTTATATGGAGCCTGGTTGAAAAGAAGAGTGGACTCAGCAAGAAGGGAATAGAACCATCCTCTTGTCTGGTCAACAGCCTCGGAAATAAAGTTTGCAGGGAACTGCTGTTTGAACAGCTCCTGGTTCTCAAATGGATAATGGTGCTGTGCAAATGGCATTGCTCCAGAATCGAACCAGCAGTCGATAACCTCTGGTACACGGTGCATAGTGCCGCCGCACTCCGGGCATTTCATGGTGAGCTCATCAATGTATGGACGATGAAGCTCTACGGTCTTAGCACGCTCATCACCTGTTTTCTCATAGAGATCCTGGCGACTTCCAACAGATTCCATATGACCGCAGCTGCACTCCCAGATGTTCAGTGGAGTTCCCCAGTAACGGTTACGGCTGATTCCCCAGTCCTGAACGTTCTCAAGCCAGTCGCCGAAACGTCCCTTACCAATGCTCTCCGGGATCCAGTTGATGGTGTTGTTGTTGCGGATCAGATCGTCCTTAACAGCTGTCATCTTGATAAACCAGGATTCTCTTGCATAGTAGATCAGCGGTGTATCACAGCGCCAGCAGTGTGGGTAATCATGCTCAAATTTCGGAGCGTCGAACAGCTTGCCTTCTTTGTCAAGATCGGTAAGGACCATCGGGTCTGCCTTCTTAACAAATACACCGGCATATGGTGTCTCAGCAGTCAGGTTTCCTTTTCCATCTACAAACTGTACAAATGGAAGGTCATACTCACGGCCTACACGGCTGTCGTCTTCACCGAATGCAGGGGCGATATGAACGATACCAGTACCATCGCTCATGGTTACGTAGGTATCGCATACTACATAGTGGGCTTTTTTGCCTTTCGTTGCCACATAGTCGCCTGTGCATTTGAAAAGAGGCTCGTATGCTTTGTATTCCAGATCTTTACCCTTGTAGGTTTCCAGAACTTCGTAAGCTGGCTCGTCATCTTTTGCCAGCTTGCCAAGTACTTTGTCCAGAAGGGCTTCTGCCATATAATAGGTATATCCGTCTGCAGCTTTTACTTTGCAGTAGGTCTCATCTGGGTTTACACAGAGTGCAACGTTGGATGGAAGAGTCCACGGTGTGGTGGTCCATGCCAGGAAGTATGCGTCCTCGCCGATTACCTTGAAACGTGCGATCGCAGAGCGCTCTTTTACTAATTTATAGCCCTGGGAAACCTCCTGGGATGAAAGCGGGGTTCCGCAGCGCGGGCAGTAAGGAACGATCTTGAAGCCTTTGTATAAGAGGCCTTTGTCCCAGATTTCTTTCAGTGCCCACCACTCGGACTCAATGTAGTTATCCTCGTAGGTTACGTATGGATGCTCCATATCAGCCCAGAAACCAACTGTTGAGGAGAAATCCTCCCACATTCCTTTGTATTTCCAGACGCTCTCCTTACACTGCTGGATAAATGGCTCCATACCGTATTCCTCGATCTGCTCTTTTCCGTCCAGACCAAGCTTCTTCTCTACCTCAAGCTCTACCGGAAGACCATGGGTATCCCATCCGGCTTTACGAGGTACCATGTAGCCTTTCATTGCGCGGTATCTCGGAATCATATCCTTGATAACACGGGTAAGTACATGGCCGATGTGTGGCTTGCCGTTTGCAGTTGGCGGTCCGTCGTAGAATGTGTAAGTCGGACCTTCTTTACGATTTTCCATACTTTTTTCAAAAATATGGTTTTCTTTCCAGAATTCTTCTACTTTTTTCTCGCGATCTACGAAATTGAGATTCGTGTCTACTTTCTGGTACAAAGTTTTTTCCTCCTTAAATTAATTGTTGCTGTCTGCACTGGCGGACAACTTGTTAGATGAAAGCCGATGCTGTATTGGACTTCCAGAGTACGCAGTCAAAACGCCAGAGGAGTTTCCTTATATAAGAAAAGCCTCCATCCCTGCAAAAGGACGAAGGCTGTCAGCACTCGTTATACCACCTGTTACAATGTACAGGCCCGCTGCCGCGACCGATACATGCTCCCTATAACGGGGGAATTCCGTTATCTCTTACTTGAAAGCTCCGAATATATGCTATGTTCATTCCTGCATCGGTAAAACACAAATATATTTTTAGCGGAATTCAGAGATAAAACTCCGGAGTGATCTTCGGCTGAGTCTACTTGCGGCGGGCTTGCACCGTCCCCGTCTCGCTGAAAAGATCCCTGGCTCTCGCCCCTCGTGACCTTAAACGTTCAAAATCAGCTTACTGTCTCCATCGCAGTCTTTACCTATGATGTTTTCTTGTCTATTATAAGGGGCATAATTTCTATATGTCAAGTGTTTTTCCGCTGAAAAAATGGAGAGAACAGGGGAAAATATTGCTGGATTTGTCTATTTTACGGGGTGATGGGAACAATTCACACTCTTTTAATAGTTTTAGGGAGGGAAAAGTGGTATAATCAAGTAATATCTTAGGGCATAACACAAAATATTGCGTAGCAACACGCAGAGTTTATGGTCTATATGCACTCATATTGAAGTGTTGCGCTACGAAAACAATACTTTATGAGGAATTCACAGTTCCACATGCGATTTTAAACAGTTTTACTAGCATTTATTTAAGAAAGGATTTTATATGAGCAGAAAAAAACTTCATATGAAAATAAAGCGGATTTTCTGCGGAGTTCTGGCAGCGGGAATGCTTCTGGGGCAGACTGGTGCAGTCTGGGCAGAGGCCACCGATACTCCTGCAAATGATACAGCAGCCAGTTCCCCTACTCCTACTCCGGATCCGCATACCGAATATTACGCACAGGAAGCTGACACGGATTCCATCCAGGGCTGGCCGGTGGGTCCTAAGATCGAGGCACAGGCTGCAGTTCTTATGGATTTAAATACAGAAGCGGTCCTGTATTCCAAGAATGCCGACACCCAGCTTTACCCAGCCAGCATTACCAAACTTCTCACTTGTCTTCTCGGCTGTGAGAATCTGGATATAAACGCACAGCTCACCCTTTCCCAGCAGGCAGCTTACGGAATTGAAGCTGGAAGCTCCACCATTTACGGTGACGCCGGGGAGGTTTTCACTGTGGAGCAGTGTCTGATGGCACTAATGCTGGAATCTGCCAACGAAATGGCACTTGGCATTGGCGAAGAGGTTTCCGGTTCTGTAAAGAAATTTGTAGAGCTGATGAACACCAGAGCCGCACAGCTTGGATGTAAAAATACCCATTTTAATAATCCAAACGGTCTTCCTGATCCGACTCACGTTACCACGGCAAGCGATATGGCAAAGATTGCCAAGGCAGCATGGCAGAATCCTCTTTGCAGGAAATTTTTCACCACAGACCTGTATAATATTCCGCCGACTAATATTTTCAACGAAACCCGTTACCTCCTGAACCATCACAAGATGATGGCAGGCAGGGATTACGCCTACGATGGTGTCCTTGGTGGAAAAACAGGCTACACAGATGCCGCCGGTGCTACCTTGATCACCTACGCCAAACGTGGGAATATGACGCTGGTTGCCGTTGTCCTGAATTCCGTAAACGGTGCATGGGCAGATACCAAGAGCCTTCTAGATTACGGTTTTGACAATTTCGAAGTCCAGAAGGTCAAAGTCAGCAAGAATCCTGTTCCGAAGAAAAATCTTCCAAGCGAACAGTACCTGCTGAACAATTGCGGAAATACCTATCCATTCTACTATACCAAGAATGTATATGTAACTGTCCCCACTGGCACTGACCTTAGCACTCTTACTAAAAAACAGGCAATCCTTTCCAATGCGGTTGGACCATTAAGATTAAAGAGCAAATATTACTTTAACGGGCAGATGGTTGGATGGGGAATGCAGTATGAGCGGTCGATTCTGACGAATCTGCTGACAATACCAGCTTTATAAAAATATGTAACCAATTTTAAATCCATTTTCCTGCATCCGTGACAAACAGGGAGTGCAAAAGGACTATCGTTTGAAGCAGCTTTTGAAAATTTTTCTCTTAATTTTCAAAACTGATACAACGGTAGTCCTTTTAATTTAAGCACCAATATGTTTCCTCTATTTATCCTGAAGTTTCACCACCAGAATTCCGTCAATCATTTTAATCGAATTATCATCCGGATAACATGACATTTCTTTTATTTCTTTGCTTTTCTTTAATTTTTTCACCTGTTCAGCAGACGCTTCTGTGTAATTATAACTAAGTAAATGATTAAAAAATTCTTTTCTTGAATAGCGGTTAATAAAAGTAGCGGCATTTCCCCTTTCGGGTTGATAGTATGAGTATACCCTTTTTCTATTATGGCGCAACACATCTCTAAAAGTAAAAAGCCATAAAGCCTGTAAACCATAGCTCTATGACTCTTCCTTTTTCATCCTTTTCTTTGCCCTGTGGGCATCACGTTTCTGGCGGATCTCGTCGGCTTCTTCGTCGGTTACGTTAGTCAGTTTCTTGATTACATAGTACATGTTGTCTTCTGTCCGGCGGATCCGGATCTTGCCAAGGACAAAGCCATGTTCCTGGCAAAGGGACACGCTGTAGTAAACCTTGGAATTATTCATAAACCAGCGGATCTTGCGCTTAGCCGGGTTATGGCACAATGGGCATTTTGTGCTGGTTACTTCACGGTCCTTCATGGCTTTTTCCCGGGAATAAAATTCACGGGACACATATTTATCGTAAGCCGGGTAGGATACGTGGATCTCTTCCCGCTTACTCTTAGGGTTCTGGTATACATCCAGGGATGAGTTAGGAAAAATATACTCGTCTTCTATTTTCTGGAGAATACATGCGGTGTAATAAGCATCTCCCAGAGCACGGTGAAAGTCCATTTTCTTCTCTACGCCCATTTTATCTGTGGCAAATTCCAGGGAACGGCGCTCGTCGTTTTCCTCGTAGCGGATGGCAAATAATTTCTGCACATCATAATAGGTTACCGGACCTTCGATCCTGGAAAGCTCGCCATAGTATTTCATATTCCGTTGCAGTTCCATCACATCCTGATTTCCCCAGGTGAAGAAAATATATTCTTCTCCACACCAATCCAGAAACTCTGTAACTGCCTGTGGAAAAGGGGTTCCGTTCTGCAGATCTTTATAATTCATATGAATTACTTCATGGATACTGTCATGGATCCAGTTATACACCTGGGGCTTGACCAGACGCTGAAAGCTGTCCACAATTTCTTTCTTTTCATTCAGTTTTACGGCGCCGATTTCTATGATCTCAAAAGGCAGACGGCTGTTGGACCACCTTTTTCCCCCTGGGCTCTGGTTCCATTCCAAGTCAAATACAATGTAATTCATGGGTAAATTCCTTCTCTTAAAACATTGTTACTGTTCACAACGCTTGCAACAACATTTTGTTTTTTACAGTCAGCAATAATTCCAGACAAGTATAACAGACAGGTGAAATGATGTAAAGACATAAGAAAAAACCTGCCGGTGGGTAGCCGGCAGGAAATGAGGGGGTATGAAACAAAATCTATGTAAATTAGAAAATCGTCTTTAAATGAAACACAATCTATATGAAAGAAGCTGTTCACAGTATTCAGTAATTATTTACGCCAGCCGCCGCTTCTATTTCACGGCTGGCGCACATATTTTATGTCAGTCTATATCAGTCCAAAAATCTATTTTACCAAAATCAACCTTCAATAGAAATAAACTTCTTCTCTTCTGGCACTTTCTTTTTCGCTTCCTTCGGGAAGGTAACAACCAGAACACCGTTATCATATTTCGCATGAATGTCCTCATGCTCCAACTCTTTTCCTACATAGAAGCTTCTGGAGCACTGTCCGGTGTAACGTTCTCTGTGGACATATTTACCATGATTGTCCTTCTCATCTTTATTCTCAGTTCTGGAAGCCTGGATGTTCAGGTAACCATCCTTCAGCTGAATCTTCACATCTTCTTTATGAAATCCCGGAAGGTCCATGCTCAGCTCGTAGCTGCCATCCACATCCTTAATATCTGTCTTCATCAGTTCTGTGGTTCTGTAACCTCTGTTCGTCTCTCTTTCTACAGGTAATCTCATCCAATCATCAAATAAATCTTCTCCAAAAATACTAGGCATTAACATAATCCATTCCTCCTTATATTGTGAACACTTACGTGTTTAATTAACATTCTCAATGAAACTGGAAGATTTCTTTTTCTCTCTTCCTTTGTTCTGTATGTAATATAACACGTATTGTTAGCACTGTCAAGAGGTGAGTGCTAATTCTTTTGTGAAGAATTTGTGTCCTTAAATTATGCCTTTTTCAGATAATTCAATTTGGATATTCCCCAACTGTACATTATTTCTCAATGCGCCGGTTTCCAGCTTACCGCCTGCTGCCTTGCATCCACAAATCTCTTATAGATACCTTCCTGCTTCATTAGCTGCTCATGTGTTCCCTGCTGCACAATCCTTCCTTTGTCAACAACCACAATCTGATCCGCATGTCTGACTGTTTTTAATCTGTGGGCAATCATAATAATCGTTTTTTCCTTTGTAAGTACATCTACTGCATCCTTCATGGTTGCTCTGGCTATCGAAATACGCTGTTTCTCGCCACCGGAAAGTGTAGCTCTTCTCTCTCCGATCACTGTATTGTATCCATCATGAAGTTTGCTGATGAAATCGTGACAGCACGCTTTCTTTGCCACTTCCACCACTTCCTCATGGCTTGCATCCTGACGTCCGAATTTAATATTATTCTCAATAGTATCTGCAAACAAATACACAGACTGAAATACAAATGAAAAATCACGCATCAGACTGTTCATGCTGTAGTCTTTTACATTCACGCCTCCAAGCGTCACTTCCTCGGAATCCACATCCCAGAATCTGGCAATCAGATTGCAAAGTGTTGATTTTTCTCCACCAGATGGTCCAACGATTCCAAGTGATGAAATAATACAGATGACAAAATCAGAAACCGCAAGTGTTCCATTCGCCACATAATGCGCCCCAAACGGCAATACCGTAAGAAGTGTATAAGGTGTGACCACCATCATCAGTCTATGAAAGATCGAGCACCGTTTCATCCAGGAAATAAAGGAATCCGCATATGCCATAGCCGCCTTTGTAAATTTGGCATATTTCGTCATTCCCATTCTATTGTCTGATGTGTTTATTGTAACATCGGGTAATTAAAATTGGAGACAAAAAATACCAGGATAGTGCCCTTTCAGAGCTCACCTGGCATTTTATTTCCACAAAAGCTTTATATTCTCAACTCAGGAAGTTCTCAATGATCACATTTTCTGCCTCAGCCTCGGTCATGCCAAGAGT
Source organism: Blautia glucerasea (assembly GCF_020537505.1). GTDB lineage: Bacteria > Bacillota > Clostridia > Lachnospirales > Lachnospiraceae > Blautia_A. The sequence continues at coordinate 51,704 of NZ_JAJBMO010000017.1, read as the reverse complement.
TCTCAGCTTCAAAAGCTGCTCATCGTTGATTCGACCGATTGCTGCCTCGTGAATGATCGCAGCATCCACATGTTTCGCCTGAATCTCTGGGATGGAGCCTACTTCGGCATGGTCCATAATAATGGAATCACACTGGATATGGGCATGGCATTTATTCTTTCCAACTGCCTTGGGATGGAAAACCTGGGAGGAATTTCCTTTTCCAACGGAACGGGAAATAATCTGTGCAGAAGAACCCGCTCCATTCATACAGACTTCAATATCAGACTCTGCTTTCTGCTCTCCGTCAGTCATCAGACGCTCCAGAACAAACAGCTTGGAATCTGCATCCATTGACACATTTGTAGTACGGATGGTGGAGTCAACCCCCTTGATCTGAACGGTATCCAAGGTGAACACAGAGTTCTCACCAAGTTCAATATTAGTCACCGGATTCAGCACTCTGCTGCCGGTTCCTTCGCCCTCACCATAATGCTTTTCCTCGTAATGTACATTGGCATTCTTGCCCACATGGAAGGTGTGGATGCCATCGTGACGGCTGTCATTGCAGCCGCTGTTGTGGATTCCGCAGCCTGCCACAATGTCTACATCTGCACCATCTGCCACATAAAAATCATTGTAAACCAGGTCTGTCATTCCGGACACACTGACTACCACCGGGATAAAAACCTTCTCCCCTTTCGTCTCGCCATCAATGAAAATATCGATTCCCGGCTTGTCCTCTTTTTTCTTTATTTTGATGTGCTCGCTATCACCGTGGCAAATGGAAATACCGTTTTGACGGAGATTAAAAGCACCCTTCTGCGCGAATCCTTCGCTGATCTTATCCAGCACGCCCTGGGTTGTTTCTTCTACTTTAACCATCAACATTTTCCTCCTTCATTCAGACATTTCTGACATTTTTCCTGCTGGAATAAGGTTGGGAAAACGTCTTCTTTGGTACCATATTTCTTCACTTCACCGTCTTCGATCACCATGATCTTGTCCGCCATATTGATGATTTTTTCCTGATGGGAAATCAGGATCAGGCATTCCTTTTTCTCACGATGAATCTCCTCAAAGCGTTTGATCAGCATGGAAAAGCTCCACAAATCGATTCCTGCTTCAGGTTCATCGAAAATGCTTACTTTATGAGACTTCGCCAAAACTGTAGCAATCTCAATTCGCTTCATCTCACCGCCGGAAAGGGTTCCATCCAGCTGACGGTTCAGATAATCTTCGGAACAAAGTCCTACAGCTGAGAGAAGGTCACAGCTCTCTTTTTCCGTTAAATCCTTTCCTGCTGCAAGAGATAACATTCTTGCTACGGTCATACCCTTAAAGCGGGGTGGCTGCTGGAATGCATAGCCAATTCCTGCATTTGCGCGATGGTCAATATCGTATTCTGTGATGTTCTCATCATCCAGATAAATTTCCCCGCTGTTTGCCTTCTCAATACCAGCCAGCACCTTGGCCAGGGTGGATTTTCCACCGCCGTTCGGTCCTGTGATCACCAGCATTTCCCCATCCTGAACATCAAAGCTGATGTGATTTACCAGACAGCGCTTTTTCCCTTCTTCATTCACTTCAAAAGTCAGGTTCTTTACTTTCAGCATATTCGTACCTCTTCTGTTAATTTTACATTACTGCTCCAATTATGCCCGAAATTCCAGAAAAAGATTGCTTTTGAGCAATAACGATTTTATCTCTTCTTGGACTGTACTCCAAATAAAAAAAATTGTCAACTAGAGCGTGTTTGAAAAAGGCTTTCTGCAAGATGTGCGTCACAATTTGCGGAAATGATCTTTCAGACATGCTCTAAAGCATTGTAACATATGTCTCACGTAAAATAAACGTCTGATTTTCCTTACTTCTGAAAATACTTATTTCCGATGTTACGGTTTACTCCGTAACCGGCAACACGCTTCGCGATGCGCAAAAATCATGTATTCGCATGATTTCGCGCCGAGGTTCTCTGCAAACATCTACTGAAAAAATTTCTCAAAAATGTATTTTCTATACCATCTGTATGAAATGCGTGTTATACTATGTTAGTCTTTGCTAACGTTATTTAAAGGAGGTCGTCACAATGCCTTTAAGTTTAACTGAGTTTAACCATTTTTATATCATTAATAAGGTGTGCGGACTGGAAAAACAGCGGCATTATCTGGAATCCCTAGGCTTTGTCCCAGGAACGCAGGTTACGATTTTATCAGAATTACACGGGTATTATGTGGTTATGGTAAAGGGCAGCAAAATCGGCCTGGATAAGGAGCTTGCCAAGAAAATTATTGTATACGCAGGCTAATTAAAAAACAGAGAGTAACTGTTCAGTATCTTCACAGTTACGCCCTCCGCAAAATGCTGTCTTCCAAATAGTTACAAGTGAAATATCAGGCACTATATACTGGAGAAATGTATGGAAAAAAACAAAACAATTATGAAACTCTGCTACCTGCAGACAACATTTTATATTGTATTTTTGACTGCATTAATTACTCGTCACAGACGCGGAATAAGTCAGAAAACCTTTGCATTTCTGATTATTTTATCCCTTGTGGGATGTGCAGTTTCCCTTACTTTAGGAGATTATCTCAGAAATATGATCCGAAGTTCCGGCTTTGACGTAGCAGGCGTCCACGATAAAAAATCATTGGAAAAGAAGCTGCAGCAGCTTCAGAATGCAGACGATACCTTGAATGTGGGTGTCATGATGTTCGATCTGAACAATCTGAAAAAGATCAACGATACATATGGTCACGAACAGGGGGATGTGTTTATTCAGACCTTTGCTTCTTACCTGACACGGATACTCACTGAGGATAGTTTTCTCGCCAGATTCGGAGGCGATGAGTTCGTGATCGTGCAAAATCACGCCACCTGGTCTCAGCTGGAGCAGATGAATATTCAGCTCCAATCCATGCTGGATGTGTATAATCAAACAGCTGACCATCCTATCAGCTATGCAGTCGGATACGATATCAGCTGCAAAAATCACTACTACCTGATCATGGATCTTCTACAGATTGCCGATCAGAAAATGTATCAGGACAAGCGTTATAAAAAGGAACAAATGGCAAAAAAGCCACAGGAGTTTTGCCGGAATCGACTGGCAGAAAGTATCTCTACAGAGTCTTTGAAAGAGAAACTTTTTACTATTTTAAATAATAGCAACGGTGAAAAAAAGTATGCTTTTCTAATGACAGATGTAAGCAATTTTCACCTTATTAATGACTATTGGGGGTATGAAACCGGGACTGGTATTCTGAATTTTATTCTGAAAAAGATGGAACTTTTTCCACAAACCTTGTTTGTAAACAGGTATCATTCAGATATCTTTGTAGCTGTTATTGACATTACCGGAGCGGAGCATACAGCTGTTAAAAAACAAATTATTGAGTCTAACAAGCAGACTACAAAAGAAGTTCTGTCTGCTTATCCTGTTAATTATCTTTCCCTGAACACTGGTATTTATTATCTGGAAAACACGAAAATTCCAGGCGAAGAAATTATTTCGCACTCCAATATCGTCCGCATAAAGGCGAAGGATAAGCTTTGCGGTGTGTGCGAATATACAAGAGAAATTGCTCTTGCTGAACAGAAACGTGCAGACACTATTCACTCTTTTAAGGAAGCACTTGGGAAGAAAGAATTTCAGATTTATTTCCAACCAAAAATCAGCGGAAGGGAGCAGAAAATTGCCAGTGCAGAAGTACTTGTCCGTTGGAAGAGAGCAAATGGAGACCTGTGGTTTCCAGACAGTTTTCTTCCTATTTTGGAAGAAACCGGGGAGATTGAAGCTCTGGATTATTATGTTTATGAAACAGCATTTCAGTGGCTGACAGACAGACGGGAAAAAGGGCTTAAGCTGTTGTCTCTGTCCCTGAATGTATCTCCGGTTCATTTTCGAAAAATCCACACATTCACAGAAAAGGTTTCGCATTTAATCCAGAAATATGAAATTCCCTCTCAATATTTAGTTTTTGAGATTACGGAATCTACTTATATTCATAATATTGAAGCGGTTAATCACATGATCCGCTTCTTCCATGAAAAAAACATTCGAATCTCTATGGATGATTTCGGCTCTGGATATTCTTCCTTAAATACATTAAAGGATATCCTGTTTGACGAGGTAAAAATCGACAAGAAATTCCTTTCAGATAGGCTCACAGAGAATGGAAAAATCGTGCTGCAGGAGATTTTTCATCTACTGAAAAGGACTAATAAGTTTATTGTATGTGAAGGGGTAGAAACCAAAGAAATGGTAGACTTCCTGGTAGTTGAGGGATGCGATGAACTACAGGGCTATTATTATTATAAGCCCATGGAAATGGCAAAATTTGAGCAATTAATCGGGTAAAATATCCCCAAAAGTGGAGCGTGCAGCTTACGGAAATGATTTTTTAAACACGCTCCAACCCGGACGACAGCTATAGATGAGCCATGAATTTGCTCATACAAACATGGCCCATTCATGGCTGCTATCCGGGACTTTCATTGTAAAACACCTTTATTCCTTCATAGCTCTAAGCTCTCTTCTTGCGAACAATATTGCCAGTGCAAATGCAGCTGCATCTGCGATCGGTCCTGCATACATAACTCCGTCAATTCCCATTATCAATGAGAAAACAATAATCAACGGCAAAAGAAACAGCACCTGCCTGGTCAGGGACATGACGATTCCAAGCTTTGCCTTTCCAATGGATGTAAAAAATCCTGAGGACATTGGCTGAATCCCATTTGCAAATGTCATAAACATAAAAATCTTCAGATAGCGTTCTGCAAACTGGAAATAAAGGTCACTTCCGGTTCCAAAAATGCTTACAATCTGGTGGGGAAACAACTGGAAACAAAGGAAAAATACAGTTGCAATCGCAGTACATGCAATCACAGAATGACGGTATGCCAGCCTTACCCTGTCGTATTTTTTTGCTCCATAATTAAAGCCCCAGATTGGCTGACAGCCCTGTGAAATTCCAATACAAATCGCCATAAACACCTGGTTTACTTTTGAAATAACTCCTACACAGGCGATTGGAATATCACTTCCATAAACAGATAAACCGCCGTAATAACGTAAAATATTGTTTAGTACAATCTGAACAATTGCCATAGCGATCTGATTAATACAGGACGCCATTCCGAGCGAAATAATGGCTTTCAGACACTCTGAAGAAGGCTTCAACATGCTCATCTCCAGATACATTTTACGAAATTTTCCAAAATAAATAACCACCAAAATTCCGGAAATAACCTGTCCGATCACCGTTGCCCAGGCAGCACCCTTGATTCCCCAACCAAACCCAAAGATGAAAAGGGGATCCAGAATTGTGTTAATGATGGCACCTGTAAGAACACAGGTCATAGAATATGTGGGGCTTCTGTCTGCGCGGACAATATGATTTCCTCCAATGGATAATGCATAAAAAGGAAGTCCCACAGCTGTGATCCCAAGATAATCCACCGCATAGGACATAACGTCTGTCGTTGCACCAAATAAGCTTAGAAGCGGACGCAAAAACAGAAGTACTGCCACTGCCAGAATCACACCTGTGATCACCAGTGTGGAAAGCGCCGTTCCGGCTATGGAGCTTGCCTTCTTCTCTCTTCCGGCGCCCATTTCCAGGTTATAGTTAGACGCACCTCCAATTCCCAGAAGCAGTGCTAACGCCGTTGCAATAGTTGTTACAGGAAATGCAACATTTGTAGCCGCATTTCCCAGCATTCCAACGCCCTGACCAATGAAAATCTGGTCCACAATATTGTACAAAGCACTGACCAGCATGCTGATAATTGCCGGAATTGCAAATTTCCCGATCAAACCACCTACCGGAGCCGTTCCCAATGGATTTTGCTCCTGACTGATGTTTGTTTCTTCCAAAAAAATCTCCTCCCCTGTTTAAAAATATTTCTGTTTATTTCTCATAAATTCTAATATGAATCATAACAAATTCAGAAAAACGATTCAAGAATTTTATGCTCAAAAAGCCCAGCTGCATACACAACTGAGCTTTTTGTATGAATATGGTTATTATTTCACTACCCGCAGGCGCACTGCCATATACTCTTTTCCCGGCAGCTTCACTCGGAACTTTCCTTTATGAATTCCACCATCTGTAATGGTCATTTCCCAGGTATCGATAATTTCCACCTGATACTCTGTAGTATCATCAAAGTAGAAATCCCGGAAGCCCGGTCGCATAAAAGAATAATAGTAAATAAAATAATCTTTCCTTGCCGGGAAACCGGCAGCACGGCAGGCAACCTCATCCCATTTGCAGGGCATAGGTTCCACGCCAAGTCCCGGTGTTTCTTCCATGATTTTTGCAAGAAATCTGATACGCTCCGGTGAGGTTCCATGAAGAACGCCGCCATGAGACCACCAGAGAATACGATCCGGACTGAGATAGGTTTCACCGTGTCCCGGGTATCCACCACGGCAGAATGCCTCCCAGAATCTTCTTGTCATTTCCTCACCGCTGATATTTCCCCAGCCAAACTGGATGTTGCCCTCATAGCAGATTTCGTCCAGAATTACAGGCTTATGATATTTCTCGCGCCACTCATTTACCAGTTCGGAAGAACGATAGGTCTCCGTTCTCTGGATACTGCAGTGAGTTACCCAGGGCAGGTTATAATCATAGTACGCCTTGCAGTTATGGATGGATCTGAGATGATGGTAAGGATCCTTTTTGCAGATAATGCTGGCATATCTTTCCCAGTCAGAAAGAGTCTTCTCATGCATCAGATCATACTCATTAGCCAGGGACCACCACACATTCCGATATGCGGAAAAACGTGCCAGCACATACTTCCAGTAGCGGTCATCATCCTCTGCTTTCATCATGGAAAAGCCCCATCTGTCATATGGGTGCATAACAATCAGATCTGCCTCGATTCCCAGATTCATAAGTGCCTGAATACACTTTTCAATATGCTGGAAATGGGCCGGATTGAATCTGGTAAAGTCCCAGTCATTGCCAGGTGCACAGCCATTGTATTCTGCGAAATTATTCTCATTTAACACAGAGCTGTCGCAGGGTGTTCCCTCATAAGGATAGGTAATTGGCTCATGAAGATTGTAGTCATAGTGCTTGGGGAAAATACAGAAACGGATCTTGTTAAAAGCATTTTCTTCCAGAGTTTTCAGCGTCTGTTTCTGTAATTCTTCGTTCTGCAGATTCCATACATAACAGGTAGTTCCAATGCAGTGATAGGGTGTTCCGTCCTCATAGGCAAGATAATAGGTACCTGCAACACGAACCGGACCATGGTTGTCCGCAGAAGGAGAAGTTACAGTGAAACTGCCGGTCAGTATATTTCTGACAGCACATTTTTCTGCTGTCCCCTCCTTAATATCAAAGGAAGCCTCGATTTCAAGGGTATACTCGTCCACAAAAGACGGCATAAATCTTACTTTATAAACACCATCTCCATCATAAAAACCATCTACAGTTTTCTTCTCATTTTTACAGCAAAAAGTACCTTTGATCCACTGGTCACAGAAAGGATTTCCCTCCTTTGGACCATTTACTGTTACTTCTAAAACATCCCATTTTTCTATTGTTTTTGCATAGTCTAAACCCATAATCCAATACTCCTTTTACTAAAAATTCTCCTTTTCCATAAGCAAAAAAGCCCATGTTTTCTGATACCATAATAAGCCAGGAAACATGGGTTTTGCAATGCAACTTTATTAAGAAAATGTAGGAATTTATTAGCCTTGTTACTGTTCACTCTATTCACAGTAACACGCTTCGCGATGCATATAGAAATCATGCAAAGCATGATTTCTCGCCGCAATTCTCGGGTTTTCTGTGAACTTTGTTCACAAAAAACACCTCGCGGAATGTTACCAATGAGCAGTAACTTAACCTTTAACATCCTTCTGTTTTTTCAATACGAGAATCAAAGATTCTGCACTTCAGCATTTTCATTTGAAATTCAAAGTTTATATTTCTAAAACGTTATTTACTGCATTTCATATACATCCTGAATGGATTGCATATATTCTTCGCCTGTCATTTCACCGTTCAGCAGAGGCTGTACATTTTCTTGTGCAGTCTTGGAGATTTCGCTGGGCATTTTTGCTTCCCACCATGCAAATCCCTCTGTAGCTTTATCAATCTCGTCAAGAACAAGTTTGGTATAACTGTCCATATCCTCTGCTGCAACATCGTATGTATAACCTTTAACCGATCCTTGCTCTTCCATTGCAAGGTTTCCAATGTTTTCCATAAAATATTTTAGAAACCAGCCCGTAGCCTCATCATATTTATCATTGTCAAGAGCAAGAATATTTCCACAGTTCATAGAATAGGAAGTAGAAGAACTGATTGACTCATCTACAATTGGAATATTGAAGAATCCGATTCCGTCCTCGCCAGCTAAGTTCTGAGAATCATCTGTCAGGTTCTGAGTAAACCAGGTACCGTTGTAAAAAATAGCAGCTTTTCCACTCATTAACATAGAACCAGCTGTGTTCATATCAACTGTTGTGATGCCTTCTCCAAAATATCCTTTTTTTGCCCAATCTGCAATCTTATTAGCTGCAGCAATCAATTTCGCATCTGTGTAAGCAACTTCGCCATCAGCTGCTTTTGTCATAATATCATTTCCGGCTGTCCTTACCGCATAAGCATTAATCAGCCGTGTTGCTCCCCATTTGTCAGCGCCCCCTGCTGTAAGAGGCTGAATGCCAACATCAGAAAGTTTCTGCAGAACCACCTCAAACTCATTCCATGTTGTAGGCACCTCACATCCTGCTTGCTCGAACAGAGCTTTGTTGTACCAGAACCCTTCCACATTCATTCCAAAAGGGAGATCATAAAGATCATCTGTTCCGGATAATCCTTTCAGTAAATCAACAGCACCACTGTTTAAGCAACCAACAGTTCCAAGTTCATCAATAGCCTTAGAAATATTTTTCACTTTGCCGGAATCAATCAGTACACTAAGCGGAGCACCAGACTCATAAGTAAATATATCTGGAAGGTCATTGGATGCTGCCAGTGTAGCAATCTTCTGTTGTAGGTTGTCCGGAGCAACCATCTCATACTCCCATGTAAAATTTGGGTTTACATTCTTCTGGTAATCTTCACAGATTTTGGTTAACAGGTCATCCTCCTCTGCCCAATTTGTAAGAATCTTAATATTTTTCTTAAGCTGCGGATCTTCTCCTGAGTAGTCTGCTGCGAATGTAGAAACTGCAAACATGGTGCTTGCCGTTAATGTTGCCATTAAAATAGTTAATACTGTTTTTTTCATTATTATAATCCACCTTTCTGCAAAAGGCACCAATGGGTCATGAAACATGTTGGCTGACTTTCGCTTTATATTATATTTTGGTAAAGAATAACGTTTAGGTCACTCTTTCTCCCCCCAATATTCTGCTACAAATTTCTTTGCAAGAACCTCAAACCTATCGCAAACCTCTTCTATATCCAGATATTCTGGAAGTTTTTTTAAATAAATATGCATTCTTCCATTAAATGGACGCGTCCAGTTTTCTGGAATATTATCAATTCCAATTACTGCTCCGGCAATACTTCCTGCAGTTGCGCCTGTACAGTCATTATCGCCACTCATAGCAATTGTTTCACCAATGATTTTAGTAAAATCTCTTCCTCCTATATCCAACCCCATTACAACATGAATAGCATTTGTTAATGCACTTCCGTTAAACATTCCAGCATATCTTTTCCATGTTTTGTCCGCTGCTTCCTGATAATTTTGGGATTTATTATCAAGCGCCCAGCGAATACCTTCTGCAAACAAGCAATTTTCCGGAATTTCTGTCAGACCAATTTTCACAGCTTCCATTGGATCATCTACTACAAATGCAGCAGAAATTGTAGCAGCCATAAACATTGCACCATATACACCATTTCTCCTATGATTGATGGAACAGTCTTTATACGCCAGATAAGCAGCTTTTTCTGGCCAGCCGGGACATACATACCCATAAGAATCCGCTCTTGTCCATCCTGCAATATTCTGGAGATTGGGGTTTCCATTAATACCCGCTTCAGAAACATTCATACCCTTCTTTAAATTCAGCATCATAATGCGTTCACCCCAATAGCATCCCCAGCTTCCATTCTCTCCTTTTATTGGAAGGTACTTCTGCCAGATTTGTGCCATATCTTCATGGGTAAAATCCATTCCATATTCTTCCATCAGTAGAAGTCCCAGAAGAGTATAAATAGTATCATCATCTGGAGGCACTGCATCCATATGGTTCTTCGTAAGATCTATATTTTTTCCTGTAATATAATGTGCATTCATAGGATCCTTGATCTTACTCCAATAATCGGTAAGAGGAAACGAATCTCCATTATATTCAGCCCACGCTTTCATGGTTTCAATTGGATTGAATTCCAGTGCTGCTCCTAATGTACAACCTGCCATTCTGCCATAAAATGCACCACGCAACCTTGTTTTATAATCTTTCGGAAGATTATCTGTCATTCTTCGTGGTCCATCTGGCCTTAATTTTCTTATTTCTTCAATATCATCAGGTTCATCAGGATCTTTTTGCTGCAAAACAAGTTCCTGAAATTGGCTAATAAGCTTTGTAAGTTCATTTTCAAATTCATTAAAAATCTTTTTTCCACTGTCAGCACAGCCAAATTCAGCTGTCAGTCTCAGGTATCTTGCAATCTCGTCTACTTTTTCCCATAGCTCATCCTGAGAACATGGAACGTATTTCACATTTTCAATTTTCATTCTTATCCTCCTATAAAATTTTATTTTATATTTCCGTGTGCGCACACGTAATTATCTATAATTTAAACAGATATAAAAATATCTGTTTAAACTACACATATACTAAAGGCTTTCGCCATCTACAATTTCATACTCTAACAAACATTCCTGATTATCTATTTTCTGTTCCATATTCTGGAACAGCATATCTATCGCTATTTTCCCCATACGCAAAACTGAATATTTTATGGTCGTGATTCTTGGATGTATATATTTCAACTGATCCACATCATCATATCCCATAATTCCAACCTGTTCAGGGACATGAATTCCTTTATTTTGCAGATACGCCATAGCATCAATTGCATAAGAATCGCACAGACAAAGCAGCGCAGTCTTACTAGAAAAATCATTTTGTTTAATAAATTTTTCCAATTTTTCTTCCAAGCTACCTTTCGTTAAAATAGAAACCTCATCCAGCAGGTCTGCACCCTTCATTCCATCCAGATAGCCCTCTGTTCTTTGTCTTAATGTATAGGTATTCAATCCTTGTTTTTCCTGCGCTCCCATATCAGGTGTAAGATATGTAATTCTTTTATATCCCTTACTGACAATATGCATTACTGCATCTGTCATAGCTTTCCTATCATTTACACCAACAAATGGAAATCTGTTATCCAACTTGTTGTAAATTGTAACTATCGGTATTTTCAAATCATACAAGGCCTGAATGTATTCCTTGCTTAATCCAATCGGGAATAATATAATTCCATCAACCTGTCTCTCACTTAAGTATTGCAATCCTTCTTTTTCTAATTTAAACTCTCTATGAGTTAATATCAAATATATAAAATATCCCTTTTCTTTGGCATGTCGCTCTATCGTATCGATCAATTCCGGAAAAAAATTATTATACAGATCAAAACATACCATACCAATTGTCATTGTCCTGCCTGTAGCTAAACTCTGTCCCATATAATTAGGATGATAATTCAGCTCTTCAGCAGCTTTCAAAATACGATTTTTCGTTTTTTCACTAATCCCAGACCGATTGTTCAAAGCTCTGTCCACGGTCCCTACAGAAACCCTACAATGTTCTGCAATATCTTTAATTGTAACTCCCATCCCATCACCGTGTGCGTTAACGTTTTTTTGTTATTCATAGTATATAGTATTTTTTCAAAAAAATCTATTGTTATTATTTCTAAAATTACTTTCTAAAATTTGTACAAAATATAATTATTATATTGACAATCAATCAAAAATATAATTTTAGTCTATATACATTTCAAAATACAATCAATACAAATATTTATATTTCACCTTTTACCCAAAAGGCATCTATCATATTAAACATGAAAATCTTTCCTAAAAAGAAACCACCTTTTTACTTCTTTATAATCTCAAAATAATCAAAATCCGCATACCGTTTCAGCCCGGTCATATCGTGACAGTACATTCCGAAGTGAGCACCGGTGAATCCATCGCTTTGCTCGTCGGTGAGAATGTTAGTGGGGACTTCAGCCAGTTCCTGATAGTCTTTTCCATCCAGGGAGCAGAAGAATTTTGCGTAAAGTCCTTCCTGGGTGGTGATTACGCGCAGGTATACGGGGCCTTCTTCCGGGATGGAGATTGCCGGAATCACATCTTCTACATCAAAGTGATCGCTCTTTACCAGGCGCAGCTTTGCAGGCTTTTTCAAATCAAGTGTCTGGGAGCCAAACTCTTCCTCTCTGCTCTTTACCAGAAGGTAGAAATTGCCAGTGTCATACATATAGGCAAGTCCTGCCATTTGTTCTCTGCAGGTCGGAGTAAACTCCACACAGGTTTCCACCTGAACATAGCGGTCCTGCTGCCGCCGCGCCACCAGACTTACGTTATAGCAGGAATTCAGGGATTCCTGACCGTAGAGGCGGAGATAGCCAGGACGTTCTGTCAGGCTGGTGTAGCTGTCATAGGGCTGGCGCAGGGAAGTATAGCGCACATCTAAAAGCGCAGAGGTCTTCTTCACTGGCATACTTAACTTTTTATCACATTCTTCGTCCACAGCATTCTTCTCATTCAGATACTCTTTTGTTTTCGAAAGAATTTCAGCAATGTCCGCATTCTTTGCAGTTTCATTATTTCCAGCACTGTCTGCAATTTCTAAATCAAAGTCTTCTTTTCCATAATCCTTCCCCTCTTCCTCCTGGAAAAGACACTCCGGGATTCCAGTTGGCTCCTCTGTCTCCCACTGTCCAAATCTTCCACCGCAGGCCAGTCTTAACCAACCCTCTTCGTTCCATACCATCTTCTGAATTGCGGTTTCACGGCCAAGCACGCACTGTCTGCTGCCCTTCGGCGGTCTGCCACAAAGATAAACCATATACCACTCCCCATTCTGAGTGCATACAATGTCTGCATGACCACAGCGCTGCAGGGCATCCCTATTCTCCTTATCGGAAGTCAGCACCGGATTCCCCGGATCCTCCTCATAAGGTCCCCAGATAGATTTTGCTCTTGCCATAGTTACCATATGCTCATATCCGGTTCCCCCTTCTGCCATCAGCAGATAATAATATTCTCCAATATGGTAAATATGTGGACCTTCTGTATAGCCTCGTCCGGTTCCCGGAAAGACATTTTTCGCCTCTCCCACCAGGCATTCCTTCTCAGGGTCATACTCCTGTACCAGAATTCCCTTAAAATTGTTGATCATATTTACAATATACATTTTTCCATCTGTATCGTGAAATACAGATGGGTCAAAGCCTGAGCTGTTCAGATAAACCGGTTCCAGCCAGCCGCCACGGATGTCCTTTGATTTTACAAGATAATTATGGGTATTAAAAAGTCCTCCTGTACGGGTTTTCACGTCCGTATAAACCAGCCAGAAGTATTCCCCATCCCAGGAAATATCCGGTGCCCATACACCACAGGAATCACCCTCGCCAACCATATTAAGCTGGCTCATTCGGTTCAGGGGCGATGGCAGCTGTTCATAATGCATCAGATCTTTAGAATGATAGATTTTCACACCCGGCCACCATTCAAAGCTTGAATTTGCAATATAATAATCTTCTCCAACTCGTATAATACTTGGATCCGGGCAAAATCCCGGAAGAATCGGGTTCTGAATCACACTATAGTCCTCCCGTCAGTATAAATATTTTCTTTTATCTGCCCCATTTCCTCAGCACCTCCCTGCAAGAGCTTATAGTTTAAGTATAACCGCTCTGCATTTTTTTGTACAGTATCTGGCAAACAAAAAGGACTGCAAAATCCCACGTATTCTGCAATCCTTTTCCTATATTTACTTACCTCACAGCAGAAAAACCTTATTCTAATGATTACTTTTCTGCCTGTTTTTCCAGCAGCTCCGGCAGGCACATTGGCTTCTTGCCTTCCAGTTCGTCTGCCATATTCAGTGCCAGTACATTCCAGTTGATGAAGCCGCCGTTCATAACCGGCTCTCCATTAAATGGGTTGTAGTATTCATGAAGGCTGCCTGTTTTCTCCAGGTCTTCTCCGAGAAGGCGCATGGTGCGCTTATACATAATTTCCGCCTCCATGCGGTATCCGTAGTTCAAAAGTCCGCGGAATACCACATAGTTTGCAACCAGCCAGATCGGGCCAAGCCAGTTGGACGGGTTATTGGTAACAGACAGGTCAAACATTTTTTCATCCTTTGAAAGCGTGGTCAGACCGAAGTCAGAACCAAAGGTATCGGGATCAAAAATATGCTTTACCATGTCTGCTGCCTGCTCCTTCGTGGCAATTCCTGCATACATAGGAATAAATCCGGACCATACACGAATTTTAATGGGCAGTGTTTTCCAGAAAACCCCAAGCCCCTGATGGAACCAGTCATATTTTCTGGTCTTAATATCCACATCAACAGAATAGAAGAAACGGTCACGTTTGTCCCAGCATTCCTGCTGGATTGCCTCAATCAATGCCTGACGTTTCTCAAGAAGCTTCTTCGCCTCTTCCTCTTTGCCGAACTTTCTATATAATTTGGCACCAGCTTCCAGCTCTACGCACATGAAGCTGTTAAGGTAAATGTTCGCAGTGGAAAATGGTGGACGGCCAAAGGTAGCCGGATCATTGTCCATACCGATCATAATATCATCCTGCCATACATACAGTCCGCTGTTTTCATGAAAATAATAGTGATTATAACAGTCAAAATACTTCGCCACGCCAGGAAGAAATTCTTTTGTCCAGGCATAATCACCGGTATAATCACTGATCAGGCACATCTGGCTGCAAAGGAAGGGCTTATGCATATTCATAATTTTGCCTTCCTTATGCCTCATATTCAGATAAGGCTCCGGCCAGTCTGCAACCTCGATCATCATGGGAATATATCCATCTTCCAACTGATGGTCAAAGAAATTGCGGATATTTCCCTGTGCGTGCTCTATAATTCTTGGCTTCACAGACGGATCCTGGTAGGAATCCGCCAGATTTAGAAAGCCATATACGGACCAGTAGGTATCCCAGTCCCATACATTTCCATCGTAAACGGAACCTGGATCAATAAACGGATAACGGATAAAGCTTCGCGGATTCTTAAGCACATCCTCCGTGTGAGACATTACAAATTCTTTTAATTCCTGTCTATACTGCTCTGTCCTTTTATCTTCCATAAAATCAACCCTTTACAGCTCCGGCTGTCATACCTTCCATCAGTTTCTTATTCAGTGCCATGTACAGAATCAGAAGTGGGAATACACTCATGGATACAGAGGCGAAGATTGCACCCCAGTTCTTGGATCCAAACTCATCAGAGAAGTACAGAAGTCCTGTCTGAACAGTCTTCAGTGCAGAATCACTGATGAATGTCATGGAAAACAGAAGGTCGTTCCATTTGAAGAAGAACTGAAGAACCAGTACGGTTACAATAGAGTTCTTCATAAGTGGTGTTACAATATGCCACATCAGTCTGTAAATACCGCAGCCATCAATAACAGCTGCCTCCATAATATCATCCGGGAAGGAACGAAGATATCCCTGAACCAGATAAATGGACAACGACAAACCGAATGCTATGTACGTAATGATCAGACATATTCTGGTATTTAACAGGTTTGATCTGCTGTAAATCTGGAACAGCGGGATCAAAGCAATTGCTACCGGAATCATGATACCGAAACGGAAATACTGTGCAACTGCATTTCTGAATTTCCATTTCATCTTTGTTACAGCAAATCCTACAGTTACTGAGAAAAATACAATAAATACAAGTGCTACTAATGTAGTGATCAAACTGTTCTTAAAGAAGGTGGACATATGTCCTCTCGTCCATGCATCAGAGTAGTTTTGAAAATAAAAGCCATCATTTAACGCATAAGCTGGCTTCTCACTCCACTCAGCCTGTTTCTTGAAGGATGCAGTAAGCATCCAGAATAACGGATAGATCTCAATTACGCAAAGAAGGAAAATTACAATTCCTCGAAAAGCTGCTTTTACTTTTTTCATAATATTTCCTCCTTTCAGTCTTTCACATCAAATCTGTTGATAACAAGAGATCCAACTACACAGATCAGGAAGATCACGATTGCGATAACGCTGGCGTAACCAACCTTATTATAAGTAAATGCAACGTCATACATATACATGGACAGTGATTTTGTTGCACTTCCAGGTCCGCCCTTTGTAAGAGCCATAGCAGACTCGAACATTTTTACAGTTCCGGAGAAGCTGAATACAAGGCTGGTAATTACCATCGGACGAAGAAGCGGAAGAAGAATGTTTTTAAATAACTGCCATCCACCGCAGCCGTCGATTCTGGCTGCTTCCAGGACATCATCAGAGATATCAAGGAGTGCTCCATAGAAAATTACGGAATAGAATCCCATGGCTACCCAGATATCCATTACGCACAATGCCCAGAGAGCTGTGCTGGACTGACCGATCCATGGCTGAACAAGGTTCGTAAAACCAAGAGAGTCAAGCAATGAGTTTAACAGACCATAGTTTGGCTGAATCTCATAGATCTTTGCAAACAGCTGACCTACTGCAACAGTAGGAAGTACTACCGGGAAGAAAACCAGAGTTCTTACGATAGTTTTGCATCTTCTCAGCCAGAATTTAAACATCAGGGAAAGTAAAAGTCCCATTCCAACCTGACCAACGGTTACTACCAATACATATTTACAGTTTACTGTCAATGCATTCAAAAAGTTCTTGTCTCTGAAAAGTCTTGCATAATTGTCAAATCCGGCAAATTCCCACTGAAGTCCCGGGCTGCCGCTGAAGAATGAATAATACAACGACCAGATAACCGGTACCATTACAATAATGGTGTAAATAATCAGTGCCGGAACTACGAAAAGGGATATCGCTTTCTTATTACCTAATACCTTGTTCATAAAATTCCTTCCTTTCTGTGTCAAAAACCATTAAAATTTCGAATTTTTTCAACAAAAACGGGAGTGTCTGCTGGCAAACACTCCCATTTGAAGTTCAAAGCTTATATTGCCAAAGCTGTTACTTACTGCATGTCATATACATCCTGGATGGACTGCATATATTCTTCGCCAGTCATTTCGCCGTTTAACAGAGGCTGTACATTTTCCTGAGCTGTCTTGGAGATTTCGCTAGGCATTTTTGCTTCCCACCATGCAAATCCTTCTGTGGATTTGTCAATCTCGTCAAGAACAAGCTTGGTGTAGTTATCCATATCATCTGCTGCAACATCATATGTGTAGCCTTTAACAGTTCCCTGATCTTCCATAGCTACGTTTCCGATGTTCTCCATGAAGTATTTCAGGAACCATCCTGTAGCTTCATCATATTTATCGTTGTCAAGTGCAAGGATGTTACCACAGTTCATAGAGTAAGAAGTAGAGGAGCTGATAGACTCATCTGCAACCGGAATGTTGAAGAATCCGATTCCGTCCTCGCCTGCCGGGTTCTGGGAAGCATCAGTCAGGTTCTGTGTAAACCAGGAACCATTGTAGAAGATAGCTGCTTTTCCACTCATCAGCATGGAACCAGCTGTGTTCATATCAACTGTTGTGATACCTTCTCCGAAATATCCTTTCTCTGCCCACTCTGCAATCTTATCAGCTGCTGCAACAAGTTTCTCATCTGTATAAGGAACTTCGCCGTCAGCTGCTTTTGTCATAATGTCGTTTCCTGCGGTTCTTACTGCGTATGCATTGATCAGACGGGTTGCACCCCATTTGTCAGATCCGCCGGTTGTAAGAGGCTGGATACCCGCATCGGAAAGTTTCTGAAGAACCTCTTCAAACTCATCCCATGTAGTAGGAACCTCGCATCCTGCCTGCTCGAACAGGGCTTTGTTGTACCAGAAGCCTTCTACATTCAGTCCAAGAGGAAGATCATAAAGATCATCTGTTCCGGATAATCCTTTCAGAAGCTCAACAGCACCGCTGTTTAAATAATCTGCTGTTCCGATCTCGTCAACAGCTTCTGTAATATTTTTAACCTTTCCGGAATCGATGAGAACGCTAAGCGGAGCACCTGCTTCGTAAGCGAACAGATCCGGAAGATCATTGGATGCTGCAAGTGTAGCAATTTTCTGCTGAAGGTTGTCAGAAGCAACCATCTCATATTCCCATGTGAAATTCGGGTTTACATTTTTCTGATAGTCTTCGCAGATTTTGTTTAACAGCATACCATTGTCATTATCTTCTGCCCAGATGGTAAGGATTTTGATGTTTTTCTCAAGCTGCGGATCCTCTCCTGAGTAATCTGCTGCAAATGTAGGAACTGCAAACATTGTGCTTGCTGTTAATGCTGCCATTAAAATAGCTAATGCTCTCTTTTTCATTATAAATTCCTCCAGAATTTTCAAAATTATTGAACTTTGTTATAATTTACTCTTGATAGCCATTTACTTTTCGGTCACGTTTAATTTGTTTCTTTGTATCCCCGGGAAATATCTTATGGTTATATAATACCATTGTTCTGTTTTTTTACCAGTGCCTAATTTTTTGGGTAATGTACAGTTTTTTTAGACTGTTTTTTATAAAAAATTCTACTTACCCAGGCATTCAATTGTGCTAAATATATAGAATGCACATATTCAGAAATCCGAATATGTGCATTTTGCAAATCCCGTTTTTATCCTTCTGCTTTCCACACATTTCCCTTGTACTCATTGGGAGTCATGCCCTCGTGTTTTTTAAAAATATCGCAGAAATATCTGTAATTATTATAGCCCACCATTTCACTGACTTCATTAACCTTATATCCATCCTGCAGCAGCTTCTTCGCCTTTTTTATGCGAAGATCCGTCAGATATTTCACATAAGATGTACCAACCTCTGTTTTAAAAAGAACACTTAAGTACGCCGTGCTCATTCCGGCTCTGTCTGCAAGCTCACTCAGACCGATATCCTGATCATAATGCTCGTCCAGATAAGTAAGAAGCTCCAGGATAACTCTGTGTTTGCTTCCGGTCTGGTCTGCTGTCAGATGCTTGCTGATATCAGACAGAACGCTTTCCCCATAGGCCTGTACTTCTTCTATGCTCTGACATTTTGCCATCTCCTGAAAAGAAACAAGTAACCCTCGTTCCACCTGCTTCTGGCTTTCGATCAGTACATCGCTGAGCACACAGAGATGCTTGTAAAATTCCCTGCGAAAATCCTGCAGCTCCGGGTAAAGTTCCTGCAGACATCTGATTGCCTGCCGGCATTCTTCCCGAAATGCTGCAGCATCACAGTCTGTAATACATTTTACACTGCTCTCAAAAATTTTTTCCAATTCCTGAAATTTCTCACGATTAGCCTGTGCCTTACGATTATCTTCATGACGAGTCTTCGCCCATTCATCTTCAATTCTGGTAAGGGCATTTTTCAGTTTATCTGCTGTAACCGGCTTATCAATATAGTCTTTTACTCCAAGAGTAAGCGCCCTCTGCGCATACACAAATTCAGAATAGCCGCTGATCACAATAAAATATGTATCCGGACATTCTTCCTTCGCTGCCTCGATCACAGACAGACCATCCAGCCCCGGAATTCGGATATCCGTAATTACTACATCCGGTTTCTCACTTCGGATCACTTCCAGTCCCTGGATTCCGTCATAAGCTGCACCCACTACCTCATAATCCAGTTTCAGACGGGAAATTAAAGCCTTAATTCCCTGCACAACTATATATTCATCATCAATTACCACTAAGCGATACATGAAAATCCTCCTTGTATCTGCATTTCTCTATCCCTTATCTTACCGGAACCACAATCGTTACCTTCGTTCCATTGCCCGGGCTGCTTTCGAATGTTACACCGTATTTTTCCCCATAATTCAACTTTATACGCTCTATTACATTGCGCACTCCATAACCATTCTCCAGTCTGGACATATCATCAATTCCCACGCCATCATCTTCAATAGTGAAAATCATATTATTCTGCTCCTGCCAGCCGCGAAGGGAAATCTTTCCCTTTCCAATCTTCGGCTCCAGGCCGTGATACATGGCGTTTTCAATAAATGGCTGAAAAATAAAGGTAATCGTTTCACGCTGAAGAATTTCCCTGCTGATATCCACGAACAGTTCAAAACGATTATTATAGCGCATATTCTGAAGCTTCATATAGCCCTGCATCCATTTCACAGAATCCGCAACTTTAATATATTTGCTTCCATTATTCAGCGCCAGCTTAAAGTTATCAGAAAGTGCTTCTACCATTTCTGCCATCTGGTCATCCCCATGCATAATCGCAACAAAGTACAGAGAATCCAGTGTATTATAAAGAAAATGGGGATTGATCTGGGACTGAAGCAAAAGCAGCTCTGCTTCCCGTTCATTCAGCTTCACCGCCATAAGGTGCTCGGAAAGCTCCAGGTTCGTATTGACCATTTCCTTGAATTTCCGTCCGATCCGGCCAACTTCACTGTAGTCAAACTCTTCTGTAATGTGACGCTCTCCCTCGCCAACCTGTGCAATGGTATTTTCCAGCTGCTTCAGGGGATGGCTAATGGTTCTGGAAATGATTCGTGCCATGAGAAAACCCACTATAAGAACACAGCCGGCTACCAGAAACGAGGTCAGACGGATATTTTTGCTCTCTTCACTGATCTCATTTTTCTCCACTACGTTTACAATATGCCAGCCTGTAGTAGAATTGGTGACAGAAGAAAACAGATACAGATGATTCTCTCCCGGATTCGAATAGGATTGCATAATTGCATTCTCCTTTTCCTCATTTCCCGCAAAATAAACCAGCTGATCATCCTCATCTACAACCATAAAGTTACTGGAATCAAAGCTTTCATTGCCCATGACAAAGGATTTTCCCAGCAGCTTCTGGCTCAGTCCGACCACCATATAGCCCATTCCCTGTCCATCAGAGGGATTGATCATATATTTCGCATAAGAAAATCCTTTCTTTGTTCCTGCTTTTAAAATACTGTCACGGAAAAAAATTTCCTTTCCCTGCGCAGCCTTTGCCTGTTTCACCCAGCTTTCTTCCAGAATATCCTTATCACTATAATAATTATAGAAATCATAAGTACCCTGGTTCACATTGTTCAGCTGATACACATGGCCATAAAGATCCGTAAATACTATATAATTCACCCACACCTGCTGACTTGCCATTTCATTTGCAATCACACGAAGTTTCTCACGGTCTGTGGATGCAAACTTGCTTCCTCCGTATTCGTTGCCTTTTTCCAGAATCTGCTGAAGAGCTTCATCATTCAGAAAATTTCGGCCTACGTCTACAATGTTCTTCAGATTCATATCCATAACGCGGCTGGAATTCTTCAGCGTAGACTGATAAGATGCCCTGTAATTCTGTTCAATAGCATCAATAGAGGTTTTGTATACAATATTCATCAAAACGCCCACACCCAAAAGGGTGATAAGAAACATGGATAAAAAAATCTGATTCTGAATACTCAGCCGTCTCCACGCTTTCTGTATTCCTGAAGGTTCCTTTTTCTTTTCCATATTCTCATCACCCTTTCGCATTCTGCATTATGATTACTGTTCAAATACGATCTGGTATGTACCGCTTCCTGCTTCAGCAGCCATATAGTCTGCTTCCCTGATAAATGTCAGTCCATCGCTTTCCAGAACCGCTTTCGCCTGATCCAGACGGATCTCTGCTGTTGTATTTACCGGAATCTGAACAGTTAAAGTAATCTGTTTTCCCTGGACTTCCCATTTTACACCAACATCACCATAAATGCTATGATATTTTCCTGCAGTGTACTTCAGATTTCCACCAATGCGCGGATAGAGTATCGCATGTTTAAAGCCCGGATGTTCTGGATCAGCTTCAATTCCGGCCATTGCACGGTACATCCACTCACCAATAGCCCCATAAGCATAATGATTAAAGGAGTTCATATCTGCACTCCACATACTTCCGTCATCCTTCATTCCATCCCAGTGCTCCCAGATCGTGGTGGCACCTTTTTTCACCTGATACAGCCAGGACGGGAAATCCTCTTTCAGAAGCAGGTCGTAAGCTTCCTTCAGGCTGTGATTCTGGCTGAGGGCATGGCAGAAATACGGAGTTCCCACAAATCCGGTAACCAGATGACCGTTTTCTTTGTCCAGAAGGCGTTTCAGACCTTCTACCGTTTTTGTGATATATTTCTCAGGAGTCAGCTGGAAATACAGTGCCACAATATGTGCGGTCTGTGTCTGTGCTGTCATATTTCCTTCTGCGTCGAAGAAGGTCTCCTGGAATTTCTTTACAATCTTATGATAAAGCTCCTCATACTCTGCTGCCACATTCTCTTTTCCAAGGGCTTTCGCCATCTGGACAAAAAGTCCGGTAGAGTATGCATAATAGGCAGTACAGGTCAGGTCATTTGGTGTTGCACCGAAATAGCTGCCCTCCTTTGCGTCAAGAGCTACCCAGTCGCCAAACTGCAGCTTGTAATTCCAAATGTAATCTACCGCATGGGCACGCATGAAATCAATCCAGCCCTTCATGCTGTTGTACTGTTTTTTCAGAATATCTTTGTCGCCGTACATCAGGTACATGGTCCATGGATTGATGATGGCAGCATCAGCCCAGGCTGCTGCGGAATGGGGGCCCTGGCGGAGAAGCCAGTTTCCATCAGTGCGTCCCTCCTCAATGTTCGGGATAACGTGTGGAACACCGCCCTCTGGTGTCTGGTCAACTTCCAAGTCGCGGAGCCATTTTTTATAGAATGTGTAAGTATTCATCAGATAAGTGGCTGTGCGGCAGAAGATCTCTGCATCGCCAGTCCATCCAAGGCGCTCGTCACGCTGCGGGCAGTCTGTAGGCACATCCAGGAAGTTGCTCTTTAAGCCCCACAGGAAGTTGTGATGAAGCTGGTTCAGCAGCGGATTGGAACACTCCAGACTTCCGTTTGAAGCCATGTTGGAGTGAAGGGTGCAGGCTGTGAAATTCTCAGTTTTCGGCTCGCCTGGATAGGAAACAATCAGCGCATACTGAAATCCCATGTACGTAAAAGTCGGATGCCAGGTAACTGTCTCTTCCCTTGCAAAAGTATATTTCATCGTTGCTTTGGCTGCACGAAGGTTGTCCAGATATACATTTCCATCCTTATCCAGAACCTCGAAGCAGTGGAGCTCGATCACGTCTCCCGGCTTACCAGTGGCAGTTACTTCAATGCGGCCTGCCATATTCTGGGCAAAATCAACTACCCGGTCTCCTGCCGGTGTTTTGAAAATACGTTTTGCAGGAATACGATCCATTACACGAACCTTTGCAGCGTACTGCGCGCGCATAACCTGTGTATCAAAGAATACAAGCTGAACCGGCTTCCAATCGCCTTTTGTAGTTTCTGCCTTTGACCAGTCCGGAATCTCAAGGGCTGCATCATAAGTCTCACCATCATAGATTTCTGCAAATACTACCGGTGAATCGCAGCCTTTCCAGGATGGATCCGTATAAACAGATTCTGTTGTTCCATCGGTGTAGCGAATCAGAAGTTCCATGGTGAAAGCAGTCTGGTCGCCATAGTTGTTGCGGGCTTTTGTCAGGCCCATAACGCCTTTGTACCAGCCTGGAGCCAGCATTGCCCCGGCGCCGTTAATGCCCTTCTGCAGATATTCCGTTACATCATAGGTCTGATAGAGGAGATGTCTTCTATAGGATGTCCATCCCGGTGTCATCTCGTCCTCACCAACTTTTTTGCCATTCAGGTAAAACTGATACAGGCCAAGGGCTGTGGTAAAGGCATAGGCTTCTTTTATATCTTTTTTGATTTCAAAGGTTCCTCTTACATAGGTTCCTTTGGAAACGCTCTTATAGGAATCGTCAGTTTCGGCGGATACAAAAGGTGCTTTCCATGCAGGTGCGCCTTCCTCCCACTCTCCATTTTCCCCTGCAAGGGCAGTTACGAAGGAAGCAGTATCGCTCCAGACAGTTTCTTCCTCGCCGTCACTGGTTTTTGCGCGGACAAAATAACGTTTGCCGCTCTCCAGTGAAGCACCTTCTGCATAAACATGTGCAGATTCCTCAGACTCTATTTTTCCGCTGTTATAGATCAGATCTGTAAAATCAGCGTCTTTTGCAATCTGAAGTTCGTAGGATTTCTGTTTTACATTTTTCTTATCGCTTACAAGCTCCCAGGCAAACTGGGGCATATGGGAAACACCAACCGGGGCTGTTTCGTAATCCATGTATACTTTTTTGATTGTCAACATTTTTTCTAATCCTTTCTGACATATATTCTCAGATTGTAATCTTCTTGTGACAAACACAAGAAGTAGCGTTTGCTGCGCATAATAGATGAACCTTCTTGTGACAAGCACAAGAAGTAGCGTTTGCTGCGCAAACTTTATTTTGATTTTAGCGTTTTCTCAGATTCAGCATCTGTCTTGCTTCATCTGGTGTAGCCGGTTCCAGTCCCATGGCGCGGATCAGGTTTACCAGCTTCTCAACTACCTGCCAGTTATACTCAGCATCTACGCCCTCGTCCAGGTAATGGCTGTCCTCAAATCCAACACGGACTACAGTTGCTCCCATAGCGATAGCGGCTGCCAGGAATGTCCAATTGTCACGTCCAAAATGCGTCACACCCCAGAGCGCATCAGACGGAACGAAGGAACGGAAGGCTGCCAGCATCTCCGGTGTAGGCTGCATGCCGCCTTTGTGTCCAAATACCAGGTTAAACAGCATTGGATCCGCAAATGGCTGCTCAGATCTTACCACTGCCATGTTATGTAACATTCCAATATCAAAAACTTCTGTTTCCGGAAGAATTCCTCTCTTATAAACAGCGTCTGCGCAGTAGCGGATATCATCAAAAGAATTAATATAGACTGCCTCACCAAGGTTTGTACTTCCGCCATTGAGAGATGCGCTCTCTACCTTGGGGTAATCAAGAGGATTGCAGCGGTCCTGAATGTTCATGTCGGAAACACCGCCTGTAGACGCCTGAACTACCACATCTGTCCGTTTCAGAATTTCGTCAAAGCACTCAGACATATAAGAAATATCCGGTGTAAGGCTTCCATCTGGTTTACGGCAGTGAAGGTGACACATAGCAGCACCAAGTTTTACGCTTTTTTCTACATCCTCTGCAAGCTTTACTGCATCCACACTGGTGCCTGCCTGTACAGGTGCCAGGGATATAATTACTTTTCTCATTATGTAAACCTCCTATTTAAGCGAATCTCTTCCAAATAGACATCTTTCTAACCTACAGTGTCTCCGTAAGCTGTTCAAAACAGACTAAAAATTTACTTGTTAGGTCATTAAAACTCTTACGTAATTGAAATTTGCTACTCGTGTAAACGAAGACCTGCAATCATGCTATTTTTCAGATCAATTCCTCTACAATTTCCTTCAACGTACTTACTTCACCCACATTTCCCGGGAAAATAATGTACGGCATTCCAGGGAATTTGCTTTCTTCGCCGGTCATCCATACCGGGATTCCCTTCTTCACCTGGCCCATAACACGGGCTTTCTTTACCCGAAGTGCTTTGGTTCCCACGTCAGATGAAGTGATTCCGCCTTTTGCAATGATGAATTTCGGCTTCACGGAAAGCTTGCCGATAATACTGGTCACTGCATTGGAAATCTTTACGGAAATCTGCAGTTTCTCCTCCGGAGTCATATTCTCCGGTGCAAGAAGCTGTCTGCTTGTATAAATTACAACGGTTCTTCCAGACAGGATTTTCTCCTCTGCTGCCTTCACCGTTCTCTCTACCTCTTTCTCCAGACCATTTTCTTCGAATACGGTATTTACCTGAAATTCCATAAAGTCAGCCTGTCCGTCCAGTTCTTTCAGACAGTTCAGCTGATCTGTGGTCTTCTTTACATGGGAACCGATCAGAACGATTCCTCCGTTCTTTGTATCGCCCTCCAGCTGTGCTCTTCCCAGAAGGGGCTGATCTGAAATACGTCCCATCACCTTGGTAAAAGCAGCGGCAGTTCTTGCCATATAATGCTTTCCAGCTTTCATTGCAAGTACAAGTGCGGCGCAAAAAACTTTCAGGTCTGCATAGGATACTGCGTTCACAATGATCTTCGCCATATTCTGTGCAGACATAAGCTTGTCTTTAATTCCCTGCACATCCAGAGCATTCAGCTCGTCCAGGGAAATGGTGATACAGTCCTCTTTATGGTACTTTCCTTCTGTTTTTTCCTCCACATATTCTGTAAGGTCGGAGGATTTGTAGCCGAAGGTTTTGTCCCTGGCAAATTCCGTCATACCGGCTGGAACCAGGTTGTCCTGCTCTTTTACATAATGGATATTGTCCATTGTGTAGCGGCCGCCTTCTGGAAAAAACGGGCAGATGATCTCGCCGTCAACAGCTGTGCTCCCTGCAGAAGCTCCATTGTCAGCTGCCATTTTCTCTGATTCTCCTGCATTCCCGTCCGCCAGTCCATCCGCCAGAAGCTGCGTTTCCAACGGATAATGACCTCTTAAAGTGGAATCTCCACGGGAAATGATCATGAAATCCTGCCCCAGCTCCCCTGCCACCTTTGCCACACGTGCGGCAATATCCTGGTGTACCTTTGTAGTCTCCTCCACAGAAAAGCTGCGGGAATTGGTGAGGATAAAAAACATGGATTCTTTCTCCTCAAAGCCCTTGCGGATGGATTCTTCTTCCCAGTCTGTGTAAACAGACACATCATGAACGGTCTGTACACCTGTGGGATCGTCATCCAACACTACCAGTTTTTTATGAAAACCTTCCATTGCCTGGGAAAGAAGGGCTTCTGCTTTGGCGGCGTCTGTTTTGCTTCTCTCCTCGACGGTATGAAAAGGAATTACTTTACATTCCATAATTTCTATAACTCTCCATTCTATTCGTTCAAAGTATAATTAGAAATTGAGCGGCATTTACCATTCCGCCGCTTCCGGATTCTGCTCGGCACTGCCTTTTTTCGTTCATAGCGCAGGTTATGATAACTCAATTTATTATACAGTATATGCGATTGGGAACCAGATCCTCATTTCGCCGTAGTCACGGTTATCCCATGCATAATACGGGATCAGACGTACATGCTTTCTGCTCATACCGTGATATTTCAGCGGCTGATACAGGACACTTCTGTCAAATTCAGAGCGGTCGATGGTGTACTCTTCCGTCTCCAGGGCAGTCATCTTTCTTCCCTGAATCTCGAAATCTACAGGAGTAAATTCCGCATTCAGATCCAGATAAATATCATCCAGATCAGCGGCCTGTGTATCCACGCTCTCGCAGCAGTATACCAGCGGTCCGCGCTCAATCGCAGCCTGGCCTACCGTCTCTTCTACCATGTTGTTGGCAACTGTATACCGGATCTCCATATCCAGAACCAGCTGTACATCCATGTTCTGCGGATCCTCAACCAGAATATTCAGATAGGTTCCTGCATCCTCTTTCGTCAGTTCACGGTCTGCACCAGCGCCCTTAATGGAACCGCCAGCTGCCCATCCCGGAATACGAAGTCTTAAATGAACCGGAGCATTTACTTTCACATCCTTTGTTGTGAAACGGATTGTTCCGTCAAAAGGATAATCCGTGGACTGAACCAATGTAAACTCTCCGCCATTTTCCAGCTTCACCTGCGCTTCACTTGCACCATACATACCAGTCCATACACTGTTATCAGAGGTAAGATATGCGTACTCGCTGGACTGTGCAATGGTTCTTGCCAGGTTTGGCGGACAGCAGTAGCTGAGAATATATTCGCTTCTGGTAAGCGGCCAGATCAGCTTATAATCAAGCTTTTTGGCACGTCTTAACATATTTTCATAGAAAAACCTTTTACCATCCAGGCTAAGCGCTGCCAGATTGGTATTCAGCATCATACGCTCAAGAATATCAAAATACTCTGCCTTCGGCTCAAGCTGGAACATACGGTATGCCCAGAAAACACCGCCCAAAGACGCGCAGGTCTCATTGTAAGCTGTGATATTCGGGAGCTGATATTCATAACCATAAGCCTGATGTACAAGCTGATGGTCAAAGAAATATCCATAAGGGGACGCACCATTATACAATGCTCCACATCCGCCGGTAATATAAAGCTTTTTATCCACAAGGCTTCTCCATACTTTGTGGAGAACCTCCATATAATCCGGATCCTGCTCTTCCAGGCAAAGATCCGCAACACCTGCATAGAGATAATTTGCCCGCACTGCATGTCCCAGGATCTTCTCATGCTTTTTCAGCGGGATCTTGTCCTGGTTATCGTCCATGCCGTCTTTTACACTGTCACGAAGGACAACGGCCTGCTTCGCCAGCCTCAGATAGCGCTCTTCCCCAGTGGTACGGTACATTTCCACCAATCCCATGTAATGAGAGGGGCAAACAGCAGTCTGGACTTCTCCGGTGCGCTCTGCCTCTTCGTAAAGATGCTCCAGATAATCTGCTGTTCTGGCTGCAATTGCCAGGAAATTGTCCTTTCCGGTAATTCTCTTGTGCACACATGCTGCGGTAAACATGTGACCAAAGTTATAAACCTCAAAATCGTTGATATCGCCCATTCTGAAAACGCCGTTCTGGCTTCTCTCTCCAATGATCTGTTTGGTGGAAAGGTAACCATCCGGCTGCTGTGCTCTTCCGATCAGGGCTATGTAATCCTCGATTTCATCTTTCAACTGCTGGTTACCGGTCTGATAAGCCGTATAAATGGCAGACTCCATCCATTTATAAAAATCTCCGTCCCCAAAAACGGTTCCATCAAAATCTCCATCTGCATCGCCAGCACAAATCTTAAAATTCTCTACCACATGGCTGATGTCTTTGCTGTCAAACATGTGCTTCAGCTGAGGCACGGTGCTATTCGCACAGGTATCAAAACGTTCCTTCCAAAGACCGCCGGTCCATTTTACGTTCATTCCGTCCAGGGCATGAACCTTCGCGTATGGGGATCTGGTTGTATCTGTAAGCATTGTTATTCTCCTTTATTATTATAATCCCTTAGCCTTCAATGCAGCTGCCAGTGCCTGTGCTCCAAAACGTGGGCTGGAAAGAACTGGTTTGCCGGTTTTCTCGTGGATTGCGTCCTCTGCATAAGCCATTGAGCCCTGTGCCAGAAGAATCACATCTACCTGATCTGCAATCTCAGCCGCTTTTCCGCAAAGAAGTGCCTTAAATTTATCCTGGTCTGCGCCAAAGGCATCTACCAGACCATCCACCAGCTCTACATGGCTGTTCATCTCTCTTGCCACACGGGAAACGGTATTCTTGGTAGGCTCCAGTGTAGTCGGCAGTGTGGCCAGAACACCCACTCTCTTGCCAAGACGGGCAGCCTCACGGCACATTTCCTCATCAATACGGACAATCGGAATACCGGTATAACGGCCAATATCCTGAGCAGCATCTGCAACCTCGCCAACAGACGAGCAGCAGTTCAAAACCGCATCTGCGCCGTCAGAAACAGCCTGCATATACATTCCTACAAGACGGGCTGCTGCGCCTGCCGTTACATATCCATGTTCTCTTACTTCTGCCAGAATGGACGGATCCTGATAATTCAGGATCTCTGGTGCATCTCCTAAATTCTTTCTGATCTCCTCATTCACGCACTCGATCAGCTCCGGTGTGGTACTTGTGTAAACAATTCCTAATTTCATTTCCCTGTTCTCCTTCTCTTAACTAATCTAAACTATTGCAAAGTCCCTGGCTTCTGCCAGCCCACAGCCTTTACTGCCCTCAAACAAAAACCTGGCAGTCAGCCTCCAGCTCTGCATTTTCACTTGTGAATTCTGCCCTACTAAAATGCCAAAACCCACTCCGTCTTTTTATAATCTATACAAAAATTTTACGATTACAAAGCATCCACCGTCAAGTCCAATTTCTTTATTTAGTGTCACATTTATTTAGCGCTACCATCCTTCCACTTTTTTTCTCCCTCTAAATAAATATTTCAACATTCACATAGTTTCATCCAGCACACAGACTGGGAGCAGCGTTGTGTTTCGGACAGTTAGTCAAAAAACGGGATTTTGCTCACAAAATCCCGTTTTTTGACGTTGTCCGAAACACCCCGTACCTTCCGGTCGTCCGCCTTGATCATTTTCTTTTATTTATTTGTGATCACGGAAGCTACCGCCTTCTTCCATCCTGTATACTTCTTCTCCCGTACTTCTCTATCCATGTTCGGTTTATAGGACACACGATTTAATTTTCCAAAAATGTGTTTGTCCCAAACGCCTAGTCTCAGTCCAGCTGCATAAGCCGGTCCAATAGCGGAAAGCTCCTCAGAATCCGGAACCAGAACTCCTGCATCTGCAATATTGCTCTGGAACTGCATCAGATAGTCGTTTCGGGTCGGACCGCCATCTACGCGAAGCTCCTTCACCGGAACACCAGCATCCTCAGACATGGCCTGCACAACATCTGTAATCTGATAAGCGATACACTCAAGTGCAGCACGAACAAACTCAGCCTTGCGGGTAGTACGGCTCATGCCTACAACAGAAGCTCTCGCCTCGCTGTCCCAGTAAGGAGCGCCAAGACCGCTGAATGCAGGAACCAGATACAGGCTGTCCTCCTGAATGGCTTCTTTCGCCAGTTTACCGGTCTCTCCAGGAGAAGAAATGATCTGAAGATCGTCCTTCAGCCAGGTAATCACAGCGCCTGTATAGTTCAGATTGCCTTCAAGCACATAGTTAACCTTGCCGCCGATTTTCCACGCAAGAGAAGTAACAACCCCATGAGTACTGAGAATCGGCTTCTCCCCAATATTCATCATAATAGAAGAACCGGTTCCATAAGTGGATTTGATCATACCAGGCTGCAAACATCCCTGTCCAAAAAGAGAGCCGTGGGAATCGCCCATTACGCCATGGATTGGGATCTTATGAGGAAGAAGTCCCTCGAAATCCGTTTCTCCAAAGCAGGCATCGGAATCTGTAACCTCAGCCATATTCGCCGGGTCAATGCCAAATAAGCCGCAGATCTCCTCATCCCATTTCAGGTCAAAAATATTGAAAAGCTGTGTTCTGGAAGCATTGGAATAATCGGTTCTGTACTCCTTGCCCCCTGTCAGCCTGTAAACCAGCCAGCTGTCAATAGTGCCATGGCAGATTTCATGACGGTCAGCTGCCGCTTTTGCACCCTCTTCATTTTCCAGAAGCCATGCGATCTTGGAAGCCGGGAAATATGGGGATAGATTCATTCCGGTTTTCTGGCGGATCATCTCTGCTGCGCCAGCCTTTTCCACACGGGCACAGATATCAACTGCACGCGCACACTGCCATACAACTGCATTTCCATAAGGCTTGCCAGTCACCCTGTTCCATGCAAGGGAAGTTTCCCGCTGATTGCTGATACCAAGACCAACTACACACTCTTTCTCAACCCCCTCCAGAAGCTCTTTCACAACCTCCAGAACATTGCTGTAAATTTCCTCCGGATCATGGGAAACCCAGCCCTTTTCGTTAATGATCTGCTTGTGAGGGCGGTCTGTACGGCGCATAATGCTTCCTGTCTCATCAAAAAGAAGCGCCTTAGTACCCTGGGTACTCTGATCAATACTAATAATATATTTTGCCATTTTTACTATCCTCTTAAATTCACTTTCTAAAAAAAATAAGCGAGCCTGACCAGATACTGCCCAGAAGCACGCTCGATCGGACAGCACTTCTAAGCAGCATCCTGGTTCTGCATTTTTGCAGTCTGTCAGTCACGCTTAAATTTGTTTCTTATTTAATTTTTATTTCAGAGCTTCAACAGCCTTCTTTGCAATACCCTCAGCATTTAATCCATAGTAATCAAATACTTCCTGGGAGGTACCTGTGATAACCGGAGCATCCGGAAGAGCCATGTTCAGCACTTTTCTCGGGCACTGGGCGCCAACAACCTGCGCTACCATAGAGCCAAGTCCTCCAAATGGAGCGTGCTCTTCAACCGTGATAACAGCCTTTGCATTCTGGGCAGCCTTTACAACGCCCTCAGCATCAAGAGGTTTCACGCAGTACATATCCAGTACAGTTGCGGAAATGCCCTGTGTCTCCAGTAATTTGGCAGCCTCGTAAGCCGGGCGTACCATCTCACCGCAGGCGATGATTGCTACATCTGTTCCCTCTTTCAGAACAGTTGCTTTGTCCATTTCAAATGGGCAGTTATCTTCTGTATAAATATCCTCAACCGGGTTTCTTCCTACACGGATGTAAGCCGGTTTCTCATCTTTTAGCAGTGCCTCGATCAGATGCTTTGTCTGGTGACGGTCGCTTGGAAGGTAAACTCTCATGTTCGGGATAGCAGACATAGCTGCGATATCCTGTGCAGAATGATGGCTCATTCCAAGTGCGCCGTAGCTTACACCACCGCTGATACCGATCAGGGTAACATTTGTATTGGAGTATGCAACGTCGATCTTAGCCTGCTCGTAGCTTCTTGTGGATAAGAAGCAGGCCGGTGAGCATGCGAACGGCTTCTTGCCGCATTTTGCAAGACCTGCGGAAATACTTACCAGGTTCTGCTCTGCGATACCGGTCTCAACGAACTGCTCTGGGAAATTATCTGCAAATGGTGTCATGGAAGCAGATCCTCTGGAGTCACTGCAAAGCACCATAATATCTTTATCTTCTTTTGCCTTATCCATCAATACTTCACAGATGGCCTGTCTGTTTGGAATCTTATTCATGAAGAGCGGCCTCCTTTCTTGCTGCAAAATCCGCGATGATCTGATCATATTCTTCCTGTGTCGGAACTTTGTGATGCCAGTTTGCCTTATTCTCCATTACGGAAGATCCGCAGCCTTTTACAGTGTTGGCGATTACAGCGGTTGGTTTGCCTTTTACAGTTTTTGCTTCTTCAAAAGCAGCATTTAACTGGTCAATGTCGTTTCCATCTTTTACATCAATTACATGCCATCCGAAGGAACGGATACGCTCACTCAGGTCGTCATGTCCCATAACGTCCTCTGTGTTTCCGGAAATCTGAAGGCGGTTACGGTCAACAACTGCGCAAAGGTTGTCCAGCTTGTACTGATGTCCAGCCATAAAGCCTTCCCATACGGAGCCCTCTGCCAGCTCGCCATCACCCATTACAGTGTAAACGCGGTAGTCTCTGTTGTCCTTTTTACCAGCAAGAGCCATACCTACGCAAACCGGAAGCCCATGTCCAAGGGAACCGGAGTTCATCTCGATTCCAGGAAGCTTGTTGTTCGGATGTCCGATATATTTGGAACCGAATTTGGAAAAATGAGCCTTAATATCATCCAGATCCAGGAAGCCTTTTGCTGCAAGTACAGCGTAATAAGCCTCTACAGAATGACCTTTGCTGAGTACGAAACGGTCACGGTCCGGGTCGTCCAGATTCTCCGGAGAAATGTTCATCTGGCAGAAGTACAGGCTGATCAGAGTATCGATCACGCTCATATCACCGCCGATATGTCCGCCCTTTCCGGCAACGATAATGTCTACAGTATCTTTTCTTAAGTCAAAAGATTTTGCCTTTAAATTTTCCATTCTCATTCACCTCTTAAATATGCTTTCACATCTTCTTCAATAGGATCATATAAATCAGGAGTGATTCCCATGTATTTGCATGCCTCGTAAAGTACCGGAACTACGTCTTTGTGGATACCTACGCAGTGATGGATGTATGGTCCCTCTACGATCTTAGCTTCCAGACGTTTGATGTTCTCCACCTCAACCCAGAGGTAGGTTCCCATACCCTTCGGGCCATCAACACCTTTTGCCTTTCCAAGAAGCATGGAGTATTCTCCGTTGTCGCCGTCGAAACGTGCCAGAGTTACTTCGCCGTGTTTTGCCTCAGCTGTAATGCTTCCCGGATGGCTGAATGCCAGCGGATAAGTAAGCTTCGGAGTCTCTCTTGCAACAGAGATCGGCCATGGTCCACAGTGCTGAAGAAGCTCGCCGTTCTCAATGTCAGGATGGCGGATAGTCCAGTCTGCGAAGAAGCTTCTTGTGTCATCAAGTGCTGCTGCCTCAACAAGAAGAGCGGTAATTGCACCGTGAATATCGGTCTCACATACAACCGGAATTCCCTCTTCATTGAGAAGTGCGTTTGCTGCACATGGCATAATTCCAATCTCGCTCTGCAGCTGGTTCCAGCACTGGATTGCAGCTGCCTGGCAGCCGTATTTCTCAATCAGGTTCTTCATGGCAACTTTCAGGGCTGCTACATTCTCAAGTTCATTATCTTTAATGCAGATTTCCATGTTCTGGCGGCAGTATTCTACAACCTTTGCAACCTCTGTTCCTTCTGCTTTTGCTTTCTTCATCTCATCTGTCAGCTCTGGCATTGGGATTGGGGTCAGCTGGATGTTGAATTTCTCAAGAAGTTCACCCTCGTTGCACATGGTGGACCAGAACTCGTATGGTCTTGTGGAAATCTGAAGAATTCTCATGTTGCGGAAGGTTTTTACTACATTACAGACAGCCATGAAATCACGAAGACCACGCTCGAATACCGGATCATTCAGTCTGCAGTTTGTCATGTATGTAAATGGAACGCGAAATCTTCTGAGGACTTTACCTGTTGCAAAAAGTCCACACTGTGTATCACGAAGACGGACACCGTTCTCGTCTGGTCTCTCATCAAGAGGTCCCCACAGAAGAACCGGTACATTTAACTCTTTTGCAAGTCTTGCACATTCAAACTCTGTTCCGAAGTTGCAGTGCGGAAGGAAAAGTCCGTCGATTTTCTCTTTTTTGAATTTCTCTGCAATCTTGATGCGGCCTGCCTCGTCATAAAGAAGACCCTCGTCATTTACGTCTGTGATGTCTACAAAATCGATTCCTAATTCTTTTAATCTGTCTGCAGTAAGTCCACGATACTTAACTGCATCCGGTGCACTGAAAATACTTCGTCTGGTTGGCGCGTAGCCGATTTTGATCTTTGCCATTCTGGTATTCCTCCTTGTTTATATTTATTATTTTCTTTTGGTTTTTCTTAGCTGTAAAATATTTTTCTTTATTACTTACCCAGATATTCTGTTTGCTTTTCTTTATAGCTCTAGTATAGGTCTCCTTTAGCTTTATTCCAATAAAAAATAAAGTATTTTTGACTTTATTTTCACTTTATTCTTCACAAATATATTGTTTATTTTTCAATTAAGAAGTACAATATATACAACAGAAAAAACTTCTGCTAAAGAAATATGAACAGTTTCCACAGGAAATCCTTTTACGTCTAAAAACAGGTGAAACTTTATCTTTTTGCTTTACAATTATTACTCTGGGAGGTGCCGCAAATGTCCATTACCGCAAAAGAACTGGCTGAAAAACTGAAGCTTTCACAGACCGCCGTCTCCATGGCGCTGAACAATAAGCCCGGAGTCAGTACGGAAACCCGCCGGATGGTGATAGAAGCCGCTGAAAAATACGGCTATGACTTTACCAGACTTTCTCTAAAAAAAAATAAAGCTGGAAGCATTTACGCGGTAAGCTATCGTTCCCATAATGCCATCATGTCCTATTCTCCTATTTTTGATGCTATGGTGGAGGGTATGGAATCCGTAGTGCAAAAGGATAATTATAAGCTGAAAGTAATCACATTTTATGAAAAGCGGGATAATCTGGAGCATTATCTGGGGGATTTAAGAACTACTGACTGTGTGGGAATCATTTTGTTTGGGACTGAAATGCGGGAGGAAATGGTCCGGCCTTTCCTGAAGCTTCCTTTTCCGGTGGTGATCCTGGACGCCTATTTTGAAAACCTTAACTGTAATTATGTAGTTCCCAATAACCGTCAGGGAGCTTATCTGGCTACTGATTATCTAATCAGCCGGAGAATGAAACAGCCTGGATACCTGCAGTCTGCTTACCCTCTCCGCAACTTTTCAGAGCGTCTGGAGGGATTTTATCACGCTGTCCATGATAATGGAATGTCCCGTTCCCGCTGTATCATTCACCAGCTTTCTCCAACCATTGATGGTGCAATGGCAGATATGCTTGCAATTATTGACAGAGGGGATACTCTGGCAGACTGTTATTTTGCGGACAATGACCTGATTGCAATCGGAACCATCAAGGCCTTGCGGCTCAGAGGCTACAAGGTGCCGGAGCAGGTGGCGATTGTAGGCTTCGACAATATCTCTGAAGGACGTATTATCGACCCCTCACTTACCAGTATCAGCATCCCCCGTCATTATATGGGACAGGTTGCCGCCAGAGAGCTTCTCTCTCAAATAAACGAACCCCGGCAGCATACCTGTAAAATTGAAGTTTCGGCAAATCTGGTAAAACGATTTTCAGTTTGACGCAAAAAAAGGTATCGCAACCTTTCACTTCCGGTTGTGATACCTTTTTAATTACTTATTGCAGAAGTATTTGATGCCAAAATGTTACTGTTCACTCCGTGACCAGTAGCGCCAATATCCCTGTCTTTTTACCCAAAACAAATCACACTGGTAAAATCTTTACGTTTATAGTATACTTATTCCATTATCTGCTGATAACACTGTCGAAAATATAGTAACCTGACATCTTCTACCCTATACTAAAAACCGGAGGGATATTTATATGGATGAAAAGATCATGAAATTTTTAAGGAAAAACAATATCCATATCAGTAATATCAAATATCTGCTCAGACAGGCGAATAAGACCTGCATTTATATGACCGATGGACGAGTTGTGAAAACTTTTATCACAGTCAAAGATTTATATGAAATTCTTATACCTTATGGTTATATTTCCATAAATAAGGGCACCGTGGTTTCCAGAGGACAGATTGATCATATTGAGAACTGCACCTATCATATGAAGGATGGCATACGTCTGGAAGGACGTAAGCGTGGCGCGGCCACTCACAAATTTCTGAACAAATCTTTGCATCAGGATCATACCAGGACTTTATTACCAAATATTCGTATGCGTTTTTCTGTATTAGATGATATGCCCCTCGCTTTTTGTGTAATCGAACTGATTTTTAATAAAAACGGAACTGGAATTGACTTCGTTTTCCGCTATTGCAATAAAGAAATGCTTCTGCTGGAAGGCATGGATGTCCAGGAAATACTTGACCAGTCTTTTTATCAGGCATTTCCCAACGGAGATAAGAAGCTCCTTGCCGCATATACAGATGTTGCCGTGAATGGCGGAAGCTGTCGTCTCAAAACTTACAGTGCCAGGATTCATCGTGAACTTATTATCAAATGTTTCCAGCCATTGGAAAACTTCTGCGCATGTGTATTGCTTCCTGCCTATGAAATAGAGAAATAAACATTTTCCAGAATTGCCATATCAACCGGTGAAAAATATGTGCTTTCACAGTTACACGCTTTGCAATACACAGCTTCTAAAACAGAAGCTGAAGCCCCATTGCGATGATCCACATATTAGCTTGTAATTGTTTTATGCTTATCCCAGAAATACATTTCACCCTCCTTTATCGTTCTTTTTAGAACGATCATAATGGAATGCTTCTGTTTTATCAACCTTATACTCGCTATTTTTTCTTGTTCTTATACGATTGGATTTGTGTTATACTTTATTATATGATATGAGTGTCAAAAGGTCTTTTGCCACTCATTTGATACCCCGGATTGCTCCGCAGCTACGCTGCTCCCGCACCCCTCCAAATATTCGAAATTCGCTGATTTACTGCGTAAATCGCTACTTTCTCATATTTGGCATGTCCCAAGTTCAAACGACTTATCGTGCAAGCACGAACGGCTTTTTGACCTTTTGACACTGGTATCATTATATTTATAAATATGGGAGGGAATCGACTATGCAAAATCCAGTTCCTGACAAAAGATATTCTGTAGCGGATGAAGCCATCCTGGGTGCTTTTTTTAAACTTCTAAAGAAAAAAACTCCTGATCAGATTACAGTATCCGATATCACTAAGACAGCCGGTATCGCGAGAAGCACTTTTTATAATCATTATCAAGACATTCCCTCTCTTGTATCCGCTGTTGAGGAAAAGACGATCCAGGATGTTTTTTCTATAATGGAAAAATTTCATCCTGAAAATGACCGCGATATCTGTCAGTCCTATTTTCTGACAATTTGCCGCTATACAATGGAAAATCCTTTCCTTTCCAGTCTTCTGAGCACCCCCCATGGGAATGATCTCTTTGAAAAAATGCTGACTATGCTTCATCACTATGTCACCGCTACTACCTCCAGTGCCAGACCCGTCAGACACACAAAAGAGGAAATATCTTATGTGATCACCTGTGCGATCGGCAGCACGATCGGTGTTCTCCACAAATGGACCCGGGATCATTTTAATCTTGAACCAGAAGTCATTGCAGAGATTCTGACTCAGGTTTTCCTGACTGGCATGCTGCCGCTTTTATCCTGACGTGTTTGTAAAAGCACTCCCGCAAAGTGGGGCGTGCAGATTGCGGGAATGCTCTTTCAAACAGGCATAAGAAAAACCCGTCTAAGCAATTCACTCAGACGGGTTTTTCTTATGCCTGTGGCTCATCAATCAGGACATCCTGTCTCCTGATTTTCTTTGTTGTACTGCGTATAAACGGATTTTTCCGGATCACCAGACCTGTAATGCGACGGTAGGTCGGCTGATTTTTATTGTATTCATCCAGAAATGCCTGAAGCTGTAAACGAATCATCTCAGTATCCAGTGCCTTTGCCTCCACAACTGCCTGTTCCGGATAGATGCGTGCTGTCAGACCATTCTCTTCACCTGTCACAATCACTTCCGCAACAAGCGGGTTCAGCGCAAGCTT
Organism: Blautia glucerasea; assembly: GCF_020537505.1. Taxonomy (GTDB): domain Bacteria; phylum Bacillota; class Clostridia; order Lachnospirales; family Lachnospiraceae; genus Blautia_A. Next base: position 12,975 of record NZ_JAJBMO010000017.1, on the reverse strand, counting down.
GTTCTCAAGTTCTTCCGGTGATACATTTTCCCCATTGGAGAGAATGATCAGATTTTTCACACGACCGTTAATAAAAAGGTATCCATCTTCATCCATATAGCCCTTGTCGCCTGTATGCAGCCAGCCATCCTTCAGTGTTTCCGCTGTCTCCTCCGGCATCTGATAGTACCCTTTCATAACACTTGTACCCTTTACCAGAATCTCCCCGTTTTCAAACTTTATCTCCACATTCTCAAGTGGTCTTCCGATAGAACCCGGTTTATGATTTTCCGGTGTGTTATTACTGATAACAGGAGAACATTCCGACATGCCATATCCTTCCAGTATCTGAACGCCATATTCTGCAAAACGGTCAATATAGTACGGATCCAGATGTGCCCCGCCGGTAAAAATCGTTTTCAGTTTTCCGCCGAATACTTTTTCTGCAAGAACTGCCTTCGGGATTTCCGGACCAGCTGCCGCCAGTCTCTTATAAATTGTCTCAATCATCATCGGAACCATGAGCGTGATATCTGGTTTAAAAATACTCATATTTCTGACCATATGAAGCAGGGAGTCATTGATACAGATCGTTGCCCCCTGAGAAAATCCTTTCAGCCAGTCCATGACAAGGCAGAATGCATGATGGATTGGAAGTACACTGAGCATGGCAGTTCCAGGCTCTGCTGAAATCTTAACTGCCTCAACGTTGGATGCCAGATTATTCTGTGTCAGCATAACCCCTTTGCTCTTTCCTGTGGTTCCGGAAGTAAAGATAATAGTCGCAATATCTTCTGCATTCGGACAGGAAGCATCTTCTGCTGCGCTCTTTCCCATATCTCTCAGCTCATTGATACTGTATACGCCTGAAGGCAGATCCTCCACATTTTCCTGGAGCATCCATACTTTCTGAAGCCTGGGACAGTTTGCAAGAAATGCTTCCAGATATGGTCTGTGTTTCGGACTTAAGAAGAGTGCTTCGGAATCGGAGCGATTTATCAGGTCGATCAGTTCTTCACATGGCAGTGCAGCATCCAGCGGCACCGCTGTAGCGCATCCTGTAATAATTCCCAGATAGCTTTCGATCCATTCTACAGAACTGGTTCCGATTAATGCAATATGCTTTCCTGCAAACCCTTCTGCAAGAAGTCCTTTTCTGGTAGAAATCACATTTTTCATCATTTCGCTGTAGCTTTTCTCCAGAACCTCTTTTCGGTTAAGCCATTTTACCGCTTTGACTTCGCCAAATTTCTGTACACTTTCTTCTAATATATTCCTGATCAGCATATTTTTCCTCCTGTTCTGCGAACTGACACTCTGTTAATTCTTACTGAAGCTCCTCAAGAAGCTTAAGCGCCTCCTCAAGAGTTGTAATTTTTGTCACTTCGTTTTCATCCAGTTCAATATCAAAGGTATCCTCAAGCTCACCCAGAAAAGACATAAAATCCAGGGAAGTAAATCCCAGATCTTCACGGAATCTCATTTCACCTGTCATCTCTTCCGTTTTCACTTTACTGTACTGTGCTACAATATTTTTAAATTCCATTTCCTGACTCATTCCATTTCCTCCTGATTTTTGATTTCCATAAAAACAATGCTGGCAAGTTCTCTTTAACCGTTCTTACTCCTTCAAGCTTTGTGGAACCTGTTACTCTTTATACCTGCTCCATAATCTCTCCAATGCTCATATCCGGCTCTGCAATCCCTTTAAAAAGAATACGCATCATATAATAATACAACAGTTCCATGTCATGCTCCTCCAGATGCGCAGTCTGATAATGATAGGAGAAATTCATTCCCCCATCCTCGGTATGAGATACAGTCAGATACATTTTCTTGGTTGCAGCACCGTTTGCAAACCATTTGGCATGCTGGCGGATAGTTCCAAGCATTTCATTCTCCACCTTCACCGGCATTGGCTGATAAGTCAGATAGCAGCTTTCATAGCTGGTATGCTCCGGTGTATGATATCTTTTTCTCATCTCATCCACAATAAGTGCCGGATCATAATTGCTGTGCATATAAATTCGGTTCTGCATATTCTGGATTTCATAAGCTGCCGAAAGAAAATCTGTCTCTGGTGAGATCACTGTTCTGCATGGAAACATAATGGTTCGGCTTCCTCCGGAAGTCCATTCGTCATGGGTAGAACGTCTGGATATAAAATTCTGGATTGTAATATCCTCCTGTCCATTATTTACTTTTGACAGATAAGTACGGATACCAAGCAGAAGCAGATTTGTCATAGAGAGCTGATGATTCATACAGAAATCCATCAGGTTCTGTGTCGCATACGGTTCCAGATGATAATCCTTTACTGCAACAAACAGCTCGTTCATCTCAATGTCCGAAGCACGAAGCTTCGGATTTCCATGGCGTTTTCTTGCTTCCTCCAATACAGACGGTCCCTGAATATCAGAATATAACGGCTCACCCAGTGCATCCAGCTGGTCATCCCAGAATTTTTTATCTTTTGCAAAACGCTTTTCATTACCCGCCTTTGCCAGGTCTTTTTTCAGAACCGTTTCAAAATCTACCAGTTCCTGAGGACAGGCTGTTCCATATCTGTAATGCGTATATAATTGGAAAAGATCTTCGATCATAACTACAAGTCCACAGGAATCGATCAGTCTGTGATCCATATGTAAAAAGAAACCATTGTATCCTTCCGGAAGCTTCAGCATAGTAAATTCACACATTGGAATATTATTTCCATCAAATGTTTCATATGCCCACTGCTGCATCAGCTCATCTGCCTTTGCCAGACTTTCCATTCCTGACAGATCCTTCAGTTCAATATCACGTGGGTCCTGTTTTTCAATATACTGTTTTACATTTCCCTCTTTATCCGGCTTTGTAAAACGGACTCTGGTACAACTGGAACGCTCTGTTTCCATCTGGATACATTTTTTTAATAATCCAAAATCCAGTTCTGCCTGTACAGAAGCTACAACGCTTACGCCAGATACCTGCTGTGTACCATAATCCAGGATCCAGTTATGATGCATTTTCTGAGCTGCCGTCAAAGGATAATAATTTCTCATATAATAGATAACCTCCATTGTCCCGGGTTTCCTCTTTATCCGGGACAGAAAACATTGTATGTATGCTTCAGGTGAAAAAATATCATACCTTCTCAGGAAATTCCAGTACCCAGAAGACTTAATGAACACTTTATAAAAAATTGACCGAGACTTATCATACATTTAACATAACAGTTCAAAGGTGTATTTCCTGCTATGTACTATGTCTGATAAATCCCGGTCAGGATTTTTTCCGTTTAATCGTATTTTTCAAAAAATTCCATCATCTTATGCTGATACAGTTCCGGATCTGCATAGGCACTGCACAGATGCCGGGCTCCCGGTATGATCACCAGTTCCTTTTCTGCCCTGCAGAGCATATAATTCTGAAAAGAGTTATTGGGATACACATAGGTGTCCTTCTCTCCATGGAAAAAGAGAACCGGTCTTTTATTTTTTTTCATGGCTTCTGTAGTGTCTGCATCTTTCATATGAAATCCAGCCAGAAGAGAACAGAACCAGTCCAGTTCCATCAGAAGCAACGGAATATGATGCAGGTGAAACCAGTTAGCTGCCATATCACGCATCTGCCTTTCCATAGACTGGAAACCACAGTCCGCAATCAGGCCCTTTACCTCAGGTGGAAGAGTATGTCCTGATGCCATCAGCACAGATGCTGCACCCATGGACTGTCCGTACAGGTAAATGGGAAGCTTCTCTTTGTTTCGTTCAGCCATATATACAGCCCATTGCTGCACATCCCATTGTTCCTTTGCTCCAAAAGTAATATATTTTCCCTCGCTGTCACCGCAGCAGCGATGCTCGATAAACAGGACATCGCACTGATGCTCATGCAGATATTTCGCCATAAACGACAACGTGCCAAACCGGCTGCCACGATATCCATGACTTAATATGACGATCCGTTTTGCAGCTACTGCAGGCAGATATAATGCATGCAGTTTTAATCCATCAATACTTTTGATATAACAGTCCTGCATGTTCTGTCCAAAGCACCATGCCTTACTCTCATTATATTCTCTGGCATAACCGTTCTGGGGATGATTTTCCCTGATATGAGACAGTTCAAACCATTTTTTTCTTTCCTTTTTCTGCTCTCCCCTTTTGCAGCAGACCACCATGTTAAAAAAGCGCCATCCCACCTCCAGGGATCCCAGAAAAACAGCCGCCAGTATTGCGAACAGCTTAATAATTTTTTTCTTCATCATGATTTCCTCCGCAGTTCACATTTTGAATAAGAATCCTGCCCGTAAAGCTTCAGTTGTATTGGACAGCTTTAAGGTCTTTTGTCATAGACTCATTATAAGCATATTGTCGCTAAATAGGCAATGAGATTTTTCCATACTGGACAGTTACCTTTATATTTTGGGGAAATATCTCCGCATTTTTTCCACCGATCACGAGTTCGTTGGTATTGCATACCAAAGTATAATTTGTCAGGTAGCCTAACACGCTCGTTGTATACTGATCCTTATCATGGTTCAGAAGATCATAAATAGCTTTTACAGCAACAAGTGTTACAAACTCAATGTCTATCGCAGCTCCCGGTTCAAAATTCAACTTTTTCCCGTCCTCATCAGCTGCAAAGTAATGCGGATACAATCTTTTAATTCACTCTCAAGCTTCTCTTCTGAAGATACAAACCTGCGTTTCTTATGTTTAATTCTTTTTTTCAACTGTTCCCACCAGAGCTCTCCTCCCTTCCAAGGAGTGATTGCTCTCTTATATTTTCCAATATCCTGTCCGACTCACCTGCCGTCCTCGCTAATGAATACAATACGATAAGTACAATAATTATAAATGCTATGCTTAATGCTAAGCATGTAGGTACACGCCAGTCTTCTAGACTCCTATATCGCCCGTGTACAAAGAGGTGTTCTCACCTCCAGGAGTTACTAGCTGTGACTTGCCAGCTCCTGAAACTTTGTCAGTCCAATGCTATAAAGCTCTGCTCCTTCTTGATAGCGTACAAATTTCTTTGCTATTTTCTTTGTTTTCTCTACATCTTTACGTGCCTATCCCATACACGGCACCTCCTTTTTTACATGAAAAAAGCAGCTAACCTATTTTTCATAGACTAACTGCTCGTGTTTTAGTTCCATATTCTGTTTTAATTTACTGAAACGTCTTCTGTTTGATTTAACTGTTTATGAACATCACGTCCACCATACATAATTCGCACTACATATACCGCTTCAGCTTCATCATCTATTTTGTAAAATACCAGATAATTATCCACCGGAAAGAATCGAAGTCCTCTGCTGTGCCAAGGTTCTTCCTCATAGAGCCGATTTCTGTTCGGCATAGTATCCAAGTATCCAGCTTCCGAATTGCCGTCATAATCCGCTCTGCTGTCCTGCAGCATTCTCTGGAGCTAACAGTTTCTCTGAAATATATCTGAAAATATTTCGCAGATCTTTCTTTGCTCCTGCTGTATACATCACTTTATATTTCATATACCAAATTCCCGTTTCATTTCTGCTTCAACTTCATCTGCTGAATACACTCTGCCAGCCTTAATATCTTCCATGCCTTTTTCTATTTCTGCATTGAACTGTTCCTTTGTCAGAGAACCATATGCCACAGGCTCCTCATAAGCTGGAAGTTTCATTTCAAAAGGAATTCCTCTCTGGAGCACAATCTGTCTCAGAAACATTCCTACTGCATTGGACATTGGAATTCCAAGTCGATCAAGCACCTGCTCTGCCTGTTCTTTTACTTCAGGTTCGACACGTGCAAATACATTTGCTGTTCTTGCCATAGATATCGCCTCCTCTTTTTTCTTCATTATATTTCGTTTGATTGCAAATTGCATGCAGTTCGCAATCTTTTTTTATCATTAATACGCTGGCAGGCGGCAGACGGCAGACCTTTGGATTACCATTATTATGCAATTTTATTCTAAAATTTCAATCGAATCTGTCTGTCAATCCAGCTTTCCTGCTTTGCCTCACGAACAATATCACCCAGCATATGTCCACCAATTAGAAAAGGAGATGCAGGATTATGCTTTTTCATATTTTCTTTGACCAAAACCGGATTTGCATTCGCATAACAGTATTTACACAAATGTCCGCAAGTATCATAGGCACCTATATCTGTCCCCAAAAGGCATGTGCATTCCCCATTTCTCTGATTTTTCTTTCTCTTTGGAACTTCCAGTCTGCTATGGAGAGCTGTCTCAAATGTATGAACAGTCATACACCCGGAGCAATCTGCACCATATTGAGCAAGCTCTTCTCCTTCTGCACAAGGCCTCAGAACCATTCCATACTTTGACGCTATTTTTACAAATGCTTTTCCTATCATAGCCCGGTCTTCTGCTCGTACTGATTTTGCTTCTGGAAAATTGCGTTCCACCTTTTTATAAATATCTATAAAGCTGATTACACATGTCTTTGTGTATCCGGCAAGAATTTCAGCCATTTTTTCAAATTCAGATATATGCCACTCCACAGAATGTTTTTTATCTATAAAAATCGGATCATATCTCCATCCAATACTGTCTACGCCCACGACATCCGACAATTTTTTAAATCCTTCCATCACAGTTTCTTTATCCGGAACGTTTGGCTCAATATCCCTTCCGTAAGGTGTAATTGTTACAAACCAGTATTGACCATATGGTTTTAACTCGTCAAGAAACGGCAGCATTGGAAGAGGGTTCTTCGTGCAGAATGCGATTAGATCCACAACTTCTGGTGAAAGGCTGTATTTCGTCACCTGTTTTGGATCATAGGGATTCCTCACGCATACATATCCTTCTTTTATCCGATTCAAAAACCATTTTGAATAAAATGCAGGTATATCTGTTCTCATTCCTGTTTGTATTATCATTTTATCACACCCTCTCTTATCACTATTCACCCCGTTCACAGCCGCTCTTTATCACAAGTCTACAGTTCTTTCAGGATTTCTCCAATATCTTCATTCATATAAACAGACTTTCTCGTTATTTCTGCAGATGCATATGCTTCACCCTGATTCAGACACACATAAAATGCATGTTGAAATGTGTTTGTCATCTGCCAGAACGGATATTTTATAATACCAGGGGTATTATATCCTACTCCAAGTTCAAGGAACACTATTTTCTGTTTTTTATGATCCTGTATAAATTTCTCGTACCGTTCTGCTGCCTGGTGCCATCCCTCATCTTCAACAAATGTCTGATCCGATCTGAGGTTCATACTCATCGGCTTGCCGCAGCGCGGACAATATGGAATCAGCCCCGTCGGAACCGTAAGCTTTATTTCTCCGTCTTCCGTTTTTTGCAGTTCCCCGTCTTTTATCCGAAATCCCTGACTCAGTACCATTTTTTTTATAGTTTCTTCATTGTCATAGGTTTTCTTATGGCAAGGCTCACTACATTGAAACAGACCATAATCTCCCTGTGTATAAAAGATTCTGTTTTTAGCGAATCCTGCCTTCTGAAAGCAATGATCCACATTTGTTGTCAGAACAAAATAATCCTTCTCTTTCACCAGATCATACAGGTTCTGATATACCGGTTTTGGAGCATCCATATATCGATTAATATAGATATATCTGCACCAGTATCCCCAGTGTTTTTCCAATGTTTTATATGGGTAGAAGCCTCCCGAATACATATCAGAAAATCCATATTTCTTTCTAAAGTCCGAAAAATATTTGTCAAATCTTTCACCGTTATACACAAAACCGGCTGATGTGGAAAATCCCGCACCAGCCCCTATTACAACAGCATCTGCTTCCTCAATTTTTTCTTTTATCTGGTTTTCAGCCGTCTCGTACCGGATTCTTCCACAACCGTCTGTTCTTTTAAAACACGTACCAGTAACTGGTAGGCAGAACTTTCATCACAGGCCCCTTCACATTCGGCAAGAAGTTTGTCTGCGTCAACAAGGATCTGTTTGATCCTGTCTGATGCATCTTCACTTTTGCTATGATAAATAACCTGGTTATAATCATTAGGGTCATAATAGTGTTCCACACCTCCCAGAAGGTCGTCCATCCCGGTACGGTGGAGAAAAGATACAAGGTCAGCAACACAGGTATAAAGGAGCTCCATCCTCCCAAGCTTCCGGATATTAGAAGCAACCAGGAGGGCATACTGGAAACGGATATCAAAAAGAAGGGAATCCACGAATTCCTCATCCGTCAGTCTCATAAGCTCTTCAAGCACTATACCCCAACGATCATATTTACAGGAGTATTGGGGCGGGAAGCTTTATCACTATAAAGGACGGAAAAATTTTCTTCGTTGATCAGGGGGAATATTTTTTCTGCAAACGGTTTTGCCCAGGATTTTTCGAGCATACGACGTTCACGGGCAGTAAGGGAAAACATACTATCCTCCAAAGTTAACTGCTGACATTCATTTTTTGCAAAAGACATGGAATCACCTCTCAAATAAACTGAAATTATTATACCATCTATAGATGATGATTTATTGGTTTATATGAAATTTTCAAGGTTCATGGAGCGTACCTTTTGACACCCTAATCATACTGTTAATAATCAAAAGAGTCAATAAAAGGGAAGAAAGCTGCCGATTAGTTATAGGAAAGCCTTTTTCAAACACGCTCCTGGAGTGGAAGTTTGAATTGCAATTAACACGAAAAGTTATTGTTCACTGTAACATTCCGCGAGGTGTTTTTTTGCGAACAAAGTTCACAGAAAACCCGAGAATTGCGGCGCGAAATCATGCAAAGTATGATTTCTGTGCATCGCGAAGCGTGTTACTGTGAACGGTAACCACGAAAAAGATTTTCGTGAATTATGATCTTGGAAAATATTGACTGCTTATAATAAGATCAGTATAATGATGTAAAAATATAACGGCTCAAAGGGAAAGTCTGACGATATAGCTGAAGCAGAACTTTTGGGTACGTTATAATGGGAACGGAGCGGAAGGAAAAAGAGAAATTAACAGCAGCACAAAATGAAAAAAATAATCAGGAGGGAAAACAAAGTGAAAAAGACAAGAAACATTTTAGTAAGCTTATTGGCATGCCTTTTCGTAATCCTGGCAGTGCCTACAGCAGTAAGCGCAGCAGCAAAGGCACCTCAGTGCCCGAAGAAACAGACTCTGGAGTTTTATCGTGCTTATATTAATGGAAGTGAACTGCCCACAGAAGGAGATGGATATATTTATATAAAAAATTTATCCAGGTCCGCTGTAATCACAAATGTACAATCATCAAACAAATATTATACCGCATCAAAAGCAGCTGGTCTTAACGCTATTTTTGTACAAACAGCACCAGGTCCCATACATTGTGTAAAAGATGGCGAAAAAACAAAACTCCGTTTTACAGTAAAACAGAATGGAAAGAGCTATAACCTGTCTTGTGCCGTAACATTCAAAAAGCACTCTCGAGTATTTACAAGTATAAAGATCGGCTCCAAAAATTATGCTGCTCTTGCAAAAGGCCATTGGATGGTAGAGGATAAAGGAACTGCTCCAAAATCAAAAGTAAAGATTACTGCTAAAACTGTCAAGAATTATAAGGTGGACAGTATTGAAATCTGTTATAAAAATAATAAACCCCAAAAGATAAAAAATGGTGGAAAGGTTTCTTTAAAAAATGCCGCATCAATTTGTATAAACTATCATATAACAGCGAAACCCAAATATTATAAAAGGCCAACTGCAGGTTACAGAGGTTACTTCTTTGGCGGAACTGTTAAGAGTCCATTGTATGAATCTTTATATATAGATTACAGAAGTTAAAACGCTTCTTTTTTTGCGTTATGGCTTCCGGCTGTTGCTTCCGGTTGTGTTGGTCTGCTATGGCTTCCGCTTCTGTTTGCTGTAGTTCGGTTCTGGTCTGTTATGCTTGCGCTGTGTCGGATCAAAAGAAAATAATTGTGGTATCTGCTGTGAATGTGGTGTAGTGCTATGGTATATACTGTTGATATAATGCAGACCATAACAAGAGATATACAATACAATGACATGGTGTTATCTGTGATGATCCATGAGTTATACAGTCCATAGGCTTATATTGTCCTATGGACTTTTTATTGTGTCGGGCTGTGTCTGGTGTGTGGTGTTCTGTGTACCTGGTGTGAGCTGTGTCAGGTAATGTGAGCTGATAGAACGAATTGTTATATCAGGTCTGAAGATATTACTCACTGGGAAAATCCTAGTAAATGAAAAATGGGCTGTGGTGCGATATGATGATTAGATATGTGGTATTCTGCTAAGAGTGGGATCTTGTTTGATTGTAGGGCTTATTACTGAGTAGTGCAGAATGTTATACCAGATTGACACAGATTCCTAAAATGGGAATGTGGTTGGGCTGTATGGTATGTTGAGCTGTGGTTGTATGATTGTGGGGCTTATGCTGTAATTTGTCTGGCTGTGGCTTTACTGGCATGTACTGTGATAATGTAAGCATATACTTTTATCTGCTGTGATCTGTTATACAGTTTTAATGTGGTATTGTCTGCCGTGATATGTGGGAACTGTTGTTGTATATGGTACTATTGGGACTGTTACAATGATTTTTCGATGTCTGCCAGTCCTGAAGCTATGCAGAACACTTTTTTTCTGATATATGTTGTTGGTTGTGTATGATCCTTTGATTGTGTGGTCTATTGGGCTTGTGTGCGTTGCTGCTGATATATCCTAGTATTTTAGTATAGTATAGGTGGGTGGGGGTACTTTTCAACTTTGCGCCGTTTCGGTTTTGTCTGAAGGGGTGAATGTGGTTTAATTGCACACTGACTGGAAAAATAGCCCGATACGATAAATAAATATGTACAATTATATTTTCAGCTTGCGTATATTTTTTGACAGTTTGCGCATATTATGCAGCATTTCAATAAATATTTGGTATAATTTTGCTAAAATTAAAGTGTATAAGCAAAGATACCACTTATACGAAAAAGGGAGGAATTAGATATGAAAAAAAAATGGACTATTTTTATTTTTGCATGTATTTTTAGTATTTTTTTCTTGCAAAAACCAGTCCAAGCAGAAGAGCTATCCCCAGAGTATCAAGAAGGATATGTTCAGAAAGGAGATGGATGTTACTATGTTGTCTCCTGGTGCAAAGGCTACGAAGAAAATGATAACCGTAGTATTTATGGTGAATTTTGTTTTCCTGACTCTTATCAGGAAGGAGAAACTTACCCTGTTGTAATTTTTTGTCACCAAAACATGGGATCTCATAAGAGTTTTAAGAATCCAGGATGGCTCCAAGATTTAGCAGCTCAAGGTTACATTGGATATTGCTTTGATTTTAGTGGTGGAACAGAAGCTCCAAATTGCTTAAGCACGGATTTAGATTATGAAGAATCTACAGATGAGACACAAGTAGCTGATTTGAATGCTCTAATATCTTTTGTAAAAGATCAACCATTCTGTGATTCAGAAAATATATATCTTCTGGGTGGAAGCCGTGGTGGTAGGGATGTAGCTTTAGCCGCTCCCTCTCACAATGAAGATATTGCAGGTATTATCTTGTTATATGCTGCACTTGCGGATGAAACTCTCATGGAAAAATCTACTGGTTATACCGGAGATGCGTTATTAATCCACGGCTTAAACGATCAGGCAGTTCCTTATACAGCTTCTATAGAGGCTTTAGAAACTCTGTACAATGAATCCAATTCAGAGCTTCTGCTTCTCTCAGGAAAAAAAGCAGTTCACAGTTTTGATGGTGTTCAACCTGATCTTAAGGCAATTGCAGTAGACAAGGTTTTAGAATTCCTAGACAGACATATTGAACTTTCAAAAAATACCAAATAAATAAAGAAAGAAGGAACAATTAATTATGAAACACACACATATTTTAACAATGACAGCTGCTATATTATCATTAACTATTACAAGTCCAGTATATGCAGAAAATACCGATACAACAATCCAGAATTTACTGGATTCATACACAGATATCATATCTGATATTCCATACATTGACGATGGAAATGAGAATCATATGTTGGATCTTTATGGTACTTCTAACATATCTGAGAATACACCAGTTGTCGTTGAAGTACATGGTGGTGGATTTATTGGCGGAAACAAAACTACAAATAAAGAACATTCTATTATTCTTGCCAACAATGGATTTGAGGTTGTTACTCCTGATTATGTGAAACTTCCAGATAATAGCTTTGTCGATGCAGTACAAGATCTTTTTGCTGCTTACCAATGGGTTGCAGATCAGGCAGACACGTATCATTTTGACCTCAATAATATATTTCTGGATGGTGACAGTGCAGGAGGATATTATGTTTTACTTACGCAGGCAATCTGGAACTCACCAGAGCTACAGGAGTATTTTGGTGTAACTGTTCCTAATTATAATTTTTCTGCAATTATTACCTCTGCGCCGGAATATAACTTATACGATACACAGAAATTAATTGATAAGGATGGTAATGCAGTGGTTAAAGGACCTGCCGGTTATACCGCCTCCTCAATCGGAGCAAAGTATTTATATGATGATGATTTAATGAAGCATCTGTATTTTGCAAATTATGTAGATCCTTCTATATTCGAAGGATGTTATGTTTGCAGTACACCATCAGATACTATGACACGCGAATCCACACTAGAATTTACTAATTGGTTAGATGAAGCTGATGTATCATTTACTTTTGCTGACTATGAAAATCAAGGAAGTGGATTAATGCACGTATTTAATATTGGACATCCAACCTTCCCAGAAAGTGTACAAGCCAATAATGATATGATAGCTTATATGCAGAGTTTGATAAAATAAGTTTTCCATCCCAAAATAACGGAATCGACTGCTGATTTTGCATATTGTAATCAAGAAAAACATATGCTATAATTGCCAATAGGCAAAACGATATAATAATTCCATTAGGAACAACAAAAAGAAAACCCAGAGATTCGACCTCTGGGTTTCAGACTGTAGACAAACTTGGTGTTGGGGATTATGCCCAGCACCATTTTTCTTTTAAAACTTCTTTTCTTTTTATTTTCTTCAAA
>NZ_JAJBMO010000016.1 GCF_020537505.1 Blautia glucerasea | reverse complement strand
GAATGGTGGCTCTCAAAGTCCGGACAGGTGGCTCAAAGAGCCCCGGAATAATCATCTAAGACTTTTCCTACTGCATCGTTATTTCATGATTCACTTTTAAGGTGTGATGTTTAGTCTCTCATATATAGAATTGCTGGAAGGGCATTTCGCAAGGTGTTTTTGAAAAAAAATTAAAAAACCGGAACAGGATGAGTTACTCACAGGCGCACTACTGCGCTGCATTCGCTCATTCTGTTCCGGCCTATATCACATATTGCTACGGTATCGCTCTAAACAAACAGATATTATATTGTAGACCCAAAAGAACGTCTGGTGGAGCTGGTCGGCTAACTACGTGCCGCCTAAGATTCCACCTCTGCGCTTTCAGTGTCCGATGAAGTACTCTGCTTCAGGCTTCTTTCCGATGGCTCTCTGCTGTGAAAAACTCGATACTCTTCACAGGAAGGCCGTGAATACACTCCACCAGAGATTCAGCAGAAATATAATCTTCACAGCCACCACGCTTGATCTGAAGCATATTCTTTCCATCAACGACACTGCGATTTCCGATCCGCAGCCCCTTTGGGGTGCGGATTTCATGTTCTCCGTTGCTCATCTTCTCACGGCCTCCTTTGTGTTGGTTTAAGTTTCTTCTTTTCTTCTATTCAATTTCACCTTTTGAACTTCCGCTCTTTTTTCACCTTTTTCGGCTTGCATATTTACGATTTTTACGGTATAATAATCCAAAAGATGATAGAATATAGCATATATTATAAGCAAGTCGTGTCGCCGTGTCAAGATGTAAATGTGAAAATTTGTTGCATCTTCCAGATTGAATATTTACAAATCCCGTTGCACATTGTTACAGCACGATAACTACGCCATAGAAAGGTTGCAAACATGAAATTTGGAGAGAAAGTTCGCGATCTACGAAAGAAACATTCTTTAACACAGGACGAATTGGCGCAATGTCTGGGTATCAACAAACGAACGATCATCGGATGGGAGCGTGATGGCCGCTACCCTCGCAGTATTGAAATGCTTGAAAAGATGGCCGATATATTTCATGTGCCTCTGACCTATTTACAGCCGGATCAGTCTTTATTTATCGAACGTGCCGCCGAAGCCTACGGAAAAAAGGGTAAAATAGAAGCCCAGCATCTCGCATTTGAGCTTACTGAGCTATTTGCCAGCGGAGAGTTGACCCCGCAGGATATGGACGGCATCATGTATGAAATGCACAAAGCCTATTTTAAGTACCGAGAACAAAAACGAGAAAAGGAACGAATCATGAACCTGTAAACCACTGTTCCATTCACTATGCCATCCCCGGAAGGAGATCACATTATGGATTCTTCGTTTATTCACCAGGCTGCCAACGAACTTGTCCAAACTGCCGGAACTCGCAACATCAAACAGATCGCGCGCAGTTGCAGTCTGGACATCAGTGAAACATCCCGCATTAAAGATATGTTGGGTTTACTTTCGCTCTATTTTGATAAGCCATTAATTCTTATCAATCGCCAGCTGGACAAACAGACGAAGCAGATGGTGTGCGGCTATGCGCTGGGGCATTATCTGGAGCATCAGCTGCTTATGGACCTGCATACCTTGAACAAGTTTCTGACCATTAAGGATAAGCACATCCGTCTTTACGAGCATAACGCTTTCACATCCCACCTGATGCTGGACAGTGATGAAGTCTATCAAATGACAAAGCGCGGGTTAGACGCTGCGCAAATCTCTGTAGCCAAACGGATTCACCTCAATCTGGTGATGGTAAAACTTCTTGAGCTGCATCATCTGGGATATGATCTAAGGCACTATCACGCCCAGCACCATGCGTTTATCAAACAGTTCAACCTTCCGGCACATTTTCAGTTTGATGTGGCCGCTGGATAAACTTATGTTCTTATAACCCTAAAACCCGTGATGAACAGTGCGTTATGCCTGTCCATCACGGGTTTTTCGTGTTATTTCAGTTTAGCGAGAATTTCATCGGCACTTATGCCTTCGGCAAGCAATTTCTTTAGAACGGATTCCGCTTCTGCTTTCTTTGCTTCCTCTGCAGCCTTAGCATCTGCCTTTGCTTTCTTTGCTTCCAAAGCTGCCACTTCTTTTTCAGCCTTCCTCAAAGCAGCCTTTTTTGCTTTCAGATCAGCCTTCAAAGTGTTAATGTTGGCGGTGATGGATGCAATCTCGGCTGCGAGTGCTTCCCTTGAGGACTGCTTTTCTGCAAGCTGTGTTGCAAAATCAGCGGTCACAGTTTTGGGCTTATTCTTGCTACCTTTTGTTCTGGGCATAGGACACAAACCTCTTTCCTGTTATGATGGTTCAAGAATATCACAGGTCTGAAAACAAATCAGCCTTGTACACACCATTCTTCAGCATCTCCTTGAAGCTGTCCTTTACAGCTGCAACGTCTTCATGGTAGGTCATACCATACCAGGTATCGTTGGTTTTCAAAACCTTTACGAACATCTTTCCCTGCTCCAATAGCTGACCGATGAAAATAGGAATCAGATACTCTGCCTTCAGCGGATTGCCCGGCACTTCCTTTTCAAAGAACTCTTTGAATCCTTCCTCCAACACAGCCAGGAAGTCAGGAGTCAAGCCCCACATATTCATGGATACCAGAGAATTCACATCAACAACCACACCGTCTGCCTCTGCTCCATCTGCAGTCTTGACGATGTTCTTGGTTTCCACAACCTCAGTCAAGTTTCCATTCTCATCCATCTTGCAGATACCACGAGTCACACCACCGTTATCAGACAGGGTATTCTTCAGAACGAAACCAGCCATACAGGACTTGCCACCATTTACCAGATACTCATGGACAGCTTTGAAGCCTTCCTTGCCATAGTAATCATCTGCATTAATCACAATGAACGGGGTCATGATTACCTTCTTCGCTGCAAGTACGGCCTGTCCGGTTCCCCACGGCTTTGTACGGCCTGCCGGAAGTTCTCCCGGAATACCGTTGATATCCTGGAAAGCGTAGTCCACGGTTACATTATGAGCGGAGCAAATAGAGGCAATACGATCACCGATGACCTCTTTGAACTCTTTTTCAATATCTTTACGGATGATAAATACCACATGATTGAAACCGGCTTCAATCGCATCATGAATCGAGTAGTCCATAATAATATGGTTTGCATCATCGACCGGCTCCAACTGTTTAATTCCTGTTCCAAATCGGCTGCCGATTCCGGCGGCCATGATAAGTAATGTTGTGTTCATTTTTTCTTTTCTCTCTATTAAAATTCCTTCTCGCATCTATCTAATACAGCCGCAATTACCTGATCCATGTCATAATACTTATACTCACCAAGGCGTCCGCCAAAAATCACTTTATCCTCTGCATCCGCCAGCTTCTTGTATTCAGAATAAAGCAAGCCGTTCTTAGCATCATTGACCGGATAATACGGCTCATCTCCCGGTTTCCATTCACTGCTGTACTCGCGGCTGATGATAGTCTTCGGCAGATCATTGCCGTTCTCATCCTTACCAAACTCAAACCATTTGTGTTCAATGATACGAGTCCACGGAGTTTCACGGTCGGTATAGTTCACTGCAGCATTTCCCTGGAAGTTTGGCTTATCCAAAGTTTCCGTTTCAAAGCGGACAGAACGGTATTCCAGCGTACCCAGCTTATAGTCAAAGTAAGCATCAATCGGTCCAGTGTATACAACCTTATCAGCCAATGCATCCAACTCAGCTTTGTTCTCCAGATAGTCTGTATTCAAACGAACCTCAATGCCATCCAGCAGATTAGCAATCATCTTGGTATAACCACCGACAGGGATACCCTGATAAAGTGCATTGAAGTAGTTGTTATCAAAAGTCAGACGAACTGGAAGACGCTTAATAATAAAGGACGGCAACTCTTTACAATCGCGCCCCCATTGCTTCTCAGTGTAGCCCTTAATAAGTTTCTCGTAGATATCACGGCCGACAAGAGAAATGGCTTGCTCTTCGAGATTCTGCGGCTCACCAGTAATTTCTTTACGCTGTTCCTCAATCTTAGTGGAGGCTTCCTCTGGCGTCACAACACCCCACATCTTATTGAAAGTGTACATATTGAAAGGCAGTGAGTACAGCTCACCTTTATAATTAGCCACGGGTGAATTGGTGAACCGATTAAACTCTGCAAATTGCGTGATGTAGTTCCATACTTTTTTGTTGTTGGTATGGAAAATGTGTGCTCCATACTTATGGACGTTGATGCCCTCAATGTTCTCGGTATAGATGTTTCCTGCGATATTAGGACGCTTATCTACTACTAGAACAGATTTTCCATGAGCTTTAGCTTCATGGGCAAAAATTGCTCCATAAAGACCAGTGCCTACTACTAAATAATCGTACATATTTTTTCGCTTCCTTTCATTGGATAAAAGACTTCTTAACTTTTCAAGCACTCATATCTATCAGAAAAAGTGCAGATTTTACTTAATACAATTCATTACTTAGCATCCATTTTTTTAATTATTTTCACTTTAGATGTTAACATATTCCAAATTTCTGCAACCATAGGTTCTTTTCTCATAAAAAGGTATCCACAATACACGCCCCAAAATAAAACGGATGATAGTACCAGCGTAAAAAAGGAATTCAAATTAGCGTTTTTAAGCCAAACAGAACATACTGTACCTAATATAATTGCCATAATTATTCTCATATAATGTATATTCTTAAATGCCTTGTTTACATTTTTATAGAGCGAAAAATATTGCACCAATAGCACAACAAACTCTGCTACTAAAGTTCCTATTGCAGCACCTGCTGAAGAGAACCGAGGAATTAGTATCAAATTAATAATCAAATCAGTAACAGCACCTGCTATTTCTGAAAAAAGTACTACGTTTTCTTTTCCAATTGGGACTAATATCTGTATTCCTAAAACATTTGTTATTCCTATAAACAACAATGTTGGCATAATTATTTGCATTGGAAAAACTGCCCCTGCATAAGCACTACCTGACAAAAAATAAATTCCTTCTTTTGCAAATAATATAAAATAAATCATTAATGGTGTTGCTATTAAAGCCACAAAATTCAATGCTTTTCTTGTTATTCTCCAAAAATCATCTATTAAGTTATGTTCCACATAATAAGTTGCTCTAGGCAAAAGAACAGCCCCAAGTGAAGTAACTACCGAAACTAAAATATTTTTAATTTTTACAGCCGCATTATAATATCCCACATCAACATTAGTCTTCATAAATCCGAGCATAACTGTGTCAAGATTTGTGTAAATTGTCGTAGCACATGCCATTGCAAAAAAAGTTATAATCGGCTTTAAATGCCGTTTAAAATTATAGTTTCCAACAGGCCTTAAATCGATAAATCTATGGACATTTATAAAATTAAATATATTTGATGCAGATGCTGCAAAAATTGAAATTCCACCGTACAAAAGGTAATCTGATTTTTTATGAATCAAAAGAAACATCATGATTAAAGCAATAAACTTAAACAATACTGACCTTATAGTTATATAGGTGTATTGTTCTAGAGCCTTATATAGCCATTCCATGCCTATTGAAGTAAGTATAATTGTACAACTAGCAATTACATAAAGATTCCTCTCATTGTGTAAACGAGGCACCAGTAAAATCGCGCCGAAAAATAAAACATACGATATCACACTCATAATTAAATTAATAATAAGCAATTCTTGAGCAGTACGAGTTAGTTCTTCTCTATTGTCCCTAACCTTTGCACATGCTCTGATTCCATATGTTGGTATTCCCAATTGAGCAAACATTGAAAAATATGAAATTAGCGAAGTAGCAAACGATACCTTTCCAGTTCCTTCAGGTAACAAAATTCGTGAAACATACGGAAATGTTATAAGAGGAAAAATAAAAGATGACATCGTTAATAACATGTTCATTATAATATTTAGTTTTAAAGATTTTTGTTTCATTATATAAACAATAGCCTTTCTATATAAACTGTTATTTTGGGGTTAAAACAAAATCGCATAAATAACTATAAATGAGCAAATTTGAAAAACTGCATATTCAAATCCATTATGTGCAGACATAAAGCCACACAGGTAAATCATCTGATAGTTTATAACTGTCTCATCAATTATCTAGCCTGCAAATGTAAGAAAATATTTTAGAATAACTGTGCATTTTCTCTTACAAAGCACTTTCAATTCGTAGATTATATACCTAAATTTTCACGTAGTTTTGTTTACTGTCTTACAGTGTATGCGGTCAATATATATTTTTTTCACTTTCATTTTCTCTTAAAAGTATTAGGAAGATATTTTATATTTTTCCCTTTCTCATTTCTATAAAATCCTTTTATTGCATCCTCTATAATTTCAACTCGTTGAGGACACTTTCTTTTATTCGAAATACATCTAAGACGCAATAATAACAAATATGAAATATAATAGCGTTTATCAAAATATTTTTTTAAAGTATATAATCTATTTCTATATCCATAATACTCTTTAAATGTAACAATTCCATTTGCACCATTATTGCCACAATCATGGATCATTACTAGATCTGTAAAACATCCTATTTTGTACTTCTGATTTATTCTTATAGATAGGTCTGTATCATCATACCAAATAAAATAATTTTCATCCGGATAGCCGACATCCTCAATCACACTCATTTTAATGCAAACCCCTACAAAAGAAAATAAATTTATGTCAAACACAAATTTACTATAATCACTATCCGAAGCACTTATTCCTTTAATTCCGAGTATTCCCTTTTTTAAATACCGTCTATGCAAATATTGTATTTGTTTATTAGGATAAATAACTTTTGAACAAAATACACTATAATCGTTTCCAAATTTAAATATACAATCCTTCAACTTTTTTATATAATCGTTTCCAAGGTAAGCATCATCATCACTTATCATACACCAATCAATTCCAAGCTTCGTAGCCTTCTCTAAACCGATTTTAAAACCTGAAGCACCACCATCATTCTGCTCCATATGAATACATATTATTTTGTATTTTCTATTTGTCTGCTTTTCCCAATCAAGCAAATATTCCTTAGTTCCATCATCCGACCCATTATTTACAACAATCAGCACGTCATCTCTTTCCAATTGATCATCATAATGAGAAAGCGTAATTTTCAATTTATTCAATCTATTATAAGTAACTACCACACATCCAAACATACTATTTTTTCCTTCCTTACCTTTTTAATTTTGTTTTTAGTAAAAATATTTTTATAATATATATCCACAAAATCATTCTAAAGAAACTTGCTCCCAGCAAATTATTATAGAATCGATTTCCAAAAAAGCAAAAAACCAAGCATGATGCTGCATAGCTATAAATAACTAGCCAACTATCAATAATTTTGTTTGATGAATATTTTGCCTTGCGATACAAATATTGTGAACACCATCCAGAAACAAAACTAAAAATAAAAACTCCAAAAATTCCAAAATCTATGTAATAATTATAAAAACAAGTATACACATTACCAAGATTTACACCTTTTATAACTACAAAAGATAGTGTTTCAATTGTATCCTTTATATGAAATCCTAAGTATGTATTAAAAATATTATAAAACGAAGTTAATGTTGCATAGCCAAATACAGTTGAATGTTCTAATTCTCTGCTTAAATAATAATCCAAGTTTTTCTCTTGAGCGCCGAAATAACGATAGAAATCATCATAAAAGTTACTCCAATCCATTTCGTTACGCCCTAGAATTCCTTTTATTGAAAAGAATATATATATCAATAAAATGACTGCACCTATTCCTACTAGAACATACTTTGTCTTTAGTTTTCTATTCCAATCATAGCTTTTATAATAATAAAAAAGAAGCGACACACCAAAAGCAACAATAGGTTCTAATGCTGAACCACGAGAACCTCCCAGCAAATTAATAAAAATCGGTATAATGATATTTATAGCCAAAAGAACATTGTACCCTTTTCTTCTATATACAATATTTTTCGCTAAAATAGTTGAATAAATATAACACAATGCTCTAGATCCAATAACCAGTGATGAAATCATGAATGGCAAATTAAAGGTTTCTCCCATGCCAAATTTTCCATTCATCATAGCCAAATTGACAGAAGCTGACAACCCTATTGCACCATGTCCTAGTCCCCATTTTGTCAATAAATACGAATATGAAACAAGGGCCACTAATTCAATTATCAATGATGCAAGTAAATAAGTTCTTGAAATATTCTTATTAACATCTAAGTCAACCTCATTAGCCTTTTCATGAGAAATTTTAATCTTAGACTGACATATACATCCTAGTAAAAAAGCTAATGTACCTAATACGAGTACCATAGTAGTAAGTAGTTTCATGTCATTAAGTTCCCATTTTTCTTTGTTAATTATTCCAATAATAGACATTAAAAAAAATGGGAAAATAAATAACACAGCTGGATTACATATCTCTCGTTTTGAAAACTTATAGGATATTATCGTTAATATACACAATAACATTGCTAAAATCCAAACCAAATTTTTTCCCCCCTAATGTTACTAAAAATCAGATATTTATATAATTATGTAAAGCAGCAATTTTGATTAGAAATAATCCCTGTTTATTTTTTCAAAAAAGACTATTTCTTATCATTTTTTAAATAATATACTATATCTCCAATATATTTTTTTCTCGTCAAATATATATTTCTATACTTGAAAAGCTTTACCCAATATACGAATTTCTTTTTTACAAGTAACTTATACCTATAATCACACCAGATATTACATCTCTGTATATCATCTTCATATTTGGGGTCAAAATAACTAGATTGAACATACCAGTCATTAATACACTTTGTCCTTATAATTTCATTTACTTTATACTTATAGCCATGTGATATTTTCCTCGATGCATTGCTTTCGTGCCGCCTATACTCTATGAACGTTTCATTATACAAATATAGTTTTCTTAACAGATTAGCAATTGTCCATAAAACAGCATCATGAGGTGTACCCGGCTTCCAATTTATCATAAACAGCGGTAAAAGCTCTTTTCTAAATGCCATTGTGCAACCCGGTCTCAATATTTGATAATATTTTTCGTCAAATATAACTTTGCTAATCAACTCATCTGTCTCAGTTCTAACTTTTTGTTGTATTGCCATTTTCCCGCCGTTTTCACTAAAGGCGTGATATCCAGAAACAAGCAGCCATATATCTGCGTTATCTTCAAACGCTTTTGCCATTTTCTCAATCTTATCTGTATGCCAAATGTCATCTTGATCACACGGAAAAATGACATCTCCCCTTGCCTGGTTCAAACCCTGTACAAAATTTTTCTCCCAGCCCAAGTTCACTTTATTCTGTCGTATTGTCCAGTTTTCTAAGCCATATTTGTCTATATAGTTTCCTATCAAACCAACAGTGGCATCGGTTGATCCATCATCAAAAATCAACAGCTCGTCTATTTTTCGTGTTTGCTCACGTAAAGAATCTAACATATCAGGTAAGAATCTTTCACCATTGTAAGTCGTCATAACAACTGATGTTTTCACTTTTTATCTGTGCTCCTTCTGCCATTTTCTCATCTTTCCCATCGTATCAAGCATTAGATACATCCGATGCTTAATAAAGAACAATACAACTTCTCTCTGCTTTCCAATTCCAACTGTATTCTTCGTCTTTAAAGCCTCTTTTACAATCGGTTTTTCCAGATATGCTGCATATTTCCGCTTTTTATCTGCATACGGTTCCGTATTAGTCGGATTGAAATAGCCACTGATTGCTGTGGTTATAATCACATACAGCAGTCGATTGTCAAACCAAGGTTTCAGCATCTCCTTATTGTCAGAGGTATCAATAAAAGCCTTGATTTTTTCAAAGCACTTAATCACAAACTCGTGATTGGCTTCATTATGTGAAGCTGAAATCGAGTTCTCATTATAGATATAATGATAAAATGGCTTGTTGATGAAAGTCGCACTCCCTAACTTTTCAAATAGCCGAAGATTAAATTCCAATCCCTCTGCACCTTGACGAAGCACCTCATCATGAAAAATCTGATTGTCCAACAATAATTTTCGGTCAATCAGCTTTGAGTACGCAACTGCGATATTTCCGTTATAAACCAAAAGCTGCTGCTGAAGCCATTTACATTCCTGACCCTTATATACTTTGCCATCTTCCAGATAGAATTTATACTCCGTAGCAGACTTACCATAGTCTTTCATTATGCCGCACATAACAAGCTGAGTCTGTTTTTCTTCTCCGGCACTATACATGGTCTGGCACATGTCTGGCTCAATCCAGTCATCACCATCCACAAACATAATCCATTTTCCCTGTGCAGCTTTACAGCCGTAATTTCTGGCCGAGGAGAGTCCACCATTTTTCTTATGCAATACCTGAATTCGTTTGTCTTTTTCTGCGTACTCGTCACAAATCTTGCCGCACTGATCTGGCGAACCATCATCCACTAATAAGATTTCAATATTTTTCAGTGTTTGTGTCATTGTACTTTCAATGCACTTTCTTAGATACTGCTCCGGTACTTTATATACCGGAACAATAATACTTACAAATGGCTCCGTCATTTTATCTCCCTCGCACCCGATTTAAACATTTCTTCATTGCTCCATAAATTCCAGTCATCAGAAGTATCTTCCGAATGGCCGTTTTTACTTTTACCTTGTTCGTAACAGGATAGTATTTTTCAAACAACTCTTTACCAGATAACTTTGCCGCATCAGCCAGAAATACTGTCCGCTTTGGATTCGTTGGAACAGATTCAAACATTTCCTTCACACCTGCAACCAACTTATCAGCTGAGACTTCTTTGCACCTTGCATACTCCATTACCTCTTGCATAAGGCTCGCCGCTTTCTGAGAATGACAAAGAACTCTGGTCGTGCCTTTGTCGTCATCCAACTTATTATCAAAATCATATACAGAAAAGCAATCCCAAATTGTGAAGTCACTTACACGATATCTCTTTTTGAAAGGACATTCATAGCAAGATGGCCGATCACATGTGTCTGAGAAAAAGGCTCTCAACATTGGATCGAGCTGCGCTCCTGCATGGTATACATTCTTTCCATCTTGGATAATGCTCATTGTGGAATATTTATATCCATAAAATTTATCCCGGAAACGAATGTTGTCAGGGTTCGGAAATGACTGTTCTTGGTATTCCAGATACCTGCTCCACACCAGCGGCGATGGAATACCATGGCATACCACATCTACCAGAACCAATTTCTCGTATGGCTTTCGCAAAAATTTGGATAGCCCCTCAATCTGGCAAGGCGTTCCGCTAAAGCAGACCCATCTTCCTTTCTGGAGAAAGTCTTTCACCATGTGGAAAGAATCTCCTAGTTTGCTTTGAACATATTTACTGTTTCTGAATTTTTTCAGATCATCAACAGTTTCCGCATAAGTGTGCTGCACATGAAAATTCTCATCATATGCTGCTCCAAATACCACTCCACCTTTTTGGAGAACAACTGTTGCTATAGCTGTAAACGCACCGCCTGCCGAACTATCCAATCTCACCTTTTCATCACAGTGCTGAACCAGATAAGCTTTTTGTGGCTTTTCTTCCTCAGTAACGGGACTTTGAATTGGACAAACTGTGTTGCAGGCATTACACTCTACACATCTACTTTTATCGACAACCGGGTACAGAAATTCTTCTTCATCCGGTTTCATCTGGATACATTTCTTTGGACAAATTTCTGCACAGGCTGTGCAACCAACGCAGTCTTTTTTATCCTTAATTTCAATCATCTGATTTCCTTTCCGCATAATACAGATTCAGAAATCAAGACGAATAGCAAGCTTAGTACTTATGCGTTAGTCTGACATATAGTTTTTTTGCTATGCTATATATCCCCAGTTTATAACAGGCCAACCTGATGCAGTGTTCCGCTTTAACCTTAAAGGTCTCCGGGAAATACTTATTAAACAGTTCTTCTCCGCTCATTCTATTTGCATCTTTGAAGAATAACTCACGCTTTTCATTCGGTGCAACAGATTCTTTCATTTCTTTTGCACCAGCTACAGCTACTTCTGGTGCGATTTCAACATAAGAGAAGTCATCCTTAATTGCATTAAAGATTTCCCTTCCCTTTTCTGTATGCACCAAAACTCTCGTAGCTCCTTTATCATTATCCAGTTCTTTTGAGAACCTACCCACATTAAAGCAATCCCATATTGTAAAATCACTAACACGATACTGCTTTCGGAAATGACATGAATGGCACGATGGTCGGTCGCAAATATTAGAGAAAAATGCTCTTAACCACGGATCAGATTCAACGCCCTGATGGTAATTACCATGATTTCTGTCTGTTATGACGTTCATCGTTGAATATTTATATCCGTAATGCTTGTCGCGGAAACGAACCGTCTTTATATCGTCTGAGAGTTCTTTCTTCTGATATTCCACATATTTACGGAATATCAAAGGAGAAGGTACTGCTCTGCAAACCACATCAACGGTAACCAGATTATCGTAGTCCTTCTTTAAGAAATTCTTTAGTCCCTCTATCTGACACGGTGTTCCGCTAAAGCATACGAATCTGCCTTGCTCTAAGAAGGACTTAATCTGTCGGTGGGTACCCCCCCCCACAGAACTTTGGACATATTTACTATTACGGAATCGATATAAATCGTTTTCCTTTTCAACTGCAACATGGCGAGCTGTTAAATCGGCGCCTAGTTCCACACCAACCACAACACCATTATTATGTAAGACATATTTAGCAATTGCAGTAAATGCTCCGCCTGCTGTACTTTCTCTTAAGACCTTTTGATCTTTATTCTGTACGATATATGCGGTTTGCTCAAAAGGTTTTTCTTTTGCTGTATGAATGATTGGACATACTCTTTCACAGGCACCGCAATCAATGCAGATTTCTTTGTCAATAGTCGGATAAAGAAATCCTTCATTATCTTCCTTCATAGCAATTGCATCTTTCGGACAAATTGCTGCGCAGGCAGTACAGCCGCAACAGTCCTGTTTTTTATTAACTTCAATCACAAATCTGTACTCCCTTCATCTTTTAATGCCGCAAGAAGATATTCATACGACTTCTGCCGAATTCCTTCTAACTTTTTATGAACACTTTCAAAGTCTGTCTCTATCTTCAAACAATTAGTTATATTTTCTTCTCCCGTCAGTAATCTGCCAGTGATACCTGCCATGTGGAATAGCGTATCTAACCGACTATTTGTTGACTGTTTAGTATCTCTGTTATAACGACGGAATGTAAAAAACTTCCGCTTATAAAGAATTGAAAATACAGAGCAGTGGAACGAATCCGTGCAAACATATTCTGCATTCCGAATCAAGTTCAGAAAATCTGCTGGATCAATATCATAAGGCGTTTCATCAGCATAACCTTCATCGCTCTTTACGAATTCATCCAAATGTGTCAGTGCTATGATCTTGCAGCCTGTAGCTTCCTTTAAGCGTTTTGCAAATTCCCTATGAGGAGGATTGTTGCCTAAGAAATAACAGAGGATATACTTGCCTTCGACTATAGATTCTTTCTTTTGGATTGTCATCCATTCATCGCCTGTAAACAGCAATGTCGGATCGCAAACTACTGGAACATTGCGGTTTGCAATTTCTTTCACCAGTTTTTGACCCGATTCTTCTCTTACACCAATGTGCTTTATTCTCTTTAAAAATACTTCGGCTTTTTTTGCAGAATCCTTCGGCAAACTTGACTGGCCAAAACTCGTTGCATAGGCAATCGAATTTACTGTCCCCGGCACAAAATTGAGTGTATAATAATCCGCTGCAATATTTCCAGGAAGCCATAACTGATCACTTCCTACAAGCACATTCGAATAGTTATCTTTACATTTATTTCCAAGTTCGGCTTTCGAATTGTATTTCGAAGAAAGTCTAAACCGCTTACGGCTAAACGCATCGAATTTTTCTGCACGAATCTTAGACAATTCTGCGTATTGGTTTTTGGAAATTTTCTTAATCAATACATTCTTTGCCATACCGAGTTTAGACAGCAAAATATCTGAAGTTAAACTTGCCTTAGCAAAATACAGCAATTTTGCCTTTTTAATTTCTCCGTTGAAACCAGAAATATCTATGGTTTCATTTTCATATCCCAGTTTATCTAACGCCATCTGCGTGGCATATGCCTGAAGCATACTTCCATAGTTATGCTGGAAATAGCATGACACAATTGCTGTTTTTTTCATTCCTCTACTCTCCAAACTATCTTTAATCACTTAATTATCTTCTCAAACAGTTTCCCGTGTTCTTCTGAAACTCTCCGAGCGTTAAACCTGTTATGTACATCTTCCAATCCCTGTGTCACCAATTTATCTTTCAATTCATCTTCCTGATAGATCCGCATCACAGCATTACTTGCTCCAACATCGTCATCCACTTTGACAAGCAAACCATTTTCTCCATCCTGGATTATGTTGGGAATAGCATCCACCTTGCTTGCCACAATCGGTTTTCCTGCCATCATATACTCAGGCAATGCCAGTCCGAAGCCTTCCCAACGGCTCAGTAAGCATGCAACATCAAAAAGCTCCACATAGCTCATTGGGTTATCAACCCAACCTGTAATATGTAAGCTATCTGAGAAACCATTGTCCTCCGCATACTTTCTAATCTCGGCTTCTTGGTTTCCATTGCCAACGATAATGAAGTGTGCATTTGGAACTTTATCCTTCACTCGTTTTGCCATCTTAACAAAGACATCTGGTGCTTTCTGTGGACTCATTCGCCCAGCCATTCCGACAACAAATGCATCTTCTGGTATGTTCAGATCTTTTCTCTTAACAACGCCATGCGCTCCACTTTCATAGGATTCGATGTCCACGCCATTAAAAATGACCTGCAATTTATCATCTTTACAAATTTTCTTGTCCAAGGCAGACTGCTTCTCCGCATCTGAAATGCAGATGATCTTATCACAGAAAGGAGTGGCTACTTTTTCAATAGCAGTGTACATTGCTTTTTTCTTTGCAGAGCATCGCATGTTAAACGCCCCTCCGTGTGGGTTGTACACACAACAATTCTTCAAGCCGATATCTGCAACACGAGCAATAGCCCCCGCCTTGCTGGAGTGAGCATAGATGATATCGGGGTTATATTTCTTTATCAGTGTCCTAACCTCTTTAATTGCCTTTAAGTCATTACCACCAATGGCTCTGGTCATTTCGACCTGTTCAAAAGAATCCACCAAACCTATGTAATCTTCTTCATGGAAATCCTGTGAGCAAACCAGTATATTCTCGAACTTCTCTTTATCCAAATATTTGAGAAGCATTCGGATGTAACGGTCTACGCCACCAGCAGCCTGGACTACATGCAATATTCTAATTTTTTGCATTATGCCACCGCCTTTGCAGTGGCATAATCATTCGTTAGGACGTACAGTATTAACTCATGCTATCCCCCCCCGAGTATTTATCGCCTTATCATATTTCTCGCTATATTGTTTTGCCATAGCTTTGGTATTGTACATATTCAAAACATCTTGATATGCCCGTTCTGTAAATCTGTCCGCTCCATTCCGGGCTTCTTTAATAGCTTTTACAAATTCCTCTGTATCAGAACATACAAAACCATTTTCGCCATTATGAATCACATCTCTGTTGCCAATTACATTGCTGACAACACAGACTTTTCTCATATACATAGACTCCAACAACGAAATTGGAAGTCCCTCCCATCTGCTTGAGAGAAGAAATACATCTGCATTGACTGCATACTTAATCGCAGTTGTCCTATCCACCCATCCTGAAATTTCGATATTTTTACTTTTCAGTTCCTCCCGCAGCTCACCATCTCCAATCCAGACGAACCTAACATCTGGTAGCGATTCTGCAATCGTATTGAATAATGTCGGATTTTTCTGGTAGCAAATTCTTCCGAGGGTAAAAACGGTAAACGGATGCGCTACTTTTTCTGTCTGGTTAACAATCTCTTGAAGTTCTTTCATATTGATGCCATTATTCACATAAGCAGCATTCTTGGTAAGCTTTAAGGTTTCCTGATGCTCACCTACACTGCAGCTAATTGTAGTACAGTTTCTTTTGGCACAAACTGACTCAATCAACTTAAAAACTCTGCGTTTTGTAGGATTACAATTCTCCATTAAAAAGCTATATCCATGCGGCGTATAGAACATCGGAATTTTTCCATCAAATGCAACTCGACCAATCGCCCCTGCTTTGCTGCTGTGTAGATGAATCACATCTGGTTTTACCTCTGCCGCAATTTTCTTTACCTCAAAGAACGCAGCAATATCCTTTGTTGGATTGATTGCTCTTCCAAAATTCTTTACTTCAATCAGATGAATTCTTTTGTCAAAATAGTCCTTATAATTTTTCGGTGTCTGCTTTCTTACTGCATACGCAATGTACATATCATATTTATTTACCAGTTCATTTGCTAAATCTACAATGTAAGTAAATACGCCTCCGCCCATAGCTTCGACTATGTACAGTATTTTCTTTTTCTCCGCCATAGGTTTGCTTCCTCCCAGTACCCCTTTATCTACTCATCTAACTTTAGAATGTTTTTTCCAATTTTCTTTTAACAGCAAACAAGCCCACGGCGGATCACTCAATGGCAATCCACCGTAGGCTCGATTCGTTCTCCTTAATTTTTTACTTGCTGCTCATTTTGTGGGTCAAAACAGAGCTGCACCAAAGCCTCCCACCTATAACCTCTGGATTTCAGCTTCTCCGCAGCCTGTCAGCAAATAAACACTTTCGTTGAACGAGTCGAGCCGTCAAAACCCTTTAGTTATCGTGGTATTTCTTGGTTGACCCTATTATATCTCTAGCCCCCTTTTTCTCAATGGTTGGAACAACCTTTTGACGGATACCATCATATTCAATTGTTTTGTCATACTCTGCACCGCTCACATGATGACCTGCTCTATTGTAGCAAGTCACCTCACAACCATTCTGTGCCATCCTGGTGCATAATTCTTTTACGACAATCTCTATCCCGCCTTCACGCGAAAGACGTTTCTGTCCGAAAACCGCAAGTCTGATTTTTCCTTCCATTACTTCTCTCCAACCGCTATTTCATGCTTTTATCTTTGCCTTATGCACAATCCCAGTAGTTCTTATCCTCAAATTGTCATGCTCGTTCTTTCACTATTCACCTTGCATCCTTTATTGCACGACAACAAGCCTGTATACAGATTGCCGCAGCAATCTATACGCAGGCTCGCCTTCGTACCTCCTTATTCTGTTTTCTGCTCTATCAGCTTTCGCTGTGGGTGGGTTAAGTATAGAGCGCAACCAGAAGCCATTAGCACCTGAAATCACGCTGGCCGTAACGCACCATGACAGGCAGAAACAGGTTGAGGTGAAAAGGTCAAGCCGCGTAAACCCGCATGAAATCAGGCTTTTCTCTGGTTGCCCATATTATTTCACACTCCCCATCAGGATTTAAAAACACTCTTCCTCCCAAAGCTCTTATTTTTCGCGCATATCTATCAAAAAAAGGACCAATCCGACAAGTCATAATGTAAACTATTGGCTTCTCGATGTTTTGTTTCTTAATAATTTCTATACTTTTTTCTAAAGATTTACAATCATAGTAAATAGCTTGGGCTGAACCTAATTTTTCTGGGATTGTAATTTTGTAGCATTCTGCATTATGGTATATATAACCTTCCTTACAACTAACAGCCCCCTCAGGCACACCAGCCCCTTGTCCATTTGCTTTAACTGACACATGATACTTAATTTCTGGATTATTTTGATGATACTCTGTCAGCTTATTGACAAACGTCTCATATCCTCCATATGCCCCCAATGATTTAGCACCCACTAAAAAAACATGCTGCACTTCTTTTTCTCCTTTTTCTTTTTTATTATTCAACTTTACGTAATTATTCCTCTACACTTCACATAGAACCATCCTTTTTAATCACCACAGTTATTGTTTTCAAAAGAATTTTAATATCCAATCCCACATTCCAATTTTCAATATATTCTTTATCCAACCTCACCACTTCCTCAAAATCCGTAATATCACTCCGTCCACTAACCTGCCACATCCCCGTAATTCCCGGTTTAATTGCAAGTCTAACCTTATGTCTTGGCTCATACAGATTTGTCTCAGAAATAAGAGGCGGTCTGGTTCCAACAATAGACATATCTCCCTTCAATACATTAAAAAACTGCGGGAACTCGTCCAGACTTGTCCGTCTAATAAAGTCTCCAACTCCTGTCTTATGTGTCCCGTCAGGCAATACCTTATTTCCAATAACTCTTGAATCGAAGTCCATCTTGAACATCTTTCCATCACCCAGCTTATTTTCTTTCATAAGCTCAGCTTTTCTTGCTTCTGCATCCATATACATGCTGCGGAATTTATACATTTTAAATTTCTTTCCGTTCTTTCCCACACGTTCCTGGGAAAAGAAAATTGGTCCTGGTGAAGCAATATAAATTGCTGGTCCCACGAAAAGACAAATAATGCCGGTTGCAATGCATCCAACAATTCCGCCACAGATATCCATCAATCGTTTCAGCATCAGCTGTCCCAAAGAAGCGTAGTTAAGGCTTGTGGTTAAAACTGTGTAATTTCCAACCTTTTCTACAAACTGTCTTTTTCCAGTTTTGTTGGTTATCTTGGCAAGATTTAAATGAACGGTTACACCGGTTTCTGTCAATTTATCAACAAGTTCTTCCGGATATGGCAGATTTTCTGAAACGACAACCAGCACTTCATCGATCCATTCCTGACACACATACATGGAAACATCATCTGCATTTGCAACTACAGGTACATCGCAGATTTTCTTTCCCGTCAGGTTGTCGTCTATCACAACCACTCCAGCAAGAGAATATCTTGCATAATTATTTTCCTGCATATTCTTAACAACTTGCTCTGCCACCTCTTTTGAAGTAACAATAAGGAGTTTGCGGTCTCCACCGTTCGCCATCTTTTTATGCAGGGATTTTTTCCAAAGTTCTCTTACTATGTAATTAAGGAATAAATATATGATCACAGTTGTGATCAAAATCATTCTGGAAAAGCTCTGTCCCTCCTGAATCATAAATAAATACGCAATTGCAAGCGCCCCTACTACGATAGCCTGCTCAAGCGTAGTCACAAATTCCTTATAATGACCTCTTTTCAAAACGCTTTTCATAATCCCAGCCATAAAGATTACAACTAAATCTGCAAAGCCGAGAAAGATAGCCATATTTCGATATAAAACATCTCCGTATATAGTCAGCCCTTGTCTACGGATTACATAAGCCAATACAAATGCCATCTGTAGACAAATCATATCTAAAATAATGAAATCAAGATGTTTTAACCACTTTTCAGAATCTTTCCTATACATAAATATCTTTCTTTTCCCTTCAATGCCTTTTTTGTTTTGCCCTAAATTCAAAGCAAAACTCCTTCTTTAATTTCATAACTTTGACCACATTTCAGAAGTTTCCTTCCATTTCTTCTGCGACTCATCTTCCACTCATGGAAATGACCCGCACCGGCGGTGGTCGGCCGAAAAGCCTGCGTCACTGGCGCAGCCTCTTTGCCCGGTTGCCCGGTTTTATAGATAAGAGCATTCGTAACGCTGCTTATTATCATTTTTATCTTTGTTGTCAATAATTATTTTGTTCTACTTCCGCGAAAAAAACTGTCCTGGCATTTCCTGCCAAGATTTCTGGCGTCATTCAGGAAGCGGTTTCCCTGATGACCATTTTCACAGAGGAATTCATTTCCTTTCCGGCGAACCTTGCCGCCGCAGATGGCGCATTTATCCTTCAGTCCGTCTGTTCTGGTTTCCAGTACCAGAATTCCTTCTGCCCAGGCTTTGTACTGCAGGTTGGTCCGGATCTTGCTGCTTAAGTGAAGCGGGGAAAAATTGCCGCTTTTTACCATTGCCATCCGGGTGAAGTTCCGGTCGTAATCGGGGAGGACAATGATTCCTGCCTGATTCTCTTTGCAGAAGTTCAGGATCTCACGGCTGACCTGATGGGCATAGTGCTCGGACAGGTTCTTCAGGTGCATGTAGTACTTCCGGTTGGGCTGGGGACTATTGTCTCCCACTGTATTTGGTCTGGATTTCTGTATTCTGGTCTCCAGCAGCTTGCAGCGGTGACGGTACGCATCTCCGCCCCGGCAGGTGTGTACAGCCAGCTGTTTTCCCTGTTCATCCAGAATGCAGCACACTGCGAAGGTGTCTGTATTTGTAAAGCGGACACTGCACAGGTTCGTGCCTTCTGCCATTCGTTCTTTGGCAGTGCGGGCGTCGCTGTTCTCCTGTTTCACCGGGATATTCAGCAGGTAACGCCTGCCCTCCTTTACCAGGGTGGGCGACATTAGCTGGCCATCTTGGGGAAAGGGGCGTCCTTTCAGCTTGCAGTCTGTCCAGATCCATTTCTCACCGTTCCACAGCTTCAGGCAAATGGATCTGTCGGTGAGGTCGGAATACATTCCTTTGAAAAAAGTAACCTTAGCTTCCAGCTTCTCAGGGAATCCGGATTGAAGCTCCTGGGTGCTTTTCACTGTGGCAGATGCTTTGTTGATGGCGGCGCGTCTCAGGTAGACAGGTACTTTCCCCATTGGTAAGGGGTTGGTTGGCTGTCTGCCGTCCCGACCGGCCAGGGTCAGGAGCTCCAGGCTGCGTTGGATGTCGAAGAGGCTGCTGGTCCACAGTTCTTCGTGGTTTTTCAGAAGGCCGTAGTAGAATTCCACTACGTTCTGAAAGTATTCTTCTGTTCTGTCCAGCCATATTGGTTCCGGGCAAAATAGGCGCATGCGCCAGGTTCGGATGCTGTAGCCTGTTTTCATAGGTTTTTTCTGTGATTTTCGCTTTTCTTTTTCGTATTATTCCAGTAATGCGTAATTGGCGTGCAGACACGCACAGAAACAGTACAAACTGGGCTATGACCACGAATGCGTACCACTTATTTTCAAAATAAGGGCAACAAAAAAAGACAACCTCTCAGAATTTTAGTTTTCTGAAATGATTGTCTTTCTCTGCTATATAAAATTTGCTACATTGCCTGCCCGATCATCTGGTTCATATACTGCCGTTTGGTCTCTGCCTGGATGTGCACGTACAGATCCAGGGTGGTGCGGACGGAAGTATGTCCCAGAATTTCTGACAGGGACTTGGTGTCAAAGCCATGCTCCACCCAGCGGCAGGAAAACTGATGCCTGAGGGCATGGATTTTGATAGGAGGGATTTCGCAGGTCTTTAAAAGCGCCGCATATCTACGCTGAATAATACGGGGCTCCATGCATTTCTCTGTTCCAGACAAAATGTATGTGGAATCCTTCCCCTGGAATCTTCTGGCGTGGAAGAGAAGCTTATCGGGAAGGGGAATTTCCCGGTTGGACTGCTCTGTCTTCGGCGGACCGATATAGAGGATTGTCTTTGGGGCTTTGCCTGTATTGGGATTGACTGCGTGATCCAGATTCTTGATCCGAAGCACTGTCCGCTGAATGCGGATTTTCCGCTGGGCAAAATCAATGTCGCCCCAGCGGAGTCCGCTTAACTCGCCTACCCGGATGCCGGTGTGCATACAGAGCAGCAGACCGAAATGAAACTCATTCATATTGGTGAGCAGAAAATTTTCCAGCTTCTGGTAGTCAGTAAGACTCATGATCTTTACCTCTTTTCCGCTGGCGGAGATATGAGGATAACAGATGGGCTCTGCAGTGTAAATGCCTTTTTTTGCTGCGAAATTCAGTACATTTCGAAGAACACTTAAGGTTACATGGATGGTTCCGGCGGATAGGCCCTGCTCCTTTTTTCTCTGAATCAGCTGCATGATCCGGGAGTTGGTGAGCTTGCGGATCTGGATATCCCCAAGCTGGGGGAGAAGCTGGTTCTTGAGGATTGCCTCGTAATTGGAAAAAGTGCTGTCTTTAATGACGTAGCGGACGCTTTGTTTCCAGTACTCTGTGACTGTGGCAAAAGTTGCCTGGTAGTTAAGGCCAACGGTCTTACATATCTGGTGCCCGTATCCGGGGAGCTCTGAAATCTTCTGGTTTCGTTTATCCTTTACCTCGTGGTAGGATTTTCCATAAATGGAACCGTAATGGATCTTGCCGTCCGGTTCCCGGTATTTGATATAACGGGCTTCCCAACGCCCATCCTTGCGTTTGCGTATATTTTCGCCTTTTCTGCACATAGCTGCCTCCTTGTTTTCTATAGATACATACCAATTATTTGACCACGCAAACATTGTATACCGAAATACACCATTTGAAAAACGCATGGAAAACAAGTGGATTTCTTAATAAATGTGGTATATTTCGACAAAAAAAGTCTATAGCTTTTATAATTGGTTGACTTTCCCTTGTATTCGCGATAGAATGTAAAGCGACGATGGGAAAGAAAGCAGAAATCATGCTTGAACGGCCCCCAGTCGCATTACTGGAATAATGTGACTGGGGGTCGTTCTTTTTTATTGTTTTCATTTATTATTAGGATTATTCATCTTTGTAATACATTGGGATGATTTCTTATATAGGAAGGGCCGGGAATGATCAGGTGAGTGATGTCCCGGCCGAGGTTTTCTTCTTTATTTTATTCCGAATTCTTTCATAAGTTGTTTCTGCTATTCTTCATCTTCTGTTGCTTTTATACAATCTTCAATACGATTTGAAGAAAGCAACTTCTTATTCAGAGTATTTAATGCTATACGTTCTTTTTCACGCCCATCTTTCTCTATCATCTGTCCCAATCTCATATATCTTTATAATATCACAATATACTATAAAAATCATCTTAAAAGTTTATAAATTTTTCAAAAAAGAAAGACAGACCCTTTTCAGATCTGCCTTTCGACTTTATTTATTTGCTTTTACTGCTGTGTCGTAGTATCTGCAGCTGCGGTTCCATCTGTGGTGGTTCCGTCGGCTGCGGTGGTGTTGGTCTGGGTCTCGGCTGCTACTGTGCCGGGCTCGGCAACGGACTCGGTAGAGGTGGTTGTATCGGTGGAGCCGCTGACCGGGGCGTCAGCCTCTTCCTGGGTAACAACCTCTCCGTTGCGGACTTTTTCCATAAGGCTCTTAGCCTTGTCAACGGTGTTATAATCCGGAACCATAACGTATGCCTTCTGGCTCATGGAGTATGGCTTCTCAGTAGCACCAGTTCCATCTACGCTGTAGGAAACGATGGTCCAGTCGCCGCCGTTTGAAAGCTGCTGCTGAAGGATCTGCGCGATCTCTTCGTAAGTGATGTTGGTGCCGAAGCATCCGTCCAGGCTGGAAAGGATAGAGGAATAGCTGGTAAGGATTTCCGGGGAAAGAGCCTTCTTCACAACACCACGGATAACTGCCATCTGGTTCTTACCTCTCTGGCGGTCACCCTCCTGGAAAGCGTAACGCTCTCTTGCAAATATAAGAGCCTGCTCGCCATTTACATAGTTCTCACCTTTGTTAAAGTGATATCCAAGTATATTCTTAGAGTCAAAGTCATAATCGGAATCAACTGTAATTCCACCAAGTGCATCGATTACTTTTACAAATCCGCCGAAATTGATTCGGAAGTAATAATTGATATCAATGTCATACAGCATTCCAAGAGTATCCATACATACATCAATACCGTAGATACCTGCATGTGTCAGCTTATCCGGAGCTCCATTGGAAATAGAGAGCGGTACATAGTAATCACGAGGTGTGGAAACCAGCAGGATCTCGTGGGTGTCTGTATTCACAGTGGCGATGATGTTAACATCGCTTCGGCTCTTAGCTGTCATTTCCCCTCTGGTGTCGATACCACTGAGATAAACCGTATACACTTTACCGCCATTGGCTGTGGTGATCGGCTCTACCGGAGTCTCCTCAGCTGCTGCCTGGATTTCTGTCTCAACGTCTACAGTTCCAACTTCCTTTACCTTGGTTCCGAAATCGGTGTAGCCGTCCATATCCTCATAAACACTGAGGTACGCACTGTTCATAAGCATAGCATTGACTTCACCATTCAGAAGTCCGTCTGCAAGTTCAGTAAGACCTGCATACTCGGTAGTCTGTACATCTGTGCCAAACTCGCTCTTCAGATGCTCTACTGCACCATCTGTATTCTCACGGTCAAGGGAGGAAAGAATCCCATAATTATATCCCTTGGTTGCCTCAACAGAATCAGCTGCATCATCACTCTTTACATAAACTGCAATCTGTGTAACCTCTGTAGTCACACTGGAAATATCGCTGATTGCAGTTCTTGTCTTATTAATATAAAAACCGCCAAATCCCAGGATTGCAACCAGAATTACAGCGAAAATGGTTCCGCCTATAAATCTGCCCGTATACCTGGTACGCCATACCAGCAGCCAGATAATCGCTGCAAGCACTGCAAGTACAATGCCGATAATCAGCATGTAAATTGTAGGAATCATCTTGGTCATCGCAAGAAGTCCCATGAAAACAACAGAAAGCATAATGACGATGATGGTGATCACCGCACCTGGTATCCAGTCGTTTCTTCTTCTCCTTCTACTCATCTGTTAGCTCCTTTTTATTCTTTTGTTTGTTGCTGCCCACCGCTGTCGGAACGTAATATTATCCAATTACGGTTCATTCTGTGGCCGGTAACCTATTCAGAACATAGCATATATTTTATACGCTGACAACTGGAAAATCAAGTCAAATAGTGTTATAATACGAAAGATTTGTGAAAAAATTTTTATGAAAACGTTATAATTTCCAGGACGCGGGTGGGACTATGACGAACAAACCGTATCCGGCAGATGTAAATATATTGCCGATTTCTTAGAAGTATGATTTTCGGTGCTCTGCCAATTCAAGGAGGAACTACATTATGACAAAACAGGAATTTCAGGAACTGACACAGAAGATCGTCATTTTGGATGGTGCTACAGGCTCGAACCTGATGGCGGCTGGTATGCCTAAGGGCATCTGCACAGAGGAATGGGTGCTTGCACATAAGGACGTGATCCAGAATCTGCAGAGAGCTTATATTGATGCTGGAAGCGATATTATCTACGCGCCTACTTTTGGCGGCAACCGGGTGTCCCTTACCATGCATGGACTGCAGGATCGTATTGAGGAGATCAACCGCACTCTTGTTTCTTATTCAAGAGAGGTTGCGGATGCTGCGGATCATAAGGTTTATGTGGCTGCTGATATTACAACCAGTGGCAAGATGATGGCTCCTGCCGGGGAGATGACTTACGAGGCCGCGTTCGAGATGTATCAGGAACAGATTGGCATTCTGAAGGATTCCGGTGTGGATCTGATCGTTGCTGAGACCATGATTAATATAGAAGAAACTCTTGCGGCTGTCGATGCGGCTGCCTCTGTCTGCGATCTGCCGATTATGTGTACTATGACTGTGGAAGCGGATGGCAGCATTTTCAGCGGCGGAAACGCCATCGAGGCTGCTGCTTCCCTGGAGGCTGCCGGTGCCGATGCTGTAGGCGTCAACTGCTCCGTTGGCCCAGACCAGCTGGTTTCCGTTATCCGCAATATTAAGGAAAATGTATCCATTCCAGTTATTGCGAAGCCCAATGCAGGTATGCCGTTTATTGATGATAAGGGAAATGCGGTATATTCCATGAAGGCAGCCGAGTTCGCCACACATATTAAGGCACTGGTTGACGCCGGGGCTGGTATCGTGGGCGGCTGCTGCGGGACCACACCGGAATATATTAAGGAAGTGGCAAAAATTCTTGTGCATTAATGTACTATGTAAAATTAGAGATCTGATCACAGTGTCAGATCTCTAATTATGTAGTCTTTCTGAATTATTTCTTTTCTCTATGGTATTTCGTATGTCTCGCATAACACCAGGTGCAATTTCCTCTTCGATTAACTTATTTTACAGATATCATTTCACCTTAATTGCCTTCTTCGGGCACATTTCCTGGCAGCAGAAGCAGCGGATACACTTCTTGTAGTCGTAGACGGGGGGATGGTTTTTGCCATTTCGGAAATCTACGGCTTTGCCGGGGACGGGACAGCTGTTGACGCAGATGCCGCAGCGGACGCATTTGTCCGGCTCGATGTAGGGCTTCTTCTGGAAAATGTTCAGGGCTTTGGCCAATTTGGTCCAGATGTTGCTGCGGATTTTGGTGCGGTCTACGTTGAAGCTGGGATTGCCGTATTTTTCTATTAGATTCTCCATAGAAACCATACCACAGCTTAATCTAATCCCATTTTTACCGACCTGTAAATTCAGGCTTTTTTGTTCTTTTTCAATATCCTTTATTCTTTCGTCTCCCGGTGCTCCGCTCCTATCCCCCTCACAAGCTGACGTATCTTCCTTCACCACCACAATTTCAATATTTGCTTCTTTGCAGTTCCCAAGCCCCATCTTTTCCCCATGATAATTGGTGGGAACCATCTCTGGTTTCAGATAGACCAGTCTTGCAAAAACGCTGTCCAGTGCTACGGGATCGGTGGACATGAGGATCACGTTCATGACTGTCGGATCTCCGGAGCCGGGGCCATTGCCTTCCATGGCGGTGATTCCGTCCATGATGTAAAGCCTGGGCTTCACATACTGGTTCAGGTCGATGAGCATCCGGGCGAAGCTGTCCGCGCTGGGGTATTTGGTGTGACCGATGGCTTTATTCTTTCCATATATAAAGCCGTAGCTATTCTTTACTGCGCCGGTGATCCGCTCCAGAGCGTGGGTTTTCATCTTGGAAAGAGAAATCACACAGTCTGCTTCCAGCAATTCTTTCGGAAGGATAAACTCCTTCGCCTGGACTCCATCTGGGTTCTCCACATGCACACCCTTGGTGTAATCAATGGCTGGGATCTGGTATTTCTCCAGATAGGTGTCCATTCCGGTACCCTGGATTACCTGCTTCGTAGTTCCGTGGCCGCAGGAGTCCGCAAGTACAATGTTCTCATAGCCCGCCTCGCGCAAAATCCGGGCAAAGGCGCCCACCACCACCGGGTGTGTGATCACAGCCTTCTCCACTTCTGCTTTTTTCAGAAGGTTGGGCTTTAAAAGGATTTTTTCTTCTTTATTAATAAGGGCGCCAATACCTCCAAGTTCTTTTAAACCTCTTTTTAAAAGAGTATATATCCGTTCTTCCTCATAAGAATCACAAGAAAGTACGATTACTTTACTTTTTTCATTCATGTTGTATACCTGTATTCTAAATCAGTAGCTGATGCTGCCAATCTGACATTCTTATTATATTTTGTAATTCAAAGTAACTGTTCAATACCTTCACAGTTACACGCTTCGCGGTGCATTCTGAATAGTTACAATTCAAATCATATTTGCTCCAGAGTTACATTCCTAATCACAGCTATTTCTCATCAATGCAAACCGCTCTCAGCGCTTTCCGCACCGGCAAAATACACGCTGGTACCACAGACAGCGCATCCACTCCCATCCGAAGGAACGTCTCCGTCAATCTGGTATCTGCTGCCAGCTCCCCACAAAGGCAAATCTTACAATTCTGCGCATGCCCAGCATCAACGATCATCTTTATCATCTTCAGGATTGCCGGATGATGGTCGTTATATTTCTTCTGCAGAAGGGGATTCTGCCGGTCCATTGCCAGTGTATACTGAGTCAGGTCATTGGTTCCAATTCCAAGGAAGTCTACCCGTTTCGCCAGTTCTTCCCCGATCATCACTGCCGCCGGAGTTTCCATCATGATTCCTGTCTGGATTTCTTTAAACGGTACTCCTGCTGTCTGCAGCTCTTCTTTCACCTCTGTTACCAGAGCTTCAATCTCGTCCATTTCCTCTTCTGCACAGATCATGGGATACATCATGCCCAGATTGCCATACCAGCTTGCCCGGTAAATGGCGCGGATCTGTGTTTTAAACAGGTTCTTCCGGTCCAGACTGAGGCGGATTCCACGGTTTCCCATAAGAGGATTGGTTTCCTTAGGAATTTCAAGATAAGAGGCCTGTTTATCTGCCCCAAGATCTGCGGTACGGATGATCACAAGGCGGTCTCCCATAGTCTGTGCGGTCTTCTTATAGGCCTGGAAAAGCTCTTCCTCACCAGGATAGTTTTCCCTGCCAAGGTACTGGAATTCGCTTCGAAGAAGTCCGATTCCCCTTGCCCCATAGTAAAGAACGCTGTTCAGATCATCCAGACTGCCTATATTGGCGTAAATTCCTACTTTTCTGCCATCCTTTGTCACATCTGCCTGATCCTTCAGCTTCAGAAGTTCTTCCCGCTCTACCAGATCTGCCTTTCTGCGGATCTCGTATTCCTTGCGAATCTCGCTGTCTGGCTCCAGGTAGATGGTTCCTGTATAGCCGTCAATAATGGCCACGCTGTCTTCCCACTCTTCCTCCGACTGGGGGATTCCAATGCCTGTGACACAGGGAATGTCCATGTTTTTCGCAAGGATGGCGGCGTGTGAGGTGGAGGAACCTTTCCGGGTGATGATTCCAAGAAGCTTCTCCTTATTCATTTCCATTAGTTCTGCAGGGGACAAAGTGTCTGCAGCCAGGATCACAGGTTCTTCTCCCAGATCAATTTTGTTCTCGTCTTCTCCAAGGATTTCCAGAAGGAGGCTGGACACACGACTTACATTGTGGATCCGTTCTTTTATGGACGAGTCGTTTAAGCTGGAAAAAGTGCTCTGCAGCTCATCCCGTGTGGTCTGCACTGCATAGGCGGCGGTCACTTTTTCTCCTGTGATCATGCTCTGCACTGCCCGGAGGAAGCTGCCGGAACCCAGAAGCTCTGCCTGTTCCAGGATCTGATTTTCTGACATTCTGTCATACTCTTCCTTCAAAGTCTGCATCACATGCCGGCGTGCCACATCAAAATTCTTCAGTTCCTTCTTCACATCATCCGCCTGATGCTGCCGGACCTGGTATTCCCCTTTTCGATAAAATCTAATTTTCCCAATGGCTATTCCCGCAAAGGCGGAAGCGCCTTTATATATTTCCATTTTGTTTCTCCTCTCAAAAAGAATCCTTCTAAACAAGATTCTTCACCTGCGGCGTAACGCTCTGGCAATCTCTGCCATTCTACTGCACTGCAATTCTGTCCGTTAGGCCTTTTCTTCC
Organism: Blautia glucerasea; assembly: GCF_020537505.1. Taxonomy (GTDB): domain Bacteria; phylum Bacillota; class Clostridia; order Lachnospirales; family Lachnospiraceae; genus Blautia_A. Next base: position 58,712 of record NZ_JAJBMO010000016.1, on the reverse strand, counting down.
ATGTAAATAATAATCACACACTGGCAAAAATTTGTCAATAAGAGAAAAAAAGAGCCCTCACAGCAGTTTCCGGCTTCTTTCTCAAAGTCTTCCCCTTCCATGCAGGCTCTTCCTATTTCTATTTCTTCACTTATCTACTTAATCACAAGCTGCCTTGAACTCAGTCCAGTTCTTATTATACTGCTCCTCGGCCTCAGCGCTTACGTTCTTAATGCTCTCTCCGCTTGTTACGCTGTCCGGGACTACCAGGTTCTCGTCTACCAGCTCATCGGCAGCCTTGTTGGTGCAGTAGTAACCGATATAATTGAAGCACTGTGCAGCAACCTCCGGTCTTAAAATGTAATCTACAAACTGATAAGCTGCATCTGCGTTGGGTGCCTCGCTTGGAATGAACATTCCCATAACGCCGAAGCCAAGTCCCTCTTCCGGGTAAACCACCTTCAGATCCGGGTTCTCAGCCAGGGCTGCCGTTACCTGGGAGGTATAAAGGAACGCTACAGAAGCCTCCCCGTTCAGAAGTGCATTCTGGGTATTGTCATCCTGGATCATACGCACATTCGGTGCCAGCTCTACCAGCTTGTCGCCAGCCTCTGCAATGGTATCCACGTCTTCTTCATTCATGCTTTTTCCCATGGTGAGAAGGGTGATACCGTTAATAACACGATAGTTTCCGATCAACGCAATGCTGTCCTCCAGAGATGGATCCCACAGATCAGAATAGCCTTTGATATCAATGTCAACCTCATCCGGATCATATACGATCAGTGGAATGCCTGCACCGTACGGTACCGTGTACTCGTCATTTTCGTCATAGAACTGACCCTGGTAAAGAGGATTGATGTTTCCCCAGTTTGTGAGTTTCTCTTTGTCAAGTTTGGTGGCAAGACCTTCTTCTACGATTTTCTCAAGAATGTAATCGTCTGCGATAACCACATCATAATCTCCACCTTTTGCCATGGAAACCTTCTCCAGCATGGTCTCATCTGTGTCAAAGTTGGAGTATACGATCTTGCATCCGGTTTCTTCCTCGAAACCGTCCAGAACCTCCTGTGGGAACATACCTTCCCAGGTATAGAGGACCAGCTCGGAATCAGCTGCGTATACAGGTGCCACGCAGCCACAGATTGCTGCTGCAGCAAGAATTACCGCAAGTAACTTTTTCTTCATAATAGTCGTTCTCCCTTCTTTCTTGTGAAGACACATCCAACATTTTCCAGCTATGTCTTCACTATTTACTCATCTACATTTTGAAACAAGCACCCTGTCCTTCCAATTTCCGAATTCATTTTCGTACTTTCGTTTTAAATGGGCGTTACTGTTCACAGTAACGAATGGGCTTCTCTTCTGCTTACTCTGCCTTGATCTTCGTCCACAGCTCCGCATATTTCTGCTTGATCTTCGGTTCCTGATAACGGAAGATCTCGCTGTTTGGATTTTCAAAATCCGGGATGTAGGAGGAAACGCCCTCATACTCTCCGGTGATCATAGTTTCGTAAACACTCTTTACAGGAGAAGTATAACCTACTTCTTCCGTATTGGAAAGAGCAGATTCTTCATTTAGCATAAAATTAATAAACTGATGGGCAAGCTCTGTCTCATTGCAGTCCCTTGTGATAACCATTGCATCATACCAGTTGTTGGTTCCCTGACTCGGTGTGAAGTAATCCATATTTGGATTTTCGCTTATGATATAGGAAGCATCTCCGGAATAAACAACTGCCATAGCCTTGTTTCCGGAAATCATATTGTCAATGACGTCATCACCTGCATAAATCGGGTCCATGGTATTTCTCTGGTCAACCAGCCACTGGTAAGCTTCCTGAATCTGATTCTCATCTGTAGTATTCATGGAATATCCAAGAGCCTTCAGTGCTATCATAAAGGAATCCCGCTCAGAATCATACATGTAAATATTTCCTTTATATTTGGTATCCCTAAGAAGATCCCAGCCCTCCTGAAGATCTGCCGGATCAACCACAGTCGTATCATAAAGAATACCAACCGTTCCCCAGAAGTACGGGCAGGAATAACGATTTCCCGGATCATAGCTTTTATTCATGACCTCATCCATCAGGTTTCCCTTATTCGGGATCAGATCCCAGTCAATATACTGTAGATAATCCTCTTTAATCAGACGCTCGATCATATAATCAGAAGGAATCAGCACGTCATAGGACTCACCGCCTGAAAGCTTGGTGTACATCATTTCGTTGGATTCGAAGGTTTCGTAAACTACAGTACAATTATATTCCTGCTCAAACTGTGTCAGAAGATCCAGATCCATATATTCTCCTGCATTATAAACCTTCAGGACATGGTTCTCCGCTGCACCGCCTCCGCACTTGATCAGTCCGAAGCCAAGGGCGAAAACCAGCAGAAGGGCAATCACGCGCTGAATCTTTTTCGCATGCTTGCTGGCATGCTTTTCCAGGAGCTTTGGAAGCACGTTGGCAAAAACCATGACAAGCACAATGACCAGGATTACAATTGTGGACAGGGCATTGATGGTAGGGTTGATCCGCTTGGTCATATTGTAAACCACAATGGAAATATTTTTCACACCGTTTCCTGACACGAAGTACGAAATTACGAAATCGTCAAAGGACATGGTAAACGCCAGCAGCGCACCTGCGAAAATACCGTCCTTGATCATTGGCACAATTACCTTAGTAAGCGCCTGGAAAGGGGTAGCTCCAAGATCCATGGCAGCATTTGCCAGATTAGGGTCCAGGCTTCGCACCTTTGGATAAACACTGGTGATGACATAAGGCGTACAAAAGGAAATGTGCGCCAGCAGCATGGTAAAATATCCTTTTCGGAATCCCAATGAGGAAAACAGAAGCATCAGTCCGATGGCGGTTACAATATCCGGGTTCAAAATGGGCAGGTTGTTGATATTTAAAAGTGTTTCCTTTAACACCTTCCGGGACTTGGAAAGACCAATTGCAGTGATAGTTCCCAGCACTGTGGAGATCACAGTTGCCAGGATGGCGATGGTCACAGACACGTAAACCGCTTTGCTGACCTCTGTATTGTGCAGCAGCTCTGTATACCATCTCATGGAAAATCCCGTAAACCTGGTCAGGGATTTGGATGAGTTAAAGGAAAAGATCATGGTCACCAGAATGGGCAGGTAAAAGAACACCAGGCAGATGGCCACGTAAAATTTCTGAAAAAAGCTTGTTTTTTTCTGCATGATATCCCTCCTACTCTCCTTTTTCCTTGTCCATCCGCTTCATCAGGCTCATGGAGATCAAAATGATCACCGCAAGGATCATGGAAATGGCACTACCGAAGTTCCAGTCTCCAACAGAGATAAACTGGGACTCGATCAGGTTTCCGATGAGCATGTACTGTCCGCCTCCCAGAAGCTTCGGAATAACGAAGGAGGAAATGGAAAGAAGGAAAACCATCATAATACCATTTACCACACCAGGCAGGGACAGCTTCCAGATCACCTTCCAGAAGGTCTGGAAACGGTTGGCACCCAGATCGTAGGCTGCCTCGATTAGGGATTTGTCCATTTTATTTAAGGAGGTATGGATAGGGATGATCATAAAGGGCATAAAGTTGCAGATCAGACCTACCATTACGGAAAAATCCGTATACATCATACTGATAGGTCCCAGTCCGATTTTTGCCAGAAGGTTGTTGATGATTCCGTTATCTGCAAGAAGATTCATCCACGCATAGGTACGAAGAAGCATGTTGATCCACATTGGAATGGTTACCAGCATAATGAGAAGTCCCTGGACTTTCTCAGAGCATCTCGCAATGATCAGGGCAAGGGGATAGCCAAGCACCAGACAGATAAAGGTGGTGAGAAGTCCCAGCCAGAAGGATTTCAGGATCACATTCAGGTAGGTAGCTTCCAGGAATTTGGCAAAATTTCCCCAGGTGAAGGAAAGTGTCATTACTTCATTTCCTTCTGTTGTGAACGCATACAGGGCAATGAGAAACAGTGGGATCACAAGGATAACAATTGCCCAGATAAAGTAAGGAATGATCAGGCGCTTAAACTGTTTCATCAATAAGCTCCCATTCTGTACATGACGTGAATGTCTTCCGGTCCGAATTTCAGTCCTACCTGGCGGCCCACTTCCGCATAATCGGTGGTCTGAACTTTATAGGTGCGCAGTTCTGTTTCTACGAGAATTTCGTAATGAACGCCTTTGAAGGTGACGTTTCGGACAACACCGTTGATTTTCGCCTGAGATGGTTCCACAATGTCAAGGTCCTCAGGACGAAGCACAACCTCGATTTCTTCATTATCCTCAAAGCCTTTGTCCACGCATTCGAATTCAAATCCGTCAAACTGAACCAGATAATCTCTGATCATAATTCCTTCTATAATATTGGACTCTCCAATGAAGCCTGCTACGAAACGGTTTTCGGGCTCGTTATAAATATCGGTAGGAGAACCGATCTGCTGAATTTCACCGTTATTCATAACGACCACAGTATCAGACATGGAAAGAGCTTCCTCCTGGTCATGCGTAACGTAAATGAAGGTAATTCCAACCTCCTGCTGGATTTTTTTCAGCTCAATCTGCATCTGTTTTCGTATTTTCGCATCCAAGGCGCCAAGAGGCTCGTCAAGAAGAAGGATTTTCGGCTCATTTACCAGCGCACGGGCAATGGCAACTCGCTGCTGCTGTCCGCCGGAGAGCAGGGTGACATCTCTTTTTTCGAAACCTTCCAGACCTACCATTTTCAGCATTTTTCTGACTTTCTGGGCAATCACGTCTTTGTCCATTTTTTTCAGATTCAGGCCGAATCCAATATTTTCTGCCACATTCAGATGTGGAAAAAGGGCATATTTCTGGAAAACGGTGTTTACCTCTCTCTTATATGGAGGTAACTTGGAAATCTCAATTCCGTTAAACAATACTTCGCCGCCGCTTGGCTCCTCGAAGCCTGCAATAATACGAAGGGTTGTGGTCTTTCCACAGCCACTTGGTCCCAGAAGGGTGAGAAACTCGTTCTCATAGATGTCCAGATTGATTCCGCGGAGAACCTGCTGGTCATCAAAGTTTTTGGTGAGGTTTTTCAACTCTATGAGTTTGTTCATTCGTGTGCTCCTTTCCGTCCCTAAGTGGAAATATCCATATATTTCCTCATGCCGTGAAAAAACTGGCTTTTATCAGGTGATTTTCTTCGCTAATTCCTGTGATCAGATTACTTATACTTTCTCTTTAACTTCTTTATAAGAGAGTAAACAAGAAGAATTACCACTGTAAAAGCCAGCATGATCGTACACAGCGCATTGATTTCCGGCGTGACACCGGTTTTTATCTGAGTGTACACCTTGATCGGCAAGGTGGACAGCCTCGGACCGTTAATAAAAATACTGATCACCACATCGTCCATGGACATGGCGAAGGCAAGTAATGAGCCAGATGCCACAGCCGGCATGATCAGCGGCAGTGTGATGTCAAAAAAGGCTCTCATGGAAGTGGCTCCAAGATCCCGGGCGGCTTCCTCAAGGGAAGGATCCATGCCCACAAGCCTTGCTTTTACTTCCATCAAGATATAAGGAATGCAAAATACCGTGTGCCCGATGAGCAGGGTAAGCATTCCAAAGGGCAGGTTCAGCATATAAAAAAATGCCATCAGCACCATACCCAGAATGATTTCCGGTATCATAAGGGGCAAAATGGAGATGTACTCCAATGCGCCTTTTGTTTTCCAATGGATCCGGGACAGGCCCACAGCTCCCAGAGTTCCAATCACTGCAGATACTGCGCAGCTAGCCACCCCAAGGATCAGGCTGTTTACCAGGGCTTCCATCATAGCACTGTCTGCGAACAGCTTTTCGTACCACTGGAGGGAAAATCCGGTGAGGCGCACGGGAAGCTTGGATTCATTGAAGGAGAAAATGATAACTACGGCTACGGGGAGGTACATTAAGAAGAAAATGATGCCAAGGTATATCTTCTCAAAGCGGGTGCTCCGCTTCATGCCGTAGCTCGCTTTTCTCTTCTTTCCAGCCTTTCTGGCTAATGCACTGTTTTTACCTTCGTTGTTTCGTGTGTTCATCATCCTAGTCCCTCCACTTCTTTCGCATTTGTAACCTTGCGGTACAGCAAGATCATCAAAGTGGTAAGGATCATCATGATCACCGCCAGGGCTGCCGCGAAAGGCCAGTTATTTCCCCTGGTCATCTGATCCTGGATCAGGCTTCCGACCAGCACCACCTTGTTTCCGCCCAGGATATCTGCTATGAAAAACAGTCCCATGGAGGGAATAAAGGTTAGGATCACGCCGGACAAAAGCCCTGGCAGGGTCAACCTAAAGCTTACCGTCCAGAATGCCTTCGCCTTACTGGCTCCCAGATCGCGGGCAGCTTCTACCAGTGACCAGTCCAGTTTTTCTGCGCTGGAATACACAGACAGGATCATAAATGGCAAAAGAACATAAATCATACCAATGACGATTGCCGGGTAGCTGTACATGATTTTCAGCGGCTTCTGGATCAGGTCCAGCTTTTTCAGAACAAAATTCAGAAGACCTTTTTTCTGGAGTATGATGATCCAGCCATATAAACGGATCAGGGAATTCACCCAGAACGGAAGCATTAGGAGAAGCATGGCTTTCTTTTTGCCCCCTGCTGGTAATTTCGCCATGAAGTAGCCAAATGGGTAGCCGATCAGGGTGATAAAAAGAGTGCTTGTAATGGCTAACTGGAAGGACTGGACGAAGGTGTTCAGGTACACGGGTTCCAGGATCTTCCGGTAATTATCCAGGGTAAAGATCCACTGTACACCGTGGACTTCTCCCGGGGTGGCGAAGCTTAGGGCCACCATGTACAGGAGGGGACATGCCACGAAAATCAAGGTAAAAATGTATAGCGGCAGGATCATGCCGATGGTGGCGTGAGTGTGCTTCGCCGAAGATTTGCTCCGGCTTATTTTGCCCCTCACAGTCTTTCTCCTTTTGCATTGTCTACTATAACAGCATTCTTCAGATCAAAGTACCAGTTTATCTGCTGGCCTGGCTGAATATTTGCATTCATGCCGAATCGGCTGGCTGTGATTTCTGTTCCGTCTGACAAGACTAGCAATACTCTTAGCTGTCCCGCAGCAAAATTTTTCTCCTTTACCACTGCCGAATAGCCCTGTTTACAATTTTCATCCAATATTATGTTCTCACTTCGAATTGCCACTGTTCCATCCATACCCACAAGCTCGCCTTTCAGGATATTGGCATTTCCCACAAAAGTTGCCACATAACTGGTTTTCGGGTGGTTGTAGATTTCATCCGGAGTGCCGATCTGCTCAAAACGACCCTGGTTCATAACCACAATCCGGTCAGACATGTTGATGGCCTCTTCCTGATCATGAGTGATATAGATAAAGGTAATTCCCAGCTTCTTCTGCAGGCGCTTTAATTCCAGCTGCATAGCCCTGCGAAGCTGCAGATCCAAAGCTCCAAGCGGCTCATCCAGAAGCAGTACCCGGGGATTATTTGCCAGTGCTCTTGCAATTGCCACCCGCTGCTTCTGTCCACCGGACAACTCGGCAGGTTTCCGTTTCTCATACCCCTCCAGCTGCACCAGCTCCAGCATTTCCTTTACCTTTTTCCTGATATCTGCTTTTGACACTTTTCGTATTTTCAAGCCATATCCGATATTGTCCGCCACGTTCATATGGGGAAAAAGAGCGTAATTCTGAAATACCGTATTTACGTCTCTTTCATTTGGCTCCAGATTCGTCACATCCTTTCCCTCCAGCCATACACTTCCGCTGTCTGGTTGTTCCAGGCCAGCGATAATGCGGAGAGTGGTGGTCTTGCCGCAGCCGGATGAACCAAGCAATGTGACGAATTCGCCTTGCTCTATTTTTAAGTTAATCCCCTGAAGGACATATTCTCCTGGAGTAAAACTTTTTTTCAGATCTTTTAATTCAAGAAATGAGTCAGACATTTGTCCCCTCCTCTCTGTGTGATTTCAAATTTACGAAAAAAAACACGGGATACCGACCAGCTTTATATAGAGAAATGCTTCTGCATAAACACTATACATGTCTATGCGGTGCATTTACTGCATATTGCTATATCGGTAACCCGTATTCTCATACATTTTTTCGAAAAAAGGTACACCAAAAGCTGGTCCGTCCTGCTCCATCCAGTCAGAACGCACCCCGGTAGCTCCAAGATTCTCAGAGCCTCTTCCAAGCCCGCCTAAAAAAGCCGCAACACGCGCCGTGGTCTCACGCTCTATTTTCTTTTCAAAAAAGCCTGGGGCAGAATAACCTGACATATACCTCGTCTCCTTTGTGTTACTGATCACATCCTGACCAGTAACCCTTTGTTTGCAATCAAGGTGTATTCTATCATAGAATGAACCATTTGAAAACAATTATTTTCCCATTGATGACATATTTTTTCATTTAATAAATTAGGAGCAGACTCCAAATGGCTCTGCTCCCTTGCAAAAAATTTTCTCCTATAAGAAAAAGCTGGAAATGAGACTCGAACTCACGACCCCTTCATTACGAGTGAAGTGCTCTACCGACTGAGCTATTCCAGCTTATGATCTGGCAAATGGAATCATCTGCCAGACACAAAAATTATTTTAGTTTATATACGGGAATTTGTCAAGAAATATTTAACTTGAGTTTTCTTTGCATTTTCTCAGGTAATCTCTTGTTTCCTTTTCAAAGGTAATATTCCCAAGCTTTACATAACCTTTATTTTAAACCAGTCCTTCTCTGGAAATTCCACAACTGTACAGTCGTTTGCATAGGTACATTCCGGAAGAATGATCATGGCGTGAAGGACTTCGTTATGTACTGGCAGTGGACATAAATGCCAGATTGCCTGGTTGATTTTTACCATACAGCCCTTTGGAACAATGAAAGCCTTGGTAAGTTCCGGAACCGGAGTTCCTCCGGAAGCCGGGGCAACATGGATGATCATATCATCGTCCAAAGCTACGATTCCCTCCCAGGTTGTGGTGTGATACTCAGCCATCTTTACAACGCGGTCATCTTTTTTCACCGCGATCGGAGAAAAGCCCATGCTGCCGACACAGGTTCCTGAAATGCGGTCTGGGTAAAATTTATGGATCTCACCCTGCAGCGGATATCCCTCTGGCTCTGTCATAGAATAAAAGCTTCCATATGGTGCAAAATCTGCGGTGTTAATCTTTATTGCCTGAATTTCTTTCATTTGTAAAAACCTCCTGTTTTTGTTTCCCCATTTTTATATTATTTTATTGCTTTCTCTTTTTTCTCTGCCTTGACAGCTTCTTCTGCCTTTGCAGATTTTTCTTCCTTTACTGGCTTCTTTGTAGCAGCTTTCTTTTCTACAATTTCTGTTTTCTTAGCTGCTTTTTCTGTGGCTGCTTCCACTTTCTTTGCAACTTTCGTTCTCGCAGCCTTTACCAGTTTTCCTGCATTCTTGTCTTTCGTGGTTTTCACAGCTTTTGCTACTGTCACTTTCTTCTTAGCTGGTGTCTTCCCTGGAGTACAGCTGAAAATACTTACCCCCAGTGCTGGAAGTTTTACTTTAATGGAGTGCTCCCGTTCGTCGCACTCTTCTGCTTTCGCGGTCTTTATCCGTGGATTTACCACGCCCTCGCCGCCAAATTCTGCCGCGTCGCTATTAAAGATCTCTTTATATTTACCTGCAAAAGGCACGCCCACCTGGTAATTCCCGTAGGGAATTGCGGCAAAATTACAGATTACAAGCAAAGTCTCTTCTGGCTTCTCCGTCTTGCGGAGGAAGGTGATCACATTCTCCTCATATTTCATCAACTGGATCCACTCGAATCCGTCGTATTCATCGTCCATCTGATATAGGGCTGGTGAACTCTTATAGAGGGCATTCAACGCCTGAATACATTTCGAAAGCCCCTCCGGCATCTCTGCTCCCGGCGCCATCATCTTGCAGCCAGGATGAACCATCATATAGGAATAAGCCTCTCTCACCTGCGCCAGCTTCTGCTTCCCGTCCCCTGGCAGCTTTGCCATAAGCTCCTCAAGACTTCCCACGTCCCGGCTTCCAAGCGTCAGAATATAATGCTCGGAATAGGCATACAAAGTGGAGAGTGTCAGCTGGTCATGATAATTCTTCCGCAAAATGGGATCCACAGACAGATAGAACAGGAAGTCCCTTGTCCATCCGCCGCTCCATTTGTAATCAAATCCAATGTGATCATTCTCTACGCTGTCGGTCAGCTCTGGCCACAGGCCATCCTCCTGGGCGATCAGAAGAGCACCTGGAGCACGCTTTTTCACAATGGAATTGAGATGCTTTAAAAACTCAATGGCATGGAGGTTCTCATTAGAACCATAGATATTCGGAGTCCATCCATCTTTTCTTCCATAATCCAGGTACAGCATGGCGTCTACATCATCCATGCGGAGCCCATCTGCATGGAAAACCTCCAGCCAGAAGCAGGCATTGGAGATCAGGAAATCCTTTACCATTGGACTGTCATAATTGTAAAGCATGGTCCCCCACATTGGGTGAACTGCCATATCCGGATCCTTCACCTCATAAAGAGGTGTTCCGTCAAATTTCTCCAGGCCGCCTGCGTACCCTGGAAACTGGGCCGGCGACCAGTCCAGGATCACACCGATTCCCTCCTGGTGAAGTCCATCCACCAGCGCTGCAAAATCTGCCGGTGTACCATAGCGTGTGCTTACTGCAAAATAGGCGGAAGTCGGATAGCCATCTGACCCCTCCTCCAGAAACTCCATAACCGGATGAAGCTCTACATGGGTGTAACCCTGCCCCTTTGCAAAAGCGATCAGCTCTTTTCCCTCTTTCCACTGTCCAAGGCTTGTCTCATAAATAGAAACAGGCTGCTTCCGGTCATCGTATTTCTTACGGTCTGTCATCCATTTCTCATCTGTCCACTGGAAACCGTCCACCTCTGCCACAACAGAATCCCACACTGGCGCCGGCTGGGTTCTGTTTCCATAAGGATCCGCCTTCTGAAGGATCACATCCCCCTTCACCTTGATCTCATAGCGGTAGGCATCTCCTGGTTTCACCCCTGGCACAAACAGCTCAAAAATACCGGACATGGGCATCTTGTGCATGGGAAGCACTCTGCCATCCCAGTTGTTGAATTCTCCAACCACACTTACCCGGATGGCATTTGGCGCCCACACTGCGAAATGGGTACCAGCGACACCATCCATGGTCATAGGATGTGCTCCCATTTTCTTATAGGCCTCATAATAAACGCCGCCCAGAAAAGCTCTCTCATCTTCCTCTGTGAGAAGTCCTCCAAATGCGTAAGCATCCTTGAATTTCTTCGTCTCCTTCTCAAGCTCTACCTGGAATTCATAATCCGGGATCTTTCTTCCTGGGAGCAGCACTGCATAATAACCAGCTTCGTCTTCCAGCTCCATCTCATATTTCTTACGTCCCACAGTCACAACCGCACTTTTGGCCTCTGGGAAAAATCCCTGTATCAGCACACCGTCCGGTGTCAGTCTGGGTCCCATCACATCCCTGGGCGCTGTCTCTTCCCCGTATACAACCGCTTCAATTCCTGGCCAGTCCATATAATCATATACTGTTTTACTCATAAGCCTCTCCATTTCCCCGCCACCATTCACGGATTGTCAGTCTTTCCGAAAAATATCATTATTGTTATAATTTTTCAGAAATCCAACCTGTTATTTCCTATTATTTTACCATTTTTCTCCCAGAAAGAAAAGGAATTTGTTTGACAAATATCCTTTTCTGCGTTAAATTATTGGTATATATTTTTGAAAACATCTAAGGAGGATTTTTCAATGAGCAATCGAAACTATGACGTGACTGCACTTGGCGAGCTTCTCATTGATTTTACAGAGAATGGCACCAGCACACAGGGCAACCCAATTATGGAAGCCAATCCTGGTGGGGCTCCATGTAACGTTCTGGCTATGCTGGAGCGCCTTGGCAAGAAGACCGCTTTTATCGGAAAAGTTGGAAAGGACATGTTTGGAAACCAGCTGAAGACCGCTGTGGAAGAAGTTGGAATTGATACCAGGGCTCTTATTATGGACGAGGAAGTACATACCACACTGGCATTTGTCCACACCTATCCAGATGGAGACAGAGATTTCTCCTTCTACCGCAATCCGGGTGCTGACATGATGCTGACCATGGATGAGGTACCGGACGATCTGATCCGTGATTCCCGTATTTTCCATTTCGGAACCCTCTCTTCCACCCATCCAGGAGTAAGGGAAGCTACCCGTCACGCCATTCATGTGGCCAAAGACGCTGGCTGTATCATCACCTTTGATCCAAACCTTCGTCCTCCGCTGTGGAATTCCCTTGAGGATGCCCGTAAAGAAATTGAGTACGGTCTTACCAAATGTGACGTCCTGAAGATTTCTGACAACGAGGTCGAATTCCTTTTCCATACTACAGACTATGACAAGGGCGCTGCACTTATTGAAGAGAAATATCACATTCCACTGGTTCTCATCACCCTGGGTAAAGACGGAAGCCGCGCTTACTACAAGGGACACCGTGTAGAATGTGCCCCGTTCCTTCAGGAGAATACCATCGAGACCACTGGTGCCGGAGACACCTTCTGCGCCAGCATCCTGAACTACGTTCTCGACCACGGCCTGGAAGACCTCACCGACGAGAACCTGATGGAAATGCTCACCTTCGCCAACGCAGGCGCATCCCTCATTACAACCCGTAAGGGTGCTCTTCGTGTCATGCCAACCCGCGAAGAAGTTGAGGAATTTATTGCAAAGAGCGGCAGATAAACTTACTCTTAATCTATATAAAAAAACAGAGGCAACTGATTTCTTAAATCGGTAGTCTCTGTTTTTTTATATAGCCAGATTTCCCCGGTGTGAACGGTTGAAGACAGTTAGTCGAATTTGGGGATTTTGTGAGCATAGCGATAGCCAGGTATGCACTGTCTGAGCCTTTAGGCGAGTTTGCATACCTGGCTATCAATAAGCGGCGGAGCAAAATCCCCAAATTCGACGTTGTCTGAAAACGTTCACACCGGGGAAATCGTCCGCCTTGAATATTCTTATTTATTTTACCACACGAACCTTAGAAACACCCTCAATGGCCTTCAGCGCATCCAGTGCCTCTGCGGAAGCCGCACTCTCCAGATCGATCAGGGTATAGGCGAACTCCCCTTTACTCTTGTTGGTCATATCCGCAATGTTCAGTCCCTCTGCACCAAGGATCTTAGTGAGCTGGCTGATCATGTTCGGGATATTTTTGTGGGTGATGGCGATACGTCCAACAGCCACACAGGTACCCATATCACAATTCGGGAAGTTTACGGAATTCTTGATATTACCATTCTCAAGGAAATCACGAACCTCCTTCACAGCCATAACTGCACAGTTCTCCTCAGACTCCTCTGTGGAAGCTCCAAGATGAGGAGTCACCAGAATGCCCTCATGGCCTGCAACGGTATGGTTGGCAAAGTCCGTTACATACTTCTTCACCTTACCGCTGTCCAGTGCCTCAATAAGAGCATCCTCATCCACCAGAAGATCACGTGCAAAGTTCAGGAGCACAACGCCGTCCTTCATCTTCCCAAAAGCTTCTTTATTGATCATCTTCTTTGTAGAATCCAGAAGCGGAACATGAACCGTAATATAATCACATTTGCTGTAAATCTCCTCTAAGCTCTTGCTGTGCTTAATGGTACGGGAAAGATTCCATGCTGCATCAATGGAAATGTATGGGTCATAACCATAAACCTCCATGCCAAGGGAGGCTGCCGCATTTGCCACCATGCTTCCGATGGCGCCAAGGCCGATGATACCAAGCTTTTTGCCCATGATCTCACAGCCTGCAAACTGCTTCTTCTGCTTCTCAGCAAGCTTATCAATGTCCTCCTGGTCCTTCTCCCTCTGTACCCACTCAATACCGCCTACAATATCACGGGAAGCAAGAAGCATACCAGCAAGAACCAGCTCCTTTACACCATTTGCATTAGCTCCAGGAGTATTAAATACAACAATACCTTTCTCTGCACACTCTTTCACCGGAATGTTATTGACACCGGCACCAGCACGTGCGATCACAGCTACACTTTCCGGAAGCTCCAGGTCATGCATCTTTGCACTTCTTACAAGAACTGCCTGGCAGTCATCCAGAGTATCTGCTTTTCTGTATTTTTCATCAAAAATGTCCAGGCCTTTCTGGGCAATAGGATTCAGGCAATGATACTGAAACATTACGCATTTTCCTCCTCAAACTTTTTCATGAATGCAACCAGCGCTTCCACGCCAGCCTTCGGCATTGCATTGTAAATGCTTGCTCTCATACCGCCAACGGTTCTGTGGCCTTTCAGGTTCACAAGACCAGCCTTAGCAGCCTCAGCTACAAATTTCGCATCCATCTCCTTGTCACCAGTTACGAAAGGAACATTCATAAGGGAACGGTCCTTCGGTACAACAGTGCCATGGAAAAGCTTGCTGGAATCAAGGAAATCATAAAGGATCTTTGCCTTCTCCTCATTGCGTTTCTTCATTTCTTCCAGACCGCCCATTTTCTTCAGCCATTTGAAAACCTTGCCGCATACGTAAATACAATATGCGTTCGGTGTATTATAAAGGGAGCCTGCATCTGCATGTGTTTTATATGTAAGCATGGTAGGTGTTCCCGGAAGAACATCCTCTGTGATCAGATCCTCACGGATGATGGCGATGACCATACCAGCCGGTCCAATATTCTTCTGAACACCGCCATAAATAATGCCGTATTTGCTTACATCAACAGGCTCGGAAAGGAAACAGGAGGATACATCCGCTACCAGTGTTTTGCCCTTTGTATTCGGAAGCTCTTTGAACTTGGTTCCATAAATGGTGTTGTTCTCGCAGATATAAACATAGTCTGCATCCGGGCTGACCGGCAGATCACTGCAATCCGGAATGTAGGAAAAGGTCTTATCCTCGGAAGAAGCAATCTTATTTGCTTTTCCATATTTCTGTGCTTCCTGGTATGCTTTTTTTGCCCACTGGCCAGTTACGATATAATCAGCCACCTTATTTTTCATAAGGTTCATAGGGATCATGGCGAACTGCTGGGAAGCGCCGCCCTGAAGGAAAAGTACCTTGTAGTTGTCCGGAATATTCATCAGCTCGCGAAGATCCTTCTCAGCTGTGTCGATGATCTCCTGGAATGCAGCACTTCTATGGCTCATTTCCATAACGGACATTCCGGTACCATTGTAATCCATCATCTCGTCTGCGACTTCTTTCAACACCTCTTCCGGAAGGACTGCTGGTCCTGCGGAAAAATTATAAACTCTGCTCATTTCTTCACATCCTCCTCGTCAAATACCTCATCTAAACTAGCTCCTGCAGGGACCATAGGATATACGCTTAAATCCTGGTCGATCCAGCAGTCGAGAACTACCGGTCCCTCTGATGAAAGCGCCATCTTAAGTGCAGGCTCTACTTCTTCCATCTTCGTAACGCGGATTGCTTTTGCTCCCATTGCCTCAGAGACTTTCACGAAATCCACACCGTCGTTTAAAACGGTCTGGGAATATCTGTGATCATAGAAAAGAGTCTGCCACTGGCGTACCATTCCAAGAACATGATTGTTCAGGATGATCTGGACAAGAGGTTTCCCGCAGCGAACTGCTGTGGCAATCTCGTTCATGTTCATACGGAAACAGCCGTCTCCTGCTATATTTACCACGGTTTTGTCCGGGCGGCCCATCTTTGCTCCGATAGCTGCACCAAGGCCGTAACCCATGGTACCAAGCCCTCCTGATGTAAGGAAGGTTCTCGGCTCCTTAAATTTGAAATACTGGGCAGCCCACATCTGATGCTGTCCAACATCGGTGGAAATGATCGCGTCTCCACCTGTCAGTTCATAAAGCTTCTGGATCACATATGGTCCGGTAAGCTGGGAATGATCGTAATTTAACGGATATTTTTCCTTCATATCCTGAATATGCTGTACCCACTGCTCATGGCTCTTCTCCGGAATTTTCTCAAGGAGAAGCTTCAGCACTTCCCTCAGATCTCCGATCACAGAGGCATCCACCACAATATTCTTGTTGATCTCCGCTGCATCTACATCGATCTGCAGGATTCTGGCCTTCGGTGCAAAGGTCTTGGTATCTCCTGTTACACGGTCGCTGAAACGTGCGCCCAGAGTGATCAGAAGGTCACACTCACACATTGCGTAGTTGGAAGTCTTTGTTCCATGCATTCCAACCGGACCGGTATAAAGCTCATCTTCTCCGGAAAAAGCACCTTTTCCCATAAGGCTGTCGCAGACAGGAGCCTGGATCTTATGGGCAAGTGCGCGAACCTCTTCAGATGCATCTGCGATCACGGCACCGCCGCCTACAAAGATAAATGGCTTCTTCGCTGCTGCGATCATCTGTGCTGCTGTATCCACATCTTCCGGACGGATGGCGTCCACCTTGGGCTCTACAGCTGTGATAGTGTGACGGATATATTCGCATTTTGCTGCGGTCACATCCTTGGGTACGTCTACAAGTACCGGACCTGGGCGGCCGCTTTTTGCAATAATAAAGGCTTTGCGAATGGTGTCCGCAAGCTGTGTTACATCTTTCACAATGTAGCTGTGTTTTGTCACAGGCATTACAATACCTGCAATATCAACCTCCTGGAAGGAATCCTTTCCAAGAAGGGCAGTTCCAACGTTACAGGTAATTGCTACCACAGGAACAGAGTCCATACACGCGGTGGCAATTCCTGTTACCAGGTTTGTGGCGCCTGGTCCGGAGGTTGCCAGACACACGCCGACTTTGCCGGTTGCACGCGCATAGCCGTCTGCTGCATGGGAAGCTCCCTGCTCATGGGAAGTAAGTACATGTTTGATTTTGTCACTGTATCGGTAAAGGGCGTCATAAACATTCAGGATGGCTCCGCCTGGATAGCCGAAAACGGTATCCACGCTTTGCTCCAGTAAACATTCTATGATGATCTCCGCTCCTGTAAGCTGCAATTTTGTTTCCTCCTTAGGGTATATCTTATATCTGTCCCGTCAGATCTATTATTTCACTAAAAATCCTGACGGCGGATTTCTGACTATTTCGCTTTCGGAACCTCAAGGATTGCGCCGCGGTTTCCGGAGGTAACCATTGCTGCATATCTTGCAAGGTATCCGGTAGTAACCTTCGGCTCTCTTGTCTGCCATTTTGCTTTTCTTGCTGCAAGCTCTTCATCAGAAACCTTCAGTTCCAGCTTCAGCTCCGGAATGTTGATACTGATGATATCGCCTTCCTCAACAAGGGCGATAGGGCCACCTACTGCTGCCTCTGGTGAAACATGTCCGATGGAAGCTCCTCTGGATGCACCGCTGAAACGTCCGTCTGTAATAAGGGCTACAGAAGAACCAAGTCCCATACCTGCGATTGCAGAGGTAGGATTCAGCATTTCTCTCATTCCAGGGCCGCCTTTTGGTCCCTCATAACGGATGACAACAACGTCACCCTCTACGATTTTGCCGCCCTTGATGGCTGCAATAGCATCTTCCTCACAGTCAAAGACTCTTGCAGGTCCTTCATGAACCATCATCTCAGCAACAACTGCAGAACGTTTTACAACGCTTCCGTCTGGTGCAAGGTTGCCGCGGAGTACAGCAAGTCCACCTGTGGTGCTGTATGGATTATCGATTGGGCGGATAACTTCCGGATTCAGGTTTACACAGTCTTTGATGTTCTCGCCAACAGTCTTGCCGGTTACTGTCATGCACTCTGTATGAAGAAGTCCCTTCTTGTTCAGCTCGTTCATAACTGCGTATACACCGCCGGCTTCATTCAGGTCTTCCATATAAGTCGGACCTGCTGGTGCAAGGTGACAGATGTTTGGAGTCTTTGCACTGATCCCATTTGCAAAGCTGATATCGAAATCCCAGCCAATCTCATGTGCGATTGCCGGAAGATGAAGCATACTGTTTGTGGAGCATCCAAGTGCCATATCTACGGTGAGGGCATTTAAAATTGCCTCTTTTGTCATAATATCTCTTGGACGGATGTTGCGGCGGTACATTTCCATAACCTGCATTCCCGCATGCTTTGCAAGACGAATACGCTCAGAATATACAGCCGGGATGGTTCCGTTTCCTTTTAGTCCCATACCAAGAACCTCGGTAAGGCAGTTCATGCTGTTTGCAGTGTACATACCAGAACAGGAACCGCAGGTTGGACATGTTTTGTTCTCGCACTCAGTCAGGCCTTCCTCTGTGAGCTTGCCTGCAGCGTAAGCTCCAACAGCCTCAAACATGCTGGAAAGACTTGTCTTGTGTCCGTTTAAGTGACCAGCCAGCATCGGGCCTCCGCTTACGAATACGGTAGGAACGTTGATTCTGGCTGCTGCCATCAGAAGTCCAGGTACGTTCTTGTCACAATTGGGGATCATAACAAGGGCGTCAAACTGGTGAGCCAGTGCCATGGCCTCTGTGGAGTCTGCGATCAGGTCTCTTGTTACAAGTGAATATTTCATACCAATATGTCCCATTGCAATACCGTCACAGACAGCGATTGCAGGGAACATGATCGGGGTTCCACCAGCCATTGCTACACCAAGCTTTACAGCCTGTGCGATTTTATCCAGGTTCATGTGGCCTGGTACGATCTCATTGTAGGAACAAACAATCCCTACTAATGGGCGGTCCATTTCTTCTTTTGTCAATCCAAGGGCATTAAACAGGGAACGGTGAGGTGCCTGCTGTGAGCCTGTCTTTACTGCGTCACTTCTCATAACTTGTATCTCCTTTATACTTCATAGCCGGGAAAAATTATCTATTTGCTTATAAGCGGATATCAACCAGCTCATGTAATTTCCTGGATAAGCATTTTCCACGGCTGCTAAATCATTTTGTTTCTTTCGAATTCTAAATTTCCTTAGCGATCAGGTCACCCATCTCTTTCGTTCCAACCAGGGTGCAGCCCTCAGACATAATGTCGCCTGTGCGGTATCCGGCAGTTAGAACCTTCTGTACAGCTGCTTCAACTGCGTTTGCTTCCTGATCCAGATCCAATGAGAAACGAAGCATCATGGCTGCGGAAAGGATGGTTGCAATGGGATTTGCCTTGTTCTGTCCTGCAATATCAGGTGCGGAACCATGGCTTGGCTCGTAAAGGCCGAACCTGGTCTCGTTCAGGCTTGCAGAGGAAAGCATTCCGATGGAACCGGTAACCATACTTGCCTCATCGGAAAGAATATCTCCAAACATATTCTCAGTCAGGATCACATCGAACTGCTTCGGATCTCTTACCAGCTGCATTGCACAGTTATCAACCAGCATGTGTTCAAGAGTAACTTCCGGGTAATCCTTGGCTACTTCTTCTACCACTTTTCTCCAAAGTCTGGAGGAATCCAGAACGTTTGCCTTGTCAACGCTTGTTACTTTCTTGCGGCGTTTCATGGCAATATCAAATGCCTTGATGGCAATTCTGCGGATCTCGTTTTCGTTATAGGAAAGGGTGTCGATTGCTTTCTTTACGCCGTTCTCTTCTACTGTCTTTCTTTCTCCGAAATAAAGACCGCCTGTAAGCTCACGTACGATGATCATGTCAAAACCATCTCCGATGATCTCATCGCGGAGCGGGCATGCTGCACGAAGCTCATTGTATAAATATGCAGGGCGAAGGTTTGCAAAAAGATTCAGCGCCTTACGGATAGCAAGAAGTCCTGCCTCCGGGCGTTTGGATGGCTCCAGTTTATACCATGGGGATGTCTTGGCATCTCCACCAATAGAGCCCATAAGAACTGCATCCGAAGCTTTCGCTGTGGCGATGGCCTCATCTGTAAGCGGTACCCCATGTACATCGATGGAAGCTCCGCCTAAAAGTACTTCTGAATAAGAAAAAGTATGTCCGTATTTCTCGCATACTTTGTCCAGAACCTTCTTTGCTTCTGCAACGATTTCAGGACCGATGCCGTCTCCTGGAATCAGTGAAATATTGTAATTCATAAAAAATTTCCTCTCCTTCGTTCATGATATCAGTGGGGATTTCACATCTCGCCTGCCATCAATGAATAATTGTTATTATAATAACGCACTTTCTTTCAGATTTCAACCTGTTAACGTAAAAAACTGTCGTTTGTAAAAGAAAAAGCCCCACTCTTCATAGAGTGAAGCCATTCTTTAACTCATATTCAGAAATTTCAGATTAAGCAGAAGCCTGTTCTGCTTTCTCAACTTCGGCGATTGCCTGTTTTCTCATAGGGATACGGCAGTTCTTATTGTTACCGAACTCTACGATCACGTCTTCTTCTGTCATGTCGATGATGACTCCGTAGAAGCCACTTGTAGTTACAATGCTGTCACCTACAGCCATATCGCTGAGCATAGCCTGTACTCTCTTCTGCTCTTTCTTCTGAGGTCTGATCATCAGAAAATACATAATACCGAAAAGTACAACCAGCCATACGATGGTAAATCCCATACTCATTCCGCTTGATGCGTCCATTTGCTAATCCTCCTGTCTCTTACTCTCACGCTCTGCTTTTATTGCCAGCGCATTATAGTATACTATACACAAAAAAGCCCGGTTCTTCAAGTAGTTTTGCTATTTTTTTATTTATTTCAGGAATCCCTGCTGTTTACAGCTTTCACAGAAACAGGCTGTAATTTTATTATTGGGCATATCTGCTGTTTATTTTACCCTCTTCAAATCCAGCCAGGCGCATTTCCTTATATTCTGCAAAATTGCCCTGATCCAGTGCATCCCGGATTTCTTCCATCAAGTGGTTGTAGAAATACAGGTTATGCAGCACACAAAGACGCATCCCCAGCATTTCCCTGGCTTTCAGAAGGTGACGGATGTAGGCTCTGCTGTAATGCTGGCAGGCCGGACACTGGCAACCTTCCTCAATAGGCTTCGGATCCAGCTCGTACTTGGCATTGAACAGGTTCAGTTTGCCATGATTGGTGTAAACATGGCCGTGGCGTCCGTTACGGCTTGGGTAAACACAATCAAAGAAGTCAATTCCTCTTGCAACGCCTTCCAGAATGTTCGCCGGAGTACCAACGCCCATAAGATAAGTGGGCTTATCCTGTGGAAGGTGAGGTACTACTTCATCCAGAATATGATACATCTGCTCATGGGTCTCCCCAACTGCCAGACCGCCAACTGCGTAACCGTCCAGATCCAGTTTGGAAATGGTATCTGCATGTGCAATACGGATGTCCCCGTAGATTGCTCCCTGATTGATTCCGAAAAGCAGCTGCTCTTTATTCACTGTGTCCGGCAGACTGTTCAGTCTGGCCATCTCTGCCTTGCATCGCTCCAGCCATCTGGTGGTGCGGTCTACAGAAGCCTGTACGTATTCTCTGCTTGCCACACTGCTTGGACATTCGTCAAACGCCATGGCAATGGTGGATCCCAGATTGGACTGGATCTGCATGCTCTCCTCCGGTCCCATGAAGATCTTGTGACCATCAATGTGAGACTGGAAATAAACGCCCTCTTCCTTGATCTTGCGAAGACCAGCCAGGGAAAATACCTGGAAGCCGCCGGAATCGGTGAGGATCGGTCTGTCCCAGACCATAAATTTGTGAAGGCCGCCAAACTCCTTGATCAGCTTGTCTCCTGTTCTTACATGGAGATGATAGGTATTGGAAAGCTCCACCTGGGTTCCAATATCCTTCAGATCCATGGTAGATACCGCACCCTTGATGGCACCAACCGTTCCCACGTTCATGAACACAGGCGTCTGGATGGTTCCATGTACAGTTTCAAACTGGGCACGCTTGGCGCGGCCTTCTGTTTTCATAAGTGTATATTTTGCCATATGTGAATCCTTTCTTGATTTGAAATGTTGATTTTCAAAAATTTCTTTCCTCCATCCTTTGTTTTACACTTACGGAAGAGTGTAAAACCAGGCAGAAAACTTTATATATTATAGCCCGAAATCACTGAAAATTCAACACTTGTGCAAAGAATCCTTGTTAAACTTTTACATTGCCATTTAAGCCGGGGTATCGTATAATATTACGGAATATTCCGCATTTGATATTTTACATTTAAATAAGAAAGTTTAGACACATATGCAAACAGATGAGGAGGCATATTTTTTACATGAGCAGTAAATACACATTAGGAATTGACATTGGTTCCACCACTGTCAAAATTGCAATACTTGACGAAAACGACACCCTGCTTTTCGCAGATTACCAGCGTCATTTCGCCAACATTCAGGAGACCCTGGCTGAGCTTTTGGAGAAGGCCTATGGGAAGCTTGGAGAGCTTACCCTTCATCCGGTGATCACAGGCTCCGGCGGACTTACACTTGCCAATCACCTGGGCGTACCTTTTGTCCAGGAGGTTATTGCGGTGTCTACCTCCCTTCAGAAGATTGCGCCGCAGACAGACGTAGCCATCGAGCTTGGCGGCGAGGATGCCAAGATCATCTACTTCGAAGGCGGCAATATTGAACAGCGTATGAATGGCATCTGTGCAGGCGGTACCGGTTCTTTCATTGACCAGATGGCATCCCTGCTTCAGACAGACGCCACCGGACTGAATGAATATGCGAAGAATTATAAGGCCCTTTACCCAATCGCAGCCCGCTGCGGTGTATTTGCCAAGACAGATATCCAGCCCCTGATCAACGATGGTGCTACCAAGGAAGACCTTTCCGCTTCCATTTTCCAGGCCGTTGTAAACCAGACCATTTCCGGTCTTGCCTGCGGTAAGCCGATCCGCGGACATGTTGCTTTCCTTGGCGGTCCCCTTCACTTCCTGGATCAGCTGAAGGCTGCCTTTATCCGTACCCTGAAGCTGGATGACGAGCACGCCATCACACCGGAGAATTCCCACCTTTTCGCAGCCATGGGTTCTGCCATGAATGCCAAGGATGACGTCACTGTTTCTCTTACGGATATGACAAACCGCCTGAAGAATTCCATTAAGCTGGATTTCGAGGTAGAGCGTATGGAGCCTCTTTTTGCCACAGAGGAGGATTATGAGGCATTTAACAAGCGTCAGAGCGCTTACCAGGTAAAGAAGGGCGATCTTTCCCAGTATCATGGCAACTGCTATCTGGGAATTGATGCAGGTTCCACTACTACCAAGACCGCTCTTGTAAGCGAGGACGGAACCCTGCTTTACTCCTTCTACAGCAATAATAACGGAAGCCCTCTTAAAACTGCCATCCGTTCCATTCAGGAGATCTACAGCATTCTTCCTGAGGATGCCCACATTGCTTTTTCCTGCTCCACAGGTTACGGCGAGGCACTGATGAAAGCTGCCCTGCTGCTGGATGAGGGCGAGGTTGAAACCGTTTCCCATTACTATGCAGCAGCTTTTTTTGATCCGGAGGTTGACTGTATCGTAGATATCGGTGGCCAGGATATGAAATGTATCAAGATCCGCAACCAGACCGTAGACAGCGTACAGCTGAACGAGGCATGTTCCTCTGGATGCGGTTCCTTTATTGAGACATTCGCCAAATCCCTGAACTATTCCGTACAGGATTTCGCCAAGGCTGCCCTTTTTGCAGAGCATCCGATTGACCTTGGAACAAGATGTACCGTATTTATGAACTCCAAGGTAAAGCAGGCCCAGAAGGAAGGCGCTTCCGTAGCTGATATTTCTGCAGGTCTTGCATACTCCGTTATCAAGAACGCCCTTTACAAGGTTATCAAGGTTTCCGATGCCAAAGAGCTGGGCCGTCACATTGTAGTACAGGGTGGAACCTTCTACAACGATGGTGTTCTTCGAAGCTTTGAGCGAATTGCAGGCTGTGAAGCCATTCGTCCTGACATTGCCGGAATCATGGGTGCCTTCGGTGCTGCCCTCATTGCCAAGGAGCGCTGCCACGCAGAAGGCCGCGAGACCACTATGCTTTCCATTGACAAGATCAACGAACTGAAATACACCACCTCCATGGCGAACTGTCACGGATGTACCAACAACTGCCGTCTTACCATCAACAAATTCACGGGCGGACGCCAGTTCGTAAGCGGCAACCGCTGTGAGCGCGGTATTGGTAAGGAGAAGAATAAGGATCACATCCCGAACCTTTACGAATATAAATATAAGCGGCTTTTCTCCTACGAGCCTCTTTCCCCAGATAAGGCAACACGAGGAAAAGTTGGTATTCCCCGAGTTCTGAATATGTTTGAGAATTATCCTTTCTGGTACACCTTCTTTACAGAGTTGAAATATCAGGTAGTGCTTTCTCCTACCTCCACCAGAAAGATTTATGAGCTGGGTATTGAGTCCATTCCAAGTGAATCCGAGTGTTATCCGGCCAAGCTTGCCCACGGACATGTGACCTGGCTGCTTCGAAACGGTGTGAAATTTATTTTCTACCCTTGTATTCCTTACGAGAGAAACGAGTTCCCGGATGCAGTCAACCATTACAACTGCCCGATCGTTACCTCTTATGCGGAGAATATTAAGAACAACGTGGACGAGCTTCACGATCCGTCCATTACCTTTATGAACCCGTTCCTGGCCCTGACCTCTGAGGAGATCGTTACCAGGCGTCTTACTGAGATTTTCCCGGATATCCCGTCATCTGAGGTGAAGGAGGCTGCCCACAAGGCATGGGAGGAAATGGCCGCCGTACATAAGGATATTGAAAAAAAAGGCGAGGAAACCCTTCAGTATCTGAAGGAAACCGGCCGCAGAGGCATCGTGCTTGCAGGACGTCCTTACCACATTGACCCGGAGATTCACCATGGTATCCCGGATCTGATCAACAGCTATGGAGTTGCAGTCCTCACCGAGGATTCCGTTTCCCATCTGGTACCGGTTGAACGCCCGATCCGTGTTAATGACCAGTGGATGTACCATTCCAGACTGTATGCAGCCGCAAACTTTGTCAAAACCCGTGATGATCTGGATCTGATCCAGCTGAACTCCTTTGGCTGCGGACTTGATGCAGTCACCACAGATGAGGTATACGAGATTCTGGATGGCAGCGGCAAGATTTACACCTGTCTGAAGATTGACGAGGTAAACAACCTTGGTGCAGCAAGGATCCGTGTCAGATCTCTTCTTGCCGCCCTTCGTGCAAAGGATGCCCAGAAGAAGATCCGTGACATTAAACCATCTTCTATTGAGAAGATTGTGTTCACCAAGGAAATGCGCAAGGATTACACCATCCTCTGCCCGCAGATGTCACCAGTGCACTTTTCTCTTCTGGAAGCTGCCTTTAATGCAAACGGCTATCATCTGGAGATTCTTCCAAATGATAATAAGCATGCCGTAGATGTAGGTCTGAAATATGTAAACAATGATGCATGTTATCCTTCCCTGATCGTAGTCGGTCAGATCATGGATGCCCTTTTATCAGGCAAATATGACCTGAATAAGACGGCGGTGGTCATGTCCCAGACTGGCGGTGGATGTCGTGCTTCCAACTATATTGCTTTTATCCGCCGTGCCCTTAAGAAGGCTGGAATGGAGCAGATTCCGGTTATTTCCATTAACTTAAGCGGTCTGGAGAGCAACCCTGGATTTAAGCTTACCCTTCCCCTTGTGAAAGCAGTTGTGTATGCGGCTGTATTTGGGGATATCCTGATGAAGTGTATTTACCGTATGCGTCCATATGAGCTGGAGAAAGGTATTGTAAACCGTAAGCATAAGATCTGGGAAAAACGTGTGATCGCATTTGTTTCCGGAAGTTCCTTAAGCCACAGCCAGTTTAAGAAAATGTGCCGGGAAATGGTTCATGATTTTGATACCATTCCCATCAGTGATGAGAAGAAACCTCGTGTTGGTATTGTAGGTGAGATTTTGGTGAAGTTCCTTCCAGCTGCAAATAACCATCTTGCAGAGCTTCTGGAGGCAGAAGGCGCTGAGCCTGTGGTGCCGGATCTGATCGACTTTATGTCCTACTGCTTCTATAACCAGAACTTCAAGGTTGAAAATCTTGGATTCAGGAAATCTAAGGCGTTCCTTGGAAATATGGGTATTAAAGCCATTGACTGGGTTCGTAAGACTGCAAATGAGGCACTTGCAGAGAGTCGTCACTTCCATCCCACTGCAGATATCCGTGATCTGGCGAAGATGGCAAGACCGATCGTTTCCGAGGGTAACCAGACTGGTGAAGGCTGGTTCCTGACCGGTGAAATGATGGAGCTGATCCATGATGATGTTCCGAATATTGTTTGTATCCAGCCATTTGGCTGCCTGCCGAACCACATTGTTGGTAAGGGTGTTATCAAAGAAATCCGCCGTCAGTATCCGAAGGCAAATATTGCAGCCATCGACTACGACCCGGGTGCAAGTGAAGTAAACCAGCTGAACCGAATTAAATTGATGCTTTCTACTGCGCAGAAGAATCTGAAGGCGGAGGAAGAGAATAACGCGTAAGAATGCGTTTTCGAAGACTATAAACCATACAAGAGAGCGCCGCAGGCGGTCTTTCCTATAAAGTAAAAAAGCAAGATAAAAACCCTCAGAGTTGCCGCTCCGAGGGCTTTTATCCTGCTTACATTAAGCAATATCAATTCCTTGTGCCTAATAATATTTTAGCATATCTCGTCTTTCTTTCAATATACAAAATATTCATAATATATATTTTGTTACTGGTCATGGAGTGAACAGTAACTATATTTCTTAAAACGGTAATTTTCCCGCAATTTTCTTCAAATAAGCTCCGCCCGGCATCATGGCGAACTGTTCATCGGATGGTTTGCTTACGGCAAGGTAAACAATGAAGTAGACGATTACGCCAAGAACTACTGCAATTCCAAGGCTGATAAAGTTGGAATGGATCAGTTTGTAGATTCCATAATAGGAAAAGCCTGCTACTACTGCCATAGGCACAGAAGCCAGAAGCGGATTCAGGTATGCACTTCTCCATGGATTTTTATACTGCATGTACTGCTTCATGGCACGCTCATTTAAGAGGCACATTACCACTGCATAGATGATCATTGCCACTACAATGGCATAAACGCCAAGATCTGTTGCCAAAAGCAGGATTGCCATGGCAGCTACATCCACCACCAGGGCAATGGCTGCATTGATCATCGGGATATTCGGCTTGCCGATTCCCTGGAGTACACCATTGGAAATGTTGGAATTTCCGTTGAGGATGATAGTAATCACGCCAAGCATCATCAGCTGGGCTGCTGCACCCTCAGTTCTTGGGAAAAGAAGGCGGGTGATGGGGCCTGCCAGAACTGCCAGACCTACTGCACAGGGGATGGAAATAAACATACTGATCCAGGTAGCGCGGTCAATCTTATCTCTTGCACTGCCCATGTTCCTCTTGGCATACTGGGCAGAAACCTCCGGAATCATGGAAGTAGGTGCTGTACTGGCAAGAGTCAGCGGAATATTAATCAAAGTCATATAGTAACCATACTCTGCATAAAGGCTTGTGATGGTATCATGATCAAGCCCCTTGAATCCCTGGATGCCAGAATACATGTAGCTGTTAATAAAGCCATTTACATTGTAAATGAAAGAACTGAGGATGATCGGCATTACAATGAGGACAATATTTTTCATTACCTCACTGGTAGCTTCGTCACGGGAATGGGTATCTCTGGCCAGTCTCTTTTTGATATTCTTTCGGTTCACCCAGTATACAAAAAGCATAAAGAGCAACGCAGAGGCAACTCCGGCTCCAGTTCCCATAGTCGCTCCGGCAGCGCCCCACGCATTTCGTACAGACTCTTCTGCACCGCTGAATTTGTTCAGCATAACCGTAGACATCAGGATTGCAAAAACCGCTACGAAGCACTGCTCCACGATCTGGGACAGTGAGGTAGGAAGCATATTTCGATATGCCTGGAAATAGCCTCGGAAGGTTCCCAGAATTCCGGAAAGGAAGATGGTCGGCGCCAGCATTTTCAGGGCAAGGCGTGCACCGGACATGGATTCCGGTACCAGAATGGAAGAACCAAAGAGACAAAAAAGTGCCACCACGCCTCCCATTATGATTACATACAAAAGTGCGCAGCGGAATACCTTCTGGGCATCTCTATAGCGCTTAAATGCCAGCTTTTCCGCCATAATCTTGGATACCGCCTGCGGAATACTAAAGGAGGCGATCATCAGCAGGATGAAGTATACGTTCTGGGCATAATTAAAAAGACCCATACTGCTGTTTCCAAGGGTATTGGAAAGCGGACTTTTATAGAGCATTCCGATGATCTTGGAGATCAATGCTGCGATCATCAGGAAGGATGCATTTTTTACAAGTGTGTTGTCGTTCTTTTTCCCCATTTCTTATTGTTCCTTTTTTATATTTTCGATCTGCCAGTCAATGGGGGCAAGCCCGTTTTTCTCCAGAAATTCATTGGTCTGGCTAAAGTGCCTGCATCCAAAAAATCCTCTTGACGCAGACAGCGGGCTTGGATGTGCAGCGGTGAGTACCAGCTGCTTCGGATTGTTCAGCATTGCTTTTTTCATCTGGGCAGGTCTTCCCCAGAGAAGATATACGATTGGGCGGTCTTGTTCATTCAGGGTCTGGATAACGGCGTCTGTGAATTGTTCCCAGCCGATTCCTCTGTGGGAGAATGCCTGGTGCGCACGGACAGTAAGGACTGTGTTCAAAAGGAATACGCCCTGTTTTGCCCATTTTTCCAGACAGCCATTGTCTGGGATGTAGCAGCCAAGATCACTGTGAAGTTCTTTATAGATATTTACCAGGGACGGAGGGATGTCTACGTCTTCTCTTACGGAGAAGCAGAGACCGTTTGCCTGACCGTCATTATGATAAGGGTCCTGGCCCAGGATTACAACTTTTACGTCGTTCAGGGGTGTGTATTCGAAGGCGTTGAACATGTCCTGGGGCGGGGGGAAGATCTTCGTAGTGCGGTATTCTTTCATTACTGTTTTATATAGTTTGGCGTAGTAGGGCTGATGAAACTCATTCTTCAGCGCTGCCTGCCAGTCACCAGATATCTGACCCATTGTGATTGTCACCTCATCTTTTGTATTTTTGTTTGTTAAAAGTTCTTCAATAGGGACGCATTCGGACAATGAATATTATTTGCTATAAATTTTATCACTCTATATCCTATCTTCGTACCGGAACTCCCTTTTCTGCCAAATAATCTTTTACTTGACTAATTTCCAGTTCTTTGTAATGAAACAGGGAGGCTGCGAGGACTGCATCAGCGCCACCATCGGTAAGGCCCCCGTAGAAGTGTTCCAGGGTGCCGGCACCGCCGGAGGCGATGACGGGGATGGATACAGCGTCGGATACCGCACGGGTTAAGGGGATGTCGTAGCCTGCTTTGGTTCCGTCGCAGTCCATGCTGGTGAGAAGAATCTCACCTGCACCGAGGGCTTCCACCTTCTTCGCCCATTTGATAGCGTCAATACCTGTATCCAGGCGGCCGCCATGTTTATAGATGTTCCAGCCACCGTCAGGACGGCACTTGGCATCAATAGCAACTACTACGCACTGGCTGCCAAATTTGTCTGCTGCCTCGCGGATCAGCTCCGGACGATCAATAGCTGCGGAGTTTACGGAAATCTTGTCTGCGCCCTCGCGGAGAAGCTTTTTGAAATCATCTACAGTACGGATTCCACCACCCACTGTAAAAGGAATAAATACGTTGGCTGCTACTTTTCGCACCATGTCTACTACAGTGTCACGCTGTTCACAGGAGGCGGTAATGTCAAGAAATACTACTTCATCTGCTCCTGCAGCATCGTATGCTTTCGCAATCTCTACCGGGTCTCCGGCGTCTTTCAGGTCTACGAAATTGACACCTTTCACCACACGACCATTCTTTACATCCAGACAAGGAATAATTCGTTTGGTAAACATGATTATGCCTCCTTCCCAAGCTTTGCAAAGTTCTCCAGTATTTTCAGACCGTATTTACTGCTCTTCTCCGGGTGGAACTGGCAGGCAAACAGGTTGTCTTTTTCAACGGAGGCATGGATAGTTACACCGTATTCTGTAGTCGCCTTCACAATTTCTGGCTCTTCTGCCTGAAGATAATAGGAATGGACAAAATAGACATAGGTTTCTTCCGGGATTCCTTTAAACAGACGTCCATCGTTCTGAAGGTGAAGGGAATTCCAGCCCATGTGCGGAATCTTAAGTCCGGGAGCCGGGGGAATCTTCACGATCTTACCTTTCAGAAGGCCAAGCCCCTCTACTCCTGGAGTCTCGTCGCTGGACTCGAAAAGCAGCTGCAGTCCCAGGCAGATTCCAAGGAACGGAGTTCCCTTCCCTGCGATCTCTTTGATCACAGGGACAAGTCCGAATTTGTTCAGATTATGCATAGCATCTCCAAAGCTTCCAACACCTGGAAGTATTACTTTATCCGCATTCAATAGGAGCTGGGGATCCCTGGAAACAGCAGTTTCCTCTCCAAGATAATGAAGGGCTTTTTCCACACTTTTTATATTACCTGCATCGTAGTCGATAATTCCAATCATTCGGACTCCTCCTGTTGTCTGTATTTTATACCGTGCAACCTATGCACAGCACATTTCTGTCATTATGCGAATCCTTTATCCATCTTTCTTACTGCCATGATATTCTTTGAATATATGGTTTCATATTCTTACAGTATAACGCAAAAACAGACGGTTGCAAAGAGCTAATTCCCTGCTACCGCCTGTTTTGTTAGTTTGTACTGTCTTGCACGATTAGCACTAATTTTTTTATGAAAAATTACAATTGCCGTCTTTTTCCAGTACCCTTTTCTTTGCAGAAGAAACTCTCTGCGCCTTACTTCCGGTCCAGCGTAAACCAGAATTCCACACCATTGTCAAAATTCTGCACACCATACTGCTGGTTCATGCCTTCCATAATGGCCTTTACAATGGAAAGTCCGATTCCACTGCCGCCATATTCCCTTGTGCGGGCTTTGTCTACCTTGTAGAACTTGTTCCACAGATTCGGAAGATCGGCCTCCGGAATCGGAGTACCGGTATTAAATACGGTTACTTTCACTCTGTCTTCCTGCTTCTGGACTTTGATCTCCACAATCTTTTCCCCATCCAGATGATGCAGGGCATTGCTTACATAGTTGGTCACAACCTCTTCTGTCTTAAACTCATCTGCCCATACATAAACAGGCTCTGTTTCATTAAAGATCACCCGGGCTTCTTTCTGTTTGATCATAATATCCATGGTGGAAAGAACGCCTTTGATCAAAGCCGTCAGATCAAAACGCTCCATAACAGCTGCATCTTTTCCAGATTCCAGCTGATTCAGGGTAAGAAGGTTCTTAACCAGCTTATTCATCTTGGAAGCTTCGTCGATAATGACATCACAATAGAAATCCATGCTCTCCGGATCATCGTTGATGTTCTCCTTCAGGCCTTCTGCATAGCCCTGCACAAGGGCGATGGGAGTTTTCAGCTCATGGGAAACATTATCCAGGAATTCCTTTCGCATCTCATCGATCTTCACCTTATTTTCAATATCTTTCTGCAATTCATTGTTAGCAGATTTCAGCTCGGAAATGGTCTGTTCCAGCTGACTGGACATTTTGTTGAAATTTTCACCAAGTACATCAATTTCGTTGCCAGCTTTACTCTTATATCTGGTCTCAAAATCAAGATTTGTCATCTTGCTGGTCAGCTCGGTCAGCTCGGAGATCGGTCTTGTCAGCCTTCTGGTGACTGCCATGATGCACACTCCACTTATCACAATAATGATAATTCCTACAAAAAAATAAAATTTATTGGAAATATCTGCACTTTCACGGATACTCTCCAACGGACTTCTGATCAGGAAATAATTACCATTGTCAAATTTGCCCCAACACTCTACGTAATCCATTCCCACGAAACGGTCGTGCACCTGCTGGACTACGCAGTTATCAGTTTCTTTCAGAATCTTGCCCTTGCCGTTGTCCATATCCAGGTCACTGGCATAACCGAAGAAAAGCTTACTGCGGAGCTGGTCCTCATTCTCCGGCCAACAGAGATACCTGGTATTGTCCTCGTTGATCAGAACCCAGGCCAGATTATTTCGGGAGCTTGCCTGAATAAGCTCCGATGGAAGATCGGCCTGCTCGCTTTCCCCATCGTCATCTGTCATGGAATCTGCAGCAATTTGACTTAAAACAGCTTTTGCGTCCAGAAGAGTATCTGTTTTCTTGGACACATAATATTTCTCCAGGAAAACACCGTTGATCACAAATATGGTAAGGATGGACAGGAAGAGAAGCCCAATGAAGGTAAAGGTGATCTGGTGCTTTATGGAGCGGATTTTCTTTGGCTTCTTCATCATTCAACCTCAAACTTATAGCCCATTCCCCATACGGTTTTGATGTATTCACCTTTGTCACCCATTTTGCTTCTCAGCTTCTTCACATGGGTATCAATGGTTCTGGCATCTCCAAAATAGTCGTAATTCCATACAGAATTCAGGATCTTCTCCCTGGAAAGGGCGATTCCCTGATTTTCCAGGAAATAAGTAAGAAGCTCGAATTCCTTGAAGCTGAGATCCATTGGCTTCTCATCTACGGTTGCAAGATGGGCTGCCTTATCGATCACAATGCCGCCTGCGCTGAGCACATTTTCAGCCCCAGCCTGACCAGTACGGCGAAGGATGGCTTCTACTCTGGCAACCAGGATTTTCGGGCTGAATGGCTTGGATATGTACTCGTCCACACCCAGGTCAAAGCCAAGAAGCTCGTCTCTCTCATCTCCTCTTGCGGTCAGCATGATGATCGGCACTTTGGAATTCTTACGCACCTCACGGCATACCTCCCAGCCGTCCATCTTCGGCATCATTACATCCAGGATGATCAGTGCAATGTCTTTCTCTTTATAAAAAATATCCATGGCTTCCTCGCCGTCCCCGGCTTCCAGAACCTGGAAATTTTTTTTTGTTAAAAAGTCTTTTACAAGCTTTCTCATTCGGCTTTCGTCGTCTACCACAAGAATTTTTAATATATCCATACCTCTTCCTCCTCATTTTATCAAGCGGATCTTCTTTATTCCATGTAAATATTTATGTCTGATCCATAATTGTAATCTGTAATTTTATGGTTATAGTACCAAATGAGTATGATGATTTTGTGAACGATGAGCTGTATTTTTCTGCATTCACAAAATTTTCATATATAAGATCAATATCTTAAAAGATGTAAAATATCAAAAGCTTCGCATTACGTTTCTTCTACAAACCATTCTCATAGACATCATTAATGGTGGCCTGGGCATGCTCAGATGCTTTCTTTTCCATAATTGCATTCCGGTCACTTAAGATGGCAAGCATTTCATCCACTACATCTTCCATTCTCGGGCTGGTCACACGATATAAATATCCCAGCATACGTGTCGCCGTATAATCTGTATTCATGTGTTTATAAGCAATCTCTTTACAAAATTCATCAGGATAACCTTTCTCCTGTAAGGCTTTATAAAGCTCATGGGTTCTATCTGACAGCATTGAACTAACTCCTTCAGTTTTATGTAACTAAAATAATTCTTTTACATAATTAAGAATATCCATATTTTTCTTCTGCACATTCTTATCTTCCTCTAATTCAGCCAGACTCTTCCAATAGTATGTCTTTCCGTCACATTTAAAAGAGTCCTTCTGCATCTGATCTGGAAACTTTTTAATTTCTGCCAAATAGAACTTGTGACTATACACTTTATTCTCCTTGGCACTTTCTGAGTATTTCTCATGCAATTTCTGGGCAACATAAGAAAGTTCAATATCATCTGGCCCAATTTTCAATTCTCTTGAAATATGATTTCTTATAAATTCTTCATTATTCGGATTCTCTTTGTAGTTTAAAAAGAATTGGCAGTTCCAACTTTTATCCTCATACACCAAATATCGGTTTGGAAATGGATTAAAAGAATCTCTGATCACCACAATAGAATGGTTGTGTGCAATTTCATTTAACTTATTGATATCCACGAGCAGGTCTTCATAATTATAGTTGTTCTTTGAACTCTTCGTAATATCAATAATACTTTTTACTGAAAATCCAATTCCTAATAATACAAAAATAGTTTTAAAAACAATTCCGGATATTCCAAAGAAATCCTCATAAGAGGCAAGCAACACAGAAATCAAAAAAGAAAATGCAGAAAGGACGCTATCCCACGCGACTTTTCTGCCAATAAACTGCTTCTTTTGCTCCAAGAGAAGATTTAGCTTAATATCGTCAATTAATATCTTCACTTATTAGTCTCTCTTTCACTTTTAATGTTTGAATTATACTATATCTCAGCGTATGTTTGCAACCTAAAAATTGGTTACTGTTCACTCCGTGACCAGTAACCGCTCCGCGATGCACAGAAATTGTTCGAAAATTTCCCTCGTCATTTTCTACTACATGACTTTTTTTCATTTTTGTGTTATTCTAAGAACAGTTACGGAAGTCAGGCAAT
This sequence comes from Blautia glucerasea, assembly GCF_020537505.1. Classification (GTDB taxonomy): domain Bacteria; phylum Bacillota; class Clostridia; order Lachnospirales; family Lachnospiraceae; genus Blautia_A. Next base: position 24,481 of record NZ_JAJBMO010000016.1, on the reverse strand, counting down.
CAACCGGCTTCCAGATTTAGTAGAAAGAAGGAATTTTCATGCGTCAGGAAAGTTTTAAAATGGAGCGTCCGGGACTGGTGAAGCCAGGTGATAAGGTTCAGATCACAGAATATCAGTCTTATATGAACTACAGCTACATCATCGAACCAGCCGTGGCCATGTCCGGCTGTTATCCGAACTCACGGAGAATTAAAGCAAAGGAAGGCACGATTGTCAGCGTGGAAAAGGCTCCGCTTAGTGGGTATGTGGTGATTGCGGAATTTGAAGAATGACAATTTTCCCCATTCGGACCACACTGATAGTACACTGCAAGCATGTACTTCGGTATGTTGCCAAAGAAAATAAAACAAAAGGATACATCCCCTGCCAGCTTATTTTTCACAAAAAGTATTTCAAAATAAAATAAGCTGTTCATAAAAGGCTGTATCCTTTTCTTTTATTCTATTTATATGCGACAAATCCAATGTCCTTCAGAGTCATCTTTGGTCCCTGTTTCAGAAGTTTCTGCCAGCATGCAAAACCAAGACGAAGATATGCATTTCCAAGCTTATTCAGATCTGCTGTAGAAGAATTTGTGGTATCTGAAATTTTCTGGAAGGACAGGTTGGTACCGTCTGTGTATGTTTTCATATTAATGGTAGATTTCAGTTCTACGGCACCTTCTACACCCTGGGTATCAAATACAAATGCATAATACACAGGTGCACTGGTTGAAGCCCTGGAAATTGTAACCTGGGATGCAGTTCTGGATGAGTTGCTGCTCATCTCGGTAACCAGAACCAGATCCAGCTGATCCTTGGATGCATCATAGATAATACCAGCATTTACACTCATCGTGGTTTCGGAATCATAATCTGTTATATTGATAAATTTATTTCCACTGCTGTTGGTATCACCTTTATTCTGGATATAAGTGATCAGCTTCTTAAATCCAGTTGTGGCGGTATTTGTGGTTGTGTTCCCTTTTACGGTAACTTTGCAGTTAAATTTTACACCGCCAACAGCTGCTGTGATGGTTGCTGTTCCAGCACTTTTCGCGGTAACTTTACCTTTGCGGCTTACTGTGGCTACAGATTTGTTGCTGCTTTTCCACTTCGGCTTCTGGGTTGTACCGGTCAGCTTTAACTGGTATGTTTTCTTTGCTTTCAGAGTGACAGAACTCTGGTTCAGTTTCGGTGCTTCAACCGTTACCTTACAGGTGTATTTCTTATTTCCTACTTTAGCTGTGATCACTGCAGAGCCTTTTTTCTTCGCGGTGACAACGCCTGCTGAGGAAACTGCTGCAACTGATTTCTTACTGCTGGACCATTTTGCTTTCTTTTTGGTGCCGGTGACTTTCAAGGTTTTCTTCTGGCCCTTTACAAGCTTCACGGTCTTAGCGTTCAGCTTCACGGCAGCCTGTACAGTCTGCATGGTTCCAAGGTCCGCTGCCACCTCCGGGGATAACAGGGACAGGGAAAATACTGCCATAAGCACGACGGCAAGTTTTTTCCAGATTCGGGTTTTCTTTTCCATATGATTTCCTCCTTTTGCTGCTCAGAATCGGATAAATCAGGTTCTAAGAGTTTGCTTTCTGTTAATTATAAGGGAATTGGAAATTCTTTTCAACAATTGTTTGGAAATTAACAGGTATAAAAGAAACACCCCAACTTTTTTCACATAATCCTAGATATTGTTCAGAATGGCGATGCCAGAAAAAAAGTAATTGCTCTTGGTCAAACGAAAATTCAAGCGCTCTACGTGCCGTCCGATAAAGATATTGAGAGGCTTCTAAAGCATAAAGAAAAAACGCCGTAAATACGGCGTTTTCACTATGGACCTGGCGGGAATTGAACCCGCGTCCGAAAGTCTATCCCTTGCGGCATCTCCCATCACAGTCGCTGTATTAACATTCCCTCCACAGCACGCCCATCGACAGGCTTACTGCTTCAGTAGCTTCATGATACATCTACCGGGGCAAAGCTTACCCGGCAAGGTTTCTCACAAGGTCGACGCCAGACTCCTGAAGTGTGAGTGCAACAGGACTGACGGGCAGCACTTAGGCTGCCATTACTAACTGATCGTCAGCGTTTATATTTAGAATTTCCCGTTATTACGCAGTTCGGGAGACTGCGGATGGCTTCCACAACTTCAAAACCCCCGTCGAAACCAGTACAAGCCCTAATCATATATAATAGGTATGCTGGTACGCAGACGAAGTTTGTGTAATTGTGCTTTCACTAGATTTTTATTATATGCATTTCGTGCAGGGCTGTCAAGGTAGAGACTGAATTTTTTGCTATTTTGTGGGTTGGTCGTTACCCCGTACGCGATTTCACAATGTATATTCACCGCCGCGCGGAGCAACGTTCCTAAAATGCGTGGCTACGTGAATATACATTGCAAAATCGCTGGTTACTGGCAGAGGGAAGAAAGAAACAGTAACGACAACAATGTCCTAAAATTCTCCCCGCAACAACTCCCCATCAATATATCTCGCCTTAATATTCCTATCATCTCCGATATAGCAGAAGCGTTCCAGCTTCTCCTCCGCTGTCATTTTGGTCCATGGATCTTCCATGTTGTCGATCACGAGAGCGTTGAACGCATAGCCTTTCTCGAAGGAACCCACCTTGCCGAATACACTTCCAGCCTCTTTTGTTGCATGATAGAAAGCCTGTGTGAGCGTAATCGTCTTACTCTGGTCAGGCTCGTAGAATTCTTTCAGCTTGGACAACTGCACAGCTCTTGCCACCTGACGGTAAATGGCAATCCCATGACCGCCAGCGATGTCAGAACCAATGGCAATCTTCATTCCTTCAGCCGCCATATGCTGCAGTGGCATAATCCCTGCAATAATATTCACAGTGGCATCCGGACAATGAACAGAAAAGCTTCCATACTTTTTCAGGATCTGCTTATCTTCCTCTGAAGGGAAAATAACGTGGGCAAAAATAGACGGTCCATTGTCCATCAGACCTGCACGCTCGTAAATCTCCGCGTCAGAACCGTAACCAGGAAACAGTTTTAAAGCCTCCTGCGCTTCCCAGATAGATTCCACCAGATGGGTATGCACGCCACAATGGTATTTGGCAGCCAGTTTTCCCAGCCCATCGATCAGAGTCTTGGTGCAGGTAGGGGCAAATCGAGGGGCCAGAATGGTTTTCACTTTTTTACTGCCCTCATGCTCCGCCAGATAATTTTCCGTTTCCCGTAAAGATTCCTGTGTATCTTCAATAAGAAATTCTGGAGAATTACAGTCCATGTTTATCTTTCCCACATAACCGTACATTCCCTTTTCTTCCATTCTGCCAAAGAGATAATTGGTGGCCTCCCGGTGAATGGTGGCAAACACGTTGGCATGGAAGGTACCGTGGCGAAGCATGTCGTCCACAAATGCATCATAGCAGCTTTTCCCATATTCCACGTTCTGGAAACGGGATTCCTGTGGAAATGTATAATCATTCAGCCAGTCAGAAAGCAGGCAGTCCATACCAATTCCACGCTGCACATACTGGGCTCCGTGTACATGAAGATCGGAAAAAGCCGGAATGATCAGCTTGTCGCCGTAATCCACAACCTCAGCCCCCTGATACTGCTCCGGAACTTTTTCGCAGATCTGTGAAACAACGCCATCTTCCACAATGATATAGCTGTTTTCGTGTATCTCCAAATGGTTCGCTTCCGGAGTAAATAAAATGTCTCCGTGATAAATCTTTACTGCCATTTTTTGTCCCTCGCCTTCTTAACCTTACATTTTTCTTTTTTGCTATACTCTTAAGGCATTGCCGTCAATAGTCCAGCTGCTCCTTATTTCTCATCTGCGATCCGGATCTCAAGCCGGGTCGCATAATTGTCACTATTCTGCTCCACAAACTGATCAATGATATTCACAGCCAGAATGGTATCCTCCAGGTTCAGATCCTTTCCCCATCCCTTGATTCTTTTAAAGCTGTCCTGAATCTGCTCGTATGCTCCCTTGTGATATCCAACCACATAAGTTCCTGCCGGAATTGTGCGGATCTCCGCATTTTTCTCTGGGATATCATCCGTGAGAAGTGCACCAAATTCCTTGCTTTTTTCCCCGTAAAAAACGATCGTCGGGTAAAAATAAAAGGATTCACCTGTATAAATTTCATCCTCTTCTCCAATAGGAATATACTTCCGCTCCGGATATTTCACGAGCTGAAAATTTTCGTAGTCAATTCCATCCTTGGAATCTTCAATAAACTGGATTTTTCGCAGGATTGCATGATCGATCCGCATCATTTCCTCCCACTGGGCATGAATGTCTGCGGAACGCTCCTTCAGCCTTTTCAGCGCCTCATCCGGACTTTTGGTATCCTGAAAATCCCGCACAGCGTCAATGGAATACCCCAGCTTTCGCATATAGCGGATGGAAGCCAGATTATAGGTCTGATCGAAACGATATTTCCGGTAACCGTTTTTCGGATCCCGGTAGCTAGGCTTTAGGATCCCGATTTTGTCGTAATAATGCAATGTCTGTACATTCAGTCCGAACAGCGTCGCCAGTTCATTTACATTCAGATATTCTTTGTTTCCCATAGGTCTCTCCTATCTGGCACCTTTTATATATGGCTTACTGAGAGCCTCCGGCTCACTGTTCTTTCCAGCAGCACCAAGCATGGCAATCAGCGTCAGTGCATAAGGCAAAATAGCCAGAAGGAACGGGGAAATGGAAACACCAATGGTCTGAAGACGGATCTGCAGGGCATTGGCTGCGCCGAATAACAGAGCCGCCCCAAACATTCCAAATGGGGAATAACGGCCAAGGATAACAGTAGCAAGTGCAATGTATCCACGGCCAGAAATCATGTTTTCCGTAAATACACCAAGCTGTACCAGCACCAGATATGCTCCTCCGATTCCGCCCAGAAGTCCATTCAATACCATCACGATCCAGCGGTATTTTTTCACCTGGATACCAGCGGATTCTGCTGCCTGGGGATGCTCTCCTACTGCTGCAAAGGACAGGCCCAGGTTTGTCTTTTTATAGAAGATCCAGGTCAGGATCAGAAGCACATAAAGTGTATAGGTGAGAAAATCACAGTTAAAAAAAGCATCTCCGATCAGCGGAATCCTGGACAGTCCCGGGATTGCAAGATTTGGAAAGGTTTCGATCTGCTGATAGCCCTGTCCATTTGACATCAGCTTAAATAAAAAGCTGGTCACACCAAGCATAAGCATATTGATGGCCAGACCGGAAACAGACTGGTTCTGGATCAGGGTGATAGAAAGAAGTCCGTGAAGCAGGCTGACCACAAGGCCGCCAAGCATACCGCACAGAAGGCCTGCAAACAGGTTTCCGGAGTACCAGGCCCCTGCAAAGGAAAAGAAAGCTCCGCTGAGCATTACGCCTTCCATGCCAATATTCAGGATACCGGATTTCTCCGCTATGGTTTCTCCGATTCCACCGTACATAAGCGGCACAGCCAGACGAACTGCTGCTGCCAGGAATGCGGTCATAAAGCTTAAACTGAAAATCTGCTGAAGCATTACGCATTTCCTCCTTTTCCACCCTTAGACTGTTTCTTTTTGAAATGGAACAGCTCTCTTCCAAGAATCAAAACAACAACCAGACCGATCAGAATGTTTACAATTGCAGACGGCACTCCCAGCTGTCTCTGCATGGAGCTTGCACCAACCTGCATCGCCGCATAAAGTACAGCCACAAAGAACACACCGATAGGATTGTTAAAAGCCACCAGTGCGATCAGAACCGCTGTATATCCACAGTTTGAGGAAATTCCCTCCAAAAGCTTTTTCTGAATGGCAAGAACCTCAATCCCGCCTGCCACAGCAGAAAGTCCACCGCTTAAGAAGGCAGAAAGCATAATATTTTTCATAACCGAAATACCGTTGCAGGCACTTCCCCGTTTGTTCAGGCCTACGGCTTTTAATTCGTACCCCATGGTTGTTTTTTCCAGGAAAAACCACACTACCAGCACGCACAAAATGGCAATCAGGATGCCGGCATGAAAACGGGTTGCCGGGATCAGGGTTCCAAGCTGTACGGATTTGTCGATCTTGGCGGACTGCGGAACATTTCCCTCCGGGTCCATCAGAAAGGAGCGGACTGCATAGCCAAGGAAATTGATTGCAATATAGTTCAGCATAATGGTAACGATAATTTCTGAAATATTGAATTTTGCCTTGCAAATAGCTGCGATCAGTGCCCATACACCACCTGCCAGAAATCCCATCACCAGGGAAAGAAGGATCCTTGGCACTCCTGGAATAGCAGTCCAGTTTAAAGCTACGATGGTAGTTGCCATAGCACCTACATAGAACTGGCCTTCTGCGCCGATGTTAAAAAATCCGGTACGGTATGCCACCGCACAGCCAAGTCCTGTCAGGATCAGTGGACATGCTTTTACGAAAATTTCCGCAAAACCTGCCGGAGTTCCGAAAATACCGCGAAAGAAAAGGCCGTATGCTTCTATTGGACTTGCGCCGCATGCAATGATCAGAATCGTGCCCACCAAAATAGTGATCACAAGGATCAGGAGCACGTCTGTCATTCCTCTTGTTCTTTTGTCCTTCTGCATCATCTTGCCTCCTCTTCTGAAATTCCGCCCATGAGAAGTCCAATTTTCTGTACGGTAGCTTCTTCTCTGGTCAGAACACCCACGATCTTACCGCCGAAAAGTACTGCGATCCGGTCACTTAGCGCCATGATTTCTTCCAGATCTGCGGAAATCAGCATAACACCTTTTCCTGCATTTCTCTGGCCGATCAGCTGCTGACGGACAAATTCGGTAGCTCCGATGTCCAGTCCGCGGGTGGGCTGGCTTGCCACGATCACCTTGGCGTTGTCATTTAACTCTCTGGCAATGATCAGCTTCTGCTGGTTTCCGCCAGACAGAAGCTTCACAGGTGTATCAATGCCGGATTTTCCGGAAGCGCGCACCTGGTACTGTTCCATTTTTTCGGCTGCATTTTTGCGGATGGCCGCTTTGTTTACAATGGAATGTCTGGCAAATGGAAGCTTCCGGTATTCTCTGAGAACCAGGTTCTCTGTGATATTCATTCCCGTAATCAGGCTGTCAGACTGTCTGTCCTCAGAAATATAGGAAACACCAGCTTCATAGCGTCCGCGAATGTTTATCCCTGCCAGATTCTGGCCATCCAGAAGTATCTCCCCTTCGCCTGTTTTCTGGATTCCAGTGATCACCTCTGCCAGCTCTTTCTGGCCGTTTCCTTCTACACCAGCAATTCCCAGAATTTCCCCTTTGTGAATGGTAAGGCTGATGTTTTCCAGCTTGTGACGGCTGTGTCTTCTGTGATGGTTGGACACATTTTTCAGTTCCAGCATAACTTCCTTTTTGGGAGAACCTTCTATATGATAATCATCAGAAAGCTCACGTCCGATCATGTAGGCAGACAATTCCTCCGGATTTGTATCTGCAGTGACAAGATCTGCCACCTGTTTTCCGTCCCGGAGAATAGTAACTTTGTCGCTGATGGCCATGATCTCACTCATACGGTGGGTGATGATAATAATTCCATAACCCTCTTTTTTCAGATTGCGGAGAACATCGAAGAACTGTGTGGTCTCCTGCGGGGTGAGCACACCGGTAGGCTCGTCCAGGATCAGAAGCTCTACATTCCGGTACAATGCTTTTAATATCTCAACGCGCTGCTGCTCTCCCACAGACAGGTCACTGATCATCGCGTCAGGATTTACATAAAGACCGTATTTTCCCGCCAGATCAGTCAGTTTCTTTCTTGCATCAGCACGGTCCAGGAAAAAGGAGTTGCCTTTCAGATTCAGGATAATGTTATCCAGAACTGTCATTTTGTTTACCAGGGAAAAGTGCTGTTGGACCATTCCAACGCCTGCTTCGATAGCTTCCCTTGGAGATGCAAAATCTGCGGGCTTGTCTTTCCACAAAATTTCACCGCTGTCTGCAGTGTAAAGGCCAAAAATAATATTCACAAGTGTGGTCTTTCCGGCTCCGTTCTCCCCAAGAAGAGCGTGGATCTCACCTTTCTCTACAGTCAGGTTGATATCCTTATTTGCATATACACCGGAAAATGATTTACAGATATGTTTCATTTGAAGAAGAGACATGGTTTTCTCCTTTTTCTAATGTAATCGCCTTACTGTGCAGGAAAATCCTGCTCTTTTTCCCTTAATCCACTGTCAGGTCTATTAATTTCTTAATGTATAATCGCGCTCAACCTCAAGCTCACCGGAAATGATCTTGTCAATTGCATCCTGTGCAGTTGCTTTTACTTCATCCGGAACATTGTCGGAAAGGAGAACCTCTACAGCGCCGTCTGCCATACCAAGGTTGTAAACATCTCCCTCGAAGCTTCCGTCTGCAACGCTGCCAAGTGCAGTGTCAAGCACAACATCAAGGTTGTAAAGTGCGGAATCAAGAATGTTATCAGGTGCTAAAGAGCTCTGGTCGTAGGAATCACCCTGGCACCAGATTCCAGCGTCAACAGCTGCTGACATGGCACCATTTCCGCAGGCATTTGCACAATGTTTGATCACGTCCACACCGTTGTCGATCATAGCCTTTGCAGCTTCCTGTGCAAGCTGTGTGTCTACAAAGGAGTTTGTCCATGCTGTCTGGACCTCGATGTCAGGATTTACGGATTTTGCACCGTCTTCGTATCCGTTAATAATCTTTACAAGGGAATCTCCAGGAATCGGTCCGATTGCGCCAAGCTTGTCTGACTGAGTCATGGAAGCGGCGATAATTCCTTCTACATAAGCGGTCTGCTCGCAAGCCATAACGTAGGAAGCTACGTTGTCTGCGGATGCATCTGCCTCTGTACAGATGAACTTGGTGTCTGGGTAGGTCTCTGCAACTTCCAGTGCAGGATCACCGAATTCATATCCGTGTCCGATCACCACATCATAACCTGCACTTGCATAGTCTGCAAAAGCAGCGGAAATGTCAGCAACCTCCAGGTTCTCTGTGTAGGCCAGCTCGTATCCATATTTTTCACAGGCTTTCTGTGTTCCTTCATATGCTGTCTGATTCCATCCCTGGTCATTTGCTGCTCCGGAAAGTAAAAGGGCAACCTTCAGTCCTTCTCCATCTGCTGCCTGTACCGGCTGTGCACATACACCGTTTACCATAGATACTGTCATTGCCATTGCTAATCCCATAACTACCAGTTTTTTCATCATAATCCTCCTTGATCAGATCTTATTTTCGTGTATTTTCTTATTGCAAACTCTGTGGCTGCTATAAGGTTTCATTAGGACTCTACATAGTAAACTATATAGTTGCTATAGAGTCAATACGTTTTTGTAGATTTTTACTTTTTTATCAAAACCAGGAGAGGAATACATTATTTTTTATTTAGATATGGGAAAATTAAAAATTTCTTTATTCACCGAATTCCTCTGCGACCTTCTTTAGCATCTCGCGGATTGGCAGATGATATGGACATCTTGTCTCACATTTGCCGCAGCCTACACAGGCAGAAGCCTTTACTGCCATGCTGCTGTAGCGGTCTTTTGCCCAGTCAGCCAGGTTGTAGCGCTCCAGATAGCCTGCGAAAAGGAACGCACTTGGAATGCTGATGCCAACCGTGCATGGTGCACAGTAATTGCACCGACGGCAGAAGTTGGTGCCAAGCTGATGGCGGATCTGCTCCATTTCGACAAGCTCTGCCTCTGTAAGAGGTGCTGTGTCTGAACATGCCTTAATGTTTGCTTCCAGCTCTGTTACCTCTGCCATTCCCGGAATGACCACAGTGACCGCCGGGTTGGAACAGACGTAGCGGAGGGCACGGGTTCCATTTTCAATGGCACCGCCAGCTAATGGCTTCATTGCAATAAATCCTACATTTTTTTCCTGGCATTTTCGGATCAGTTCTGCTCCCTGATTCTCCACAATGTTGTACGGGAACATGATTGTCTCCACCCAGTCAAGGCCAAGGGCCCGCTCAAAAACGGCTGTAGAATGTGCGGTAAGGCCAATATGTCCGATTTTTCCCGCTGCCTTCGCCTCTAATAAAGCCTCCAGCGCACCGCCCTCACCTACGACGGTATCCAGCTGTTCCATGCTTGGGTTATGTACCTGGTACAGGTCAATGTGGCCGGTGCGAAGATTGCCAAGGCTCTTCTCAATATCCGCAGCCATGGCTTCTTTAGTTCTCGCCATGCTCTTGGTAGCCAGGACAAATTTGTCACGGATTCCCTCAAGGGCATAGCCTAAATATTCCTCGCTGACCGTATATCCTCTGGCAGTGTCAATATAATTTACACCCTCTTCCATCAGCTGTTTCATTAAATTCTTAGTGCCTTTGGCATCAATTCTCTGAATAGGAATTCCGCCGAAGCCCATACGTGAAATCTTAAGGCCAGTTTTGCCAAGTGTTGTGTATTCCATTCTTTTTCCTCCTATTTTTAGTCCACCGCGGTTTTCATTTCTTCCGTCAGCAGATCGTGGTTATATACAAAACATGCCACCGGCATACGCCGATGGCACATAATTTACTTATAACAGATATTCGCAATCCGCGTCCGCTACTTGCTCATAAATAAATAACTGCTCCGCAGTACGGGATATTCGCAATCCGCATTCGCTACTTGCTCATAAATAAATAACTGCTCCGCAGTTATTTATTTATACTCGGGACAGATACTCGCCTGTTCTGGTATCGATTTTCAGCTTGTCACCCTGGTTAACAAACAACGGAACCATAACCTGTGCCCCAGTCTCAACTGTAGCTGGCTTGGTAGCACCCTGTGCTGTATTTCCAGCGAAGCCTGGCTCTGTCTCTGTAACTACAAGCTCAACGAATAACGGTGGCTCGATAGCGAATACATTGCCGTTATGGGAACAGATCTTAACCATCTCGTTCTCTTTCACGAATTTAAGGGAATCACCAACCTGATCCTCTGTAAGACCGATCTGGTCAAATGTCTCTACGTTCATGAAGTAGTATAATCCACCATCGCTGTAAAGATACTGCATATCAACACGCTCGATACGTGCGGTAGGGAATTTCTCTGTAGGACGGAAAGATTTCTCTAACACGGATCCTGTGATAATGTTTTTGTATTTGGTTCTAACGAAAGCAGCTCCCTTACCCGGTTTAACGTGCTGGAATTCTACGATCTGACAAACGTTGCCATCAATTTCTACTGTGACACCGTTTCTGAAATCACCTGCTGAAATCATAATTAATTTTTCCTCCTTATAGTGCTTATGACTAGAAATATTTTATTATATATGTACTATTTTTTCAACTACTTTTTTCGAATACAGCCAATTTTTCCTGTTTTTACGGGAGCTGACCCTCGATTTCCCTGATCAGTTCCTCAAAAGGCTTCACTCCTGTCACAACTTCGATGTCTGCAAATTTATGATAAACCGGATCGCGCTGCTTCAGAAGTTTCTTGATCTTCTCATCCTGGTTTTCGCCTTCCAGAAGTGGATTGCTATTCCCCTCAAGTCTCTTGCGGAGTGTCTCTACAGACCCTTTCAGATAAACGACGGTACCAAGCTGTTTTATATATTTCTCATTCTGCTCCTGAATGGGAAGACCGGCACCAAGAGAAATTACCTTTCTCTCTTTGTCATCGATCAGTGCTTTCACTGTCATAGTTTCCAATGCACGATAATATGGTTCCCCAAATCTCTGCAGAATCTCCTTCACGGATAGGTTCATCTTCTTAACAATCACCTTGTCCACATCTACAAATGTCAGTCCCAGGTCACTGGACAGACGTTTCCCCACTCTTGTCTTGCCAGAACCCATAAATCCGATAACCACAATATGGTTCATGAATTCCTCTCCTCCTTGGTATAAAAATGTAATACAATTTTCTCCAGATAGCGCTTCAAAACAATCTGGATCTCTTCCTTGGGATTGATGGGCTTTACCAGAATATTGCGAAGGCCAGCATTCTTAGCCCCCCATATATCGGTAAAAAGCTGGTCTCCGATAAAGACCGTATTCCCTGTGTCTGTGCCAAGCCGCTTCATTGCGCTTTCGTAGCCCTTTCTGGAAGGCTTGGCAGCCATTTCAATAAACTGTGCGCCTACTGAAGCGGCAAAGGGTTCTACCCTTTTTTTCCTGTTGTTTGACACCAGGCAGCAGGAAAAGCCAATTTCCCGGAGCCGTTGAAAAAGACGGATGGCTTCCGGATCTGCCGGTGCCCCATGAGGAACCAGGGTATTGTCAATATCAAACAAAATTCCCCTGTATCCCTCCTGGTATAATTTTTCGTAGTTGACTACATATGCTGAATCCAGATATTCATCTGGAAAAAAGCGCTCAAACATCCTGTTACATCCTTTAATTCTTTTATTTTTCCTGACAAAAACAGATATTTTCGCCGCGCAAACACAGACGAAAGCAAAGTCCAAAACAATTATGTTAATACAGCCATGCGAATATTTCTGTCAGCATTCCATTATCTGCGCAAATATGTCTGCAGTTCCTCGTAATGGTCCTTCATCACATCATAGCCGTGTTGATAAAAAGCCATCAGCTTCTTTCTGTTCGCCTCCGTGCGTCCCACGGTAGGCATCTCCGGACGGATGACAAAAATATGGCCTTCCCGCTCCCATTTTTCCAGAAGCTCCAGCGTCCGGTTATAGTTGCGGTAACGGTTGTACAGAGTATTCAAAAACTCCGGATAGTGGCGGAATGCTGCCACATAAAGCGGTGTGCTCTTCCCGGGCTTCTTCTTACGGTAGCCCATATTTCTGGTAAGGATCACCACATTCTTCCGATATCCCTTCTCCATGGCATGGATCAAAGGAATGGAATCTGCAATGCCGCCATCCAGATAGGGAACACCATCAATCTCCACTATAGGACTTGCAATGGGAATACTGGAAGAAGCCCTTCCAATATTCATCAGACGCTTTCTGTCCTTTTTCTCCGACAGATACTCTGCATCTCCGGTCTGACAGTTGGTCACAACCAGCTCGCATTCCATATCAGACTGAAAAAAGGTGTCAAAATCAAATGGAAACAATTCATTTGGATATTTGTCAAACAGCATATCCATGTCAAAAAGCTCATGCTTCTTAAGAGCCTCCTTGGTAGCAATATAGCTGTTTGCCTTATCCTCTATGATCATGCAGTCCCTGGTTCTTCCAGGCTGCCATGATACATAGTCAAGGGCATTGCAGGAACCAGCGGAAACACCCACCACATATGGGAATTTCAACTCTTTTTCCATAAGAAAGTCCAATACCCCTGCTGTAAAAACGCCTCTGCTTCCCCCGCCCTCCAGAACCAGGGAAGACTGCTGCTTCACTGTCACTCTTATTCACGCTCCTTCAGCGGTACGTATACTGCCGGAGTCAGAACACTCTTGTACGCCGGACGGATGATCTTGTCTGTGTTGATCAGTTCCTCCATTCGGTGAGCGCTCCAGCCAACAATACGTGCCACAGCAAAAATCGGTGTATACAGCTCAAGCGGCAGATCCAGCATGCTGTAAACAAAGCCGCTGTAAAAGTCCACGTTTGCGCTGACACCTTTATAAATATGGCGCTCCTCGGCAATGACCTCCGGAGCCATTTTCTCTACCATTGCGTAGAGATTGTATTCTTTCATACGGCCCTTTTCCTCCGCCAGGGTCTCTACAAAGCCCTTAAGAACCTGGGCACGGGGATCGGATACGGAATAGATTGCGTGTCCCATACCATAAATAAGGCCTCTCTTATCGAAGGCTTCTTTGTGAAGAAGCTTCTTCAGATACGATCTTACTTCCTCTTTGTCGGAAATGTCTTTCACATTCTTCTTCAAATCCTGGAACATGCTTACAACCTTAATATTTGCCCCGCCGTGTTTCGGTCCTTTCAAAGAACCAAGAGCAGCCGCGACGGCAGAATAGGTGTCCGTTCCAGAGGAAGAAACCACGTGAGTGGTAAAGGTAGAGTTATTACCACCGCCATGCTCCATATGAAGGATCAGGGCAAGATCCAGAATCTTCGCTTCCAGATGGGAATACTTCTTATCCGGACGGAGCATACAAAGGATATTTTCTGCTGTGGAAAGATCCTTCTTGGGATTATGGATATAAAGGCTCTTGCCGCATACATAATGATTATAAGCCTGATATCCATAAACAGATAAAAGCGGAAATACACTGATCAGGTTCAGGCACTGTCTCAATACATTTGGAAGGGAAATGTCATCTGGTTCCTTATCATAGCAATAAAGTGTGAGCACACTTCTGGACAGGGCATTCATAATGTCCTTAGACGGAGCCTTCATGATAACATCCCTTACAAAGTTTGTGGGAAGGGAACGCTGATTCGCCAGCAGCTTACTGAAATTCTCCAGTTCGTTCTGATTGGGAAGCTTACCAAACAGCAAAAGATAAGTAGTCTCTTCGAAACCAAATCGGTCATCTTCAATAAATCCCCTGGTAAGCTCCTTAATGTCATATCCTCTGTAGGAAAGACTGCCCGCACAGGGCACTTCCCTGCCGTCAACCACTTTCGTAGCACATACATTAGAAATCTGTGTCAGACCAGCCAGGACACCTTTACCATTGACATCACGAAGCCCCCGCTTTACGTCATATTTCTGGTAAAGAGACAGATCCAGGCTGGAATGATCCTTGCAGATCTCCGTCAGGTTCTCTATTTCCGGTGTTACTTTCATGTTAAATCCTGCCATTCAAACAAACCCCTTTCTCTTTTAATATGTCCGATAATCCGTTCCTCCCTCAATACAATAATGCTGTCAGAGCCTTTTATCCGGCGCTGTGTTATCCGCAGCACTTTTCGCGGTTCTGGCATTACATGGATAATCTGTGACTATTATTATTTTCACATTTTTAGTGAATATAAAAAAATAGTATAACATTTTACGCAAATCTAATCTATAGACACTTTCCTATCTCTGTTTATACGTGGACAGGAAATCTCTCATCTTGTCCATGGCTTTCTCCAGCTGACGCACATTCGGCAGATATACTACACGGAAATGGTCAGGGCAGTTCCAGTTAAAGCCCTTGCCCGGTACCAGAAGCACCTGTTTCTCATGTAAGAAATCAAGAGCAAACTGCTCGTCATTGTAAATATTGAATTTCTCTGTATCGATCTTCGGGAAAATGTAAAAAGCAGCCTTGGGCTTTACTGCTGTGATTCCCGGAATGTCATTAAGCGCCTTGTAAATGAAATCTCTCTGCTCATAAACTCTTCCGCCTGGCTGAATGTACTCATTTACACTCTGGTATCCGCCAAGTGCAGTCTGTACAATGGACTGTGCCGGTACATTGGAACAAAGACGCATGGAAGAAAGCATGTTAATGCCTTCAATATAGCCCCTGGCCTTATTCTTGGCACCGCTTAAGATCATCCATCCAATACGGAAGCCTGCGATCATGTGGGATTTGGAAAGTCCGGAAAAAGTAACACAGAACACATCCGGTGCAAGGGATGCAATGGAAGTATGCTTATAGCCATCCATGATCAGACGGTCATAGATCTCATCTGAGAAAATGATCAGCTCATGTTCCCTTGCAATCTGTACGATCTGCTCCAGGATTTCCTTGGGATAGACAGCTCCTGTAGGGTTATTCGGGTTGATGATAACAATGGCCTTGGTCTTATCTGTGATCTTGCTCTTAATATCCTCAATATCCGGATACCATTCGGACTGCTCATCGCAGATATAGTGGACTACATTTCCGCCTGCTAATGTAGCGGTAGCTGTCCATAAGGGATAATCCGGTGCCGGGATCAGGATCTCATCTCCATTGTCCAGAAGAGCCTGCATACAAAGGTTGATCAGCTCGCTGACACCATTTCCTGTATAAATATCACTCATGGTAACCCCGGAAATACCGCGAAGCTGGGCATACTGCATGATGGCCTTTCTTGCGGAAAAAATTCCCTTGGAATCAGAATATCCCTGAGAGGTACGAATATTGCTCAGCATGTCCAGAATTACTTCCTGCGGTGCGGAAAATCCAAATGGATATGGATTGCCGATGTTCAGCTTCAGGATCTCCATTCCGTCTTCTTCCATTCTCGCCGCTTCATCCACAACCGGACCTCTCACATCATAAAGTACGTTATCCAGTTTACTGGACTTCTCGAATGTTTTCATTCATTTCACTCCTCATCTTACTACTTATGACCGGCACGTCCAGACTTCCTGCAAGTTTTGCCTGTGAAGCCCTTTCCTCTCACACATGGAAGAGTCTCTGCATCTCTCTTTTCTGCTCCGGCATAATGTATTTCTTGCTATCTATCATCTCATATTTGACTCGTTTTCGCAAGCCTTAATGAAATTTTTGGAAATATGAAAAAAACTCTTTTCATTTTTAGCACTTTAGTGTATAATAGCGTCGTTAAAAAATTTTACACCTATCTGGATGAGGAGGAATTACAATGTCTTACACAGAAGAAGTATACGAAAGAGTCGTAGCACAGAATCCAGGTGAGCCTGAATTTCACCAGGCAGTAAAGGAAGTTCTGGATTCCCTGAAGGTCGTAATCGACAAAAATGAAGAAGAATACCGCAGCATGTCCCTTCTGGAGCGTCTTGTAGAGCCGGAAAGAATCATTTCCTTCCGTGTTCCGTGGGTAGATGACAAGGGCGTTGTCCAGGTAAACAAAGGATATCGTGTACAGTTCAACAGCGCTATCGGACCTTATAAGGGTGGTCTTCGTTTCCATCCGTCAGTAAACCAGGGTATCTTAAAATTCCTTGGATTTGAGCAGACATTTAAGAACTCCCTTACCGGACTTCCAATCGGTGGTGGTAAAGGTGGCTCCAACTTTGATCCGAAGGGCAAATCTGACAGAGAGGTTATGGCATTCTGCCAGAGCTTTATGACAGAGCTTTCCAAATATATCGGTGCTGATACTGATGTTCCAGCTGGTGATATTGGTGTAGGCGGACGTGAGATCGGTTACTTATTCGGACAGTACAAGAGAATCCGTGGTTTATATGAGGGTGTTCTCACAGGTAAAGGACTTACCTACGGCGGATCTTTAATCCGTACACAGGCAACCGGATATGGTGTCGTTTATATGCTTAATGAGATCATGAAAGCCCATAACGATTCTATCAATGGAAAGACCTTCATCGTAACAGGATCCGGAAACGTTGCAATCTACGCAGTTGAGAAGGCTCAGCAGCTTGGCGGCAAGGTTGTTGCTATGTGTGACTCCAACGGATATATCTATGATCCGGAAGGAATCAAGCTTGACATTGTAAAAGATATCAAAGAAGTAAAACGTGGACGTATCAAAGAGTACGCTGACCGTGTTGAGAGTGCTACTTATACAGAGGGTACTGGAATCTGGAACATCAAATGTGATGTATATCTTCCATGTGCTACTCAGAACGAGCTTGCACTTGACGGTGCTAAGACACTTGTTGCAAACGGCTGCAAATATGTAGTTGAGGGTGCTAACATGCCTACTACTCTTGATGCTACAACATATCTCCAGGAGAACGGTGTTCTGTTCATGCCTGGCAAAGCAGCTAACGCTGGTGGTGTTGCCACCTCTGCTCTTGAAATGAGCCAGAACTCCATGAGACTTTCCTGGACAGCTGAGGAAGTTGATGAGAAGCTTCACGGAATCATGGTAGATATCTTCCACAAGGCTGATGACGCAGCTAAGCGTTATGGCATGGAGGACAACTATGTTGCCGGTGCTAACATCGCTGGATTTGAGAAGGTTGTAGATGCTATGAAAGCTCAGGGTATCTGCTGATTTAATTAATTCTGCGTTTACACAGTAAAGGAGCGTCGCTTCATAACTGAAACCAGTCAGTTATTTTGCGACGCTCCTTTTTTAGAAAAATATATTCATCAGAACTTCAGATAAACAGAATCCGTACTGGAATTCATACGTGTCTGGAACTGCTCCATAGAAACAGACTCTGCATTCCAGAACAGATTTTGCACAGCAAATCCCAGAAGTATCTTTCCGGAATTCTGAACAAATGTATTATATCCGATCGCAGTTCCGTTTGCATCGTGAATATAATTGTTTCGAATAGTAGCATCTACAAAATTATAAAGTCCGTCAAACTGAATGCCGATATAATCCTGAACTTCGCCCTCTGTCTGAAAGCCATATGCACTTACCGTTCCGCATCCATAGCCAAATTCACAATTCTGAATGATAATTCCGGTAACATTTCCTTTTTCATCTCCTGTTTTTGCAAAAGGATTGCTCTTAAAAGCTCCGAATCGGTGATTTCTGCATTTGCACCGAAA
Organism: Blautia glucerasea; assembly: GCF_020537505.1. Taxonomy (GTDB): domain Bacteria; phylum Bacillota; class Clostridia; order Lachnospirales; family Lachnospiraceae; genus Blautia_A. The sequence goes on along the minus strand of NZ_JAJBMO010000016.1, from coordinate 6,297 downwards.
ACAGGCATGGAAAAAAGACCGATGAACAGAAGCATCGGAACCAGTGAGCTTAGAATTCTTTTTATAGGTGTCCTCCTTTACATTAAAATACGCTATTTGTTACAGTTCCCAAAACAACCTCCTTTCTCACATATAACTATTTGTGCCAGCAGTGCAGACACAAATTTAATTCATAAATTTCTTCAGTTCATCCATGAATGTGCTTACATCTTTAAATTCTCTGTATACGGAAGCAAATCTCACATACGCCACTGAATCCAGGTCTTTCAGATGGCTCATCACAATTTCTCCGATCTTTGTGCTGGAGATTTCTTTATCCTCTGCACTGAAAATATCACCTTCTATGGCATCGATCATAGCCTCCAGTTTGTCACTGGAAATGGGACGTTTATAACAGGCACGGCGGACACCATTGATCAGCTTGTTACGGTCATACTGCTCACGGTTCAGGTTTTTCTTGATCACGATCAGCGGAATTGTTTCTACATTCTCATAGGTGGTAAATCTCTTTCCACAGGAGTCACACATCCTTCTGCGTCTTATGGAATTGGTCTCCTCCACTGGTCTCGAATCTACCACTCTTGTATTATCCTGATTACAGTATGGACATCTCATATATTTTCCCTTTCTCATTCCTTTGTATATGATTTTTCTTTCTCAGTAGCATAAAACGGACTGAATCACTTAACTATAATTATACTTTAATCATAGAAAGTATGTCAACAAACTCCATGAATATTTTCAGAATTCTTGCATAATCTCATAAAAAACAGGTATTTTTCATGCGTATCTGCGAATTAAAGCAAAAAGAAGTGATCAATATCTGTACCTGCCGGACACTTGGCTGTCCTGTAGATGTGGAGTTCAACTGTGAAACAGGATGTATCACTGCTCTTGTGGTACCCGGACCGAACAGCTTCTGCTTCTGTTTCTGGCCCCCGGGCAGCGAATATGTAATTCCCTGGAACTGCATCAGACAAATTGGAGAAGACATTATTCTGGTAGAGATTGACGAAAAGCATTGCTGCAGAAAAAATTAGATTTCCCGATTGTCAAGGGCTATTATTTTTTATATTTTCCTGAAAAAAGAATATTTATCCTCCGGCATGAGAATCATTGTTACTACACCAGAATTTGTTTACTTATGCACAAAAGGAGGATTCAAATAATGGCACTTAACAAAGTTGAAATTTGCGGAGTCAATACATCGAAGCTTCCGGTACTGAAAGCAGAAGAAAAAGAGGAGCTTTTCCGCAGGATCAAAAAGGGAGACGAAGAAGCCCGGGAGCTTTATATCAAAGGGAATCTGCGGCTGGTTCTCAGCGTGATCAAGCGTTTTTCCAACAGCAATGAAAATATGGATGATCTTTTTCAGATCGGCTGTATTGGACTTATAAAGGCGATCGACAATTTTGACACTACATTGAATGTGAAATTTTCTACTTATGCGGTGCCTATGATCATTGGGGAGATCCGGCGGTATCTTCGGGACAACAATAGCATACGGGTGAGCAGATCCCTGCGGGATATTGCTTATCGGGCCATTTATGCCAAAGAGACTTATATGAAAACCCATCTTAGGGAGCCTACTATTGCAGAGATTGCCAGCGAGATCGGGATTGAAAAAGAAATAATCGTGTATGCCATGGATGCCATTCAGAATCCGGTGTCCCTTTTTGAGCCGGTTTATACGGAGGGTGGGGATACGCTCTATGTGATGGATCAGATCAGCGATAAGAAAAACAAAGAGGAGACCTGGGTGGAAAATCTGTCGCTGCGGGAGGCTATCAACCGGCTGAATAAGCGGGAGCGGCATATCATCGACTTACGTTTTTATGAGGGAAAAACACAGATGGAAGTCGCCCAGGAAATCGGGATTTCCCAGGCGCAGGTCAGCCGGTTGGAAAAAAATGCGCTGAAAACCATGCGAAATTATCTGAGGGCGTAGCTGAATGTTGGTTCCCGGACGCACTTTTGCAAGGTATATTCACGCTACATGAATATACCTTGCAAAATCGCTGGTTACCAACCAGCGATTTCACTTACTAAAGTACTACTATTCCAATGCCTTTTCTAATTCTTTTACTACAATCTTAAGGGCCTTGATTCTGGCATATTTTTTGTCTACAGATTCCAGAATATGCCACGGTGCATAAGTGGTACTGGTCTTGGCCAGCATTTCGTCTATGGCGCATTCGTAGGCGTCCCATTTCTCACGGTTGCGCCAGTCTTCGTCAGTGATCTTCCACTGTTTTTCCGGGTTATTCTGGCGGTCGGTGAAGCGGGCAAGCTGGGTGTCTTTGTCGATCTGTACCCAGAATTTGATGATCACGGCGCCCCAGTCGGACAATTCTTTCTCGAATTCATTAATCTCGTTATAGGCACGTTTCCAGTCGTTTTCGCTGCAGAAGCCTTCCAGGCGCTCTACCATTACACGGCCATACCAGGTGCGGTCGAAGATGGCGATATGACCGTCTTTTGGAAGCCTGGTCCAGAAGCGCCAGAGATAGTGGCGGGCTTTCTCGTGGGGCTCCGGGCTGGCGATTGGGTGGACTTCGAAGCCGCGGGGATCAAGGGCTTCTGTGATCCGCTTGATATTGCCGCCTTTTCCAGCTGCATCCCAGCCTTCGTAGGTGATGATTACCGGCACACGCTTGCGGTACAGACGGTTGTGCAGTTCGCCCAGTTTCTTCTGGAGATGCTTCAGCTCTTTTTTGTATTCCTCGTCCTCGATCACCTTGTCTGACAGTTCAATTTCTGAGAGCTTTGGCATTTTCTCAAGTGGGAAAACGTTTGGAAGAAGCGGCGCACTGTGGGCGCTGTTCTGCAGGGCTACCTCAATGTTATTTACCATTGTCCCAAGAACCTGAAGCTCTGCAAAGTTACGGTCTTTTGCATCGATGATATACCAGGGCGCAATGGAAGTATTGGTGTCAGTCAGATAGCGGTCGAAGATCTTCTGGCAATGTTTATAGTGATCGTTCTGCCACTTGTCAAAGGTATCCACACGCCATTTGGTGTCCTGCTCTTTGTTCAGCTTCTCTATACGTCTGGTCTGCTCTTTTTTGTCAATCTGCATGAAAAATTTCAGAACCAGGTAGCCGTTGTCTGTGAGCTGCCGCTCGAAATGCTTGATACTTTCAATCCGTTTGGCGTAATCCTCTTCTTCCAGGCCATTCAGACAATCCTTGCAGGTCTGCTCCATCCAGCCAGAGTCCAGAAACGTAAATTTACCGGCTTCCGGGATCTGGTTGAAATAGCGGTACAGAAAAGGTCTGCGCAGCTCATCTTCTGTAGGCTTGGACATGGTTGCCACTTTAAAGAAGCGTGGATCAATGTATTTGATCACTCTGCCGATAGTGCTTCCCTTGCCGGACGCACCCCAGCCTTCAAAAAGCACCAGCACTGGCAGCTTGTGTTCTTTTAGTTTCATCTGCTGCTGATATAGCTTTTCACCAGCTTCCTTTATCCTCTTTTTCAACTCTTCTTTTTCCGGAATTTCCTCTGGGATCCAGGTTTTCAACATAAAAATGTCCTCCTCACGTACAATTATTTTCAAATTCCAAAACGATCCTTCCTGCCAAAAGTTAGTTTTATATTTTTCGTGCTTTTGTTATTTTCTGTATTATAACATAGTTATTCCCATTTTGCATGAATTTTACAAATATTTAACCAAATTTGACTTGCACTTATTACTGTTCACAGATAGTGTTCCGCGAGGTGTTTTTTGTGAGCAAAGCTCACAGAAAGCCCGAGAACCTCGGCGCGAAATCATGCGAAAGCATGATTTCTGTGCATCGCGGAGCGTGTTACTGGCCATGGAGTGAACAGTAACTTGCACTTTCGTTAACAACAAGAAGGCCTGCAACTTCTTCTATACAACCAGCTATTTTTGTGTTATCATACTGGAAAACCATATTTTGTACAGATCTTGCAAGGACGCAGCATTTTGAATGTTGCGCCTTTCTTTTCGTCAAGCGGATCTTCAAAACTTACAAAAGGAGGAATTCCCATGCCTTTCACTGTTTTTATTGAAATGACGTTGTCTGCCATCCTGACCGTGTGGTCGCCGGGACCAAACAATATTCTTCTGCTATCCACTGCCAGCAAATACGGTGTTTCTGGAAATCTCCGGTTTATGACCGGGATCTGGAGCGGTTCTCTTACCCTGATGTGTCTTTCCGGGCTGTTCTGCAGCACTCTGGGAAAAATTGTTCCGGGGATCCAGCCGGTTATGAAATACCTGGGTGCAGCCTATGTGCTTTACCTTGCCTGGCAGACCTGGCGCAGACTTCCCCCTTCTGACAGCACCCAGGAAAAAAAGCCGACCTGGATCATGGGATTTTTCCTCCAGCTGATAAATGTAAAGATCATTATTTATGGGCTGACTATGTTTTCTGCTTATATTTTACCTTATGAAACAAGGATTCCTATGCTGTTTTGCTTCGCTGTTTATCTGATGTTCCTTGGTGCCCTTGGAAACCTGATCTGGGCATTTGCAGGAAACGTGCTGAAAAGATTTTACACTGGTCACTATAAGCTGATGAATGGGATCATGGCCTTGCTGCTGGTGTGGTGCTCTCTTAGGATTACCGGACTGCTGTAAGATATTCCCCGTACAAAACATGCGCTGCAAGTTTGGCTCGTTATCGCGGCAGTCACTAAGATTTCGTGCAAGCACGAACTCTGCCTCGTTGCCCGCGTAAATTAAAACACCTCCCAGGATGCGGTACTTATCCACATCCCAGGAGGTATTTTATTAGGGCACTATTCAATTTATCAGACACATGCATCAAACCAATGCACGTTTATGCCATACTATTTAAATGCGTCTACCAGTTCCTGGCCATCGTCATATCCCTGGTTTTTCAGTTCTTCCACGAACCACTCGTCCACACCGTCTACCGCCTCTTTGAAGGAATCAATATCCATATCCTCTTTTGCAGTAAAGGTGACACCATTTTTCTCTTCCCAGCGGTTCATGATCTCATTGGAACCGGAGCGGTTGATGTAACGTTCATACTCCACAGCCATTCTTCCGGCTTTGTCTACAACGGCCTGCTGCTCTGGTGTAAGGCCATCATAGATATCCTGGTTGATGCAGAAAAACAGGCAGTCATAAATAGCATCCCACAGGGAGCAATATGGCTGAACCTCCTGTACACTGGCTGCATCAATTGCAGGAAGCGGGTTCTCCTCGCCTTCTACAGTGTTCTGCTGAAGGGCGGTATAGGTCTCAGACCAGTTCATGTTGGTTGCATCTGCGCCCCATCTCTTATAGCACTCCATAAGAAGGTTGGAACCGGCAACACGGATCTTCAGGTTCTTCATATCATCCACGGATTTTACTTCCCGGACGCTGTTGGTCAGCTCACGGAAACCATTCTCTGCAATACCCATGCAGTGCAATCCGTACTCGCTGAGGATTTCCTTCATCTTTTCTCCAGCCTCGCCGTCAAACTTGGCATCTGCATCTTCCACAGAGTCATAAATAAACGGCAGGGAAACTACGTTAAATCTTGGGTCAAATGCAGAGTAGATCAGGTTGGAATGCATGGAAATCTGTACTGGGTCTCCGTTCATCAAAGCCTGGATTCCCTCGGACTGGTTTCCGTTTGTCAGCTGGTCTGCTGCATATACATTTACTTTTACCTTTCCGCCTGTGGCTTTTTCCATCAGCTCACCGAATTTACGTCCGCCCTCTGCCCAGGTGGAAGTCTCGGTTGTGGAGCACGCAAAATTCCAGGTGGTCTCTTCCCAGTCAAGGTCGCTGTAATCACCGATTCCGGTAAACGCCTCTACCAGTTCTTCTGCGTCCTCATATCCCTGGGATTTCAGCTCCTCGATAAACCACTCATCTACACCGTCAACTGCTTCCTTGAAGGACTCAATGTCCATATCGTCTTTTTCAGTAAAGGTAACACCGTTTTTGTCTTTCCAGCGGTTCATGATCTCTTCATCACCGGAACGGTTGATGTAACGCTCATACTCAACAGCTTTCTGTCCAGCCTCGTCTACAACCGCCTGCTGCTCTGGAGTCAGTCCATCATAGATTTCCTGGTTGATGCAGAAGAACAGACAGTCATAGATGGCATCCCACATGGAGCAATATGGCTGAACCTCCTGTACGCTGGCTGCGTCGATTGCAGGAAGCGGGTTCTCCTGTCCCTCAACGGTGTTCTGCTGAAGGGCGGTATAGGTCTCAGACCAGTTCATGTTGGTTGCGTCTGCGCCCCATCTCTTATAGCACTCCATAAGAAGGTTGGAACCGGCAACACGGATCTTCAGGTTCTTCAT
>NZ_JAJBMO010000015.1 GCF_020537505.1 Blautia glucerasea | reverse complement strand
TAAGCACGCCGCCAGCGTTCATCCTGAGCCAGGATCAAACTCTCTGATAAAATGTTTGATTCACTCAAGACAACCAACTAGCTTAGTTATCTCTCGTCATTACTGTTTTAAAAGTTTCATTCGAAAATGAATTGTATAAAGAAATTTTCGAGAATCGTATGTGTTTCACTGTTTAGTTATCAAGGTTGTTCACTGTCAGCTCTTCGCGACAGCTTGTTTATTTTACCTCATCTTTTTTCGTTTGTCAAGAACTTTTTTAAGTTTTTTCAAAACTTTTTGATGAAGTTTTTTATCTTTGTTGACGACTCGTCTACTCTATCACAAGTAGGAAGCTTTGTCAACTACTTTTTTTAATTTTTTTAGATTTTCTAAAATCTTAAAAAATCAAAAACGGAGAAGGAGGGATTTGAACCCTCGCGCCGCGTTAGCGACCTATACCCTTAGCAGGGGCACCTCTTCGGCCTCTTGAGTACTTCTCCAGTCTCCGAACTACTTAACCAATGTTAAATTGTGGAGTTGCGCGTTTTTCATAGCGCATTTGTTATTATACTTAAAAGGTTACTTCTTGTCAACAGCTTTTTTCTATTTTTTTTATTTTTTCACCAATTTTATTCAGTGTGCTTTTTTAGGCTGACAGGAGGGCCTTTCATTATTTTTCATTTGCCTGAATTGTCTCTTCAATTCTGCGTTTTACCTCTTCTGCAATCTCAGTTGATTTCATATCTTTATATTCTTCGTATTCCATTGGTTCTAAGAAATGTACCTGAACATCCAGCATCTTCGCTGAGCCAGTATCAAATGCTTTATAAGAATCGATTAATGCAACAGGTACGATCGGGCATTTCGCTTTCATAGCCGCTTTAAAACTTCCGCCCTTAAATTCCTGCGGATGATTTCCATTTTTGCTTCTGGTTCCCTCAGCAAAAATAAGATAGTTTCTTCCAGCCTTTACTTCCTTGGTCACATTGATGATCACCTGCATAGACTGTTTGATATCTTCTCTATCAATAAGAAATGCCTTCATGCACGCAAAAACCTGTTTTAAAAATGGAACATTTCCAACTTCTTTCTTCGCTACTACAGAAAAAGGTACCGGACACACTTCCATTATGGCCAAAACATCATACAACCCCTGATGATTGGGATAAAACATAAATCCATTTTTCGAAGGTATATTTTCCACTCCATAGGCATCTATATGGAGATTTCCTCCTCGATTGGCTGCATGATCAATTTTTTTCAACATGGCGTAGCGTTGTTCTTCCGTGTATTTATCCACATGTGCAGCATACCAGTTCAACATAATCCAGTAATATGGAATAAACAAAATATTCTTTAATACCATTACGATAATTCTTTTCATCTTCAAGCCCCCTTTACTTCTAAAACGGACATGTCGCCTATCAGCGACATTACCATATATGAGTCCTCAATATGGCAAAAGGCCGCTGCAAGATTCAACTATCCTGCAGCAGCCTCCTCTTTTACTCTGCGTTCAGCTTATTCGCAATTTTTTCTTCATATCCCGGATTCTTTTTCATAAATACATTGTATGCCTTTGTATAACTTTTGTAAGTATCTGTAGTCATAAACTTGGCATAATCTGCGGCCGCCTGATCTCTCAGTTCATCTGTAATATCAGATGGCGGCATTACATAGTATTTATTATCTTTTTTCTCCACCATATAGGTTCCAACGCAAGGATATTCCTGTTCATTTTCCAATACCAGGTTATAGGTAATGTATACATAAGTATAATTTCCATTTTCGGAAAGCTTATCGCTTTCTTCAATCTTTACCTTGGTTGGCTTATGAGCTTCAAAATACTTTAAGGTAGCGTCAATTTCGCTCTGAAGAAGCTCATTGGTGTCCTTATTATCATTCTGGGAATAACACTGTTTTACCTTTTTCTCGTTTCCGCTCACATAATTTTTTATGAGAGCTTCCACTACTCCCTCTGGAGACTTATGATTTACACCGCATCCGGACATCACCAGCACAAGTGCCAGTGCAATGCCCAGGATCCATATTCTTTTTTTCTTTTCCATCTCTTTACAGATTCCTTTTATTCTTTTTCATCTGTACCCAGTGAGTCTTCTTCTGCAAAAACCTCTTCTGCTTCTTCAGTTGTTTCCTCACTGCTGCCTTCTGCGGGATTTTCATCTACCTTTTCACGCACTTTGGCAACACTTGCCACAGTAACACCTTCATCCAGATTGATCAGCTTCACTCCGGAGGTAATTCTTCCAAGAATGGAAATTCCTGCACAGGTAATACGAATGATGATTCCCTCTGTGGTGATCATCATGATCTCGTTTTCTTCATTCACAGCCTTAGCGCCAATTACATTGCCGGTCTTCTCTGTGATCTTGTAGCACTTCACGCCTTTACCGCCACGGTTCTGGCAGGTAAACTCACTCATGGCAGTACGTTTACCCATACCATTCTCAGATACTACAAGCAGATAATCTCCCTGAGAGTTCAGCTGCATTGCTACCACTTCATCACCCGGATCAAGATTCATACCACGTACACCCATTGAGCTTCTTCCCGTACTTCTTACATCAGTTTCCTTGAAGCGGATGCACATACCGTCTTTGGTTACCAGCATAATATCCTTGGTATCATCTGTAGCTTTTACTTCGATCAGCTCATCGTCATCGCGAAGTGTGATTGCCACAAGACCAGTCTTACGTACGTTGGTGTATTCTTCCATCGGTGTCTTCTTCACAAGGCCGTTCTTTGTTGCCATAACCAGATATTTACCTTTTTCGAATTTACGCATAGGAATAACAGCTGTGATACGCTCCCCTGGCATAAGCTGCAGAAGGTTCACGATTGCTGTACCTCGTGCAGTTCTTCCTGCTTCTGGGATCTCGTATGCTTTCAGCCTGTATACACGTCCTGTATTGGTAAAGAACATCAGATAATGGTGGGTAGTGGTCATAAGCAGTTCTTCGATGTAATCATCATCAATGGTCTGCATTCCCTTGATTCCACGTCCGCCCCTATTCTGGCTGCGGAAATTATCTACTGTCATTCTCTTGATATAGCCAAGCTTTGTCATAGTGATGACCGTATTTTCCCTTGGAATCAGATCTTCTGTGGAAAGATCATATACGTCATATCCAATAGCAGTTCTTCTCTCATCACCATATTTGTCAGCAATTGCAAGAATCTCTTCTTTTACAACACGAAGAAGAAGATTTCTGTCTGCAAGAATTGCCAGGAATTTGCGGATTTTCTCCTCCAATTCTGCATATTCAGCTTCCAGCTTCTCTCTTTCCAAACCGGTGAGAGCTCTCAGACGCATATCTACAATGGCCTGAGCCTGCACATCTGTCAGCTCAAATCTTTCCATCAATTCCTGCTTCGCAATCTGAACATTGCGGGCAGCACGAATGATCCGGATAACCTCATCGATGTTATCCAGGGCCTTTAACAGACCTTCCAAAATGTGAGCACGTTCCTGTGCTTTATTCAGATCATATTTGGTTCTTCTGGTAACAACATCTTCCTGATGAGCCAGGTAATGCTCCAGAAGTTCCTTCAGATTCAGTACCTTTGGAACCAGACTGTCACCCTGCGGTACTACGCAAAGCATGATCACGCCAAAAGTATCCTGCAGCTGGGTATGCTTGTACAGCTGATTCAGCACAACATTTGCATTGGCATCTTTACGCAGATCAATACAGATGCGCATTCCCTCACGGCTGGAATGATCGTTCAGGTCTGTGATTCCATCAATCTTTTTGTCACGGACAAGCTCTGCGATCTTCTCGATCAGACGTGCTTTATTTACCAGGTATGGAAGCTCGGTAACGATAATACGGGATTTTCCATTTGGTAAGGTCTCAATATTGGAAACTGCACGTACACGGATCTTACCGCGGCCTGTGCGGTATGCCTCCTCAATTCCCCTTCTTCCAAGAATCGTAGCTCCTGTAGGGAAATCCGGGCCTTTTACAACATCAAGAAGCTCCTCAATGGTTGTCTCGCGCTGCTCCCCGATGGTATTGTCAATGATTTTTACAACAGCATTAATAACCTCACGAAGGTTGTGAGGTGGAATGTTGGTAGCCATACCTACGGCGATACCTGTAGTACCATTTACCAGAAGGTTCGGGAAACGGGAAGGAAGCACCTTCGGCTCTCTTTCCGTCTCATCAAAGTTCGGCTGGAAGTCTACAGTATCTTTGTTGATGTCGGCAAGCATCTCCATGGAGATTTTGCTCAGGCGGGCCTCTGTGTATCGCATTGCAGCTGCGCCGTCGCCGTCCACAGAACCGAAGTTTCCATGTCCGTCAACAAGCGGATAGCGGAAAGACCAGTCCTGTGCCATATTTACAAGTGCTCCATAAATAGAGCTGTCACCATGAGGATGATATTTACCCATGGTATCACCAACGATACGGGCACATTTACGATGTGGCTTATCCGGACCGTTGTTCAATTCGATCATAGAGTACAGCACTCTTCGCTGTACCGGTTTCAAACCATCTCTTACATCTGGAAGTGCTCTTGAGGCAATAACGCTCATGGCATATTCGATGTAAGATTCTTTCATGGTTTTCTCCAGATCCACCTCATGGACCTGGTCAAAAATCTTGTCATCCATATTGTTCTATCTCCCCTAGATATCCAGATTCTTTACAAAACGTGCGTTCTCTTCGATAAATTCACGTCTTGGTTCTACCTTGTCACCCATAAGTGTAGTAAATACAAGGTCAATTTCGGAGGTCGCTGCCTCGTCCATTGTGACACGGAGAAGGATACGCTTCTCAGGATCCATGGTAGTCTCCCAAAGCTGCTCTGCATCCATCTCACCCAGACCTTTGTAACGCTGGATCTTATTGTTGGAGTCTCGCCCTATCTCTGTAAGGATGGCGTTCAGCTCATCATCATCGTAAGCGTACCATACCTTCTTGTTCTTCTCAATCTTGTAAAGAGGCGGCTGTGCCAGATATACATAGCCCTGCTTGATCAGTTCCGGCATAAATCTGTATAGGAAAGTAAGCAGCAGTGTGGCAATGTGTGCACCATCAACATCGGCATCGGTCATAATGATGATCTTGTGATATCTCAGCTTGGAAATATCAAAGTCGTCATGGATACCAGTACCAAATGCGGTGATCATAGCCTTGATTTCTTTATTTGCATAAATCTTGTCCAGACGTGCTTTCTCTACATTCAGGATTTTTCCACGAAGAGGAAGGATCGCCTGTGTAGCACGATTACGGGCTGTCTTCGCAGAACCACCCGCGGAATCTCCCTCTACGATGTAGATCTCGCAATTCTCCGGATTCTTATCGGAGCAATCGGCAAGCTTGCCAGGAAGGGACATGCTGTCCAGGGCAGACTTTCTTCTGGTAAGGTCTCTGGCCTTACGTGCTGCTTCTCTGGCCCTCTGGGCAAGTACAGACTTCTCTACGGTCGCCTTGGCTACAGCAGGGTTCTGTTCCAGGAAAATCTCCAGCTGTTTGCTTACAACGCTGTCTACAGCGCCTCTGGCCTCACTGTTGCCAAGTTTCTGCTTGGTCTGGCCTTCAAACTGGGGATTGCCGATCTTAATGCTTACAATGGCTGTCAGGCCTTCTCGGATGTCATCACCAGAAAGATTGGGCTCGCTGTCCTTGAGAAGCTTATTCTTTCTGGCGTAATCGTTAAATGTGTTTGTAATGGCATTTCTGAAGCCAGTGATATGGGTACCACCCTCAGGTGTGTTGATATTATTTACAAATCCGTAAGTATTCTCTGTGTAAGAGTCATTATGCTGCATGGCTACCTCAACAGCTACACCGTCCTTCTCGCCCTCACAGTAGATGATTTCCGGATAAAGAGCCTCTTTACTTCTGTTCAGATAAGTTACGAACTCGCGGATACCACCCTCGTAGTGGAAGGTTTTCTCACGCTCCATGCCCTCCCGCTTGTCTATAAGAACAATCTTCAGTCCTTTGGTAAGGAATGCCATCTCACGGAGACGCTGTTTCAGGATATCGTAATCGTATACAGTTTCCTCGAAGATCTGCTTGTCTGGAAGGAATGTAACGGTAGTTCCTGTGGCATCACCACAGTCGCCAACCTCACGAAGAGGATACATTGTCTTGCCTCGCTCGTAACGCTGCTCATATCTCTTTCCATCTCTGCAGATCGATACTTCAAGCCACTCAGACAGTGCGTTAACAACTGACGCACCTACACCGTGAAGACCGCCGGATACCTTGTAGCCTCCACCGCCAAATTTTCCGCCTGCATGAAGAATGGTGAATACCACCTCGACAGCCGGGATACCAGCTTTATGATTAATTCCTACCGGAATGCCTCGTCCGTTATCTACAACTGTGATGGAGTTATCAGGATTGATTGCCACATTTATTTCTGTACAATAACCGGCCAGTGCCTCATCTACGGCATTGTCCACGATCTCGTATACGAGATGATGAAGACCGCGGCTGGATGTACTTCCAATGTACATACCCGGTCTCTTACGTACGGCTTCCAGACCCTCCAGAATCTGGATTTGGTCCGCTCCGTATTCCGTATTTGTTTCGCCCATGATATTCCTCCTGTTATGATCTATTTAAAACTCACAGGAACTTACGGCTCTTTTCTGCTGTCGGATCTTGTTCCTGTTTTTGCGCATAAAAATACAAATTTATTATAGCACAAAATCCCCGTTTTTGCCAGTTAAAAGCCATTTCCAGATGTAAAAAAAACGGCGTATTTTCAACGAATATCCGTCAAAAATACGCCTTATCCCACCCTATATGTCTGCTTGTCAGGAATAACACCTGCCAGAACAGTTTCTTCTCTATTTTTGCACCAAAAGCGCCTGGTAAATATCTCTTTTGGTAACGCCGCGATCCTTTGCAACCATCTTCATTGCCTCTTTTCGTGGGATTCCCTGATTTTCATAAATCGTCATATGTTCCTCAATGGAAATGTCCTTCCAGGACTCCTGTGACTCCTGCTCCATTTCCTTTCGGCTTCTGCCCTCAATTACCAGGACACATTCCCCAAGTGGCTTCTGCTCCTTGTAAAAAGCGATCAGGTCTTCTATCGTGGTCCGAAATGCAGTCTCATGCTTCTTGGTAAGCTCGCGGCAAAGTGTCATTCTGCGGTTTCCAAGAGCCTGGTACAATTCCTGCAGGGTACCAACCAGGTGATGGGGTGCCTCATAAAGGATGATGGTGCGGGTTTCGTTTTTCAGCTCTTCCAGAATGGCTTTCCGCTCTTTTTTATCCTGGGGCAAAAAGGCCTCGAATGCAAATCTGCGAGTGGAAAGTCCGGACAGGGTAAGGGCTGTGATACATGCAGCCGGGCCTGGAAGTGAAGTTACTTCAATTCCAGCATCGTAACACATAGCAGCCAATACTTCCCCTGGATCAGAAATTCCAGGTGTTCCCGCATCTGTGATCAGTGCCACATTCATTCCTGCCTGCATTTTCCCAATGAGAGTGTAGGCTTTCTCCACTTTATTGTACTCGTGGTAGCTGGTCATGGGCGTTTTGATGTCAAAATGATTGAGAAGCTTGATGCTGTTGCGGGTGTCTTCCGCAGCGATCAGATCCACTTCTTTCAGAACACGGAGCACACGAAGCGTAATATCCTCCAGGTTTCCGATTGGTGTGGCACATAGATATAATTTACCACTCATATTTTTCTCCCTTCTGCAATCATCTGTATTTTGCATACATTGTTAATTTTCATAAAATATGAGAAATCCGCTGATTTACTGCGTAAATCAAACATGATGTACTACTCCTAACCCCTTTGCCTTTTTCTTCAATAGTCAGTATCTGGCATGTTCACACCATATCATACAATTCCAAAATATCCTTCGTATAAACTCCTGGCTTCTCGTACACAATCAGCGGTCTTTCCACTGTGATACGGGAATTGCCGCCTTTCAAAGCCTCTATCAGAACCATATTAGGCTCTCGGTCAATGTATGGGTAAACAAGCTGCATGCGCTTAGGCTCCAGCTTATATTTCGTCAGAACATTCATAATTTCTGTCAGTCTGAACGGCCTGTGCACCATGTAAAAACGTCCTCGGTCTCCAAGAATCTTCGCTGCCTGGCTTACCACATCCTCCAGTGTACAGAGGATCTCATGTCTGGCGATGGCCTTTGGCATGTGCGGGTTGGTCAGTCCATGCTGCCCGATCATGTATGGCGGATTGCATGTGACAACATGAAAAGAAGCTGCCCCGAAAATGCTGACAGCCTCCTTAATATCACCTTGTCTGATACTGACCCTGTCCTCCAGGTTATTGTACTTTACACTTCTTCCTGCCATCTTGGCACATTCTTCCTGGATTTCCAGACCTGTAAAATGCTCTCCTGGAGTCTTAGAGGCAAGGAGCACCGGAATAATACCGGTTCCGGTTCCCATGTCCAGAACCTTTTCCCCTTTCTTCACTCTGGCAAATCCAGATAAAAGAACAGCGTCCATACCGAAGCAGAATTTCTGGGGATCCTGAATAATGTAATATCCATTCTGCAGGTCATCTACCCGTTCGTTCTCCTTCACAAGATCATTAATCATTTAATTTGGAATCTCCCTTTTTATCTTCCAGATCCTGCAGTTCCTTTAATTCCTGCTCGGAAACCTTGACTTTCTTTTTCTTAGAACGGAATTTCAGTTCTCCTACAGGAAATTCCTGGATTTCCTTCTCGTCACCGATCTCTACTACTACCTTTACAAGCTGTCGAAGTACATTTACACTCTGTACATTGCCCTGGATTCCATCTGGAGTGGTTACCGTATCGCCGATTCCAGGAAGTCTGCGGTTCAGCTCCTCGTAGGTCTCCTGCTCGTTCTTCAGACAGCACATCAATCTTCCGCATACACCGGAAATCTTGGTCTGGTTCAGAGAAAGATTCTGTTCCTTAGCCATACGGATAGATACTGGTGCAAACTCAGAAAGATAGGTATGGCAACAGAGGCATCTGCCACAGATACCAATTCCTCCAAGGATCTTTGTCTCATCTCTTACGCCGATCTGACGGAGTTCGATCCTTGTCTTGAAAATAGATGCCAGATCCTTTACCAGCTGGCGGAAATCGATCCTGCCGTCCGCGGTAAAGTAAAACAGCACTTTATTATTATCAAAAGTATACTCTGCATCAATCAGCTTCATCTCAAGTCCATGCTCGCGAATCTTCTTCTGGCAGATCTTGAAAGCATCCTTCTCACGCTCTCTGTTATACGTCTCTCTATCGTCATCATCCTGGGTAGCCACGCGAAGCACTTCCTTCAAAGGATGTACTACCTGATCGTCGGCTACTTCCTTAGGTGCAAGCACCACCTTTCCATATTCCACACCACGGGCGGTTTCCACGATCACATGATCGCCCGGTTTTACTTTATAGTTCTTCGGATTGAAGTAATAGATCTTACCTACATTCCGAAATCTTACGCCTACTACTTTTGCCATTCTATTTCTCCCTGATCGTAAGGAACAGAAGCTCAAGAGCAAGTTCTGTATTTACATTGGCGCGAAGACGTACCTTGGTCTTCTCCAATGCATCCAGAATCTTCTCCAGATTCTCATAGGAACGCTGGCTTGCCTGTTCCCTTATATAATTTATTTCCTGTTTGAAAACAAGATTATCAACTTCCCGTGTAGCCTTAAACATCAATACATCACGGAACCAGAACTGGAAAAGATCCAGATAGTCGCTAATGTTCTGCTTGTCATTGGAAAGCTCCTTAATCGCCTCTGTAAGCTCGTACACTTCCATACCATCTGCATTTTTCAGAATACGGAGGGCATTCTGGGTCATGTCTGCAAACTCCTGGGAAGTTGCGGCCTGTCTTGCTCTGCCAATACTGCCGTGCGCAAAGGAAGCGTCAATTTCTGCCTGATAATCCGGTACGTGAAGATGCTCCATCAGATATTTCTTCACCAGACCATCGTCTACTACTTTCAGATCCAGACGTACACATCTGGAACGGATAGTAGGCAGCAGCGCGTCAATATTGCTTGTGAGAAGCATGATAACTGCATATTCCGGCGGCTCTTCAATCGTCTTCAAAAGAGCATTCTGCGCCTGGGGATTCATCAGCTCTGCATTTGCCACAATATAAATCTTATATGGGCTGCAGTATGGCTTGATATCTACATCATTGATAACCTGTTCCCTGATTTCGTCAATTGTAATCACATTTGGCTTTTCATGGGTTACCATAATGATATCAGGGTGATTCTTGCCGATTGCCTTCTTACAGGAATCACAATGTCCGCAAGGCTCTATTCCGCCTTCTTCGCACTGCAATGTCATAGCATAGGTTCCTGCCAGCAGTTTCTTTCCAGAACCAGGGTCACCTGTAAAAATATACGAATGGGACACTTTCTCTGTCTGTATGGCATTCTTCAAATGTCTGATTATCTCTTCATGTCCTATAATGTCGTTAAACCCTAACATCGGAATCACCTCACCCTATCATTTTCGCTATTGTCAAAGGCTGCTGTCCGTAGCCTTCTGCATAGCTTATTTTGTGTACTGTCCACTGGTAAAGTTCTACGAGATGTTTGTTGTAAGCAACGTGAACAGTATCATCTTTCTTAATTCTATCATGTACGACAAAATCATGCTATAGTTTTTTGTTAATTTATTCTGAAAACATGATTACGAATGTGTGGACAATGCCATATATTCAGCAATTTTCTCCACACATTCCTCTAAATCAACATTCTGAAACCTTCTTGTAATTCCAGAAGCAGCAATTTTTTCTTCGGAAAAATCCTCCTGGTCTGCAAGAAATCTCCGACACATTTCCTCGTAACGGGGGACTTCCTGGCTGCGCTCTCTTTTCAGGGCTCTGGCAAGGCGTTCTCCATCCTCCACCTCAATGTAAACCGGGCAGACTGCCTCTTTCCCATAGTATTCTCTCATTTTCACATAAGATTCTAAAGTACCGATTCCCAGATAATCGGATTCTTCCAGCTTCACCTGACCGTCATCTGCTGTAAAGTAAGTCCAGATTCCATGCACCGTATGGTAAGCTCTTTCCTCAATCAGATTGCCGCGGCTGCGAAACTCCTCCAGCTTCTTATCATCTACGAAATAGTATTGTTTGCCGTTCTCTTCCTCTGCCCGGATGGGGCGGGTGGTATAGAGAACCAGCTTTTTCAGATGAAGCTCTTCATGTGCTGCAAGCCTGGCATAAATGTGATCCTTGCCGGACGCACTTTTTCCCATAATATAAAATATTTTTCCCATAATGTATCAGGCAGGGGGTAGTCCTTATTACTGATCCTCTGCCTGCTCCTTTACTACGCTTATAGTTTCGTTCTTCTCTCCGCAAAGACCGTGAAGGTTCAGGCCCTGCTCCATGTATCTTCTCACATTCCTTGTAAAAAGTCCAGTGATCTGTTCGCCGGGCACTATAATGGGAATTCCCGGCGGGTAAATATATACAAATTCTGCGGCGGTCTTGCCTACACTTTCTTCCAGAAGACAAATCTGGGAGGGGGCATCCATCGCCTGAGAAATGGACATAAGCTGCTTCATAGGACCGCATTTGCAGGCAGATTTTCCATTTCTCAGGTCACCGCTGCGGTTATCTTTTTGATCAAAGCCTTCACAATCATTAGTATTACATTTAACACAGTTCTGATTTTCCGGATCTGATGCATCTCCTAAATTCTTAACTGGTATTTCAGTTGTTACGTCTTTATTTTTCTCTGCCTGCACAGCTTCCTGTCTGTCAATTTCTTCTATGGCTTTGCAAAGTCTCTGGAAACCTTCTCTTGTGTCTCCAACTGCTGCCAGTGCAAGCACATAATTTTCCGTAGTCATCTCAACTTCCAGATGATAGTTTTCCCGAAGTCTTTTAGCAAGTACAGGCCCATTTAAACTGCTGTGCAGTGTGGACAGGATCAGCTTTGAGCGGTCATAATCAAAAGCTTCCGTACCAGCTGTATCATCTTCTTCCTGAAATTTCTCTCCAGGTGCAGGAACCAGACGGATATATTTACATTTTCCCAGCTGTCTGCGGGCGGTTTCCAGATTCTCTGTAAATTCATCAAACAGACGTCCACTCTCCTTCTCCAGCTTCGCTACGCAGGCATCCAGACTGGACATGAGAATATAAGATGGGCTGCTGGTCTGGTAAATTCCAAGAAATCTGTGGAGCAGCTTCTCACTTACCCGGTCGCTGCACAGATGAAGTACAGCAGTCTGCGTCATAGCCGGCAATGTCTTATGGAAACTCTGGATTACCACATCCGCACCAAGGTCTGCTGCTGAAACAGGAAAGTAATTCGAAAATCTGAAATGAGCTCCGTGTGCCTCATCCACGATCAGCGGAATCCCGTGGCGGTGAGCGGTCTCTGCAATCTTACGCACATCTGAGACTACACCGTCATAGGTTGGTGAGGTAATCAGAACAGCTTCGATTTTCGGATTCTCTTCCAGGCATCTTTCCACACGAGACACAGAAATTGAACCGTTTATCCCCAAATCGTTGTCGGATTGTGGATAAATGTATGTGGGAACCAGCTCCCGCAGATAAATAGCGTGGTAAACCGCCTTGTGACAGTTTCTTGCCACCAGGATCTGACCGCCTTTTTTCACAGATGCAGAAATGGCGGTGAGAAGCCCGGCTGTGCTTCCGTTCACACTAAAAAAGCTCTTCCTGGTGCCGTACATTCTGGATAAGGCATTCTGTGCCTCAAGTAAAATCCCCTCAGAGTAGTGCAGATCATCAAATCCATCAATCTCCGTAATATCACGTTCAATGGGAAAATCCCCCTCCACACATGCTTTGTTTCGCTTGTGACCAGGCATGTGAAAAGGATAAAAGTCGGATTTGCCGTAGTTCTCCAATTCTTTATATAATCTTTCCATTTTACCTCTCAATTTCATCAGAAATTCTGCAATCTGGTACAATAAGAATCAAGTATCTGCTATATTAATGCAGTATAAAAAAATCAGACAAGTCAATGTGCAGTTACTTAGTTTCTGCAACAACTGTATTTACCCCAATAATATCTGTTCATACCAAGCATTCTGTAACAGTCAATTATCACACCTTAAATCTGTATCCTACGCCCCATATAGTCTCGATATACTGTGGCTTGGCATTATTATACTCAATTTTCTCACGGATTTTCTTAATGTGGACCGTAACTGTAGCAATATCCCCTACCGATTCCATATCCCAGATTTCCCGGAAGAGCTCCTCTTTGGTAAATACCCTGTTTGGATTCTGAGCCAGGAAGCTAAGCAGGTCAAATTCTTTAGTAGTAAAAGTCTTCTCTTCTCCATTCACCCATACACGGCGGGCGGTCTTGTCAATCTTGATTCCGCGGATTTCAATAATGTCATTCTTCTGGGTTGTGGAACCGATCAGACGGTTGTAACGATCCATATGTGCCTTCACTCTGGCTACAAGCTCACTTGGGCTGAATGGCTTGGTCATATAATCATCTGCACCAAGTCCAAGGCCGCGGATCTTATCAATATCATCTTTCTTGGCTGAAACCATGATGATCGGGGTGTTTTTGGCTTCTCTTACCTGACGGCAGATTTCAAATCCATCTACCTCTGGCAGCATCAGATCCAGAATGATCAGGTCAAACTCTTCTTTCAGCGCCTTTTCCAGTCCCAGATCGCCTCTATTGCAAATAATCACTTCAAATCCAGAGAGCTCCAGATAATCTTTCTCAAGCTCTGCAATCGTTTCTTCGTCTTCAATGATCAGAATTCTGCTCATTTCATTGGTACCTCCTGGTATTTTCTAAGTACAAAATACATGATCGTGCCGATTCCAAGACGGCTTGTGGCCCATACCTTGCCGCCATGGTCTTCCAGAATTTTTTTCACAATGGAAAGACCGATTCCGCTTCCGCCTTTGGAAGAATTTCGTGAAACATCGGTACGGTAAAAACGGTCGAAAATGTAAGGCAGGTCTTTTGGTCCGATGCCTTTTCCATTGTCCTCGATCTCAATCTGGATAAAATCCCCCACGTCTTTAATACGGATCTGGATGATTCCTTTAGGCTTGTCCATATATTTGATGGCATTGCTGATAATGTTATGGATAACGCGGCGGATCTGTTCGCCGTCTGCGATTACCATAACGTCTTTCTCCACATAGTTGGCGTAAACCAGCTCAATTCCTCTGGTTTCCAGTTCCAGCCCCACCTCTTCTGCACAGTCTGCAAAATAATCTTCTACATTCAGCTTACTGAAGGTGTAAGGGATACGGTTGGTATCGATTTTGGAATAAAAGGTCAGCTCATTGATCAGATGATCCATCTCGTTGGTCTTATTGTAAATAGTGCGGACGTAGCGGTCCATTTTCTCAGGAGTATCTGCTACGCCGTCCATAATTCCTTCCACATATCCTTTTACCGCTGTGATCGGGGTTTTCAGGTCATGGGAAATGTTGCTGATCAGCTCTCTGTTTTCTTTTTCCATCAGATTTTTTTCTTCTGTGGATTCCTTCAGACGGCGGCGCATTTCCTCAAAATCCTGGCAAAGTTCCGAAAATTCATCCTTTCCTTCCACATCCAGAACGAAGTCCAGATTGCCCTCTTTTATATTTTGCGTCGCTTTTTTTAATTTAACCAAAGGTACAGCAATACTGCGATATACCCACAAACCAACTACAAGGGCAACCGAAATCAGAATGACAAAGGCACTGATAAACAGATCCTTCGCCATCACATGGACTCTGCCCTGGCTGTCAGCGGAGTCGGTTATGGAAATATCATATACGGTGCCGTCACTTTCGGTCTGAACCTGTGCTTTCTGAGACTGTGACTGGCTGAATCCGTACAACGTCGCAGCAAACAGCAGCAAAGGCATAAGAATGATCATGGTGAATCCCAGAATGATTCTTGTTTTCAGCTTCATAACAGCTTTCTCCTCTTTTTCTGCCATAATATCCAGGAAATTTTTCCCTGTTTTCTAGAGCGTGTCTGAAAAATCATTTCCACAAATTGTGACGCACATCTTGCAGAAAGCCTTTTTCAGACACGCTCTGGCATTCTATTAGAATTATAGCATAAAGATACATTTCCATCTCTAAATTTTCTATTAAAAATTAGACAGAAAAAAACTGCCCACTGGAAGGACAGTTTTTATAAAGGGGATTTTCCCTGTAAAGGGCTAAACTATATATTCAATTACTCAGTGTAAGAATTACCATTCTCATCAGTCCATGTTCCATCTCCATTGTCAGTGTAACCAGTTCCATTCTCATCGCAGTAATAATATTCGCCATCTGCTTTTTCCGTAACAGTAATAGATGTACCATCAGATGCAGTAATAGTATGCTGTTCCATTTCAATTCCAAAACGATGTGTGTCGTCGTTTAAAACAGAATAATTGTTTCCATATTGATCCTGCCACTGAGTATCCTCATCAATGGCAATATAGCCTACGCCGCTATCATCGCGGTATGCATAATCACCATTCGTCTGCTCTTTAATCGCTATCACAGTTCCATCTTCTGAAGTCAGATATATGGTTCGCAAATTAAGATCAGCCTCATAATCTGAATCATTATCACTGGCAGTTTCTGCTGTATTCCCAGAATTCTGGTCAGCTAAACCAGCAGATGCTTCCTGTTTCTCCGAACTATCTTCTGAAGGCTGATTCTTTGAAGCAAATGCAGTGGCAACATATCCGGTCTGACCCAGATAACTGATCTTATACCAGGAAGAGCCATCATCTTCCATGACAGTGTCTTCACATGTGTAAGAGCTTCCGTAATCACCAATTCCGAGAACTTCTGCATCAGAAGATGGTTCCTTTCTCACATTTACCCCATTCTTAGAAATAATGTAAAGCTTAAAGGAAGTGTTTTTCTTAGTAGTTTCCTGAGATTGCCCTGTAACAGTTGGACTTGGTGCATTGCCCTCCTTTGGATTCGCCTTATTTTTCTGGGTAGTACTAAAATCAGCCTTGGATGTACTCTGGCTGGATGTTGCAGATGCCACTGCCTGTCCACTGATTTTCCCGCATCCGGATGCAGCATTTATCATGACCACAGCCATAATGGCTGCTATAATTGTTGTCAATAAATTTTTCTTTCTCATACGCCTTTTCTCCCGTCTTTCTTCTACTTCTGTAGAAGTTAGTTCTATACTACAACCGTAGAAATAAAATGTCAATAGTTTTTTTCTACAAATGTAGAAATATTTTTACCATTTGCTTCTTACAGCGGCAAATACCAAGTTCTCATGTTTTGGCTTGCCTTTCACATAAAAAAGCCTGGGAAAAACCTTCTCAAGTTTCTCCCAGGCTATATTTATGAACCTTACTTTGAAATTTTCTTCAGATCATCCGGTCACTTTTTCAAATCTTACGCAAGATATTTCTTCAGATCGTCAACCTTATCCAGGTGCTCCCACGGAAGATCTACATCTGTACGGCCAAAGTGTCCGTATGAAGAGGTCTGTTTGTAGATTGGACGGCGAAGGTCAAGCATTTTGATGATTCCAGCTGGACGAAGGTCAAAGTTCCCACGAATGATTTCTACCAGTTTCGAGTCAGATACTTTACCTGTACCAAAAGTCTCTACATGAACAGAAGTCGGGTGTGCAACACCGATCGCATAGGAAAGCTGGATCTCACATTTGTCAGCAAGACCTGCTGCAACAATGTTCTTGGCAACATAACGTGCTGCGTAAGCTGCAGAACGGTCAACCTTTGTGCAGTCTTTTCCAGAGAAAGCACCGCCGCCGTGACGTCCAGTTCCGCCATAGGTATCAACAATGATCTTACGTCCGGTAAGACCGCTGTCACCGTTTGGTCCGCCGATTACGAAACGTCCAGTTGGGTTGATAAAGTACTTGGTATCTTCATCTACCATATCAGCCGGAATGATTTCATCAAATACATATTTCTTAATGTCTGCATGAATCTGCTCCTGTGTAACATCCGGATCATGCTGGGTAGAGCATACAACCGCATCGATACGGATTGGTTTCCCATTCTCGTCATACTCAACTGTTACCTGAGTTTTTCCATCTGGTCTTAAATATTTCAGAGTGCCGTCTTTACGAACCTTCGTCAGCTGACGTGCAAGCTTGTGTGCCATGTTGATCGCATATGGCATGTACTCTTCTGTCTCGTTGGAAGCGTAACCAAACTGGATTCCCTGGTCACCGGCTCCGATGGAATCAAGCTCGTCTTCATCCATCTGATTCTCTTTCTGCTCAAGAGCCTTGTCAACACCCATTGCAATATCAGTGGACTGCTTGTCAAGTGCAGTAATTACGGCACATGTATCAGCGTCGAAGCCAAATTTCCCGCGGGTATAACCGATCTCACGGATGGTCTCTCTTACGATAGACTGGATATCAATATTTGCCTTAGAGGTGATCTCACCCATAATCAGAACAAGACCTGTAGTAGTAGCAGTCTCACAGGCTACACGGCTCATTGGATCCTGTGCTACTAAAGCGTCCAGGATGGCATCAGAAATGGCATCACAGATTTTATCCGGATGGCCTTCAGTTACAGATTCGGAAGTGAATAAGATTTTTTCTTTGTTTTCCATTCTTTTGTTTTACCCTTTCTTCGATGAATTGAAAATATAAATAAAATTTCCGCAAAAAAAGAACAGCCCGGACAAGCGGACTGTCTTATAAATGACATTTATATAAACAATCCTCTTATTGTTCGATTACTCGCTCAGGTTGGCACCTTCCTCTCTTTCGAGGGGTTGCCGTGGCTTCATAGATCCTATGTATCTCCACCACTCTGAATAAAAGGCTATTCTTCAGTTTTCCTGTTGCAAGCAATACAATATACTGATTGCTCATAATTGTCAATAGACATTTGATGTCAGATGACTATTTTTGTTACTGTTCGTTGCTGTTCACAGCAATTAAACCATCTCTGAACTTAACAGATCAACCCACACGCAGGCGGAATTTCTGAATCTCCTTCTCGCTGGAAACCCTCTCGATCTCTGCGCCAAGGCTGCGGAGCTTCTCCTCAAAGTTCTCATAACCACGCTGGATATAAACAATGTCATCCACAATGGTGATTCCCTCTGCAGCCAGACCTGCGATAACAAGGGCTGCTCCTGCACGAAGGTCTGGTGCGCTTACTCTTGCGCCGGTAAGCTTATTCACGCCATCGATGATTGCGGAATTGCCCTCAACCTTGATACAGGCTCCCATTCTGGAAAGCTCGTCTGCATATTTGAAACGATTCTCAAAAATACTCTCAGTCACAATACTGGTTCCCTCTGCAAGTGCCAGGGTAACAGCGATCTGCGGCTGCATATCTGTAGGATATCCCGGATATGGAAGAGTCTTCACATGAGTACGGTGAAGCTTACCAACTGCACGTACACGTACCGCATCATCAAACTCCTGAACCTCACATCCGATCTCCTCAAGCTTAGCTGTAGTAGCTTCAAGATGCTTCGGAATTACATTCTTAACTGTAACATCACCGCCGGTAGCTGCTGCTGCAAACATAAAGGTTCCTGCCTCAATCTGGTCCGGAATGATGGAATACTCTGTGCGGTGCAGCTTCTCAACGCCCTTGATACGGATCACGTCTGTACCAGCACCTTTGATATTGGCTCCCATGCTGTTCAGGAAGTTAGCAACATCTACTACATGCGGCTCTCTGGCTGCATTTTCAATAATTGTACGTCCTGGTGCAAGAGATGCTGCCATCATAATATTGATGGTCGCGCCTACAGAAACCACATCAAGGAAAATATGGCTTCCATGAAGATTTGCTGCCTCTGCAACAATGGCTCCATGAAGAATATCAACCTTAGCTCCAAGAGCTCTAAAGCCCTTCAGATGCTGGTCGATAGGACGGCTTCCAATATTGCAGCCGCCTGGAAGCGGAACTTCCGCTCTTTTATATTTACCAAGGAGAGCACCGAGAAGATAATAAGATGCACGGATCTTCTTAATGTACTCATAATCTACACTTACATCACCAATAGTAGAACCATTGATCTTAACGGTTGACTTATCAATCCTGTCAACCTGCGCACCGATGCCAGCAATTGCATCCAGTAAAACGTTGATGTCTCTGACGTCAGGCAGATTCTCAATAAGAATGGTCTCATCTGTCATAATAGCTGCTGATAAAATAGCCAGTGCAGCATTCTTGGCACCTGCTATCTCTACTTCACCAACAAGCGGATTTCCACCTTTAATCACATATTGTTCCATAACACACCTCTATTATTCTTACTCCGCGAGCAAAAAGGCTATTGCCAGACAATAACCTCCAAAAGCTCTCCTCTGTTTGATCTACAGTTACGATTCACTTCGTTCATAGTAACGCGTTCCGCGATGCACAGAAATCATGTTCTGCATGATTTCGCGCCGCAATTCTCGGGTTTTCTGTGAGCTTTGCTCACAAAAAACACCTCGCGGAATACAGCCTGCGAATAGCAACCATCTACAGTTACTTAATTAACCCCTGTCTGTAGTATTTCCAAAAGTGCCTGCAGACTTGCTTCCAAATCTTTCCCTTCTTCATCTACTACAATGTCTGCATATTTTTCATATAAGGGAACACGCTCCTCATATAAGCTCTTCAAAGTCTGTCCCTCTTTCAGAAGAACACCTCGCTTCTTGAGATTTCCAAGCCGCTTCTCAAGAGACTCCAAAGAAAGTCGGAGGTAAACTACCTTCCCGACCGATCTCAAGTGCTCCATCGCCTCACTGCAATATACCACACTTCCCCCAGTAGCAATCACAGTATTTTCAGTCTCAATCGACGCATTTACGCGGTTCTCAATGGCCTTGAAACCTTCTTCGCCTTCTTCATCAATGATCTGATAAAGACGTCTTTTTTCTTCTTTTTGTATTAAAAGATCTGAATCTAAAAATTCATATCCAAGTATTTTCGCAAGAACAACGCCCAAAGTGCTTTTACCTGCACCGGGCATTCCAATCAATGTAATATTATTCATTTTCATTCGATATTCCTTTAGATAATAACACAAAAGATATATTATTGCAATCCCATTAAGAATTTGTTACTATTTTCCAGGTTGCTAAAGTTACTGTTCACTCCGTGAACAGTAACTTGCTAACGGCATTTTATGCCTTGGAACGGCGTGAGCTGCTGCGTTTTCTCCCCTTTTTTACGCTGTAGCCAAAGGTTCCAAGCTTTTTGCCAAGTCCCAGATATTCTCCATGGGAATACACCATTAGTTTCGATTGATTCAGCTGAAATTTATTATTCTTGTCCATGTAGGCTTCATCTGCATGTACAGCCACAACCTCGGCCAGAAACATGTGATGGGAGCCAAGCTTTTCTATTTTTTTTACTTTGCACTCAATATTTACAGGAGATTCGCCGATCATAGGTGCTTTCACATGATCCGCTTTCTCTTTGGTAAGATGAAGCTCCTGAAATTTATCAACATCCCTGCCGGAACGCACACCACAGTAATCGGTGGCATACGCCAACTCCTCTGTGGTAAGGTTCAGCACAAATTCCTTAGTCTTGCAGATCATGTCATAGGAAAATCTGGTGGGACGGACAGAAATGCTTACCATAGGCGGGTTGGTGCATACGGTTCCCGCCCATGCCACTGTTATTATATTATCATTTCCCGCCCCATCTGTAACACTGACCATCACAGCTGGGAGAGGGTAAAGCATATTGCCTGGTTTCCAGGTCTGTTTTGCCATTTTTCTACTCCTTAATTGAAGTCATTTGCCATAATCTGTGCAGCTTCCATCATGGCTGGGATCATCTGTTTCTTACGTGAAACCACACCCTTCAGGTGGAAGCATTCATCCTCCGGATCCTGCTGGAATGCAAGTTTTCCCATTTCCTCACTGCCTTCTCCGTAATAGATCACATCAGAAGACTCATCCATAATATTGGTTAACATAAAGTAAACACGGGAAATTCCGTGACGGCCACACTCGCTTACCATAAACGGTTTCAGGCGGGCTTTGATCTCCTGAAGCTCTTCCTCGTCCATAGAACTGATCTGTCCAACGCCAAAAGCCACATTTCCCTCTGCAATAAATTTCTTGTAATCCTGATAGAAAATTTCCTCAGGCGCTTTATCCTTCAGGTTGCTTCCTGCCTTGAACATTTCCCTTGCAAAATCTTCGATCTTAATGTCTGCAATCAGGGCCAGCGCGCTTGCGGCAATCTTATCCTGCTGTGTGCAGGTAGGTGAACGGAACATTAAGGTGTCTGAAATAATGGCAGCGCAAAGAAGTCCTGCGATCTTAGGCGGGATCTCCAGTCTCTGCTCATCATAAATCCGGTAAAGAATGGTTGCCGTACATCCCACCGGCTCATTTCGGAAATTAATAGGCTTCATGGTCTCCAGAGAACCAAGCTTATGATGGTCGATAATCTCCAGTATCTCCGCCTTCTCAATATTATCAACTGCCTGATCCTTCTCATTATGGTCTACCAGAATTACCTGTTTCTTGTGCATATCCAGAAAATTTCGTCTGGAAATTGTTCCCACACATTTTCCCCTCTTGTTGATAACAGGGAAAGCGCGGTGACGGTGTTTGATCATAACGTCCTGGATATCATCTGTGAAATCCTCAGTGCTGAAGGTTACCAGATTGTCTTTTTTCATGACATAATTTACTGGAATACTCTGGTTGATCATGCGGGCAATTGTGTAAGTATCGTACGGAGAGGTAATGATAATGATCTGTCTCTCGTGGGCTTTCTGAATCACACGCTCACTTACCTGAATGTTCATGCCTACAATAATGCAGCTTACATTCAGCTCGATTGCCTTTAACTGGTCTTCCTCTCTGTTTCCCAGAATGACCATATCATTTTCTTCGATATAGTTCTTCATCATCTCCGGATCCGCAGTTCCGATCAGGATTTTTCCCTTGGTAAAATAGCCGTGGCCATTTCCTTCCACGACCTCACCGTCAAGGGTATCTTTGATCTTGTTGTACTGGGTCCTGGCGTTTGCAAGAAGGTAGCTGTCTTTGGTGTCCATGTAAATATCCGCAATGTCACCGATGGTTACAATTCCTTCCAGCTCATCTTCGCTGTTGCAGATTGGCAGGGTAACAATGCCCTTGTTCTGCATCATATCCCAGGCATTTTTCAGGGACATGGTACGGTCTGCGTCCGGCTTCGGGCGAATGTCCATATCTTTTACCTGCGTTCCGATATTTCCAAGATAGGCTGGCGGCTGTACGCCGAAACGGTTCAGAACGTACTGGGTTTCTTCGTTGATCTGACCGGCGCGTCTTGGAATATATCGCTTGGTCTGGGTGGTTCTGTTTTTAATATCTGCATAAGCAATTGCGGAACAGATGGAATCCGTATCTGGATTTTTATGTCCCATTACAAATACTTTTTGATTCTTCATTCACATTCTTCTTTCTGAAATCAAGATAACAGCTACCCGCCTTCAAGCTGCGGGCAATCAGTTTTTACTTCGGATTTATTTTTTCTGTCGACGTTAATTCAGTTTAATATTTGCAAATAAAGATCCCAGGGATGTGGTTGCCTCTTCACCGGACTGTGGAATTTCAATTTTCTCTTCTTCCACTTCTTTTGCCATCATATCAGTTGCTTCCTTAATGCTCAGACTCAGCTTTCCGTCTTTTACTGCGGTTACTTTTACCTTTACTTTATCTCCAACAGAAAGAACCTCAGATGGTTTGCGGATTCTCTTCTCGCAGATCTGGGAAATATGTACCAGTCCGGATACGCCGTTTCCAAGATCAACGAATGCGCCGTATGGCTGAAGGCTCTCTACAGTTCCCTCTGTTACAAAGCCTGGCTGAATATTGGAAATTTTATTCTTTCTTTCCGCTTCTGCTTTTTCTCTTAAGATTTCCTTTGCAGAAAGGATCAGCTTCTTGTCCTCTTTATTGACATCAATTACCTGAACCTGGATACACTTATTCAGATATTCGTTGGTGTCCTCCACGTAGCTCAGGGCCAGCTTAGATGCCGGGATAAAACCGCGCACACCTTCTGCATAAGCAACTGCGCCGCCGTTTACCACGCCTTTTACCACTACCTCAAGTATTTCGCCGGAAGCTTTCAGCTCTTTTAATTTATCCCAGGCGAGAACGTCAGTTGCCTCTACCCTGGATAAAAGGATGTTGCCGTTTCCGTCGTCTTTTTTTACTACGGTTGCGGAAACCTCGTCTCCTGGATGTACCTCTTCCTTTACGTTAAAGCCCGGTTCTCTGCTGTAATCTTCTACCGGGATGATTCCTTCTGCATAATATTTTAAATCAACAATAATCTCTTTATCATCTACACTCACAACTGTTCCTGTGAGAATATCGCCTTCTTCAATTTTCTTAAAAGAAGCTTCCAGTTCAGCTTCGTAATCTTTCATTGTCTCTGCCATGGCCTATGACTCCTTTCGAAATATCAATCTCTTAAAATTTCAACTTCTTAAAATGGATTATATCACACAGCCTTTTAGTTGCAAATAAATTTTAGATTGCATGAAATAAAAAACACCTCCTGCAGTTCTTTGCAGGAGGCACCTTTTTCTAATTCCACTTTTGTTCATTTCTTTATTCCTTCTCCTTTCTCGGCTCATCCAGACCTTCCAGAGGGAGCTCTTCAAAGAAGAAGCCTTTTGGTCTTTTCTCCTTCCGCTCTGCTTTTGCCGGATTGAACAGATCATACTGTTCTACATTGAATTTCGTAACCTGCTGTGGTTTCTGTCCGCGGACAAAAAGCCAGGCATCACCAACTGGCATATTCAGAATGCTGTCTGCAGTTTTATTAGCCTTAATGCTCATGTACCTTGCAGTATCTACATCCTGACCGCCAAGATAGAGGCAGCTGTCACAGTTGTTGATAATGGTTTTTGCACACTTTTCGCCATACATGGAGTCCAGCTGTGTGATGCTCTGTAAGATCAGGCTTACGTAGATTTCCCTGGATCTGATCACGGAAATGATTTTGTCAAAATCTGGTATTACCGCATTTGATGCAAAATCATCCATGATAAATCTCACTGGAACCTCAAGCCTGCCGTCTTCCTCATAATCAGCCAGCTGGCAAAGCTCATGCAAAGCCTGTACGTACAGCAGATTCAGCAACCTGTCACATGACCGGTTACTGTCACTGACATTGATAAACAATGCGATTTTCCGATAACCCATCTCCCAGAAACTTACCTGTCTTTTGTTGGTAAAAAACTGTTCGCATTCCGGACTGTAGAAAGAACTCAGCTTTTCTCCCAGTATGAATGCAGAGCTGGCATTGGTTTTATCTGCAGCTTTTGTGTCCTTAAAAAGATGCCACTTTTTCACTGCAAAGCTCTCCGGATGGATCATTTCCCACTCCTGCATCAGCAGGTCAAGAGTTTCGGTTCCAAGAAGCTGCTGAAGCTTTGCCACTTTTCCAAGATGGTGTTCCCGTTCTGGAAGTGCTTCCAGAACGTAGGAAATCAGGGAGCTTGCCTGCATAGCAGCTGCATGATCCCAGAAGGGATCTTTCCCGCATTCTACGGGACAGAGGCTTTTGGCAAGCATCTCAATGTCCTGCCCTCGGTAGCGTTCCACCTTTTTGCCGTTCCTTATCACCTTCTCTTTCTCGATGTGCAGCATTGGATTATATCCCACTGGTGAATCCTGCATATTGTCAAAATTCAGGTTTACGACATCGTATCCCTTCTTTTTCAGCTCCGGACCAAGCATTTTGCAAAGCTGGTTCTTGGTATCCACAACGATCATGCTGTCGTTGCTTTCCAGGATGTTGGGAATGACATAGCTTCTTGTCTTTCCGGCACCACTGACACCTATGATCAGGTCATTATTGTTAAGGCCTGTCTCCCAGGTATTGTTGTTGATGTACTTGCCCTGTGCCAGAATTCTGTTGTTTTCTTTGTTCTCCATAAAAACTTTACTGATCATTTAATTTAATCTCCTTTACTAAGTAATTTTTTAAATTTTTATTTACATTAAGACACCCGTAACATTTAACACTTTTGATTTTGTTGTTCGTTTTGTTGTTTTTATGCACCTCCTTTCCTGCCATCTGAGCTATTCAAATGGCAGTTCTAATTCTGTTTCTTGTGAAAGATTTTCTTGTTCTGTTAAAAGGTCTTTTTCTTTCCCTTGCTCCAGTTGGATGATGGAATCTGCCAGTCCAAAGTCCACAGCTTCCTCAGCTGTAAACCAGGTATCCTTTGCTGTCTTCGAATAAATCTGGTCAATGGTTTTTCCTGTATTTTGGGCAAGCAGAGTTCCAAGGATCTTCCTGTTCTTCATCAGATCACCCACTCGTTCTGCTAATGAGGTAGCGCTGCCTGTGATTCCATTTCCAGCGATCAGCGGATCGTGGATCATCAGTCTGGAGTGAGGCAGCATTTCCCTTCGTTGTCCTGCTGCAAAGAGAACAGCTCCAAAGCTGGCTGCTGTTCCCATGCACACAGTTCGAATTGGACACTTAATGGAATGCATGATATCGTAGATTGCCAGACCGCTGGCGACTTCACCGCCTGGGCTGCTTATGTACATTGTGATTTCCTTTTCGCTGTCCTGGCGTTCCAGATATTTCAGCTGTAGGATCAATGCTCCTGCACTTTCCTGGTTAATTTCGCCAAGGCAGTAAATTTCTCTGTTGCTCATCAGCTCGTCCATCAGAGACAGGCTGAAATAGCCGTTGCTGGTTTCTTTGATAATTCCTGGTATGTAGTTCATAATTTTTATTTCCTTTCTGAATTTAATTTTGATGTTATTTTTTGTTCTCATTCGGACTCCCGCCGACATTTCATTTCTGTTAGTTTTACTTTCTGTTGGTTGTCTTACCACTCCTTTCTTTCAGTACAGCTCCCGCTGATCTTTTTCGATTTTGATTTCATTCGGACTCCCGCCACCTTTCTGGCTTTTAATTTCATTCAGGCACTGGCCACCTTTTGCGCTTTTGTTGTACGGTAGATTTCTGCGAAAGGTTCCACAAACAACCATACCTTATCCTGGCAGTTCATGTCACAGAGAAAGTAGTCGCAGAATTCCAGGATGCTGAAATCCAGGTTGACTTCATCCAGATTGGCGAAATCATCGCAAAGCTTGCGGATACAGGTAATCTTTTTTCCTGTAAGCTTCTGCAGAACCTCATCGATATCCCACAATGAGGTACCGTAAACCAGGCTTTGCCAATAGTTTCCATATTTGCAGGGCAGAATTCCATTTATTGCATGGAATTCATATTTTGTTTTCTTGTAGTACGTTAAGTTGTAAACTCTTTGCAGACGCTGCTCCAGCGCAATGGGGCCTTCGGCTTCCAGCTCAGAATACAGTTCTTTTTCCTCCAGGGAATCCCATGTTGTGGCCTCCTTTGGATGCACCCGCAAAGGGCGCCCTTCTATTCTCAAGTCCACAAGGTCATAGGGGACGCGCATAATGTCAACCAGTTGTGTTGTTTTCCTGGCAGTAGGCGCCTGGTGAAACTGTTCTGACACGAAGTCACAGACCTGCCCCACAGAAATGTCTGGATAGCCATTCTCGCATTTTGAAAAGCCCATCTGTGTCATCACATCTTCAAAGGCTTCCCGTTTAAAGAACATGAAGTCAGCAAATGACAGGTCTGCAATATAACGCATCATTTTGCCAATGACTTTTTGATCTGTGAGCACGCCGCTGCGCGCGTATTTAATTTTCTTTTCCAGCTCGCCGCTTAAATTTCTTTCTTCGTAAATTTTTGTTGTTTTCTTGTTTTGCATTTCGTTATCT
Organism: Blautia glucerasea; assembly: GCF_020537505.1. Lineage (GTDB taxonomy): Bacteria > Bacillota > Clostridia > Lachnospirales > Lachnospiraceae > Blautia_A. Next base: position 61,852 of record NZ_JAJBMO010000015.1, on the reverse strand, counting down.
CCTTTTCATTTTGATGTAATTTTTATGTTTTAGTTTTTTCTTCACTAAAACACCCGTATGTTTTATTTGCATTTTTATTCTGTTTCAATTAAACTCCCGTTTAATTATGTTGTATTTGTTCTGTTGTAAAAAATGTGACATATATATCACATATTTTACTTAAATTAACATATGTAAAAATGAAATAATCCATTTTCATGGAAACAAAACATGATTTTCAAAGTTCTATTTTTTCTCCGTATTTTCCAAATTTCGTTGTAATTACTGACTTTAACTTGTCTTTTGGACAAAATAAAAACTCCTTCTATTTAGAAGGAGTTTTTATTTTAAGCATTATTTATTTCATTTAAATCATTAATATAATCATTTTTTACTAGAACTTATTTCTTTTATATTAATAGAAATTGCGTATTTATGTAATTGTAAAAAATAAAACCATTTCTTTCTTTCAGCACAATTCCCACTGACCTTAGAAATTTTCATAAAAACAGTTCCGCCGCTTCTGGATCCTATCCAGAAATACTTTTATGTAACAGAATATTACATAAAAAATCCCCATAAAACGAGGAGTGCCCCGACAGTAGCTGCCGGGGCGATTATTATGAAAAAATTTTATGTGTAATGGTGTCATTACAACGTCTTCTGTGTATGTTCTTTCGAACTGATTATATAGTATCAGACACTTGTGAATAAAGTATGAACAAATCACAAACGAATAATGAACTTTTGTCTTATTTGCACAATTTATTCTTTCTTTTTCCTCTTTTTTTATAAAATTACCACATTTGCATTTTTACTTTAGCTTGGTAAAGTTATACATTTTGCACATTTTCTTATTCTTATTCGAATAATCCTTTTACAAAATCCAGCAGTTTCGCAACAAGTCCCTTGGCATCGTCCTTGGTAACACCCATATCCTGGAGCTTATTGTAAACAGAGTTTACATCACTTCTAAGGGCATCCTCATCAATCTTCGCATCCAGAACCTTGCGTACTACTGAAACAAGGGAATCTACGTCAGAATCAGAAAGAGATACACCGAAATGGTCTGCTGCCTGAGTAACGGCACTTCTTACCTGATCATCTGTAATATTCTGCTGGTCTACCAGATCCTTTGCATACATAATGATATCTACTGCTTTTTCAGGATCGGAAGCAAGGAAATCAATTCCGCTGTCCAGAAGACTTTCTACAACTTCTGTATCACTGGATGCCATAACCGGCATTGGCATGGAACATGCAAGAACTCCTGCAAGAATAAGTGCTGCTGATTTTTTCATTTTTATCATGATCATTACCTCCTGATTAACATTCTGTTCACAAACTACTGAAACCTGGTCATATTTAAGATCTTATTTCCTCATATCCAGCAATTTTTTTCTAAATTTAACCGTCTCGGGAAATAAATCCATCTTCAGATTCCAACTCATTATACTACACCTTTCTCCTTTATTTGTAAAATGTATCTAAAAACTTTATAATCTTTTTATGATTAATTCCCAAAACCAGTCTTATTTTGCTCTCGGTTACAAATCTTTTTAATTTCGTTCACTAATTTTTCATAAGATAAACACGATTCTTTCAAACTTTCCCGATATACTAGCATCATAAAAATAATAACAGCCAACATTATTTTTATAAAATTTCTTTTTCATATGTCGATCACGGAAACGTGATTGACTCTCCTTCCTTTTAAAAAATATATTTGAGACAAAATAAAAATCACCCGTCTAGCCACCGGGTGATTTTTATTTGTATGATATCAGGAACGGGGCTTACGTCCCGTTCTTTCCTTCTATCTTAATTTATTAAACGCATTCGCCAGATCCGCGAACTCCTTCAATGTCAGCGCTTCACCTCTCACATTCACCGGAATTCCAGTCTCTGCCATAGCTTTCTCGATTTCCTCTTTTGAAAAATCAAGCTCCTGTGAATTCTTAAGTCCATTTACAAGAGTTTTTCGGCGCTGGTTAAAGGATGCCCGAATCAGACGGAACATCAGCTTCTCATTATCCACCTGCACCGGCGGCTCCTCGTATCTCACCAGCTGGATAACTGCACTTCCAACCTTCGGCCTTGGCATAAAACAGTTTGGCGGAACATTTGCAATAATCTGCGGTCTGGCATAATACTGAACAGCCAGTGACAATGCCCCATAATCCTTGGTTCCTGGTCCAACCTGCATTCTGTCGGCAACTTCCTTCTGTACCATGATAGTGATGGAAGAAATGGGTACATGATTTTCAAAAAGTCCCATAATGATCGGTGTGGTAATGTAATAGGGCAGATTGGCAACCACCTTGATTGGCTTACCGCCATTTTTCTCCTGGGCCAGCGCTGCAATATCCACTTTCAGGATATCCTCGTTAATCACAGTTACATTATCCCAATCCTTCAATGTATCATTTTCCAGAATGGGAATCAGAGTCTTGTCAATCTCAACAGCCACCACTTCTCTTGCAGCCTCAGCCAGATACTGGGTCATAGTTCCAATACCAGGTCCGATCTCCAGAACAAAATCGTCCCTGGTGATCTGGGAAGCCTCTATGATTTTCTCCAGAACATGGGTATCGATCAGAAAATTCTGACCAAACCTTTTCTGGAAAGCAAAATTATACTTTTGAAGAACTTCAATGGTATATTTCGGGTTTCCTAAATAAGGTCTGGTCATATTAATTTCCTCTCTCTCTTTACTTCGCAAAATCTTTCTCATAGAGAACCGTAAATCCATCACGGTCTACTCTCTTTTTCTTGTTAAATTTCAGAAGTCCGCCCTGGGATTTCGCCATTGCTGCGTCAAGCATTTCCTTAACAGCCCCAATGTTCATCGGCTGGTCTTCCTTCTGGTTCACACCGATCAGATTGTACAATGCAAGCATTCCCATCTGGTCGATCTTATAACCGTTTTCTTTTGTGTAAACTCTTGCAAAGTTTACAAGCTCATCATTGGTAAATACCGGAATATTGATCATAGAGGTAAACTTTCTGGCAAATTTCGGGAATCTTGCGATCAGCTTGCGCATTCCGATTTTCTCATCCTCAATAATAACTGTCAGTCCGTCTGTGCGGAACTCCATAGCTTTATCCAGAATATCAACCGTCTCCTGTGTAAGCTGGTTTGCACCCTCGATTACCAGGAAACCACCGCGAAGTTTATTTACCACTTTGGCAATATCCATCTCGTTCAGCTGATCTGCAAATACATAAGCAACCTTGGAAGCCGGCAGATTCAGTTCTTTACAAATTGCCGGAATGAGGCTTGCAATCAGTCTGGTCTTACCAGTTTCTTTTCCACCCATGACGATCACGTTTCCGGTCTTGGATGTTTTATCTGCTGCTGCCATCTGCACATCGCAAAGTGCACTGATCAACTGCTCTTTCATTCCCGGAACCTTTACAAAATATGTAAACAGCTTCTTCTCGTCATCTGTGAGCGCTTTTTCTCTCGGAACAATATCAACAGGATTTCTCTTATCCTTCGGCTGGATGGAATCGATAAACTGCTCAAGCTCTTCCTCCTCGGAAAGCGGCTTGTCAGACTCTTCTTCCTCATCCTGGTCAAAATCAAAGTCTTCGTCACCTAATTCTTCATCAGAAGCTTCCTCTTCAGGATTCTCTGCATCTTTCTCAGATCCAGCTTCCTCCTCATCGACCACGGATGGAACATCTTCATCCTCACCAATGCTCTCCTTAAGAAGTTTGGCAATAAATTCATCTTCAGACATAGAATCGTCGGAAGGTTCCTCCTTACGGCCTGCAGGTCCATTTAAAAATTCATCCTCAGCAGCCTGAAGATCTTCTTCGGAAAGGAACTCTTCTTCCTCAAGCTCTACAACCGGCTTCTTCTCTTCCGGTTCCTCTTCCACTTCTTCATCCTCCGGCTGGATTACTTCTTCCGGAATTTCCTCATCCTTCTCTTCTTCAACAGGTTTCTGAGGTTCCATGGAAAATTCTTTTGCAGCCTCGACAATCTCTTTATTCTCTTCCTCTACCTTCTTCTCATCAGGCTTTTCATCTGGAATTTCAATTCCCTGGGCAGTTGCTGCTGCCAGAATGGTATCCTCCAGATTAAAGTTTGAGAAATCAAATGCCGGGATTTCTTCTACTTCTTCCTTCTCCTCCGTTGCATCGCTGAAAAGATTATTCTGTGCAGGCGCCTTCGGTACCTCCACCTCTTCTGCAGTCATATTCTTCATGGAATCCGGAATATTCAGTGTAGGCATTTTCAGAGTTTCTGCGGAAGGGACCTCTGCCTTGACAGCGTTTTCAGTTTCTTCCTGCACTTCTTCAAAAGCTGCCGTTTCCTCTTTCACTTCGTTCTCAGGATCTGCAGATTCTTTAACAGCATCCACAGCTTGCTCCTTCACCTTGCCAGTCTCAGGCTCAAGCTCTGGAACACTCTCATATTCCTTCTCAAAAGCCGGATCACGAAGCATCTCCTCCTGAACTTCCTTGTTCTCCTCTGAAGAAACAATGCTTTCCTCTGTCTCATCCATCTTACGGTTTCCAAAAATATCACGAAGTCCTTTGGAAATCTTGTCCTGAAGACTCTCTACTCCGTCCAGGTCCTCACTCTTGATCTGAATACTCTCAATGCTCTCATCATTATGAGTTTCCTGAGTCTTCTCTTCTTTCTGCACTTTATCTGCATCTTCCGGTTTCAGAAGCTTCGGTACAAACTGCTCTTCATACCGCTCTTTTTCCTCACCAGTCAGGACACCCATACGCTGCTTCAGGTCCATGGCCTTCATTACGTAGCTGCCCTCGTTAAACCAAAGAATGATCTCATTGCAAAGCTCCAGACATTTCTCCTTGTCCCCATCCTGATAATACAGTTTGGCAAGCTCATAGGACCATTTCTCAGTAAATTCTTTCTCTTTGTACTCCTCCAGAACCTTAATCTGCTCTGCAAGAGAAGTTTTCTTGGCTTTCAGGATCTTATATTTCAGAATGTACTGGGTGTTGTCATTTGGTGCAACTTCCCTGTACTCCTGATAAAATTCTACAGCCTCAGAAATTTCGCCCAATTTCAGGGAAACCTCTACCAGACGATAAAGAATGTTCTTACCAATGGAGGCTCTGTGATAAGCAAGAAGGAAAATTTCCTTACTGTCCTCATAGCGTTTATTGGCAGCATAGATCTCACCAACTACACAAAGGGTACGAACATTTTTTACACGGCGCCAGTCAATGCTGTCTACCACATTCATGGCTCCTTTATAGTCTTTCTGTTCTACTAAATGATTAATCTCTTCAAGTTTAACCCGAAATTCCTCTTTGTCCAAATTTTTCACCAACTTTCCATAGTTAATGCCAGTTTAGCATATCGTATAATACTTCGCAAGTTTATTTATCAACAGCGCAACCCTCGAGTTACTGTTCACTCCGTGACCAGCAACTCGCTTCGCCGTGCACAGAAATCATGCATTCACATGATTTTACGCTGGCAAGTAAACCTGTCCAGCCACAACGTGAAACACTTTATTGATCTTGAACTGATGACTGACAAAATCGTCCAAACCTGTACAGGTGATCATGGTCTGGATATCATGAATACTCTCCAGAAGATAATTCTGACGGCTGCTGTCCAGCTCGGAAAGTACATCATCAAGAAGCAGGACCGGTTTGTCATGAATGATCTTCTCCACCAGATAAATCTCTGAAAGCTTCAGGGAAAGAGCTGCTGTCCTCTGCTGTCCCTGGGAACCATATTTTCGGATGTCAATTCCGTTTACCGCCACCATCAGGTCATCCCTGTGAGGTCCGGACGAAGTCATTTTCATCCTAAGATCACGGTCACGGTTGTGGAAAAGGCTCTCTTCCAAAGCCCGGCTCTCCACGCTTGGTTCATAAATCACTTCAATATTCTCGATACCGCCGGTGAGATTTCTGTGGATTTCCTTAATGATCTCATTCAGAGATTCCACAAATTCTCTTCTTTTGTCAATAATCTTGCGGCCATAATTTACCAGCTGCATGTCCCACACATCAAGAGTTGCCTCCAACTCCGGCTGCTTATACATATCCTTCAGCAGCTTATTTCTCTGGTTCAGAACGTGGTTATATCCGGCAAGATCTGTGAGATACAGTTTATCCAGCTGACAAAGCTCCGCGTCCATGAATCTTCGCCGCTCTCCCGGACCATTTTTGATAATATTCAGGTCCTCGGGGGAAAAGAAAACCAGATTCACAACTCCGAGAAGCTCTCTTGCCTTCTTTATGGGAAGCCCGTTGATAGCCACGCCCTTGGCTTTATTTTTCCGAAGGTGCATGTCGATCTTGTACGACATGGAATCTTTTCCAACCATCATGCGGATATGGGATTCCTCCTGATCAAACCGGATGATCTCCCGGTCCTTGCTGCCCTTGTGGGACTTACTGGTTCCACACAGATAGACAGATTCCAGGATATTTGTCTTTCCCTGGGCATTATCCCCGTAGAAAATATTGGTTCCCTTGTCAAAAGAAAGCTCCAGCGATTCATAATTTCTGAAATTGCTTAATTTTATGGATTCAATATAGGCCATTTTATTCGTTTCCTGACAGAACCTTCACATCCTGGCCATTATAGGAAATAACGTCACCGCCATAAACCTTGCGGCCTCTTCTGGTGTCCACCTCTCCATTTACTTTTACAAGTCCGTCGCTTATCACATATTTTGCTTCAACGCCATCTGAAACAAGATCGGCAAGCTTCAGCGCCTGTCCCAGCTTGATAAATTCATCTCTGATTCTGATTTCCAATTTTTTGCCTCCACTCTTCTGGCAGATTATAACTACTGTTCATACTTCCAAACCCCGATCTGCCATCCTTCTTCACTTCCGTTACTCTTCCAATTATCATCTACGCTTCATACTTTAGCCAGCAACAATTATCTAGCCTGGTTCTGATTTATGTTAACCGGAAGGATCAGATAGGTATAAGTTTCCTCTTCATCCCTGATAAAGCAAGGTGCTTTCGGGTTTACCAGGTAAATGTCAATGGTTTCATCATCAATAACCTTCAGTGCATCGATCAGGAACTTTGGATTAAATCCGATCAGGATATCTTTTCCCTCTTTTTCAATGTCAATATCCTCATTCATGGAACCCATTGCAGAATCAATCTTCAGCTCCATACTGTCATCTGTAATGTGGATAATGATTGGTTTCTTATCCCCTTCTCTTACAAGAAGTGTGGCACGGTCGATACAATCCAGGAATTCTTTTTTGTTAATGGAAAGCTTGGTCTCGTAATCGCTGGAAAGCATCTGATCAATACGGAAATATTCGCCTTCGATCAGACGGGAAACTACCATAGTCTGGTCAAATTCAAATAAAATATGATTATTGGTAAAGAAAATGCTGACTACATCATCCATTTCTCCAGATAAAATCTTACTGATCTCATTGAGAGTCTTTCCTGGAACTACAACCTTGCGGTCAGAATAGTCTTTTTTCAGAGGCATTTTGCGGATTGCAATACGGTGTCCATCCAGGGAAACAATTTTCAGACAATTATTCTTAATTTCAAACAGTTCACCAGTCATTAATTTGTTGTTATCATTGACTGCAATTGAGAATATTGTCTGATAAATCATATTCTTTAATGTGTATTGAGAGATAGTTAATGGCTCATCTCGCTCAATCATAGGGAGATATGCGAAATCTTCTCCTGATTTACCAGGAATATTGAATTTCGCTTTCTCACAGGTAATGGTTGCAGCAAATTTTTCGTCAGTTTTAATGGTAACATCGTTGTCTGGAAGTCTTCGGATAATTTCATAGAAGATCTTTGCATTTAGGGCAACCCTTCCTTTTTCTTCTATAGTACCATCAACAATGGTTTCGATTCCAAGTTCCATGTCATTGGTAGTAAATTTGATCTGGTTGGTTGTTGCATCGATCAGAATACATTCCAGAATTGGCATTGTTGTTTTGGATGGTACAGCTTTTAAGGAAATACTGACGCTCTTCAACAAGTTATTTTTGGAGCAAATGATTTTCATAATGTGTATAACTTCCTTTCTGGAGAAAATGGGTTTTTCAGTAAATATATTTAAGAAGATATCCGCAGTATCCGCCGTAGGGGATGTGAATATGTGAAAAACTCACTTCCGCCCAGTGAATAAAAGGGTTTCGGATATGGATAACTTCGTGTAAAAGCATGGGTTTAGGGTGTGAATAATCTGTGTAAAACCACATTAGTGATTTTTGCAACGAAAGTTATTCACATTAATACACATAATGTCAACATCTTATACACATGAAATGTGGAAAAAATGTGTTAAGTTTGTGGATTAATTTTTTTCTTTAAGGTATCGATGGTGCTCTGCAGCTGTTCGTTGGTCTGGAGCTCCTTTTCAATCTTTTCTACGCCGTGCATAACTGTGGTATGGTCACGATTTCCAAGATACTGGCCTACATTTTTCAGCGGGATCGCCAGAATTTCACGGCAAAGATACATAGCGACCTGTCTTGGCATTACGATCTTGGAACTTCTCTTATTTCCGCAAAGATCTGCAGTACTTACATTAAAGTGCTCTGCTACCATAGAAATAATGTAGTCGGCAGTGATCTGTTTGTTTTCATTGGGTGCGATGATATCCTTCAGGGCCTGCTCTGCAAGTTCCAGGGTAACCTCTTTTTTCTCAAGCTTTGCGTAAGCAACTACCTTATTAAAGGCACCTTCCAGTTCACGGATGTTGGATTTGATGTTATTGGCAATATATTTGATAACATCTTCGCTTACATTATAGCCGTCCATGTCTTCTTTCTTATGAAGAATGGCCATTCGGGTCTCGTAATCTGGTAGGGTGATATCCACGATCAGTCCCCATTCGAATCTTGAACGGAAACGCTCATCCAGAATCTCCATATCCTTCGGCGGTTTATCGGAAGAAATGATAATCTGTTTGTTAGCGCTGTAAAGGCTGTTAAAGGTGTGGAAAAATTCCTCCTGTGTGGATTCCTTTCCTATAATAAACTGAATATCATCGATCAGAAGGACATCAATGTTACGGTACTTCTCACGGAATTTGCTCATGGCGGTGTTGTTTCCGTTACGGATGGTTTCGATTAGCTCATTGGTAAATTCCTCACTGGTAACATAGAGAACCTTACTGTTATCATCATTTTCAATAATAAAGTGGGCGATGGAATGCATAAGGTGAGTCTTTCCAAGTCCGGCGCCACCGTAGATAAAAAGCGGATTGTAGGTATTTCCCGGAGATTCCGCTACTGCCAGGGCTGCTGCCTGAGCAAGTTTGTTGTTGCTGCCCACAATAAAAGTATTGAATGTATATTTCGGGTTCAGATTTGCTTCTTCGCATCTGTCCTTAAAACGGCTGTTCTGATCAGGTGCAGCTTCGGAAGTGGATTTTTTCGCTGGAACGTCTTCTGGAAGGATAAATTTCACTTCGCAGTCGGTCATTCCGGTGACTTCGCTTATGGTAACCTGCAGGGGCAGTTTGTAATTCTTATTAATGTAGCTTAATCGCACCTGGTCGGAAGCGACGATGGTAACTACATTTCCACTGACATCATAAACCTTCAGGGGTTTCAGCCAGGTGTCAAAGCGAACATCGGAAAGATCGTGCTCCTTTTTCACAATTTCCAGGATTTCATCCCATTTTTCTATTACTGTGCTCATTTTTTCCTCCCGTACATATCTGATGGATGCTATTTTGGCTGCGTTTAGCAGCGTTTTCTTTCTTAAATTAAGTAATGCCGTCCGTCGGCGACATGTCCGTTTATCAAAATATCAGCTATAAACAGGAGATTCTCTGAAGAATATAAGTAAAAAAATGATTCAATTTACTGGTATTTTGATAAACGGACATAAATATCCTTATATATATTATAATAAATCCTGTCTTTTCGCAACGACAAAATCTTATTTATATAGGAAATTTATGTGGAAAATTAGTTGCTGTTTACTCCGTTCACAAAAAACACCTCGCGGAATATTACCAGTGAACAGTAACTGGAAAATTATGCACATTACTATGGATAGCCGTAAAAGTAGGAATGCCTGGGTTGGAAAATGTAGTTTTTCATAAGAAAATAGGAAAAATAACTGGGGAAAAGTGTAGAATTGTCCACAAAACATCCACAATTTAAAAAAAATGCAGTGGATAATAAAAAAATTCTAGAAAAAAAATGGGGGATATCTTGTGAATAAACTGGAAAGTTATCAACATTTTGTGTGTGGATAAATGTGGATAAAAAGGTTGATAACTATTCTGGTTACCATAACATGGTTTTACTGGTTTCAATAATGAAAAATTATGTGTATAACTCTATCCACTGTCGAATCCCCTCGAAAAACGTGGATTTTTGTGATATTTGCGTTAAAATCAACAGTCAAAAGTGGATATTTTTGCTGATAATCCCTAGGTTATCCACAAGTTATCCACAAAATGTGGATAATGTTACGTAAACCTTTTTAAAATGACAGGTTATGCACAGTGTGGAAAACTTTGTGGATAATAAAAAATCGATTTTGCAAGAATTTTTACTTGACGGGAAGGGCATTTATGAATATAATTGAAATGATGTTCTGATTAGGTTAATTATTTTAAATTCCATATAGATAAAGGAGGTGCTTTACCTATGAAAATGACATTTCAGCCGAAAAAAAGATCTAGAGCGAAAGTCCATGGCTTCAGAGCTCGTATGAGCACAAAAGGCGGACGTAAAGTATTAGCTGCCAGAAGATTAAAAGGAAGAAAGCAGTTATCTGCTTAAGACCGTTAAGACCGCAGTTACTGTGGTCTTTTCTTCTATACAGAAATAATAAATAAAGGAGAATCAGATGGAATACTCAGACTCCTTAAAGAAAAATAACGAATTCCAAAAGGTATACCGAAAAGGAACATCACAGGCAAATCGGTATCTGGTGATGTATGTGCTTGAGAACCATGACAGGCACATGGAGAATCGTCTGGGAATATCCGTAAGTAAAAAAGTAGGGAATAGTGTGGTACGCCACAGAGTCACCAGACTGATACGAGAGAGCTACCGCCTGAATGAGAGATCCTTCCGTCAGGGACTGGACATAGTCGTAGTTGCAAGACCAAATGCAAAGGACAAGTCCTATCAGGAGATCGAAAGTGCGCTTATGCACCTGGCAGGCCGGATGAAGATCCGCCGTGAGGCTGAGCTTCATGTGGAAGAATCAAAGAAAACAGAAGAGTGATCCCAAAACAGTAAGATACCTGGTATTCTATGAATTGTAACATAGCAATCCAACGTTAAACGGTATTTGGGCAGTATTGTTGTTTCGGTAAAGGAGCGGCAATATTGGAACAGATTTGCAGGAGAGTTTATCATGAGCAGATTTAGTCCAAAGAATATCATGATCTACATGATTCGTCTCTATCAGAAATATATATCGCCGATGAAGAGAACAAAATGTCCTTATATTCCCACATGTTCTCAATATGGTTTAGAAGCAATTCAAAAATATGGTGCATTAAAGGGCGGGCTTCTGGCAGTGTGGAGAATTTTGCGCTGCAATCCTTTTTCACATGGAGGATACGATCCTGTACCATAAACCGTGCTGAAAGATTTGGTGTCCAATAAATGAGATTTTAAACTAAATTTCAGCACAAAACGCAAACTTTGACAATTGAATAGTTACACCGAAAAAGCCTAGGAGGAAACAAACTTGGATATGATTTTATTGACGAAGAGCAGTGTCCCGATTATCGGACAGGTTGCTTCTATTATGGGCTGGATTATGGACGGAATCTATAGAGTCCTTGATCTGGTGGGTATTCAGAACCTGGGTCTTTGTATCATTATCTTCAGTATTATTATTTATGCACTGATGACACCCTTGCAGGTTAAGCAGCAGAAGTTTTCTAAGTTAAGCTCTGTTATGCAGCCTGAGCTTCAGAAGATACAGAAGAAATACAAAGATAAAAAAGACCAGGCGTCCGTGCAGAAAATGCAGGAAGAAACTCAGCTTGTATATCAGAAATACGGTGTTTCACCTACCGGCAGCTGTGTGCAGCTGTTGATCCAGTTTCCTGTCCTGATGGCATTATGGCAGGTTATTTACAAAATTCCTGGTTATGTTGGCAGTGTAAAAAATGTTTTTACAGGCCTTGTTGATCAGATCACAAGCGTAAGTGGCTACACAGACCTGATTCAGAGCTTTATCACAGACAATAAGATGACTCGTGTACAGCTGGCGCTGGATAACGGAAAAGCGACCAGTAATTCCGTCATTGATTTCCTCTATGCATTATCCCCATCCCAGTGGAAAGATCTTGCATCAATGGATCAGTTTAAGGGATTTGCAGATACCATTAACACCACATCTGCGGAAATTTCCAAAATGCAGAACTTCTGTGGATTAAACATTGCAGATCAGCCTTTGAACTACATTAAGGCTGCCTTTGAGGGCGCATCTATTGCACTGGCAATCGCTGCACTTCTGATTCCTATTCTTGCATGGGCGACTCAGGTACTGAACTATAAGCTTATGCCACAGGCTACTTCATCTGCGGAAGGAGCCGTTGATACGATGCAGGCTTCCATGAAGACTATGAATACGGTTATGCCGCTTATGTCAGCAGTATTCTGTTTTACATTCCCGGTAGGTCTTGGTATTTACTGGATCGCAAGTGCGGTTGTAAGAAGTGCTCAGCAGTGGTTTATCAACCGTCATCTTGATAAGATGGATATCAATGATCTGGTAAACGAGAACATGAAGAAGATGGAGAAACAGCGTACGAAGGAAGGACTTCCGCCGCAGAAGATCACCAATCAGGCAAACCAGTCTACTAAGAATATCAATACCAGGATTGAGAAAGGTTCCAGTAATACAAACGCAGAAGAGAGAACCAGAAAAGTAGAGGAATCCTACCAGAATGCAAGAAATGCAAAACCTGGAAGTATTACAGCAAAAGCAAATATGGTCAGGGATTTTGACGAGAGAAACAAAAAGAAGTAATTGTTGTCGGGAACGGAGGGTTTCATAAATGGAGGAGTTTATCCAGTTTTCAGCAAAAACGAAAAATGAAGCAATCACCAAGGCGTGCATCGAATTAGGTGTTTCCAGTGATCAGCTGGAAATTGAAGTGGTTTCTGAAGGTAGTTCCGGATTTTTTGGTATCGGAAGCAAACCTGCAATCATCAAAGCACGCAAGATTAATACTGTTTCCGCAGAGGATGAGTTACAGGAGATCGTTGACACAGTGAAGGTGGATGCAATCAAAGAAGAGCAGACCAGAAAGCCTGCCAGATCTTTTGCAAAATCTGAAAAACCGGCACCAAAGAGCGAGCCGGTGAAAGAGAAAGCACCTGTAAAAGAGGCAAAAGAGCCAAAGCCTTTTAAGGAAACAAAAGAAAAACAGCCGCGCCAGCCGAAAGAGAAAACTTTCAAAGAGCGTTCTGTAAAAGAAAAACCGGCTAAAGAAAGAATGCCGAAGGAGCCAAGAGAAGAGAAGCCGAGACAGTCCAAACCTGTTGAGATCATCACAGATTCGGCTGAGATCAAGGATGTAGAAGAGAGAGCAATCGTTTTCCTTCGCGACGTATTTGCATCCATGAATCTTGGAGAAGTCCAGATCACTTCCAAATACAACACAAACGACGGTTGCCTGGAAGTTGCTTTCGAGGGAGAGGATATGGGAATCCTGATCGGTAAGAGAGGACAGACCCTTGATTCTCTTCAGTATCTTACAAGCCTTGTTGTAAACAAGGGTAAATCCAACTATATCAGAGTGAAGCTGGATACAGAGGATTACCGTAGACGCCGTAAAGAGACTCTGGAGAATCTTGCAAGAGGAATTGCATACAAGGTTAAGAAGACCAGAAAGCCAGTTGTACTTGAGCCCATGAACCCATATGAGAGAAGGATCATTCACTCAGCGCTTCAGGGCAATAAGTATGTGGAGACTGTCAGCGAGGGCGAAGAGCCGTATCGTCACGTAGTTGTGAAATTAAAAAGATGGTAAATCTGAAGGTAAGCTGTGGGATTTTTTTCAGGCTACTTGCATAAAACACTTGAATGTGTTATAAAAGATTTACAGAATGAATAAGAGGTTATTCCAGGTGAAAGATGGAAGAACTGAAGCGTTATGCTTTTGTTTTAATATCTTTCCCTGGGGTAACTTTTTTTGTATAATAAAACAGATAAGGATTGCAGTACCTGTTATTGAAAATGGCAGATATGCAGCCAGACAGGTTGGAAAGACTACTGTTTACAGAAAATAGGAACGAAAGTATGATTTATATGCGCTATAAAGTAATTTGTTTTGGATAGAGTGAGCAGTAGTGCTTAGTTTATAATTTGGATTATAATTTACATGGAGGAGATAACATGAATACAACAATTGCAGCGATATCTACTGCTGTGAGTGCTTCGGGAATCGGAATCATCCGGATCAGCGGCCCGGAAGCCATGGACGTTATATCCCGCATTTACCGTTCCAAGGGCGGGAAAAAGAAGATTAAAGAAGTGCCCACCCACACCATTCATTATGGTTATATTTATGACGGGGAAGAAATTGTGGATGAAGTTCTGGTCATGGTCATGCGTGCACCCAAAACATTCACAGGAGAAGATACCGTGGAGATTGACTGTCACGGCGGTGTCTATGCCATGAACCGGGTTCTGGAGACGGTTTTGAAAAACGGCGCCAGGATCGCCGGCCCCGGAGAGTTTACCAAGAGAGCCTTCTTAAATGGCAGGTTGGATCTTTCCCAGGCAGAGGCGGTTATGGATGTGATCCAGGCCAAGAATGAATATGCCCTGAAGAGCTCCATGAGCCAGCTGAAAGGCTCTGTGCAGAAGACTATCAAGGAGATCCGAAGTGACCTGATCTACGAGATTGCTTTTATCGAGTCTGCCCTGGACGATCCGGAGCACATCAGCCTGGACGGCTATCCACAGAAACTACATGGGATTGTGGAAAAAGAGCAGAAATCCATTGAGGAGCTGTTGAAAACTTCCGCAGACGGCAAGATCATCCGGGAGGGAATCGAGACCGTTATTGTGGGCAAGCCTAATGCAGGTAAGTCTTCCCTGCTAAACCTTCTTGTAGGGGAAAATAAGGCGATTGTAACGGATATTGAGGGTACTACAAGGGATATTCTGGAGGAATACATTACCCTTCATGGAATTACATTGAAAATTGTGGATACTGCAGGTATCCGTGAGACAGAAGATGTGGTGGAGAAAATCGGCGTTTCCAGGGCGCGCGAGGTTGCTAAGGGAGCGGACCTGGTGCTTTATGTGGTAGACAGTTCCACACCGCTTGATGAGAATGACGAAGAGATCATAGAAATGCTGAAGGGAAGAAAAGCCATTGTACTGTACAATAAAACAGACCTTGAGGCAGCTGTGAGCATGGATGAACTGAAGGCGAAAATGGATCATCCCATCACTCCCATTTCTGCAAAAGAAGAGACAGGGATCACCCAACTGGCAGATACCATTAAGACCATGTTTTTCACTGGAAAAATCTCTTTTAATGATGAGGTTTATATTACAAATGCCCGTCATAAGGAGGCACTGGAAGAGGCAGCAGAGAGCCTTGCAATGGTAAAACAGAGCATTGAGGACGGCATGCCGGAAGACTTCTTTTCCATTGATCTGATGGCTGCTTACGGAAGCCTTGGAAAGATCACAGGCGAGGAAGTTGGGGAAGATCTGGTAAATGAGATCTTTAGTAAGTTTTGTATGGGTAAGTAGTGGCAGAGGGACGCGATTGGGCAAATAATATTTCACGCAGGTTGCCGAAGCGCTGCGTACTGATTAGGACAATATATGAATGAGTGTGTTATAGAGGAGATAAAAATGAAAAATTTAGAGGAGAATTATGACATAGTAGTCGTCGGTGCCGGTCATGCAGGCTGTGAGGCTGCGCTGGCAGGGGCAAGACTGGGATTAAATACCATTATGTTTACAGTAAGTGCAGAAAGCATTGCGCTAATGCCCTGTAACCCCAACGTAGGCGGAAGTTCTAAGGGACATCTGGTTCGTGAGCTGGATGCTCTTGGCGGTGAGATGGGAAAAAATATTGATAAGACTTTTATCCAGTCAAAAATGCTGAACTGCTCCAAAGGTCCGGCGGTGCATTCCCTTCGTGCACAGGCAGATAAGCAGGCATACAGCAATGAAATGAGAAAAACACTGGAGAACCAGGAGAACCTGACTATTCGCCAGGGCGAAGTAACAAAGCTTCTTGTAGAGGATGGAAAGATCACTGGCGTAAAGACTTATTCCGGAGCTATTTACCATTGTAAGGCTGTGGTTTTGTGTACAGGAACCTACCTGAAAGCACGCTGTATTTACGGTGATGTAAGCAATTATACAGGTCCAAATGGCTTACAGGCAGCCAATTATCTGACCGATTCCCTAAAAGAACTTGGAATCGAAATGTTCCGTTTTAAGACAGGAACACCGGCTCGAATTGCAGGAAATACCATTGATTACAGCAAAATGGAAGAGCAGTTTGGTGATGAGAGAGTAGTGCCGTTTTCCTTTTCCACAGATCCGGAGGACGTGCAGATTGAGCAGAAATCCTGCTGGCTCACTTACACAAATGAGACTACCCACGACATCATCCGTGCCAACCTGGATCGTTCACCGCTGTACTCCGGTATGATCGAGGGAACCGGCCCACGTTATTGCCCGTCTATTGAGGATAAAGTGGTTCGTTTTGCAGATAAAAAGAGACACCAGGTGTTCATTGAGCCAGAGGGAATGTACACAAATGAGATGTACATCGGCGGTATGTCCAGCTCCCTGCCGGAGGATGTGCAGGAGGCCATGTACCACAGCGTACCAGGTCTTGAGCATGCAAAAATCGTGAAAAATGCTTACGCTATTGAGTACGATTGCATTAATCCGAGACAGCTTTATCCCACCTTGGAGTTTAAGAAAATTAAGGGACTTTTCAGCGGCGGACAGTTTAACGGAAGTTCAGGTTACGAGGAGGCAGCAGCCCAAGGCTTGATCGCTGGTATCAACGCAGCTATGGAAGTTCTGGGAAAAGAGCAACTGATTTTGGACCGTTCTGAGGCTTATATCGGCGTTCTCATTGACGATCTGGTTACAAAAGAGAACCATGAGCCATATAGAATGATGACCAGCCGCGCAGAGTATCGACTCCTTCTCCGCCAGGATAATGCGGACCTGAGACTTCGAAAAAAAGGCTGGGAAGTTGGTCTTGTAGATGACGAAACCTATGCAAAAGTAGTGGAAAAAGAACGCTTGATCAAGGAAGAAATCCAGCGTGTGGAGAGTACAAATGTAGGTATGACAGAGGCTGTCCAGAGCCTTCTGGAGAGCAAAGGAAGCACCCCGCTTAAGTCTGGAATCAGCCTTGCAGAGCTGATCCGCAGACCAGAGCTTTCCTATGCGGACGTGGCACCTATTGATAAGAACCGTCCTGAGCTTGCATGGGATGTGCAGGAGCAGGTAAACATTAACATTAAATACGACGGCTATATCCGCCGCCAGATGAAGCAGGTAGAACAGTTTAAGAAGCTGGAAGCCAAGAAGATCCCGGAGAATCTGGATTATGAAAAAGTAAAAAGCCTGCGCATTGAGGCACGCCAGAAACTGGAACTTTACAGACCTGTATCCATCGGACAGGTCTCCCGAATTTCCGGGGTTTCACCAGCGGATATTTCAGTGCTGCTGGTTTATATGGAGCAGTATGGGAAGGAGCGCCACTAAACGGATGCGTTTCTGCAAGGAATATTCCACACAGGCCGGTGCAATAAATACTACGGTGAACTGGTAACTACGGCTAAGACGCTCGGGAGAGCCCTCTCGTCTAAGCCGACCTGACCAGTGAATTTCACCTTCATTAAAAACGCACCTGAAATGATCTGCTAAGGAATATTACTTGCAAAAACGTTGTGTATTAGCAACTGAAAAGTAAAAAAAGTAAGTAGTTTGAGGTATAAGGAGACGTTTATGGAATACGATTTAACCCTTTTTGAGAAAGGATTAGAAGAGCTTGGAATTGCTCTGTCCCAGGAGCAGAAGAAGCAGTTTCTTACTTATTATGAGCACCTTGTAGAGAAGAATAAGGTAATGAATTTAACTGCAATTACTGAGTACAACGAGGTGATTTTAAAGCATTTTCTTGATAGTTTATCTATTGTAAAAGTAGGCAGCTTTGACCAGAAAAACCTGGCTGGAAAGTCCGTGATCGACATGGGAACCGGTGCCGGTTTCCCTGGAATCCCACTGAAAATTGCTTTCCCAGAATTGAAAATTACGTTGTTGGATTCCCTGAACAAGAGAGTAAATTTCCTCAATGAAGTGATCGAAATGCTTGGTCTAAAAGACGTAACAGCTGTCCACGGAAGAGCCGAAGACTACGCCAAACAGAAGGAGCACAGAGAAAAATACGACTTCTGCGTTTCCCGCGCAGTAGCCAACTTAAGCACCCTATCCGAATACTGCATCCCTTTTGTGAAAGAGGGCGGAAGCTTTATTTCTTATAAATCGGGTAAGATTGATGAAGAACTTAAACAGGCAGAAAATGCTGTGAAAATTCTTGGCGGAAAGGTTCAGAATGTGGTGAAATTCCCCCTTATGGACACGGATATGGACCGCTCTTTTGTAGTAATTAAGAAGATGAAACCGACTGCGAAGAAGTATCCGAGAAAAGCAGGATTGCCGTCGAAGGAGCCGTTAATATAAGAAGTAAGTAACCAGCAATTTTGCAAGGTATATTCATGTAGTCGTGTATTTTAGGAGTATTCTTAATGGAGCTGAGATCCACGGTGGTGAATATATCTTGTAAAAGCGCGTCCGAGAAAACACATCTTCAAGACACACTTCCAACACAAAATAATCACATATTTCTCACACAATCATCTAAATTTTCTCACAGGTTGCACATAGAATTATCATAGACAGATGCATGGGATAAGCCATGCATCTGCAACTTGAAGGAGGTAAGAAACTTGATTGAAGTAAAAAATCTGGTAAAACGCTACGGCGACCACACCGCTGTAGACCACCTTTCTTTTGAAATCGAGAAAGGCAAGATTTATGGCTTTCTGGGTCCAAACGGCGCCGGAAAATCTACAACCATGAATATGATAACCGGCTATATTGCGTCCACTGAAGGAACAGTAGTCATAGACGGTCATGATATTCTGGAAGAACCTGAGGAGGCAAAAAAATGTATCGGATATCTACCCGAAATGCCGCCCCTTTATTTTGATATGACCGTTCTGGAATATCTGAAATTCGTAGCAGATCTGAAGAAAATTCCTAAAGATAAAAAAGCATCCATGATCGAAGAAATCATGGACATGGTGAAGATCACAGACATGAAAAACCGTCTGATCAAAAACCTTTCCAAAGGTTACAGACAGCGTGTAGGAATTGCCCAGGCTGTCCTCGGCTACCCGGAAGTCATCATTCTGGATGAGCCAACTGTCGGTCTTGACCCGAAACAGATCAACGAGATCCGTGATCTGATCAAAAGCTTGAAAAAGAAACACACCGTTATCCTCAGTTCCCATATTTTGTCCGAAGTCAGTGCAGTCTGCGATTACGTGCTGATTATTTCCCATGGAAAACTGGTAGCCAGCGATACCCCTGAGAATCTGGGCAAACTGGCAGCAGGCTCCAACAACCTGAACCTGCTTATAAAGGGCCAGAAAGACACCATCAGAGCCGCTTTGGAGACTGTTGAAGGGGTAAAAGAGGTTGCAGCAAAGAAAAGTCCGGAGGAGGGCGTATACGCCATTACAGTGGGCACAGAGGAGAATACAGATGTGCGTGAAAAAGTATTCTACAGCATGGTAAATGCCGGCTGTCCGATCCTTGAAATGCAGTCTAAGAAAGTTTCTCTGGAGGAGATCTTCCTTGAACTTACAGAAAGTGAGAAAAGAGAGAAAGATGATACTGGGAAAAAGTCTGGAAAACCTTTCTTCAAGACGGCAGCAGATGCAGAAAAGTATCTGAATAAGAAAAATGAGGATACTGTCCCTGATAATGGACTTGAAGATAAAAACGCAGAAGAATCAGACGAAATATCTGATTCTGTGTCAGATAACGGACTTTCTGGTGAAAATCAGAGTAGTATGGATGAAGAAAAGGGGGAAAAGTAAACCATGCTTGCTATCTATAAAAGAGAGCTGAAAAGCTACCTGACCTCCATGGTCGGCTACCTGTTTATGTTTTTCGTACTGTTAATTGCAGGTATCTACTTTTCAGCATATCAGCTTAGCGCTGCTTATCCGAAATTTGAATATACCTTAAACGCCATGACCTTTGTGTTCCTGATCGCAGTGCCGATCCTGACTATGCGTGTACTTGCTGAGGAAAGAAAACAGAAAACAGACCAGCTGCTGCTCACATCCCCGGTATCCGTATTCGGCATCGTAATGGGAAAATATCTTGCGCTTGTAACCATATACGCGATTCCCATTGCAGTACTGGCTACCTATCCGCTGATCATGTCAAAATTCGGAACCGTTGCATTTGGCTCCGCGTATACAGCACTCCTTGGATTTTTCCTTCTTGGAAGTGCAAACATTGCAATCGGTGTATTTTTCTCAGCAATCACTGAGAGCCAGGTAATCGCAGCAGTCCTTACCTTTGTATTTTTATTTGCCTTTTATATGATGAACGGAATTTCCTCTTTCTTTTCACAGACAGCAATGTCTACATGCGTCACATTTGGTCTTCTGATCATAGCACTTTGCCTTATGATCTACAGCATGATCAAAAATGCAGTGATCTCAGGGGCTATTTGTGTAATCGGAGAAGTGGCACTGGTGATCGTTTATGTTGTAAAATCCAGTGTATTTGAAGGCGGAATCCAGAAGGTTCTTGAAGTGTTCAACTTAAGCTCACACTTCGAAAACTTTACAAACAGTATTTTTGACGTGACCGGAGTTCTTTATTTCCTGTCTGTCATTACCATTTGTATATTCCTTACCATGCAGACCATTTTGAAGAGACGTTGGAATTAAGGAGGTGGGGAAAATGTTTTTTAAGAAGAAAAATAATAACAATGTTGACAATAATGATATAAACAGCGAAAATACAATAAATACGGAAAATGTCGAAAACAATAACAATAATAACAAAAAAGAAAAACGAAGATTTAAAGACAGCATTAATAAAAAGTATTTAAAAAATGGAAGCTACAGTTCCATTATGATTGTTGTTTTTGTTGCAATCATTATTGTTATAAATATGATCGTGGGAAACCTTCCCTCAAAGTACACGCAGCTGGATATCAGCTCTGAAAAACTTTACACAATCGGCGATGAAACCAAGGCCATGCTGAAAGATCTGGACAAAGATGTGACCATATATCAGATTGCCCAGAGCGGAAGCGAGGATGAGACCATCAGTAATCTGCTTCAGAGATATGCAGATGAATCTGACCATATCACCGTAGAACAGAAGGACCCGGTGGTAAATCCCAAATTTGTCAGTGAATACACCAGCGACAACCTTTCTTCCAACAGCCTGATCGTTGTATGCGGCGATAAAAACAAGGTTGTAAATTATAACAATATTTACGAATCGTCACTTGACTACAATACGTACAGCTATCAGACAACCGGGTTTGACGGCGAGGGACAGATCACAAGTGCCATCGCATACGTAACTAGTGAAAATCTGCCGGTGTTGTACACATTAGAGGGACATGGAGAGCAGGAGCTTGATTCAACCATTAAGGAAGATATTGAGAAAGCAAACATGGAAATCAAATCCCTGAATTTGCTTACAGAGGGAAGCGTTCCGGAGGATGCAAGCTGTCTGCTGATCGATTCTCCTACAACAGATATCTCAGAGGATGAGAAGAATGTATTGATCGATTACCTGGAAAATGGTGGGAAAGCCATGATTTTCTCCGATTATACAGGAGAGAAGATGGAAAACTTTGATGCAGTCCTGGAAAACTACGGTGTAAGCAGAGTGGACGGCCTGGTATTTGAGGGAGATGCACAGCATTATGCAGCTCAGATGCCTTATTATCTGGTTCCTACTGTGAACAGCACAGACATTACATCTGATGTTGCTTCTTCCGGATACTATATCCTGATGCCGTACGCACAGGGAATCCAGAAATCCGATGATGTGAGAGATACAGTAAATATTGAAAGTCTTCTTACAACCTCTGGCAGTGCGTATTCAAAAACTGATTTAAACAGCGGCACTCTTGAAAAAGAAGACGGCGATGTGGATGGACCATTTGATCTGGGCGTCAGCATTACAGAGACGGCAGATGATGATAAAGAGACACACATTATTTATTATTCTACCTCTAACCTGCTGCAGAGCCAGATCAATCAGATGGTTTCCGGTGGAAATGAGAAGCTTGTGATGGTTTCCTTAAGCTCTCTGGTCGATACAGAAGACAGTACAACCATGTCTATTCCATCTAAGAGCCTGGAAGTATCTTACCTGACTTTGACAGCATATGATGCAAGCTTCTGGAAAATCTGTACCATTGGTTTGATTCCTGGAGCATTCCTGTTAATTGGATTTATGATTTGGTTAAAGAGGAGAAAAGCCTGATGAAGAAAAAATCGGTAAATCTTATAACTGCAGTAGGCGTTCTGGTAGTCCTCAGCGGAGCTTACGTAGGTGTAAAAGCCTACGTAGCAAAGCAGGATGCCGCAGAATCCGAGAGTGCGGAGGAGGAAAATTCGGAAATTGTATCTATAGCGTCTGCTGATGTGAAATCAATAAAATTTGTGATTGATAAAAAAGAGGTTACTTTTGAAAAAGATGGAGATTCCTGGGTGAAAAGTGATGAGACTGATTTCCCAGTGGATCAGGACAAAATTGATACACTGGTTAGTTCCCTAAATTCCATAACAGCGGAGAGAACATTGAAAGATGTGGAAGATGCCTCTGAATATGAACTGGATCAACCGGAAAATACCATCACAGTTACCACGGAGGATGGAGAGACAACAGTTATTCGGCTTGGAATGGAAAATGACGCTACCAGTCAGGAATATATTGATCTGAACAAGGATTCTTCCACTGTTTATGTGGTAAGCAATTCTACGTTTTCTTCCTTTGAGGGAAGTTTGTATGACTT
The DNA here is from genome assembly GCF_020537505.1 of Blautia glucerasea. Lineage (GTDB taxonomy): Bacteria > Bacillota > Clostridia > Lachnospirales > Lachnospiraceae > Blautia_A. The sequence continues at coordinate 38,810 of NZ_JAJBMO010000015.1, read as the reverse complement.
TGCTAAAAGTGGTACGTTCCCAACAGTGGATTCCTCCACAGTCAGCAAAATTTCTGTAGATGCAAAATCTTCTTCTTATGTTGTGGAAAAAGACGAGAATAATTTCTGGAACATTACTGGAGATGGAGATACCGAAAAAGCAGATTCAGCGAAAGCAACTACGCTGAGCACCGCATTATCCAGCATGGCTTATTCTAGTTATGTAAACTATAACTGTTCAGATGACCAGCTTTCCCAGTATGGTTTAGATAAGCCTTATGCAGAGATTACTGTAGATTATCAGGAAGAGGTCGAGAAAGAGTCCACTGATACGGAAAATGAGGCTAAAAATGGCGCTGAGGACGTCTCAGAGACATCTGAGGATGAGAGCCAGGCGGATGAAAATACAGATGATAGTACCGCAGAGGGTTCAGAAAATATAGAAGACAGTGATACTGATAAGGAAGAGTCTGGAGAGGCAGATGAATCAGACATCACAGATTCTGATTCTACAGAAAGTACAGAGACTTCAGAGGAAGACGCAGAACCGGAAACAGAAATGGTAGACAGAGAACTTGTGATCCAGGTTGGAGACCTGTCCTCAGACGGTGGACGATACGTTCGTGTAAACGACAGCAACGAGATTTACACAATCTCCGAAGATTCGCTTGATACATTCCTCGGAAAAACATATTCTGATTTCTGGGATTTAACAGTAAGTTATCTATCTGTTAATAATCTGGATACTTTGGATGTGAACTATGAGGGCAAAGATTATATTGTAAATGTTTCACGTGAAACATCTGAGGATGAGTCAGATGATACGACAGAAGACAGCAGTAGTGATGCTTCTGATGAAAGCACTGCTGCAGATGCTTCAACTACCTCAGCTGAGACAACAGTTGCGGATATCGAAAGCTCAGACGACAGTTCTTCAGATTCCAACACCACAAGCTCTGCCAGCGTAACTTTATCTTACACATTGAATGGAAATGATCTGGATAGTACAACATTTACAACGTTCTACAACAAATTGATCAATATGGTGGGACAGAAACGTCTGACGGATGAATTTAAATCTAATACAGATCCGGAGATGGCTGTGAAATTTACAGATACAGATGGAAATGAAATAGATGTTGAGTATTATTCCTATGACACGAATTACTATGCTGCTGTCACGGACGGAAAAGTTTATCTGGTAAACAAAATGACAGTGAAAGAACTGTTCCAGGCATTTGAGCCTGTAATTGGTGAAAAAACAGAAGGGAAGAGTGTCGAAACAATTGAAGAGACTGAAAATTCAAAAGATACAGAAGAGTAGCACTGGAACGTGCCCCCAAAAATCATTCCCGTAATCTGTATGTCCCGCTTTGCGGTATATTTTGTCCGAATTCGGTTGTCGTAGCTTGCTAAGACGCCCTCATCCGGGCAAAATTTCCCGCAAATTGTGATGCACATCTTGCAGAAAGCTGTTTTCAGACACGCTCTAGAAAATAAGATTTGAAATAAAATGGATAAAATAAAAAAAGATCTTTGCCTGTGAGAAAACAGGATGGAGATCTTTTTTTTATTTTGGTCGAATTTGTTTGAAGAAGATAATACACTGTTCATCCTGGGATGTTTTGGAATTATATGCATAAACAATGATGGCAGAGTTTTTCTTCGTAACAGTAAAAGTACCAGTGGTCTTGATCCAGTTTTTTGTAAGATGTTCCTTTTGCAGCTGCATCTTCCAGATAGTGGATGTTTAAAGCCCATCCTTTTTTGGCACTATACTGAAGTTTAAGCGTTTTTCCCCGGTACTTATTATAACTCAGTGTATAATTGGATTTTGACTTGAATTTGGAAGCTAGGTTTAAATTATTAATCTTTAATGATTTAAATGGATTAGCGTACTTTTTGATAGTGACTTTTGGCTATATTTCTGCTTGCCAATTTTGTAAGTAATAGTGGTTGTACCTGCTTTTTTGGCTTTCAGATAAGCAGAAGTATAAAGCTTATCCTGTGTAAGGGCTAGAGCATAGTTGTTGTAGTACACAGCGGATACATAGGATGATTTTTTTGCCTTTATTGATGTTGCTTTGTTCCCGTAATAAAGGTTTGTGTTTAAAATAGTTTCATTTGCTGGCGCATACATGCGGCGATTCTCGTTATAAATTTTTGAGGATTTGGGGTATAACGTGAGAACCTGAGGCATGTTTGTCAATGTTTTTTCGTTAACACATACAGCGGACAGCATAACTGTTACGAAAGTTAAAATAACGGGTAAAATGTGTTTTAATTGCTTTTTCACGGGCTTTCCTACTTTTTTGTGAAATAATTATATCGCAAAATAGAAATAATTGAATAAGAAAATTTATAATGTTGCTATAGATTTCAGAGATAGCAAGTAAAGCGACTTTTTCACTGATTGTAATTCGATTTCCATTTTGAAGTGAACTGTATAGTTTAAGGTAGCGTGCCCACACGATTCTATCTCTGTTCCTGGTGCGAACCGACGAAGGTTACCTGGCTTCTTCAATAAATGCTGTTTCTGACAGATTATTTTTCATGGCAAGCTTCATCACAGATTCCGGTGAAGGACAGGAAGCACACATACGGCTGCAGGATTACCGGAAAATGGGGTGTTGGTAAATACGTCTACAGTATACTGCTTCATATTAGCCACTCCTGTGCAATGAAATAATATGCTGACCGATTATTACTTATTAAATGTTTACATAGTCCTAAAATAGGAACCTAGATGGGAAATACTATATCATAAATTGAACTGAAAGTAATTAAATGTGACGAGAAAATGCAAGAACAAATATAAAAGTACAATAAATAACACTTTTTGCAAATAAAAAAGAAGAAAGTACAATAAATAGGACTTGCAGGAGGAAAAAATATACGAAAATATAAAAAATATGTTGAACGATTGCTGCTACATAAAATAGAATTTAATTTATAAGATACTAATACGATTGCAAAACTAGTATAAATGTTAAAATAAATAGTGCTTTGTACACCAGGCTGCTTTAAGACATAAAAAGAAAAAACTTTAAAATTATATTAATGAAAATACAATTTTAAAGCTTTTTTATTAGGGGTACATCTAGACTATATATCCTTTATTTAACTAAAAAAATGTGCCAACTTGTTCGAGAAAAGCTTCTACATTCTCAATATGCGGAAAATGCTTGGAACAAGGGATTGTTGCAGACTCAATTGCTGGATTTACTTTTTGATAAGTCTCTACGATCAGAGCTCCGTTAGGTTCATCTTCGCCTTCTACAATATAAATACTGTTATCCAGAGATTCTAATGCATGACGGATATTAATATTCATATATTTGGCACTCTGGCTGGAATAGAGGCATTTCGCATAGTATCCACCCTTGTGTGCAGCTTCATAGTATGCATCCATTATATCTTTATCCACATGGAATGGGTTGTAGTAGAGGCTATCAAGAAAGAAATCATTAATTGTTTCACGTGAAACAATTATATGGTAAATGAATGTTCCAAATATAGGTAATTCAATAAAGAACTTGAACAATTTATCCTTTTTTGTAGTAATCTGCGCAAGAGAAACCATGCTTACAGGGTTAATAAACATGATTTTATTAATGTTTTCTTTATCATAAGCTGCAGCAGTAGTGACAAAAGAACATGAAAAACCACTTGCGATGATATCGGTTTTCTCTTTTATTACATTTTTTATGAAATCACAGATGATCTGTACGAAAAGGAAGTTGGTATATGTAATTCCAGCCTTTTCAGAGCGTCCGCATCCTAATAAATCTATGGTATAGACGGTATGCTCCTGTGCAAGCTTATCTTCCACACGGGACCATTCGTAGCCGCTTGCACCTGGCATTGTGTCATGAATCAAAAGAAGAGGGGAGCCCTTTCCCTTTTTGGTATAATAAATTTTTCCAAAGCGCCAATGATAGTAGTTGTGATTGGAAAAATCAAGCATTTCTTTCAACTGAGAAGAGGCAACGATTACTCTATTGGTAAGATGGATGACACCCGCTGCAATAGTGGTTAAGGCAGCCAGAGTCAGGATTTTATGTTTACTGTCTTTCATTTTTATAGAGAACCTCCTTTGGGTTTGTATGTATATTATACGCCAAAAAGGTTGATTTTACAATGCTTTTTGGTATATAAATGGGAATTGACAGAATATATTAGGGCGGACGTGGCGAGCTTTTGATATGAAAATAGTCGGTATAATTAATGCTGTTTAGTGTGTTAATTATTGGGTTCCCGGACGCGCTTTTACAATGTATATTCACCGCCGTGCGTCGCAATGCTCCGGTGAGCTAATACTTAACTGCGACTAAGCCGCTCGGGAGAGCCCTCTCGTCCAAGTCTCTGTAAGGCCTGGATCTTACCGCCACTAAGAGCGCTTCTGAAATGCGCGGCTACATGAAGATACATTGCAAAAGCGCTGGAGTCTGGTAACGGATAAATGGTAATAGGGGCATTTTATGACAATAGTGTTAGAAATTTTGCTTATTCAAAACATGTATAACACATTAAATGGCTTTATGTTTTTGAAATTATTGGTTACTGACAAGGGGAGGAAGCCTAAAACTGTTATTAGCAATAAAACATAGGGAAAGCAACTCACGAACTTCCCTCCTGGTAAAAGTTCCTACGTACCAGACTGTTTCAGACAGTACATAGCATTTGGGCAATGGGTATTACTCCGGCGAACCATTTCAGGCGCGCTCCTAGCGCCGGTGAGCGAGTAATACCCATTGCCCAAATGCGTCCCTCCTAAAACACTTACAACATTCTAAAGAAAAATACCTCCCTAAGTAACAGTGAAAGTTCGATAATAAATGTCTGAACTTCCCAAATCCTGGGTATAATTAGTAAGAAGATAAAAATAGACAATATTTTTGCAAAAAAAAATGGCATTTTCTATGTTTCACGTGAAACATTATGTGGCGAGATAAAATTAAAAGTGCTATAATAACAATAGTTATATGATAAGATTGCGAAAACTGTAAAATGGTGGAACAATCTGTAAAAATCAGACATTGTCTACAAGTGGTGTTCGCGAAATGTTTCACGTGAAACATTAGTTGTAAGCAGTGACAAAATAATATGAAAGGGAGGGTTGATATTGGGCAGAACGATTGCGGTTGCTAACCAGAAAGGCGGCGTTGGCAAATCTACTACAGCAATTAACCTTTCGGCATGTCTGGCAGAACAGGGGAAAAAAGTTCTGACAATTGACATGGATCCTCAGGGAAACACTACCAGTGGATTAGGTGTTGATAAAAATGAAGTAGAAGATACACTCTATGAACTTCTGGTAGGACAGTCTGATGTTGAGAAAACGATTGTCAAGGATGTAGTAGAAAATGTAGATTTGATACCATCCAATGTAAACTTGTCCGGTGCAGAAATTGAACTGGTTGGGATTGATAATAAAGAATACATATTGAAAGAGATCACAGATAAAATAAAGGACAATTACGATTATATCATCATTGATTGTCCACCATCTTTGAATATGCTTACCATTAACGCACTTACTGCTGCGACATCCGTTTTGGTACCGATTCAGTGTGAGTATTATGCACTGGAAGGTCTGTCACAGCTGATTCATACGATTGACCTGGTAAAGGACAGATTGAATAATGATCTGGAGATTGAAGGCGTTGTATTTACTATGTATGATGCCAGAACAAACTTATCTCTGCAGGTTGTAGAGAATGTAAAAGAAAATCTTCAGCAGAACATTTATAAGACAATTATTCCGAGAAATGTCAGACTTGCAGAAGCTCCAAGCTATGGACAACCGATCACTCTTTATGATCCAAGATCCACAGGAGCGGAAGCTTATCGCCTTCTTGCAGAAGAAGTGATCAACAGGGAGGTTGAATAATGGCCGTTAAGAAAAAAGGTCTTGGAAGAGGTCTGGATGCTCTTTTTCCAGAAAAGTCAGTAAAACCAGCAGAAAAGAAAATTGTACAGAAGCCTGTCGCGTCAGAAAGCAATTCATCTTTACAAGCTGGAACTGCGACAAGTGCTTCGGATGTGAAACCTGTTACACCAACAAACAATGCAGCACAGACAGCTTCCGCTGAGCCAAAGAAATCCGAAATGCTTGTAAAGATTTCGAAGGTTGAGCCAAATAGAACTCAGCCACGTAAGCAGTTTGATGAGGACGCTTTGGTAGAGTTATCAGAGTCCATCAAGCAGTTTGGTATCTTACAGCCTCTTCTGGTATCAGACAAAGGTGATTATTACGAGATCATCGCTGGTGAGAGAAGATGGAGAGCTGCCAAGCTTGCTGGTTTGAAGGAAGTTCCGGTAATCATTAAGGAATTTAATGATCAGCAGGTTGTGGAGATTTCTTTGATTGAAAACATTCAACGGGAAGACTTAAATCCAATTGAAGAAGCGATGGCTTATAAGCGCCTTATTGACGAGTTTAAGCTGAAACAGGATAATATTGCAGAACGTGTTTCCAAGAGCAGAACTGCAGTTACCAATTCCCTTCGTCTTCTGAAACTGGACGACAGAGTACAGCAGATGCTGATTGACGAAATGATTTCTGCTGGACATGCGCGTGCGATTCTTGCGATTACCGACAAGGAAAAGCAGGCCAGTGTAGCCATGAAGGTTTTTGATGAGAAATTAAGCGTTCGAGAGACTGAAAAACTGGTAAAACACATTGTGGAACCGCCGAAAAAGACTCCAAAACAGGTAAATACAGCAGAAGATGCGATTTATGAAAGCCTTGAGGAGAAAATGAAGGGAATTGTAGGAACCAGAGTTTTCATCCACAGGAAAAAGAACAATAAAGGTAAAATTGAAATTGAATATTATTCCAGAGATGAGCTGGAAAGAATCATTGAGTTGTTTGAGTCAATAAGATAAGGAGAGTGCATGAGCAGTATTTTTGACAGCTTGGGAATTGATCCGGGTATCATCACTATTTTACTGTTGATTCTGACCATCGTTCTGGCGGTGAATGTATTCAGCAGCAAAATGAGGCTTAGCCGGTTGGAACGTAAGTATAAAATGTTCATGAAGGGCAGCGACGCACAATCTCTTGAAAAAGTATTTGTTCGTAAATTTGCCCAGATTGACCGTCTTTACGAGGCAAAAGAGGATCATGAGCATGATATCAGCTTTATTAAACACCATCTGGAAACAATGTTCAGTAAGTATGGTGTTGAAAAGTATGATGCATTCGATGATGTAGGAGGTAAACTTAGTTTTGCATTTGCACTGCTGGATCAGGACAATTCAGGTGTTATTCTGAATGCAGTACACAGCAGAGACAATTGTTTCCTTTACCTGAAAGAAATCGTAAAGGGAGAATCGTATGTAATGCTGAGTCAGGAAGAACTGGAAGCCTTAAGAAAAGCTGTTAATTTTGGCTTGGAAAATATTGAAAAAGATGAGTAAACCGGTGATTGATGAGAATTGAGTTGATGAAAATGTTTCACATGAAAAGGAAAATGAAAACCTATTAAAGAGGAAAAATTAACGAAATTCAACATAAAACGACAATATTGTTATAAAACAAAAAATAAATATCAATATTGTTATAGAAAACACCCGTCGATTAACCAATCCATTTTTACAGCATAAATCAGTAATAAGCAATACAAAATATGGAAAAATAAAACAGATACTTACTAATAAATGTATCAGTACAGGAGGAAGACATGTTAGATATTAAATTTGTGAGAGAGAATCCGGAGATCGTAAAGCAGAACATCCGCAACAAATTCCAGGATAGCAAACTGGAACTGGTTGATAAGGTTCTGGAGCTGGATAAAGAGAACCGTGAGATCAAACAGGAAGTAGAGGCACTTCGTGCAGAGAGAAATAAAATTTCCAAACAGATCGGTGCTCTTATGGGCCAGGGCAAGAGAGAAGAAGCTGAGGAAGTTAAAAAACAGGTTGCAGCTTCCGGTGAGCGTATTGAGGAGCTTTCTAAGAGGGAGAAAGAAGTTGAAGAAGAGCTTCTGAAAGATATGATGGTTATCCCGAACATCATAGATCCGTCTGTACCGATCGGTAAAGATGACAGCGAGAACGTCGAGATTGAGAAATTCGGTGAGCCGGTTGTTCCGGACTTTGAAGTTCCATATCATACAGAAATTATGGAAGCTTTCGATGGAATCGATCTTGACAGCGCAAGACGTGTTGCGGGTAATGGATTCTACTATCTGATGGGAGATATCGCAAGACTTCATTCCGCAGTTATCGCATATGCACGTGATTTCATGATCAACAGAGGCTTCACATACTGTGTACCGCCTTTCATGATCAGAAGCAACGTTGTTACAGGTGTTATGAGCTTTGCTGAGATGGACGCTATGATGTACAAGATCGAGGGCGAGGATCTTTACCTGATCGGAACCAGCGAGCATTCCATGATCGGTAAATTTATCGACCAGATTATCCCAGAGGAAGAGCTTCCGAAAACTCTTACCAGCTATTCTCCATGCTTCCGTAAAGAGAAAGGTGCTCACGGACTTGAGGAGAGAGGTGTTTACCGTATCCATCAGTTTGAAAAACAGGAGATGATCGTAGTCTGCAACCCAGAGGATAGCAAAATGTGGTTTGACAAACTGTGGCAGAACACAGTAGATCTGTTCCGTTCTCTGGATATTCCGGTTCGTACACTGGAGTGCTGCTCTGGTGACCTGGCAGATCTGAAAGTGAAATCCCTGGATGTTGAAGCCTGGTCCCCAAGACAGAAGAAATACTTTGAGGTAGGAAGCTGCTCCAACCTTGGTGATGCACAGGCGCGTCGTCTGAAAATTCGTGTAAATGGAAAAGATGGCAAGAAATATCTTGCTCATACTCTTAACAACACCGTTGTTGCTCCGCCAAGAATGCTGATCGCATTCCTTGAGAACAACCTGAATGCTGATGGAAGCGTAAATATTCCGGTTGCTCTTCAGCCATACATGGGCGGAATGACAAAAATCGAGAAAAAGTCCAAATAATCGGACTTATAGAACAAAAAAGTATAAAGCCCTATTGTTTGAACTTTGTACTAAAAATAGAAAAAGATATTAGATGAATGTATAACACTAAAAGTTATAAAATATTATCTGGAATCTGTTTTAAAGTGCTGTTATAAGATATTGGAACATTACATGTAAGCTACAGTCAGGGAGGTGATAGTGTGCACAGTTATTTAAGAACTGTTGGCTTTTCTAAGGTAAAGTCACGTAAAGAAATGCAGGAGATTATCCAGGATGTGATGAATACTTACGATGAAAAAATTGCAGTGGAGAATCATCCTGACGGTGTTTTTATACAATATTCCAAGAATTATGGCTGCGACTGTGGAATCACAGTTTGCGGACAGTATGATGAGGACAATGAGTTTCATGTGGAATATACATTCCCATTTTTTCGCGGCACAGGGATCACCAGCCAGGAGCATGTGATTGTGGAAAGACATGCAGAGAAAGAGTCTTACGCTGGTGCCTGCGATGACATGCGGCTGGGCGTGACCTTGATCTTTTATCTTCAGAACCCTGCTGAATATATGCTTGAGAAGTACAAAGGCAATATGCGGGAAGGACAGCCGCTGACCATTACCGGACTGGCGAGGGAAGGCAAGATCCTTTTCCCGGTTCAGAAGGATAAAGAGGCAGTGAAGGTAGAGCGGGAGCTGACCAAGAACCGCAACAATCTGATTGCAGCCGCCAGAAATGGCGACGAAGAGGCCATGGAAGATCTGACGATGGAGGATATGGACACCTACTCCATGATTTCCGAGCGTATTGTCACAGACGATGTGCTGACAATTGTGGATACCTGCTTCATGCCTCACGGAATCGAGTGCGACCAGTACAGTGTGATGGGTGAAATCGTGGATTTCGTGAATTTTAAGAACATTCTCACTGGTGAAGAACTGTGCCAGATGACCATCGACTGCAATGATATCCAATTTGACGTCTGCATAAACTGCGCAGACCTGCTGGGCGAACCAGCGGTCGGTCGCAGGTTTAAAGGATTGATCTGGCTACAGGGGCAGTTGCATTTCTAAATTCAATACTCTATATGAAATATGAGCCGTAAAATGCTGATGATTAAATTGCATTTTGCGGCTTTTTGATTAGTTTATTACTTAGAAGGGATGGTTTTTATGATTGGGAGAACCTCGGCGCGAAATCATGCATGCGCATGATTTCTGTGCATCGCGAAGTGTGTTACTGGTCACGGAGAGAACAGTAACGAATACAGATTGACAGCCTATCCAGCTAGGGCATATAATTATGACATATACACAAAAATATGTATAAAATTGCAAAATATCTGGTGACTATTTAATGTTCTATGGTTTTTGTAAAGATCTGAGATGGTGCTGGATCTGTAAATTAAGGTAACTATTCAGTAGGTAATATTTCGTGTAACTATGAAGGTACTGGACAGTTACAAATCAAGCATAAGTAACTGGGGAAACGAATGAGTAAAATAAGAACATATTTGTTGATTTCCTTCGGGGCGGCGTCTTTTCTGCTGGGAGGCTGTTCGGGGGCTTCGAAGACAGAGGCGGAAACGGCAGAAGAATCGGCGGTCGTAGAGTATAGCTGTATTTCCCATCCAGAGAGCGAAAATAAAATTTATGTTATTTTGAAGAATTATCACGGCGCTTACTGGGAAAAAGTGATTAATGGGATAACGGAAGCGGCGGCAGAAATGGACGAAGGGGTTTATCTGAGTGGGATTGACAATGAGACGGACATTTCCGGGCAGATCGGCTTGATGGATGAGGCTGTGAAGCAGGGGGCTGATGGGATCCTGCTGGCACCGGCGAATTCCAATTCTCTTATGGACAGCTGCAAGAACATCCGGGACAAGGATATTCCGCTGGTTTTGATTGATTCTTCCATTAACAGCAGTGAATTTGATGTCTGCTACATGACGGATAATATGGATGCGGGAGAAATGGCTGCTAAGAAAATGCTTGAGCAGCTGTACGACGCGGGCAATTCCCCTTTGGACCCATTGGAAGTGGGAATCATGCTGTCGTCGGATACTTCACAGGCCATGGTGAACCGGGTTTCTGGCTTCCTGGACTATTGGACAAATTATGCCCCGGAGCAATGGGATGTTGCACAGGATATTCCCATTAATGGGGGAAGTATCAAGAAAGCACAGGCAGATGCCGGGAAGCTGCTGAAGGAAAATGGAAATATAAAAGGTATTTTTGGATGCAATAATACCTCTACAGTGGGAATCGTGAACACTCTTCTGGAGGAAGAAAGAACGGATGTGACTTTGGTTGGATTTGATCTGGCGGATGAAACCAGGGAGTTGATTCTGAATCCGGATTATCGCGCAGTCACAGTGCTTCAAAAGCAGGATCAGATGGGATATCTGGGAATGCTTTCTCTGGATTCCTTTATAAAAGGAGAAAAATCCGAACAGAAATATTTTGATACCGGAGTTACCATGGTGGATTCCGAATATCTTATGGAGAAAGATAGCCCATGAAAGATCGAAGAAAGAACAAGAGAAAAAGAAAAGTGCTGCTGATCTTATACCTGGGAATTTGTCTGGCTATTATTGTTGCGGCATATTTTCATCTTAGCAGAATTGCACGAAACTTTAATACACAGCATCTGGAATTGATTACTGGCCTGTATGCCGAGAAAATGAATGATTCCATGGAGTACCTTCAGAATTACGCCCAGGAGGATGTAAAAATGATCCAATCCATGGAAAATGCAGAACCAGAGAAACTTCTTCAGCGTCTGCAGAAGAACCTGGACCGGACCGCTTTCTGCAACATAGGATTCATTATGAATAATGGGGAAATATATGGAAGTGACTGCGCCGTTTCTGATATTAAGAAGAATCAGCTGGATGAATTGGCGCTGGCTTTGGATACCTCATTTAATTCAGATCCTTATCAATCCAGTGAAACAGGAAATATGATCATGACTGTTTTTGTACCGGTAGAGGATTCTTCACAGATCCATAATCTTTATGTGTCTATTATGATCGAAAAACTCAGACAGCTCGGGGATTATGAGCTGCTGCAGGACAAGATCAGCATTCATCTTTTAAAGGCGGATTCTGAAAATTTTATTACTTGTATCAGCGATAATTCCAACACAGCTGGCAGCTGGAACAATCTTCTGCTTCAGCAGAGATATTTCCAGTATGATGAGGATTATTCCTATAACCAGTGGATAAAAGATATGCGTTCCGGGAAAAGAGAGGGCAGATTTTCCGCAATCATCAGAGGCGAGGAATCTACTATTTCTTACAGGAGTATTTCCAGTATGCCTGGCTGGTATGTGGTTGTTCAGCTGACGAACAAGAACATTTCGGATATTACCCAGCATTTTTCCATCTGGGGTGGTATTTATGGAACCATTTTAGTTGGATTCACGATTTTATACATGCTGACTATTTTATTGTTGGAAAAGAGGGATAAGCAGATTTACATGGGACTTTCCACCCTTGATCCGCTCACTGGAATTATGAACCGGAGAGCGTTCCAGGCGGCAGTGGAAGTGGAAATCAATAAAAAAACTCCTGGAGTGTTTATTTTTATTGATGTGGACAATTTCAAAAGCTATAATGATATGTATGGACATAACAATGGAGATTTCTGTCTGAAGCATTTTGCCCAGACTATGAAGGCGTGCTTCCCGGAAGATTGTATCATTGGGCGGTATGGCGGAGACGAATTTGTTCTTTATATGAAGAAACTTTCTGTGGATGCGGTTCAGAAGTATATGGCGGAATACCAGAAGCGGATTTCCCATCTGACGCTGCCTACTGGAGAAGAGGTTCAGATGTCTGCAAGTGCGGGAGGTGCGGCTTTCCCAGAGCAGGGAGAAGATGTAATGGCTCTTTGTAGAAATGCGGATGTAGCCTTGTATGAGGTGAAACAGAATGGAAAGAATGCGTTTAAGATGAGGGGAATGTAAGGTGTAGCCAACTCGGTTAGCAGTGAACCGTAAGCTGGTTAGCAAAGTGAATTGCATTGAAAAAAGAATAAAGAAATGAATGAAAAACTGGAGAAGGTCATGCAGCGGGCCAATGCAGTATTACCTGGATGCGCATATTACGAAGCCGCTGAATATGGAAGCGTTGTTTGGGATTATTGGGAAGTTTGTTAAGAAATAATAGAAAGCGAAATCATGTTGGAACAGATATGATTTCGCTTTTCTTCTCAAAAAATAGCAGATGGGAGAAATTTGAATATGGATATTTATTTTGAAGAGAAATTTATGCAGCTGATGGAAGAGAAAAATCTGGATACTGTGGTTTTGATGGGACATATTAATCCGGATGGGGATGCAGTTGGTTCGGTTATGGGACTGGCGCATTATATTAAGGTGAATTATCCACAGTATAAAGTTTTTCCATATTTGGGGAAAAATATGGATAAGGGTGCGGCGAAGATGGTTCAGAAGGATCGGGTGTTTGCTCCTTTCAAAATGCCGGAGCTGTCTGAGGGCAGATATGGCGTGATCGTGTGCGATACAGCGACGCTGAAAAGGCTGGTTGGGCTGGAATTTTATGAAAACGCGGCAGCTTCTATGGTAATCGATCATCATGTATCCAATGAGGGATTTGGGGATATTAATATTACGAAAAAAGCAGTGGCGTGTGCTGAGAATATTTATTATCTGCTTGATCAGGACAGGCTGCAGAAAGCGGCGAGGGAAGAGTGTCCTACGGCAGCTGATTATATTTATATGGGAATTTTACACGACACGGGCTGCTTTACACGAAATGGAATCAGTACCATGGAAGCAATGACCGGACTGCTGAAATTGGGTGTGAAGCATGAATATGTGATGGAGACTATGCATAATGATACTTTAGAAATTTTGGAAAAAAGAGCCAGACTATTGCAGCGGGTGGAATGTGTGCTGGACGGGAAAGTGGCGTATATCTGTATGAACCGGCAGGAGAGCATGGAGGAAAATATCAGCTACGCAGACCTTCATTCCATGAGTCCGATCCTGTGTGCCTGCGAGGATATCGGACTGGCGTTTATTATGTATGAGGAGGAAACCAGATGGCATTGCTCTTTTCGGTCAAAGCCAGGGTGGCTTGATGTGAATAAATTGCTGGAGCCATTTGGCGGCGGCGGTCACGCAGAGGCTGCTGGGCTGAGGGTAAAAGTTAAGGATATAACGGAGATGCGGGAGAAGATTCTTGAGAGGGTTCAGGAGATTGCTAATAATATAGCTTTTAATTAAAGCAAGGAGCCAGTTTATTCGGGGCAGGTTACTGTTCACTTCGTGACCAGTAACGCGCTTCGCGATGCACAGAAATCATGCATTTGCATGATTTTGCGCCGAGGTTCTTGGGTAGGACCTTAGGTAAATAAAAAATTCTTGTAATTTGTGTGCAATTATAGTACAATTATAGTCACAGATTTGTCCTGTTAGTTTAATGGATAGAACAAGTGCCTCCTAAGAGAAAGCCGAGGCATTCCCCAAAGGGAAAAAATGAAAAACAACTTTCAGTTCGAATCTATTCTGAAAAATGCTAATGGTGACAACAAAGCATTCCCCAAATGGGGGAACGTTCTAATGTTACCAAATCGAAAAAATCTGTAGATTGACAACTCGAAAAAGAGTTGATAATCTTATATATGGCCGAAGGGAAAAATCCAAGAAACCCAGTAAAATCAAGGGTTTACGGCATGTGTCGTCATAGCTCAGCTGGATAGAGCACTCGCCTCCTAAGCGAGGGGTCGGAGGTTCAAATCCTCTTGGCGACGGGCTTCAAAGCGTTCGAAAATGTTAGCTGGATTAGCTGACAACGAACGCTTTTGTTATTTTCAAATCACGTTCGTGACACAAAATTCCATTCAAAATGATCAATTTCCAGCTAACGCAATCCGATTTTTGTTAGCTGACAGCTAATCAAAATTACCGGTTTGCAAACATGGGTTTTAAGAAGTCCAGCTAACATTTGGGTTCCGCTCCGTTGTCACCCCTTATTCGGGGATGTAAATCAGAGAAAAGGCGGGAAAAGAAACAATCTCTCCCAAACCTGCAAACATGAATTAGCTGAAACAGTATTTAATTCTATTAGCTACAGCTAATGGTCAAACAGCAATGTCTGTTTGGAACTTTACTATCTATAAAAGTTCCAGGCAGGCATTTTTTATTTCCTGAATCCTGGAGGAAAGGAGTCAAGATGACTGAGCCAAACAGACAATCAGGAGAAAACGAAGAAAGAATCATAGAAATTGAGATTGAGCGTCTTCGTCCGTTCAAAGAGCACCCGTTTCAGGTAAAAGATGATAAGGAAATGTTTCTTTTGCAGGAAAGCATTGAGAAGTATGGAATTTTAAATCCGCTAATCGTCAGACCAGTACCGGATGGATACTATGAGATCATATCCGGTCACAGAAGAAAACATGCTGCGGAGAAACTGGGATACCGTAAAGTACCAGTAATCATCCGGGTATTAAGTGAAGATGATTCCATTTTAAGCATGGTAGATTCTAATCTTCACAGAGAACGGATCAGCTACAGTGAAAAAGCTTTTGCTTACAAACTGAAGAATGACGTATTAAAAAGAAAAAGTGGTCGAAAAAAGAGCCAAGTTGACCACAAAACACCAAGAAAGCGGGCAATAGAAATCATCAGTGAAGATTGTGGTGATAGCCCAAAACAAGTGCAGCGTTATATCTCACTGACAAAACTGATACCGGAAATGCTGCAGAAACTGGATGATGAGATCATTTCTTTTTGTCCGGCTGTAGAGATAGCTGCATTAAGTGAAAAAGAGCAAAAGGAACTGCTTGTAGCAATGGAGTATGCACAGGCAATCCCATCACTCTCACAGGCCCAGAGGATCCGGCAACTGAGTAAAGAAAAACAGTTGTCACTGGAAAAGATGGAAGAAATCATGTGTGAAGTGAAAAAGGGTGAGATCACAAGAGTGGCATTCACAAACGAGCAGTTACACAAGTATTTTCCAAATTCTTATACACCGGCAATGATGAAGCGGGAAATACTGGCATTGTTGAAATTATGGAAAAAAGAATCATGGGAAAGTTAAAGGAGGAAGAAATCATGTGTAAAGTTATATCCGTAGTAAACCAGAAAGGTGGCGTCGGAAAGACCACCACAACCGTAAATGTAGGCATTGGACTGGCAAGAGAAGGTAAGAAAGTGTTGCTGATCGACGCAGATCCACAGGGAAGTTTAACCGCAAGTCTTGGATATGAGGAACCGGATGATCTTCGCATCACACTGGCAACTATTATGATGGACGTCATCAATGAAGAAGAAATCTCTCTGGAAGATGGAATCTTACATCACCAGGAAAATGTAGATCTTCTTCCGGCAAATATTGAGCTTTCTGCCCTGGAAGTAACGATGGGAAATGTTATGAGCAGGGAAATGATCATGAAGGAATATATCGATGCGATAAGATCCCGATACGATTATATCCTGATCGACTGTATGCCGAGCCTTGGTATGATGACGATCAATGCACTGGTCTCTTCTGATTCTGTTCTGATACCTGTGCAGGCCGCATATCTGCCTGTTAAAGGACTTCAGCAGCTGATCAAAACCATTCTTACAGTAAAGAAAAGACTGAACCGAAAACTGGCGATTGAGGGCATTCTCCTGACTATGGTAGATTTCAGAACCAATTACGCAAGGGACATTGCATCGAGAGTACATACAACCTACGGAAGCCAGATTGAAGTATTTGAAAATGTGATCCCGATGTCTGTAAAAGCTGCTGAGACCAGTGCAGAGGGAAAAAGTATCTATATGCACTGCCCGAAAGGAAAAGTTGCAGAGGCATATAAGAACTTAACACAGGAGGTTTTGAAAAATGAAAAATAGAAGTGGCGAAAAGATTAAACTGGCAAGCATTGATGAACTGCTGGGTGTGGTAAATGAAGAATCTGCAATGGAGATAGAGATTAGTAAGATCCATCCGTTTAAAAATCATCCGTTCAAGGTGCTGGATGATGAAAAGATGCAGGATCTGGTTGAAAGTGTAAGGATCAATGGAGTACTGACACCGGTATTGCTTCGCATGGATGAAAACGAAGAATATGAAATGGTATCCGGTCACAGAAGAATGCATGCAGCACAGCTTGCAGGACTTACAACTATTCCGGCAATCGTAAGAGAATTATCAGATGATGATGCCATTGTGGTGATGGTGGACGCTAACATTCAGCGAGAGGAATTGTTGCCAAGTGAAAAAGCTTTTGCTTATAAGATGAAACTTGATGCAATGAAAAGACAGGGGAGTCGGACAGATTTAACTTTGTGCCAAAGTGGCACGAAGTCGAGAACAGATCAGTTATTAGGAGAACAGGTTGGAGAAAGTGCACGAAGTGTTCAGCGTTATATCCGACTGACAGAATTAATTCCGGAACTTCTTGATCTGGTAGATAACAAAAAGCTTCAATTCACGGTTGCTGTCAATATTTCCTACATCGATAAGGAAGTACAGGGATGGATCTACGAATATATCAGCGACACCGGATTCATCAAACCAAAACAGATTGCAGCACTCAGAAATCAGCTAAATGATGGACCAATCAATCAGATTCAGATGTTATCAATTTTCAATAACTGTGTGATGGCAAAGAAAGCATCCCGGTCTCTCACTTTCTCAGAAAAGAAACTGACAAAGTACTTTCCGGATGATTATACAGCCAAAGATATGGAGCAGGTGATTGAATCATTATTAGAAAAGTGGATGCAGGAACAGTCCTGTTAAGGAGAGAAAAAGCTAAGAAAACAATGTCAAAGAAGTTTAAAAAGAGGACTTCTTAGCAGAAAATGAAAGGAGGAAATTATGGAGAAAAAAATGACATTTAATTATTTTTACGGTACCGAAGCTGACCAGTTCAGCTTCTACCGTATACCAAAAGCATTATTTACAGACAGCTATTTTAAAGATTTATCAAGCGATGCTAAAATTTTATATGGACTGATGTTGGATCGAATGTCTCTTTCCATCAAAAATCAGTGGTTTGACGACAAAAACAGAGCATATATCTACTTTTCCATCGAAGATATCATGGAATTACTGAACTGTGGCAGAAATAAAGCCATCAAATCCATGAGAGAGCTGGATGACGAAACAGGAATTGGTCTGATTGAGAAACGCAGGCAGGGATTTGGAAAGGTGAACGTTATCTACGTGAAAACCTTTATGCCTGAGAAAACAGATGAGAAAAAATATGAAGAGGAATTAAAGAAGTTTAAAAAACAAACTTCTGTGGAAAATGAGGAATCTACAGAAGTTTACATTTCAAACTTCATGAAGTCCCAAAATCAAACTTCTAGAAGTCCCGAAAACAAACTTCAAGAAGTTTACATTTCAAACCCTAATAATACTAATCTTAGTGATACTGAAATGAATGATAATAAATCTAATCAAATCGTATCTGCAGATGAGAATCGATCCGATGGCGATAACCGCTCTGAGGATTATCAGGCTTATGAAAACCTTGTCAAAGAGACCATTGATTATGAATCACTGGAAGTAACCCATCATGACGATATGCGGCAGGTAGATGAAATCGTGAACCTGATCGTAGAGACTGTGATGTGTAAAAATGACAAGATCTTGATTGCCAGCAACTGGTATCCGGCATCACTGGTGAAGAAAAAATTTCTGATGCTGACCTATTCACATATCGAGTATGTCTTACACTGTATGAGTGGTAACACCACAAAGGTGAAGAACATCAAGAAATATTTATTAGCAGCTCTGTTTAATGCACCGTCAACGATGAACGGGTATTATCAGGCAGAGGTGAACCATGATATGCCAGGACTGGTAAGATAGGAGGTGCACATGTTTATTTTAAAACTTGCTGGGAAGATCTTATTACTGCCGGTATGGTTGATCCTTTTTGTGATCGGCCTGGCAGTAAAAATGACAGTACAGACTTATGCGGTTGTCAGAGGAATCCTTGGATTTATATTCACTTTATTGATTATAGCGACTGCATACTGTTACCATGACTGGGTACAGGTTGCATTTCTGTTTTCGCTGAGTGTAATTCTGTATCTGATCCTTTTTGCAGGAGTGTTCGTAGATACTGTACTGGACATGACAAGAGAACGTATTATTGATTTTATTATATCGTGAGGAGGATATGAAAATGAGCGAAAACAATGATTTTATTCAGTTACCACCACTTAAAAAAGACACACCGGCCGATGTGGTAGCATTTATGTGGGAGTACATGAAAGTACCGGAGAATTCAAGAGAAAAAGTTAAGAATCTGCTTAAAGATGCAAATGAAAATGGAGTAAAATTAAGTCATCAGGCACCAACCCTGTATGATGTTGTCCCAAAAGAAGAAATTACTGAATTTGAAGAGCTTATGCGCAAAACCATAGCTGACATTGTATCAGAAGCCAGTAGCATTGCCTGTTGGGTGTATGTGCAGAAATATGTGAAACAGAAAACTCTTGACGAAATGCTACAAGAATTGCCAGGAGCAGGCCAGTTTATCATTGTCATGGATACCTGGTTCGAAAGACTGATGGCGGAATAATGGATGCTATGATAGAATAAAGAAAACGATTTGAAGTGCAAATCGGAGATTGAAACAGTTAGATAACTTGAATTTAACAAAGGAGTGTGAATGTATGAAAAAATTGATAGCATTAGTTCTAACATTGGCTTGTGTTCTTGCTTTGACAGGATGTGGTAAGAATGATACCTACAAAATCAAAATTGTTGTCCCTGCAGGAAGTACCGAAGAAATTGTTTATCAAGAGGATTTTGTCTATTCCGATGAGGAAATCTCCCCGATAGGCAACAAGATTACAATTTATTCTGGCGATGGATTAGGCGATACAGAGGTGGTGTTAAAACCAATTAGTGTCAAGGAAGAAAATGCATACGAGCCAACATATCTTACCCCAGGAATGCCAGTTGAAATGGATGTAGAAAAAGGCGCTTGGTTTAAGGTAGGTATAAATATGCAAAACAACACTGATACCGACAAAATCGTTTATGTTGAGATTGAAGGTGTCGAAGTAAGAATTGAGTAAATTCAAGTTTACAGAACTGAATCAAAAGAGCTCGAAGGAGCTCTTTTTCCTTTTTTATAATAGTATCTGGGACTGTTGTTCCGTTGATAAGATTTTCAAGTTGTTGTGCGACTTCGGCTTGTTTGTTTGGATACAGACTACTATAAGTATTTAAGGTTTGAAAGAATTGTAGAGCAGATGAAACAGGCACAGGGGATCACGGAACAGTTAAAGGCAGAAAATCAGATGGAATGGGTAGCGAGAATGAACAATATGTAATCGTGTGCAAGGGAGATTGTGGATACAGAGATGGTTTATCAATAATGGAAATAAAATGAAGGAGAAAAGGCGGCAGTTTAGAAAGGCTGTTGCCTTTTAGGAATTGTTGTTTATTTGTTGTTTTTTATAAGATATACTATAAAGAAAAGATAGCATTATAGCCAGAGGTGGAATTTATGAACTATAAAATTTTAATGGTTGATGATGATAGAGAATTGCTAAAAATGTTGAATCAATACTTTACATTGAAGAATTATACAGTGATTATTGCAGAAAATGGCATAGAAGCAATGGAAAAGATAAGTGCAAATCCCGATATTATTTTATTGGACGTAAATATGCCGGGAATGGACGGAATTGAAGTGTGCAGAAGAATCAGAGATATGGTTTCCTGTCCGATTATTTTTTTGACTGCAAAAGTAGAAGAACAGGATCGAGTAATGGGATTGTTGTCTGGTGGTGATGATTATGTTTTAAAACCATTTAGTTTGAAAGAATTAGATGCTAGAATTATTGCCCATTTGAAACGTGAAGAACGTTTACATAGGAAAAAAGAACAAAGGTTTTATGGAGAATTAGTGATTGACTATGCCAGTAAATGTGTACATATTAAAGGGAATGCTTTAGAGCTTACGAAATTAGAGTATGAGATCATAGAATTTTTGTCTATGAACCCTGAAATGGTATTTGATAAAGAACGAATCTATGAGAAGATTGGCGGATATGATGCAGAAGGGGACAGCCGGGTGGTTACGGAGTTGATTCGCAGAATCCGCAAGAAAATGAAAATGTATTCGGAACACGAATATATTGCAACGGTATGGGGGAGGGGATATAAATGGGCAAAATAAAAAATCTTTCGTTAAGGAAAACCATTGTTTTGTATATGATAATTAGTTTAATAATTAGTTTTTATCTTTCAGCACTAATTATGCGAATAGCAAGCACAGTACAAAACAACATTTGGTGGAATTATGTAGACCAAGAAGAATATTTTGAAATGGCTGAAGGGGATGGTAGAAGGTATTTGCCAGATGTTCCGAGACCACATTCTTATGAAATGAAAGAATTTGATTATCATGTATCGGAAATATGTGATTTTCTTCAGACATTTACAGTGCTTATCGTATCTGTTGCAGGGAGTATTATAGCGGTATTTCTTTTTTATAAGCATAAACTGAAATGCCCTATCGAAGAATTAGAACTGGCTTCCCGACAAGTTGGTCGAAATAATTTAGATTTCCATATCACTTATGAAAATGAAGATGAGATGGGCGGATTGTGCAAAGAGTTTGAACGAATGAGAGGACAGCTGGCAGAGAATAATCAACAGTTATGGAAAATGCTTGAGGAAGAAAAGGCTTTGCGGGCTGCCATTGCACATGATATACGTTCTCCGCTCTCTGTGCTGGAGGGGTATCAGGAAATGCTTTCAGAATATCTTCCGAAGAAAGAGATAAACATGGAGCAAGCCTTAGAAATGGTAAATGAAAGCAAAAAACAGATTGAACGTATGGATATCTTTGTGGAAACTATGCGAAAGATGAGCAGTTTAGATACAAGGGAGTTAGTAGCAGAAGAAATTACCAGTAAACAGGTAGAAATAGACGTACGGGCAGAGATGAACGTGTTTAGGAAAAAATTTGGAAAGCTATATGAATTAGAATGTTCGGAAACAGAAGAAAAATTTTCAGGAGATAAGGAAGTGATTTTAGAGGTTATAGAAAACCTTTTGTCAAATGCCTTTCGTTACGCCAAGACAAAAGTGGAAATGGAAGTGTTTCTTACCTGTTCTGAATTACAGATCAGAATAAAGGATGATGGAGTGGGATTTACAATAGATAAGCAAAAGGCAACAGAGCTTTTTTATCAGCAAAATGTGAAAGACAGTTTGAAACATTCAGGAATGGGCATGTATATCAGCAGATTGTATTGTGAAAAGCATGGTGGTCAGTTACTGATAGAAAATGAAAAACAGAGTGGAGCTGTAATAACAGCAGTATTTCATCGGATTGCATGAGCGGTCCGATTTTTTTATGCTGTTGTCTTTTTGTTGTGATTTATATTTTATGATGTCTATAACGAAGGAAAGGAGGAATACGTATGATTGCTATTTTTAAAAGAGAGATTATGAATTATCTAAAGCGACCGTTATTTTGGGTAGGTGTTCTGCTTGTGATTTATGGTGTGTTTAATGCGACAAGTCCATATTTAACCACACATTATCTTACAACGGGGGAGAAAATCATCAATGATCAGTCCAACACTTCGGTTGAAGGAGAAGTGTATGAGGGCTATATTCCAGCCACGCCTGAAAAGCACAGAGAGGTATGGCATGAAAAGGTAAAAATAAAATTAACGGATGTGTTTGGATTGACGGATTCAGAAGCACAGAATGTCATTGAAAAGCTGGAAAGCATGAATTTAAAAGAGGCCTATGCGTATTTGGAGCAGGAATATGACTGGTACGGGGCAAGGTATTTATACGAGGACAGTACGTATTATAAGGGAACGGCAGAAGAAATCAACGCATATCTAGATAAAAAATTGGAAGATAAGACATTTTCTTTTTATTACGCAAGAAAATTTGCTGATTTTGCGGGTCTGTATATGGTGTTTTTTGCAATTATTATGTTGGCGGTTTTATTTTTACAAGATACAAAAAAGCATACTTATGAATTGTTGCATACAAAGCCTGTGACTGCCGGGAAGTATGTAATGGGAAAAGTGAGTGCAGGATTTACAATTTGTTTGCTTGTGCTAACTATTTTGAATATACTGTTTTGGGTATTGTGCCGCATCTATACAAAGGATAGTGGATTTGAAGTGCGACTATGGGATTTTGTGGCTTCTACGGTACTTTATATATTGCCTAATATGCTGATGATTGTGAGTATATATACATTGATTTCACTCATATTTAAAAATCCACTTCCGGGTGTACCACTTTTGATTCTTTATATGGTGTATTCCAATTTGGGCGGAACTAATGCAGAGGGAGTTTACGGATATTGGGGCAAACCTTTGGCAATCATGGTACGATTTCCGGGGCAGCTTTTTGATACGACACCGCCCCCGATGGCGCTCTTAAATCAAAGTTTTCTTATTATTGTATCGGTAGTAATTATACTGATTTCGATACAGATTTGGAAGCGGAGGCGAATATAAATGAAGAAGGAAATGAAGATTGTTCTGCCATTTTATAAAATTGCTTATGCAGTATCCTTTGTTGTAATTTTAAGTGTGATTCGTGCAGTTGTTTTCACGTATGAAATAGGACTATCCATAGAGCCGCCTTTTGCGATATTGACTGCTGTTTTTTGTGCAGATACTTATGTGCAGGAAATTACAAGCAACCGTTCCGAAGTTCAGAGACTGTATCAGATAAAAAAGAGAATCTATTCTATTATACAGAGACTGATGATACAGGGAACTTTTTTGCTGCTGCTCGCTGTTCTTGGATATGGATTGTTTTTTGCGTTTCAGAAACCAATTACACATCCAGTAACAGAAAGTGAAATACTTCAGTTTATTACCTGTTTTGGGGCGATTGTAGTAACTATTTTCTTTTGGGGAATATTGGCTAATACATTGTCTATGCTTTTTCGCAATATGTGGATGGGAATTGGAAGCAGTCTTTTGATATGGGTAGCAACAAATTCCACAGGTGGAGATAAACTTTTTGGAGCATGGAATCTGTTTTCTTATTCTTTTAGAGATATAGAAAATACTGCCGATATTACATGGCTGTATGGGAAAGGCTTGTGTATTTGTATCGGACTGATTTTGTTACTGGCATTGCCGAAGATCGTAAGAAAGAGAGGGTAAATTTATGAGTATTCATATTGAGGATTTAACGGTAAGATTTAAGAATAGTGTCACAGCAATCGACCATGCAGATTTAGATATACCAAATGGGATATTTGGACTATTGGGAGAAAATGGAGCGGGAAAGACAACTTTGATGAGAGTTTTGACCACTGTGCTTAAACCTACAAACGGAATGGTTACATTAGACGGAATTTTGTATAGCGAAGGAAACTATGAAAAAATCCAAAGAAAGATAGGGTATTTACCACAGGAAATTGAACTGTATCCTAATTTGACGGTTCAGGAGTGTTTGGAGTATATGGGAGATCTGGCAGGTGTTCCGAAAGCAGAATGTAGAAAGCGGATAGATTATTATTTGAAAAAGACCAGTCTTATAGAACATCGTAAGAAGAAAATGAAGCAGTTATCAGGCGGTATGAAGCGACGGGTAGGATTGGTGCAGGCGCTTTTAAATGAACCGGAATTTTTAATTGTGGATGAGCCAACTACCGGTTTAGATCCGGAGGAACGTATTCGCATCCGCAATTTGTTAGTAGATTTTTCTGAAAACAGAACGGTTTTGTTTTCAACTCATGTGGTAGAAGACTTAGCTGCCACCTGCAATCAGCTTGCAATTATGCATAAAGGTCGATTTCTGTATGCGGGTTCTATGAAGAATTTGACAGAAGAAGCACAGGGGAAAATCTGGATTTGCAAAGTACCTGATGAGAGAAAAGCAAGAGAAGTGGAACAGAAGTATCGTATTACATCTAAACAGTATGTTGAGGGGGGATTGCAGTTAAGAGTGATTTCTGAAATACAGCCAGAATTGGAGTGTATGTCAATTCCTGCAACGTTGGAAGATGCTTATATTTATGTGACGAATCAATACGAGTAGATAAAGCACCATCTGATGCTTTACTACCAGTTGCACGTTGTTCGCTTTGAATATTTGTGGAGAAAAAGTATGTATTATTTTGGCTTTCTATAAAACCTATAAACCAGCCATTTATATCCTGCCCGTTCACTCGTCCGGTTCCGGTTTTTCCATAAATTCTCCATTTTCAGAGGCGGTAAGATGGATGGAATTTTTGACGGCATGAATATTAGCAGGAGTAAAGTTGAAGTTGTTTCGATATAAATTTTTCAAAAGTTCAACTTGTTCTACTGGTGAAATCTTTAAGGATGACTGCATCCAGTAGGAAGAGAAATCTCCGGATATATTTTTATTGCCATATCCTATTTGCTGAAGGTATGAATTTATAGTGGAAGATCCGAGCTGCTTGTCGATTGATTCAAAATACCAGTTTGTATATATCTTTTAAAAGGTATATGATTAAGAAAAACGGCAGGAGGTATCTGAATGAAATCACATAAATATTGGTCTATCGGTGCACTGATTACAATGCTTGGAACTTTTTATACAGGTTATAAGGGATCAAAAGAAGGCCATAAGTACTTTGCAGCAAGTTCTTTGCTTTGCATGATTATGGCTATTTATACAGGACACAAGATGATTTCTGGTAAAAGTAGGAAGAAAAAAGAAGTTTCAGTAGAGAGTGTTGAAGATTAAAAAACAAAATATTTTAATAAATAACGCCGGTGCGGGATTTGATATCCAGTACTGGCGTTATTTATTCTACAGGGGCTTGGGGGTGTAGCCACCAAATATACTATTCGTTTTCTGCTTCGGCAAGTTTGTTAAGGATCCACTCCCTATTGATAACTATTTCATCATCATCGCGGAGATCCTTGAAATCATTGCAGTGTGAAGAAGCAAATTCATACATATTGTCAATGTCAACTGCACCAGTAATCTCACCCTTATTAATGATTACAAGAATATTTGTTCCGTCGTCGTCGACAGCAAAGCGCAGTTCATCAAATTCTATATCGGGATCATTTTTGAGAATAGAATCTGTCGCAAGTAATTTAACAAGTTCCATTACCCTGTCATCTTTACCTGCATCAAAGATCTGGATCTTTTCAACGAGCTGATTTGCTGATGTCACAATCCGGTATAAGTACTTTTCGGTACGATAATCAGCCAAAGCATTTTCTCCATAAAACATTTCATATGTCTTCTCTACTTCTGATTCAGGAACCAGATAAATCATGACAAGATCTTCCATCTGGTGATAGAGTGTAGGATAGTTTAAACGAAAGGTCTCTCCACAGTTTGGGCAGGTATAAAGGAAAATAGACTGATTAAGTACCTTCTCTTTCATTGCAGGATCCAGTACAGTATTAATGCTGTCCCAGACTTCAAAATCTCCCTCATGATGGCAGGAAGGGCAGGTTACCTTTTCTATATGATGTTTTGACATAAATAATCCCCCTTTCAGTGAGATAAATCTATAGTTTTCTTATTGTAGAATACACTTATCCTTTATTATTTTGCCAGGAAATTACTCTGAATCTCCATCGGCATATGATAAGCCTGGCCTCGTTTTGTCAGGCTGTATAATTTAAAGCTCATGAGTTCCGGAGTCGCATTCAATGAACTGCAGAGTCCGAAATAATCCAGGTCTTCGTTCTGAACCATCTCTTCAATGTCTTCATCTTCAATCAGCAGATCGGCAGCAAACAGATTGGCCTGATATTCTGTATTATCCGTCATATTGTAGAGGGTATCATCTTGCATCGGAGCCATTTTCAGCTGGGAACGATGCAGAATGATATGCCCTAATTCATGGGCGGCAACAATCATCTTTTCTTCTTCTGAAAGGAAACTACTGATCATGACATAGATCGTCTTGCAGCTCATAAAACAATATCCTTTCAGTGTCTTATATCTGGAAGTTTCCCCGACAACAATGTTCATCTGATCCATGATCTCAAATGGATCTCGGGTTCCATATTTCTTGATTAATTTCTTTGTTTCTGTATATATGTAAGTGTTTCTCAAATAAATCACCTCAAAAGTAAAAAATAAAAGGGCAGAAATATCCTTGTAACTATAAGGTAACAGATTAGGTGTACAATAATCCCGCCTTCTATTATTTTTCCTCTTGGTTTTTCAGATATTTTTTCGGTGTAAATTTCTTTGCACGTCTTTTGGAATCCAGATAAAGGCTCTGGATCTCATCCATAAAAGCTATTTTATCTTCGTCTGTCAGTGATCCACCGGCAAACATAGCTGCAGCCTGTTCCAGAATCTGCTGAGCCTGTCTGGCACCACGGTTACCAAACTGTTCGGATGCTTCTGTGATAAAAGCTTCATTCTCACTCATGAGATAAGAAACGTCACACTGTAATGCATCTGCCAGTTTCTGATACAGAACATTTTGTTTTGGAAAACGTCCTTCTACTTCCCAGGATCGAATAGTCCTATATGAAACACCAACCATACTGGCCAGTTCCTGCTGACTCATCTTTTTTTCTTTTCTTAATGATCTTACTTTTTCACCGAATGTCATAAACATACCTCTTTCTAAGCCCTGTCTTATAAGTTTCATTAGCCGCTTCAAGGCAAAACGGGAAATGTGTTTCCTTAAAAATAAAAATTAATCTTGACAAAGGGAAATATCTCTCCTATAATGTGAATCACAGATAAGGGAAACATCTTTCCTATAAGATACACAATATTTCCTCTTTTGTCAATGGATATGTGAAATGAATTTCCTGTAATTCAATGAAAACAGGAAGGATAGACAATCATTGATAGTCAAAATGGGATACATGTTACAAAAAGAGGAAAGACGTATGGGAGGTGGCAATGTGAGTCAGGATCAGACTTCTATTATCTGTATTGATTTGAAGTCCTTTTATGCTTCTGTAGAATGCGTAGAACGTGGGCTGAATCCATTTAAAACAAACCTGGTGGTTGCAGATCCTACCAGATCAAAGTCAACAATCTGCCTGGCAATCACTCCGGCCATGAAGGCGCTTGGCATCAAGAACCGGTGCCGGATCCATGAGATACCGGATTGTGTGAAGTACATTACAGCCATGCCGAGGATGCAGTTGTACATGGATTATTCCGCAAAGATCTATGGAATCTATCTGCGGTATGTCTCAAAAGAAGATATCCATGTGTACAGTGTTGATGAGTGTTTTATTGATGTGACAAACTATCTGCAGCTTTATCATCTCACTGCAAAAGAAATGGCGGTAAAGCTTATGCAGGCAGTCATGGAGGAAACTGGCATCACTGCAACTGCAGGTGTGGGAACCAATCTGTATCTTGCTAAGATTGCAATGGATATCGTAGCAAAGCATGTGGATGACCATATTGGAATCCTGGATGAATTCTCTTACAGAGAGCAGCTATGGGATCATAAACCATTAAGTGACTTCTGGAGGATTGGATCCCGGACCGAAAAAAAACTGGCCGGTTACGGGATCCATACGATGGGCGATATCGCAATGGCTTCTTTAAGATCCGAAGACTGGCTGTATAAGATGTTTGGGATTGATGCAGAGCTGTTGATCGATCATGCATGGGGTTATGAAACATGCCGGATGAGTGACATCAAGAACTATCATTCTGAGGAACACAGCCTATCGAATGGCCAGGTGCTGATGCGAAATTATTCTTTTGACGAAGCACTCGTGATTGTAAGGGAAATGACAGACAACCTGGTCCTGGATCTGTTTGAAAAGGGACTGGTGACAAGTTCTATCACCTTATGGATTGCATACGACCACAGGTATGAGCATGAGGCATCCAAAGGAACAGTAAAACTTGAAAGAGGAAGTAACAGTTCCAAAAAAATCATAGATGCAGTGGCAGATTTATATCTCAGGATTGCAGACAAATATACCGGAATCCGAAGAATCGAGGTGTGTGCGAACAGGGTTGCTCCTGAAAGTTATGTGCAGTACAGCCTGTTTGATGATCCCAAACAGACCGATAAGGAACGGCATTTACAGGAAGCAGTATTGAATGTAAAGCAGCGTTATGGAAAGAATGCGATCATGCGTGGATCCAATCTGCTGGAGTGTTCCACCTATAGAGAACGCAATGAACAGATTGGTGGTCACCGTGCTTAGAGGAGGTGCAAAAAGTGCTGGCAAGTGCATATCAACCGTATTTATATTTACCAAGACCGGTTTCCAGGAGGCATCCCATGGATGTAGGACGCAGGGCAAAACAGTTTGCTCCATTTGCGGCACTTCGTGGACTGGATGAAACGATCCGGCAACAGGAAATCATTTATGAACCAAAAAGAGATTTATCTGAGGAAAAGAAAAATGAGCTGGATATGAAATTAAGAATCCTGGCATATGGAATGAAGATACAGGCAACTTATTTTCAAAAGTCATGGAAGAATCCATTAATTGGTCAGTACCATACATTATCTGGAACCGTAGAATTTTTTGATCCATCAGTCCACTTACGGATTGATGATACCGAGATTCAGATCCAGGACATCTGTGATCTGACTGGTGATGTATTTGAAACTATTGAAATATCATGTTAATTAATCACAGCGGAATTTTTTATACCGGAAAGAGTGAGTGGTAGCTGGTGAAAGGATAAAAAAGGATGCACAGATCGACAAAGCAGATCTGATCAGAATAGAAATCGTGCTGTTCGTGTAGCTTTGGCACTTACGGAATGGATGGCATGATGCTCATAAGGCGGATTTGATTTCCCTTTGGTCCGTTGAGTAATAAATGGAGAAATATCTTATTGCTTAAAGGAGGAAGCCTATATGGGATCAGGTGCTATTAAATGGCATGTACACTGCTCTGTATGTGGAGCATTTATTGAAAAGAGCGCACAAAGCGATTCAGAAGTGGAGTGCAAAAAATGTCGCAGTACATTGGAGATATTTGTAAAGGATGATATGGTGTCGGTTCGTCCGATCCACATCCGAGATGAACAATTAAAGTCCAGGATGCGGACGTATTCCCGAAAGATGATGAATCAGGGATCATAACAGAATAGAATGAGCTGTCTGTAGTAAGTGTTGG
This sequence comes from Blautia glucerasea, assembly GCF_020537505.1. GTDB lineage: Bacteria > Bacillota > Clostridia > Lachnospirales > Lachnospiraceae > Blautia_A. Next base: position 8,814 of record NZ_JAJBMO010000015.1, on the reverse strand, counting down.
ATTTGGCAGGAACCATCAAGAACGCACCAGATAGCAAGAGTTTGTCAAGGAGCTGAACCTGACTGGAATCACTAAGAGCCCGGCAAAACATTTACGGATACACTGCAAGATCAGAAGTATTTTCTGGTTTTGGAGATTGTTGAAGTATTTGTTTTGTCGGGCTTTTTTGATGTATTTCAAAAAATTTTTAAATTTTTTGTCGTACCCCACTGTAAAACAGGCTCTCAGCGTTTCGTTATATAGAGGTTGAATTCTCTTCTGCAAAAATAATTGCAGAGAGAGATTTTGATAATATGACACAAAGGAGGAAGCAAAGATGACTGAAATCGAATACCAGGAATTTGTAAGGCATTGTCCTTACGATGCTATGGGCGATTATTCCATGTTTCGCAAAGAGCAAACAGAGAATGAATCAGAAGATGCACATATCAACTGAATAAGCCAGGCAATCTGGCAAACTTAATCTAAACGCAGATACATGCGTTACAAAGGAGTCGCGGATTCCCGTTCAAAAAAAACGGGTGAGTTCGTGACCTCTTGTACTGCAGTTCTTTATGTCTGTGCAGAAATTTCATAAAAGATGGAATGGACCACCCGGAGCCGAAAGGCAGAAAGGTGGTCTTTATGTTGACATTAAAAGAACTGAAAAAAATCGTGAAAGTTGCTGATGTGGAGAAGAGAATCCCAAGCGTGAAATCCTTGAAGGAACACAAAGTTGTAGTAAAGGAAATGATCAATGCAGATACAACAATCTCTGTTTATGATCACGGATATGTACTTTATACAGCAGGAAATCAATCAACCGTATTTCCGCTTCATAGTTGTGATGACTATGAATATGTGAGTGTAACTGGCGATAACAAGGAATTCAATAAAGAGTTCTTTGATAATGAAAACTGGTATATCCGTCTGCTGATGGAGGCTGAAGACCGTATGGCATACAGCCAGAGCAAAATCAGCACCAATCATGGTGTGTTTTCTAACAGCGATGTTACAGATGATGCGGAGATTATGAGAGGATCTTCAAAAGATTTTGTTGACGATGTTATCGACAGAGAAATTCTAAACGCTTTGATCAAAGAGTTAACAGAGAGACAAAAGACGGTACTCAATCTGGTTTATTTCGAGGAAATGCGTCAGCAGGATGTTGCAGATTATCTGGGAATCAAACAGCAGAGTGTAAATGACCTCCTGAACAGGGCATTAAAAACGATGAAAAAAAAGGCGGAAAACGAAGAATTTTAAAAAAATTGAATTAGACCACTGTAAAACAGGCTCTGAGCGTTTCGTTATATGAAGGGTTTGCATAGAACACCTTCATGTACCTTGAAAAATGAATAGCCTGCCCGGAGTGATATTCGGTTTGAACATGCATAGAGCGAAAAGCTGCGTGTCTGCCAGAAGAAAACGTATCAGAGATGGAAACTGATATAGGAACGGATCCGGGAAAGAAAACAGGAAAACGCTTAAATCTTAAATCAAAATAAAATGTCTGAATCTGAAAAGAGGATGACAGTAGAAATCATGTGGCGGTATTTGTGACAAACAGGTACCGCCATATATTTGTGCTGTTATCTCAGCTTGTGCTGACTGTCCCAAATAGCGCAAATTTCAGGAAAGGAGGCGATCATCTTCGTATAAAAGATAATACGCAGACACGAACAGATAACCATACACAAAAAAATCAGAAAGGAAGGATTTAAGAGAATGAACGTGAAAAAGAAAGCACGCAGGGTGATGTCCGGTTTACTGACTGCAGTAACGGTTCTATCGACGGTACTCTCTCCCGCTGTTGCCTATGCTTCTGATGATGCCGGATCTGTAAAAAAGATTCCGTATTATGAGGAGATCAAGGATCAGTTGGATGAAGATGAAGTGGTAACTGCAAAGGATTATGAGATCAAGGTTGGAGACAATTTCGATGTAAAGAGTGATTATACCGGTCTTACGATCCAGGATGACAGCAAAGTAAAAGTTACATTTCAGGAAGCAAAAGATACGGATGGAAATGACTTTTCTACCGATTATGCCAATTCCTATAAGGCAGTCTATTATGTAGAACCACAGACAACGGATCACCCAACCTACCAGATCAATCGAAAGATCGTGGTAAAAGAAGCGGATCAGCAGAAAGATTCGCAGTCAGAAAGTTCTTCTGATCAGGATGCTGGTTCTTCCGATAAGACAGAAACAGAGGATTCTGAGGCTGACTCGTCTACAGAGGAAACTGGTGCTGCTGACACGGAGAGCAAAACAGAACTGACAGAAAAAGAATTTGATGCAGAGATCGAAGCAACGGAGGATCAGGAGACCGTTGATCCGGAAACAGGGATCACACTCTCAGAGGTTATGCAGGAAGCGGTTGACCAGGAAGTTGCTCTTGCAGATCTTGAAGCAGGCGAAAGTATTACTTTTGATATGCCAATGATGCTTGCTTCCGGTGAAACAGGAACAAAATCAGTCACCGTCACAGCCGGTTCCTGGTACTATTACGCAGATTATGGATTAGGTTCTTATCTGACTTGTCCATATTATGTGAAATGGGGAAACATCAATGCGACAGCATACTGTGTTGAACCATCGAAAAAAGGACCGGGAAATGGAACTTATACGATCCAGAAACTTGCCGATGGAAAGACACTTGCAAAGGTCTGCTATTACGGAACAAAAGCAAGTGATGAGAATGGTTTCTTCGATGAGAAACATCCGGATTTTCCGGCAGGAAAGAGATTCATCATTACCCATCTTGCAGCGGCTTATGCAAATGGATCCAGTGACTGGGCATCCGGAACCAATGCGACAGGAAAGAACCTGGCAATGGAACTTTATAACTATTGTGTAAATATGCCGGACATTCCGTCTGTAGATATGAGCTTTTCCGAATCTAATGTAAAGGCTTATGTGGAAGGAAACAGCCAGCGAACAAGTGTGATCACATTCAAAGCAGATAAACTGCAGACGATTACATTTAAGTTGCCAAGTGGTGTAAAGCTTGTAAATGTGTCAACCGGTAAAACAAGTGCTGCAGGAGCAAGTGTAGAAATCAGTGGAGGTACACAGTTTTATCTGACAGCACCACTTGATCAGGCAGAGAGCGTCAGTGCTACATTTTCTTCTCAGATGAAGGGAAGCATTGATAAAGAATACTCTGCTTACAAGATTGTAACAGGATCCGGAACACAGGATCTGGCTCTTGTTTTCGGTGAAGGTGTCGGAAATGAGAAATATGTGGATTTTAAAGTAACCTGGACAAAAGAATGTAAGGTATCCATTGTAAAGAAAGACCAGGATACAGGCAATGCACTGGCTGGTGCAGTGTACGGGATCTATTCCGATGCTGCATGTACAAAGCTGATCGCAGAGATGCCTGAAACTGATCAGAATGGTGCTTCACAGCTTACAATGGAAAAGACACAGGAAGTTGTTTATCTGAAAGAAATCTCTGTTCCAACAGGGTATCAGATTGATACAAAGTCTTATAATGTGACTCTTGCTATCGGAAAGACAACGACCAAAAATGCAACGGATAAGCGAACAAATGCAAAGCTCAACATTGCAAAACAGGATGCTGAGACAGGCAATGAAGCCCAGGGAGACGCAACACTGGAAGGTGCGGTATATGGTCTTTATGCAAGAGAAGACATTGTTCATCCGGATGGAAGAACCGGAACAATCTATAAGAAAGACACCCTGATCACATCCCTGACAACGGATAAGAATGGCGAAGCTTCTGTATCAGATCTCTATCTTGGAAAGTATTATCTGAAAGAGCTTAGTGCTCCGGTGGGGTACGTACTGGATCCGACAGAACATGATGTGGACTGTACTTACGAAGGTGCTACTGTTCCGACAGTAGAAAGAACTTCTGTATGTAAAGAAACAGTCATTAAGCAGCCGTTCCAGATCATTAAAGCCGCAAACAATGGAAAGACCGATGCAGATCTTCTGCAGGGAGTCGGTTTTTCAGCATGGCTTGTCAGTGATCTGAAAGTAAAAGCAGATGGAAGTTATGATTTTGACTCAGCCAGACCAGTTGTACTGACTGCAGATGGCCAGGCAGAAATGTTTACCGATGAAAAAGGATATGCAAGATCGATTCCGCTTCCATATGGAACTTATGTGGTAAGAGAAACCACAAGCAAACACAACTATGCACCGGTTGATGATTTTATAGTGAAGATCACAGAGAATCATCCGGATACACCGCAGACATGGCGAGTGCTTCTGGATAAAGAATTCAAAGCAAAATTAAAGATCATCAAAAAGGATGCAGAAACACAGAAATCTGTACTCCTGGCAAATACTGAGTTCAAGGTATACGACCTGGATAATCAGAAATATGTGGAACAGACAACATCCTATCCGAAGCCAACGGTACACAAATCCTATTTCACAAATGAGGAAGGATACCTGGTACTGCCAAAGAATCTGAAACCTGGCAACTACCGGATTGAGGAAGTGACGGCACCCGATGGGTACACAATATCCAAAAACTATGTGACAGTTGCAGTTGATACAGATACTGCTTATCTGACCGATCCTGTCACAGGAGATGCAGTCATTGATGTGGAATATACCAATGCCCCGGTCAAAGGTCAGTTAAAGATCTATAAACAGGGTGAAGTGTTAAAGGGATTTGATAAGGACTTCCAGTATGAAATGGCTGGACTTGCAGGTGCTGAATTTGAAGTCTATGCGGCAGAGGATATCTATACTGCCGATCATCAGGTAGATGCAGATGGACAGAGAACTCTGTATTTTGCAAAGGATGCACTGGTAGCAACCGTCACAACGGATGCAGATGGTTATGCAACCGTAAAGAATCTTCCACTTGGCAGGTACTATGTTAAAGAGAAGAATGCACCGGACACTTATGTGTTAAATACCGTGCCGGAAAATGTCGAATTTGCTTATGCGGATCAGGATATCAAAGTGATTGAGAAAGAAATCTCTGTCACAGATGAACGACAGAAAGTGTCGATTACGGTCGAAAAACAGGATGCTGAGACAGGTAATACAGTAGCCGGAGCAGTGTTCGGTATTTACAATGCAAAAGACATCCAGACAAAAGATGGAAAAGTGATCGTCAAAGCAGATACTCTTTTACAGGAAATGATTTCTGATGAAAAAGGTCAGGCAGCATGTACACTGGATCTTCCACTTGGAAGCTATTATGTAAAAGAACTGAAAGCACCGGATGGATTCGTATCTTCTGATGAAGTACTGAGATTTGATGCTTCTTATCAGGGGCAGGATGTACAGACAGTAACATTAAAATCCGTAAAGAAGAACCAGCCAACAACTGTTGAGATCACAAAATCAGATGCAACAACTGGTGTAGAACTGGATGGAGCTTATCTGAAAGTAACGGATAAAGATGGAAATGTGGTAGACAGCTGGACATCTTCCAAAGATGCACCGCATGTGATCAAATATCTGAAAGTGGGTGAGACTTATACCCTTCATGAAGAATTTGCACCGCATGGTTATCTGGTAGCCAATGATGTGACATTCACAGTCAAAGATACCGGAGAGGTTCAGAAAGTGGAAATGAAGGACGAGGTACCGGTTGGTGAACTCATCATCAACAAAAAGGGAGAATTTCTGGATTCTGTTACACTGGCCGATAAGGTCAAAGGTGTGGTGGAACACATTTTCAACTATGTAACCGGAAAGCTGACAGATGTTACTTTTGAAGTCTATGCTGAGGAAGACATCAAGGCTGCCGATGGCGTCAGTGACGATTACTATAAAAAGGATGAACTGATTGCAACGATCAAGACAGATGAAACCGGTATTGCAAAACTGGAAAATCTTCCACTTGGTAAATACTATGTGAAAGAAACAGGAACTGCTTACGGTCATGTACTGGATGGTGAAATCCGTCATGTAAATCTGACTTACGTGGATCAGAATACACCGGTTGTAGTCTATGACAAAGACTGGCAGAACAACCGTCAGAGAGTAGAAGTCAGTGTACTTAAGAAGGAAAAAGATTCTGACCGTACACTGGAAGGAGCTATCTTTGGATTATTTGCCAAAGAAGACATTAAGTCTGAGACAACTGGTAAAGTCCTGATCGAAGCCAATGAGATCATTGAACTGAAATCTACGGATGAAGAAGGAAAGATCACATTTGTTGCAGATCTTCCAATAGGAGCCACTTACTATGTAAAAGAACTCTATGCACCGGATGGATTCGTAACCAACGATGAAGTAAAGGAATTTACTTTTGAGTATGCAGGTGAGAATCAGCCGACTGTAACCTATGATTTTACCTTTGAGAATCAGCCAACCGTTGTAGAATTTACCAAATCCAGTCTGACAACCGGAAAAGAACTTCCAGGATGTAAGCTGAAAGTGGTAGATGCCGATGGAAATATCGTGGATGAATGGACTTCCGGTAAAGAAGCACATGTGATCCGTGAGCTGACTGTCGGAAAAGAATACGCACTGGTTGAAACAAAACCGGCCGATGGTTATGTGACAGCTGAAAGCGTGAAGTTCACCATCAAAGATACTGCCGATGTGCAGAAAGTTGAGATGAAGGATGATGTGACGAAGGTGAAAATCTCCAAACAGGATATCGCCGGAAAAGAACTTCCGGGAGCAAAACTCACGATCCTTGATCAGGATGGAAAAGTTGTGGAAAGCTGGACCAGTACAGAGAAAGCACATTACATCGAAATGCTTCCAATCGGAAAATACACTCTCCGTGAAGAAACAGCACCGGATGGCTATCTGGTTGCAAAAGATGTGGAATTCGAAGTAAAGGATACTAGTGAAGTACAGCATGTAACCATGGTAGATGAGGAAAAACCGGCAGAAAAGACACCGGAAGGTGGAAAACCTGTCAGTGATTCACCAAAGACTGGGGATAACACCAATCTGTGGCTGTGGTTTATGCTTCTCGGCATTGGTGCGACTGGTACAGGAGCCCTTGCATTTATGAGAAAAAAGAAACACTAATCAAATAAGAATGAGCGTTCATGGAAACCGAAAGGAATCTGTGGACGCTTTTTTAGATGGGAGAAACCATGAGAAATATCATTATTTTTGTTGCTCTTCTGGGAGCAGCGGCAATATTTACAGTTTTGTATTGTCTCATTGCTGCCGGAAGTCAGGCAGAGAAAAAACTGACAGAAATCATGAGAAAAGAGGAAGAACAGAATGAAGACAAATAAAGATCTGATCATAGAACCAAATGCAGCTATAGAAGGAAGAAAGTACAGCGAAGAAAAGCCATGGTCCTGTAAGTACTGTTACTGGTGGGGAAGCAAAAAGAAAGGCTGTAACTTGAAGCAGTGCCATTATCTGCTTCCTGAAAAGAAAAAAGCGGTAAAAACAACACCATGTGGTGGCTGTCCGTATGGAAAACATGTTCCATGCATCGGATATTGTATTGCCCGTCTTCATTCTGAAATGAAAGGAAAGAAAGGACGTGGGTAATTGCAGGAAGAAGTAAATCAGAAAGTGATCAGCCTGAGCATCCAGGGAGTCAAGATCACTGCCAGTGTGCTAAAAGCAGCCCTTCGGAAGTTCCTGGAAATGGACAACCGGAGGAAACAGAAAGCAACGCAGGTGAAAATGGCTGAAAAGACCGGACGGGCCCAGGAGAAAGGAAGGGAAAAAGCCCGAAAAAAGATTGAAAAGAAAAAGCCACATGGAAAGCAGACCATCAAGCAGCTGAATGCACAGGGAGTACAGCTTTCCAACATAAAGATCACAGATGAAAATATCAAATCCTTTGACCGTGTGGCAAGAAAATACGGGATTGATTACAGCCTGAAAAAAGAAGTCGGTGCGGATCCACCGAAATATCTGGTCTTCTTTAAGGCTAAAGATGTGGATGTGATGACAGCGGCTTTCCGGGAATATGCCGGAGTAGAACTGAAAAAGAAACAGGTGAAGAAACCATCGGTCAGAAAGAAACTGCAGAAATCTGTAGAAAGAAAAGCAAAGCACCGCCAGCGTGTGAAGCAGAGACAAAAATCCAGAGGTCAGGAACGATGATGCGGGAGAAATTACAGAAGATCCAGATCAAACGGCTGGTGATCTTAAATCTCCCATATTTCTTTATCTTCTATGTAGCAGATAAAGGATCCTGGCTGTACCGGCATTGCCTGGGAGAAAGCATGGTCCAGAGACTTGGCGTGATGTTAGTCAATTTTCGACTGGCATTTTTAAGCTGGCTGCCAAGTATCGCTTTGCAGGACCTTACAGTAGGTGTTCTGGCTGCAGGTGCATTAAAACTGGTTGTCTACTATCGTTCTAAAAACGCAAAGAAGTTCCGGCAGGGTGTGGAGTATGGATCTGCAAGATGGGGAAACAGAAAAGACATCGAACCCTTCATGGATCCGGTTTTTGAAAACAATGTCATCCTCACAGAAACAGAACGTCTGACCATGAACAGCCGACCAAAAGCTCCGAAGTATGCCAGAAATAAGAATGTGATCGTTATCGGTGGTTCCGGATCCGGAAAGACAAGATTCTATGTGAAGCCCAATCTTATGCAGATGACGGACCACGTATCCTATGTGGTCACCGATCCGAAAGGAACGATCATCGTTGAATGCGGGAAGATGCTGGTAAATGGAGGATACCGGATCAAGGTATTAAATACGATCAACTTTAAAAAGTCCATGCATTACAATCCGTTCCATTATATCCGGAGTGAAAAAGATATCTTGAAGCTGGTCAATACCATTATCGCAAATACCAAGGGTGAGGGCGAAAAATCAACGGAAGATTTCTGGGTCAGTGCGACTCGTTCGCAGACGGTAAAAAGTCTGCGCACGAGCAACGGTTTTCCGT
>NZ_JAJBMO010000136.1 GCF_020537505.1 Blautia glucerasea | reverse complement strand
AGAGCGGACTTGCCAGCGGTGCCGGGGATCAGGGCATCATGATTGGCTACGCCTGCGATGAGACACCGCAGCTTATGCCGATGCCAGTGGTTCTGGCGAACCGCATTGTAAGGGAACTGTCTGCAAGCCGTAGAAGCGGATATATCACGGGAATCTTGCCAGATGGAAAGGCGCAGGTGACCGTGGAGTATGAAGATGACAGACCTGCCCGGCTGGATACCGTCATTGTGTCCTGCCAGCATGAAAAGGAAAAATCCCTTCGGAAGCTGGAGCATGAGATCCGGGAGAAAGTGTTACGCCCGGCACTCCGTA
>NZ_JAJBMO010000014.1 GCF_020537505.1 Blautia glucerasea | reverse complement strand
TCAATTTTTTATTCTCTTAATTTTGTTTAGGTGGAACTTTTTCTGGAAGTTCACATTCAGTTTTGTCCACACGGCATTTATTTTTTCTTGGGTTCTTGTTTATTTCAGTTTTTCAAGGATCTCATCTGCGCTCATCCCGCTTGCCAGCAACTTCTTCAGCACAGCCTCTGCTTCGGTCTTCTTAGCTTCTTCAGCGGCCTTAGCATCCGCCTTTGCCTTCTTCGCTTCCAGGGATGCCACTTCTTTTTCGGCCTTCTTCAGAGCAGTCTTCTTCTCTTTCAATGTGTTCTTCTGCTCCTCAATCGCTTTCTGGATGGATGCGATCTCGGTATTCAGAGACGCAATAGTCTCCTGCTTCTCTACAATCTGGGATGCGTAATCTTTAGTGATATTAGTTTTGGGACGGTTTTTGCTGCCTTTCGTTCTGGGCATGGTGATAACCTCTTTTCTTTTATAGTTGTTTAAGTATAGCACTGTGTTGGGGTGAGGGCAACCACAGCAAATTTGTAATCGCTTGTTTACTTCGATAAAACGACTAAATAATCAAAGAGTTTATCTAGGCGTCGAATCTCTTCATAATATATTGTTTCTTGATCATTGAAGCTTTGAACCCCTAGTGTATTCAAAATATGCTGTTTGGTATCCTCCCTGTCACTTTCTGCAAGTAGATGATCAAAATAGATACGATAATCATGCAAGATATATAGTGGCGACATTGTAAGTGCTACATCTATATTAGAAATATTCTGACTCAATTTGACGAGAATTGCTTGAATCATTTTTATCGATTTCCAATTCCGGTATTGTCTATCTCGCTCTGGTTCTGAGTAGAGAATTTCATACAAATCTCGCATTTTATCAATGCTAAAACCTCCTCATATAATCAAGTGTTTTTTATTGAAAATTCAAGGTTTTTCAACCTTTCATATCTCAGTGAATAAGCCACAGCTATGAGCATTTCGATGTATCAGTTTTGTATTATCAAATGCTTGTATCATAACAGTTTCATTTCTCCTGCATGTTGCGGACCACTTTGGCAGCTTCGTCTTTGGAGGTGACGATAAGAAGCTTCTTGTCGCCGCCGTTTTCCATCTTTTTATGTAAGGAATTTTTCCAGATTTCACGGGTGCCATAGGAAAGGAGCAGATAAATGATCACGGTGGTAATCAGGATCATTCTGGAAAAGCTCTGGCCTTCCTGGATCATGAACAGATAAATGATGGCCAGCACGCCTACGATAATGGATTGTTTCAGGGTGGCTACGAATTCTTTATAATGACCTCTTTTCAGCACGCTTTTCATAGTGCCTGCGGTGAAGATCACCACCAGATCTGCCAGACCGAGAAATATGGCCATGTTCCGGTACAAAATGTCACCGTACAGATTCATTCCTTTCCCGCGAAGCGCATACGCCAGAATAAATGCCAGCTGCAGGCAGATCATATCCAGCACCATAAAGTCAGCATGTTTTAACCAGCCTTCTGAGTCCTTTCGATACATATTTTTCTTTTTCCCTCCCGAGTATTTCTTTACACTTTCGGTGATTCAGCTCTTATCTGGTACAGTGAAAATCAGACAAGTAAACATTGCGGTAACTTCATATACACTGTACTGGAATCACCATGGTAAAATCCGTCTTCTATTCTTTATATTTATAACTTATCTAAATTTATATATTCCCGCCAACGCATTACAACAGATTTTCCAAAATCTGTTTTCCGAAGATCACCTGCCCAGATAATTTTCTTCTTCGCGTCAGCGGCTTCATATACCCTTATTTTTTCTATTTTGACAAATTTCACCATTCCAGTCTTCTTAATAAGATAGCACCCTCTTCTTTTAGTGTCAACCCCCCCAGCTTTCTTTCCGGGGGTTCTGGGGAAGTTTGGTGATTTTATCCACTTAATTTGTCCTTTTTCAAGTTTTTTCACTACTTTTTCATGAAGTGTTTGATAAACAGATACATGAGGATCACCAGTGCCCCAAAATAGCCCAAAACGCCCAGTGCCGGGATGCCAAACATTTTTGGTGTCATATCTGTGGTACAGATAATGCTGGAGCTGATCAGAAGTGCCATAACCCACAGTCCAAGGACGATGTTCCGGATCAGGCGGCGCATCAGCCACGCCAGGTCATCGGAGGCGTGAAGATCCAGGTTGATCTTGGTCTGGCCTTTCATGCAGCCCTGGAGAAAATCAGCTGCCAGGGCAGGGATGTCTACGGCGCGGAGCATGGAGCGGTACAGCTTTTTGCCGGTACCTTTCATCTGTTTTTTCCAGTTGCCATTTTCCAGAAGGTTGCCCTTCAGACGGGCAGCTGCAATCTGGACCATGTTGATATCCGGACTGATGTCGGCGAGTACCCCTTCCATATGTGTCAGGCCACGGGCAAGCATGGTGAGACCGTGGGGCATGACGATCTTGTTCTCTTTCATCACATCCATCAGGTCGGTGAGGATCTCTACGATATCGATTTCGCCCATGTCTGTGGTGCCGTATTTCGCCATAAGGTCGCGGATGTCTGTGTAAAGACGGCTCTGGTCTGGTTTTCCCTTAAATTCTCCAAGTGCGAGAACGGCATCCTGGATTTTCCCAATATCGTTCAGAGCAACGCCTTCGATGGCCTGGCCGATGAGCTCGCGGTCGTGGTCGTTCAGACGTCCCATCATTCCCATGTCGATCCAGACGATCCTGCCGCCCTGGATCATTACATTTCCAGGATGGGGATCTGCGTGGAAGAAGCCGTCATCCATTACCTGCTTGATGAAATTGTCTACGAATTTGCTGCCAATCTCGTCCAGGTCGTAGCCTCCTGCCAGGAGGGTTTCTTTGTCATCAATGGGAATGCCGTCGATGTATTCCATGACCAGCACGTTGGCGGTGGTGTATTCCCGGTAAAGGATGGGGGTTTTTACAAAGGCTACGTTTTTGTTTTTGCGGGAAAATTCCTCCATGTTGGCGGCTTCGGTGAGGAAGTTCATCTCTTCCTGGGTAACACGCCAAAGCTCTTCCAGCACAAGGTTCAGGTCTACGGCTTCCTTGATGGTTACCGGCGGAAGGAGCTTCACCGCTTTTTTCATAAGGCCGATGTCCCGGGCCATGACTTCGTAGATGCCCTTTCGCTGAACCTTCACCACTACTTCTTCGCCTGTCTTCAGGATGGCACGGTGAACCTGGGCGATGGAGGCGGAGCCAAGGGGTCTGGGCTGGATTTCCTGGAATTCCTCCTGCCAGGGGCAGCCGAAGGCTTCCTGGAGGACTTCTTCTACTTCGGAAAATGGCATGGGTGGGACGTCTGAGCAAAGCTTCATCAGCTCGTCGCAGTAGCGCTTGGGCAAAATGTCAGAGCGCATGGACATGATCTGGCCTAATTTGATAAAGGTAGGACCAAGGTCGGTGAGGATCAGGCGGAGCTTCTCCGGGGAAACGCCTCTGGTGATGGCGTGTTTATGGAGGACGGCGGTGATTTCCTTTAGACGTTCTTTGTAATTACCAGAATCTTTCGGGTTCTGGTTTATGGCCTTTGCGCTGTCTGTCTCCACTTTTTGGTTCCTTTTTTTTGTTTCTTCTGTCACACCCATGTCTGTTCCCCTTACTACAAAGGCAGGATTCGGGTTCTTTCTTTCCTCGTCCTGCCTTTCTGAATTTCTTTATTTTGTTCCGTAATGCGGTACCGCATTTCTGAAACAAGGCAATAATATTTCTTTTTCCCGAAAATGTTATTGCTTATTCCTGTGGATCTGCCTCGTATTCTTCTTTGGCTTCCTCGGCTTCTGCCTCTTCTTCGGCGGTTTCTGCTTCTTCAGCCACCGGCTCCTCCGGTGCAGCTTCCTCTGCATCCACATCCTTCTCCTGCATCCTGCTGATCTGCTCTTTCAATGCTGCAAGCTGATCAGGAGTCATTTTGCTAAGGACGTCCTTCAGCTCGTCCGGGTTGGATGGCTTCAGGGTTACGTTTACATTCTTCTTCACGCTCTCTTTGATATTGTGCTTCAGTTCCTGATTGAGAACCTTGCCCTGTTCTACGGTGAGCTCACCTTTTTTTACCAGTTCATCCAGAACCTCTTTGGATTTCTCTGCGGTCACTGCTGCAGTGCCGATTCCTGCAAGTAAAATTTTTTTGATGCCTTCTCCAAGCTCCATAGTGTGTGCTCCTTTCTTATTTACAGCTGTATCTGCCAACTCCCTGTGGAATTTTCGTTTCCAGCAGATCGGACTTCTCATAAAATTCCAAGAAATACCAGCCCTTTAGGTACGAAAATGATCAGTCCGGCGATGGCGGCCATGATTGCGGCGATCAGAACGGCTCCGGCGGCGGTGTCCTTGGCGGTTTTCGCCAGAGGCTTGTACTCGCTGGTTACCAGGTCTACCACGGATTCTACGGCAGTGTTCACCAGCTCCAGTGCCATTACCAGTCCGAAAAGTCCCAGACAGATGCACCATTCCACCGGGGAAAGCTTCAGGATCATGCCTGCGATCACTACCAGGACTGCCATGACACAGTGGATCTTCATGTTCCGTTCCTTGCGGATGCAGGTGAAAATTCCTTCAAATGCGTATCCGAAACTTTTCGTAATTGGTGGTTTCTTTGGTGCTGTCATTTCGTACACTTCCTGTCTGTTGGTTTGGGGATAGTATAGCATATTTTGTGCTAAATTACTATAAATTTAGATATTTTTTACAATTTTTGCTCTCCTGGCGCATAATTTTCCAAAAGGGCAAGCCTCGAAATGGGTCTGCCCTTACATGCATTTTCTAAATATCCAGTTTACTAAAATCAATTACCAAGTCCTCATAGATTCCTGCTTTTACCGAATCCTGCAATGTATATTGTTCCGTATCTCCCTTTTCAAAATCATATACAAATATCTGATTCTTAACCGCATCTATGATCCAGTATTCTCTTACACCTGCTGTTCTGTATTTAAAAAGCTTCGTATAATAGTCCATTCGTTTACTTGCAGGAGAAACAATCTCAATAATCCAGTCTGGTGCACCATTGCAGCCTTTATCATCCAGTTTATCCAGATCACAGATAACTGAAATGTCTGGCTCTACATAAGTACTAGTCGTATCGTCCAGATATACTGCAAATGGAGCAGCATAGACTTCGCTTTTCCCCTTATGGGAACGGATGTACTCAAGAATTCTGGCTGACAGTTCCATGGATATTTTCTGGTGTGTTCTGTTAGGTGGTGCCATATAGTATATATGTCCATCAATAAGCTCCGCTCTCTCCCCTTCTGGAAGAGCATATATATCATCTATTGTATAAACTTTTTCTTCGAGTAATGGCATGTAATCACTCCTTTTCGATGATTTCTATTACTTCTAAGTATATCGAAAGAACTTCTTCAAATCAACCATTTGAAAATGAATTTTCATTGATATAAATCAAAAAGCAGTTTATAACTTTATATCTTTCTGCCGTTCTTTTAGTTTCTCCATAACCGTAGGATACCGCTTATAATCTGTATGGGGCAAAGCCTGGGCTGCTACCATTAATTCCAGGAAATCCTCCACTTCGGCGAACTGAATATAAACCATTTCTTCCAGGATCTGGTCGATGTCAGTGAGGAGACTTCGGTTTAAAAGAAGCTTCTGGGCTCCTTCCAGTGAGGAGTTTCCAGCGTTGATAATGTGGTCGCGGTCCATATCGGGATACATGCCGATGGTGATGGCGGATTCTTTGGATACATGTTTGCCAAAGGCTCCTGCCACGTAGAAGCGGTCAGCCTGGCTCAGCTCAAGCCCGGATTCCCGGAGCATGATTTCTACCATGGTGTGAGCGGCGGATTTGGTGCGGATAAATTCGTCGATGTCCTTCTGGTAGAAGTACAGACCGGGGGCATATTCCACGCAGAGCTGGTTGTCTCTCTCCTGAATGAGAGGGCTTTTTTCCGGGGAAAGCTTGCCGCGGATGTCGATCCAGCCTTCCAGGAAAAGCTCTGCGATCAGGTCTATAATGCCGGAGCCGCAGATTCCCTGAGGCGCAGAATTTCCAATTACATGCACAAAGATGTTCCCATCCCTTATCTTCACTTCATCCACAGCCCCTACATCCGCCCGCATTCCAGTGCGTACCACGCCTCCCTCCAGCGCTGGTCCTGCTGCGCCTGCGCCGCAGAGAAGAAATTCTTTATTTCCGATCACCAGCTCGCCGTTGGTTCCGATATCGAAGAAGACGCTGATCTCGTTTTTCTTATATAATTCAGTGTCAATCATGCCGCTGATAATATCGCCACCAAGGTAGTTTGACTTGGCAGGGTAACAATAAACGTAGCCCTTCAGCGGAATGTCCAGATCGCGCGCCAGCTGGAAGCCGGGGCGATCGGCATGGACTGCGTGCGGAGTGTAGAAAACGCAGAAGGCATCCATTCCCAGAAGGAAGTGAATCATGGTGGTGTTGCCCGCGATTACCATGGAGAGCGCGGAGTGGCTTGCATCCAGCTTATCCATGCATTCACAAATGGATTCTACCGTAACCCGCCGCACTTCTTCCAGCTTTTCCTTATTATCTTTACAGTAAAAAATCCTGGACAGAATATCTGTCCCCCACTGAATCTGCTTATTGAAGCAGCTGACTTCCTTCAAAATCTCTCCACTGTTGCAGTCCAGAAGTCTCGCCACCACAGTGGTACTTCCCAGATCCACCGCCAGCCCATAATGTTGCGCGGTGGTATCTCCTTCCTCAATCTCCACCATTTCCCATTTATCCCCATTCCAGGCAAGGGAAACCGTTATTTTCCACTTTGCGTTGTCCAGCAAGGGGTATAACTCCCGCAAAATGTGGACAGGTATATGAACCCGCTCTTCCACACCTGCTGCCGCCAGACTATCCAGGATCCGCTGCTGGTCTGAGCGGGGATCGTCTTCTGTTGGGAGGGGGAGTTCGAGATATCGTTTTTGGCTGAGTCCGTTCATCGTTTTTCAGCTCCTTATTTTTTTACTCATTTTGAGTGTGTTTATATATTTTATTCCTTATTTGGATATTTTTTATTGACGTAATTCGAATTATTCTATATAATAAATATATGTATTTCAAATTTAATATATTTTCCCGAGCAGTTGGGGGACGTGCTCTCACCCATCCGAGTTTTTTACGGAAGGGGGTGATTATTATGTCAACATACGAAGAATTTATGGTTATTTTAACCGCAGGTATTTTACTTGTTTCTATTCTGGAATTTGCCATACATAAGAAATAGCCGTCCTGACCCTGAGAAAGTTACGAACGGCTATTCCATCTTCAAAATAAGTACCAGGGATGGGTAGAGAGCATCTACCTTCCAGCTGTTCTGGTAAGTATATTATATCTATTCTATATGATTTTGTCAATCAATAATAGAAAATGGAGGGATTTTTATCATGACTTTTGGAAAAAGACTTATGCAGCTGCGTAAAGAACATGGTTATCGCAATCGCGACGCTTTCGCTGCCGAGCTTGGCATTCCTGCCAACACTTTGCGTAATTACGAAATGGACATTCGGGAACCAGGCTTTCCATTCCTTATAAAGATGTCGCAGCTTTTTCATGTCTCTACAGATTACCTGTTAGGGTTAACAGAAGAAAGAGCGACTACAGCTGTCGATGTTCAATCCATCTCCGAACAGCAGCTTATCGAGAAATATCGTCTTCTCGACTGCACAGGAAAGGAACTCATAGATTACACAATTGCCATTGAATTAAAGCGAACCACCTTATTGGAAAATCAAAAAAATCGTATTCTCCATTATGAGCAGACATTTAATTCCTTAAAGCAGTCATAATCGTTTTATGCATTTTCTATATACTTCTACAACCAACAGTGGACTATCTCTGCATTTTCTCTGGCTACGTCAAAACTCCCCGCCAGCTTCCTGACAGGGAGTTTCTCAATTCCAGTAATCTTTATTTCGCAACAAAGTTTACGATCTTATTCGGTACATAAATCTCTTTTACAAGAGTCTTTCCTTCCAGGAAGGAAGCTACTCTCTCGTCCTTCTTCGCCAGCTCAAGAGCTTCCTCTTTCGCACAGCCGTTAGGGATTACGATGGTTCCACGAACCTTACCATTGACCTGGACACCGATCTCTACGGATGCCTCTACGGTCTTGCTCTCCTCGTACTCTGGCCACTGGGAAAGAGAAAGTAAGCCTTCTCCGCCGATGGTCTCCCAGATTTCCTCGCAAAGGTGAGGAGCAAATGGGCAAAGAAGCTTGATGAAGATCACAAGGTCATCCCTGCTGATCTTGCCAACTGCGTAGATGTCGTTGATGAGAGTCATCAGGCAGGCAATTGCAGTGTTGAACTTCATAGCCTCAATATCGGAGGATACCTTCTTGATTGCCTTATGGATCTTAACCTCCATATCCTTAGCTGCCGGCTCCTCTGTCATAATGTCGGTCAGTCCTGCAACTCTCTCAAGGAAACGCTTGCAGCCTCTTACAGAGCTGTCATTCCACGGAGCAGCTGCGCCGTAGTCGCCCATAAACAGTACATAAGTACGAAGTGCGTCAGCACCATACTCTTCTACAATATCAAGCGGGTCTACTACATTCCCCTTGGATTTGCTCATCTTGTCACCGTCTGAACCAAGGATCATACCCTGTGCAGAACGTTTCGCATATGGCTCAGGAGTATTGACAATTCCCATGTCATACAGGAAATGATGCCAGAATCTGGAATAGATCATATGTCTGGTTACATGCTCCATACCGCCGTTATACCAGTCAACCGGCATCCAGTATTCCATCTTCTTGCGGTCAGCAAGAGCCTCTGTATTGTGCGGATCCACATAACGAAGGAAATACCAGGAGGATCCTGCCCACTGTGGCATGGTATCGGTCTCTCTCTTAGCATCGCCGCCGCATTTCGGGCATTTGCAGTTTACGAAGGAATCGATCTTCGCAAGTGGAGACTGTCCGTCCTCACCTGGCTGGAAATCCTTGATCTTCGGCAGACGAAGAGGAAGCTCCTCATAAGGAACCGCTACATCACCGCACTTCGGGCAATGAACGATCGGGATTGGCTCGCCCCAGTATCTCTGGCGGTTAAATGCCCAGTCCTTCATCTTGTACTGGACACCAGCTTTGCCAATGCCTTTCTTCTCAAGCTCCTCAAGCATGCGCTTGATGGAATCCTTCTTATTTGTATAGCCGTTCAGGAAATCAGAGTTGATCATCTCGCCGTCACCTGTGTAGGCTTCTTTCTCAATATCGCCGCCCTTGATAACCTGGATAATGTCAATACCAAATTTCTTGGCGAAATCGTAGTCTCTCTGGTCATGTGCAGGTACCGCCATGATCGCGCCCGTACCATATCCCATCATTACATAGTCTGCAATGTAGATCGGGATTTTCTTTCCATTTACAGGGTTTACGCCCTCAAGTCCCTGGATGCATACACCAGTTTTCTCTTTTACAAGCTGGGTTCTCTCGAACTCAGTTTTCTTCGCACACTCATCACGGTAAGCCTTGATCGCATCCATGTTGGTGATGCGGTCTGCATATTTGTCGATCAGCGGATGCTCTGGTGCGATAACCATGAAGGTAACACCGAACAGGGTATCTGGTCTTGTGGTGTAGATCTGCAGGGTCTCGTCGATTCCGTCAACTGTGAAGTTTACGAAAGCACCTGTGGATTTACCGATCCAGTTGATCTGCTGCTGTTTGATGTTTGCCGGATAGTCAACGTCGTTGAGTCCCTCAAGAAGCTTGTCAGCATACTGGGTAATTCTTAAATACCAAACGTCCTTGGACTTCTGGATAACGTCACTGTGGCAGATATCACATTTACCGCCCTGGCTGTCCTCGTTGGAAAGAACGACCTTACAGGATGGGCAATAGTTAACTAATGTTTTATCACGGAAAACAAGTCCGTTCTCAAACATTTTCAGGAAAATCCACTGTGTCCATTTATAGAAGTCTTCCTGTGTGGTATCGATCACACGGCTCCAGTCAAAGGAGAATCCAACGCTCTTCAGCTGGTTAGTGAATTTCGCAATGTTCTGGTCTGTGATCTCGCGTGGATGTTTGTTTGTCTTGATGGCATAGTTCTCAGTAGGAAGTCCGAATGCGTCGAATCCGATTGGGAACAGTACGTTGTATCCCTCCATTCTTCTCTTTCTGGAAAGTACCTCAATACTGGAGTATGCCTTAATATGACCAACGTGCATTCCTGCACCGCTTGGGTACGGGAACTCTACAAGACCGTAGAATTTCGGTTTATCACTTCCGTCAACAGCTTTAAATGCCTGCTGCTCTTCCCATTTTTTCTGCCATTTCGGCTCGATTTTCTTAAAATTGTGTTTCATTGATGGTTCCTCCACATTTATTGTGCCTGTCATAGCTGTTCAATGCCTTCACAGCTATTGCCTGTCAACAAAATAACCATCGGCTGATCCGCCTGCTTATCGCGCAGATCAGGCGCGTTATTTTGCAAAAATCCTTTTACCATTCTAATCCAACATAGTGGTTTTGTCAACGAGAAACCGCCTCTATTGCGGCCTGAAGCTGATTATCCTCGTCATGGGTATAATCCGTCCGGTTCAAAAGACTGGCATCCAGTTTTACCTCCACATCCGGTGTGATTCCCACCTTGTGGATATCATTGCCCTTGGGGGTAAAATATTTCGCTGTAGTCAGCTTCACCGCACTTCCATCAGAGAGCTGGCGGATGCTTTGAACGATTCCCTTTCCATAAGTGGTGGTTCCCACAATCGTTCCAATCTCATAATCCTTCACTGCCCCGGCAAAAATCTCCGATGCACTGGCGCTGTTCTCATTTACCAGCACTGCCAGCGGAATGTCGATGGGGGTGTCGCCGTCACACTTCATCTCCTGTTTTTCCCCATATTTGTCCTCTGTATACACGATCAGTCCTTCGGGCAAAATCTGGCGCAGCACATCGCACACAGAAGAAAGCACCCCACCTGGATTGTCACGAAGATCCACGATCAGCTTCTCCATGCCCTTTGCCTGAAGATCTTTATAAGCATCCTCAAACTGCTGGGGTGTTACCATGGTAAACTCTGTAATTTGCAAATATCCTATAGAATCCTCCAGCATTTCATAAGAAACAGTGGGCAGCTCCACATCGCTCAAAGTCACTGTAATTTCTTCCGGTTCATCTGCCTCCTGGTGATAGACGGTCAGAATAGAAGTACCGTCCTCCTTTTCCCGGATCATCTTTGAAACCTCAGCTGGCGTCATTTCCGTTACATCCGTTCCGTTCACAGCCGTGATCACATCATTCGCCTTCAGTCCGGCCTCATCCGCCGGACTGCCCTCATAACAGTCCACTACCAGAATTCCGCCCTCCGTATTCTGGGTAATGCTCACGCCGATTCCAGAGTAAGAGCCCTCCGTATCTCTCATCTCCTCCTCGTATTCTTCCTCCGTATAATATCTGGAATACGGATCCCCCAGCCCATACAGAAGCCCGGTATAAATCCCCTCTTTCAGCGAATCCTCATCCACATCTTCCAGATAATTCTGATCTATAATATCTTCCAGATACTTAATCTTCTGGGTAACTGCCACATCCGACAGTACATTACTTCCCGCACGTCCCGCTTTCTGAAGACCCACATATCCCCCGCCCAGCACCAGGGATGCGCAAAGCACACCAGTTATGGCTCCCTTTATAAATTGTTTATCTGCCATCTATATTTCTCCTCATTTTCACAATATAAGTTCTATTCAAGCAACAGCATTTGGGCAACTGATATTCCTAAGCGTGGAATATCAGTTGCCCAAATGCGTCCGCCCTAAATACTCTCTCTATCTCTTTATACAAAAGGACTGCCAGATCTCTCCAGCAGCCCCCATATCCTCTTCTCATATTCTGGCGGAATGCGAATAACCGCCCTTATTGTAAAACAGAACTCTCACACCTTCAAGTGTTTTCTTGTAGTAATAAAGCTTCCCACAAGTCCGATTCCAATTCCCAGTGCCAGTGCCACCGGAACCAGTGTCTGGTAGATCTGTCCGACCGGAATGAAATCCACAACTCCCATAAGTACGCTGAACTTGGTATACACATAGGTTACCACGTTGTTATAGCAAAAATACAGGATGATCAGCGGAATTCCTGCACCGATCAGTCCCAGGATCATACCCTCCAGAAGGAACGGCGCACGTACAAAGGCGTCTGTGGCACCAATGTATTTCATAATTCCGATCTCGTCCTTACGGACAGTAATACCAACAGAAATGGTATTGCTGATCAGGAAAACAGCGATCAGCAGCAGGATCACAATCACTGCTACAGATACATAGGAAACAATCCGGTTAATGGATCCCAGTGTCTTGGCAGCCTGCTCAGACTGGTTAACCTCACGCACATTGTCCAGAGTCTTGATATACGCAACCAGCTCAGACTGTTTCTCAATGTTGTTCATGTATACACGGTAGTTGGAGGAGTTGGCCAGAGGGTTGTCATCCTTGAAACCGTCTGCTGCCTCGGAATCATCTCCGAAATATTCCTGCTTCATCTTCTCCCAGGCTTCATCACCGGACTCAAACTCGATCTTGGAAACCTCCGGGCGCTGCTTGATCAGTTCTCCAACTGCATCCATCTGCTCCTGTGTGGTTCCTTCATTAAAAAGAACGGTGATAGGCACATCTTCCTCAACCTTGTGTGCCAGTGTATTTACATTATTTACAATAGAAAAGAAAATTCCGAAAAGAAAAATACATGCTGCCATCGTAATAATAGAAGCAATGGAAAACATGAAATTTCTCTTGATGTTCTTGATACCCTGCTTCAGAGTATACCAGATGGTACTAGGCCTCATAATATTCTCCTTCTTTCTCGTCGCTGATGATCACTCCATTGTGCATGGTCAGTACACGCTTCTTCATGGAATTGACGATCTCTTTATTGTGGGTTACTACCAGAACGGTGGTGCCACGCTCGTTGATCTCCTCAAGGAGCTTCATGATCTCCTCGGAGGTCTTCGGGTCAAGGTTACCGGTAGGCTCATCTGCGAGAAGGATGTCCGGGCGGTTTACAATCGCTCTGGCAAGGGCAACTCTCTGCTGCTCGCCGCCTGACAGCTCGTCCGGATAGGCTTTATATTTCCCGGCAAGTCCAACCTCCTGAAGTACTTCCGGAACCCGCTTGCGGATAACTCTGGTAGGACGGTTTACCACACGCTGGGCAAAAGCCACGTTCTCATATACATCCCGGTCTTTCAGAAGACGGAAGTCCTGGAACACGACGCCAAGCTTACGGCGGTATTTAGCCACACGGCGGTGCTTCATTCCCTCAAGCTTCTCTCCGCTTACAATAATCTTGCCGGATGTGGAATCCAGTTCCTTCAGAAGCAGCTTGATCAGCGTGGATTTACCAGAGCCGCTGTTTCCTACTATAAATACGAATTCACCTTTATCTACATGGAGATTGGCGTGATTCACTGCCGGAAGCCCTGGTCCATAGGACTTGCTCACATCTATCAGATCGATCATGATATCCTCCTAAATTTTTCATGTAAAAATTCAATTCAGCAGTTTGCTTAATTTTTATGTAACATTATTGTAATATATGTCTGGTGAAAATGCAACCTTATTTTTCTACAAGCTTTATTCCCCAAAACACCTCGCGGAACATTGCCTGTGAACAATAACCATTTTCGAACAGTACTTTATTATAACAGAGAAAGCTAAGAACGCAAGAGATTTCACAAAGGAAACACAAAGTAAGACCAGGAATCTTTTCCAAATAACCGGTCTGAAGTTTCCACACAGAAAAAAACATGCCTGCCGCAAACAAATGCAACAGGCACCAGAATTACAGATATGAAAATTAATACTCCAGAGTCTCCATATACTTCATATATCTTACAACCATCAGCGCGATCTTGAATGTAATGGCATCCTCGAATACGCGGAGATCCAGTCCGGTGCTCTTCTGAAGCTTGTCCAGACGATATACCAGTGTATTACGGTGAATGTAAAGCTGCCTGGAGGTCTCGGATACATTCAGGCTGTTCTCGAAGAACTTGTCGATGGTGACCAGTGTCTCCTCGTCAAAGTCATCCGGAGATTTGCCTCCGAAAATCTCCTTAATGAACATCTTGCACAGCGGGATCGGAAGCTGATAGATCAGACGGCCGATTCCAAGGGAGCTGTACGCGATCACGTCCTTCTCAGGGGAGAAGATTTTGCCTACATCAAGAGCCATTCTGGCTTCCTTGTAAGAACGGGAAACTTCCTTCAGCTCGCTTACGATGGTTCCGTATGCAATATGTGTATTATTCTCTTTCTCAAGGCCTAAGGTATCCAGGATGGTCTGGGCAAGCTTATCCATCTCTTCGTATCCCTCATTCTCCTCAAGCTCCTTGACAATGATAATGCTCTTCTCGTCAACAGCTGTGATAAAATCCTTGCTCTTGCCGCCGAAAAGACTCTTCACGCTCTCCATAGAGCTGTGCTCTCTCTCCTGCTCAAGCTCCAGGATCATAACCACGCGGCGGACATCAGCCTCGATATGAAGCTTCTTCGCACGATTATAAATATCAACCAGAAGCAGGTTATCCAAAAGCAGGTTCTTAATGAAGCTGTCCTTGTCAAAACGCTCCTTGTAAGCCACGATCAGGCTCTGGATCTGGAAAGCTGCAAGCTTACCGACCATATAAGTATCTTCATCTTCTCCGTGGGCAACCAGAATATATTCCAGCTGATAATCATCACAGACCTTGAAATACTGGTAACCTTTCACAAGCTGGCTGGCAGCCTGGGACTCCACGAATGCCTGAACATCCTGTGGCTGAATCTCAAATTCACTGTAGGTGGACGCTAAGGTCTTGCCATCTGTATCAATGATGCAAAACTCCGTCCTGGATATCTCCTTGAGCCCCTCAAGTGTATTCTGCAGTACCTGATTTGATATCATTACCCTTCCATCCCTTCTTGTAAATTATAGGGCTACTGGTCTCACAGCTGTCAATGTATTCCAGGATAGTGAAAACATTGTCAAAGAGAGCAGTAACATTATATATTCGCCGGTATAACCGGCATGAATCGCTGTCCATTAGTGCCAAAATTCGCGGTCTCAAATCTGTAATATTGCACAAAACCTCAGACAGTCTTAGGAAAATCTACTGATTCAAAAAATCCATGAACCTATTTTAATACAAAATTACCAAAAAAGGAAGAGGAAAGTAGAAAAATTTTACAAATTTCCAGCAATTTTTTTTAACTTTTTCTATATCACTCCAATTTCAAGCCCTATTTTCCTTTTTTTGCGGTGCGCAAAAGGCTTTGGTAAAGCTTTTCTTTTTACTTACGTTCAATAAATCCCTCACCATGGACTTCACGCACGTCAGACACGATCACAAAAGCATCCGGGTCAATATGGTCTACCAGCTCTTTCAATGCCACGATCTCCTTGCGTCCCACAACGCAGAAAAGAAGCAGCTTGTTCTGGCCGGAGTACATTCCCTTTCCGTGGACTCCGGTTACGCCGCGATCCAGTTTGTCCATGATTTCTCTGGAAATCTCGTCAGGCTTGCTGGTAATGATATACGCCTGTTTTGAAAATTTCAGACCTTCGATCAAGCTGTCAGATACCTTTGTTACAAGATAAACGGCGATGATGGCATAAAGTGCTTTCTGCACACCGAACACATACATACCTACAAGTACGATGGCTCCGTCAATAAACTGCATAATCTGGGCAATAGAGTAATGGCGTAGCTTCCGTTGCAGCAGTGCCGCCATCATGTCTGTGCCCCCGGTAGTTCCTCTTCCAAGAAACACAAGTCCGATTCCAATCCCCTGGATTACACCACCATAAACGGCTGCCAGCAAAAGATCATTTCCTGCAATATCAAATGCCGGAAGAACCGCCAGCCAGAATGACAGGCAGATTTCTCCCACCAGTGCCCTTTTCACAAACTGGAATCCACTGAGCTTCATTCCGATCAGAAACAGCGGGATATTCAGACTTAAGTTTGTGATCCACAGTGGGATGCCTCCCGGCACGACTCCCTCCGTCCACTCTTTTACCAGGATCGCAATACCGGAAAAGCCTCCGGTTACCATACCGGACATATCGAAAACACTGTTTATGGCAGTTGCCATAAGGGCTGTACCCACAATGATCATCAGGTAGTCCAGGAAGGCAGCTTTTTTGTTATTTTGGAACATGGCGTTACCTCCGTATTCTGCTTTCTTATTCATCATCCTCCAATTGCTTTGTAAGATATCTTCCAACGATTTTGGAAAATCCGGTAATATTTCGGATATATGCAAAATCCTTTCCAAAAATCTTCTTCTCCGTCGCCAGATCTTTCTCTTCCCCGGCGAAAACGCCCAGCACGCTCACTCCCTGGCTGCGCAGCTTACGGATCTGGGCTGCAGTATCGGTAATTGCGTACTTCCCATGATACGGTGCCGGATTCTTTGCATTGGGACGATTGACAATAACATCGTAAGGACGTCCATCACTGAGAATGATCAGAATCTTTTTCTCTTCCTCCCGGTTCAGCAGACCATATCCTGCTGCCCGGATGGCAAGTCCGTCACGGTTGTTGGATGATGTTACATAGTTAAATATATTTTCATTTGCACTTCTTGGGTCGTCATATTCTCTGAAGCGGTGGAGAATGGTATAATCCCAGAAAGTGCAGTAGCTCATCACTCTGTGGGGCAGCTCTGCATTGCTAAGTGCCTCGCTGATAATGTAGGCCTGCAGTGCTACCTCTCCCTGGCGGCTCATCTGGGAACCACTGGCATCAATCAGCACATCTACCACAAAATCAGAAGAATCTCCCTTCAATTCCCGCTTAAAAACCTGTGCATCACTGCTTCTTCCAAGCCTCCACAGCCTTGATGGAACAATCATTCCTCTGTCTGAAAGAATCTCCTGATTTTCACTTTTGATGACCAGGGACTTCTTCAGCATCTCCGTGAGAAGGGCGATATTCCGCTTCACAATGCGGTGCTTGTCATGATAAAGCCAGATATTCTTATTTTTCAACCTTTTGGCATATTCATACTGGTAATTTCGTTTTACCGGACTTTTCAGGATTCCTTCTGTAAAATAAAGGCTGCAGTCGCTGTGAATGTCCCGGCACATCAGCTGGTTCATCCGCTTCTCTTCCATCTCGTTCAGATAGGTTCTGCCGAAATTCAGCTCCACATAGGTATGGGCTTTTTCCAGAGCCTCCGGAGGCAAAACTGTAATTTTCTGTTTCGACTGCCTTTCCTCTTCCATCTCCCGGGTGACATCCATATTCTCCATACCAGCCACATTGGAGGTAAGCTGCTCCATATAGCTTTCCAGTGCGTCCTCATACATTTCTTCGGAAAGATAGTCGTGCCAGTCGAACTCCGTCAGATCCTCCATAGTGACAGCAAGCACCTGCTCAAGGGTTGCCTTTTTGGAAAAATCGGGGTCAGCAACTTCATTGTATACCGTGTCTATGATGCGGATTAAAGACATTGTATCCGCAATTTCTGACGCACTGGAAATCATGTCGATATAGTGATAGATTCCTTTGTATTTTCTATCTTTTTGTTTATTTTTCGTTATTTTTGTTATGGTTTTATTTGATGCATCAGCATTTCCTGCTATTATCCCATTTGATACGTTCGCATTTTTCACACTATCCGCCGATTTTTCCTCACCTCTGGAATCATCCTGCGGATTCTTCTTTTTCAAAGAAGTGTTTTCTACTCTGTCAATCCGCCTTCTCAGCAGATTCACTCTCAGATAGCCCAGCTTATCTGCTGCCGACGGCATAGTCTCATATTCCTGATCCAGTATGTCCTCGCAGGCTTTCCTCTGCATCTCCCAGATCCCAGGGCGCTGTTCGCAGATTCTGTCTCCAATGGCTTCCTCTATACAAAGCTGTGAAACAAAAGTAAGTGCCGTCTCGTCTGCACCCATAAAGATCTTCTTCACCAGATACATTCCAAGAAAATCCTTGTCGAAAAACTTCGCCAGCGCTCCCTGCTTGATTCCATCATACAGGGCAATATCCTTGGATCTCAGAAATAAGGAAACATCCGGCTTCATCTGCTGGGTGTAGTCACCGCTGATGGTCCAGAGCAGATTCCGGATACGGTTTTCCAGTTCCAGCTGATAATCCTGGAGGCTTAGTTCTTGACAGTCATCCTCTCCTTTCTGAATTTTTTCTCTTTCTTTCGTAGCAGTCACTTCCGTAAAAAAACTTTCTGTTCCCTTATTGCTCGCTACGTTTATGATTTTTTCTTTTCCAGCAGATGATCCCTTCAAAAATTCCTCCGCATCTTCAAGATCAACCATTTTTGCAGAAAGCTTTAAAGATTCGTTATCTTTATTCTCCATAAACATCTTCCCGTGTCCATCCCTGTGGAATTCTGGTGCGCACAACATCCTCCACGATCTCTTTTTCAAACACATCAAATGTTTTATTTACAATTCCCATGCGCACTGCCTGCCAGGGGGAAAGTCCTGTGCGCACGATCTTCATTGCGGCAAGCAGTCCACGAAGATCAAGCGGCTTGGTGGAAATCTCGCTGTTCATGGACTTTTGCTGCAGATCCAGAAATACGCCGATAAACTGCTCCACAGCCTCTTTCTTCGCATCCGGGAACATCCGGTTAAAAATAAACCCCAATGTCTCCTCATTCTGTGCCGGCATGTCGATCACCAGAAAACGGGAAACCAGCGCCTCATTCAGCTCCTTTGTTCCTGCATATCCGTAATTCATTGTGCCAATAAATCTTGCTGCCGGGTGAAGATCGATCTTGTCATATCCTGGCACATCAATGGAGCGGCGGTAATCTAAGGTAGCGTGAAGTACAGATACTGCATCATTTTTTGCCATATTGATCTCATCCAGAATACCGAAACCGCCCTCTTCCGCGCACTGGTAAATACTTCCTTTTCGCAGCTTCACCTGATTATCCACAAAGGTGTCAGTTCCGATCAGGTCACCACTGTTTGTGTTCACATGGAAAGACACGTTATACACTGGTCTTCCAAAAATATAAGCCAGGTTCTCAGCCAGCACATTCTTACCTGTGGCTTTCGGTCCAGCCAGAAGCAGATTCTCCTGCTCCAATACTGCTGCCATCGCCATCTCCAGGGTTTCTTTTCCATAGAAGGGCAGCGCCGGTTTTATCAGCCTGTGCTTCGCTTCATCTGAAACACCAAACTCACGTCTGAAATCTTCAGCAGCCTTAATAAGCGCCCCATTGACACCCTGTTCCTCTAAAAAATCAAATTCACTCATTTATTTTTCCAACCTTCGTTCATTTTAAACTTTATGCCAATTTTCTACTCACTTTAAGCCCGTCTCAAGAGGTTTGCAGGCATTACACCAACCTGTTAGGAACAATGACTGTGAAATCACATCCGTATTGCACCTTCCCCGCTTTACCCCTTTAGTAGAAAAGAGGACTGCGGCTGCAGTCCTCCTGATCACTTTACGGCTCAAATACCAGATCTCCATAGGATGGCATTGGCCACATTTCTTTATCCACTAACATTTCCAGTTCATCAACCGGCTCCCTTAATTTCTCCATAGACGGAACCAATTTCTCTCTGCAGAACACTGCTCTGTCACGTCCTTCCGGATGCGTCTCGATCTGATCTATCAGCTTGCTCAGCTTATTCATGGTACTGTTCACTTCTTTCAGAAGCTTGCTTGCTTTCTTCAGAAGATCCATCTGAACACTCACGTCAATTGGTCCAACTGCCTTCACCTGATTGATGGACTCTGCCAGTACAGTTGTATACTTGATAACTGCCGGAATGATCTGCTTGGTTGCCATGTCCACCATGGTTTTCGCTTCGATGTTAATTGCTTTCGCATAAATCTCATACTGGATCTCCGCTCTAGACTCCAGCTCAGTCTTTGTAAATACTCCAAATTCTCCGAACAGTTCTACAGCCTTATCTGTAGTAAGTGCCGGAATGGCATCTACCATAGATGGCAGAATAGGAAGTCCGCGGCGGCGTGCCTCTTTTTCCCATTCAGGAGCATAGCCATTGCCGTTAAATACGATTCTCTGATGCTCGGTAGCATATTTCTTGATCAGATCATGGACTGCCAGATCAAAGTCTTCTGCGCTCTCCAGAACATTGCAGGCTTCCTTAAACGCCTCAGCAGTAATAGTATTCAGCACCACATTGCATGCGGAAATGGAATCCTTGGAACCAACCATACGGAACTCGAATTTATTGCCGGTAAAAGCAAAGGGTGAAGTACGGTTACGGTCTGTAGCATCCTTCATGAAATCCGGAAGCGTCTTAACGCCTGTATCCATTTTCTCCCCGGTCTTACTTCTTGTAGCAGTACCAGTGCTGATCAGCTGCTCCAGCACATCCTCAAGCTGCTCTCCAAGGAAAACCGAAATAACAGCTGGCGGAGCCTCATGACCGCCAAGGCGCTGGTCATTTCCAACATCTGCAGCGGACTCACGAAGAAGATCTGCATGCTTGTCAACTGCTTTCAGGATACAGGTCAGAACCAGAAGGAACTGAATGTTCTCATGTGGTGTCTTCCCCGGCTCCAGAAGATTAATTCCGTCATCAGTAGTCAGGGACCAGTTATTGTGCTTACCGGAACCATTCAAGCCTGCAAAAGGTTTCTCGTGAAGCAGACAGCGCATGCCGTGACGGCTTGCCACCTTTTTCAGGATACGCATCATGATCTGGTTGTGATCTGCTGCAATATTAACAGGTGCATAGATGGGCGCAAGCTCATGCTGTGCCGGTGCAACCTCATTGTGCTGGGTCTTGGCTGTAACTCCCAGCTTCCAGCACTCTTCATTTACTTCTTTCATATATGCGGAAACTCTCTGACGGATGGTTCCGAAATAATGGTCATCCATCTCCTGTCCTTTCGGAGGCATGGCTCCGAAAAGAGTGCGTCCGGTGTAAACCAGATCCTTTCTCTGCATATATTTCTCTTTATCAACAAGGAAATACTCCTGCTCTGCACCAACAGATGGTGTCACCCGTTTGGAGGTCGTATTTCCGAAAAGTCTGAGAAGTCTTAATGCCTGTGTATTGATGGCTTCCATAGAACGAAGAAGCGGTGTCTTCTGATCCAGCGCTTCTCCTGTATAGGAACAGAAAGCGGTAGGAATGCATAAGGTTCCACCTGCTGCATCATGTCTTACAAAAGCCGGTGAGGTACAATCCCATGTTGTATAGCCTCTTGCCTCAAAGGTGGCACGAAGTCCGCCAGACGGGAAAGAAGATGCGTCCGGCTCCCCTTTGATCAGCTCTTTCCCGGAAAAGCTCTGCAGAACCTTTCCATTCTCCATAGGTGCGGTGATAAATGCATCGTGCTTCTCTGCAGTTACGCCTGTAAGAGGCTGAAACCAGTGACTGTAATGAGTGGCACCCTTCTCGATGGCCCATTCTTTCATCTCGTGGGCAACCACATCTGCAACCTCCATGGAAAGCTCCTTGCCCTCTTCAATAGTCTTCTTCAGCTCTTTGTAGACTTTCTTCGGCAGACGGTCCTGCATGACGGAATCATTGAATACATCACATCCGAATAATTCCTTCACATTTACATAATCTCCCATTTTTCCTCTCCTCTCGTTCATCACACACATTACTGGTTTTATTTCCATCTCATTTTTTCATAACAATATTGTCATTTTGCAGTTTCTGGATGTTTATCTGGATTGATGTCCATTGGGCAGGACGAAGCCTATTTGGTGCTTTTCAGATAAAGATTCAGCGCCTGCTGCAGATTCTCGATCTCAACTGTCTTCGGGCTTCCTCCGTATTCCCCGTCCAGAGTCCATGCAACCTCTTCCTCTGCTTCAAAGGACAGCTTCCGCGCTTTGAAGGAATAGATTAGGTCCGTAGTGTCTTCCATACTGAGAAGATTGCGGACGATTTCCTGCATTTCCAGTGGATTCTTCGGCTGCACGATCAGGGTAACCTCAAAAAGGCCGTCGTTCATATCCACATCCCTTGTCAGATTCTTAAATCCACCTACGGATCTGGAATTGGTGATCATGCCGTAAATAAAATTATCCTCGATCACGCCGCTCTCTGTTGTCACCTTCATGTGATATGCTTTGATATCCAGAAGTCTCTTGGCGCCCTCCAGCACATATGCCAGATGTCCCAGAATGTTCTTCAGATCCTGGCTTGTCTCATAGGAAACATCCGTAAAAAGACCAAATGCTGCTACATAGGCAAAGGTCTGCTGATTAAACTTGCCAATGTCACAACGGTAGACCTGCTCCTCCATAATCATGGAAGCAGCATCCAGCATGTTCTTTGGCATAAAAAGACTGTTTGCAAAATCATTGGTGCTTCCTGCAGGTATGTAACCTACCGGAACCTTGCTTCCTATTTCTGTAATACCGGTAACCACCTCGTCCAGTGTACCGTCACCGCCGCTGCAGACGATCAGGTCTACCTTGTCTGCATATAATTTCACCTGTTCATAAGCATCTCTCGGAGCCTGGGTTGCGCGGATGATCACTTCATAGCCGCCTTTGTTAAAGATATCTACTATATCCATCAGAGATGTCTTGATTTTTCCTTTCCCTGCTTTGGGATTAAAAATAAATACCAGTTTTTTCTCCAACTTCATTCCTCTTTTTCATTACCATTTTGATTTTACACATAAAATTAATTCACATATGATACTATAAAAAAAAGAGGGCAAAATGTCAACGCTTTTGCCCTCTTTTATAGTCTTTTTAGAATTAAAACAGGCTAATTTTTTTTGGTCTGCTCTGCTTATTTTTGGAAAAATTTAACCATTTTTTTCCATTATTTTATATTCTGGCTTATCAAAAATATGCTTAAGCCTCACGCACAGCGTCTTTCATAGACTTTACGTAATCCTTTACATATGGCACGCAGTTTTCCCCATGTGCTGCACAAAGCTTCACAATGGCAGAGCCTACGATGGCGCCATCTGACTGGGCAGCCATTTTCTTTGCCTGCTCCGGGGTGGAGATTCCAAAACCGACTGCGCATGGAATGTCCTTCGCTGCTTTTACCAGCTTCACCATAGCACCGATATCAGTAGTGATCTGGGTTCTGGTTCCGGTTACGCCAAGGGAGGAAACACAGTATACAAAGCCGTTTGCCTCTTTTGCAATCCGGGTGATCCTCTCATGGGAGGTTGGTGCGATCAGGGAAATCAGATCCAGACCGTACTGCCTGCACACTACGTCGAACTCTTCTTTTTCCTCAAATGGAACATCTGGAAGAATCAGACCGTCCATTCCCACTTCTGCTGCTTTCTTAATAAAACGCTCTGTTCCATAGGAAAAAACTACGTTTGCGTAGGTCATAAATACCATTGGGATACTGGTTTTCTCACGGATTTTTACTACCATGTCAAAGACTTTGTCTGTGGTTACGCCGCCGCTTAAGGCACGCACATTGGCCTCCTGGATCACCGGGCCTTCTGCTGTGGGATCAGAAAATGGGATTCCAAGCTCAATAAGATCTGCGCCTGCTTCCTCCATTGCATAGACAAGCTGCTCGGTGATCTCAAGGGATGGATCTCCGCAGGTGATAAACGGGATAAATGCTTTTCCTTTTGCAAATGCTTCTGAAATTCGGTTACTCATGGATATCCTCCCCTCTGTATCTTGCGATTGCCACACAGTCTTTATCGCCGCGGCCGGAAATGGTGATGACCACGCTCTGGTCTTTTCTCATCTGTGGTACGATTTTTCTTGCGTAGGCAACGGCGTGTGCACTTTCAATGGCTGGGATGATTCCTTCTGTTTTAGAAAGGTATTCGAAGGCTTCCACGGCTTCTTCGTCGGTTACCGGCACATACTGGGCGCGGCCGATGTCGTAAAGGTGGGCGTGCTCCGGACCGATTCCAGGGTAGTCCAGACCTGCGGAAATGGAGTAAACTGGTGCGATCTGACCGTACTCATCCTGACAGAAATAGGATTTCATTCCGTGGAAAATGCCAAGCCTGCCTGTGGCAATGGTAGCGGCTGTCTCTGCGGTGTTTACGCCGCGGCCTGCTGCCTCACAGCCAATGAGCTGCACATCTTTGTCTTCAATAAAGTGATAGAAGGTTCCGATAGCATTGGAGCCGCCGCCAACACATGCAAGGACTGCATCTGGAAGCCTGCCTTCTTTTTCCAGCATCTGCTCCTTGATTTCTTTGGAGATAACTGCCTGGAAATCGCGGACAATGGTTGGGAAAGGGTGAGGGCCCATAACGGAGCCCAGTACATAATGGGTATCTGCTACACGGTTAGTCCATTCACGCATGGTCTCGGATACGGCATCTTTCAAAGTGGCAGTTCCGGAGGTTACAGGATGAACTTTTGCTCCAAGGAGACGCATCTTATATACATTTAATGCCTGGCGCTCGGTATCTTCTTTTCCCATGAATACCTCGCATTCCATTCCCATAAGGGCTGCGGCTGTGGCTGTGGCTACACCGTGCTGTCCGGCACCGGTTTCCGCAATGACACGGGTTTTGCCCATTTTTTTTGCAAGAAGCACCTGACCTAACACGTTGTTGATCTTGTGGGCGCCGGTATGGTTCAGGTCTTCTCTTTTTAAGTAGACTTTGGCGCCGCCAAGGTCCTCTGTCATGTGGGCCGCGTAGTAGAGACGGGATGGTCTGCCTGCGTATTCATTTAAAAGTTCGGTGAGCTCCCGGTTGAATTCCGGGTCGTTTTTGTAGTGGTTATAGGCTTCTTCCAGTTCGATCACCGCGTTCATCAGGGTTTCGGGGATGTACTGGCCGCCGTGGATTCCAAATCTTCCGTTTGACATGGGTGTGTGTTCCTTCCTTATGTTATTGGTAACGATTATTTTATTACACTCTTACTCAAAATCTGCTTCGCGTTCTTTCCTGTATGCTTCCAGTGTATTAATTTGTTTAAGCATACGGGCTATTTGCTTAATCTTCGCCGGGTCTTTTTTGCCATCAGTTTCCAGGCTGCTGCTTAGGTCTACGGCCCAGGGGCGCAGGGTGGAGATAGCGGTGCGGAGGTTTTCGGGGCCGATTCCTCCCGCCAGGAAGAAGGGGCGGCGGACTGGGGGGACCAGGCTCCAGTCGAAGGGTTCGCCGGTTCCGCCGGCGCCCTGGTCTAAGAGGATGTAGTCAGCGGGGCTTCGGAGGGCTCGCTGTACATCTTCTGGGTTTTTTATGGAGAAGGCCTTGATCACAGGCTTTCCGGTCATATTCTGGATTTTTTCGATGTAGTCTTCGTCTTCATTTCCGTGAAGCTGGGCTGCCCAGAGGGTGCCGTCTCTTAATAAGGAGATGGGAAGTTCAGGGGCAGCGTTTACGAATACACCTACCGGAAGGATTTCTTTGTCCAGTCCCTCCACCAGGACTTTGACCTGCTCCGCCGTAAGGCTTCGTCTTCTCCCCGGAACTTCGATCACAAATCCCACAAAATCCGGTTTTACTTCATTCACTGCAGCAATGTCCTCTTCACAGGTCAGGCCGCAGATTTTTAACTTTGCCATATTGTTCTGTTCCTTTTCGTTAACTTGTTATTTTCCAACTAATTTATTTTCCAGCACCTAATGCTCTTTCCATTGCCAAATGCGTACGGTTAGGCAATCCCCGCATTCAGTGCTTCCAGCGCAGCCTTCTTGTCGGGGCTTCGCATCAGGGTTTCCCCGATCAGGACTGCGTCCACTTTATTTTCATATAATATGCGGATATCCTCCGCTGTCTTAATGCCGCTTTCTGAAACAAACACCGTATCTGCCGGTGCCATGCTTCGAAGCCGGATACTATTTCCCATGTCAACGGTAAAATCATGGAGATTTCGGTTGTTTACTCCCACGATCTTCGCATCCAGATTCAGTGCCCGGTCTGCTTCCCACTCATCATGGGCTTCCACCAGAGCATCCAGTCCCAAATCCTGTGCCAGTTCCCCAAAGGCTTTTAACTGGCTGTTATCAAGGATAGCACAGATCAGCAGTACAGCGGAAGCCCCAAATGCTTTTGCCTGGTAGATCATATACTCATCTACGGTAAAATCCTTTCGGAGCACCGGAAGCTCCACAGCCTGGGAAATTTCCTGCAAATACCGGTCTGCGCCCTGGAAATAAAAGGGCTCTGTGAGGCAGGAGATTGCAGAAGCACCGGCCTGCTCATATTCCTTTGCAATGTCCAGATAAGGAAAATCTGGTGCGATCAATCCTTTTGAAGGAGATGCTTTTTTTACTTCACAGATGTAAGACATTCCCGGCTTTTTTAATGCCTCCAGAAAAGAGATTTTTTCCTGGGCATGTTTCGCCAGATCGGAATTCTGCTGTGAGATAAGTTCCCTTAATGGGACTTTAAATTTTTCCTCCGCAATACGCTCTTTTGTGCGCGCTGCTATCTCATTTAAAATACTCATTCTATCTCCTGAAAAACTCTCTGTGATGTCATTCTCTCTTGTCGTCATCTTTATCCCAATGAGTTATATTGTTATTCTTTTCGGTGTTATTTTGTTTTGCAATGTGATTATTGTTATTTTTGTTATTATTTGTGTTTACTCATTACTCCTGGTTGCTCTTTTCTATAAATTCTTCCAGTTTCTTCAGGGCTGCGCCACTGTCGATCAGCTGCTCTGCCAGTTTCACACCCGTCTCAATTGAATCTGCCTTACCAGCAATATAAAGAGCTGCGCCAGCATTCAGGCAAACTGCATGGCGTTTTGCACCTGTCTCTTTTCCTTCCAGAATTGCTTTTGTGATTTCTGCATTCTCCTGTGGAGTTCCCCCCTGAAGTTCCTCTTTGGTGCAGCGCTCATAGCCGAACTGCTCCGGGGTGAGTACATAGGAAGTGAATTTACCATCTTTGATCTCGCAGACAGAAGTTGGTGCGCTCATGGAAATTTCATCCAGGCTGTCCTGTCCGAAAACTACCATTCCTCTTGTTACCCCAAGGTTTGCCATAACCTGTGCCAGTGGCTCCACAAGTGCTTCGTCGTAAACGCCCATCAGCTCCATATTGGCTCCAGCCGGATTACTCAACGGTCCAAGAATGTTAAATACGGTGCGGATTCCCAGCTCTTTACGGATTGGAGCCACGTACTTCATGGCAATATGATAGTTCTGTGCAAACAGGAAACAGATTCCAATTTTTTTCAGCAGTTCCTGGCTTTTTTCTGGCGGGATCGTGATTTTAACGCCAAGAGCTTCCAGCACATCGGCGGCGCCGGATTTGGAAGAAGCCGCTCTGTTTCCATGCTTTGCTACCGGTACGCCGCCTGCTGCGATCACCAGGGAAGCGGTAGTGGAAATGTTAAAGGAATTGGAACCATCTCCGCCGGTACCAACGATTTCCAGCACATCCATGTCATGGAGCAGCTTAATGCAGTGTGCTCTCATACCTGCTGCGGAAGCGGTGATCTCGTCAATGGTCTCTCCTTTCAGTGCCAGGGCTGTCAGGTAAGCGGACATCTGCACCGGAGTGGCTTTTCCGCTCATAATCTCATCCATTACCTCTTCTGCTTCCTGATAGGTTAAGTTCTGTTTCTTGGATAATTTGATAATGCTTTCTCTGATCATTTTTTCTGCTCCTCTCTGATGTTGTAAATCTATTTGTCCAAGCGCGTCCGCGCAGCCAGGAAATTCTCAATCATCTTTTTCCCATCAGGTGTCATAACCGACTCCGGATGGAACTGCACACCGAAAACCGGATATTCTTTATGTTCCACTGCCATGATTTCTCCATCCTCTGCCCTGGCTGTTACCACCAGATCTTCCGGAAGTGTTTCTTCAATTGCTGCCAGGGAATGGTATCTGGCTGCCGGGAACTTTTCCGGGAGTCCATTAAACAGAACATTGGTGTGGCACTGGATCATCATATCCCTTTTCCCATGCTTTAACTCCTTCGCATAAGAAACCACTCCGCCGAAGGCTTCGCAAATGCTCTGGTGGCCCAGGCAAACACCCAGGATGGGGATTTTTCCTGCAAACGCTTTGATCACTGGAATACAGATTCCTGCCTCCTCCGGCCGTCCAGGTCCTGGGGAAAGAACGATTGCCTCTGGTGCCAGCTTCTCGATTTCATCCAGAGTAATTTCGTCATTGCGCACCACCTGAATGTCCGGATTAACAGACCCGATCAGCTGATACAGGTTATAGGAAAAACTGTCGTAATTATCAATGAGTAAAATCATTCTAATCCCTCCTCTGCCTGGCTGATGGCCCTTACCACCGCTCTTGCTTTGTTCTGGCATTCTTCAAACTCTTTTTCCGGCACGCTGTCTGCCACGATTCCGGCTCCAGACCGGATACAGATCTCATCTTTTTTCTTATATACCAGACGGATTGCAATGCACACATCCAGATTTCCAGTGAAATCCACATACCCGATGGCACCGCCGTAAATGCCCCGCTTGCTTTGTTCCAGTTCCTGAATGATCTGGCAGGCACGGAATTTTGGCGCTCCGGAAAGGGTTCCGGCTGGCAGGATGGCATCCACTGCATCAATGGCATCTTTTCCCTTTTGGATGGTTCCTGTCACGGTGGAGCCAAGGTGCATAACACAGGAATAACGCTCCACAGTCAGATATTTTTCTACTTTTACAGTACCAAGCTCACTGATTTTTCCAATGTCGTTTCTGCCAAGATCCACAAGCATGTTGTGCTCTGCCAGTTCTTTTTCGTCCTGGAGAAGATCTGCTTCCAGTGCTTTATCCTCTTCTGGTGTTTTTCCGCGAGGTCTGGTTCCCGCTAAGGGGAAGGTGCTCAGCTTTCCATGGTTCAGCTTCACCAGTGTTTCCGGGGAAGCGCCGGCGATTTCAATGTCGTCACTGGAAAAATAAAACATGTATGGGGATGGGTTGGTTGCCCTCAGTACGCGGTAGGTGTCGAATAAGCTTCCTTCCGCTTTTGCTCTCATTGGGTTTGATAAAACCACCTGGAAAATATCGCCTTCGTGAATATAGTGTTTGGCTTTTTCCACCATCTCACAGTATTTTTCTTTTGGGAACTGAGGCTGGATGGAGGACTGAAGCTTAATGGGAGGGAAGTGCTTTTTCTCACCTTTTTTGATGAGAGCAGTCATTTCTTCCAGTTTTTCACAGGCCCGTTTATAGGACTTTTCCAGGTCAGCTGTCATCACACCGGTGATGAGAAGGACTTTCTGGCGATAATGGTCGAATGCGATCACATCATTGAACAGCATCAGATCCAGATCACGGAAGTCCTGCTGTTCTTCGTCTTTTAGTTCCAGCTTGGGCTCGCTGTATTTGATGTAGTCGTAGGAGAAATAGCCGACCAGACCGCCGGTGAAGGTTGGCATCTCATCCATGACCGGGCTTTTGTACTGGCTGATGATCTCACGGATGGCATTGCCTGGGTGAGCAACCTGGGAAGCTTCTTCGAACTCTCCTGCCGTATCTTTTCCTAACTCTGATTTACATTCATTTTGCTTGCTGTTTTTTTCTGCAAAATCAGGTTTGTTCTTTTCTTCACCGGTTTTGCGTATCCGAAGGGTTCCGTCTGTACAGGTAATTTCCATGGAAGGGTCATATCCAAGAAAAGAATATCTTCCCCACACCTCGTTCTGGCTTGCGCTTTCCAGCAGATAGCAGTGATGACTTGCTTTTTGAAGGATCCGCATCATTTCTACCGGTGTGTAACTGTCTGCGTATAGCTCTTTGCAGATTGGAATTCTTTTGTAGTCTCCCGTTGCTGCCATTTCTCTGATCTTGTCAAATGTTGGATACATAGAGCACCTCCTGATTTTTATTTTGCCTAACAGAAAAACCCGTCCATGACAGATTTTCTACTCTGTCAAGGACGGGTTCAAATATTCTCCCGCGGTGCCACCTTGATTCACGATCATATTATCGTGCTCTTATCGGAATACTATCATATTCCTGACAACTGACGTATGTCTTACGTCGCATGCTACTTGGCTTCTATCAGCCTTTCAATGCGCCCTCAGCGGCCCATTTAACAAACTGCTTACCGCCCGGCTCTCAGCCTCCCGGACTCTCTGTGGGTGCACGAATGTTTTTATTCCCGCTTCAACGGTTTAGTTCGTTAAATTGAATTTTTATATAAAATAGCACACAGATAATGAATTGTCAAGCAGCTTTCCACAAAAACTTTACAGAATTTCTTTTCATTTCAGGGAAGTGAAATCTCCTCGATTATACATTCATGTTCTTTTGTTTTCTTGTTGTAATTGACACCTACCAGAAGAATATTCCCTCTGTATTCTTCCAGGCTTCTGCAACACTCTTTTTCCTTAATCTGAGAAATTGCACCACTGGCGTTTTTATCCCATTTTAATTCCACAACCAGTGCCGGTTTTTCTCTAAATTTTTTACGCGGCAGTCGCCAAGGTCTCGTGCAGGCACGGGCCTTGGCTCGTTGCCCGCGTAAATAAAAAAGAATCTGCCTGGCAAGTGTTTATACCTGCTTCGGGCAGATTCTGCAAAGTCCTTAGTTTTCTTTTTCATAGAGAAACTCTTCTGGCAGAGTTACGTGGAAATCCTTGGCTACGGCACGGAAATCGTCTGGAGTGATGGTCTGGAGCTTGCGTGGTGCCATGGACATTACTTTTACCAGAATCTCTGCAGATTTCTCTACGGTGTGGAGAAGACCGAAGGTCAGGTCAAAGTCCTCACCGGAGCAGAACATTCCGTGGTGTGCCCAGATGACAACATCGTATTTCTTCATGAGCTCCGCGGTTTTTACTGCGATTTCTCTTCCGCCTGGTACCATCCAGCCTACAACGCCTACACCATCCGGGAAAACAACCGGGCATTCTGTTGCAGACTCCCACAGCTCTCTTGTAAATACCTTGTCATCCAGTGGAAGCACAAAGGTAAGTGCGATGGTGTTGGTTGTGTGCGCGTGGTAGATGACACGGTGTCTGCCGTTTGTAAGCTTCTTTTTTACCTCGTGGTTCATAAGGTGGGTTGGAAGCTCGCTGGTTGGACGGCCGCCTTCTACCAGTCCCCAACGGATTCTGTAATTAACGCCCTTGTCGTCCAGCTCGATAATGGCCAGGCAGGCTTCCGGGTCAACTGCAATGTTTCGGAAATATTTGCCGCTTCCGGTTACCAGGAAAAACTCACCTGCAAGTCCTGGTACCTCTGTACCGATCGGCTGCCACTCGCCTGGTGCATTCAGACGGGGACGGATCATTTCTACTTCTTCTGCTTTCAGACGATAGCTTAAGTTTCCGCCGTTTCTCTCATGCCAGCCCTGCTGGAAACCATCGTCTGCCATTTTGATAAAGCCCTTCATAAATTTGGAATCTAAAATCTTCATACCATCTTCTCCTCTTCTTTTCTTCGTATCGCCAGTCTTTTTCTTTTCCCTATTTTCTCCATCCAACTATAAGATGTCTTATGAAAAAGTTCTTATTGACTGGTCGCAATTATGGTCTCTGGGCTTTTTGTGAGCCCTTCTTCAAGGATTTTCATATGCGGAGTCATATTTTCTTTGTGCCGCGTTCCTTTGCAGAGGCCATACGAATACGCTGCTCTTCCCGGCTGCTGAACGCATCCTCTTTTTTCTCCTGGCAGGTATCCGGTATGTTTTGTTTGCTCTTCTTGTTTACATGTTCAGTATAACACGAATTTTTCTTTTGGAAAGAACCTGGCTTGCCAAGTTGTTTTCCTCTTTTTGCAAATAAGGACCTAAAATGAAAATTCCTGTTTTTACGGCAATGTCCTTGCCTGTAAAAGTTTCCTCTTTTTCCTGTAAAATAGTGAAAAAATATGTTTCTAAATTTTTTTGAAAAAAAGTAAAAAAAGTTGTTGACAATTTGCGACAGTTGATAGTATAATAGCAAAGCGAGCTGCGGAAGAGAAATAAATCTTCACAGTTTGTATATGGGGTCTTAGCTCAGCTGGGAGAGCATCTGCCTTACAAGCAGAGGGTCATAGGTTCGAGCCCTATAGGCCCCATACTTATGAAATAAATATGGCGAGATAGCTCAGTTGGCTAGAGCACGCGGTTCATACCCGCGGTGTCGAGGGTTCGAATCCCCCTCTCGCTATTTTGCTGATAGTCTTTTATACGCACAGACTTTTCAGCAAAACTTTTTAAATGAATATGGCGAGATAGCTCAGTTGGCTAGAGCACGCGGTTCATACCCGCGGTGTCGAGGGTTCGAATCCCCCTCTCGCTATTTTGCTGATAGTCTTTTATACGCACAGACTTTTCAGCAAAACTTTTTAAATGAATATGGCGAGATAGCTCAGTTGGCTAGAGCACGCGGTTCATACCCGCGGTGTCGAGGGTTCGAATCCCCCTCTCGCTATTATAGATGTTGCAGATTGCAGCGTCTTTTTTTGTTCATCAATAAAGCGGACATTCCAGGTCTGCTTCACTACTTGCTCATGACCGCCATAAAACTTGGCACGTAATTTTTCCAGTTAATAATTTTTAAAGGAGTAACTGCATGAACATTGACCCATCCATCCGTAAACTTCTTGATAATGAAACTACAATCCACGAAGCTCAGATCCGCGCTTTGTTCCAGACTCTTGACCGCAGGTTTGGGCTTCGTGGAGCTTCTGTGCCTATCCGCTTTGGTTACGATGAGGCTGTACTTGGCTCTTATACACCTGCTTCTTCTCATGAAAAGGAAGGCTTCTATTTTTCCCTTCTGTTTATTGGTTATGCCGTAAAGAAGCCTCTTTCCAAAGAGGATCGCCTGGATCTTTATAAGCACGAATACGCCCATTATATGCAATACAATATGAAAATACCGGCGCAGTACAACTGGCAGGCCGGGAAGCACGGGAGCGCCTGGAAATACTGCTGTTCTCTTGTGGGCGCCGCGCCTACTCCTTATTACAGAATCGGAGAAAGCCTTCTGAAGCACGATTATGACAAAGCTCTGAAAAACCCTATTCACGATAAGACAGTTCCCATCCGGGACACCTACCGCCGTGAACAGGCCTACAAAAGCGCCAAACATAGCGAAATAAAATTCCAGGTAAACGATATGGTAACTCATCCCAAATTCGGAGAAGGTACTGTAGAGGAAATCGTACAGCTGTCCAATTCCGTCCGACTGCATATCCGGTTTGCAGATGATGAGGTGAAAAAGATTGACCAGAAATGGCTGCTGCGGTCTGGTCATAAATAGTTATATTTTTACAAAACCCAATAAACTTATCATAAAAGGAGTAAAAAGCCATGAAAAAAAATCATCTACACCGGCAAATCCACCTCTGCCTCATTATTTTACTGCTTCTGTTTTGCAGTTCAAGCCAGGTATTTGCCGCACCAAAGGTAAAGCTAAAAAATACCAAGATTAAATTATCAGCCACAAAGCTTACCTATAATAAAAAGGTACAGCGTCCAAAAGTACGAGTAACTTATAAAGGAAAAGTCTTGAAGGAAAAGAAAAACTATATTGTAAAGTACTCTAAAGGCTGCAAAAAAGTAGGAACTTACACGGTTCAAATTGTTGGAAAAGGCACTTATACAGGCACTGCTAAAAAACAGTTTGTTATTTTACCGCCGAAAGCCCAGATAATGAATATCTATGCAAAAACAGCAGCTGCAACTGTAGTAGTAAAAAGACAAACCTCCCAGACCAGTGGTTACCAGCTGCGCTATGCCACTAATTCAAAACTAAAAAATGCAAAAACTATAACAGTCAAAGGTAACAAAAACAACACAATTTTTCTCAATGGCCTCCGCGCCGGGACTACATATTATATGCAAACCCGCACTTACATGACTGTTAGAGGAAAAAAATACTATTCCAAATGGTCTTCTACAGGCCATTGCACAACAAACAAAAAGACAAACAGTACCCACCAAAGTGCAACCCCTACACCTACACCAACGCCTACATCCACACCGGTTCCTACACCCACACCGATTCCCAAAGCTGATCTGCCTGCATACGATAAAGAAGAAACTGCACCAGCTAAATATACATATGAAATTTATGGTCTGGACAAACAGAAGGCAGATATTTACACCGATTGTCCCAAACCTCTTTTTATAAAGACAGACAATCCGGATCCGAACTCTTTTTCCTTGATTTTTAATGGAAATGACTCTCGGACCAGCGCATACAGAAGTGGTTCATCTCGTTTCTTTGATGATATTCCTTTAGAAAACAATGACTCAGAAACTACTTCATTAGAGAAAGTAAAAGGCGGTTATATCAAATACGTGCATTTTTCCGAAGCAGGAACCTACACTGTAGAATTCAGGGAATATTCATTATCAGGTTATACGGTTGCAAATACAGTGACATTAAATGTTCTGGATTATGAACAGGCCAAAAACGCATGGATGATTGACATTATTAACAAAACTACAACTACCGATATGACTCCTTTTGAAAAGATGGACGCTATAAGTGCCTACCTCAGAGAACCAGGCCGCTTTAAATATTTAACACAATATAACGATCATACAGTCGATCTGGCAGCAGATCCCAATGAGCCATTTTTTGTAACTTACCGTTGGGACTCTAGCACATCACCGGCAATTCTCGGTGAGTTCGCTGAATTAGTCGGTGGATTTGATGATATTCATTATTGCTTTGGTGATTATCCGGTTGGCTCTCCATCATGGTCCATATGGCATTATGTGGTAAAGCTTACTATAGGAAATGAGACGCGAAACTACGCCGTTTGCCCAATGGGTTCAACCGGCAACGTTGAAGAAATCAAAATGATTGATTTTTCCGATCTGAGTAATATGCGAAAGTTCGGATAATCTTAATTTAACAAATCAAATAAGTCCCCATCCCACTGTTTTAATTGCAAAAAACAGTGAATGGGGACTTTTTTCGATTATTCTATTTCTTAAGCTTCATTTTTACCGGCTCATACGTGGTATTCGTTTCATAGTCATATCCCCGTATTCCGATTTCGTCGGCAAGGTCCGTTTTCTGATAGCTTCTCTGGAAAGTGGCTTCTTTTCCAGACTCTGCCACCTCTGAACCACCGCCAAGGTCGGAAAGCTGCCACAGATTTCCATTCAGATCCATTACGTCAAGGGAAATACTGTCGCACTCTTCTAAGAAGATGCAATGGATTGTGACGTAATCGCCCACTTCTGTTTCTTCTATATCTGCGGACAGGAT
Source organism: Blautia glucerasea (assembly GCF_020537505.1). Taxonomy (GTDB): domain Bacteria; phylum Bacillota; class Clostridia; order Lachnospirales; family Lachnospiraceae; genus Blautia_A. The sequence goes on along the minus strand of NZ_JAJBMO010000014.1, from coordinate 58,488 downwards.
CTTTACTTTTCCATCTGCAGTTATCCCTTCACCATCCACAGGCACATAGGTCATGTTTTTCCCCTGGCTCTTATCTTCCAGCTGGAAAGTAATATTTGTACGCATCACATCATCAACGCACTTAGCATCCGGAAGCGTGGCAGTTCCGATGCAGGAAACGGTAAGATTCTTACTCTCATTTGTCTTTACCGCGGAAGAATAGAAATCTACTACATCATCTTCCAGATTTCGATAATCTCCCACTGCTGTTTCAATGCCAAGATCTGAATCAAAATCAAAGCTGGCTCCGACCTTTACGATGGTCAGTCCTTTTTCTGCGGCATATTCTTCTATTGTCTTATCACTTTCAATTCCAAGATTTCTTACAGGATCCTCATTCAAGGCATCTTGTCCTGCCAGAAGATACTTTCCTCTTTCTTTCGCTGTAACTTCCACCACCACCTGGACACTGTTCTTATCACAAAGGGCTTCCTTCACGGTGTAAGTGACAATGGAATCTCCATCTTCCTGCTGCACCGGATCTTTTTCAATCAACCCCTTGGCTTCTTCCGGCATCTTATTTCCAACTTCCTGAAAAAAACCGGAAATGCCTATATACTTCTCTGCAGCAAAAACAGTGGCACCAAATGCCATCACTGCCGCAAATGTCAAGATCAAACTGCGCTTCCAGTTTTTCCGTGTACCAATTTTTCCCATTCTGTCAGTGCCATTTATTACTTTTCCCGTTTTTTCTTCTTTCTGATACCCTCTATCGGACTCTGCCGAATTCTCTATCATTTCCAATGTCTCATCTACACGCCTGAGCACACATTCCGGCACTTCTGTTTCTTCTGAAAAAACATCAAACAATTTATCATCCATGAATATATCCTCCTTCATACTCTGCACGAAGCTGTTTTCTGGCTCTGGAGAGCCTTGTAAGCACTGTATTCTGGCTGATTTCCAGAAGAGCGGCAATTTCCTTTACACTAAGGGATTTGCTGTAATACAAAAGCATCACCACCTGATACTTCTCATCCAGGGATGCCAGGATTTCCTTCCACTCACAGTTTACATAGCCAGGTTCCTCGAAAATTTCCTCTTCCATTTCCATCGTAGGGAAAACGCGGCCTTTGTGCCGAAGCATTTCGTTGCAGTTATTGATCAGGATCCGAATCATCCAGGTTTTGAAGTAAGAATCCTTTTTTAAAGCGGAAAGCTTCTCATAACACTTTAAAATCGTTTCCTGTATGGCATCTGCCACATCTTCGTCATTCTTCAGATAGGCCCAGGCTACTTTATACATACTCTGGGTATTCATCCGGATGAGCTGTGCAAATGCACCGGAATCTCCGGATTTTGCCTTTTTCACCAAATTTTCCATAAGGTTTTTCGCTCCTTTTTGTGTTCTGCAGTACACGAAATTAATTGCTGTATTTCCTTTTACATACATTAGATGGAAATAGCCTGGAAAATATTTCATTAAAATTATTAAATATAGCGCAAGAACTATATTGATGGCAATGCATCCGCGGTGACGAAAATCAAAGTAATGAAGATACAAAAAATATCCTGGATAAGTTACAATGCGGAAAAAGCTTTGTACTTACCAGGATATTTCTTTTTTAACGTTTTATTTGCAACGTTTTATTTGAAGTACTCAACACCGGACTCAAAGATCTGAATATCCTGCTGTCCATAGATGTTGATTGCAACGCCATTGTCGCGGCGCTCGCTATGTGCCATCTTACCGAGAACACGTCCATCCGGGCTTGTGATACCCTCAATGTTATAGGTAGATCCGTTGATATTGGATTCTTCGGACTGATCCAGCTCTCCGTTTGGATTTACATACTGGGTAGCTACCTGACCGTTTGCAAGGAGCTTAGCAAGCCATTCCTCGTTTGCTACGAAGCGTCCCTCACCGTGGGAAGCCGGGTTGCAGTATACACCGCCAAGTGTGGCTTTCTGCAGCCATGGAGACTTGTTGCTTACAACCTTTGTGTAAACCATCTTGGAAATATGACGTCCGATGGTGTTATAGGTCAGTGTAGGAGAATCCTCTTTCTGTCCGCAGATCTCACCGTATGGAACAAGTCCCAGCTTGATCAGCGCCTGGAATCCGTTACAGATACCAAGTGCAAGACCATCTCTCTCATTTAACAGCTTCATAACAGCTTCTTTGATCTTTGCATTCTGGAATGCAGTTGCAAAGAATTTCGCAGAACCGTCCGGCTCATCACCAGCGGAGAAGCCGCCTGGGAACATGATCATCTGTGCCTGATCAATGGATTTCTCAAAAATTTCCACAGAATCACGGATATCCTCTGCACTTAAGTTCTTAAATACTTTAACGTCTACCTCAGCTCCTGCTCTCTCAAAAGCACGGGTGCTGTCGTACTCACAGTTTGTTCCCGGGAATACAGGAATGAATACGCGCGGTTTTGCTACTTTATGCTTGCAATCATAAATGTTCTTAGTATTATAAACGCCATTCTCATAGGTTGCTTCCGGGTCTTTAGTCTTTACAGCCATGGCAACTGGTCCGTCGTTTTCTTCGCCGGAAGTTGTCTTGAATACTTTCTCCAGAGTGCCTGTCCATGCCTTGTAAGCCTCATCCAGAGTGATCTCAGCGTTTCCGTAGGAGAATTTACCATCAGCTGTTACTTCACCGATTACTGTGTAAGTAATGGAAAGCTGACCAACCTTTTCAGCCGGAACTTCCAGAACCAGATCGCCGAAGCCTGGTGCAAAGAAGTCTCTTGGATCCAGGTTATGCTCGATCTTCACGCCCATTGCATTTCCAAATGCCATCTTGCTGACTGCTGCCGCAATACCGTGACGGTCAAGTGCATATGCAGAAACTACTTTTCCAGCCTGCATGTCATTGTGTAATTTCTCGTACTGATCCATAATTGCTGCATAGTCCGGTAAATCGTACTGATCCTTCGGAGCGCGAAGCCATACCAGCTTGTTTCCAGCCTTTTTCAGCTCTGGTGTGATCACATCCTGAAGCTTGGCAACATCCACAGCGAAGGATACCAGTGTTGGCGGAACATCAATGTCATTAAAGGTTCCGGACATACTGTCCTTACCACCGATAGACGGAAGACCGAAGCCCATCTGCGCTGCATAAGCACCAAGAAGTGCTGCAAATGGCTGGCTCCATCTCTTTGGATCCTCTGTCATACGACGGAAGTATTCCTGGAAGGTGAAACGGATCTTCTTATAATCACCACCTGCTGCCACGATTCTTGCAACAGATTCTGTCACTGCATAAGCAGCTCCGTGATATGGGCTCCAGGAAGATAAGTATGGATCAAAGCCATAGCTCATCATAGTTACAGTATTAGTTGTTCCATTCTGTACAGGTACCTTGGCAACCATTGCCTGAGTCTCTGTAAGCTGATTTTTACCACCATAAGGCATAAGAACGCTTCCTGCACCAATGGAGCTGTCAAACATCTCTACAAGCCCCTTCTGGGAGCATACATTTAAGTCTGCCAGTGTGGAGAGCCATTTTTCTCTTACATCCGCTACGTCCGGACGCTCTTCAAAAAGGTTGCCCTCTTTATTCGGAATTTCAACTTCTACAGTTGTCTCCTGATGTGCACCGTTGGTATCAAGGAATGCACGGGAAATATTTACAACCTCTTTTCCTCTCCAGGAAAGCACCAGTCTTGGCTCTTTTGTTACAACTGCAACCGGAACTGCTTCCAGGTTCTCTTCGTTTGCAAAACCAAGGAATTTCTCTACGTCTTCCGGAGCAACAACAACTGCCATACGCTCCTGGGACTCGGAAATTGCGATCTCAGTACCGTCAAGACCTGCATATTTTTTCGGAACTTTGTCCAGGTCGATCTGAAGACCAGGTGCCAGCTCTCCGATTGCTACGGATACACCGCCTGCACCGAAGTCGTTACATTTCTTAATGATATAGCTGACTTCCTCACGACGGAACATACGCTGGATCTTACGCTCTGTAGGTGCATTTCCTTTCTGTACCTCAGCGCCGCAGACCTCGATAGAAGCCTCTGTATGTACCTTGGAGGAACCGGTAGCACCACCGATACCGTCACGTCCGGTACGTCCGCCAAGAAGGATGATAATATCTCCCGGATCAGAGTTCTCACGGATAACTGCACGTCTTGGAGCAGCACCCATAACTGCACCGATCTCCATACGTTTTGCAACGTAATTCGGATGATAGATTTCTTTTACATAGCCGGTAGCAAGACCGATCTGGTTACCGTAGGAGCTGTAGCCGTGAGCTGCGCCACGAACCAGTTTCTTCTGCGGAAGCTTACCTTTCAGAGTCTCTTTTACGGAAACAGTAGGATCTGCTGCTCCTGTTACACGCATTGCCTGGTATACATAAGTACGTCCGGAAAGCGGGTCACGGATTGCACCGCCAAGGCAGGTAGCTGCGCCACCAAATGGCTCAATCTCCGTCGGATGGTTGTGTGTCTCATTCTTAAAGTTGATCAGCCATTCCTCTTCTTTTCCATTTACATCAACCGGCACTACAATACTGCAGGCATTGATCTCGTCAGACTCTTCCTGATCCTGAAGCTTGCCTTCGGATTTCAGTTTCTTCATAGCCATAAGAGCAAGATCCATCAGGCAGACGAATTTGTCGTCTCGTCCCTTATAAAGGACTTCTCTGTCGGAAAGATATCTGTTATAGGTATCAACGATAGGAGTTTTATAATCACCCTCGTCAAATTTCACCTGTGTAAGCTCAGTGGAGAATGTGGTATGACGGCAATGGTCAGACCAGTAAGTATCCAGAACACGGATCTCGGTCATGGATGGATCGCGTTTCTCCTCGTTCTTGAAATAGTTCTGGATATGAAGGAAATCCTTGAATGTCATAGCAAGGTTCAGGGAGCTGTAAAGCTCTTTTAATGGTGCCTCTTCCATGTCGCGGAAGCCATCGAAGATCTTTACATCTTCCGGATCCTTGAAATCTGCAACCAGTGTCTCCGGCTTCTGAAGGCCTGTCTCACGGGAATCTACAGGGTTAATGCAGTGATTCTTGATTGCCTCGAATTCTTCCTCTGTAATGTCACCTTCGATCACATAAGTAGTGGCAGAACGGATGATTGGCTGTGCATTTTCGTCCAGGAACTGCACGCACTGTACAGCGGAATCGGCTCTCTGATCAAACTGGCCAGGAAGGAATTCTACAGAAAAAACATGTGCGCCATCTGCTGCCTCGAATTTCTCCAGGTAAAGGTCATCTACCGGCGGCTCAGCAAACACGGTATGGCATGCTTTTTCAAATACATCATCTGAAATATTCTCTACATCGTAGCGGATCAGCTCCCGCACGTTTGTTACAGTCTTAATGCCCAGATAAGAGCTGATCTCATGCTTCAGTTCTTTGGCTTTTACGGCAAAGGATGGTTTCTTTTCTACGTATACTCGTCTTACGTTACTCATTGGAAAACTCCTTTCGTGAATGTGAAATCATAATATGGCGTGCTTTTTCATTTTGAAAAAATATGAATGACTGCGCGAAACCGCAGCCAGACTTGCACATTTTCGTTTATTATAGTATCATAGGTTTTATCATAAGTAAAATTAATATATCTTATATTTTTTATTATTATTACTTCTATATGTAAATAAACAAGGCTCATCCGTCATAGCGGAGTTTGATTTGTTTTTACTGGTCACGGAGTGAACGGTAACGATTTGTTTTATTTTGGAGGATTTATATGGATATCAATCTTGAATTATACAGGTGCTTTTACTACGTTGCCACCACCTTAAGCTTCTCTGAAGCCTCCCGCCAGCTGTTCATTTCCCAGTCTGCGGTAAGCCAGGGAATCAAAACTCTGGAAAAAAAGCTGGGACGGGAACTGTTTTTCCGAAGCACCAAAAAGGTTTCCCTTACCCCAGAGGGAGAAATACTTTTCCAGCATGTCAAACCGGCCCTGGAAATGCTTTCCAAGGGAGAGGCACAGCTTCTTGAGGAAGACAGACTTCAGGGGCAGCTGCGGATCGGGGCAAGCGATACCATCTGCCGGTACTTTCTGATTGACTACCTGAAGCGCTTTCATCAGGATTATCCGGGAGTGCGGATCAAGGTCACAAACAGCACCTCCATGGGCTGCGTGGAGCTTCTGGAAAACCGTCAGGTGGATCTGATCGTAAGCAATCTTCCCAATTCCCGGCTTACCGCACACACACAAGTACAGGTGGTAAAAGAATTTCGGGATATTTTTGTTGCCAATCCGGACTTCTTTCCACTTGAAGGAAAAGCCCTGGAAATAAAGAAGCTGATGGAATATCCTCTTCTCACCCTTTCGTCCAAAAGCACAACAAGTGAATATCTTCATCAGTTTTTTGCATCCCACAGACAGAATCTGATTCCGGAGGTTGAGCTTAACAGCAATGATCTGCTTATTGATCTGGCACGCATTGGTCTTGGAATTGCCTGTGTTCCGGATTACATGCTGGCTTCTTTACGTGGACAGGAAACCGCTCTGATAGAGGTCAGCCTGAAGCAGCAGCTTCCACCCAGACAATTAGCCCTTGTATATCACGAAAGCCTTCCTTTATCCCAAGCTGCCCAGAAGTTTTTTGACTATTTTGCAGCAAAAAGCACAAAAACTACTTCTTTTTAGCATATTTTGATAGCTAAATATTACCATATCATGTACAATGTAGATGTATGAAAAAACAATGGGAGGTATTAAATTTTATGGATCTTTCAACTTTGGTAAAAATGTCAAACACTTACGGAAGCAATCCAGCTTACGTTCTTGCAGGCGGTGGAAATACTTCTGTCAAAGATGAAACCACACTGTATGTAAAGGGCTCTGGTACACAGCTTGCCACTATTAAAGCGGAGGAATTCGTTGAGATGAGCCGCGCCCGTCTCAATGAGATCATGAAAACAGAATATCCGGGAAATGACACTGAGCGTGAAGCTGCCTATCTTGCAGATGTAATGGCTGCAGTGACCGATGCAGATAAGACCAAGCGTCCAAGCGTGGAAGCATTACTCCACAATTTATTTGCATATACCTATGTACTGCATGTTCATCCTACTCTTGTAAACGGTCTCACCTGCGGCAATGGCGCAAAGGCACTGTCCGAACAGCTCCTTGGTAAAGAGGTTCTCTGGATCGACATCTGTAAACCAGGATACACACTTGCACGTATCTGTTATGAGAAAATGAACGCTTATAAAGAAGAATTTGGAAAAGATGTGCAGGTTCTTCTGCTTCAGAATCACGGTATTTTTGTAGCTGCAAATACCGTAGAAGAGATTGGTGTTTTATTTGATGGCGTGATCTCCACCCTTGAAAAACAGGTAAAACGAACAGCTGACGTCAGTGATGCTGTTACTCCTGAAAAAGAGGCTGCTGCACAGAAGCTTTCCCAGCTGCTCGGACATGCTGTAGAGGTTGTACCGGCTGCTGAGGCAGATAATTTTGTAAAAAATATAGAAGCTGCCGCACCGCTTCTGAAACCATTCACCCCTGATCACATTGTATATTGCGGTCCATATCCCTTATTTGTTGAAAACATTGATCAGGCAAAGGAAGCACTGGACGCATTTATGGCTGAAAATGATAAAGAACCAAGACTGATCCTGGTTCAGGGCGTTGGTGCATTTATTATGGAAGATGACAAGGGGAAAGCTGCCAAGGCCCAGCTTCTGGCTAAGGATGCCATCAAGCTTGCTGTCTATGCAGAAAGCTTCGGCGGTCCGCTTCAGATGACAGATGAGATCACTTATTTCATTACCCATTGGGAAGCAGAGGCTTACCGCAGTAAGAAATAATGAAAAGAAAAAGATTCTGGTAAAAACAGGATATTACAATCTTGTTTTTACACAGAATCTTTTTTTGCAAAATGTTCGCCACAATTTGTGTGATTTTCTATAGTGCTCTCAGCCTCTTACTGTGGCAGAACCCCATCTGCTGCTTCAATATACGGATTATCGATCTCATCAAAGGCGCCCTCGTCAACCTTGGCTGCATAGGCCGGGTCGATTGGCATTTTGCCAAGAACCGGGACGTTCAGGGATGCGGCAATCTCGTCAATGTGGCTTTCGCCGAATACTTTCAGTTCTTTGCCGCAGTCTGGACATTTCACATAACTGTAGTTCTCTACAAGGCCCAGAACCGGCACCTTCATCATTCCAGCCATATTGTATGCCTTCTTCACGATCATGCTTACAAGATCCTGTGGAGAGGTTACGATCACGATTCCCTGAATCGGAAGGGACTGGAATACAGTCAGCGGAACGTCTCCTGTTCCTGGTGGCATATCTACGAACAGGTAATCTACATCACCCCAGATAACATCTGTCCAGAACTGTTTTACCATATTGCCAAGGATCGGTCCCCGCCAGATTACCGGAGTGTCCTCAGTTGGAAGAAGCAGGTTAATGGACATAACCTTGATTCCATTTTTGGTCTCCATAGGGAAAATACCGCTGTCGTTTGCCTGGGCAGCGCCTTTCAGGCCGTACATTTTCGGGATGGATGGTCCGGTAATGTCTGCGTCAAGGATTCCTACTTTATAGCCTTTCTTTGCCATTCTGTTTGCAAGAGATGCTGTCACGAAGGATTTTCCAACGCCGCCTTTACCACTTACAATACCGATCACATGCTTTACATTGGACATTGCATTCATTGCAGCCTGCATGCTCTGCGGATTTTTCTTGCTGGCACAGCCTTCACAGCTTGATTTGTCGCAAGTCTTGCTGTCACATTCTTTTGCCATTTTTATCTATCTCCTTTTTCCTTATTTATTTCATAAACCTGTCAATTGCACGTTCCAGTTCCTTGATAGCGTCCTTGTCTCCATGCTCTACCGCATCCACAATACAGTGTTCAATGTGATCCTGTAAAATAATCTTGCCCGTATTATTAATAGCAGATTTCACTGCGGAAAGCTGGATCAGCACTTCGCTGCAGTCTCGGCCGTCTTCCACCATACGTTTGATGGATTCCAGGTGCCCGATTGCACGGGAAAGCCGGTTCAGTACAGCCTTGGTTTGTGCATGACTGTGGTGATGTCCGTGTTCTCCATGGGAATGCATGACAGTGGTGCCATCTTCCAGAACATGGGTATGCATATGCTCTTCCCCGCCTTCATGCAGGTGGTTCTCTAACTGTTCTTCTATCATGTCATCCTCCTGTATTTGCCAACCATTTCGCATATCAAACAGTGTTCTATGGATGGTTTCTGACTGGTGTAATTCTTTTGAAGCACGTCCGTTTATTATAACATACTTCCCTTAAATATGCACTATTTCTGATGATTGTATTAAAAAATATGCCTTAGAGCCTGTTGTAAGCAGTAGCTTAAGATCCGCTTTGTGACCTGCAGCTTATATTTCCGTAAAGGAACATCTCTGTTTGATCTGGGAGGTCTGGATGTCAAATATGATGGTGCCATCTTCCAGAACCGTCTTCTCATAGGTTACTTCTTTTCCCTTAAATTTATTCTTTATATATTCTTCCGGATCTTCTATTTCCACCTCATCTACAAATACATCCCTCATCTGATTCCTTGGACATTTATTGAAAATTTCCCAGATTACTTCATACTCTTTCATATTCTCACCTGCTCTTTTTTGTAAAACTATCTGCTCCTTTGTCATCTCCCGCATTTGCATTACTGTTTATCCGGTTGACTGCAGATGTTTTTCACAATAAAGCTAATCCTTTTTCCATAAATTAATTTCATTATAGATATTTTGTACTTTTTTGTCAAAAATAATTGAACTTCTTCAGAGAATGTCGTATCATAGAAATACTAAAATCGAAACGACATGAAGCGAAAAGGAGATATAGCCATGCAGCTTTTAAAAGAACGTATTCTGAAAGATGGAGTTGTGAAACCAGGCAATATATTAAAGGTAGACAGTTTCCTGAACCACCAGATGGACATCGACCTGATCAATGAGATTGGTAAGGAGTTTAAGGCGCGTTTCTCAGACTGCCCCATCACCAAAATCCTCACTATTGAAGCTTCCGGTATTGGCATTGCCTGTATTGCAGCACAGTATTTTCATGTTCCTGTAGTATTTGCCAAGAAATCCCAGAGTGTAAACCTGGACGGCGAGATGTACTGCACCAAGATTGAATCCTTTACCCATAAGAAGGTTTATGATGTTATTATTTCCAAGAAGTTCCTTGGTCCGGAGGATCACGTACTTCTTATTGATGATTTCCTTGCAAATGGCTGTGCTCTTCTCGGACTGATCGATATTGTAAAGAAATCCGGAGCTACTCTTGAAGGTGCTGGAATCGTAATCGAGAAGGGCTTCCAGCACGGCGGACAGCAGATCCGCGATATGGGTGTCCGTCTGGAATCTCTGGCTATCATTGATTCCATGACAGATGATTCCCTGACCTTCCGCGATTAATTTTTTAGGAGCATAAATACCAGTAATCACCAAACGATTACTGGTATTTTCATTTTACTTACGTTTTATGCTTTTCCACTACTCTGCAGCTTGCTATTGCTCTCCTGGTTTTCTCCATCCTTTACAGCCGGAACTTCTTCTGTGCTCACTTCAGGCTCATCCTTTGAGGTTACCTGACTCTTTTCCTCAGGCTCACCACCTTCCGGTGTAAGACTCGCCTCCGGCGTCACTGTCACTTCCGGTGTCGGACTTACTTCCTCTGGAACAGGCGTAGGAGAGGCTTCCGGCGCGATCATTTCTGCCAGATAGAATCCATTATCCACAAGAATCTGATAATTATCCTTATCGATCAGCTTTCCATCACAGGTAACCGTTCCAATGATCTTCACACCATTATCATACTGGGAATAATTATTGATATCAACGTCATCCCCATTCAGGTAGGTTTCCACCAGCTTCGTCAGGCCTTCTGCCAGATCCCGGCGATCCAGCATGACCGTGAAACCGATTTTTTCTTCTGCCACACTTTTAACAGCATCTGCATCTGCATTTACCCCTGTGATCAGCGGCCAGTTCTCATCACCTGGCTGGAGCTGCTCTTTTTTCAGAAGCTCCAGAGCTGCCAGCGCAAAATCATCAGAAGCAGTGCAGATAATATCCGGAGTTTTCTCCAGAGAATAAAATTCGTCTATCTCAGATTTCAGCTGCTTTTTCGCAGTATCTGTATTCTGATCCATAATGCTGGTTTCATCAAAAGTCACACGGCCGGAACGGCAGATCAGGGTACCATCGTCAATATACTCCTGCAGAACCTCCATTATTCCATTAAACAGGAATAACGAAGCGTCATCATCCGGAGAGCCCATAAGAAACTCTATGGTACGGGCACCTCTGTCTTCCCGGACTTTATCCAGTTCTTCTTTCTCTACAATATTTTTGGCAATCTCTTTTCCAATTGCCCGCATATTAAAAGTGACAAAATATTTCACGTTGGGCGTATCCATGATCAGATTGTCATAATCAATCACCGGAATTGAGAGCTCGGAAGCCTCTTCCAGTACATCTGTAAGACCATATGGATCAACAGGTGAAATTACCAGTGCTTTCAGTTTCTCATCCTGAAGAAGCTCCCTGATCTGTTCTGCCTGGGTATCAGAATCGTCCCCGGCAAAATACATAGCAGCTTCATAACCGGCCCCTTCCAGACGGGATTTCAGTTCTGTTCGCTCCAGACTGCTGTTGATATCCTCTCCCTCTTCCGGAAGCAACACCCCAACCTTATCAAGATTTTCCTCCGGTACTTCAGTAGTCTCACTTTCTTCTGAATTTTCATCCCTTTTATCACTGTCCTGTTTATCGGACTTTTTATTCGTATCCTTTTTGCTGTCAGCGTCCTTCGTGTCTCCAGTGCCCTCATTTTCGTCCTCAACGCTCTCTTTTACAGCCTCGGTGGCTTCATTTTTACCGCAGCCTGTGAGAAAAGCACTGCACACCAGAAGTCCGGTAAGAAGTCCTGCAATTTGCTTTTTCATAAAAATCCCTTTCTATGTAACTTCATATTATTCTCTATTTTCAAGCTTTTTCAAAAAGCATTCTTACTTATATTCTTTCAGGATTCCCTTTAGGTAATCACGGTAAGCCTGAACTGACTTCTTAGGCTTCATGAGGATTACATCTTTCCCCATGCCTGTAAGCCATCCGTAAAACTCAGGAGTCTCATCCACCTGTACTGCAGCAACGAAAGTATCCTCTTCTTTCTCCTTGTACTGGGCATAATTTCCAAGTGCTGCCATGACTTCTTTCTTTTTCTTGTTTCTGCAAAGAAGTCTCACTGGTTTATCATCCTCAGAATCTGACGGTGGAAGCAGCCAGGAATTTTTTGCTTTTTTATGAGCCTCGCTGGAAAATACACTCCCCTCAGTCTCTGCTCCAACACTATTTGGAGCAGAGTTTTGCGGATTTGCACCATTCTTTTCGGTAATAGCTGCACTTACGCTTTCAGAGGCAGCCTCTCCGGTAACATAATATCCGGTATACTTTCCTCTTTTAAACTTAATGTCCATGCCAAAGCTTCTCAGCACTTCCATATCGTCATAAATACTTTTTCGCTCAGCACTGACTCCGTTTTCCTGAAGTTTTCCGATAATTTCCTGCATAGTGCACGGATGTGTTTCACTGGTCTCTCTCAGTATTTTTTCAAGATAAAGGATTTTCCCTTTTTGATTGATTCCTTTTGCCATATCGTTCCCCTTATTTTTATCTGTACATATCCCAGAGCGTGTTTGAAAAAGGCTTTCTGCAAGGCAGGAATAATTTTTCAAACAGGCTATGGAGCTTGTTTGTATCAGTTCTCTTTTACAAAACGATGATATACGTAATCATTTGCAGCCTTCTCTTCTGTATCATCCAGCGGCTCAAGCCGGACTTCCTTTCCATATTTCTGCTCAAGGGCATGTGCGATCAGCCAGTCTGCCAGCTGCGGGTTCTTAGGAAGAAGCGGACCGTGAAGGTACGTTCCGATCACATTCTTGTAAACCACACCCTCATAGCCTGTTTTTCCATCATTTCCAGAGCCATAGAGTACTTTTCCCAGAGGCTTGCAGTTATTAATGCAGGTTCTTCCTCCATGGTTCTCAAATCCAACCACAGGCATATCAAAAAGGTCACTTTTCAGCACAATATTGCTGATCAGACGTCCCTCTCCCTGTTCGGTGTAAAGGTCTACCAGGTCAAGCCCTGTAATGGTTCCCTGATCTGTCTTATAATATTTTCCAAGAAGCTGGTAACCACCGCAGATAGCGATAACTACGCCTCCATCTTCCACATATTTCTTAAAATCCGGCTGAATTTCCTTCAGCTTCTCACAAACCAGCATCTGCTCCCTGTCGGAACCACCGCCCAGGAGCACAATATCCAATCTGGAAAAATCAATCTTGTCCCCCAGTTCAAAAGCAATGGTCTCTGCCTCAATTCCACGCCACTGACAGCGTCTCATAAGGCACTGGATATTTCCTCTGTCTCCATACAGGTTCAGGAGATCAGGATATAAATGTCCGATTGTCAGTTTCATTCCTTTTCTCCCTCCATTTTCTTAAGAATATTATGAGTGCTGAATAATGCAGTGTAGTTAACCAGAACGTAGAGATTGCCTACGCCGTCTTCAATCCTTTTTCGGATCGCTGTTTCTACATTTTCCTCAAGCATAACCGGAATGTCCACATATTTCATTCGAAGGCGCATATCCTGGCAACGGATACCGCTGACTGTAATGGAATGAACACTCGCATCGCCCAGAAGGTCAAAATCCACATCCCAGAGCCAGGAAATATCTGTTCCATCCTGTGCATTGTCGTTGATGGTGATAATAATATCTTTCTGTGTTTTATCCTGCATAACTGCGGAAATATTCTGATTGAAACCGGCAGGATTCTTTGCAAGGTTCAGCATAACACCAGTGCCTTTAATGCGGAACTGTTCCATACGGCCATTTTCCGGATTGAATTTCTGAAGCATATTCTGGAAATGCTCTCCGGAAAATCCAGCTGTACGGAGCCCGGCATAGGCAGCAAGAATATTGTATACATTATAGAAGCCTTTGTAATTGGCTGTAAGGTGCTTATCCTCCACCTGAAAGGACAGCTGGTCACCAACCTTTACATCATGGGCATCATATTTGATTTCCGGTCTTGCAAAGCCACAGGATGGGCACTTGTAATCTCCCAGCTGACTATAGTGGTAAAAACTGTATTCCAGCCTGGCACCACACTTTTTACAAAAACGGCCTTCCCGTATCTCGTTTGCCGCGCTCTTCTGGACAGGCTTACTGATTCCATATGTGATGTACGGATTGCCGCTGTCCATAGCAAGATACGCCGAAAGCGCATCATCTGCATTTACGATTACCTGCATTTTCGGTACTGTGCGGATCATCTCTTCCAGAATGTTCATGGTAATATCAATTTCACCGTAGCGGTCCAGCTGGTCGCGGAACAAATTGGTCAGAAGCATGTAGTCCGGCTTCAAACCTGGAAATACATGGCGGGTAGAAGCCTCGTCTACTTCAATGCAGGCGTAATCTGCGTCCAGCCTGCCTGTAGGTCCGGCAGCCAGCACAAAGGCTGCTACAACACCGTTTAACATGTTAGAACCGGTGTGATTGCAGACTACTTTCTGCCCTTCTTTTTCAAGGGCGGCACAGAGCATGTTGTTGGTGGTTGTCTTACCGTTGGTTCCACAGGTTACAAATATTTTCTTCCGTACCTGAGAAGAAAGATCTTCCAGGATGTCAGGATTGATCTTTAATGCGATCTTGCCCGCCCAGGTCACTCCCTGGCGTCCCATTTTCCTGCAGATAAAGCCTGCAGATTTCGCTGCAAAAACAGCAGCCATTGTTCTGATTTTCATGTGTATTTAATCCTTTTTCACTACTATTCACAGGGTAAAGCCCAAAAAGCAATTATGAATGAGCCAATGAATGGCAGTCCTTTTCAAGTATTATTTTCGTATGTTATATAATTAGACAGTGCAGCTTAATTCAGGTTATCTGCGATCAGTACATCTGTACAGACACCTTGCGCCCCATTCGCCAAATATCTTCTGGCTTCCTCTTTGTCATTTATGGTATAAATATATACCAAAATGTCCCGTTCGTCAAAAATTTTCTGCACTTCTTCGGACCAGTAGTCACGATAAATGGTTACAGCCATAATTTTATTGGTTTGACAGAATTCTGCAATATCATTCAATTCTTCTGTGGTATATTCCTGCCACAAAGAATAAATATATGCAGGAAATCTATACAAAAGTGCTGTTCCAGGATACATGGCTGAATTATATATTTCCGGGATGATCTGTCTAAGCGTATGCTCGATGCCAGCTTTTATAGAGATTTCCCTATACTGTGCATAATCCTCAAGAGTACGCTGGTAATTGCGGACAGAATATTGTTTGGAATCTATCATTACAAATGCATCCGGATATTCATCCAGCAGTTTCAGAAGGTCTTCAAAGGTCATAGGTGTGTATTTCCCATATATAGGCGTATTTAAAAATTCTTCTGAGGATAGAACTTTTCGTTCTTTTCCTTCCCATTGTCCTAGAGATTCTTTCCAGTTATGGCGGCACACCCAAACTCCATCACTGGTCTGCGTCAGATCCACCTCAAACAGACGGCATCCTTTATCATAATAATTGATAAAGCTTTCTCTGGAATTTAAGTATGTGAGACCGTCAATCCCACCCAGAGCATGCGTTATAATATTATAATTTTCCCAGTCAAATTCCGGTGTATTCACTGGAATTTCTTTTTTCGCTTCGTACCGGGCGGAGCCTGTCAAAAGCCAGGCTAACAAACAAATTTCTATTAATAAAAGTAACTTTCTCACATTGGTATCCCTAAATTAAGAAAAAAGAGATATCTACGAAACGTAAATATCTCTTTTCTTATGATCAGTAATTCTGTTTCGGATTAAACCAGCTCGATGAGCACTTCCATAGCGCCATCACCTTTACGCTGTCCAATCTTAACGATTCTGGTGTATCCACCGTTACGGTTAGCGTATTTTGGTGCGATTTCCTCGAACATCTTCTTAACCATATCTACATCTTTGGTGTTTTTCTTCTTGCCAGCGCCCTTAGCCGGAACTTCTTTAACCGGGTAGAACACTTTCATCATCTGACGACGAGCGTGAAGTCTGGATGGAGCATCTTTTGTGATCTGCTTCTCAACTTCATCGTAAACAGTTTTCTTCTTACCGTCTACAACTTCTTTCACTCTCTTGCCTTCAGCGTCTTTTCTTGCAACTTTAGCTGTTACAGTAACAGTCTCAAAGTTGTCTTTCTCGCGAACAGCCATAGCTACAAGGCCTTCAGCAATCTTGCGGATCTCTTTAGCTTTAGCTTCTGTTGTAACAATTTTTCCATTGTATAACAGATTTGTAACCTGGTTTCTTAACAGAGCTTTTCTCTGGTCAGCTGTTCTGCTTAATTTTCTATATTTTGCCATTTAATTTTCCTCCATCTGTGGGACAGCAGTCCACGCTTGTTCGGTCTTACTGGGCTGCTGCTTAGCAAATCCCCACTGTAATAATCTTACGCCATACCTTTATGGTTATCTTACTCTTCTGTTGGCTGAAGCTGTAAGCCCAGCTCTTTCAACTTGGCAAGTACTTCCTCTAAAGACTTACGTCCAAGATTACGTACTTTCATCATGTCGTCAGAAGTCTTATTGCAAAGCTCCTCAACAGTATTGATGCCAGCTCTCTTCAGACAGTTGTAAGAACGAACTGAAAGCTCAAGCTCATCAATGCTCATTTCAAGAACTTTCTCTTTCTCATTGTCTTCTTTCTCGATCATAACCTCAGCGGTCTTTGCATTCTCAGAAAGGTCAATGAAAAGGCTTAAATGCTCGCTTAATACCTTTGCTGCAAGGCTTACTGCCTCATCAGGATCCAGCGTGCCATTTGTGTATACATCAAGTGTCAGCTTATCAAAGTCTGTTACCTGACCTACACGTGTATTCTGCACAACCATATTGACTCTCTCAACCGGGCTGTAGATTGCATCAACTGCAATTACACCGATTGGCATGTCATCTGATTTGCCCTTATCCGCGCTCACATAACCACGGCCTTTTGTAATGGTAAGTTCCATTGCAAGTCTGCAGTCCTTACCACCGTTTAAGGTAGCGATTACCTGATCTGGATTCATAATCTCGATATCCTGGTCAGCCTGAATATCAGCAGCTGTTACAACGCCTTTGCCCTCGCACTCAATGTATGCGGTCTTTGGCTCATTGTCAGCACTGTTATTCTTGATTGCAAGACTCTTAAGATTCATGATGATCTCAGTCACGTCTTCTTTTACTCCAGGAATAGAGCTGAATTCATGAAGAACACCATCGATCTTAACCTGGCTTACTGCAGCTCCCGGCAGGGAGGACAGCATAATTCTTCTAAGAGAATTGCCAAGTGTAGTACCGTAACCTCTTTCAAGAGGCTCTACAACGAATCTTCCAAATTTCTTATCTTCAGATATCTCGGTAATTTCGATTTTTGGTTTATTAAAATCAAACACTATATATTTCCCTCCTTCTGGGTTGTATGCAATTGAGGGTATTATCAGGGCTTATTATTTGGAGTACAACTCGACGATAAGCATCTCATTTACAGGAACGTCGATTTCTTCTCTTGTAGGAAGCTCTTTTACAACGCCCTTAAGGTTCTCCTGATCAGCCTCAAGCCAGTTCGGAACAAGTCTTCCGCCTGTTACTTCCAGGATTCCTTTGTATCTCTCAGAACCTTTGCATTTCTCTTTGATCTCGATGCTGTCGCCAGCTTTTACAAGATAAGAAGGAATATTAACGCATTTTCCGTTTACAAGAACGTGCTTGTGATCAACGATCTGACGAGCTTCTTTTCTTGTTCTTGCAAATCCCATGCGGAAAAGAACGTTGTCAAGTCTTGTCTCAAGCATGATCATCAGGTTCTCACCTGTCTGACCTTTCATTCTATCTGCTTTCTTATAATAGTTACGGAAAGGTTTCTCCAGAACGCCATAAATGAATTTAGCTTTCTGTTTTTCTTTTAACTGAAGACCGTACTCAGATACTTTACGGTTTGCACGTTTTAACTGTCTTGTGGATTTTTTGTCAATTCCTAAATAAATTGGATCCATTCCAAGGGATCTACATCTTTTCAGGACCGGTGTTCTATCTACTGCCATCTTGGCTTACCTCCTAATTCAATTAGACTCTTCTACGTTTTGGTGGACGGCATCCGTTGTGCGGAACCGGAGTTACGTCACGGATACTTGTTACTTCAAGACCGCATGCCTGAAGGGCACGGATAGCAGCCTCACGACCTGATCCTGGTCCTTTAACCATAACGTCTACTGTTTTTAATCCATGAATTAAAGCAGCCTTTGTTGCAGTCTCAGCTGCCATCTGTGCTGCATAAGGGGTAGATTTCCTTGAACCTCTAAATCCCAGACCGCCGGCACTTGCCCATGAAAGAGCGTTTCCTTCGTTGTCAGTCAGAGTAACAATTGTGTTGTTAAAAGAAGACTGGATATGTGCCTGTCCGTGTTCAACGTTTTTCTTGACACGACGTTTTGTTGTCGCTTTTTTAGTTGTTTTTGCCATTTTAAAACTAACCTACGCTTTCCTTAATCAAATTATAATTTATAGTTAGGATAATGAATTATTTCTTTTTATTTGCTACTGTTCTCTTCGGACCCTTGCGTGTTCTGGCATTGGTCTTGGTCTTCTGGCCACGAACCGGAAGTCCTTTACGATGACGGATTCCTCTGTAGCATCCGATTTCCTGCAGTCTCTTAATGTTCAGGGCGATTTCTCTACGAAGATCACCTTCTACCATCATTGTCTCATCAATGACAGCCTGAAGTCTCTTAACTTCATCATCAGTCAGGTCTCTGACACGTGTGTCAGGATTTACATTTGCCTGAGCAAGGATTTTGTCTGCACTTGGTCTTCCGATACCATAAATATAGGTAAGACCGATTTCGATTCTTTTCTCTCTTGGTAAGTCTACACCAGCTATACGAGCCATGTACTGTTTCCTCCATTTTCTTTACTGAAAGTTCTGCGTCTTCGTACATCACTTGTATCAGATACAAGGTGAAATGGGATGCATCCATACGCATTCTTTCTTAATTCTTAGTTCCTAATTGGGGTGCCTCGGTATAACACCCAGCTGCTTTTGGCGATTCGCAGCCTTTCCGAAATTTGCGGCCAACGGGCCAACGTTGCCTCCGGTATTAGGCAATACATGCTTAGTTCATTATATGTCAGATGATACAACCCAGCCGGGTGTTTCACCTGCAGCCGCATTCACAAACAAGGGATTAATCAACCCTGACGCTGTTTGTGTTTTGGATTCTCACAGATAATTCTGATAGAACCTTTTCTTTTAATGACCTTGCATTTCTCGCAGATCGGTTTTACAGATGATCTTACTTTCACTGGAAATCCTCCTTCCGTAAAATATAGCATTAAAATCTGCAGTTTAGGGCGCAGTTATACACACGTACAAGCGCGTCCGCATTGTATTGTAGCATTATGGTCTACAAAAAGCAAGCAGTTTTTTAAATTTTTTTTACATTTTTGTATTTTTTTAACGGACCCATTTATTTTAACAGCCCTGTATAATAGAAAAAACTCCTGCACCGGTAAATCTAAATTCCCAGCTGCAGGAGTCCTGTTTCATTTATTCGAATTCAGTTTATTAACTTATTAACGAATAACGATTATTTATCTCTCCAGATGATTCTTCCTTTGGAAAGATCATATGGGGAAAGCTCCATTGTTACTTTATCTCCTGGGAGAATACGGATAAAATTCATGCGCAGCTTGCCGCTGATGTGGGCAAGTACAACATGCTTGTTCTCAAGTTCCACTTTAAACATTGCGTTTGGCAGCTTCTCTAAAACAGTGCCTTCTACTTCAAGTACATCTACTTTTGACATTTTATACCTCCTGTATCGCCTTAATGGTCCTATTCTATGTCAGGTGCAGCGCTTTGCCCCCTGACTTTCTTTTAAAACTTTGTGAGTGTCAGAATCTCCGGTTCGCCATCTGTAATCAGTATGGTGTTCTCATAATGTGCGGAAAGGGAACCATCCATGGTCACCACTGTCCATTCGTCATCCAGCCAGCATACATCTGCCCTGCCCATGTTGATCATAGGCTCAATGGCAAGTGTCATGCCTGGAAGTAATTTCACTCCCCTGCGTTTCTGTGGGAAGTTGGGAATCTGCGGATCCTCGTGAAGATGGGTACCAATCCCATGTCCAACCAGATCTCGTACAATACCATAACGGTATTTTGCCGCATACGCTCCGATTGCTTTGGAAATATCATTGAGATGATTTCCAGCTTTCGCGAATTTTATTCCTTCAAAGAAGCACTGCCTGGTTACATCCATAAGCTGTCTGGCTTCTTTGGAAACTTCTCCCACTGCATAAGTACGGGCCGCATCAGAATGATATCCTTTGTAGATCAGACCTGCGTCAATCTTTACCAGATCACCATCCTGGATAATTTTGTCCTCCGAAGGAATTCCGTGGACCACTTCATCATTCAGGCTGATGCAGAAGGAGCCAGGAAAGCCTCCATAATTTAGAAAGTTTGGAATGCAGCCCATGGAACGGATCATATCCTCACCGATACGGTCAATCTCCTTTGTGCTCATTCCTGGTTTGATATAAGGGATCAGTCCGTCATGGACCTTTTCCAGAAGATGTCCGGACTCCCTCATAAGTTCAATTTCGTATTCTGTTTTTATTGAAACTGACATTACTTCTTATCCTCTATTCTATTCGCCAAGGATCTTCACAATATCACCAAATACTTCTTCTAAGTTCTTGGTGCCATCTACAGTTTTCAGTACACCCTGACCTGTATAGTAGTCGATAAGCGGCTGAGTCTGCTCATGATATACGTTCAGACGTTTCTGTACAGTTTCCGGCTTGTCATCGTCACGAAGTACAAGCTCCTCACCACATGTATCGCAAACGCCCTCTGTCTTCGGAGCTGCAAATACAACGTGATAAGTTGCACCACATTTTACGCATGCACGTCTTCCGCCCATACGGTTCACGATATTCTCATCCGGAACATCAACATCAATAGCATAATCAATCTTGCTTCCCAGCTTGCTTAAAGCATCGGTAAGGCATTCTGCCTGTGGGATTGTTCTTGGGAAACCATCCAGTACATAGCCGTTCTTGGCATCCGGCTGCTGGATTCTGTCCACAACAAGGTCACAGGTAAGTTCATCCGGTACAAGCAGTCCCTGATCCATATAAGTTTTTGCTTTCTTTCCAAGCTCTGTTCCATTCTTAATGTTTGCACGGAAAATGTCACCTGTGGAAATGTGCGGAATACCGTATTTTTCAGCGATCTTCTTTGCCTGGGTTCCTTTACCTGCGCCTGGTGCACCTAACATGATAATTCTCATAAAAAGCCCCTCCATTTTCTCATACTACGAATTAAGGCTGTGACGCATAAGCACCACAACCTTTATTCTTTTAGTTGTTCAGGAAGCCTTTGTAATTGCGGACAAGCATCTGTGATTCAATCTGTTTCACAGTCTCCAGAATAACTCCAACAATAATGATGATGGAGGTACCACCGAAGGATACGTTTGCTCCGAATACTCCATTAAAGAAGAACGGAATAACCGCAACAATAATCAGGCCTACTGCACCTATAAATATAATATAATTTAAGATTTTAGTCAAATAGTCTGACGTTGGTTTTCCTGGACGGATACCAGGAATGAAACCACCCTGCTTTTTGATATTGTCTGCAACTTCCAGCGGGTTGAATGTGATGGAAGTGTAGAAATATGCGAAGAATACGCAAAGTACAATATACAGAAGCAGTCCCCAGCTATACTGTAGCTGACTTGGATTACACCAGTTATTGGATGATAATCCTCGAATAATCTCACTGCCGATGCCGGTTCCATTTGCCTTTCCTGCAAGCTGTGCGATTACGCCCGGGAAGGACATAATTGAGGAAGCAAAGATAACCGGAATAACACCAGCGGTATTAACTTTCAGCGGTATATTGGTAGTCTGACCACCCATCAGTTTTCTGCCAACCATTTTTCTGGAATACTGAACAGGAATTCTTCTCTCTGCACCGTTGAGGATCAGTACGAATACCACCATGACAACGATGATCGCAAGAATGATAACTCCTGCAAGCAATCCTTTTGCAATTGTTTTTCCTTTGATGAAGTTCTCATAAAGAAGGGATAAATCACTTGGGACACGGGAAACGATGTTAACGGTCAGGACAATGGAAATACCATTTCCAACACCCTTCTCCGTAATACGCTCACCAATCCACATCAGCATGGCAGAACCAGCTGTAAGACAAGCAACTACAGTAACACCCTTAAAGAAGTTCATGTTCGGGATCAGACCCTGGCGACCAAAACCGATTGCCATTGCCACAGACTCAAACAACGCAAGACCAACAGTTACATAACGGGTAATGGCAGTAATTTTCTTTCTGCCCTCTTCTCCATCTCTCTGCATCTCTTCCAGTGCCGGGATGGCAATTGTAAGAAGCTGCATGATAATGGAGGATGTAATGTATGGTGTGATGTTCAATGCAAAGATTGACATCTGGGTAAATGAGCCACCGGTGAATGCATCAAAGAAATTGAATGCGTCACCAGTGTTTTTAGCAAACCACTCTTTAAAGAAATCGCTGTTGACTCCCGGAACGGGAAGCTGTGATCCAATACGGATGACTAAGATCATCCATAAAACATAGAGGAGTTTACGTCTCATCTCTTTTACTCTGAAAACGTTTTTGAGAGTTTCAAACATTTGATCACCTCTATTAGATCAGCTCTACTGTACCACCTGCTGCTTCGATTTTAGACTTTGCAGTCTCACTTACAGCGTTAACCTTAACTGTAAGTTTCTTGGTAAGCTCGCCGTTTCCAAGGATTTTAACGCCGTCTCCAGCTTTGGAAATTGCACTGCTTGCAAGTAAGCTCTCAACTGTAACCTCTGCCCCATCCTCAAAACGGTTCAGAACGTCAACGTTGATTGCAATGATCTCTTTAGAGTTTCTGTTTGTGAATCCTCTCTTAGGCAGACGTCTGTATAAAGGCATCTGTCCACCTTCAAATCCCGGTTTCTTGTGTCCGGAACGTGCTAACTGTCCTTTATGGCCTTTACCGGCTGTTTTGCCGTTTCCTGAACCATGTCCACGGCCTCTTCTAAAATTATCGCTGTGCTTAGAACCCTCAGCTGGTCTTAAGTTTGATAATTCCATTATGGCACCTCCTTTTTGTAATTATGCTTCTTCTACTTTTACCAGGTGCTGTACCTGCTGAATCATTCCTCTTGTTGCCGCATTGTCTGGCATCTCAACTGTTTTGTGCATTTTGGTAAGACCCATTGCCTTAACAGTAAGTTTGTGCTTCGGAACTGCGCCAATCGGAGATTTTACTAAAGTAACTTTTAATGTATTTGCCATTTTAATATTCCTCCTTAAGCCAGAATCTCATCAACAGATTTTCCACGAAGTTTTGCAACTTCTTCCGGAGTTTTTAACTGTCTTAAGCCTTCGATGGTTGCAAGAACAACATTCTGCTTATTTCTGGATCCCATACATTTTGTACGGATGTTTTTGATACCAGCTAACTCGATAACGGCACGAGCCGGGCCGCCGGCAATAACTCCAGTACCTTCTGGAGCTCTCTTAAGAAGCATGGAAGCGCTTCCGTAAGAACCTACGAAGTCATGTGTAATGGAACCATTCTCATCTCTTGCTACGGTTACTAATTTCTTAATAGCGTCCTCTTTTCCTTTGCGGATAGCTTCCGGAATTTCGGCTGCCTTTCCAAGTCCTGCACCAACGTGTCCATTGCCGTCACCTACAACAACTAAAGCTGTGAAACGGAAGTTACGACCACCTTTAACAACCTTGGTAACACGCTTGATTGATACTACTTTATCTTCTAACTCTAACTGACTAGCATCAATAAGATTACGTTTCATGTGTTTCGCTCCTCCTTATTAGAATTTCAGTCCAGCTTCTCTTGCTGCGTCTGCCAGTGCTTTTACTTTACCGTGGTAAATGTATCCACCTCTGTCAAAAACAACTTCCTCGATGCCGGCTTCCACTGCCTTCTTACCGATTACAGTGCCAAGATATGCTGCTGCTGCAACATCGTCGGTGTTCTCAAGCTGTGCTTTTACTTCTTTCTGAAGAGTAGAAGCAGATACTAAAGTCTTTCCAACGGTGTCATCGATAATCTGTGCATACATGTGTTTATTGGAACGAAATACTGCAAGACGCGGAGTTGTTGCAGTGCCATTTAAATGATGACGTAATCTTCTATGCTTTTTCTCGCGAATTTCCGCTCTAGATGCTTTATTAACCATTTTCTCACTCTCCTTAATTATTTCTTACCAGTCTTACCAACTTTGCGTCTGATAACCTCAGTATCATACTTGATACCTTTGCCCTTGTATGGCTCAGGTCTTCTCTTATCTCTGATCTCAGCTGCAAACTGTCCAACTTTTTCCTTGCTGATACCGGAAACGATAATCTTGTTACCGTCTACTTTGGTCTCAATACCTTCCGGATCTTCCATTTCTACCGGGTGAGAATATCCAAGGTTTAAAGTAAGCTTCTTGCCCTGCTTAGCGGCTCTGTAACCAACACCGTTAACTTCAAGAGTCTTGGTGTATCCTTCGCTTACACCAACAACCATGTTGTGGATAAGGCTTCTTGTTAAGCCGTGAAGGGATTTCATTTTCTTTAAGTCGTTTGGTCTTGCAACAACTACATGACCATCTTCAACTTTGATTTCCATCTCTGTTGGAAGCGCTCTCTCAAGTGTTCCTTTTGGTCCTTTTACGGTTACTACGTTTCCTTCTGCAACAGTTACTTCTACTCCTGCCGGAATAGCAACCGGAAGTCTACCGATACGTGACATACTATGTGTCCTCCTTACTTAGATTATCGGAGAGGTTTTCGCAACCTCTCTGTTTTCAGTGTTTCGTCTACTTCTTGAATGTATGGAGCAGAAGCTTACCATACAAATGCAAGAACCTCGCCGCCTACCTGAAGTTTACGGGCTTCTTTGTCGGTGATAACACCTTTATTAGTGGAAAGGATTGCGATTCCAAGTCCTCCAAGAACCTTCGGAAGTTCGTCCTTACCAGCATAAACACGAAGACCTGGTTTAGAGATTCTCTTTAAACCTGTGATGATCTTCTCGTTTTTGTCTTCGCCATATTTCAGTGTGATATGGATGTTTTTAGCAACACCATCTTCAACTAAATCGTATTTTGCAATGTATCCCTCATCAACAAGGATGTTTGCGATTGCAATTTTCATCTTAGATGCCGGAACATCTACTGTGTCATGTTTTGCAGTGTTTGCGTTACGGATTCTTGTAAGCATATCTGCGATTGGATCGCTCATTGTCATGTTAGTTTCCTCCTCATATTCAGACTTTACATGTCATAGTGTATTTATATAAATTTACGTGTTACCTGTGTAACATCATCCCGTGGCGAAACTCGTACTGCGTCTCACGGCTTGCACTCGTTAAGGTTCGGGATGGGATTCGCACTAAATTTGTGCTGTGCCTTATGGCTTGCATTCATTAAGTTGCTTTCAGTCTCAACTTACCAGGAAGCCTTTTTAACTCCCGGGATCTGTCCCTTGTAAGCTAACTCACGGAAGCAGATTCTGCAGATTCCGTATTTTCTTAAGTATGCATGTGGACGTCCACAAATTCTGCAACGGCTGTATTCTCTTGTAGAGAATTTAGCTGGACGCTGCTGTTTGATTTTCATTGCTGTCTTAGCCATGAATCGTTCCTCCTATATCAGATCTGCTGACCCCGGCAGGGAAGCCGGTGGCCAACTTTGGAATGTTCCTTTACTTATTTCGCAAAAGGCATGTTGAACAGCTTCAGTAACTCACGAGCTTCCTCATCAGTTTTTGCTGTTGTAACGAAGATAACGTCCATACCTCTTACTTTGTCAACTTTATCGTACTCAACTTCTGGGAAGATAAGCTGCTCTTTGATACCAAGAGCGTAGTTTCCTCTGCCATCAAATGCGTTAGGATTAATACCACGGAAGTCACGTACACGTGGAAGTGCCAGGTTGATCAGACGATCAGCGAACTCATACATCTTCTCGCCTCTTAATGTTACTTTACATCCGATCGGCATTCCCTCTCTGATTTTGAAGTTAGCGACAGATTTTTTAGCTTTTGTTGCAATAGCTTTCTGTCCTGTGATCAGCTCCATATCTGCAATAGCAGCGTCAAGAAGCTTAGCGTTCTCTTTGGCTTCACCAACACCCATGTTAATTACGATCTTGTCGAGTTTTGGCACTTCCATAACGTTTTTATATCCGAATTTTTTGGTCATGGCATC
The DNA here is from genome assembly GCF_020537505.1 of Blautia glucerasea. Classification (GTDB taxonomy): domain Bacteria; phylum Bacillota; class Clostridia; order Lachnospirales; family Lachnospiraceae; genus Blautia_A. The sequence goes on along the minus strand of NZ_JAJBMO010000014.1, from coordinate 32,163 downwards.
CATGATCTCATTAGTGTAAAGTTCTTTTAATCTACTCACTTATGTCTGCCTCCTCTCTCAATTAATCGATAACCTTACCGGTTGCCTTAGCAACGCGGACTTTTTTGTCACCATCCATCTTAAAGCCAACTCTTGTAGCTTTTCCATCTGCCATAAGCATTACGTTGGAGATGTGAAGCGGAGCCTCTTTTGTGATGATTCCACCATTCTGGTTTGCAGCTGATGGTTTGGTATGTTTTGTAACCATATTAACGTTTTCTACTAATACGGTGTTGTCTTTTACATTAACGGCAAGGACTTTGCCTTCTTTGCCTTTATCTTTACCAGCGATTACTGTAACAGTATCACCTTTTTTAATCTTCATAGCTGACATTAGGCACCCTCCTATAATACTTCCGGAGCTAAGGAAACGATCTTCATGAATTTCTTCTCACGAAGCTCTCTGGCAACTGGTCCAAAGATACGTGTTCCTCTCGGAGTTAAGTCGTCTTTAATGATTACGGCAGCATTTTCATCGAAACGGATATAGGATCCGTCTTTACGACGAGCGCCTTTTTTGGATCTAACTACAACAGCCTTTACTACGTCACCTTTTTTAACAACGCCGCCTGGTGTTGCATCTTTAACAGTAGCAACGATTGTATCGCCGATGTTTGCATATCTTCTTGTAGAGCCACCCATAACACGGATACAAAGGATTTCTTTTGCACCAGTGTTGTCGGCAACTTTCAGTCTTGTTTCCTGCTGAATCATACTGGTTATCCTCCTTATTTAACTCTCTCTACTACTTCAACCAGTCTCCATCTCTTATCCTTGGACAGCGGTCTGGTCTCCATAACCTTAACGGTATCACCGATGTTGCACTCATTGTTTTCGTCATGAGCTTTTAATTTATATGTTCTCTTCACGATTTTCTTGTAAAGAGGATGTTTTACATGGTCTTCAATTGCAACTACGATGGTCTTGTCCATCTTATTGCTGACAACCTTACCCACGCGGGTTTTTCTCAGATTTCTTTCCACGATTATGTCCTCCTAAATTCACTATTTGGAAGCGTTAGCTTTCGCAGTGATCACTGTCTGGATTCTGGCAATATTTCTACGAACCTCTTTGATTCGTCCTGTATTGTCTAATTGATTGGTTGCATTCTGAAATCTCAGATTGAAAAGTTCTTTCTTAGCAGCTACTAATTCTTCGTTTAATTCTGCAGCTGATTTTGCCTGTAAATCTTCTACGAATTTATTAATTTTCACTGTTATCACCGCCTTCTAACTCTGCACGAGAAACTATTTTGCATTTACATGGTAACTTGTGCATTGCAAGACGTAATGCCTCACGAGCGATTTCTTCAGAAACGCCTGCGATCTCAAACATAACACGTCCTGGTTTAACAACTGCTACCCAGTATTCCAGGGCACCTTTTCCGGAACCCATACGAGTTTCTGCTGGTTTTGCTGTTACTGGTTTATCTGGGAAAATCTTGATCCAAACCTTACCACCACGTTTGATATAACGGGTCATGGCAACACGGGCTGCCTCGATCTGATTAGATCTGATCCAGCAAGGCTCGGTAGCAACAAGACCGAATTCACCATAATTGATCTGATTACCTCTAAGGGCTTTTCCTCTCATGGAGCCACGGAATTGTTTACGACGTTTAACTCTTTTTGGCATTAACATTATTTATCGCTCCCTTCCTTAGTTCCTTTAGTTGGAAGAATCTCACCATTGTAGATCCATGCCTTTACACCAACTTTGCCATATGTGGTGTCTGCTTCTGCGAAACCATAATCGATGTCTGCACGAAGTGTCTGAAGCGGAATAGTTCCATCGCTGTAAAACTCTGTACGAGCCATATCAGCTCCACCAAGACGTCCGGATACGGATGTTTTGATTCCCTTTGCTCCAGATTTCATTGTACGCTGCATTGTAGATTTCATAGCACGTCTGAAGGAGATACGGTTCTCCAGCTGAAGAGCGATGTTCTCTGCAACAAGCTGAGCGTCTCTGTCTGGTCTCTTAACTTCTTTAATATCAACGATAAGCTTCTTGTCTGTGTATTTAGCAAGTTCAGCTTTTACTTTCTCGATCTCAGCGCCGCCTTTACCGATTACGATACCAGGTTTAGCTGTGTAAATGATAACTTTTACTCTGTCAGATGCTCTCTCAATCTCGATTTTGGAAACACCTGCGCTGTATAATTTCTTTTTAAGGAATGTTCTGATGTTGTAATCTTCTACCAGATAGTCTGCGAAATCGCTCTCTGCATACCATCTTGAATCCCAATCCTTGATAACACCGACTCTAAGGCCATGTGGGTTAACTTTCTGTCCCATGTCTATCCTCCTTATTTCTCATCCAGCACGATGGTGATATGGCTTGTTCTCTTCTCGATTCTGTAAGCTCTACCCTGTGCTCTTGGCTGGATTCTCTTCATTGTAGGTCCTTTATTTGCATAGCAGGCTGCAACGACGAGATTATCTGCGTTCATTCCGTTATTGTTCTCAGCGTTAGCAATAGCTGATTCCAGTAACTTTTTGATTACGCTGGAAGCGTATCTTGGGTTGTATGTCAGGATACCAAGTGCTGTCTGCACATCTTTGCCACGGATTGCATCTAAAACGTAGCAGGCTTTCTGAACAGAAATTCTTGCATAAGATAATTTTGCAGACGGTCTTGTCTCTCTATTATTCTCATTTCTGGCTCTCTTAATCTGGCTTCTATGTCCTTTTGCCATTTTAAAGTGCCTCCTTTCGTCATATTCAATATTCAGGTAAACAACGCGGTTACCTGTTCCGCTTCAGCGGTTCAGGCAGCCTGGTGAAAAGTTCTAACTAGCGAACACCGGATTTCTTTTCGTCTTTTCCGTGTCCTCTGTAGGTTCTGGTAGCAACAAACTCACCAAGTTTGTGACCAACCATATCCTCAGTAATATATACCGGCACATGTTTTCTTCCGTCATGGACAGCGATTGTATGTCCAACAAAAGACGGGAAGATTGTGGAACGGCGTGACCAAGTTTTGATTACGGATTTATCATTTGCAGCGTTTAATGCATCTACTTTTTTAAGTAAGCTCTGATCTGCAAAAGGTCCTTTTTTCAGTGAACGAGACATTCTTAATCCTCCTTATTATTTGCTTAAAGCTTTTCCATCGCGTCTTCTTACGATGAGCTTGTTGGACGCTTTGTTTTTCTTTCTAGTCTTCAGACCAAGAGCAGGTTTGCCCCAAGGTGTACACGGACCTGGACGTCCAACCGGAGCGCGGCCCTCTCCACCACCATGTGGATGGTCATTCGGGTTCATAACGGAACCGCGAACTGTAGGTCTGATACCCATGTGACGCTTACGACCAGCTTTACCGATGTTGATCAGGTTGTGATCACCGTTTCCGATGATACCAACTGTTGCACGGCAGATGATCGGAACCATTCTCATCTCACCAGATGGGAGACGAAGTGTAGCGTATTTGCCTTCTTTTGCCATAAGCTGAGCGCCATTACCAGCGGAACGAACCATCTGGCCACCCTTTCCTGGGTGAAGCTCAATGTTATGAATCATAGTACCAACCGGGATAAGCTCTAACGGTAAGCAGTTACCTACACGGATTTCAGCTTCCGGTCCGTTCATAACTTTCTGTCCAACTTTAAGTCCTTCTGGAGCAAGAATGTATGCTTTCTCACCATCTGCATAGCAGATAAGAGCGATATTTGCTGTTCTGTTTGGATCATACTCAATAGATTTAACTACTGCAGGAATTCCATCTTTTCTTCTCTTGAAGTCGATGATTCTATATTTTCTACGGCTTCCGCCTCCCTGATGTCTTACAGTGATCTTACCCTGGTTGTTACGTCCAGCGTTTTTCTTTAAAGACACGGTAAGGGATTTCTCTGGAGTTACTTTGGTGATCTCAGAGAAGTCGGAACCAGTCATATGTCTTCTAGACGGGGTATATGGGTTATAACTTTTGATTCCCATTTCTTTTCTCCTTTCAAATTTGTTCTCACGCTTTTGACTGCGTATAAACTGCTATCTGTTAATTAAAGACCCTCGAAGATTTCGATGTCTTTGCTGTCCTCTGTAAGGGCTACGATAGCTTTTTTGGATTTAGCAGTTTTTCCAACTACCATTCCACGGCGTTTTTTCTTACCATCAAGGTTCATGGTATTTACGCTCTTAACTTTTGTTCCATCGAACATTTTCTCAACAGCTTCTTTAATCTGAGTTTTGTTTGCTTCCGGATGAACAAGGAAAGTATATTTCTTCTCACCCATAGCAGCCATGGATTTTTCAGTGATCACTGGTCTTTTGATCACGTCGTAATATTTAATATCTGCCATTATGCGTATACCTCCTCGATGGATGCTACAGCGTCTTTAGTTACTACTACAGTACCGTGGCTCATAACATCATATACATTGATGCCGTTAGCAGCTACAGTCTGTACGTTCTCGATATTTCTTGCAGAAAGGATTACGTTCTTGTCTTCCTGTGCTGTTACGATAAGAGCTTTCTCTGCTTTCAGGTTTGTAAGAACCTTCTGCATTTCTTTTGTCTTAGCTTCAGCGATTGCAAGGCTATCAACAACTACGAATTTATTGTCCTGAACTTTAGAAGTAAGAGCTGATTTAAGAGCTGCTCTTCTTTCTTTCTTGTTCATTTTTACTTCATAATCTCTTGGAGTCGGTGCGAAAATGATTCCGCCGCCTGTCCACTGTGCAGCACGGATGGATCCCTGTCTAGCATGACCGGTTCCTTTCTGTCTCCAAGGTTTTCTTCCGCCACCGCTTACTTCAGAACGAGTTTTCGCTTTCTGAGTACCCTGGCGTTTATTTGCAAGCTGACGAACAACAGCAAGGTGAACAAGATGCTCATTGACTTCAACGCCGAATACTGCATCGTTCAGCTCCATTGTTCCAACTTCATTGCCTTCCATATTATAAACAGTTACGTTTGCCATTTGTGTGCTCCTCCTTTCTTATTATAAGGACTTTACTGTCTCTTTGATTGTAACCAAGGATTTCTTAGGTCCTGGAACAGCACCTTTAACTAACAGTAAGTTATTCTCTGTATCTACGCGTACGATCTCAAGATTCTGAACAGTAACCTGCTCGCTTCCCATATGACCTGGCATGTGTTTTCCTTTGAATACCTTGCTCGGATCGGAACAAGCACCATTGGAACCTGCATGACGATGATATTTGGAACCGTGAGCCATAGGTCCTCTGGACTGTCCATGTCTCTTGATTGCACCCTGGAAGCCTTTACCTTTAGAAACAGCTGTTGCATCGATGTGATCACCAGCTGCGAAGATATCAGCTTTAATTTCCTGTCCTACTTCATATTCAGCAGCGTTCTCGAAACGGAATTCCTTAACAAATCTCTTAACTGCAACGCCTGCTTTTGCAAAGTGGCCTGTTTCCGGTTTGTTCACCAGTTTCTCTCTGATGTCGCCGAAGCCAACCTGAACTGCTGTGTATCCGTCGTTCTCATCTGTTTTAACCTGAGTTACGACACATGGACCAGCCTGTAAAACGGTTACCGGAATTAACATTCCATCTTCGTTGAAGATCTGAGTCATTCCGACTTTGGTAGCTAAAATAGCTTTCTTCATCTTTCTTCCTCCTATAGCGGATTGCCCTTATGGGTAATCATATAATAAATAGCTAAATGCTTATGCATTTACAAGAATAATTATTTTGCCTTCATCTTGATGTCGATATGAACACCAGCAGGCATTTCCAGTCTGGACAGTGCATCAACTGTCTTCTGGGTTGGAGCAATGATATCAATCAGTCTCTTATGTGTTCTCTGCTCGAACTGCTCTCTGGAATCTTTATATTTGTGAACAGCTCTTAAGATTGTAACAACTTCTTTCTTGGTTGGAAGCGGAACCGGTCCGCTAACTGTTGCACCATTCTTCTTAACAGTGTCGATGATCTTTGTAGCAGATGCATCTACTAACTGATGATCGTAAGCTTTTAATGTGATTCTCATTACCTGATTTGCCATAAAAAAAGTCTCCTCCTATTCGTACTCACTATCAGTACGACAAGCGGCGACTGTACACATCTCCGTGTGTGTCCTGAAACAAATTCCTGTTTCGAACCTTCTTCTCACACGTCCCATCCCTAGATGGCTATTGAACTTGTACAGTGACTTGTCGTCAGTTTCCTAACTTGACATTCGCTCCACGGAAAACCCGTCTTACTTGACGGCAACCTCGCGCTTCATCGCTATCATGTCACAGCAGATATTAGTATACACAATGCTTTTGCAAATTGCAAGTGTTTTCTTCAAAAAATGTAGATGTTTTTTTGTACTAATTTCAATACAATTTCAGGTTGATTATTTATGAAATTTTCTGTTTCTTCCTATTATAAGATGATGTTGAGGTCGAGATTAAAGTTCCATAATATTTAAAAAGAAAAGAAGAGACACCATTTGGTATCTCTTCCTTCTTATTATAATGAATTAATCTTCATCATCATAGTAATCTTCATCATCATCTTCATCATCAGCAAAGATATCCGAATAATCAAATAAGGTAACCTTGGTGATCTCGTCCTTCACAATATCAGGAGCATCTCCCTCTTTCTTTGCCTTGGCTGCAAGCTGTGCCGGTGAATATCTTGGGATTGCCAGTTTCTTAATCTCTACTGGCTCGTCATCCTCTTCGATCTCTGGTGCTGCTTTCTTCTTCGGAGCAGCTTTCTTCGTCTGTGCAGCTGGCTTGGCAGACTTCTTAGCAGGTTTACGGTTCTGGGCTGTAGCCGCAGCAACTTCCTTCTTCAGAAGCTCGTGCGCTTCGCTGGTTGCGCTCTGTACAGTTCTTGCAGGACGTTCCTCTTCTTCTGTGTCGAAATCATCCTCATCAATCTCATCTACAAAACCGCCTGTACGGATCTTGCGCTTCTCCTTCTTGCTGCGTTTGCCCTGAGCTTTGATCTCGCGCTCTTCATCGCGGTATTCGCGCTCTTTGCGCTTCTCTTCTCGCTTAAGCTCTTTGCGGCTTTTTACGTATCCAGGCTCTGTATCCTCCGGATAATCATCGTCATAATCATCAGGATCTCTTTTCCAAAGCTCTGCGATCACATAAAGGATGATCAGGAAAAGAACGGTAAGTCCTAATACGATCAGACCTTCAATGCTCTTGGTGGCAGCCATCAGATATCCGATAAAAGGAATCGTCACTACGATTTTCGGAAGGTAGCTTCCGATTGCCACATTGATGGGCTGTCCCTGGGAAATAGTCGGATCCATGGCAGTTCCTGTGCCGCCTGCAACATCCGCGCTTGCAAGTGTGTAACGGTAAACTGCATCATTCTCATCGTTTACAAGGATCGGTGTACCCAGAGCTGCTTCTTCGGTTTTAACCGGAATTGCATATGTAACAGATCCCATTGCCAGGTTTGACTTGACTGTGGAGTCGTCCCGGATTTCGGTAGTCACTCCGAAGAACGGAGGTACCGCTAATGCAATCACACAAAGTATGGTGCATATCACAACAAAATGTACTATAAATTTAAGAAATTTAGACATTGGTAACCATCCTCACTTTTTATGGCAGCCATTACTGGTTGCTCAGATACTGTTCAATACTGCTCATTGCAGCTTCTTCATCTTCACCATTAGCAGAAAGTGTAATCTCCTCACCGGCATCCAGTCCCAGTGTCATCATACCCATGATACTCTTGGCATTGACTTTCTTCTTACCTACTTCTACGTAGATCTCACTGTTGAACTGACTTGCCACCTGTACCAGCTGTGCAACGGGTCTGGCTTCAAGTCCTGTGGACAGGTGAATGGTGATTGGCTTTTTAATCATAATAACTCCTCCTTGTTTTCCCTTAGGTCATCCGCGAGCAGGCTCAGCTTTCGGAGCCGATGATTTACTCCGGACTTTCCAACCTGTGGGTTCAACATCAATCCTAATTCTTTAAGTGTTGCTTCCGGATACTGCAGCCGTAATTTTGCAATCTCTTCCAGACCTTCATTCAGACTTTCCAGACCCACCTTTTCCTCAAGAAGTCTGATGTCCTCGATCTGCTTCACTGCAGCATTTACCGTCTTATTTATATTGGCAGTCTCACAGTTAACCTTCCGGTTCACAGTATTGCGCATTTCCTTTACGATGCGGATATTTTCCAGATCCATAAGTGCAACGTTTGCTTCCATGATCGCCAGCATATCCACAATCTGTGCTCCTTCTTTCACATACAGCACATAAGACTTCTTGCGAAGCACGATCTTGGCGTCTATGTGAAAGCTGCGGATAATTTCCTGCAGCTGCCCGCCAATCTCCTGACTGGGGCACACAATCTCAAAATGATAGCCCTTCTGTGGATCGCTGATGGATCCTGCCGAGAGAAAAGCGCCGCGTACAAACGCCCTTTTGCAGCAATCCCTCTGATACACAATAGAATTGGATACAAGTGGCATCCCTCCGCTCACTCCCGAAAATTCCAGCTTGGCAGAATCCAGTATTTCCTTTACTAAAAACTGATCGATAATGGAAATACAATAAAGATTTCCTTTTCTGAAACGGTCAATTCGGGAATTTGATACATCTGTCTCTATATTAAATGTTTTTTGCAATAATGTAAAGCCTTTTCTTGAAAGTGCCTCATTTTCTGTCTGGATACGCAGGGATTTTCTCCCATCAGTTCCAGCCTCCAGGCTGCCGCAGAAAGTAAAGATTGCAGCCAGTTCCGCAATCCTGCAGTGTCTTCCGGAGCCGATATGCCTGGAAAGTTCTTCTTTCACCATCCCTGAAAAAGACATTCCGCGATCTCCTCTTTCTATTTTTTCAATAGGCGATCTTTATCCACATCTCTGTGCTCCAATCGAAAACCGTATTCACCATTTCTGGCGATCCGGCTGTACAACTCCCTTGCAATGGTAACGGAACGGTGCTTGCCCCCTGTGCAGCCAACTGCAATTACAAGGCTTGTTTTACCCTCCTGTGCATACTTAGGAATCAGGAACTCCACCATATCTTCCAGTTTATTTGCAAAAATCCTTGCAGTCTCATTATCCATTACATAATTAAACACGCTCTCATCCATACCGGTAAGGGGACGTAATTCATCCTCATAATATGGATTCGGAAGAAAACGCACATCGAATACCAGGTCTGCATCTGCCGGAATTCCATACTTGAACCCAAAAGACAGAACCGTGACCATCATATTACAGAATTTTTCATTATTTACAAAAATCTTCTCAATTTCCTGGCGCAGCTCCCTTGTAAGAAGATGACTGGTATCAATAATATAATTAGCTCTCTTGCGAAGAAAATCCATTTTCTGGCGTTCCAGACGGATTCCGTCATCTACCCTGCCGTTACTGGCCAGCGGATGGCTGCGTCTGGTTTCCTTATAACGCTTTACCAGCACGGAATCTTCTGCATCCATAAAAAGAATCTCAAAATCATATCCAGCTTCTTTCATATGATCCAGAACCTGTGCCAGTTCTTCCAGAGAGTGACCGCTTCTGGCATCAATACCAAGAGCCGCATTCTGAACTCCCTCTTCATGTACTTCCAGCATCAGGGAAGCAAATTTCTCCACCAATGGAATAGGAAGATTGTCCACACAAAAATAGTGGGCATCCTCCAGCATTTTCAGCACAGTAGACTTACCTGCGCCGGAAACGCCTGTAACAATTACAAATCGCATAATTTATCTCCTGCCGGGCAAAACAGTGTCACTGCTCACAATCTGACCAGTAGCAGTAAAACGGACTCTTCTGCCTCTTATGTGTCTTAAATCCATTCCAAAGGATTCTTCATGGATCTAGAATTCTCCCAGAAACTTCACCTCTGGTTCAAGCTTCACACCAAATTTCTCCATAACAATTCTTTGAACGTCAGACATCAACGTGGTAACATCTTTCGCTGTGGCATTTCCTGTATTGATCACGAAACCACAATGTTTCTCGGAAACCTGGGCACCGCCTACCTGATAGCCTCGCAATCCGCTGTCCATGATCAGTTTACCTGCAAAATAGCCCTCTGGCCGTTTGAAAGTGCTCCCTGCACTAGGATAAGAAAGTGGCTGCTTGCTGGTTCTCATCCCTGCTAATTCCTGCATACGGCTGCGAATCTCCTCCTGATCACCTTTTTCAAGAGAAATGACAGCTTCCAGAACAATATAGCCAGCTTCTTTTATCACACTGGTTCGATAACCCATGTGAAGCTCATCTGCCTGCAAAGTCAGGACTCCGCCCTCTGGAGTAAGAACCGTGACTTCTTTCAGAACATCCTTCATTTCTCCGTCATACGCTCCTGCATTCATCACCACAGCACCACCTAAGGTTCCCGGAATTCCTCCTGCAAACTCAAAGCCAGTCAGCGATGCCTCTCTTGCAGCTGCGGCAATTCCAGATAAAAGAGCTCCTGCCTGGGCATAGATCCGGCTGTCTTCAACTCTGATCTGTCCAAAGTTTCTATACAGCTGTACTACCACTCCCTGATAGCCCTTGTCGCTTACAAGAAGATTGCTTCCATTTCCAAGAATAAAATACGGAACATTTTTTTCCTTACAAACAGCTATGATTTTCTTTATCTCATCAGCATTCTCCGGTACCAGAAAGAAATCTGCCGGACCGCCAATTCGGAATGTAGTATGCCTGCTCATAAGCTCCGCTTCCAGTATCCGGTTATCTTCCAGAATTTCCTGGAACCGCTGTTTTAAATTTACATTCACAGATTTACATCCTCTATCTTTCTATACTCAACTTTTCTATCAAATAATATCTGCGCCAATCCTATTCTTTCCATTGACGTATCATTTTATTATACTATTTAACTTCACAAATGTACAGAAAAAACGCATATTTTCTAAGATTCTTTCCATACTAAATGTTGTTATGATAGTTGCAAAACAACAAACTTTTCTCAGCGACATGTTCGTTTCGTGAAAGGAGATTTCACCCATGCTCCAGCAAATTTTCCTATCCATAGTTGGCTTCTGCTCTGGAATCATCATCGCAGGCGGTGTAGTTGGACTGCTTATCGGTCTTTCCATCGTTCCCCGCTATGCCGGTATCACTCATACCGGAAAACATATATTGTTATATGAAGATATTACGCTTCTTGGCATTATATGTGGTAATCTTTTTTTCCTCTATGGCTGGCACATTCCAGGCGGAACCTTTACTCTGCTCCTTTATGGACTTTTTTCTGGTATCTTTCTGGGCGGATGGATCATGGCACTTGCTGAGATGGCAGATGTTTTTCCCATCTTTTCCAGAAGGATCAAACTGACCAATGGAATCCGATGGGTCGTGATCGCAGTGGCCTTTGGAAAAGCTTTGGGATCTTTGTATTATTTTTATAAACGGTGGTTTCCCTGAATTGCGTAAAAAAATCAATGCAGCTAATTTTCTATAATAAATAAGAAGGAACGTTTTTACCTGACTTTTCTTTTTTATCCTTCTTTGACGCCTTGGCGCTTTCTTCTTTATTTTCTCCGGTGATTATCGGACATTCATCAGACAGCCCCCGGTACCATTTCCGATAATCTGCTGGAGAACAGCCCATTTCTTTTCGGAAGGTCTCTGAAAAATAGCTTGCTCCTGCAAAACCATTTTCCACTGCAATATCTCCCATGGAAGCAGTCTTATCCAGAACTGCATCCATACTGTTCCAGATTCTGCATTTCTGCAAATATTCGAATGGAGTCATCTCCATATGTTTCTTAAAGAAACGGCAAAAATCACCAGTGCTTACCTGGCATGCTTCTGCCATAGCAGAAAGAGTCAGTTTCTCGTTACAATACTCAGTGAGATATCCTGTCATACGATTCAGTTTCACCCGTTCTCTGATCACTGCATTCTTACATTCCGGACGCGGCTGGGCAAATTTCTTATAAAGGCTTCCCCATGCAGTGAACAGCCAGCTCTTCATATCCAGTTCATATGCCATATCCCTGCCTTCTGCTGTCTGCGCAGCGGCAAGAAGTGCCTGAAGAAGAATGTCTTCATCTGTATCTTCCTCAGCTGACGGCATAAATCTGCAATAAGCGAATGATTCTGCTTCTGCAACCGGTGAAATATATTTATTCTGAAGGCTCTCATCTCCAGTTGCCAGATATTCTCCAGCCACCTCAATTATATAAAAACTGCTGCTTTCCTTCTCACTTCTGACCAGACGATAGGACTGTCCTGCATTGATAAATAACGCCTCGCCAGCTTCCAGATCTACTTTCTCCTGATTTATCTGACACTGTATTTCTCCTTCTTCTGCCAATAGAAAAGTAAATGCATTCCCACTGATGCATGGCATATGTCCAAATTCCTGCTGAAGCAGTCCCAGCTTATAGATTCTGATCTTATTCTCAGTTTCCTCTGTAAGGAGCTTTACTCCCTTCCCTATAAAATATTTTCCCATAAGGTACCTCTCTTCTTTGGTTTATAATATAAAGCTACTGCTATTCCGTTTATAAGCAATAGCAGCATCTTCCGTAATAACTATAACAATACTATCATAATAGTATAAATTCAGCTAAAAAGAAAGTATATTTTATATATTTTTTCACATAATAATAGAGTCCAAAAGGTTGCTGTACTCTAAACAAGCAGTTCCATTCATCATAGCTACAGGAGGCATTTATGAACAGTTCCATACCAAAAGAAAAGCAGAAACAATATGCCGATTATGTAAAACAGATCACCCCCACCCACAGTCTTCCCACGAATATGGCAAAGGCTTTTCTCACAGGCGGTGTAATCTGTGTCGTTGGGCAGATTATAACAAATTTTGCAAAATCCAGAGGATTAGACCAGGATATGGCCGGTACCTGGTGTTCTGTTACCCTGGTTTTCATCAGTGTTATTCTTACCGGATTTAATATTTATCCAAAGATTGGAAAATTTGGCGGAGCGGGAAGTCTGGTTCCAATCACCGGTTTTGCTAATTCCGTAGCTGCCCCTGCCATTGAATATAAAACGGAGGGTCAGGTCTTTGGAATCGGCTGCAAGATTTTCACCATTGCAGGTCCTGTAATCCTTTACGGAATCATGAGTTCCTGGATTGCCGGAGTGATCTACTATATTCTGAAAATAATGGAGGTGATTTCATGAATCCACAGACACCAGCCAGACTTACCGGTTCTGCCAGTATGAGCTTTCAGAATCCGGTTTACGTTGTAAGCTGTGCTTCTGTAGTTGGAAAAAAGGAAGGGGAAGGACCTCTTGGGAGCAAATTTGATCTGGTCTGCGAAGAGCCTATGTTCGGAGAAGCTACCTGGGAAGCTGCGGAAAGCACCATGCAAAAAGAAGCTGCCACATTAGCCCTTGGAAAAGCCGGGCTTACTCCCGGGAATATCCGCATGACCTTCGCAGGTGATCTTCTGGCTCAGACTACCGCCTCTTCCTTTGGAATTGCCGGAATGGGAATCCCATTTTACGGACTTTTCGGTGCATGCTCCACCATAGGGGAATCACTCTCTCTTGGCGCCATGTCTGTCGCAGCCGGATACGGAGAACATATTCTCTGTGCCACTTCCAGCCATTTTGCCAGTGCAGAAAAAGAATTCCGTTTTCCTCTGGCTTACGGAAACCAGCGTCCTCTCTCAGCCACATGGACTGTTACCGGGAGCGGTGCCTGTATTCTCTCCGGAACTTTGCCTGTTCCAGAAATCCCGAAAAAGACTGATCCGCTAATTTCAGAAGAAGGATGTGTTCAAATAACAGGACTCACCACTGGAAAGCTGATTGACTTTGGACTTAAGGATTCTCTGAACATGGGTGGATGCATGGCACCTTCCGCCTGCGATACCATTTACCGAAATTTTTGTGACTTTGGCCGAACACCTGATGATTATGATGCAATCTTCACCGGAGACCTGGGAGCTGTTGGAAAACGGATCCTGCTGGATCTGTTAAATGAAAAAGGATATGATATAGAGTCCATTTATCAGGACTGTGGACTTTTAATCTTTGATGGTGAAACACAGGATACTCATTCTGGTGGAAGTGGTTGTGGGTGCAGTGCATCTGTGCTGGCTGCTTATATTCTGCCGGAACTGGCAAAAGGAACCTGGAAAAGGGTGCTCTTTGTTCCTACAGGAGCATTGCTTTCCAAAACAAGTTTTAATGAGGGAGATTCCATTCCGGGGATTGCACATGCTGTAGTATTAGAACATGTTTCAAAAAAAGATCAAAAGCAGTAAACTAAATAATTGTGCGTACTTCCTGTATAATTACAGTCCTATAAGCCGTACTGTATTAATTATAATCTGTCTCTACCAACTATCTTTGTCTGTATCTGTGAGGAGATGATTCCATGGACTATTTTAATGCATTCTGGGTAGGTGGCCTGATCTGCGCCCTTGTCCAGATTTTACTTGATAAAACCAAACTTATGCCCGGACGTGTCATGGTTCTTCTGGTATGCACCGGCTCTATTCTTGGCGCCATAGGCATTTATCAGCCTCTGATTGATTTCGCCGGTGCCGGTGCTGCTGTGCCATTACTTGGTTTCGGGAATACACTATGGAAAGGTCTGAAAGAAGCCATCGACACAGATGGTGTCATCGGGCTTTTCACAGGAGGCTTCACCGCCTGCGCAGCTGGTGTCTCTGCAGCCCTGATTTTTTCTTATCTGGCAAGCTGGTTTTTTAAGCCGAAAATGAAAGAATAGCAACGTACTTTACCCTTGCCTGTAACCAACATTTTTTGTAATGGGAGTGAATTTCATGAGTGACACACTATACATCCAAACCGAAGAAAACGTGGAGGTTCATCACTCCCATGTCTATCTTCAGGACATTGCCAAGCTATCCTGCACCAATTCCAAAATTTTAAATCACCTAAGGGTTCTCCCAGTAGCAAACCTGGATCCGGACAAGACAGGCCGGTATGTGATTTCTGTTATGGATCTTATAAATGATATCCAGCTCAAAGAGCCTGATCTTGCTATTACGCATATTGGCGAACCAAACTTCATCATCACCTATCAGAAAGAAGGAACTGTCAATATTGTTATAAGATGGTGCAAAGTCATCTTCGTCTGCCTTGCCACCTTTTTCGGCGCAGGCTTTTCCATTATGACCTTTAACAATGACGTAGATATCCCCGCTCTATTTGAGCAGATCTACACCCAGGTCACCGGGCAGCCCACAACCGGCAATACTGTCCTGGAAATCTCCTACTCTCTCGGTATCGGTCTTGGTGTCCTGTTCTTCTTCAACCACTTCGGTAGAATAAAGCTCACCGACGATCCTACGCCTATGCAGGTACAGATGCGTCTATATGAAGATGATGTAAACACCACCATCATTGAAGATGACTCTCGAAAAAAGGAGTAGCCACTTACGGCTGCTCCTTTTTTCTACTTATCTTTTAGACCTGTGTAAGGTGCCTGTACATAAAGCTGTGCCACATCCTTTCCAGCAACATCTCCTGTATTCGTAACTGTTACCGTAGCCTTTCCCACTGTTCCAGGTTGTACCTCTACACTTTCCAGCTTCTGCTCGAATGTTGTATAAGACAGGCCATATCCAAATGGGTAACTTACCTCATCTGCATAATCCCATGCATCACCGGTAGAAGAGCCTTCTGTAGTATCTGCGTTTCCTTTTCCAAGAACACAATCCTCATAACGGGTTTCATAATTTATCAGCACAATCACCTTTGTGCTATGCTCCTTTGCAAGAGCAATCATCTGGCGCTCATACTCAGACAATGCTAATGGACGTTCAAAACTGTCTCCAGAGGTTGTATTTACCATATCAGGTTCATAGTCTGCTGCCTCTGAGCTGTCTCTTGAAATTACAACTACAGCCGCTGTATCATCTGCACTTTTTAACAGCTCATCAGAATATTCACTGGCTGGTATCTCTCCGATTGGATAATCCTTATTTTCTTCATACATCGGACCAAATCCAGGTGTAAGACTGTGTCCAGGCTGTCCGAAACCGCCCAATCTCATGTATTTGGCTGCGGTATCATTGGAATAAAAATCGATCATATCCTGATTTACATCAAATTCTTTTTCTGCAAAAGCTTCCTCTAATCCATAAAAACAGCATTTTTTTACGTAATCTGATATTTTATTCAATTATGCTTTCTCTTATCGTTTGTTTTTGTGCATTTTGTATATTATTTAGCTTTGTTTTTGTGTATATTTACTGTTGATACAAAAGTCATTGGCTATACGATATCTCTCACCTGTTGTATAATAAATCAATTCATGGTCTCTAACTTCCACGTAAACCAGCTCCTGCACATCAATACGCTGTATTCCATTTCGAATTGCAATGGTTGTATACTGACGTTTTCTCACGGCCATTCTTTCTATGGCATAAGTCATGATAACATGAAAAAAATTTTCCGTAAAGCTACAGTCTTCATTTACTACTGTTCCTTCCACCTATTCTATACAAAAAGCAGCTCCACCATTGTTATTTTTATATAAAAATGGTATTATAGCTTTATGTACTTACTCCCTGTGAACATTTCCCTACAGGGAGCTTATTTTACCAGATGAGGAGGAACATAATGAACGATTACAGAATGGGAACCAAGTGTGTTCAGGCTGGGTATAAACCTGGAAACGGAGAGCCACGGCAGATCCCGATCATTCAGTCAACAACTTTTAAATACGATACCAGCGAGGATATGGGAAAGCTTTTCGACCTCGAAGCTGAGGGGTATTTCTACTCCCGCCTTCAGAATCCGACCTGTGATCATGTAGCAGCCAAGATTGCTGCAATGGAAGGCGGCACAGCGGCTATGCTTACCTCTTCCGGACAGGCAGCCAATTTCATGGCCCTGTTTAATATCTGCCAGTGCGGAGACCACATTGTGGCTTCTTCTTCCATTTATGGTGGAACCTTCAACCTGATCTCCGTTACCATGGCAAAAATGGGAATCACCGCAACCTTCGTTTCCCCTGACGCAACAGAAGAAGAATTAAATGCAGCTTTCAAACCGAATACAAAGGTTATGTTCGGCGAAACCATCGCGAACCCGGCACTTACTGTCCTGGATATTGAACTTTTCGCAAAGGTTGCCCATGCACACGGTGTTCCTCTTGTAGTCGATAATACTTTCCCTACACCAGTAAACTGCCGTCCTATTGAATGGGGTGCTGACATTGTTACCCACTCCACCACCAAATATATGGATGGACATGGCGCAGCACTTGGCGGTGCTATTATCGATAGCGGTAACTTTGACTGGATGGCGCACAAAGACCGATATCCAGGGCTTTGCACCCCAGATGAGAGCTATCATGGAATTACCTACGCAGAGAAATTCGGAAAAGAAGGGGCATTCATCACCAAATGTACTGCTCAGCTGATGCGTGATTTCGGTTCCATGCAGTCCCCGAACAGCGCTTTTATCCTGAATCTTGGACTGGAGTCCCTGCATGTGCGCATGCCGAAGCATGTGGAAAATGGACAGGCTGTTGCAGAATTTCTGGAAAGCCACCCGAAGGTAGCTTATGTAAATTACCCGGGACTTCCATCTAATAAATACTATGACAGAGCAAAGAAATATCTGCCAAACGGTGGCTGCGGCGTTGTTTCCTTCGGTCTGAAGGGCGGCCGGGAGGCAGCTTCCACCTTTATGCAGAACTTAAAGCTTGGCGCAATTGAGACTCATGTAGCAGATGCAAGAACCTGCTGCCTGAACCCTGCTACCTCCACCCACAGACAGATGACAGACGAGCAGCTTATCGAAGCTGGTGTACCGGCAGAGCTGATCCGTATCAGCCTTGGACTTGAGGATAAAGAGGATCTGATCGCGGATATTTCCAATGCATTGGATGCAATTAAATAATTGCAGGCTTTCCACAATAACAGGTTAAAATCATAGCGTTTTGCACTTTTGGTAACTCTTAATACACAGATATCCCCGTAACAGACTTTAAATTTGATCTGTTGCGGGGGATATCTTTTATCACAAAAACATATACTACGTCAACTAGTTTCGATGTAACTGCTTCGTCTTGCAAATGCTTTATCGGATTTTTTTATTGTAATTCCAGGGCAGGTATGGTACAATTTACCCGGTTAACGGAATGCAGTGCCGGGGGGAGCGCCCTTGTGCTGCGGTCAGGATTTGTGATGACGAAAACCAGATTGCGAGGGAGCCCGTAGGTCCGGGTTGAGAGGATCCCGTCAGGATCGACCGAAACCTGTTCACCTGTTTTTTCAGGTGGATTGTCAGCATCTGCTCGAAAGTCATTTTCGATACATGCTGAGAGGCATGTATTTTTTTGTTTACGCAGATAAGAATAATGGGAAATCCGTTTCCAAACATGTCATCATGTGAAATTTGGTATTTTCCTATTATAACCGACTTCCAGCAGAAATAAAGTTACTGCCCATTTTATCCGCAGCAATTCACTTTGCGGAATATTCCAAATGCGTAGTAACACATTATCTTATCAAACAAAAGCATGGAGGTATTTCACTATGAAGAAACACATTGTATCCGCACTTTCCCTGGCATTATGCCTGGGACTTACCGTTGGGAGCACTGTCACTGTTTTTGCAAAAGACACCAAAACCATTGATTCTCTGAAGATTGCATTTTCCCCATATGCAGATTCCGACACCATCACCACTGCTACAGAGCCGCTGGAAGATTTACTGAAGGAGACACTTCTCGCCAAGGGTTATGACGTGGAGAACGTAGACATGACAGTAGGTACAAGCTACACCGCTGTTGGCCAGGCTTTAAGTGCGGGAAGCGCAGATATCGGATTTATTTCCGGCGGAAATTACGTACTTTTCTCTGATGACTGTGACGTTCTTCTTACTGCACTCCGCTATGGAATCAACAAGGATTCCGATGACCCGAAGGACTGGAATGACGGTACCATAGAGGAGAATACAGATGAGATGTCTACCTATTACCGTTCTATCATTCTGGCTGGTCCAAGCGAAAAGGGACAGGCTTTGCTGGAAAAGGTAAATAACGGCGAGGAGCTTACCTGGGATGATCTGAACGACGCTACCTGGGCTGTTATGGGACCGACTTCTGCTTCCGGTTATATTTATCCAAGCCTATGGCTGAACGAGAAATATGGCAAGGGAATCAGCGATCTGGCAAATGCGGTGGAGTCTGATTCTTATACCACTTCTCTTGCACGTCTGGCTTCCGGACAGGCTGATGTGATGGTTTCTTATGGACATATCCGTACCAAATATGCGCCGGAGTGGAAAGAGACTTTCGGCGGCACAGATGATATGGTGAACCAGACTGGTGTGATCGGGGTTACGGATAAGATTTACAATGATATGATTGCTTACAGCAAGACTTCTGAAGTTATGCAGGATGAAGATTTCCGCCAGGCGCTTGGAGATTCTTTTATTGAGATTGCGAATACGGACGAAGGAAAAGATATTATCAGCGTGTTCAGCCAGGTTGGATATGAATGGGGCGATGACTCCAATTACGATGGCGAACGCGAGGCGCAGGAGCTCTTGAAATCTATGGAATAAAATGTTGCCGGGGCTTTTAAGTCCCGGCAATTGCTATTTAGTGGGTTAAAAGTTCTTGAAAAGGGACGCATTCGGACAATGGGTATTGCTCAAATGCTGTGTACTGGCTGAAACTTAGCGCATTAAATAGCAACAAAATCATATTTAAGGCAGGATTATCTATGAATTTACAGATTCAGCATATCGCAAAAGAATTTCATAATGGCACAAAAGCCCTGGCAGATGTGGATTTCTCCGTCTCACAGGGGGAATTTGTCTCGGTGATCGGGCCTTCGGGTGCGGGGAAGACGACGCTCTTTCGCATTCTCAATGGAATGATGGACTGCACTAGAGGGCAGGTGCTTCTGGATGATAAGCGCTTTCATTCCCTAAAAGGAAGGAAAAAACGTGAACTGCAAAAATCTATTGCAACCATTTATCAGGACTTCTGCCTGGTGGAGAATTCTACCTGTCTGAAAAATGTGCTGACTGCCGGGCTTCCTGATATGGGATTTTTCCAGGGCGTATTTGGACTTTATGGAAAATCACGTAAGAAAGAAGCCCTGAAACTGCTGGATCGGGTTGGGCTTCTGGAAAAGGCAGACGAACCGGTTAAAAATCTGTCTGGCGGCCAAAAGCAAAGGGTAGCAATTGCAAGAGCACTTATGCGGCATCCGGCGATCCTGCTGGCAGATGAACCGGTGGCGTCTCTTGATCCAGTTACCGGGAGACAGATTCTAGGGTTGCTGAAGAGTATTCATGAGGCGGATGGTGTCACCATTTTAATGAACAGCCATAATCTGGATTTCTCCAAGGAGTTCTCCGAACGGCTTATTGGTCTGAAAAATGGCGAGGTTGTATTTGACGGTAAGGCAGCTGATCTGACTGATTCTATCACCAGACAGATTTATAACAAAAAGGATACCATGCCAGAGAATAAGCGAGGTGTCGCTTATGAATGATAACAAAACAAGCAAATATTCCTTTGTGATACAATTTGCTGTTCCAGTTTCTTTCCTGATTTTATTTTTCCTTGCAGCAAATTTCACAGGCTGTGACCTTGTGACTTTCTGGAAACGAAGGAGCCACCTCACTGACCTGGTCGTGGATATGATCCCGCCAGATTTTTCCTATATCCAGAAGATCCTGCTGCCGCTTTTTTACACCATTCAGATGTCTGTTACCGGAACGGTACTTGGTACCTTTTTTGCCCTTGTACTCTCGCCTTTTGGCGCTGCAAACTTAGAATTTCCAGCTGTAATGCGAAGGATTCTCAGAATTGTGATCCAGATTCTCCGTTCTTTTCCAGCCCTGATCCTGGCACTTACTGCTACCTTTCTTTTCGGACTTGGAACATTTGCAGGTACTTTTGCCATCACCTTATATACCTTTGCCATTATGACAAAGCTTACCTATGAAGATGCCAGTGCCGCCGGAAAAAAAGCGTATCAGGCACTTCGGGCGATGGGTACTTCGAAATATACAGCTTATATCCATGGAATTTTACCAGAGATCATTCCTGGATTTCTCACCAATGCCCTTTACCTGTTGGAGACCAATGTACGGCACAGCTCTATTCTGGGATATGTGGGAGCTGGCGGGATCGGGCTGCTTCTCAATGAAAAGATTTCCTGGCTGGAGTATGACAAGGTTGGAGCCATTCTGCTGATGCTGTTTCTCACAGTGTGTGTGATTGAATATTTCAGCAGGTATCTGGCAGCTTTGATTCGAAAAGAGCGCATGATAAAAAAAGAGCAGGCCAGGCTACTGCTTCTGTTTCTTGCCGCCCTGTTTCTAATCTGCACGTTTACTCTTTCCCCACCGGATTTTTCCCGGACCAGTCCACAGACTTTACGAAATATGTTCGCAGGTTTTCTCCATCCGGACTGGAGCTTCTTTTTTTCTGCAAAAAAAGACGGACTTGGATATCTTTTGTTGGAAACCGTGTGCATTGCTTTTATTGGAACTGTGATCGGAGCCATTGTATCTGCACCGCTGGCTTTTCTGAATACGAAACGATTTGTGCCAGCTCCTGTATCCGTTTTTTTTAACCTGGTGATCATGGCCATCCGCTCAGTGCCCTTTCTGGTGTATGGACTGGTCTTCATCCGGATATCCGGGCCGGGAGCTTTCACAGGAGTGCTGACATTAGCCGTGTGCAGTATCGGACTTCTCACCAAAAGGTTTACAGAAGCACTAGATGCCCTGGACCTTCGTCCCTATCATGCGCTGCTGGCCATGGGCGGCCGTCCTCTTCCAGCCATCTGCCACAGTGTTCTGCCACAGCTGAAGCCTGTTTTTACCTCCATCATCCTCTACCGGTTCGATGTGAACATCCGCGAAGCTTCCGTTCTCGGCCTGGTAGGTGCAGGCGGAATCGGAGCGCCCCTTATTTTTTCCATGAATCAATATGCCTGGGAAAAAGCTGGTGCGATCATGCTGGGATTGATCCTGTTGGTGTGGGTTATCGATATGGTATCTGAAAAAACCGGAGCTGGAAATTGATGTCCAGCTCCGGTTTTGGGTCAGGTTGTGAACAGTAACCCTGTCACCTTAACACACTCAAAGTAAATTTTTCCTTTATTTTTTCAATTCTCTATAATTCTCAGCCTTATCATACTCCTTATGCACACCATCATCCTCGTACAAAGTATAACTGCTGCCTTCATATCCTAACATGGTAAGCATGGAAGTATCAATATCCTTCACGCACTCCGCAGCCTCTGCAACCGGAATACACTTACCGCTTCGAATAAACAGGGGCACTTCATTCAACGCAACTTCCACATAATGAACACCCTTTTCCAGAACCTCTTCTGAGGTGCTTCCGTCTGCCAGAAATTTCACAAACTTCATTTCTTCCGGCAGGTAAACGTAACGTCCTCTTGCATTCTGCTCATAGACCGGTGCGATCATGATCTCATTTCCAAGGATCAGCTGGTCTTCCACGCGGACAGCCATCTTATCCTCCGGGTAGACGAACCCAAGGGGCTTGAAATACATGTCATCATTTAAAGCAGCCTTCATGTATTCGCTGTACAGATAGGGCACAAGGCGGTATCTTACATTTACCACATTTCGGAAATCTTCAATATTCTCAAACTGATAGCATTCCTGTTCCCTGGTTCCAATTGCGGAATGGTTGCGCATAAGAGGAGTAAACACTCCAAGTGCCATATGGCGAAGCACCAGGTCTCTTGTGGCATCCGCGCCAAATCCGCCAAGGTCCGCTCCTGTGTAAAGGAATCCGCACATATTCAGAGATGGCAGCATTTTCAGGTTCAGAAGAATGTGTGACCACCAGGATTTGTTGTCTCCCATCCAGATTCCGCCATAACGATGCATTCCAATATAGGAAGAACGGGAAAACATCAGAAAACGCTTCTCCGGGTCAATGCGGTCAAATGCCTCACCTGCCGCTCTTGTCATATTGTAGCCAAACAGGTTATGTACCTTGTCGTGACGAATCTTTTTTCCATCTATATTGTGATAAAATCTGCGGTAATCCTCTGGATTGTTTGCAATATCATTTAGCTTACCTTGCATTTTCCAAACAGGAATCCTGCCTTCTTTGTCCTGAGAAAATTCACCAGCAAGCTTCTTTGCCTCTTCCACTCCCTCTGAAGAATAGAAAATGGCAGGCTCATTCATATCATTCCAGAAGCCTTCAATTCCCAGATTGATCAAGAAGCTGTATTTATCTCCGAACCACTTTCTGGCATCTTTGTTCAGGAAATCCGGAAAATGAGTGTCTCCCGGCCATACGGCTGCCACGAAATTGCTTCCGTCCTCCCGCTGGCAGAAGTATCGTTTTTCCACACCTTCCTCGTAAACATCGTAGCCGCTTTCCACTTTTACACCTGCATCAATAATGGGGATCAGACGAAGCTCCTGGTCTTTCATCTCTTTTACAAAATCCGGGAAATCAGGGAAATTCTCCGGATTCAAAGTAAAGTCCTTATAGGAATCCATATAATCGATGTCCATGTAGATCATATCCAAAGGGATGTGATTCTCACGATAGCCGGCTGCCACCTTGCGAAAATCCTCCTTGGTGGTATATCCCCATCTGCTCTGCCCAAAGCCAAATGCAAACTTCGGCGGAATATAGCTGCGTCCGATCACATGACGAAACTGCTTTACAATGTCATAAGCAGACTCACCCCCGATCACATACACATCCAGATCTGCATCTGCACATGTCACCTTCAGGGTATCCATTCTGGTGTACCCAATGTCAAAGGTCAGTTCAGACGGATAATCGAAAAATAGACCGAAGGTTGTCTTTCCACTTACGATAATAAGGTTGTGGGCGCCATACAAAGAACGCTTATCTTCTGTATGGTTTGGGTCATCGGTACAATTGCTGATATAGCAGTAACCTCTTTTGTTGATTCCACGATTGGTCTCCCCAAGTCCATAGACAATATCATCCTCATCCATCACATATGTGAAATCAAAGCCCTTTTCCAGACTGATTTTTCCATAAGGGAAAGCATCATTTGCTGTTTCAATCTTCTCTGTTACTGCCTCCGTATCAAAAGGAGCGCCGTATCTGAACTTTCTAATCATAACATTCTTCCTCGTCTTTCATAAAAAGGGGCAAGAAATTTTGCCCCTTTCAGTCTGTTTATGTTGCTGTCTGCTTCGCGTCCAGTAACCTGTTTATCTATATAACACAAATGCCTCATAAGGTTTCAGCACGACCTTGCCCGCAAATACTTTTCGGCCAAGGTTTGTGATCAGGCACTTTGAACCTTCAAATTCTGCAGGAACTTCAAATTCTGCCGACTGCTGGCTGAAATTGCATACTGTAAGAAGTCTTTCCTCATCCAGCTTTCTCATATATGCGAAAATCTGGTCATCCTCACGGCAAAGCGGTTCAAACTCGCCGTACACAATAATCTCTTTCTCCTTGCGAAGCGCGATTAGCTTCTGATAATAATGGAAAATGGAATCCGGATCATCCAGCTGGCTGGCGGCATTGATTTCTTTACAATTCGGATTTATTTTAATCCATGGCTCTCCATCTGTAAAGCCTGCTTTTTCAGAACCATCCCACTGCATAGGTGTCCTTGCATTGTCACGGCTTCGAAGCATCAGACATTTCATCATATACTCCGGCTCCATAAGCCCTGCATCTGTCAGCTCGGTATAATACTGAATGCTCTCAATGTCCTTATAATCTTCCAGCTTACAAAAATATGCGTTTGTCATGCCAAGCTCTTCGCCCTGGTATACATAAGGAGTACCCTGCATCATATGGAGGCAGGTTGCCAGCATTTTTGCAGAAGTCTCCCGGTATGCCGGATTGTCATTTCCAAATCTGGAAACGCTTCTTGGCTGGTCATGATTTCCCAGGAAAAGACTGTTCCATGCTTTTCCCTGAAGTTCCTCCTGCCATTTGATCATCGTCTTTTTGAAAGCCTTAAAGTCATATCTGTCAGTGGTCCATTTGCCAAACTCCGCATGTGGGGAAGCATCTTCTACATGTTCAAACTGGAACACCATATTCAGCTCGCCACTGTCTTCCCCTGCATATTTCTGTGCCTCTTCAATGGTAACACCGGAGGTTTCCCCAACTGTCATGATATCATATTTGGACAAAACTTCACGGTTCATTTCCTGTAAAAATTCATGGACCCGCGGACCGTGAACGCTGTACGGGCCAAAATCCCCATACAGGCCGCTTTTCACTTCTCCATCCGGGAAAGCCTGATCCTTTGAAATCATACTAATCACATCCATACGGAAGCCGTCGATTCCCTTGTCACACCAGAATTTCATCATATCGTAAACTTCCTGGCGCACTTTCTCATTTTCCCAGTTCAGATCCGGCTGTTTTTTGGAAAACAGGTGCAGGTAATACATCTGTGTCTCATTGTCGTATTCCCATGCAGAACCGCCGAATGCACCACCCCAGTTATTTGGCTCTTTTCCGTTTACCGGATTTTTCCAGATGTAATAGTCACGGTACGGATTATCCTTGGACTTTCTGCTCTCCAGGAACCACTGATGTTCGTCGGAAGTATGATTTACAACCAGGTCCATCAGCACCTTGATTCCACGCTCATGCGCCTGTAAAAGCAGCTCCTCGTAATCCTCCATGGTTCCATAATCTTTGTAGATTTTGCGATAATCTGAAATATCATAGCCATTGTCATCCTGTGGGGACTCCAGCATTGGTGAGATCCACAGAATATTTACCCCAAGCTCTTTCAGATAATCAAGTTTCTCTATAATTCCTCTGATATCACCAATTCCATCCCCATTGCTGTCATTGAAGCTTTTGGGATAGATTTGATATACAATACTTTCTTTCCACCAGTTCTTCTTCATTTCCCGGCTGTCCTCCTAATATTCTATATTTATTTTCCCAAAGAATATTCTTACCCGGCACATAACCGTAGTGAAATATCCTCATGGCGCATATTTGTTTTCTCTATTTTACTGCACCGGCCACTACACCATTCATGATCCATTTCTGGCAGAAAATATACACGATCAGCACTGGAAGCAGAACAAGCAGATAAGAAGCAAATGCCAGATTATAATCAACAGAAAACTGTTTCTTAAATACATACTGGGCAAGCTGCAGTGTCTGCTGGCTTTCATCACTTAACAGTACCAATGGCATGGTAAAGTCATTCCATGTCCACATGAAGGAAAGGATCGCTACTGTAGCTGTAGTAGGCTTCAGAACCGGGAAAATAATCCTGGAAAAAATCTGGATCGGATTTGCCCCGTCAATCATGGCTGCTTCGTCAAGTGCCTCCGGGATTGCCTTTACTGCCCCTGTATAAAGGAACGTATTCATAGGAAGACCGAAAATAATGTACAGGAATGTAATTCCCAAAATATTATCCAGGTGAAAAGCATTTGCCTGCACAACCAGCGGAAGCATGATTACCTGGAATGGTATAAACATGGCACTGATAAAGTAATAATACATGATGGAAAAGAATTTGCTCTTTTTCCGGTTTCTTGTAATGGCATAAGCAGCAAAAGAGTTTGTGATCAGTGTGAAAAACAGATTCACAACTGTGATAAACGCTGTATTAAAAAACTTTCTTGGAAAATTTGTCATTACCCAGGCATCTGCAAAGTTCTGGAGTCTGATTTTTCTTGGCAGTGCCAGAATGCTGTTCATATCTGTTGGATCCTTGATGGCAATCATCAGTGCCATATAAAGGGGCAGCAGGATGACAAGTACGATTCCAATGATCAGAAGGATCGTAACAGGCCAGTTGTAACGCTCTTTTACTTTTACTTTCACTGTATTCTGTTTCATCCTAATTTTTCCTCCCTCTTCTCAAGTATACGCAGCTGGAATACGGAAATCAATACCACTACCACAAAAAGCATAACTGCATTGGCTGACTGATAGGCGAACTGTCCGCCTCCGAAGCCTTTTTTGTAAATTAATACTGCAATAGATGTTGTACTGGTTCCCGGACCACCTTCTGTCATAGCCATGATCTGATCATAAACCATCAGATAGCCTTTCGCGGAAAGTACCATATTGATAGTAAAAGATGGTGCAAGCAGAGGGAATGTAATCTTGCTGAATCTTTTGAAGCCGGTCGCTCCATCCAGGTCAGCAGCCTCATATACATCTGTGTCGATGGACTGAAGTCCTGCAATGTAGATCAGGGTGTTAAAAGCACATCCAATCCATAAGGATACCGCAACAATTCCCCAGATGGCATGATTGGTTCCAAGAATATTTACACTTAAAGCTTTGATTCCAATGCCTTTTCCCAGCTGTGGAATCAGGTTTGCAAAAATATAATTAAAAATAAATCCTACGATCAGACTTCCCAGCATATATGGAAGGAAATAAAAAGCTTTGATCGTGTTTTTAAACTTGATCTTTGCATTTAATGCACAGGCCAGTATCAGACTGATCACGTTTACCAGTATGGTGGTGATCACCGCAAATTTGAATGTAAACAAATATGCATTTCCTGTATCCACATCAGAAAACATATGGATATAATTTCGAAGTCCTACAAAATTCCACTCTCCGTATCCTCTCCAGTCTGTAAAGCTGTACAGAACACCTTTTAAGAATGGAATGGTGTGGAAAGTAAAAAACAGAACTGCAAGAATTCCTACATAAATGTAGTAAACCCGGTTAACAGCAGGTTTTTTCCGTGGGGCTTTATTCTTCATGGAATCCTCCCTTATTTTCTTACAAGGCTGCTGTTCACCCAGTAACCAGCAGCCTTACAATTTATACGGTTCAAAAGGTGACGGTTCACGTTCTTCACCTTTCGCCTGTATTTTCCATCCGTCACATAGATCAATCTACATTTGCAATGTCATATTTCTCATCACACTGTGCAAGGAACTGATTTATGTTCTCTTCGTTGTCCATTCCGTTTGTATAGTTCAGACACATTTCGGTCAGAAGCGCGGACATGTCAAATCCGGATGGATAGTAATGATCTGGGAAGTTGGCAACCTTTCCAGCTGCAATATCTTCTTTCACACCTGCCACTGTCTCATTCTCCTGCTCTACACCTTTTACGGCTGAGAAAGCAAACTGATCATCAATGTACATTTTTGCATTTTCCGGTTCAAGCATAAAGGATACAAATTCTTTTGCCACTTCTTCATTTGCACTGTCTTTGCATACACCAAGAAGTACATCTACACCAGAAGTTACATAATTCTGGGATTCATCATTTGAAGCCGGGAATGCAAACATATCCACATTGATATCTGTATTTGCATTTTTGTACTGGTTGACTGCCCAGTTTCCATTGATGATCATGGCAGCTTCTCCATTTGAAAAAGCTTTGTTTCCATCATCATAGGTAAGTCCCATAAAATCATCCTGGGCATAGTCAAGAAGCTTCAGATATTTTTCTGAAATTTCCTCGTGGGTTCCAACGAATGTGGTCTTACCGGCTTTACGGTCATCATTGAAGCTTTCCGGAGCAAGGTCAGATGCAATACTGTTCCATGGGCAGTTACTTGTCCAGGCATCCTTGTATGTCATAAGAAGTGGCTGTTCACCTGCATCCTGAAGTTTCTCGAGCACATCAATGAATTCGTCCCATGTTTTTGGAATCTCAATGCCATATTCTTTGAATTTGTCAACGTTATAAATGACACCGGAAGCATTTGTTGCGTAAGGAACGCCGTATACTTTCTCTTCTTTGTCCTTATTTACATCATATACCATCTGAAGGTAGGATTCCTGGATGTTGGAAATATAGTTCTCATTGCTTAAGTCCACCAGCATTCCGGCACTTTCCACCTCTGTATAGTTGTTGTCACCGCCCATTGCAACAATATCCGGCATGTCGTTCTTCGCCATTCTGGTCTTTAATACAGTTCCCGCATCTGCCGGAGCTGTAATCTTGATTGTCACGTCCTCATGTGTCTCATTAAATTTGTCTACCAGCTTCTGAAGAATATCCTTGTTCTCTGCCTTACTGGAAAAGAGCTCCAGTTCTGTTCCTTTTGCAGAAGAATCTCCCTCCGAGGAACTGCCGCATCCGGTAACTGTACCAACCAGCAGTGTACCTGCCATTAATGTGCAAATAAGTTTCTTGTTCATCTATCTTTCCTCCATTTTTTACTATGAAGGCTGCGCAGCACTTGTTTATTTGAAAGCTTTTCCGGACACGTCTGTCCTGCTTTCCTTCCGGTGGCTTCATAATATCGCAGCTTTCCTACAAAATCAACAGGTTTCTCGAGAAACTTAAATTATAGACAAACTTTTATTTTGTCTTTTGTGCATATTGCATATTTTGATATGAGTGGCAAAAGGTCTTTTGCCACTCATTTGATACCCGGATTGTGCCCCAGTTATGCTGCTCCCACCCTATCTTATAATTTTTCCAGATGACAGGGATTTCATGCAAGTTATTTTCTCTATGCAAAAGGAATTCCCAACAGAATTTCCTATTATATAAAAAGGACAGCCAGGCGCTGAAGTCTGACTGTCTTCTCTTCAAATTCTTTTAAGTGATACATTCATGTTTTCACAGAATCTCTTTTTACAAGGTATACCGGACTTTTTATATTAAACTCTTTCAACTGCTCCCCGGCCACCATCCGAAGCAGGCGACTGAATGCCAAATGTGCCTTCTGGCTTACATCCTGATGAACGGTTGTAAGTCTTGGACGGACCATTCGAGCATAGATACTATCGTCAAAGCCGGTAACAGATACCTGTTCCGGAACCTTAATTCCATGATCTGACAAAAAGTTCATGGCCTCAATTGCTGCATAATCTGAGGAAAACGCCACTGCTTTTACCTGCAGAAAACGCGGAAGAAGTTCTTTATATTTCTGGATACGACGGTTTCTTTCTCCCGGGATCACGATCAGGCGGGTGCGGCTGCAGAATTTTCCTTCTTTTTCCATAGCCTGCTTAAAGCCCATCCAGCGGCTGTAATCACTGTCAATGTCTGTCTCTGCAAGGAACAGTGCTTTATCAAAGCCACAGGAATAAAGGTAACTTCCGATCTGGTAACCACCGGAATAATCATCCACTCCTACATTTTGAAAAAAGTATTCCCCTGCCGGATAAGCATCAATAAGAACCGTTTTCTTGTTCAGCTTTCTGGACAGTTTTCGGTATCTTTCATCATTATATCCCAAAATAATAAGTCCCTCTACATTCCATCTGGAAGCAATATCCACCACGTTCTGGATATTCTCCCCGCCGATCAGCATGACATAGTATCCTTTCATTTCAGCTTCCATCTGAATGGTTCCTACAAGTTCTCCTACAAAGGAGTCCTGCAGGGAATACATTCCATGGGCCTGGGCAAAACCAAGTACCACGCCTATGATCCTGGAACCATGTCCGGACAGCATAACGGATCCCATATGCGGAACATAATTCTGTTCTTTCAGGATTGCCGTTATTTTATCAATGGTTTCCTGGGAAACTCTTTTCGTATTGCCATTTATTACATTTGATACGGTAGTCCTGCTCACTCCCGCTATGTCCGCAATATCCTGAAGCCGAATCATCTGATTTTCCTGCTCATATCATGCCATTCTTCCCCACCCCACACGGAACCGGAGATTCCGTCGTCGGTGTAGCCCATTTTTTTGTACATCTCTACTTTGTTATCCAAGCAGGTCAGGTACAGGCATTTGCGGCCTTTCTCCTGCTCTCTTGCCGCATAGCGGGACATGATTTCACGGGCAAGCCCCTGATGTCGGTACTCTGGGAGCACGTCGAGACCGAGGAGCATAATGTTTTTTCCGCTTGGATCGTGAAGTGTAATATCCGTAAAAAACTCATCCCGGAATACGTCCTCATTTGTTGCCACGCCGTTTAGGAAGCCTGCAATCTTCCCTGTTTCTTTGTCTACTGCAACCAGAAATGTCTCCGGCGCATTTGCTACCCGCTCCTTCATGCTCTTAGCCGAGCATGCCTCATTTGGCGGAAAACAGATCTGCTCGATCTGAATCGCCTGGTCGACCTCCTCGGGGCGAATATTTCTAAACTCGTATTTTGTTGTCATTTTATCAAAATTCCTCCCAGATATCTTTTCGTCTCATTATACGCCAGACCGGATAGAAGGTCAATTTGCTATTTTGTGGATTAAAAGTTCTTCAGGAGAGACGCATTCGGACAATGGGTATTACTCACTCACCAGCGCAACGCTACGATGAACTAATCGCTAACTGCGACTAAGGAGTTCCGGAGAGCCGTCACTCCTAAGTCTTCGTAAGCGCTGGATTTCATCTACGCTAAGGGCGCGCCTGAAATGGTTCGCTGGAGTAATACCCATTGCCCGAACGCTGTGTACTGTCTGGAACTTAGCACACTAAATAGCAATTTACTTCGCTATGCCCACCTATCCTTTTATTTCTCTCTATATTTTCCCTGTGAAAGATCTTCCACAACTTTTCCATAATATTTGTCTACGTCAAAGAAAAGCATGCACACAACACAAATCACAGAGGTAATCACCGGAACCCATGCAAATGCTACGTTGATGGAAGCAAGTGCAGATGCGCTCTGTGTCTCAAGCTGGGCATTAAATCCGCCAGCTGCCAGGATCCAGCCAAGTGCTGCGGTTCCAATACCGGAGCCAACCTTCATGCAGAAAGAAGAAGCTGCATTTCCCATTCCAGCTGTGCCGTATCCGTTGTACCACTCACCGTAGGTGATAGCATCCTGAAGGCATCCAAACATAGTGGCACCGCCGCAGCCAAATCCGATTCCTTTAATAATAGAGGAAAGGCAGATCAGGGTGTAGGAAGTAGTCAGACCGGAAAGCACAAATCCAACAGTTGCAATCGCCATACCAGCCATGAACAGGTAGCGTTTGCTCACCTTTTTCATAATAAATGGTGTAATAAACAAAGTGATGATCTGGAAAATGGACAGCAGGTTGGAAACCATTGCATAGTAGCTGTCGCTTCCCATATTGTACATAGTAAAGTAAACGGCAGATCCAAAGAAGCAGGACATCATGAAATACATAGCGAAAAGGCTTACAACCATAAGCATCCAGTATTTGTTTTTCACAAGACCTACAAGACCTTTTGCAAAAGATACCTGCTCTCCTGTACCATCAGCACTTTCCTCATGCACACGCTCTTTACAGATAAAGAACATAAACATAGTTAGCAGCCACCAGTTCAACTGGTGGTTTCAGACTGTAGACAAACTTGGTGTTGGGGATTATGCCCAGCACCATTTTTCTTTTAAAACTTCTTTTCTTTTTATTTTCTTCAAA
>NZ_JAJBMO010000135.1 GCF_020537505.1 Blautia glucerasea | reverse complement strand
TGAGGATGTCATCTTCCGTGGAAAGGGCAAGGTCTACGATCTCCTCTTTTGCCGAGAAGCTCTTGCCGGAGCCGCTGACACCCAGTCGGAAAGAGTTGCCGTTTAACAGCTTCCTTCGGTCTGCCACCAGCATATTTTTGCTGACGGCATTCTGCCCATAATAGATGCCTCCCGGCTGCATGATTTCCTGCGTATGGAACGGGATCAGGACGGCGGTGGATTCTGTAGTAAGGGTACGCACTGCATCGATTTTCCGCAGGCCATACGGCAGGACGGTATTCAGTCCATCGACCTGTTGCCACTTCAAAGTTGCCA
>NZ_JAJBMO010000134.1 GCF_020537505.1 Blautia glucerasea | reverse complement strand
ATGAGAGCTATGAGATCCGGATTCAGGATGTAAAACTGTTCCCACAGGGATACTCTGCCCTGGCTCTTCACCCGGAATGTGTTCGGGACGAGCCTTCTGTTCTTCTCGCAGACATCGGTGGCTGGACCGTAGACCTGATGCGGCTGGACAACAGTGTTCCAAACGCCGCTACCTGCCGCAGCCTGGAGCTTGGTGTGATCCGGTGCGTGGATGAGATCACCGAGCAGGTACGCAGAAATACCGGACTGTCTGTAACGGACATTCAGATCGAACGTGTTCTGAACGGCCAGAGCTGCAGCATGGACCCGTCCGCAA
>NZ_JAJBMO010000133.1 GCF_020537505.1 Blautia glucerasea | reverse complement strand
TGAGGATGTCATCTTCCGTGGAAAGGGCAAGGTCTACGATCTCCTCTTTTGCCGAAAAACTCTTACCCGAACCGCTGACTCCCAGTCGGAACGAGTTTCCATTTAACAGCTTCCTTCGGTCTGCCACCAGCATATTTTTGCTGACTGCATTCTGCCCATAATAAATACCGCCCGGCTGCATGATCTCCTGTGTATGGAACGGAATCAAGACGGCAGTGGACTCTGTGGTAAGGGTACGCACCGCATCGATCTTCCGCAGACCATACGGCAGGACGGTATTCAGTCCATCGACCTGTTGCCACTTCAAAGTTGCCA
>NZ_JAJBMO010000132.1 GCF_020537505.1 Blautia glucerasea | reverse complement strand
GATTAATAAGGGAAAACTTGTAATGGATCATAAGAAACATAAAGTATTTTGGAATGATGTAGCGTTACATTTAACACGACAAGAATATAATTTTTTATACTTATTAGCGGCGACACCGATGAGAGTATACACGTTTGAACAGATTTACCAGCTTGTCTGGAAAGATTATCCTGTTGGTGATATTAAAAATATCATCTGGTGTCTGGTAAAGCGACTGAGAAAAAAGCTGAATGTTGTTGAAGATGGTGCCGGAAATTGCATCGTCAGTGTCAGGGATATAGGTTACAAATTTGAATTGAATAATGAAAACGAACAGC
>NZ_JAJBMO010000131.1 GCF_020537505.1 Blautia glucerasea | reverse complement strand
GATTAATAAGGGAAAACTTGTAATGGATCATAAGAAACATAAAGTATTTTGGAATAATGTAGCGTTACATTTAACACGACAAGAATATAATTTTTTATACTTATTAGCGGTGACACCGATGAGAGTATACACATTTGAACAGATTTACCAGCTTGTATGGAAAGATTATTCTGTTGGTGATATTAAAAATATCATCTGGTGTCTGGTAAAGCGATTGAGAAAAAAGTTGAATGTCGTTGAAGACGGTGCCGGGAATTGCATTGTCAGTGTCAGGGATATAGGTTACAAATTTGAATTGAATAATGAAAACGAACAGC
>NZ_JAJBMO010000130.1 GCF_020537505.1 Blautia glucerasea | reverse complement strand
GAGGAGGGATATAGGTGGGATACTCATCTTTCAGCATTTGCACTGCCTCCAGAAAAGAACACCCGTCTACATGAATCAAGAAATTTAAAGCACTGGTGCCCCCGATATCTCTGGATTTCCAGTGCCACTGGCTGGTCTGCTCGTTGATCTTAAAGCTGTCGTGGTCTGTCAGCTCCCATTCATTTCTGGCTGAAGATTTTTTCAGACGGTTTGGCTGATATTTCTTCAGGTATTCAATGGCGGTAATCTCCCTTGCACGTTTGATTTCTTCTTCCGGAATCCACGGCATTACATCACGGTATCCCGGAGCTGCTCTGCCTT
>NZ_JAJBMO010000129.1 GCF_020537505.1 Blautia glucerasea | reverse complement strand
GCGGCCGATGGTACTGCATTGGAGACGATGTGGGAGAGCAGGTGGGCGCCGGATCAAAGAAAAAAACAGGCTGTGCTTGTTCATATAGAAACAGACACTGGTAAGTGAGTTCTGTCGGAAACAGAACGGTAAAAGGTAAAGATCGATGGACCGGTGTTAACCCAGTCAGCAGGGAAGTGCTGTTACAGATAACTGGTTTTACCAGTGATTAGAGGTTTTAAATAGAAGATATCTGATATTTAAGATTTCTAATGACTGATAAAAATTCAGTCAAAGCAATACAATGTACCTTGAAAACTGCATACATGTAAATTTGATTAAA
>NZ_JAJBMO010000128.1 GCF_020537505.1 Blautia glucerasea | reverse complement strand
ATGGCATAGGCAAGGGACACCTGGCATCGGCTGGCAAGTCCGGCAGCTACCATGTTTTTGGCGATGTAACGGGCCATGTATGCCCCGGAACGGTCAACTTTGGAACAATCCTTCCCGGAGAATGCACCGCCGCCATGCGGTACCAGGCTGCCGTAGGTATCCACCATTAGTTTCCTTCCGGTCAGTCCGGTGTCTGCATCCAGACCTCCGCACACAAATCTGCCCGATGGGTTAATCAGGATCTTGGTATCCTCATCCGGTGGCAGCATACGGAGTGCCGGGCGTAACACTTTCTCCCGGATCTCATGCTCCAGCTTCCGAAG
>NZ_JAJBMO010000127.1 GCF_020537505.1 Blautia glucerasea | reverse complement strand
AGTCTGGATGCTTCTCCATAGAGAGCCTTCAACGGGCCAAAAAGATCAAATACAAATAGCAGAACACCCAACACATAAGCCAAAGAAAGCGCACCGCTCTGTTCCAACACAATAGACAGACCGAAAATTGCCGCAATACCAATACCGTAAAGGATATTCAGCCCCATTGTCCACGGGGTCATTTTCCGTTCAAAATCAAGCGATGTATTTCTGGAACGTTTGAAATTGCCGGACAGTTCTTCGGATTTTTCTCCAAGCAGGTTATAGCTCTTAATAACACCAATGCCCTCCACAAAAGACAGCACCGCATCGGTCAGCCGTTC
>NZ_JAJBMO010000126.1 GCF_020537505.1 Blautia glucerasea | reverse complement strand
TACAGATGGTGCAAAAAGTGAGACAAGCCATCCTTTTACCAGAGAGGAAGAGATTTAAAATGCCAAAGCCAAGGACACAGTCTGGTGAGAAGAATCTGATCAGCCAACGGTTGATTGAGCTTCGCAGGACTCACAATATGTCTCAGCGTGATCTTGCCTATAAACTCCAGTTAGCTGGTTACGATATGGATAAAAATGTAATCACCAGAATCGAAACAAACAAGCGTTATGTCACTGATCTTGAATTAAAAGCCATTGCTGAAATCTTTCAGGTTTCATACATATTTCTCATTGATGGCAAAGATGAATAGAAGTGACAAATGGGGAAGTT
>NZ_JAJBMO010000013.1 GCF_020537505.1 Blautia glucerasea | reverse complement strand
TGGAAGTGTGGTAACACATGGAGCTGACTGTTACTAATAGGGTGAGGGCTTGACCAACAATCGCAAGGTTGAAGAATGATTCCATTAGGATGTAACATGTATGTAGTTTTGAAGGTACAGAACCTAAACGGTAGCCATTTGGTTATCGTTTTTTTATTACTCAAAATTCACAATAAAAAAGTCGGTCGATCTCCAGCCTTAAAATCAGTTTTCACAAAAATGCCGTAAAATCAAGGAATATTAGCATTTCACGAAATTCGATTGACCGACTTTTTTCGAAAAAACTTGCAAAAAGTAACCAAATCTGTAATAATGAACCTTAAGAACAGCATAAATGCTGTGTTGTACCTTACCTATAAGGAATTGAAACTCTTCTGCCCACTCAGGTGGCATGACACCTTTTTTAGCCAGTTCGTTGTATTTTACCTATAAGGAATTGAAACCTATGATTATCACTGCTTACACTTATGTGTGAAGTTGTACCTTACCTATAAGGAATTAGAACAGCTTAATCATTCCGATGAGATGATTAGGCTATTTTTTATATATAACAAAATATTCGGATTAACTTTCGAAAAAAATAGAAAAAGAGTAGAATGAAGTACATAAAAGAGAGGGAGGAAAGACACAAGAAAAAGTCGGTCAATCTCCAGCCTTAAAATCAGTTTTCACAAAATGCCGTAAAATCAAGGAATATTAGCATTTCACTAAATTCGATTGACCGACTTTTTTGAAAAAAACTTGCAAAAAGTAATCAAATCTGTAATAATGAATCTTAAGAACAGCGTAAATACTGTTGTTGTACCTTACCTATAAGGAATTGAAACACACCCATCTCCTTGAGAAGTTTTTTGACCATTCTTTCGTCAATCCGCGTTGTACCTTACCTATAAGGAATTGAAACAGCCATATGGAGCATTTACTGTTGCTGCGGATACTGTTGTTGTACCTTACCCCATAAGGAATTGAAACACAACAGCTCCTTCATTGAACCGTAATTCCATAAAGGTTCGTTGTACCTTACCTATGAGGAATTGAAACCGTTTTGTGAATTGCGTCAACTCGATCCATAGTAATAAATGTTGTACCTTACCTATAACGAATTAAATTAATCCATTCACAAAAAACTCGCCCCACCCGAGATATCCGTTTCGCCTTTTTGACCGAAAATGAAACAAAACAGCCTAATCATTCTCACTAAATGATTAGGCTGTTTTTTAAAAAATATATTGCTAAAACATAAAAACAAGGATGCTCCCGACAAAAAGAAGCATCCATATAAAAAATAAATATAGATCTGGCTATTTCGCTGGATTCAGCTTTTCAAGCCAGATCATGTAATATTTTAATGCAAGTACAATAGCGTTTAGTTCATAGCTCAATTCGGACGAAGCGTGGTTCATAGTATTTCGGACATCTTTTAGTGCCTTATGCAGTATAAGCAGCTGGAACAATATAGCCTTATCCAAGGAGTCAGAAATAATAAACGGTTCCGGTACTGCAACTTTTCTGGTAAAACCTTGACCGTTCATTCTTAATGAAACTGTAGGCTTTTTTAAAGCGTTATTTAGATAAGTGCTTATATCTTCAGGCGAAATTGGAAATCTTGGGCTGGTCTGGATGGCACTTAAAAAATTTTGGTAATCGTGATCCGTTAGCTGATTGAAAAGCTCTCGGGGCAAAAAGAATCCTCTTGTACCATTGTTTAAGATTTCAGTCGTCATGGGATACACGAATGCATTGAAAAGGTCATTAAGTGTTGCCGGTGCGTATGCGTCGTTAACAATGTAAGAGCTTGCCTGTCCTTGGGTAATAGGTTGATAAGGCTGGTTTACTTCTAAAACTTTCCAATCATCTACAAGCAAAGAGGAAACCTTGGACTCGATCAAAGTCAGAGCCTGCTGGTAAAAACCTTTGGAAATGCACCAGTTTATTTCATCTGCTACAGTGTGTTGTTCCACAAGCTTTTTGTAATCCTGTTTGATGTCCTGCTTATAAATTTCCAGATAGGAAGTATTTTTATTTGTGGTCTTAGCAGCTGGCGTGGCAAAAAAATTCTGAAGGTTTTTCAGACCATTTTCAAATTCCGGAATACAACACCATTGGATACCATTAGCTACATTCTGAATTGCATTTATAAAATCCTTCTCCGATGTTTTTTCTTGAGGATGGCAGGAGTCAGAATATTCCATTAGGGTATTGGCTCTTCCACATGAAATGAATTCATTGATTCCTGCAACAAAGTCAAAAATTTTCATATTTTCAGTTTCGGAAGTAATAATGCTCTCCTTAGATTCTTCAGAAAATTCCACACTATACGCTTCTTTGATCTTGATCCCTTCTATTTTCAAAAGGGAAACAGTTGCTTCCATGATACGTTGGAT
This sequence comes from Blautia glucerasea, assembly GCF_020537505.1. GTDB lineage: Bacteria > Bacillota > Clostridia > Lachnospirales > Lachnospiraceae > Blautia_A. Next base: position 93,155 of record NZ_JAJBMO010000013.1, on the reverse strand, counting down.
ACCGCGGATTCCACCATGGGTATCAAGGTACAGGATTGGGTTATGTATGCTGCGAAGTATATTAATAACCTTTTGAATTCCCTCGTAAGGAGAGGATTGGGAAATATTTACAGGAAGAAAACGCTCCTTATCGTCCAGATCGGGATTCATATAGTTACGGACCTGAGCCTTAAAATATTCCAAGGGGGAGGTGGTAATGGTAGTGGATTCAGGTGTTGTAACCGTTACTTCTTCGAGAGTTTTATCCGTGCAGAGCATAATGATCTTATCAAGGTTCTCGTTGGTCTGGGCAAGCAATTCATCCAGCATTTTGGGAATGGGATCCAACTGATAACGTCCGATAACGCTTCCCTGACATCCGTTGAAATTATATTTGAATTCGGATTTTCCTATATTTTTCCGTAAAGTACTTAAAGCAAGTAAAAGCACATTTGTATGCTGGCGCTCCGAAGTAAATTGATGTGATTGTATGTGGATTTCGGCTTCATTTTCCAATGCTGGAAGTGGAAAGTCTGGCGATTTAGGTGGCGTTGCAATAGCAGGCAATGTCTTAACGGAATCCTTAAGAGCCTGGAGTTCAGACTGCTTTCGGGACAGGACTCTCTTAGAGTAAGGAATAAAAGCGGTATCTACAGGCAGCCCGTTTCTGTAGGCAGCTATACCATTTGTTTCTTCCATCTGCAGCTCGATCCGCCTCATTAAATCCAGGAGAAACTCATTATTTTGGTAGTCTGCAGTTTCATAGATGGATTCAATATAATAAGCCAGCTCTTCTGAAAAATCAGGAGCAGCAATATAACCTTTTTCGCTGAACCGCTGTAAAAACTGATTTGTGATCTCCCGGGAATGTAATTTTTCAAGATGAATATGCCGGGCCAGAATTCGGTAAAAAAAGTGTTCATTGGAGCGGAAACGTTTTTCGACTACATTCGACGGCACACATACAATTTTTATAATTTCAGGCGATGCCTCAAATTGGAAAATAAGATTATCCAGAGAGCCTTCTTCCGCACAATCCGTAAGCACTAAAATTTCCCCAGGCTTTTTCATGTGGGCTGTAAGAGATATCTGAGATAGTGTTTTCTCCGTTGCATGCTTAAGCTGATATCTGGTCTTTGTAGATAATTGAGGAAGAATAGATTCCAGAATATTAAGAAAAACCTGATAAGAGCTGGGTTCATCATACTGTATCAGTAAACCATAAGGGATAAACTCATTGCCTGAATTTCCTCGGTTGTTTAGAAAACGTAAGAAACCGTAGAGGGTGTTCTGTTCATGTCCTGAGATATGGAGCTGTTTTTCAAAATTGGACAGAAGGGAATTCAATTCCATGATAGTACCACCTCACAAATTAGTATATTTGTAAAAGTGTATCATATTTCCAAAAAATGCACAATAAAAGAAACGAAAAGCATAAAAAACAGAAAATATAACGGATAATATTGAAATAGCAAAGTGAATATCGTATAGTTATTTCTATAACTAATTTAGTGCATATTGTATGGTGAGAGGAGTTTTTGTGAAAATATTTGTTAATTGTTCAAATCATCCCTCTGCAAAATGGTCCGCTGCGCAAAGAGAAGCAGCGGAGCAGTATGGGAAAATAGCTGACATACCGTTTCCGGCGGTGGCATGTGATCTGACGGATATGCAGCTGGAAGAACTTGCCCAGCAGACTACGGCAGAAATACTGGCAAAGAAACCGGCTGCAGTTATGTGTATGGGAGAATTTGTAGTCTGTTTCAGGATCGTGCAGAAGCTGAAGAAAAGCGGAATCAGGGTACTGGCAAGCTGTTCGGAAAGACATGCTGTAGAACATGTGGAAAAAGACGGCACTGTACACAAAGAAGCAGTATTTGTTTTTCAGGGATTCAGAGAATACTAAAAGAAATCAGGAGGAAAAGCCATGAGACCGGAATTACTGGAGCAGCAGGTTCTGGCAATGTATGATGTCAGAGGAATTCAAAGTTACATTTTCAAAAGTAATGCAGCCAAAGAAATTGTAGGTGCATCTGCGCTGGTAGAGAAGATTATCACCGATGGGCTGCAGGCATATGTGGATTCGCAGAAAGCGGGCGAAGATGAAACAATGTCCGGATATATGATGGACTGGACAAAAGATGATCCGAAGGCATTTCTGGAACATCCGGAGGTTGAAATGCAGATCCTGTTCATTGGCGGTGGAAATGCCTATGTCTTGTTCCGTCAGGGAGGGGAATGCGAGAAGGTAAACCGTTTTCTTGCAAAATACCTGTTAGACCGGACCTACTCCCTGAATCTGGCTGTTGCAGTGGTTCCAAAAACTGACAGCTACATGGAAGACTATGAAGCAATCAATAACAGGATGCGGGAAATAAAAGCCAGTATGCCGCTGAACATGCCTATGGGTGCGATGCCCTTTATGGCAGCAGATTCCATTACCGGTTTACCGTTGACCAGGAAGGATACAGACGGCAATTACTATTCCACAGAAGCAATCCTGAAAAGAACAGCATTCCCGAAACAGGAAGATGAAAAAATATTTGATAATATGGTAACTGAAAAAGGAAACAGCAGTACTTTGGCTGTGTTCCATATTGATGGAAACAGTATGGGAAATACCATTCGAAAAGAAATGGAAGAAACCGTGGGATATGAAGACGCAATTGCAAAAATGCGCCAGCTGTCTCTTCGTATTTCCGGGAATTTCAGAGAAACAGTAGAGGAAATGAAAGCCTGCATGGACGCTCTTACCCCAAAGATAAAAGAAGCCGGAAAGCATAAATTGTATAGAGAGATTATCGTTGCCGGCGATGACATTACCTTTGTCTGCAATGCCAGGCTTGCCATCCCGGCTGTAAAATTTTTCCTGGAAAATATCAGCAAAAAAGGAGAGTTTTCAGCATGTGGAGGAATTGCATTTTTTAACAGTCATTTCCCATTTTCGGATGCATACCAGGTTGCAGAGGCATGCTGTGAAAGTGCAAAGAAACGTGCGAAACAAAACGAATGCAGAGGGGATGGCGGAAAGGTTGGTAATTTTATGGATTACCAGATCTGTACAAATATCCGGGCTTCCCAGCTGGACGCTTATCGCGACCGTCATTACATGGCAGATGGAAAAGCTTTTATTTTCCGTCCATATTACGTTCCCTTCGAAGCGGATAAGTGGAATATGAACGGGAAAAATGACTGCTATGATATTTCCAGGCTGATCTATTGGCTGAAATATTTTGCACAGGGAGAAAAGTCCCAGGAAGCGCCAATGGCAAGAAGTAAAGCGAAGAAACTGCGTGATACCATTCCAATGGGGGATGCGGAGCTTGATGGTGAACTTTCTTTTCTGGAATCCAGAGGATATTCGGGGATGAAAGAAGCAAGGAAGGATGCAGCAATCTGGTACGATGCCCTGGAAATTATGGACTGGCTGATAAAGGAGGATGAATAAATGAAGCTGACGATCAAACTTCTCAGTGATCTTTGTACATATTCCGGCGATACATATAATAGTGTGGTTGACACAGATGTGGTGTACGACGAAAACGGAATTCCTTATATTCCGGCAAAAAGGATCAAAGGCTGTATCCGGGAAGCTGCGGAGGAAATGGCAGACCTTGGCATCGGCACCAGTCAGATCGATGAAATATTTGGAAAAGAAGGAAACCAGAATTCCGCTTTTTCTTTGTCAAACGCATATATTGAAAAATACAGCCAGGTAGTGGAAACCTTGCAAAAATGCAAACATACAGGTCTGAAAAGCCCGCAGAATGTGCTGAACCGGTATACCTATATGCGCACCCAGACGGCTGTTGATCCCGAAACCGGTGTTGCAAAGGACAATTCCCTGAGGCGTATCCGCGTTGTAAAAAAAGGGCTTACTTTCACCGCTGAATGTAATTGGACGAAGCGTGTTTCTGAACCCAAAATTCTGGAACAGGCTGTTTCCCTGGTGAAACATATGGGAATGGCAAGAACAAGAGGTCTTGGGCTGGTGGAAATGAAATTATCTGAAAAGGCTGGGAACCAGCAAAAGAACTGTCATGTATTATTTAAAGTGGACCAGCTTGGAGAACAAAACAGGATTCCTTATACAATTCGTCTGAAAAGCGCTATGATCTGTAAATCCGCACAGGGAAATCAGGCGGTCACAGAGGATTATGTTGCAGGAAGCAAGGTCCTTGGACTGATCGCTGGTGCACTAAAGCCGGAAGGATATGAGAAACTGATGGCAGCAGATGAACTGATCGTTTCCAATGCCTATATTGCAAATGGAAAAGAACGGTGCGTTCCGGGACGGATTTCATTACAAAAAGTGAAGGACCAGCGTTACGATGAAAATGGTGAGATGAGAATAAAAGATATGCTGCTCACAGATCCGGCCGAAATTAAGGGAAAACAGATGGCACCTGCAAACATCCGCTATATGGATCAAAGCGGCAGGATTGCTGATGTGGAGACCGAAATCAGCTATCACCATCAGCGCCCGTCTGATAAATCTGTGGGGAGAGCCACTGGGCTGGACGGCTCCAGCTTTTACCAGCTTGCCGCAATTTCGCCGAACCAGAGCTTTAAAGGCTTTATATATGCGGATAAAGAGCAGGCACAGCAGATCCTGCAGGCTGTTGAAGCCATGGATGAAATCCGGATGGGATATGGACGCTCCAGTGAATTTGGAGCAGTTGATTTTACCCTGGATTCTGTAGAACAGATAAAGGAAGAACATAAAACAGTGAAGAAGGCAGTTCTTACATTGGGAGCAGATGTACTTCTCTATAATGACCAGGGAATGCTGACCACAGATATCCGTGTACTGGAAAAGAACCTGCGCGAAATGACCGGAACCAAAGATCTTTGCCTGGAAAAGCCATACATTCAGTTTAGTACCATTGGTGGATATAATGTTACCTGGCAAAGGCGGAAACCAGCTGCATATGCCCTGGCAAAAGGAAGCTCCTTCCTTCTGGAATCTGAACAGGGATTTGACATAGGCCTTTTGAATGAAAAATTTGCCGGAGAACGTGTTTTTGAAGGATATGGAGAGCTTCTGGTAAAAGAACCGGCCAATACTTCTGATGTAATTGTGAAAAAAATGCAGGAAGCTGGGAAGACAGAAGCAATGCAGGAGGATCCTACGGGAATTTTGCGGGAACTTCTTCAGGATGAATTTGAGAAACAGATAAAGATGGCGGTACGGGAAACCTTTGAGAAGCGGAAACCTACAGATGAGAAGAAACTGGATGGCCTGAATGCTGCCGTGGCAAAATTAAGAGTGCTTTTTCGAACGGAACATACCTATGAAGATATGGAAAAAGAGGTTGCCGGAATTGAAAAGGAAAGCAAAAACAGCCTTTGCAAATATCTGATAGATATTGTGAAACCATCCGAAATTGGAAAGCTTGCACAGGAGCGGATGGGGAAGGAATTTGGCAGCTTTGATAATGAACTGTCAGAGGAACAGCTTTTCCAGAAGGTTTATAATGATTATCTGGCAGAACTGAAATACTTTGCAAAAACCCACCAGAAGAAAGGAGACGGTAAGTAATGAAAGCTGTATTAAAACGTCAGGTTTTTTATATTCAGATTCAGCTGGAGTCTCCGCTTAATGTGGCTTCCGGCGAGGAAGAATGGACGGATGCAGATGTACTGCGTGATTTTGAGGGGAATCCCTTTGTACCGGGAACCTCTCTTGCAGGAGCAATGCGTTCTTATATCGGGGAAAAAGAGAATGAATGGGATTTGTTCGGATATTCTGCCAATGATACCCAGGGAAAAATGAGCCCGCTTTTTATTTCAGATCTGACTTTTGATGAAGCACCAGTATGGGGAGTTCGGGATGGCGTCGGATTGAACCAAAATAAAGCGGCCATAGCCGGCTGCAAATATGATATGGAGATTGTGGAGACTGGCCTGAATGGACATTTCTATCTGGAGCTTGTAGTCCGTGAGGCAGACGAGGAAGAAGCGTTGAAAAAACAGCTGTCTGTTGTTTTTCGGGGAATTCAGAAGGGCGAAATCCGCCTTGGACGGAAAAAGACAAGAGGTTTTGGCGTATTTAAGATTGTGAAGCTGGCTTCTAAGACTTATGACAGGGAAAATTATCTGAAATATGCAGATGCCTATCAAGCTTCCTCCTGGGAAAATGCAGCGGATGAGCTTGAAAGCTGGCTGCAGGGGAAGGATGAGGATACGGACAGAATGGTACATATTGAGGTGCCGCTTGTGATGAAGGGCGGTATCAGCATCCGGCAGTATGCGGCTAAGAAAAATGAGCCTGACTTTGTACATCTTACGTCAAATGGAGTACCAGTTATTCCGGGCAGCAGCTTTGCAGGCGCTATCCGTCACAGGGTCACACAGATCCTTGAAGAATTGGCTGGTGATGGGGGGAAGCTTCCCGCAGGTGCAGAAAAAATTGCAAAAAGAATGTTTGGAGATGCGTCGGATCAAGAAGGGCACGTATCTGCCATCATAATCAGTGAAGCAGAAATAGAGGAGGCGAAGCCTCTTACGATGGTCCGTACTGGAATCAGCCGTTTTGAATCCGCAGTCCGGGATGGGGCTTTGTATAAAGAAAAAACTTATGTGGATGGGCATTTTAGCCTGAAGCTGGCAGTACGTAAAGGAAAAAATCCGGAAGATGGCAAATGGATGATTGGAATTCTGCTTCTGGCATTAAAGGATCTGCAGAAAGGTTATCTGGCTGTGGGCGGACAGACTGCAGTTGGAAGAGGAACTTTCTCATCAGGAGGTTCCATCACCATAGATGGGCAAAACGGACGGGAAAATGAACTTATAGCAGAAGCCTTTAAAGGTCTTTGTGCAGAGATGAGGTGATGGAGATGAAGCTTTCAAATATACCGGAAAAGGGAACCATGTATGCCTTATATACAGATAAGGTAAAATATGAAAAGTATACAAAAGAAGAGCTTCTGGAAGATGTACATCTGGAGGAAAAGCTTCTGGAGCTTCATTTATTTGATGCTGACAGGGAGTACCGCTATATCAAAACAAGAAAAGGGGAAATCGAAGCCCTTATCAGTGATGAGACTGTAGAACATCAGGATGTTTATACCGAGAAGATCCTGACTTTGGGAAGTAAGAAAGAAAAACCGGATAACGATTCCGGTTTTGTGGAAGTTATAAATTATATTACTTATGATGAGAACGACCTTATGCGGATCGGAAACTACAGATTAAGGGAGGTGGAATAGGGATGGCTGAGAAAGAAAAATTTATGAATCCATATAATTTCATAAGTTTTCCACCAGAAAAAGCAACTGCTTATACCGATACAGACAGACATACTGGCGTGATGGAATACAGTATCACAACGAAAACCCCTCTTTTTATACCAAATTCAAGTACAGAGACAGCATTTAAGGAATCGTCAGCTGTTGAAGATCATAAGTCTTATGACTTTTTTTCCTATACAGAGCTGGAAAAGGGGAGAACTTATGAGGGAGAATATCACATTCCGGTTATTCCAGGCAGTGAAATACGTGGAGTGGTGAGAACGGTTTATGAAACTTTGACAGATTCCTGTATGGGACTGCTGAATAGTGAAAACTACCCTGTAAAAAGGACACCTACCAGATTTAATCCCGGACTGCTTTGCAGAAATGAGGATGGAACCATCGTTTTACGCAGTGCAGCTTCTTCCCCTATAGGTGAGAAAGCATTTGGAGGCAGGACACCCAGAGGATTTGAAGATAATAGGAATGGGGACGAAATTGAGGGAAAAGGCTATCTTTTGAAGTGGGAAATGGGCGTAAAAAAAGCCAGGTATCATGTTTTTTCCCTGAAAAATAAATTTGAAAAGGGGATTAGCCTTTCCAGAGATGAAGTGGAAAGAAAGCTGTTTCCTGTTCTGAATTCTTATCTGGATCAGCCTGCATTAAAGAAAAGCAATGAAGAGGCGTATACAGAATATAAGGAAGATCTGGAGAAGTTTCTTCGTGGAAAAGATATGCTGTATTTTCCAGTGAATTTTTCAACCTTGGATAATGGAATCGTGTATTTATCACCAGCAACAATTACCAAGGAAGCTTCCAATAACAGCATTGGAATGCTGGCAGGAAAGTTTGCACCGTGTACAGAGAATTTCTGTCCGGCGTGTGAGCTGTTCGGTCATATTGGAAATAAGGATGATTCCAGGGGTTCTAAGCTTCGATTTACAGATTTATACGTAACAGAGGAAAGAGAGCCAAATGCTTATTATCTCTCTGATAAAATAACGTTACAGACCCTTGGCGGGCCGAAGCTTGGCAATACAGAATTTTATCTGAAAAGACCGGCTGGAGCTACATTCTGGACTTATGATTATCATGTAAAGGGTGGTAAATTAAGTGTAGAACCGGGAAATCTGCGGGGAAGAAAGTTTTACTGGCATAGCAGGAGTGGAAAAATAATCCAGGCAGAGCCGTCTAAATTAAATAAGACGGTAAGACCGGTGAAAGAAAATATTGCTTTTTCGGGAAAACTCTATTTTGAGGGAATTTCCAAAACGCAGCTGGATCAGCTGATATGGATTTTAAACTGTAGCAGTGAAAATCTCGGATTAAAACTGGGAAGCGGAAAACCATTGGGGCTTGGCAGCATTTCCTGCAAGGTGACCAGCATAAAGGAGCGGAAAATTGAAATAGAGGATGGTGTGCTGGACTATTCTGAAATTCCAGTTGCTGCAGCTGTGACATATGAAGATGCGAAATTTAGTTCTCATGCAAAGGCAGAATTTTATAAAATAGCATGCTTTGACAGCGTCCCGGAAAATATGGAAGTTACCTACCCAAAAGATATTGCTCAAAAAAATCAGCCAATTACAGAGGGATTCCGCTGGTTTGGAGAAAACCATACCACAGTGTCTGGAAAGAAATGGGCTTCCGGAAGAACAGATATTAATATTGAGAGAGTTCTGCCTGGCGTCTTAAGTAAAGAGACGGCGTTGCCTTATAGCGGACAAGGCAGGAAAGAAGGCCCCTACGAAAAGAAAAATAATTTTAACAGAAATGGTTCCAATGCAGGGCAGGGGAAATTTAAAAAAGCTTGCCAGGGCAGTGGATACCAGAAGGGAAAACGGTAATTATGCAGCTGGTTGTACATATAGGATTGGATGAACCTCTTTCATTGCCCATAAATTATAATCATATTTTGCAGGCGGTTATTTATCGTTCTTTAGGAAATATGCCAGAGTACGCAACCTTCCTTCATGATGGCGGTTTCGCAAGGGGACAGAGGCAGTACAAGATGTTCCAATTCAGTCAGCTGAAGGGGGAATACCGGATTGAAAATAAAAGGATCACTTTCTTTTCAGAGATTTCCTTTGAGGTGAGAAGCCCGGAACCTCTTCTGATCCGGCTTCTGAGGGATTGTATATGGGAGAATGGGGTTACATTCGGAGACCATGTGTATACAGAGGTGCAGCTGGAGCTTTATGATTATACAGTTGAAGAGAAAGAGCTTCTTATCAGGATGAAATCTCCGCTGACTGTGTATGCTACAGATGAGGAATCCGAAAAGACATTTTATTTCAGTCCTGATGATCCTGTCTTCTATGACATGGTGAATGATAACTTTTTCCGGAAATACCAGGCGTATTATGGGATTACACCTGTGTCTGGGATTCGTCTGGAGGCGCATGGAAACAAGTTTCCCAAGAAACTGGTAACCCGCTATAAAGGAATCCTCATTACCGCCTGGTACGGAACCTACCAATTAACCGGCGAACGCAAATACCTGGATTTCCTCTACCAGACCGGTCTCGGTGCAAAAAATGCGCAGGGGTTTGGGATGTTTGAGATTCTTTGAAAAATGAAGAGGAAAAGTCGGTCGATCTACAAGTGAAAACTGTCAATCGACCGACTTTTTTTAGAAAATGGTTGAAAAAACGTGGGGGATTTGTGATAATAGAATATAAGAACTGCGGAAATACTGGGGTTGTACCTTACCTATGAGGAATTGAAACGATTTGTTAGCCATTTTTCTTACCTCCTACATAATTATTGTTGTACCTTACCTAAGAGGAATTGAAACTCTACAAGATAAGACGTTCTCCATCCTGAATTCCATGAGTTGTACCTTACCTGAGAGGAATTGAAACGCACCATAGCCTACTTTGCCGTCGTCTTTGATCGTTGTACCTTACCTATGAGAAATTGAAACAAAACATCCATACGAATAACGTTAGTAAACATATTAACCGTTGTACCTTACCTATAAGGAAGTTTAACCACGTTATATTCCTACCGCAAAGTCATCCATTTCTTTGACTTTACGGTATTTCTATCATTCATTGTCCCCCCATCTTTCATAAAAAGGTAATTCCCTATTGAAATAATAGGAATTAAACGTTATAATCTCTTGTATAGGGATTTTGCTATGTTCGAGAGTGGGCAGGATCCCAGAGCAGGAGGAATTGAAATGAGAATATCCACTAAGGGTAGATATGCAATAAAGTTAATGCTTGACCTGGCTACCAACGATAATGGAGAGCCGATCAGATTAAAGGATGTAGCGCGCAGACAGGAGATTTCCGAGAAATATCTGGAGCAGATCATTTCCGTATTAAATAAGGCAGGATATGTGAAGAGCGTCCGCGGACCTCAGGGCGGTTATTCCCTGCAGCGCAGACCGGAGGAGTATACAGTAGGCATGATCCTCAGACTGACAGAAGGCTGCCTCTCCCCTGTAGACTGCGTAGCTCCAGACGGAGGCGGCTGCGAGAAGGGCGACGCCTGTGTCACACGTATTCTGTGGAAGAAGATTGACGATGCCATCAACGAAGTGGTAGATAACATTACATTAGGAGACCTCCTTGACTGGCAGGCTGCAAGTGCAGACGACTATGTAATTTGAAATTATAAAATGTATATTGAAAAGAAAAAACATATGATATAATGCCAATAGGCAAAGAGATGTGAAATCTCTATGTAATTCAGCTACAAACGAAAACCCCAGTGTTGCCGCACTGGGGTTTTCTATTCCCAATTTTTATGAAATGTCCGCCGTATAAACACACCTGCCCTTATTGTACAGAAAAAAGTCCACAATTCAGACAAAAAGTTCTTTACTTTACAACGTTGATGTGCTATTATACGGAAAACAGATGCAAGACGTACAGTTAAAAACGTCCCAAATCTATATTCGAGAAGAGGAGGAAATGATTATGAAAAAGTCAAAAGCAGTAATTTCCCTTTTGACAGCTTCCGCAATGACAGTTGGTCTCATGAGCACTGGCACAGTTGCTTTTGCAGCAGTAGAAGAGAGCACATCTGACCTGAATGTTATGCTGGAAACTCCGGTACAGTCCCTTGACCCACAGCAGGCTACTGATGGAACATCCTTTGAGGTAATCGCAGACTATACCGACGGTCTTATGCAGATGGACTCAGACGGACAGGCAGTTCCGGCCATTGCAGAGAGCTATGATTTATCAGATGATGGACTTACCTATACGTTCCATCTTCGTGACGCACAGTGGAGCAACGGTGATCCTGTAACCGCTTCCGATTTCGTATTCGGATGGCAGAGAGCAGTTGACCCGGATGTAGCTTCCGAGTATGCTTACATGTTAAGCGACATTGGCCAGGTTGAGAACGCTGCAGAGATCATCGCTGGTGAGAAAGACAAATCCGAGCTTGGTGTTACAGCAGTTGACGACAAGACACTGGAAGTTAAGCTGAATGTTCCAGTATCCTACTTCCTGTCACTGATGTATTTCCCAACCTTCTATCCTGTAAACGAAGCATTCTTTGAGACATGCGCAGACACATATGGTACAAGCCCAGACACCACACTTTCCAACGGTGCATTTGTACTTGATACCTATGAGCCAGCTGCAACAGAGATCCACCTTACAAAGAATGCTGACTACTACGACGCAGACAATATTTCCCTTCCGGGACTTAACTATCAGGTAATCCAGGATTCCCAGCAGGCTCTTATGAGCTATCAGACAGGCGACCTTGACCTTACACTTGTAAATGGTGAGCAGGTTGACCAGGTTGAAGACGATCCTGAGTTCATGACAATCGGTGCTGGATATCTTTGGTATGTAAGCCCTAACATCGCAGCTGTTCCAGAGCTTGCAAACTTAAATATCCGTATGGCAATGACAATGGCAATCGATCGTGAATCCATCACAACAGACGTTCTGAAAGACGGTTCCCTTCCGACCTATACCGCAGTTCCGATGCAGTTTGCTGCAGGTCCTGACGGATCTGACTTCTCTGAAGACCAGAGCAAATTCTCCGATGTTTGCGCATATGACACAGAGAAAGCTGCTGATTACTGGGCAAAAGGTCTTGAGGAGCTTGGCGAGACAGAGATCGAGCTTGATATGATCGTTGACGCTGATGATGCACCTCAGAAGGTTGCACAGGTTCTGAAAGAGCAGTGGGAGACAGCTCTTCCAGGATTAACTGTAAACCTTACAGTAGAGCCTAAGAAACAGCGTGTTGAGGATTTGCAGAACGGAAACTATGAGGTAGCTCTTACCCGTTGGGGACCAGACTATGCAGATCCGATGACATATCTTGGAATGTGGATTACAGACAACTCTAACAACTACGGTTTGTGGAGCAGCGAAGAGTATGACTCCATCATCGCAGAGTGTACAACTGGTGACCTTTGCACAGACGCTGAAGGACGTTGGGCTAGAATGTATGACGCAGAGAAACTTGTTATGGATGACGCTGTAATCTTCCCACTTTACACACAGGCAAATGCAGAGATGCTGTCCAGCGCAGTAACAGGCGTAGACTTCCATCCATGCGCACTGAACCGTGTATACAAAAATGCAGTAAAATCTGAATAAGTTGTAATTGAATAACTTCAGCCGCACCAGGGGGTTACCCGGTGCGGCTTTTGAAGTAATATTGCCGGTTACTGGTCACGGAGTGGACAGTAACTAATGAGTAACAATTCAGTAAATGCATTTCGTTGAATTGTTATAGATTACCGTTGCCATCCGCAGAACAAACAATGATCAGGCTGATAATTACTTTGCAGCAGAGAAAATAAATGTTACTGGTTCGGGAGTGAACCATGACGAAAGAATTGTTGTTTATTCTGTGGATTGCAACGAACAAGAACCCAAGGAGGAATTGTCGTGAAAAAATATACGCTCAAACGAGTTTTAACTTCCTTCTTCACCCTGCTGGTAATCCTGCTGGTGCTGTTTGTCCTTATGCAGCTCATGCCAGGTTCCCCGTTCAATGATGAGAAGTTAAATGATGACCAGCGTGCAGCACTGTACGTAAAATACGGTCTGGACCAACCAGTAGTTGTCCAGTTCGTCAACTATGCCAAGAACATGTTAAAAGGTGATCTTGGTGTCAGCTACAACATTTCCAAGAATACTCCTATTTCCCAGATGATCCAGACAAGACTTCCAATCTCTATCGGAATCGGAGGACTTGCCGTTACCATTGGAGCCATAGTCGGGCTGCTATTGGGACTATTGGCGGCCTTGAAGCATAACACCATATGGGATTCCCTGGCCACCATCATATCGGTAATCGGTGTGTCGGTGCCATCCTACGTATTTGCCCTCGGTCTTAGCTATAGCCTTGGTTTCCGTCTCCAGTGGTTCCCAATGCTGTATAAAGCAAACAACGCGGGCATGTCCAGTGTGCTCCCAAGTATAGCTCTTTCCATGTTCACCATGGCATCTATCGCACGTTTTACCCGAAGCGAGATGCTGGAGGTTCTGGGAAGTGACTACATGCTGCTGGCAGAGAGCAAAGGTATTTCCGGATCTGCACTGATTTTCCGTCATGCACTTCGAAATGCCCTGATCCCCATCATCACCGTTCTGGCTCCGCTGATCGTAGACCTGATGACTGGTTCCCTGGTAGTAGAAAAAATCTTCGCAATTCCTGGCGTAGGAAGCCTTCTGGTAAATGCCATCCAGTCAAACGACTACAACGTGGTTATTGCCTTAAGCTTTATTTATTCCGCAATGTATATTGTAATCATGCTGGTTGTAGATATTCTCTATGGTGTGATCGACCCGAGAATCCGACTTGCAAAGAAAGGAGACTGACATCATGGAAAAAAGCACTGCAGCAGAAACCGTTCAGGCAGCATACGTTCCAGTGGAATCTGATTTCCGCCTGAAAAACAATGCTGAAGAGATCGGCATTGATTCCAACTTTGCGGCACAGAGCTTCTGGAAAGATGTCCTGTTCCGCTTCGTGAAAAAAACAAGTGCCATTGTTGGTATGGTTCTGATCATCCTGATCACCATCATGGCAGCAATCGGCCCCGGCATGAATGACTATACATATTCCGGTCAGAACTTAAATGAAAAGAACTGTGCACCTCGTGTAAAAGCTCTTGAGAAATTTGGTATTTTTAATGGTGATGAGAACTTTAACACCTCCAAAGGTACCAAGACCATCAATAACTACGAGGAAAAAGGCCTCACAGATGTTTACTATTGGTTTGGAAGTGATAACCTTGGCCGTGATATCTGGACAAGAACCTGGTCCGGAGCCCGTGTTTCCCTGATCATTGCCATTGCAGCAGCCATCATCGATATGCTGATCGGTATGAGCTATGGCCTGATCTCCGGTTATTTCGGCGGCAGAGTGGATATGGTTATGCAGCGTATCCTGGAGGTTGCCAATGGTATCCCCAGACTTGTTATCGTAACCCTGATGCTTCTGGTTTTCAAACCTGGTATCCTGACTATCGTTATCGCCCTGATGCTGACGGAGTGGATCGGTATGAGCCGTATCGCCCGTGCAGAGATGCTGAAATTAAAAGAGCAGGAGTTCGTCCTTGCATCCAGAACACTTGGAGCAGGCAGCTTTTTCATTATCTTTAAAGAAGTACTTCCGAACATTATCGGACCGATCATCACACAGGTTATGTTCTCCATTCCTACTGCGATTTTCACAGAGGCATTCTTAAGCTTCGTAGGACTTGGAATTCCGGTACCGCAGTGTTCCCTGGGATCTTTGATCTCCGACGGATTTAACTTCTTTACAACCCATCCGTATCAGATCATCCCTCCGATCATTGTGATGGCACTTCTGATGCTCAGCTTCAACCTGGTTGCTGACGGCCTTCGTGAGGCACTTGATCCGAAATTAAAAGAAATGTGAGGTGATTTTCAATGTCAGATGAAAGAATTCTTAATATCAAAGACCTGGATATCACCTTTTCCACAACAGCCGGAACGGTACACGCTATCCGGGGCATCAATATTGACCTTTACAAGGGTGAGACAGTTGCAATCGTAGGTGAGTCCGGTTCCGGAAAATCTGTTACCATGAAAGCTGCAATGGGTATTCTGGCTTCCAACGCAAAGGTGGAAAAAGGAACCATCGAGTTCAGTTATCATCATGCAGACGGAACTCCTGAGACAGTTGATATCCTGACAAAAGATAAAAAATGGATCCGCAGACATATTAATGGAAAAAGAATTGCCATGGTTTTCCAGGATCCTATGACAAGCCTTGACCCGACCATGACCATTGGAAAGCAGATCATGGAGGGGATGCGCTGGCATTTCAAGACTCCCAAGCAGGAGGCATGGAACCGCGCTGTTGAGCTTCTGAAAGAGGTTGGTATCGAGGATGCTGAGAAGCGTATGAAAAACTATCCACACCAGCTTTCCGGTGGCATGCGTCAGCGTGTGGTTATCGCCATTGCCCTGGCCTGCAACCCGGATCTTCTGATCTGTGATGAGCCCACAACCGCTCTTGACGTTACAATCCAGGCGAAGATCATTGAGCTGATCAAGAAGGTTCAGAAGGAGCGTGGAATTTCTGTTATTTATATTACCCATGACCTTGGTGTTGTTGCAAAGGTGGCAGATTTCGTAAATGTTATGTATGCTGGAAAAATTGTGGAAAGAGGAACAACGGATGAAATCTTCTACGATCCACGCCATCCATATACCTGGGGACTTCTTTCCTCCATGCCTGATTTAAATACAGAGGACGAGAGACTGTATACCATCCCGGGATCTCCGCCAAACCTGCTTCATGAGAAGCCTGGCGATGCTTTTGCACCGCGTAACCGTTATGCGCTGGAGATTGATGACAAGCTGGAGCCGCCGATGTTCCAGATTACAAAGGATCATTTCGCAGCTACCTGGCTTCTTGATCCAAGAGCTCCTAAGGTGGAGATGCCTGTGGAGTTAAAGAACCGAATCGAAAGAATGAAGAAGGAGGCCGAGGAACATGGCAGTAAATTATGATGCTGAGCCGATCCTTACTGTGGATGGATTAAAGCAGTATTTTAAGGTAAGCAGCAGCTTTACCGTACATGCAGTAGAAGATGTTTCCTTCAAAATTTACCCTGGGGAAACCTATGGACTGGTTGGAGAGTCCGGTTCCGGAAAATCTACTATCGGACGAAGCGTGATCCGTCTTTATGATCCAACTGCTGGAACCATCAAGTTCAACGGTATGGATATCAGCGGAAAGATGAATAAGGAGACCAATAAGGCGCTGAGAACACAGATGCAGATGATTTTCCAGGATCCTATGGCATCTTTGAATCCGCGTAAAAAGGTTAGGGATATTCTTGGCGAGGGTCTTGATATCCATCATATGTATAAGTCTAAGGAAGAGCGTGAGGAGAAGATCAAAGCGATTCTGGCGAAGGTTGGTCTGGCTCCGGAGCATGCAGCCAGATATCCCCACCAGTTTTCCGGTGGACAGAGACAGCGTGTTGGTATTGCCCGTGCGCTGATCATGAATCCGAAGCTGATCATTGCAGATGAGTGTATTTCTGCGCTGGATGTGTCTATTCAGGCGCAGGTTGTCAACCTGATGAAGGATATCCAGCAGGAGACAGGTACTGCTTATCTGTTTATTGCTCATGACCTTTCTATGGTTAAGTATATTTCAGACCGTATTGGAGTTCTGCATTTGGGACACCTTCTGGAGACTGGTACCACAGAGGAGATTTTCGAGAATCCAATGCATCCATATACACGAAGCCTTCTTTCCGCCATCCCGTCACCGAACCCGGCAGTGGAGAAGAACCGTGTGGCTGAGACCTATGATTATAAGACCTCTGGAATGAATTATGGGGATGGTACTTATCACCATATTAGCGGTACGCATTATGTGAAATGTACCGATGCAGAGTTTGAGAAATTTAAGAGTATGCCGAAGCTGGAATACTAATAGTTAAGATTACGCCTGCGTAGCGAATGAGTAAGCCGCTGCGTGGGCGTATTTTGTGGGTTAAAAGTATTTCAAGGCGGACGCATTCGGACAATGGGTATTACTCACTCACCGGCGCAACGCTACGACAAACTAATCGCTAACTGCGACTAATGCGTTCGGGAGAGCCCTCACGCATAAGTCTTCGTAAGCGCTGGATTTCGCCTACGCTAAGAACGCGCCTAAAATGGTTCGCTGGAGTAATACCCATTGCCCGAATGCTGTGTACTGGCTGATACATAAGAACTTTTACGGCGTGGGGTGGTTACGTGTGTTGGTTGCCCGATACTTTTTTACAACGATAAATGAACACACTAAATAGCAATTCTTGCGAAATATATGGAGCGATGATATACTTGTTAACAACAGTATGAAAAGCATTATAGAGAGGTCAGGAGAAAATTTTGACAATATTATAGAAGATATGGAGAGGGGAGATGAAGAATGATATGGCACCTGAAGAAAAAGCGCGTTGCGTAATTGATGATAATCTCTGTCAGTCAGGATGGGTTATACAAGATCTAAATCGATTGAATCTGTCGATTTCTCTTGGAGTTGCAGTTCGTGAATTTCCCACTAGCACAGGCGAGGTTGACTATGCTTTATTTGTGGATGGGAGACCGATAGGAGTTATTGAGGCGAAGCGCTCGGAAGCAGGACAATCAATTACTGATGTTGAAGTGCAGTCAGGGCGCTATGCAAAGAGTTCGTTCAAATGGATTAAGATTGATTATGCGATTCGTTTTGTATATGAAGCTACAGATAAATTAATCCGTTTTACTGACTATAAGGATATTAAATATCGTTCTAGGACAGTGTTTTCTTTTCATCGTCCTGAAACATTATTTGAGTGGATGCAACAGCCCGATACGATTAGGAACAATATGAAACATTTTCCGGCTTTAGATGTAAAGGGATTTCGGAAATGTCAGATTAACGCAATCAATAATCTGGAACAGTCATTCGTGGATAATCGTCCAAAGGCATTGATACAGATGGCAACAGGAGCGGGAAAGACATTTACAGCAATCACGGCAGCATATCGTTTGCTTAAATATGGAAATATGAAACGTATCTTGTTTTTGGTGGATACGAAAGGTTTGGGGGAGCAGGCAGAACGAGAGTTTCTTGCTTATACACCGAATGATGATCCACGCTCATTTTCACAGATATACGGAGTGCGTAGATTAAAATCCTCTTATATACCAAATGATGTTCAGATTTGTATTTCTACCATACAGAGAATGTACTCTATTCTTAAAGGTGAAGAATTAGATGAATCAGCAGAAGAAACTTCATTTGCTGAATATGTAACAGCTGAAAGTAAGGCACCAAAAGAAGTGGTCTATAATGAAAAATATCCACCGGAGTTTTTTGACTGCATTATTGTCGATGAATGCCATCGGTCTATTTATAATGTGTGGAGCCAGGTGCTGTCTTATTTTGATGCGTTTATAATTGGGTTGACGGCAACACCGGACAATCGTACTTTTGCTTTTTTTAACGAAAATATTGTTAGTGAATATCCGCGTGAAGAAGCAATTGTGGATGGAGTTAATGTAGGTGAAGATATTTTCCTTATTGAAACCAAGGTCAGTAAAAGTGGCGCATATTTGATGAAACAGTTGATTGAGTATCGTGACCGCTTGTCTAGAGCAAAGCGTTGGAGACAGATGGATGAAGATGTGAATTATGTACCGTCGCAGCTTGATCGCGATATTGTGAATACAAGTCAGATACGTACCATTATCCGTGCTTTTAAGGAAAACTTGTTTACCACCTTGTTTCCGCGTAGAAAAGAAGTTCCAAAAACTTTGATTTTTGCAAAGACAGACAGTCATGCAGATGATATTGTACAGATTGTTCGAGAGGAATTTGGCGAAGGCAATGATTTCTGCCGCAAAATTACATATTCTGCTGATAATCCGGAGTCTGTGCTAAGTTCTTTTCGAAATGATTATAATCCCCGTATTGCTGTTACTGTGGATATGATTGCAACGGGGACTGATGTAAAGGCTATTGAGTGTTTGATTTTTATGCGTGATGTACGTAGCAAGAATTACTTTGAGCAGATGAAAGGCAGGGGCACCCGTGTACTTGGTAAAGAAGATTTGCAGAAAGTTACCCCATCTGCTACAGAAAATAAAGACCATTTTGTAATTGTGGATGCAGTGGGCGTTACAAAATCCAAAAAGTCTGATACCAGAGCATTGGAGCGGAAGCCAACTGTTAGTATGAGAGAATTGATGATGAATGTAGCGTTGGGGGCAAAGGACGAAAACACACTGACTTCTCTTGCCAATCGTGTTATTCGTCTGAACAGTCGAATGTCTTCTGCAGAGCGTAAACTGTTGGAAACGAAGGTTGGTACATCTGCGGGAGCAATCGCGGAAAACTTGCTGAATGCATTTGATGAAGATGTTATCTTGAAACAGGCTCAAAAAAATACAGGCGTATCTAATCCAACAGAAGAACAGATAAAAAATGCACAAAGAGAATTGGTAAGGGCAGCTGTAGCGCCATTCTACGATCCTGATATACGTGATTTGTTTGAAAAGATACGACGTAATCATGATCAGATTATTGATAGTGTTAATCTGGATGAGATTACTTTTTCTGGTTTTGATGCACAACAGAAAGAAAAGGCAAATAAAGTGATTTCCAACTTTCGCAAATTTATCGAGGAAAACAAAGATGAAATTGTTGCCTTGAGAATTATTTATGATGCAGCATATAAGGACCGTCCTATGGTTATTGATAAACTGAAGGAATTATATGAAAAAATGAAATCAAATGGAATTACTGTTGAACGCCTGTGGGATTGTTACGCCATTAAGAAACCAGATAGGGTAAAAAGGTGTACAATGGCGCAGATTACAGACCTGATTTCAATGATACGTTTTGAGATGGGGTACACAGATACTCTTGCGCCATTTGCAGATAAAGTGAATTATAATTTCATGCAGTGGACGTTTAAGAAGAATGCAGGACATATTCAATTTACAGAAGAACAGATGGAATGGTTGCGTCTGATTAAAGATCATATCGCAGCTTCACTTAGTATTTTGCCGGAAGATTTGGATTTGACACCATTTGATCGTAAGGGTGGATTGCTTGGTTTTTATGATGCTTTTGGCGATGGCTATGAACAAATATTACAGGAAATGAATGTTGCATTGGTGGCATAATTGTGAGGAAAATATAAATGGCATTATATAAATCGTTGGTTAAGAAAGTACCAATTCCGGCAGAACAAAAAACAAAGCAAAAGGAGTATGAAGAGGTTGGAGAACTTGCGATTGTCGATCAGGGGAAAAAGTTGATAGGTGGTTACACAAACAATTTGGATATGCAGCTAAATTGTACTCTTCCAGTAATTGTTTTTGGGGATCATACCTGTACTGTTAAATATGTTGATTTCCCTTTTGGAGCTGGTGCTGATGGAATAAAAGTTCTTTCTCCAAGAGATAATGTATTTCCTAAATATTTATTTTACGGTACACAATATTTGACTTTGCGCTTTCCAGATAAAGGATATGCCAGACACTATCAACATATTGAAAAAATGGATCTTCGACTTCCTGATTTTGAAGAACAACTTCACATAGTCACTCGTATTGAGGAACTATTTTCTGAACTGGACAAAGGTGTGGAGACTCTTCAAACCATTAAAAATCAGTTGGCAGTGTATCGGCAGACGGTGCTGAAAGAAGCATTTGAAGAGATAACACATTATGTACATTTTGGCAGTTTTACAGATTCCCGTTTGGGAAAAATGCTTGATAAAGAAAAAAATACAGGTTCGTTGCATAAATACTTACGAAATATAAATGTTCGATGGTTTTTATTTGACCTTTCAGATTTGTTTGAAATGAAAATCGAAGATTCAGAAATGGACAAATATACAATTTCTAAAGGTGATTTAGTTATATGCGAAGGTGGCGAACCTGGGCGTTGTGCTGTTTGGACAAAGGACGAAATTATTTGCTATCAAAAAGCATTACACCGTGTACGATTTAGAGATGGTTCAAATCCATATTTTTATATGTATTACTTATGGTTTGCTGCACAGACTGGAAAACTAAAAGAATATTACACTGGAACGGGTATTAAACATTTGACAGGTCAATCTTTAGTGAAAATTTTTGTTCCAACCATTGAGCGTAAGCAGCAGGATCAGATTGTTAGAATGATAGAAGCACGTCTCTCAGTCTGTGATAGCATCGAGCAGACAGTAGACACAGCTCTTTCACAGGCAGAAGCCATGAGGCAGAGCATCTTAAAAAAAGCATTTGAAGGAGGACTCAGCGAATGAGTGAACAAACTTCTGCTATCGTTTCAAAAGTATGGGGAATGTGTAATCCCCTTCGCGACAATGGCGTTTCCTATGGAGATTATCTGGAACAGTTAACATATCTGATTTTCTTGAAAATGTCTGATGAGTATTCCAGACCTCCTTATAAAAGAAAAACTGGTATTCCAGTTGGATTTACATGGTCAGATATGCATACGCTTAAGGGAGCAGAACTTGAAGACCAATATAAAGCAACATTAGAAAAACTTGGTGAGCAAGACGGTATCCTTGGGAAAATTTTTAAGGGTGCAACTAATAAAATCAGTAGTGCTGCTATTTTATATCGGGTTGTAAAGATGATTGACAGCGAGACGTGGGTGGCAATGTCATCTGATGTTAAGGGAGAAATCTATGAAGGGCTGCTTCAGAAAAATGCCGAAGATATTAAAAGTGGTGCTGGACAGTATTTTACTCCTCGTCCGCTGATTCGCGCTATGGTAGAGTGTCTGCGTCCAGAGCCGATGAAAACCATTGCAGATCCCTGTTGTGGTTCTGGAGGATTTTTTCTTGCTTCGCAATCTTTCATTGCTGATAGTAGAAATTATACTCTTGATCGGGAACAGAAGGAATTTTTGAAAAATGAAACATTTTATGGAAATGAAATTGTTCCCACCACCTATAAAACTGCTTTAATGAATCTGTATTTGCACAATATTGGAGATATTTATGGTAATGTGCCAATTACACTGGGCGATGCTCTTCTTACCGATCCGGGATATCGCGTGGATTATGTACTGACTAATCCCCCTTTTGGAAAAAAGTCCTCGCTCACTTTTACAAATGAAGAAGGCAAACAGGAGGAAGAAGAGCTTGTTTATAATCGGCAAGATTTCTGGACAACCAGTTCCAACAAACAGTTAAATTTTGTACAGCATATTAATACCATTTTGAAAGTAACAGGCAAAGCAGCTGTTGTTGTTCCGGATAATGTGCTGTTTGAGGGTGGTGCAGGTGAAATTATACGTAAGAAATTGCTTGAAACCACAGACTTGCATACTATTCTCCGTTTACCAACAGGAATTTTTTATAAGCCGGGAGTAAAAGCAAATGTCATATTCTTTGATAAGAGACCTGCAAGTGCCAATATGCAAACCAGGGAAGTGTGGGTATATGATTTCCGTACAAATATCCATTTTACATTGAAGCAACATCCAATGACAGATGCAGATTTGGCGGAATTTGTAAAATGCTATAATCCAGAGAATCGCTATGAACGTATCGAAACATGGTCAGAAGACAATCCAGATGGACGTTGGCGAAGGTTTGATGTAAAAGATATATTAGAACGTGATAAAACCAGCCTTGATTTGTTTTGGATTAAAGATAAATCACTTGCTGATTTGGACAATTTACCAGTTCCAGATGAACTAGCAGTTGATATTATTGAAAACTTACAGAGCGCACTGGAATGCTTTCAAGAGTTGCAGGCACAGTTGAAGAGATAACAAGATACTTTAAAAGGTATATGACTTTGACACTATTTTTACAATTTGCCTTATGGAAATGGCTATAAGGGATTTATGTATTCTCTGTCAAGAGCAATCTTGAGCAGAATTAATATTGTACAGTAGATAATATTATAAATTATATTGTCCATTGTATGACCTCCTGTTATCAGTGAATTATAGTAGTTGTTAACAATATTATACAATACATCGTATTTGGAGGATGGTAGAGTTCTTTGCATAAGCGAAGTCCAATTGGTTTTAATGCTTACTGAAAATAGATATCTACCGGTCGTTATTCAGTGAGCTTTTAGGAGAAAAATGAGTCAGCGAATATATAAAGACAAGTTTTATACGCATTTTGATGTAAAGAAATATCATACAGATTATCAACAAAGGGTTCAAAATATTCATTGGGTTGCTAAACATGGCTTTTATCCATTTATTCATTTTCAAATGAATTGCAATAAGTATACAAACGATTCAAATGGACATAAATATATTAAAGAAAAAAATAGAGATATATATTATGCTGCACATATTGACAGATTTATTTATGAGTATTATGGAAATCGACTTAACAACAGATACAATGAGTATATGAAATTGAATGGTATAAGTCGAGCTTCAACTGCATATAGAAATTGTACGCCTGGAAAATGTAATATTGATTTTGCAAAGGAAGTATTTGAATTTATTGCTAAAAGTAAGTCGGCATATGTCTTCGTAGGTGATTTTAGTAAATTTTTTGATAATCTTGATCATAAATATTTAAAGAATAAAATAAAAAATGTAATTGGTGAAAACACGTTGGATGAAGCCGATTATGCTATTTATAAAAATATTACGAAATTTGCATATATTGAGGCAGATGATATCGAGTTAGAAAAAGGTCTTTTAAGAAGAGATATGAGAAAATTGGATAAGTATTTTGAAACAGAAGAATTTCGTGAATTTAAGAAGAAATATCTTCAAAAAAATAATAAAGATTATCAGATTCCACAAGGATCTTCGATTAGTGCTGTATATGCAAATGTGTATATGATTGATTTTGATAAGAAGATTAACGATTATGTGACTACACATAGTGGAATATATAGAAGATATTGTGACGATATAATAATTGTAATTCCTATGACATATGAAAAAATAAAAAATGGAGAAAATGAACAGATTACGAAATTTGTTTATAAAGTCAGAGACAGTATTCCTAATTTAGAATTAAACGAGGATAAAACAGAACAATTTTTTTATGATAATGGAATTATAGAAAAGATAATGGGGGAAAGTAATCTTATTAATTATCTTGGCTTTACATTTGATGGTAAAACCGTTCGAATAAGGGATAAAAGCTTATTTAAGTTTTATTGTAGAGCATATAAGAAGATAAAAAGAGTAAAAGAAAATACGGAAGAAAAAGCTTTTAATGCAGGAAAGAAAGCAATTTATCAATCGTATACACATTTGGGAGCAAGTAAATATTCTAGAGAACATGGAAATTTTCTTACATATGCATACAAGGCAGATGAAATATTTAGTCAAAGTAAAGTCCTTGAAAGCGATATTAGAAATCAAGTAAAAAGACACTGGTATAAAATCAACAAAAGGTTAAAGGAATAAATATAATGACGAACTGAGCTATAGCAGCCAAATTTAATAATGTAGCTTATAAGGGGGAGAGAAGTGCAGCTGAAAGGTGAGGAATATTTAAAAAGAAATATTTTGGCTATATATTACAAACATTATGATGAAGGAAAAAATTTTTCTTATTATCGATTTATGAGTAAAATAGAATTTGAAACATTATTTCAAGAAAAAAAGATTTATTTTACCAATCCGGTAGAATGGAAAAAGTCGTCTACAGGGGATAAAAACGAAAATTATTTGGAAGACTGGTATACCGATAGGAATAATATATTAAAGGCGTATCGATTTATAAAACAGCATTGTATGAAAGTGCAAAAACAGTATTGCACACCACAATATATCATGACAGTATATAGTAATTTTATAGGTGGAGCAGCTTTACTGCAACAGATGAGCTTTTGCTATTGTGTCGCTAATGTATATAATGAAAGTAAGATGATTGATGAATATCACACAAAGTATAAGAGAAATATTATAATAAAATTTAAAAAAGAATTTTGTAAGAAAATGTCAATATTATCAGATGGGAAATATGTGCCTATTGGAACATATCTATATGCTGATGTTATGCCAATGGTTTATGTTGAGAATTTAGACGAATTTATTAAAGAATATATATGTAAAAGTCAAAGACCAGAAGATATTGCAAAAAATACATTTGACTATGGCGCTTTTTTAAAAGATAAAAACTATGGATATGAACATGAAACAAGAATAAAATTACATATGTATATTGAAAAAGATTATAATTTTTTATGCCTGGCGAATGAGTTTTATCGTAAACACTTTTTCATGAATGATGAAGAAAAAATTGTAAATGATAGTATGATATATATTCAAGAATGCAAAAAAAATTTAGACAAAGGTTTTGAAGAGGTATCAGATAGAATAAAGGAAATTGGTGGTAAGCAAAGTTTCGAGTTGGATTTAATTGAACTTGAAATTAGTGAAATCGTTGATTACATTTTATTACATAAAAATGCGACTGTAAATGAAAAGAACGAAGTGTATAAGTTGGCTAAACTTAGAAATGTGCAAGTTAAAGAAATCGATTTTGACAATATGTGAGTATCGTAGGACAGCGTTTGAAAAATATGTAGGAAAGGAAGTGACCGCATGGCAATACCAACCAACATTAAAACTTTTTTGTCTGGAGATGTAGTTGAATGGGCAAGAATTGAATTTAAGGAAACTTGGGATGCAGCTGCCTCCTTGAAATCTATATGTGCATTTGCAAATGATCTGGATAACTGGGGCGGAGGGTGTATTGTTATTGGCGTACAGGAAAATAATGGAAGGCCTGTTTATCCGCTAAAGGGAGTTCCGATGGATAAGTTGGATTCTTATCAGAAAAACATATTTGCAAAATGCAAACTTCTTAGACCGGCTTATACCCCAATCATTGGTGTTGAGACATACCAGAACAAACAGTTTACCATCGAGGATATGATATCAGGGAGCCAAAAGGGAGCCGAAAAGGAGCCGAAAAGGAGCCAAAAAGGAGCCAAAAAAAGAAGCCGAAAAAAAGCAGGATATATTGCAGCGCTTGGAAGAAAATCCTTCAATAACGCAGATGAAACTTATGGAGGAATTTAATCTATCGAGAAAGCAGATCCAGAAGATTATAAAGGATTTGCGTGAAGATGGACTGGTTGAAAGACAAGGATTCAATAGAAATGGAAAGTGGATTGTAAAGAAATAACAGGTAACACTCTTGAAAAAAGAACAGTAGTAGAAGTGGAAAACGAGAGAATCTATACTTCTACTACTGTTTTGGGTTTTATAATATTATCGTTCTTCCGGTTTAGGCTGTTCTGGTAAAGCAGGTTCTGGTTGCTCGGCTATTTCAGCCTGCGCCTGGAAAGTAATGGTTACTTTGAATAAATCGCCGTCCAGGTAGAGCTGGAATTTGCCGCCTTGGAGTTCGGTGAGGCTTTTGGCGATGCTAAGGCCAAGGCCGCTGCCTTCGGTGTTGCGGGAGACGTCGCCGCGGACAAAACGCTCGGTCAGCTCTTCGGCTGCGAAGTTAAGAGGCTGGGCGGAGATATTTTTCAGAGTGAAGATTACCTGACCGCGGGCATTCTTGACTTCGGCGTAAACTCTTGTGCTTTCCATTGCGTATTTGGTCACATTACCGAAAACATTTTCCAGCACACGCCACAGGCGCTGGCCGTCGGCGCGGATCATAGAAGGCTCATCTGGGAAATGGACCATCATAGTGAGCTGGCGCTCTTCGAACCGCTCTTCAAATTCCCCAATTACCTGGTGGAGCATTTCCACGAAATCAAGGTTCGTCATATTCAGTGTAAGATTACCGGTACTTGCCTTGGAAGCCTCTACCACATCTTCTGTGAGCACCTTCAGACGTGCCGCTTTGGTTTCCAGAATGTCCAGATATTCCAAAACCTTGGGATCTGTGAAATTCTCCCGTTTCAGAAGATCAATGTAGCTGATGATGGAGGTCAGCGGAGTTTTTAGGTCGTGGGAGACGTTGGTGATCAGCTCGGTTTTCATACGCTCGTTTTTCACACTGTTTTCCACGGCTGCGTCAAGGCCGCTTCCAATATTGTTGATATATTCGGCAATACGTTTATCGTCGCCAGAGAGACGGTCCAGAGGAATCTTATACTGGAGATTTCCGCCGGAGATCTCCTTCAGGCCTTTTCTAATCTGTTCCCTGTGATATGCCTTAGTAATGCCGTAAATCAGAAGCAGCAGGTCCGCCAGGCAGCTGAGGAAAAAGAAGAACTTCGTATTGCCAAAGATGAAATATTTGATAAGCATATAGCCAAAGAAAGCAAAGGTTACTTTTAATCTGCTGACGGTATTTATGGAATAAAAATCGGCCAGTGCGTGAAATTTTCTTTTAATATAGCGGATAACCTTTACGATCAGGAGGAGCAGTCTGCGAAGGAGACTGTTTTTCCAAAGCTGTTTTGCTTTGATCCTTCGAACCAGGCTCAGGTAGCCGATCTGGAACCAGAATAAGGTGTAAAAACCAATGATAATGAGGACAAGCAACTGGTATGCGTTAAGCAGAGATCCCTGTGCATCTGCGGCCTGTAACCTGGCAATCTGATAGTCTGCAAGGTTTAAAATGGTTGATCCCTGCAAAAACAAGGCAACAACCAGGAGCCATGCAAACACTACCAGTCCAGCAGAAAGCTCTGTTGGCCAGCGGTCAAAGAAGCAGAGGTGGATTTCCTCATCTGTGGATTTTCTTCCAGAAACTGCAGTGAGCCATACAAGGGAGACGATGAGCAGCAGGAAGCAGAGCAGGAAGGCAAGGAATACAGGTTTCTGATATCTGGAGTAAGCGTCAAAAAATGTTTTTCCATCAGTAAAGCTATCTGAAACCGGTAATTCCTGGTTTACATAAGTGACAAAAATAAAGTTGTCACTGACCTCCGGAAGTACCTGCCGCATTATCTCCTTCCAGTGTGTGGAAGTAATATGATTCCCCGGAAGCGCATAATGCCTGTCAAGTCCAGACAGGTTGGTAGAAAAACTATCCGGCGCAGCCTGAAGCAGCACATAGGAAAATCCGTCCATGCCATCCAGGATGTCACAGAGCTTCTGATAATAATTGGTGCCCGCGCCACTTGCGGATCCAGTATTTGAATTTCTGGAACCAACCATGGAGAAATCCGTGGCTGTATTGACAGAAGCGTCAGCACTATCTGAGAAAGTTACATTTTTATCCTTCTCATAATTCAGTTCCTTCTCTAGATTACTGTCATTGGTAAGTACCTGTCCATTATCTTCATTGACATAAAGATAACTCATATTGGACTGTCCCTGTGCATAGCCATTCAGCACATCCATCTGTTCATTATAATTATCAATGCTGGAAAGAATGTCATAAAGTCCATTAAAAGCATCCTGAAGGTGTCCATTCCACCGTTCATTTTCATTTACCACATCCAGAATACTGTCCGCACCAACTGGTGTAAAGTGTTCCTTAGGTTCATAACCTTCATAGGAATAAAAATAATCATAAAGAGTACTTCCATCCTTAGAATTGACCCGGATCTCAGAAAAAGGCTCTGTCAGACTTCCATACTGTAGATCGTCTTTCACTTCATCAATAATAGCTTGTGCTATTTCATTGGAAGATTCCTCGTAGGAAGATTCCTGATAGGTATCCCAGTCATCTGATTGAGGCATATAAGACTCCATATTCACCGCGAAAGCCAGCTCCCCAGAATCTATCAGCTTTAGAAAATCATTCACATAGTAATAATGATAGGTAAGCCCCAGCGCATTATCAGAAGCGTCCTTTGCATAATGGCAGATTACGATCGGATCTCCATTTTCCGAATTATAATCATAATCCTGTTTTTTCGTCCAGTTTTTCAGATCCTCCAAAGAATAAGCAAGCCCAGATGTATTTGTAAAAGAAATCTCCTGGTCATTTACTACCTCATCCAGATCCACCACACGAATATCCCCGGAAGAAACCTTGCTAGTGTTGGAAGTGGAACTGTCTGAACTGCCTGCAGTGCGGTCTATGTCATCCCCAGCTGCTGTCAAGTCAGCGTCCGCATAAGAAGCAACCGACGAAATCGCATGTGCCACATTCCAAGTCGCATTATAAAAATTCGAAGCAAACATGCTGGAATCCAGATAATCCCCTCCCGAATCCCCCAGCCGTACCCCGTGAAATTCTAACGTAAGGAAGAAAAGCCCCGCAAAAATAGCTCCTCCCAGCAAAATATATTGCAAAACCAGCAACAGTCCCTTTATGCCTGGACTGCGCTGCCATTTTTTCTTATTCATCATTTATCCCCTTTCTTATTTATGTCACTATTTGTATGCTAAAGTCCCAGTCAGTACACAGCATTTGGGCAATGGGTATTACTCCAGCGAACCATTTCAGGCGCGGTCTTAGCGCAGATGAAATCCAGCGCTTACGAAGACTTATGCGTGAGGGCTCTCCCGAACGCATTAGTCGTAGTTAGCGATTAGTTCATCGGAGCGTTGCGCCGGTGAGTGAGTAATACCCATTGTCCGAATGCGTCCGCCTTGACGAATTTTCAACCCACAAAATAGCAATTAAATCTTCTCCACTTTGTACCCCAGCCCCCAAACCACTTTCAGGTACCTGGGATCCTTCGGATTAATCTCGATCTTCTCCCGGATATGCCGTATATGCACTGCAATCGTATTATCCGCCGCAATCGCCTCCTCATTCCAGATATTTTCATAAATCTGATTAATAGAAAACACCCGTCCCTGATTCTTAATAAGAAGAAGCAGAATATTATACTCAATCGGCGTAAGCTTCACAACCTCGCCATCCACCTGGACCTCCTTCCGGTCATCATCCACAACCAGTCCGCCCGTGGTATAAACATGCTGGCTCTCGCAGGAAACCGCCGCACCCAGCTGCGTATACCTGCGAAGCTGGGAACGCACCCTTGCAATCAGCTCCAATGGACTAAACGGCTTTGTCACATAATCGTCTGCCCCCACATTCAGCCCCAGGATTTTATCCGCGTCCTCAGACTTGGCAGAAAGAATAATAATAGGAAGAGAATGCTCCTCCCGGATCTTCAAAGTTGCCCTGATGCCATCCAGTTTGGGCATCATCACATCAATGATCAGCAGATCCACCCGCTCCTTTTCCAAAATAGAAAGAGCCTGCTGGCCATCATAAGCCTTCCGGATCTGGTGTCCCTCCTGCTCCAGATAAATGCTGATAGCCTCCACGATGTCTCTGTCATCATCACAAACAAGAATAACTGCCACTTTCTTTTTCACCTCCCCTATGATATATAAAGTATCAGACAAAATTTAAGATGAAAGGGGTAAAATCTTAAGATATTCTTAGGAAAAACCGAGAATTAAGTTTGCGCA
The DNA here is from genome assembly GCF_020537505.1 of Blautia glucerasea. GTDB lineage: Bacteria > Bacillota > Clostridia > Lachnospirales > Lachnospiraceae > Blautia_A. The sequence goes on along the minus strand of NZ_JAJBMO010000013.1, from coordinate 62,688 downwards.
GCAAACGCTGCTTTCTGGGTTTGCCGCAAGAACGCTTGTCTTTTGATGTATTGTGAAGCGTGTAACTGCGAATGTAAGGAACCGTTACACGATAAATATGAGTGTAAAAGAAAGCTTTTCCAAATGCAACAATATTGTCAAAAAAATAGCAGGAAATCAGAAAAACTTTCGGAGCCAGTTTTGTTGCGTAATGGAAAAGAATGCCTTATAATATAGAAAAAATGGGAATTTATGTATATAAAAACGGAAGCGAGTTGTGTATGAAAAAGGAAAAGAATACTGAGACAAATACATACGTAGTAGACAGAGAATACAGGCTTCAGTATATCGGTAAGAATCTTAAGAAGAGATTTCCTGATCTGAAGATCGGGGATGTCTGTTATGAGAAATTCCGGAGAAAAGAGAATCCATGCCGTAATTGTCCGCTGGCACATAAGAACCGCAAGATGGACATGTTCTATAATGAAGACGAACAGAAGTGGATGAAGATCAACGCAGGCGAGATTGAGTGGCCAGGAGCCACAGGCTGCCACGTTATTCTTACCAGAGAGGTGACAGAGAAGAATCTGGATGAGCTTTGTCGTTTTGTAAATATGAAGAAGGAAGTAGTGGAGCGAAAGAACTCCTGTAAAGGCGAGCGAAATAAGCTTACAGGACTATTTTCCAGAGAGCCGTTTTTCCGGCAGACCGAAGCTTTTCTCAGTGTAAATGATATACAGCCAGGAGAATATTGTGTGGCTGCCATTGATATTGAGCATTTTAAGCTTTTCAATGAGTGGTACGGACAGGAAGCAGGAGACAGGCTTCTTGGAGAAATCGGTGCCCACCTTCAGAAAATGCGCCAGGAAGTTGGGGGGATTGCAGGATATATGGGAGGTGATGATTTCACCATTGTACTTCCAAATTCCGAAGAAATCCTGGAGAGTCTGAAGCGCAGGATCACAGGCTTTGTACGTGCATATGGCGGACATACCGGATTTCTTCCCGCTTTTGGATTTTATGTGATCGATGATCTGGATGTGAGCATTTCCCTGATGTACGACCGTGCGATCCTTGCCCAGGAGACTGTGAAGGGAAATTATGCAATACGTTCAGTCTATTACAGTGCAGATATGAAGACCAGGCTGGAGAACAATCATGTACTCCTTACCCAGGTTCAGGAAGGTCTGGAGAGGAATGAGTTTATCTATTATCTTCAGCCAAAGGTAAATCTGAACACTGGCAAGATTGTGGGACTGGAATCACTGGTGCGCTGGAATCACCCAGACAAGGGAATCGTGGCACCTGGATATTTCATTCCGGTTATGGAAAGCAATGGTCTGGTCACGGAACTGGACAAAAAGGTATGGGAGCAGGTATGCCAGACCCTGCAGGGCTGGATCAAAGCCGGACACCGGGTGATCCCCATTTCGGTCAATGTATCAAGTGTGGATATTTATGCAATCGACGTGGTGGAGCACTTCAAACATCTGGTGAAGAAATATGGGCTTCCGCCGGAATATGTAGAGCTGGAGATCACAGAGAGTGCTTATGTGGAGGAATATAAGGTGATCACCGGAGTGGCAGAGGAACTGCGGAATGCTGGCTTTACCGTTCTGATGGATGACTTTGGAAGCGGTTATTCTTCTTTAAATATGCTGAAGGATGTTAATGTAGACGTTCTGAAGATCGATATGAAGTTCCTGAAAATGGACGAGAACACCATGGGAAAAGGAATGGGTATCCTGGAGGCTGTTACCAGAATGGCCAATATCATGGGACTCCGCATGATCGCAGAGGGTGTGGAGACGGAGGATCAGATCAATTATCTGCTGAATATGGGCTGTATTTATGGACAGGGCTATTTCTTCTACAAGCCTTTACCTGTGGAAGAAATCAAGAGGATCCTTCTGGATGAGAACAATGTAGACTACCGCGGCATTCAGGCGCGGAAGATTGAGCATGTGCGCTTCAAGGATCTTTTCCAGTCGGAGCTGGCAAGTGACAGCATTCTGAACAATATTCTGGGACCGATCGCTATCTATGACGTGTACCAAGACAATGTAGAACTGCTGCAGGTAAATGACAAATATTGTCTTCTGATCGGACAGGATCCGGTAGACCTGGCTGAGAATGTACAGGTGCTTCAAGATATTTATCCCGATGACCGGCACAAGATGCAGAATATTTTCCAGAGAGCTTTCCAGCGGCTGGCGGAAGGTGCAGAGGGCACTGTGCGCCGCAGGCGGAAGAACGATCAGTATATGTGGATCAATATCAAGGCCTTTTTCCTGAGAGAGCAGGATGGACACCAGATGTTCTACGGCGCTGTCAGGGATGTGACCGAGGAGATGAACCAGTTCCGTAAGCTGATGGCTTATCAGGGAAAATAAGCTTCCATGTGATTTATAACAGCGCCTGACCTGGTAAGGTCTGGCAAAATAACGGGCGCTTGCAATTTCAGAAAGTTTGTGGCATAATCTGTGATAATAACTTAACAATCGGAAACAGCAGCCATCGGGCTTTTTTCCGACTTTATTTCAAAAACGACAGGTGAGAAAATGTCTGGCTTTACCAAAGAAATTATTATCAGGACTTTGTTTGAACTGCTGAATGAGAAGCCCTTAGCGAAAATTACAGTGAAAGATATTGTAGAACGCTGCGGCGTGAACCGGAATACCTTTTATTATCATTTCCGGGATATTTCCGATGTTGTGGAATGTGCACTTCTTCGGAAAGTGGATCAGGTCTTTGAGCGTCCGGTGGAAGTGGATTCTGTGCTGGAATGTCTTGAAGTACTGGTAAATCTGATCGGAGAGAATAAGAAAGCTATGCTGCATATTTATTGTTCTGTGCAGAGGGAGACTTTTACCGGTGCGCTGGATAAGATGTGCCAGTACATTGTGAAGCAGTATATCATCCATAATTTTGAAGAAGAAATTATGGAAAAAGAGGATATGAAGGCGTTGATGCATTTTTATAAATGTGTGATGACCGGAGTGATTCTGGACTGGATGGATCACCGGATGTCCTATGACCTGACCAAATATGCAGGGAAGCTTCGAAGCCTCTATGGAAATACCTTCGAGAAAACATTGGAAAAGGCGGCAGGAACAAAGCCAGCGCATCAGAAAATCATATAAATTCTACCCGGATCCGGTTGCCGCAGGCGGCATATCCGTTTAGACAAAAAAGGGATTGTGTCTGAATTTCAGACACAGTCCCTTTTTTGCCTGTTCCTTTTGGAAATTTTTCTCATTATAATAAGGGGTATGAAAAGAAGCAGAAGAAAGGAGGATCTGTATGAAGACGTCAGGTACTTTGAAAATTGCGCGAAATGGATATATTGTAATGGCGGTTATCTTCTGTGCGCTGGGAATTTTTCTTATGGCAAATCCGGAAGGTGCCATGAAAACTATCTGCGTGCTGGCTGGAGCTTTATTCATTGCAGACGGGATCATTAAGATCATCGGTTATTTTTCCAGGGATTTCTACTGCCTGGCTTTTCAGTTCGATTTAGGATTTGGAATTCTGATGATTGCCATGGGAGTGCTGATCCTGGTGAGAAGAGAAGCTATTTTTAAACTGGTCTTTGTAGTCTTCGGACTGCTGATCCTGGCAGATGCCCTGCTTCGAATCCAGATGTCGGTGGAAGCAAAAAAATTCGGGCTGAATCTGTGGTGGGCGATTTTAATCGTTGCTGTAGTGACAGGCGTGTTTGGAATGCTGCTTCTCATAGATCCGGCAGGCGGTGCAAGGCTGACGGTGATTTTCACAGGAATTGCATTTTTGCTGGAAGGAATTTTGAAGTTATGTGTGGTTATTTACACGGTAAAGCTTCGGAATGACGGCAATGTGGTTTATGAGGAGAAATTCACAGAGGTTGGACATTGATGATGCAGATAAGCTGTAAGTACAATGTAAAAAGGTAATCAGAAATTTCAACAGGTTACTATAACGGCAGCAGCGGGGCAGACAGCCACGTTACTATATAAAAAAATAGATTCCACGGAAAAAAATACATGTCCATGGGATTGGTATCATAGCTTAAACAAAGGAGGAGCATTATGAAATTGATTGACAAGGCAAAACAGGCCGCTATGGAAGGTGCAGTAACAAAAGCATTAGAATATCTGGAAAAGGATCCGGAGACAAATATTCCAAAGCTGATGGAGCTGGTTGACAAATTTACTCCGCAGGACTGGTATAAAGGCCAGAGGGATGCCATTCGTAATGCAATCCAGGATACAAACAGCAACTGGTATAAGCTGATCATGAACCTGTATCAGCTGGATCCAGGTGTTCGAAAGGTATTTTTCCAGAACTTTATTGTAAATGCCAGCTTAAAGGGAAGCGCAAGACAGGAAGAGGTGGCCGCACAGAACAACTGTAACGTTCCGTGGGCGATCCTTCTGGATCCTACCAGTGCCTGTAACCTGCACTGCACAGGATGCTGGGCAGCAGAGTATGGCCACAAGCTGAACCTGGATCTGGATACCATTGATTCCATTATCAGACAGGGGAAAGAGCTTGGCGTTTACATGTACATTTATACAGGCGGTGAGCCTACAGTCCGTAAGAAAGATCTGATCAAACTTTGTGAGATGCATCCGGACTGTGAGTTCCTTTCCTTCTCAAACGGAACACTTTTTGATGAGGAATTCTGTGATGAAATCTTAAGAGTAAAGAACTTCGTTCCTGCATTCAGCCTGGAGGGCTCCGAGGAAGCCAATGACGGACGTCGTGGTGAGGGAATCTATCAGAAGGTTATGCACGCAATGAAGCTGTTGAAAGACAGAGGACTTCCATTTGGTGTTTCTACCTGCTATACAGGTATGAACGTAGACAGTGTAAGCAGCGAGGAATATTTCGACAAGCTGATTGACTGTGGTGCATTATTTGCATGGTTCTTCCATTATATGCCAGTTGGAAATGACGCTTCACCGGAGCTTCTTCTGACACCGGACCAGCGGGAAGAAATGTATCGTGCAATCCGTAAATTCAGAAGTACAAAAGCAATCTTTACACTGGATTTTCAGAACGATGCCGAATTTGTTCACGGATGTATTGCAGGAGGAAGACATTATCTGCATATTAATGCAAATGGTGATGTGGAGCCTTGTGTATTTATCCATTATTCAAACTGCAACATCAAGGATACTTCTCTTCTGGATGCACTGAAGAGCCCGATTTTCCAGGCTTATCACGACAACCAGCCATTTAATGAGAACATGCTCCGTCCATGTCCGATGCTGGAGAATCCGGAGATCCTGCGACGCCTGGTTGAGGAGACTGGCGCGAAGTCTACAGACCTGCAGTCCCCGGAGAGCGCAGATCATCTTTGCGGCAAATGTGATAAATATGCAGCCTGCTGGAAAGAAAGAGCGGATCAGCTGTGGGATGAGAGACAGAAGGAGAAGGCTGCGAAGGCTGGCTGCTGATAACTGAAAAATAGAAGTGAAACAGACTGGTGGGAACGCCAGTCTGTTTTTTTGAAAGTGCGTTAAAGCGGACGCATTCGGACAATGGGTATTACTCACTCACCGGCGCAACGCTACGATGAACTAATCGCAAACTGCGACTAAGGAGTTCCGGAGAGCCGTCACTCCTAAGTCTTCGTAAGCGCTGGATTTCATCTACGCTAAGGGCGCGCCTAAAATAGTTCGCTGGAGTAATACCCATTGCCCAAATGCTGTGTACTGGCAGAAACTGTTTAGATTCCAGTAATGCACTATATCAATTGGATACTTAGTAGTTATATGCACCTTCGTAAGCATTACAGTGTTCTTTACGTTTTGAATGATTTTCACATGTGCTGCACCGGTCGCAGAATTCCTGCTCGTAGCAGGTGGAACAGACGCAGCCTTTGCAAGCATCTCGGTCGTAGGCTGGGGTGCAGGTGTAGGGGAATTTATTATCGGTTGTCTTTTCTGACATTTGGATCACGCTCCTTTTTAATGTGATTATAGTTCAAAAAAATGTGCGGTTCAATTGAAAAAATCTGAAAAAAGAGGGGCGGATTTTTGGGCACTTTTTAATACTATAATATAGATTAAGAGGCAGCTGATCAGTCAGCTGCCCCATAATTTGTGGAGATTTAATGTGAAATTGTGTTTGAAGCTTATGCTCCAACTGTAAATTCATAGCTTCCGGATTCTAATGTATAAACAGCACAGGTGATTCCGTTATGCTCTGTCATTTCTACGAATTCAGCACCTTCTGGAACTGTTGTTACATTTGCCTGATCTTCAGAGATTGGAAGATACAGTGTTGCAGAAGTATTTGCGGGAACAGTTGCGGAATAAGAGAGAAGCTCTCCGTTATCTGCAGTCCAGGAACTCTTGATTTCGCCGTAGTTGGAGTTATAGCTTCCTGTTAAGGAAGTATACATAGAGCCAACCTGTGGCTGCAGTACAAAATTCTGATAGCCGCCTTCACTATCTGCGTAATCTGTTGTAATACCAAGCTGATATTCATACATCCAGGAACCAACAGAACCAAGTGCAAAATGGTTAAAAGAGTTCATTGCGCTGTTTCCACCATCCTCGAAAGCAAGCTCATAAGAATTCCATCTTTCCCAAGCTGTAGTAGCACCGAGGGTTACTGGATATAACCAGGACGCGTAGTCTGTACAAGTGATCATGTTATAAGCAGTCTCGCTGTTTCCGTTTCTGGAAAGTGCAGGAAGAATGTTTGGTGTTCCAGAGAAACCTGTTGTAATTGAATATGCAGGACAATCAATAGGATCACCACCATCCTGACCGAGGCTGGAAGCAGTTGCAAGACCGTTTCCTCCATTGCTCTGATTTGGATCAGCTGCCAGTTCTGCAAGACGTTTTGCTGCAAACTCTTTGTTTTCGTCATTAAAGCAGTTGAAGTTTAATGGTGTAGCATAAGAGGTTTGAGAATCAATAATTTCTCCATCTGCATTCTGAGTCATACCTGTTTCAGAATCTACATAAACTTCATTCCATTCCTGTTTTGCAAGATCATGGCGGTCACGAAGAGTTTGTGCATATTCTGTTTCGCCGATTTCGTCAGCCATAATTGCAGTTACTTCCATCATATAAATATAAATTGCATTGTTTACAATATCAGATGTAGTATTACCATCAATGGAAAGCCAATCAGCTAAACCAGTAGTTTTTCCAGATAGACCGGTGTAAGTTTTTCCATTTGCTTCAAAGTCAAAGCTGTCCATACCATCCAGCCATGCTTTCATAGTGTCAAAGTTTTCGCGGATGATCTGAGTATCACCATACTGAGTATAAAGCTGCCATGGTACCATGCATACAGCTGCGGCCCAGGTAGTGCCATCTGCAAATTCTACATCAGTAGAAGTAGTATAAGTCGGAACAGTACTTCCAATTCCTCCGTTATCGGCCTGGTCGTCTCTCAATGCAACCATCCACTGACGGAAGAAGTTCTCAACATCTGCATTATAGGTTGCAGTTCTGGAGAAGGCCTGTGCATCACCAGTCCATCCCATACGTTCATTTCTCTGTGGGCAGTCTGTCGGAATTGACATAAAGTTACCAACCTGGCTGCGCTGAATGTTAGAGAAAAGCTGATTTACATAATTGGTAATAGTATCATCTGTTGTTGTCGCTTCGTATGTACCGGTTAACTCCTGTACAGAAGAAAGAACAAGTCCCTGTACATTTTCTGTTGGGAGAGCTTCTGTGCTGGATGGAATGGTAATCTGGATATAGCGGTATCCACGATAAGTCAGGCTTGGCTGTATTGTAACATCTTTGTTTTCATCTTCAGCGCTTGCTGTGTAGAAATCTGTTGCCAATGCAGCTCGATAAGTATCATGGAGAACACGGCCGGCTACATTTGCATGGTAAGTTCCATTTTCTCCATAAAGTCCTGTATAATAATCGTTTGTATTCTGGGAATCCTCATTACCAGGATAGATGTCTTCGCCATATCGAAGAATAACGGTATCCCCTTCTTTTAACCAGCCCTTTGGAATAGTAATTGAAGGTACACCAACCATTGCAACACCCATATCATATGTATAAGTAGTTCCATCTTCACTGTGAGTTTCAAGAACTCTGTTCGCAGTAAGGTTTTCAAGAACATGGATAGGTACATCGTAGCGGGAAACAATATCGAAATCAATCCAGTCACGGGAACTGATTACATCTGGAGTTTCCCAGTCTGTAGTGTCATAATCAGATGTAGACCATCCCTCAATGGAGTCTTCTTTTTCTGCATTGTAACGCTCACCCTGGAAGAAACTACTATATTCAATTGGTCCATTATTGTATACCTGCCAGGTATCATCGTCAGAAACAATAACATCTTCAGTTCCGTCTTCGTAAGTAATTACAAGTTTTGAAAGAAGAGCAGGGTCATCACCAAAGAAGTTATAATTTCCGGGGCTGAAAGTCATGTAACCAGTATACCAGCCTCCACTGAGAATAGCACCGATTGCATTAGTACCTTCTGACAGCATGTCAGTGACGTCATAAGCGTGATAGCAAAGGGTATCTCTGTACTGGCTGTCAGCAGGATTAAACCAGTCATCTCCCATTCGCTGGCCATTGATGTACATTTCATAAATTCCCATTGCAGTGACATACATTTTTGCACTTGCAACTTTTTTTGTAACATCAAATGTAGTTCGAAGCATTGGCATGGAACCGCAGCTTGGATCTGCATACACAAAAGTATTTCCACTTACTTCGATATTGTCTCCATCAACCTGAATGCCTTCATTTCCATCAAAAATGCTGTAAGTTGCACCTGTAGTACTATTGAATAAAACATCCTGATCACTTTGGCCAATATCAATAATCTGATAATTACTGAAAGTTGCCTTACAACCATCTTTAGTGGAAAAACCAATAGAGTTAAGGTTTGGGAATGTGTTATAGTTGTTGCCGGTTGATAATGGGCTGACTGTTAAAGACGGACGGCTGGTTCCAAAACGTCCTTCCTGTTCGGGGCCTACGAATAATTCCTGATCATCAACTTTGATTGTAATGTTTCCTGTTTCACAGTAAATGTCAATATTATGTACATCGTTAATGTTTTCAGGAGTAAATAATTCATCGATGTTTGTATCTTCTGTATCAGCAGCTGAAATAGTTAAATATGGAGTATCAGCACTGTCTCCCTGTGCATAACCCACTCTGTATATGTTAAGTTTTGCGCCATTTCCAGCAGAAACACCATTAAAATCAAATTCCAGACGAATGTAGTTTTCACCCTCAACATTTTCAACATTCTGGAATTGATCATTAAGTCGATAGTCGTTAGCGCCAACAATAAGAGAAGCTTTGTTTCCTTCTGTAATCTGCATATCTGTATTGATATGCCATACACAAGCACTGGTTGCATCTAATGCTGTTGCAGTGGTTCCAATAAATTCGGCACCATCCCATCCTTCAAGATCGGGATTCATAATTCCGGTTTCAAAGCGGGAAGTCTGGGTGTATTCCTTTCCATCTTTGTCCCATACAGTAAGGGTCCACTGATATGCAGTCTCTGGTTCTAAAGAATCACCATTGTAACTGATATCAGCTGAGGCACTATCTTCCTGCTTCTGACTGTCCCATACAACATCTCCAGTTGCCTCTTTGGTGACGACAATTTGATAGGCGGTCTGCTTCTGACCGTGTAACTGAGAATCCATCTGCCAGCTGAAGACTGGTTTTTCATCTTCTACAGCAAGTGGTTCTGTATAATTTCCTACACGTAAATTGGAAATTTCAGTTGGGATACTTTCTGCCTCTGCCATAACGGCAACTCCTGATGAGGTTGCCATTAAAGCGGTAGATACGGCAATGACTGTTACACGTCCTAGTTGTTTTCTTTTTTTCATAGATACCCTCCATTCATAATTTTCTTGATGAGTTAATTATAAGAAAAGAGGAGTATCTTTTGGTTTTTTGTTTGGTATACAATTGTTGGATAATATTTGTTACCGAAAGTTTACCTTGCTTCATCGTAGGTTTTTTGCATTAAAGCCGTGATATGACTGACTGATATAGAGTCTCCTGCTATTTTCTGAGATATACCGTCTTCCAAAACCCATTCAACGTCACCAAGCCATCCCTGGTTACAGTTGATCGTATAACGTTGTTCAGCAAGAAGTGGTTGAAAAACATCCCAAATTCCTGTGAAAGCTTTTGAAGTAAAGGAAAAAGAAGAATGCAGTTTTTCCCAGATTTTTTTACATAAGTCGACATGTTTACTGCCGGAATAAATCGCAGTTCCGCCACCACTGGAAATAACGCCATAAATAGGAGAGCCTGTTTCATTTGCCGGTAAAGGAAATGCTCCAAGAGCATCTTCAGTCATTTTCTCTGTGAGGTAGGAAGAACTGAAGTTTCCGTTGAAAATCATGGCTGCATCGCCGTTTATGAAATGTTCAATGGCTTCAGCATTGCTCATACTTAGAGAATTTGACTGAACATAGTTGTTTTTATACAGAAGAAGATACTGATCAATTGTCTTATCCCAGGTATCTTTGGCTGTAAAAGCAGTTATACCGTCTTTTAGCTGCTGATTAAACAGAGGATTGTTTGCATATACCTGGTTTGCTGCAATTTGGTAGAGTCCAAATTGTAAGGAATAGGAATCCTTATTTCCTGAAATGATTGGAGTAATACCTGCCCGTTTTATTTTTTCGCAGACCTGTAAAAATTCAGGCCAGTTTTGGGGAATTGAAAGGTTGAGCTCCTGAAAAATCTGTTTATTATAATAAGTACATAAGGTCATGGAAACATGAGTTAAGGAATATACATGTCCATTGCAGCTGACAGGTTCTTTATTTTCAGCAGGAGCTTTTTGAACAAGTTCCAGATCATCAAGCGGTTCAAGATATCCTGCCGGGGCAAGCTTTTGTACTGCATTAGGTCCGGCAAGATTTGGCTGAATATTAAAAAAATCCGGCCCTTCCCCCATACTGAGTTTTGTGTTTAAAAGAGTATAATATTGTTCTTCTGGATAGGCTTCTACTGTAATTTCAATATCAGGAAAGTAGGGAAGTAATTGCTGTTCAAGTTTTTCTTTTTGCGTTTTTGCATAATCGCCAGTGCCGCTGACCATAAAGGTGACTTCTGTTTTTTCAGAAGTATTGTCTTGGGCTGACAGGATTTGTGGATAGGAAAATATACATAAGCTGCAGAGCGTGACTGTTGTAAAAAAATAAATTGTTTTTTTCATGAAAAGTCCTTTCTCTACCAAATTTTTAGTAGGTGTGATATGATTACAGTATAAATTTTATTTTGGAAAATGTAAACTGCAAAGAAATAATGAAACGAGGAAGAATATGAAGTTAAAGTATAGATTTTTCCTGATTTTTTCTGCACTATCATTAGTGCCGCTGCTGTTGTTTTTTTATATTGCCTATACTCATTATATTAGTTTGTCCAATACGCAGATTGTGACCACTTCATTAAATATTATGGATCAGGCTGTGAAAGAAACAAATTCTGTTTTTAGCGATATACAGCATATTCTGGAAACGGTGCAGTACGCAGCCCCTAATGAAGAATCATTTTTGCAGGAACTTCGTAAATTTTCAGATACAGATTCTGAAAATAGTGCTAAAGATATTTACGAAGCAAATAAGAGTTTGAAATCAACATTTCAAAATATGGTATTTTTATCAGAGTATATTAATGGTATTTTTGTATTTACGCCTTCTGGTGAGATTCTTGGCCAGGGGTATGGAAATGGTGTAGAAGTGCGGAGCGACTATAATCCTAAGGAATCGGAATGGTATGAAAATACATTAAGTCTAGAAGGCAAAATATATGCAGATGGGATTAAAAAAAGAGAATATCTTTTGAATGATACGCTATCTGTTTCTTTTTCCATGTGCATATATGATGTCTATTCCAGAAAATTCCTGGGAGTACTTTATGTTAACTGTGCGCCAGAGATTTTTTCGTTAGATAAAATAAATGTATTGCCAAAGTCTGCTGAATTTACGCTGAAACGGGCAGATGATGTGTTATATAGTACATCAGATGGTGATGTCGCAAAAGAAAATCAGGTTATTGAATATGAAAGAGATATTTCCTGTAATGGTGTAGTTTTGACGGCTGTTTTTGACAAAACCGAACTTGCCGCTGAGTATCGCATGATTTGGAAGCTTATGGTAGGTGCATTGCTGATTTTTTTGATTATATTTGTAGTTTTATCATATTTCCTAGCACAATATCTGACAAAGCCTATTACTGCTTTAAGCCGGATTATGGCGCAGCAAAAAGAGAAACTTATAATTTTGGAGTCACCATATTTTAATAGAACGGATGAGATAGGAACCTTATACAATCAATATTATAATATGTTGGAGGAAAATAAACGTTATATAAAATCTGAATATGAAAATAAACTGATTCTTATGGATACGCAGATGAAAGCGTTAGAATCTCAGATTAATGCACACTTTTTATATAATACTTTGGAGGCCATAAACAGTCTTGCAGAAATTGAAGGCGAAAAAGAGATTTCAACTATGGCACTGGCGTTGGGGGATATGTTTCGATATAGCATAAAGACGAAGGGTGCGGTAGTAACATTGGAAAAAGAGCTTTGCCATGTAGAGAACTTTGTTGCCATTCAGCAGATTAGATTTGACAATGCTTTTATTTTTAATATGGATGTACCTCAGGAACTTTTGTCCAGTCATATATTGAAACTGACTTTGCAGCCATTAGTTGAAAATGCTTTGTATCATGGATTGCTTAATTGTAGTATGGGAAGTACAATTACATTGTCTGCAAGAAAAGCAGGGGAGAAGCTTTATTTTTCAGTAACAGATGATGGAGTGGGAATTTCAGGGGAAGCTATGGAGCAACTGCGAAAATCATTAATGAAAAAAAGCAGTTTTGCAGAGCCGAACGGGGATGGAAATGGAAGTATCGGTTTGAAAAATATAAATTCCCGAATTCAATTATATTATGGAGAGCAGTATGGAGTAAACATTGTGAGCGAAACTGGAAAGGGAACGACAGTAACGATTTGTGTTCCTGAAATCGAGTAATCTGAGTGATAGAAAAAGAGGAATGGGAGATGTACACATATATTATAATTGATGATGAGCCGTTGATCCGTAGGGGAACTATAAAGAAACTGGAAAATTATCCTAATATAGAATGTATTGCGCAAGTGTCTAATGGAAAAGATGCTCTGGAAATTATGGAAAAGCAAAAGCCGGATTTTGTGATTACAGATATGAAAATGCCTATTATGGATGGAATGCAGCTTTTGCCTATATTATCTATACAATATACAGATACATTTATAATTGTGATTAGCGGATATAAAGATTTTGAGTATGCAAAAGAAGCATTGCGTGCCAATACATTAGATTATATTGTGAAGCCGTTCAGCAAAGAAAGTATATGGGAGGCGGTAACCCGGGTTGTAAATCGACTTGAGGACAGGGAAAATTTGAACCAGCAGATTACGTTGAATGAGGCAGAAAAAGAAAAGTTGAAGTATGAGTATGACCGCCAGATCCTGAAGAATATTCTATTTGGAATGGGGCAGGAAATTTCAAGCCTGAGTTCACAGAAAATGGCTCGAATGTCCGCTGAAAATTATGTACTTGTAACAGTAGTGGCAGAAGAGATAAACGAAAGTGAATTACTAGAGTTTATGTTTATGCGAAATATGGAAATGAATACGGTGATTTTGCAAAAAGATAATGTAGAAAATATGTGTTTTATACTGGTATTCTTTTCTGAAAAAGCATCTTATGATATTAAAATTAAATTATTGGAAATTAAAGATAGTGTAGAAAGGTTTTTTGAAAGCTGCAGGATACATCCATTTTATGGAATCAGCGGAAAACATAGTTCACTAAAGGAATTACATGAAGCATTTCTTGAGAGTACAGATGCATTAAATCAAATGACGATGATTCCTGAAAAAAATTACATAATCTATGAAGAGGGAATACATTCAGACTGTATAATAGTATGGCCTAAGGCGGAACAATTTATGTTTTTGATAGAGGCTGGAAAAATAGGTGAAGCTGAAGTGATTTTTCCAGAGTTGTTTCATTATTTTGCAAGAAATGAAAAATGTTGTTTAAAAAATGCTAAAAATTATTGCCTGGAAATGGCTGAAATCTTAAAAAAATCACTTCCGGATGAAATGCAATTGCATAAAAGTAAAGCTGCAAGTCTAAATCTCATTAATAATATGAATTTCATATTCAGTTTTAAAGAATTAGAAGAGTATTTCGGGAATCTTTTTAAAAACATGGCAATGGCATTTGAAAGTGCTGGTGTTTATTCCGAAAAAGATGTTTTAGATAATGTAAAGAAATATATTGATCTGCATTATGAAAAGAACATCACACAGGAATTTGTAGCTTCATTATTTAGATTGAACAGGAGTTATCTCAGTTCAGCGTTCAAGTCTCAGAATGGAATAAGCTTTGTAGATTATGTAAATCAAGTGAGAATAAGTCATGCTAAAGCTCTGTTAAGAAATACAGATAAAAAGATGTATCAGATTGCGCAGAGTGTAGGCTATGAAAATGTTAAATATTTCTTTCGGGTGTTCAAAAAAATGGAAGGGATTACTCCGGAACACTATAGAAATAATTAGTATGTTTAGGTATTAACAAAATTGACGAGGATATAGTTTTCTGCTATCATAAAATAATGTTTGATACAGAATAGAGAACGAGGTAAATATAAATGTGGATAGCAAATGGCTGGAAAGAATATGAAGTAATTGATACTTCCTGCGGCGAGAAGCTGGAGAGATGGGGGAAATATCTCCTTGTCCGTCCGGATCCGCAGGTAATCTGGGATACACCGAAAACTGAGCCGGGATGGCGCAAGATGAATGCACATTATCACCGCAGTTCCAAGGGCGGCGGAGAATGGGAATTCTTTGATCTGCCACAGCAGTGGGATCTTCATTATAAGGATCTTACTTTCCATCTGAAACCATTCAGTTTCAAGCACACCGGTCTTTTCCCAGAGCAAGCTGTAAACTGGGACTGGTTTGGGGATAAGATCCGCAAGGCTGGCAGACCAGTTAAGGTGCTGAACCTGTTCGCTTATACAGGTGGTGCAACTCTTGCGGCAGCAGCCGCAGGTGCATCTGTTACACACGTAGATGCCTCTAAGGGAATGGTTACCTGGGCGAAAGAGAATGCGGCAGCAAGTGGTCTTGCTGATGCACCAATCCGCTGGCTGGTAGATGACTGTGTGAAGTTTGTAGAGCGTGAAATCCGCCGAGGTAATCACTATGACGCAATTATCATGGATCCTCCTTCCTATGGAAGAGGCCCGAAAGGCGAGATCTGGAAAATTGAGGATGCCATTCATCCACTTGTGAAACTTTGCACAAAGATTCTCAGTGATGATCCACTGTTTTTCTTGATTAATTCCTACACCACCGGACTTGCTCCGGCTGTACTTACTTATATGCTGGCAACAGAGATGAAGAAGTATAAGGGACATGTAGATTCCCAGGAAATTGGTCTTCCGGTGAAGTCAAATGGGCTGGTATTGCCATGCGGTGCTTCTGGAAGATGGGAAGCGGTTTAAGAGTTGCTGCTCACTGGTAACGTTCCGCGAAGCGCGTTACTGTGAACGGAGTGAACAGTAACCGGTTTAAGGGGGATTTTATATAAAATAGAGCCAAACACTTGACAACCGACAATTTAGCATACTAAAATGGAAAAGATATACGAGGAGGATACACCAAACAGGCAACTGCCAAAGGAGGAATTTATGAAAAAATATACCGAAATGAATCATGAAGAGCTTCTGGCGCTGAAAAAAGAGCTGGATAAAGAATTCGAGGAGATCAAGGCACAGGGACTTGCCCTTGATATGTCAAGAGGAAAGCCAAGCAATGCGCAGCTGGCGCTTTCTATGGAAATGATGGACGTTCTGAGGGGCGATTCAGATCTGAAATGCGAGACCGGAGTAGATTGCCGTAACTACGGTGTGATCGATGGTATTCCGGAAGCCAAGCGTCTTCTTGGAGAAATGTCTGAGGTAGATCCGGAACACATTATCATATATGGAAACTCAAGCCTGAACGTTATGTTTGACAGTATTGCACGTTCCATGACTCAGGGTGTAATGGGAAATACTCCATGGTGCAAGCTTGACAAGGTGAAATTCCTCTGTCCGGTACCAGGTTATGACCGTCACTTCAAGATCACCGAATTTTTCGGAATCGAGATGATCAATGTTCCGATGACTCCACAGGGACCGGATATGGACATGGTAGAGAAGCTGGTAAGTGAGGATGCAGCCATCAAGGGAATCTGGTGTGTTCCGAAATACTCCAACCCACAGGGCTACACCTACTCGAAAGAAACTGTAGAGCGTTTCGCAAGACTGAAACCGGCAGCACCGGACTTCCGTATTTACTGGGATAATGCCTACAGCATCCATCATCTCTATGATGATAATCAGGATTTCCTGGTTGAGATTCTTGGGGAGTGTGCGAAGGCTGGCAACCCTGATCTTGTTTATAAATTCACATCCACTTCCAAGGTAAGCTTCCCTGGCTCCGGTATCGCAGCTGTAGCAGCTTCCAAGGCAAACCTGGATGATTTCCGCAGATATATGCAGGTTCAGACCATCGGTCATGATAAGCTGAACCAGCTCCGTCACGTAAGATTCTTCAAGGATCTTGACGGACTTCACGCCCACATGAGAAAGCATGCAGATATCCTCCGCCCGAAATTTGAGCTGGTGCTGGATACCCTTGACAAAGAGCTTTCCGGACTTGGAATCGGTGAGTGGACAAAGCCGCACGGCGGATACTTCATCTCTTTTGATTCCATGGATGGCTGCGCAAAGGCAATTGTAGCCAGAGCAAAAGAGGCTGGCGTTGTCCTTACTGGCGCAGGTGCTACTTATCCATACGGCAAGGATCCGAAAGACTCCAACATCCGTATTGCTCCATCCTTCCCTACACTTGAGGATCTTGGCAAAGCAGCACAGGTATTCGTACTTTGTGTGAAGCTTGTCAGTGTAGAAAAACTTCTCGGCTAAAAGCGTGCTGCTGTGAACGGCAGCCTTTCCGTAAAAGGTGGACCATAATTTTCTAACAGGCTCTGAAACCGGAAATTCGCGCATAGAATGTAACCATGCCAGATCAGGAAAAGTACCTGGTCTGGCATATAAAAAGAGGCAGAGTAATCTACTGTTATCTGTGAACAGTAAGCATCTGCTTTTTATTGTCTTTACCCGTCTGCATTTGGAAGGCAGAAATAAATACCGGCTATGGAGTTTATTTCCCGCATAAGGTAAATAGAAGATGTGGTCGTGTAAAGGCAATAAGAATTCAGCATAAGCAGGGAGGAATTTATGGCAAAAAATAAGGAAAAAGCAGGCGCAGGAAGAACGATTGTTATTTTACTTGTGGTTTTGCTGCTGCTTTTTACAGCAGGCGCTTATGGATATGGCGTGTACTACTTTTCCAGTCATTTTCTTCCAGGCTCTATGGTGAATGGCTTTAATTGTTCCTACATGACTTCAGAAGATACCGAGAAGCTTTTGAACCAGCGTGTGAGTGCTTATGTTCTTGCTGTGGAGACCATGAAAAACGGCCAGGAAGCCATTTCCGCCCAGGATGTGGGGCTTTCCTATGTGTCTACTGGCATTGTGAAGCAGCTGATCAGGGATCAGGACCGCTTTACCTGGTTTCTGGCCTTTAACCAGGATAAAAATTACGATATTTCAGAATCCCTCAGTTATAATGTGGAGCAGCTGCAGCAGGCTGTAGACAATCTGAACTGCATGCAGGCCGGGAATGTAGTCCAGCCTGTAGACGCCCAGATCCAGGATACCGGAGATTCCTTCGAAATCGTTCCCGAGGTGGTTGGAAATGCCCTGGACCGCACCAAGACAGAAGAAGTGATTGCCGCAGCAATGCTCCGTGGGAAAACCTCTGTAAATCTGGAGGACGAAAGCTGTTACCGGAAACCATCTGTGTACAGCTCTGATGAGCAGCTGAAATCCAACTGTGACAAAATGAACCAGCTGGCTAAGGTGATCATAACCTATGACTTTGCGGACCGCACGGAGACTGTGAACCGGAGTGTGATCAGGAACTGGTTCGGCTATGATGAGGATGGAAATGTGATCCTGGATGAAACTCTGGTGAGACAATATGTGGCGGAGCTTGGCATGAAATATGATACCATGGGACAGACACGTACATTTCTGACCTATGATAATCGGGAAGTGGAGGTAAAGGGCGGCGACTACGGCTGGGTGATCGATCAGGACGAGGAAGTAAAAGCTCTGATCGCTGCCATCGAAAGCGGTGTAACCCAGGTACGTGAGCCTGTTTATCTGTATTCCGGTTACAGCCGTGGAACCAATGATATTGGCTCCACCTATGTAGAAATCGATCTGACAAACCAGCGCCTGGTTTTTTACCAGAAGGGAACCCCGATCGTGGATACCCCGATCGTAAGCGGAAACCCTGATATTGAGGGCTGTGGGACTCCTACAGGCTGTTACGCACTGGATGCCAAGGAATCCCCGGCAGTACTTACCGGAGAGGACTACGAGGCAAATGTGACCTACTGGATGCCTTTTGCCGGAAATGTGGGAATCCACGACGCTTCCTGGCGTTCTGAGTTTGGAGGAAATCTTTATCTGTGGGAGGGCTCCCATGGATGCGTGAATGTTCCATATGACAAGGCAGCTGGGATTTATGCGAATATTGAGGTTGGTATGCCTGTGGTTGTTTATGAGTAACTATTCAGCAGGTAATATTCCGCGAGGTGTTTTGTGTGAACAAGGTTCACAGAAAACCCGGGAACCACAGCGCGAAATTATGCGGATGCATGATTTCTGTGCATCGCGAAGGGTGTAACTGTGAAGGAACTGAACAGTTTCGTTTATGAATAAAACAAAGGAGATATAAAATCATGAAGATAGTAGTTTTGGCTGGTGGAACCAGTACGGAGAGAGAGATTTCCATCGTATCCGGTACCGGAATCTGTGGAGCACTTCGTCAGAAGGGCCATGAGGCAATTCTTGTAGATATTTTTTGTGGTGTAGAGAACGTTGACTGGGAGAATCCTTTCCCGGCTGAGTATGATGTGGAGAAGGCTGCGGCATATATGAGCAGCTTTAATCCGCAGATCAAAGAGATGGAGAAAACCAGAAGAAGCTTTTTTGGTCCCAATGTTCTGGAGCTTTGTGAAAAATGCGACATTGTATTCCTTGGCCTTCACGGTGCAAATGGTGAGGATGGCAAGGTACAGGCAGCCTTTGACCTGATGGGAATCCGTTATACAGGAACTGGCTATCTCAGCAGTGCCATGGCTATGGATAAGCGCATTACCAAGGAAGTTTTCCTGATGAACCAGGTTCCTACCCCAGGCGGATTTACCATGACCAGGGACCATCTGGAAAAAGACGTTGCCAAACATGGCCTGGAGTTCCCGGTAGTCGTAAAAACAAGCTGTGGCGGTTCCAGTGTAGGTGTCTATATTGTAAATGGCCAGAAGGAGTACGAGGATGCGCTTGCTGATGCAAGCCAGTACGGGGCTGACATTGTGGTTGAGGAATATATCAAGGGACGTGAGTTCTCTGTTGCAGTGGTAGACGACAAGGCTTATCCCATCATTGAGATCGCACCGATCCAGGGGTTCTATGATTACAAGAATAAATACCAGGCAGGTTCTACTGTCGAGACCTGTCCGGCTGAGATTTCCCCGGAGTTGACTGCGAAAATGCAGGAAAATGCAGTAAAGGCAGCGAAGGCACTTGGACTTACCGGTTACAGCCGCCTGGATTTTATGATGAAAGAGAACGGAGATATGTATTGTCTGGAGGCAAACACCCTTCCGGGAATGACTCCTACCAGTCTGATCCCGCAGGAGGCGAAGGTGCTGGGCATGGATTACCCTACACTTTGTGAGGAGCTGATCCGTATTTCTTTAAAGAAGTACGAATAAAGATATAACGAAAAAGCATGAGGTGCCCTATTGGTATCGCAGAATCATTATTTCCCATATCAGACAGGACTTTATTTGGAGTGTGGTCTGGTATGGGAATATATTGCATTAAGAGAAATAGAAAATAAATAGTAAAAAATAGCATAAGGATCAAATCATATGAAAAATCTTACCCTGGAAAACCTGACAAAAGCCTGCGGCGGTGTTTATTTCGGACCAGCCGGCAAGCTGGATCAGGAAGTTTCCTCTATTACAACTGACAGCCGCAAGGCAGAAGCCGGAACCTTATTTGTACCCATCGTAGGGGAGCGGGTAGATGCCCACAGGTTTATTCCACAGGTGATGGAAGCCGGTGCCCTCGCCACCTTATCTGAGCGTACATTGGAGAATGCGGACTTTCCATACATCAAAGTGGAATCTTCCCTTCAGGCAGTGAAGGATATCGCAGAATTTTATCTGCAGCAGCTTCAGATTCCAGTTGTCGGAATTACCGGAAGTGTTGGAAAAACAAGCACAAAAGAGGTAATTGCTTCTGTCCTGAAAGAGAAATACCGTACCCTGAAAACCCAGGGAAACTTTAACAATGAGCTGGGACTTCCCCTCACTGTTTTCCGCCTTCGTGACGAGGATGAGATTGCAGTTCTGGAAATGGGAATCAGCGATTTTGGCGAGATGACACGTCTGGCGAAGATCGCAAGACCAGACACCTGCGTGATCACCAATATCGGTACCTGCCACCTGGAAAATCTTGGGGACAGAGACGGTGTGCTGAAAGCGAAGACTGAAATTTTCAAATATCTGAAAAAAGATGGCCACATTGTATTAAATGGTGACGATGATAAGCTCTGCACAGTAAAAGAGTATGAGGGAATCAAGCCGGTATTCTTTGGCATGGAAGAGGACAAGGATATTTATGCAGATGAGATCGTAAGCAGAGGACTGAAAGGAATGACCTGCCGCATCCATGCTGGCGGTGAGTCTTTTACTGCGGACATTCCAATGCCGGGACGCCATATGGTGTACAACGCACTGGCTGCTACTGCAGTTGGCCGTATTTATGGACTGACCCTGGAGCAGATCCGTCACGGAATTGAGACGTTAGAGGCCATCAGCGGAAGATTCCATATGATCGAGACCGACCGTTTCCTGATCGTGGATGACTGCTATAATGCAAACCCAATGTCCATGAAGGCTTCTCTGGACGTGTTGAAGGATGGTGCTGGCAGAAGAGTGGCGATTCTGGGAGATATGGGTGAGCTTGGGGAGAATGAAGTCCAGCTTCACGCTGAGGTTGGAGAGCATGCTGCCCAGTGTGGAATTGATGTTTGTATCTGCACAGGCCCTCTTTCCGCAAACATTGCAAAGATGGCCAGAAAGAACCCGGAGCTTACGGTTATCGAAGAACCAGACCGCGACAGCCTTCTGGCACATCTGTCTGATTATGTGCAGACCGGTGATACCATTTTGGTAAAGGCGTCTCACTTTATGCAGTTCGAGAAAGTAGTCGCTACATTGCAAGAAATGTAAAGAATGTAATGCTCTAAACGGGTTACTGTTTACTCCGTGACCAGTAACCTAGATGATACGCTGCCCTTTAAGCAGACTCTGTAGAAATAAGCAGAAGCTGTTTAAGGGGCATTTACATTTATTTCCGCTATATATTTGGCTTCTCGCGCGAAATATCAAAGCTATTCCGCAATATATCACACTTATTCCGCGATAAATCAAAAACTAACTGATATATTGCGGAACGTCTTTATATAAGTGATCATAAAATAGGAAAATATGCAGAAAAGCCACAGAATAAGCGGAATTCACCGGGAATTTGACGAACGATTTATGTTTCATACAGAGCAGGACAGCGGTATAATGTTCCTAAAAGTTAAGAATATGGGAGGACATTATGCTGGAGAAAATTATGAATCTGCATATATTGCTCTACAGTATGGCAGCCCTGGGGGCTCTTGGAGCAATTGGAATGCTGACGACAAACCTCACCTACAGAAGAATGTTGAAAAGTACCGGAAGCAAAACCACAGGTGCGAAAAACACCCAAGGAGCAGGCAGCAGCCAGCAGATCAGCCTGAAGGAAAAATGGCTGAGGCTTTGGAAAACACGGGACAGGCTTCTTCACAGAATGAACCGGCTGGTGTGGTATCCGGCACTTTTGTCCACGGCGGTCCTTGGCTGTGCCATCTATTTTTCCAAGACGTTAAGGATAGAAGAGGGACTCCCTCTGACCTATCTGTATGTGGGCGCCGCTGTACCGGTGGTGTTAATGCTTTTACGTCAGGCATTGGATTTTTCTTACAAAGAAGAGCTGGTGATGGATACGCTGGCAGATTATGTGGAGCAGATGAGAAGCTGGGCAGAAGAGATTCCAGCCGCGAAAAAAGCGGACCCTGTTTTACAGGAAGAAATTGTGGACAAGATTACCAGCAGCATCAAGCAGACCGCTGCCTCCGGAAGTCATTTCAGTAAGATGCTGACTCCTGAGGAAGAGAAGATTATGAGGGAAATTATCCGGGAATTTATGGTTTGATGACCAGGTATCGAAAATGTTTTATGCAGCATTTCCTCTTTGGGATTGCATTTTCCCGGAGAAAACGGTATTTTATAAAACAGATGAGGAAACGTACGACTATATAAGTGAGCACAGAAGAAAGCGAGGAGCACACTATGAAAATTGTAATTCTGGAAGCAGACAGCCTGGGACAGGATATGGTATTTACTCCATTTGAGGCACTGGGCGAAGTAGTAATATATCGAAGCACAACCGCAGATGAAATGGAAGAAAAGACAAAAGACGCAGATGTGATCGTAGCAAACAAGGTTCCAATCTGCGAGTCTACCATTGGGAAAGCACAGAACCTGAAGCTGGTCTGCCTGACCGCAACAGGCTTTAACAACCTGGATGGAGACTATCTGAAAAAAAGGGGAATTGCAGCTTACAATGTTGCCGGATACTCCACAAACGGAGTGGCACAGCATACCTTCGCTCTTCTTTTCTATGTTCTGGAAAAACTGAATTATTACGACAATTATGTAAAATCCGGAGAATATGCAAGAGGCACCTGCTTCTCCCACTTCGGACAGAATTTCTTTGAGCTGGATGGAAAAACCTGGGGAATCGTTGGACTTGGCGCCATCGGAAACAGGGTGGCGCAGATCGCCAAAGCATTCGGATGCCATATTATCTGCTACTCCGCTTCCGGGAAGAAATATCATACAGAATATGAGCAGGTAAGCCTGGATGAGCTTCTTTTCCGCTCGGATGTTCTTTCCGTTCATGCGCCGCTGAACGGGTACACAGAGAACCTGATGACACTGGAAAAATTCCGCAAGATGAAGAAATCCGCTATTTTCCTGAATCTTGCACGAGGCGCCATTGTAAATGAGCCAGATCTGTATACAGCTCTTACCGAAGGCTCCATTGCAGGTGCAGGCCTTGATGTTCTTTGCAAAGAGCCAATGGATCCGGAGAATCCGCTTCTTAAGATCCAGGACAGCAATAAACTGATCATTACTCCGCATATTGCATGGGCTGCAAAAGAGACCAGATTCCGCGTAGTGGATGAAGTGGTGAAAAACATTCAGCGGTTCCAGCGTGACGACAGGACTAACAGGGTATATTAAAGTTTCGTTATAATTAAAGAAAAAGTGTTTGAGAATGTCTGATACAAAGGGAGGCTATATGGTAAAGAAATACTATGCAGTAAGAACAGGTAGAAAAACAGGTGTATTTATGACCTGGGCAGAGTGCCAGAAACAGGTCACGGGATTTTCGGGAGCAGAATTTAAGAGCTTTCCCACTATGGAAGAGGCACAGGCATTTGCCGGCGTGGGGGAAGAGGGTATCCCGGATACACCTTCCAGAGCAGAAAAACCTGCGTCAGACCAGGTGATTGCCTACGTAGATGGCAGTTACCGCTCTGACACCGGCGAATTTTCCTATGGAATGGTTATTCTGAAGGATGGAGAAGAGCACACATTCTGTGAAAAAATGACGGACAAAGAGCTGGCACTGATGCATAATGTAGCAGGAGAAATCAAAGGCTCCGAAGCGGCAATGCAGTATGCTGTGGATCATAATATTCCGGAAATCACCATTTACCATGATTATGAAGGCATTGCCAAATGGTGCACCGGTGCCTGGAAAGCTACCAAACCCGGAACAATAGCGTATCAGAGCTTTTACCGGGAAATCACGCAGAAGGTAAAAGTACATTTTATAAAAGTAAAAGGCCATTCCAACGACAAATATAATGATATGGCAGACCAGCTGGCCAAGTCGGCACTTGGCATTTAATCCAGTATTGTATCTATAGCCTGAAATACCTTTGTAAGCCTTCTTTTATTGGATAATATTGTTAAAAATTGTACTCAGTGAGGAAGCTGCCCCATTTGGGTTGAAAATGAAAAATCCAGCTTATATAATAGGCTGCATAGAACAAGAACGGCTGTGAAAAAATAAACATAAAATTACGAAAAAATGCGAAAATACCAAATATAATTGAAAAACAGACTACAATGTACTAAAATAAGTACACATAAAAGAGCAGAAATTTTTATAGGGAAAGTATTAAATATATTTTGAAAATTCTGTCAGGAAAGAGTGAAACCATGAAAGAGAAAAAACTTTTCCGCAAATCTGGTATCTGATGCCAATGGTCAGATTGTGATCACGGATATGCCCAAAGGCAGCTACCGTGTGATCGAGACAAAGACTCCGGACGGTTATATTCCTTCCTCTGTGCCTTATGAATTTTCTATTGAGGCAGCAGGACAGGTGAAGGAGCTGGATGGTATTTATGAGGCTGCATCTGGCAGGGTTGCAGACGTGACGGTTATAAACACAAGGATTTCAACCAGTGTAAATAAGGTGGATGAAGAGGGAAATTATGTTTTCGGTGCAAAATTCGTTGTGAAGGATGCAGACGGAAAGGTTATTATGGACGGGAATGGGAATGCGAAATACGTATTTACCAGCGGAGCGGAACCATACATTCTGAAAGGAATCCCGGCCGGTGATTATTACCTGTCAGAGCTGGAGCCGCCAGAAGGCTTTACCGTTGCCCGTGATGTGAAGTTTTCGGTAAGCAATGAGCCAGATGCAGTGAACACAGTTACCATGGTGGATGAAAAAGAGAAGACTGCCAGCGGTGTAATCACGGTAACCAAGAATCTGTATGATGAAGAGTATAAAGATCTGATGGCAGAGGATGGGGTGTTCTATGTAGCGCTTTTTGCTGACCAGCAGCTGACCACAAGAGTTTCAGCAGTTTCCCCGATCACTTTTAAGGGTGTTTCTTCTTCCAGTACTACTTTTGAGGATCTGAATCCTGGCACCCAGTATTATGTGGCGGAGACAGATGAATATGGCACTGTAATAGATGCAGATATTTATAAGAATATTTACAGCTATACACCAGTTTACCCGGATGGCCAGGAGGTTCAGATCACGAGAAAGGCTCCTGCAAAGGATTATCACTTTAACAACCTGTTCTACGAGCTTCCGGAAGGATACTACTATCAGGGTGTGATCGCGGTCACTAAGAATGTACTGAAGAACGGTGAGGCTGCAGATTCCAAGGATACCTTCTATGTAGGAATTTTCACAGATCCTGAGCATACTAATTTGTTTGAAAATAACGTGTATGAGCTGGCTATGGATGGAAACAGCAGCGTGACAGTTGAAGTTCCGGTTATGATCGGTGATTCCAAGGATGCTGTTGTGAAGTATTACGTAACGGAGACGGATAAAAATGGTGTTCCGCTGGATGAGAGCAGCGACCTTACCTTTACTTATACAGTTAAGGATGGCGACGTGGTTCTGAATTATGAAAATAATAGAGCGGAAGTGGTCATCACCAACGAGTTTGAGGATGTGACACCGACCGTTACTCCGGCTGGGGATATTACAGAAACCCCTGGAGAATCCGATGATTCCCACACAACCAGTACGTATGTAAAGACGGGAGACGATACTCCAATCGGTCTTTATGTGACATTGCTTGTTCTGGCTGCGTGCGCAGTGGTTGCGGCAGTGGTGCTGGCAAAAAAGAAAAATAAAAAGGATTAAAGAAATAAAAATAAGAGGCAGAACCCGGATGTGAAGGGTTCTGCCTCCTGGCTTATAGAAGCTCAGCTGTGGAAATCAGGAAAGTCTGTATCTGAGAACTGCTGAGAGCTCGTAGGATCTTCTTGGAACACCGTAATATCTGCTGTAGCTTTTGGCTTCTGCAAAAAGAGGATCATAAACGTAGCCGTTGATCTCTGCCCATGCATGGGCGTTGTTGTCGCTTTGCTTGGCGTCTGCACAAACATAAACCTTCTTATAGCCGATTGCCTTGGCTAAGTAAGCAAATGCAGAGGCATCTGCGATACAGTCGCCTCTTCCGCGGAGAAAATGGTCGTTGGCATTGACTGCCGGCCAGTTCTTGCCGCCCTGGTCAAAGCGCCGCCAGGTGTAATAGTATTTCTTCATTACCCAGTTAAAACAGGTACGAAGCTTCTGGGATTTGGACATGCGGGAATTGGTGATCTCGGCAACAATCTGCTTGGAACGAAGGTCTGCAATCTGTGCCTGGGACATCTTCTTTCCATTGGCATTGTAGTAAGTGGAACCCTTTTTCTTACCGATCACGTGTCCTTTTTTATCGATAAAGTAGGTGAAGTTTTTGGTCCCACGTTTTACGGTTTTGTTCTTTAGCATGGTTCCATTGGCATTGAAATAAAAATAGTTTTTCCCAATTTTCTGGAAACCGGTAAGACGCTTGCCGTCTTTGTAATATCTTTTTTTGCCGCCTTTTATTGTTTCCCAGCCCTGTTTCTTAGGTGCGGGAGTAGGGGCTGCAGGTGCGGTGGTAACCACTTGTGTGGTCTGTGAGACTGCCGTTTCAGCTGCAAATGCAGATGTGGGTGTCAGTGTAAGTACGGCAGTCGTGAAGAGCAGGATAAGTGTTTTTTTCTTTTTCATATAAATCGCCTCCATAAAAATAAGCTGATAACTTAAAGCTACCCATATTATACTCAATCTTCCTCGATCACCTGTATTTCCAAATAATCGAAATCGATCTCTTCTATAAAATTATCCTGATAAAACCGTGCCTTGCTGTGCTTCTTGAAATCCCGGACTGTGGTATCAAGCCAGATGGGATTTCCAAGATCCAGTTCGTAGCAGATCTGCTCCAGACAGTGGAAAACCTTATGGGTTCGGGTATCCTGGCGGTCATCACAGATCACGGTATCTTTTAACATATGGTTATTTTTCCAGATTCGGCCCCAAAGACGAAACATTTTCGAACACCTCCCCATCATTTTGGAAATTCGTGACTTTTACCTTAACACTGTTTGGGAAAAGTTGCAACAGGAAAGTGGGGCGAAATTTCAGACTATTTTTTTATAAAATACAGCAAAAATACTTTTTAGCACGCTAAAGTGTTTTAGCTTGATTCTTGCGCGGAAATCTACTATAATTAACGGTAATATTTGTCACCCACTAATTACATCCAAATGAGGAGGATTTTTATTATGAAATTATATGATACCGGCGTGTATCTGCAGAACGGAAAGACGATTATTCCGGCAGAGGAAGCGCAGCTCCCTGTTTCAAAGGAAGAAGCAGCGGGAAATACCATTGCCTATTCTATTTTGAAAGCTCATAATACTTCCGGTAATATGGACAAGCTTCAGATTAAATTTGATAAATTGACATCTCATGATATTACCTTTGTTGGAATTATTCAGACTGCCCGCGCATCAGGGCTGGAGCGCTTTCCGGTACCTTATGTTCTGACGAACTGCCATAACTCCCTTTGCGCAGTAGGCGGAACCATCAATGAGGATGACCACATGTTTGGCCTTACCTGTGCGAAGAAATATGGCGGTGTCTATGTTCCGCCTCATCAGGCCGTTATCCATCAGTTTGCCCGTGAAATGCTGGCAGAATGCGGCAAGATGATCCTTGGTTCAGACAGCCATACCCGTTATGGTGCACTTGGAACCATGGCTATGGGTGAGGGAGGACCGGAGCTTGTGAAGCAGCTTCTTTCCCAGACCTATGACATTAATATGCCAGGTGTTGTTGCCATTTATCTGAAAGGCACTCCTCGCCCAGGCGTAGGACCTCAGGACGTTGCCCTTGCAATTATTGGAAAAGTATTTGCAAATGGCTATGTGAAGAATAAAGTAATGGAGTTTGTAGGACCTGGTGTGGCAAACTTAAGCGCTGATTTCCGTATCGGCATTGACGTTATGACCACTGAGACCACCTGCCTTTCCTCTATCTGGCAGACAGATGAGAAGATCCGGGAGTTCTATGAGATCCATGGAAGAGCCGGAAGCTACAAAGAACTGAAGCCAGGCGACGTAGCTTACTATGATGGCTGTGTGGAGATCGACCTTGGTGAGATCAAGCCAATGATCGCCATGCCGTTCCATCCAAGCAATACCTATACCATTGATGAAGTAAATGCAAATCTGGATGATATTCTTGCCGATGTTGAAAAAAGAGCGCAGATAAGTCTGGACGGAAAGATTCCATATACCCTTCGCAATAAGGTGGTAGATGGCAGGCTTTATGTGGATCAGGGAATCATCGCAGGCTGTGCTGGCGGCGGATTTGAAAATATCTGTGCAGCTGCTGATATTCTCCGCGGCAGCAGCATTGGTGCAGATGCTTTTACCTTAAGTGTATATCCGGCAAGTACGCCGATTTATATGGAACTGGCTAAGAACGGTGTTCTGGCAGATCTTCTTGAGACAGGTGCGGTTGTGAAAACTGCGTTCTGCGGACCATGCTTCGGTGCTGGTGATACTCCGGCAAACAATGCCTTCAGTATCCGTCATACTACCAGAAACTTCCCGAACCGTGAAGGCTCCAAGATCCAGAACGGCCAGATTTCTTCCGTTGCACTTATGGATGCCCGTTCTATCGCAGCTACAGCTGCGAACAAAGGCTTCCTTACCTCAGCAGAGAACTTTACAGGTGAGTACAGAGGCCAGAAATACTTCTTTGACAAGACAATTTATGACAACCGTGTATTTGACAGCAAGGGTGTGGCAGATCCGTCTGTGGAGATCCAGTTTGGACCGAACATTAAGGACTGGCCGAAGATGCCTGCACTTGCAGAGAATCTGGTACTGAAGGTTGTATCCGAGATCCACGATCCGGTAACCACCACAGATGAGCTGATCCCGTCTGGTGAGACTTCTTCCTACCGTTCCAATCCTCTTGGACTGGCTGAATTTACCCTTTCCAGAAAGGATCCGGCTTATGTAGGACGTGCGAAAGAGATCCAGAAGGCAGAGCATGCCATCGAAAACGGCGAATGTCCGGTTGAGGCAGTTCCGGAGCTGAAGCCGGTTATGGAAATCGTTCATAAGGATTATCCGGAGGTTGGCAAAGGAAACCTTGGAGTAGGAAGTACCATTTTCGCTGTGAAGCCAGGTGATGGTTCCGCCCGTGAGCAGGCTGCTTCCTGTCAGAAGGTACTGGGCGGCTGGGCAAACATTGCCAACGAATATGCTACCAAGCGTTACCGCTCCAACCTGATCAACTGGGGAATGCTTCCATTCCTGATCCCGGCTGGCGACCTTCCGTTTGCAAACGGTGACTACCTGTTTTTCCCGGAAATCCGCAAGGCTGTTGAGGAAAAAACAGAAAATATTACAGGCTATGTAGTGAAAGAGAGCGGACTGGTACCGTTCACAGTTACACTTGGGGAGCTGACAGATGATGAGAGAGAAATTATTCTGAAGGGCTGTCTGATCAATTACAATAGAAAATAGAGATGCTATGAGGCAGGTCATTTTTTCTTCGGAGAGAGTGGCCTGTTTTTTGCATGGAAGACGGGTGATTTCTGTAAGACGTTATCCTATAAATATTCTGAATAATCATAATAATTGATAAAATACACAGAAATACAACATAAAATAATAAAATAAAACAGAAATAAATGAAAAAATATGCGAAAAAGCATTGACAAATTAAAAGAGAGATGGTAATATAAACACATCAAAAGAAAACAAGAGAAAAACAAAAACACCCTCATAAAGAAAGGAGCTTCGTGATTCCAATGGGAACATAAAATTTTTCTAATCAATATAAGAGAGACAGGGATCGCATTTCCTGCAAGAAGACCTGATACGAGAACCGTGTAAATAGAAAATTTAGTATCACTTGATTCAGCTGATACTTAGAAACGTGTCAAAGGTGAATAGAAGCGATCACTTATATTGAATATCTGTCCACCACTAATACAAAGATCTGGAACTTGTGTAAAGAAACATTTCTCCAGAGAATATAACCCTTATCACAGATAAGAACGATATTTTGAGATCCATATTGAATTTTTAGAATATGAATCGAAGCTTTGCATTAGAAGAATATCACATTTGATATTCCAGTCAGAAATATATCTGGAACTTCCGCTCAGACTTTTTTCGTATAATACATATGAGAGAGCATATGAACCAGTAAGTGGTTTTGGATTTAACCTATTTAAGTTTGAAATTGTTTATAATAATGATTCAGAGCTTAAGAAGTGTATCCGGTATTTCTGCAAACGAAATTATAACCCGTGAAATTATAATTTCAATCTATCAAACTTCTAAATAAACCGAATGATAAACATCATATCGTTTATGAGCAGGAAATAAGTCAAGATATTTTAAATAAAAGAACAACTAAATATAGAACAACTGAATAAAGACCACGTAAATATTAAATTGTAAATCAATTTGAAAAACGAGGAAAAGACCATTGAATACTGAAGAATTTTAGGACGGTCATCATTTGAAACAGAAGTAAAATGATGACCGTCCTTTTCTTGGGTTGTGAAGGAAGGTGGCCCTGACAGAGGGAAATGCTTGTAAAACGGAGAGGGTTCCGCTATAATGAGGCAAAGAAATGCATGTAAGTGAATCAATGGAAGGATAAAAAGAATGTTCAGTGGAAAAATAGAGGATTACATCCTTTTCGAAGATAAAGAGATTATTGTTTGCCGCAAACCGGCGGGAATAGCCGTGCAGAATGCCAGGATCGGAGCCATGGATCTGGAGAGCAGTCTGAAGAATTATCTGGCAATAAGGGCTGGAGATGAGGGAAAGATGCCGTATCTGGCAGTAATCCACAGGCTGGACCAGCCGGTGGAAGGGGTTCTGGTATTTGCAAAGACGCCGAAGGCGGCGAAAGGATTAAACACCCAGATCACAAATGGAAAGATGGAGAAAATTTATCTGGCGGTGACCTATGGGCAGCCGGATACAAGGGCATGGGAAACAGAGGCCGGGCATGATGGAGACAAAAGTAAATCGGTTGTTTTGGAAGATTACCTGAAAAAGGATGGCAGAACGAACACCTCCGCAGTTGTAAATGCAGGAATCACAGGTGCGAAGAAAGCCAGACTTTCCTACAAGGTTCTTGGGGAGGCTGTGGATAAAATTTCGGGAAAGAAAAAATGGCTGCTCCGGATCCATCTGGACACAGGCCGCCACCACCAGATCCGGGTGCAGATGGCACATGCCGGAATACCTCTGGCAGGCGACCGGAAATATGGCACCGGAACGAATGTGACAATTGGAAGCGGAAGTCTGGCGCTGTGTGCTGCAAGCCTTACTTTTTCCCATCCTGTGACGGGCCGGATAATGAAATTTGAGACGAAGCCGGAAGGCAGTGGATTTGCAGAATTTCAAATGTGAAAAACTCAAAAAAACTATAGACGTGGAACGGAAAACGTGTATAATGTAGAAGCAAGATTAGAAAGAAGATTAGAAAGATACTGGACAATTACCATTCAACATTCAGATGAGGAGTGAATAAAATGAAAAAAGTAGCAGTGATACCTGCTGTTCTTCTGGCTGCATTATGCACTTTGACCGGGTGTAAGAAGGAAGAGGTACAGGAAGTAATTGCCCCGCTGGTAACCGATGGGCAGACGGAAGAATCCACAGAGGAAGTTCAGGAAGAGACGGATCCTGTGATTCCGGAGATTGATACAAATGTAGAGATCCAGGCAGGAGCCCGTGTGGCAGTTGTCAGCAAGAGCACAAGCGGTGAGTTCTGGAGCCTGGTAAAAAAGGGCATGGAGCAGGCCATCGCAGATGTAAATGAGGCTTATGGTTTCCAGAAGGATGACCAGGTGACTATGACCTTTGAGGGAGCCAGTGATGAGAAGGATGTGGAGAGTCAGGTGAATACTCTGGATGCGGTAATTGCAGAGAATCCGGATGTCCTTTGCATTTCTGCAAGCGATATGGATTCCCTTCAGGCACAGCTGGAGGCAGCCAAGGAGAATGGAATCCCGGTTGTGGCATTTGATTCCGGCGTCAGTGACAGCAAGATGATCCGGGCCTTCCGCGGTACCGATAATACCCGTGTAGGCGAGATCGCAGCGTACAGACTGGCAGTCTCCATTGGAAAAATGGGAAAGGTTGCCGTATTTTCCGCTCAGGAGAAAACGCAGAGCATTCAGGAGCGTGTGTCTGGCTTTACTGATTATATTGCCAATTATCCGGATATCGAGGTTGTGGATGTGATCTACCAGGATCAGGTGGATGATATGACCGCTGCCATGCAGGAGGTTCTGGATAAGAATCCACAGTTAGACGGCGTATTCTGTACCAATGCAGATATATCAGACATGTATCTGGATATGGAAAAAGATGAGACGAAGGATCCGGCTGTGATGGTTGGGGTTGATGCTACGGCGAAGCAGCAGGATGCCATCCGCAATAATAAAGAGGTAGGTGTGGTTTCCCAGCAGCCTTATGCCATGGGCTATCAGACAATCTGGACAGCACTTACGACCACAGCCCCGAAGAAGAGTGTGGAGATTACCAGAAATGTGCGGATCGATCCGGCATGGATCGATGGATCTGTGATTGACAATCCGGCTTATAGTGCATATTTGTATGCGAATTGATTTTACAAGGGGAAAATTGGGGACCGGTACAGGAAACAGAAAGGTTACGAAAGAAGTTTATAATTAATTTACGAAAGAGAAACTGCTTTGTATAGCATGATTTACCAGAGAATGGGAATGCTGATACAAGGCAGTTTTTTTGATATATTATAGACAAATTGGCAGTGGGTGTCTGAATTTTAGTCAATGCTTAACAATTGTATAACGACAAACTAACAGGAATTTGTTAGCATATAATTACTTTTTTGAAGTGTGAAAAAATTGACGATATGCTATAAAATAGAAGTCGGTTTTTAAATAATATGCACAAAAAAGTTGCTATCCAAACAGGATTGTGTTAAAATCTGTCTATAAAATGAGACTTGAGATAGGAGATTTTTATGAAAAAATGGGGAGATATCATCAAGAATATGACTTTGCTTAGTCAATTTAGCTTATCCTTTATTACTCCTCTGCTTTTATGCCTGCTGATCTGCTGGTGGATGAGTACGAATCTGGGCATAGGAGCATGGATTTTCATTCCCGGCTTTTTTTTCGGACTGGGAGGTTCCTTTACTGTAGCCTATAAGCTATACCTCTCCGTAACCGGCCATCAGAAAAAAGAGAAAAAAAAGAATAAAGTTTCATTTAACAGACATCATTAGAGTAACAGAAGGGAGTTTTTTATGGGCAGAATGTTTGCAGATGTGCAGCCAGCTGTGAAGAAAGAGACGAAGAAGGTTGCCATTGGTACATTTGTATGCGTAATTTTAATGTGGGCTGTATTTGGAATTGGGCATCTGGCAGCGCCGGAGCAGATTCCATTTGATTATACAGTGATCCTTGCCGGATTTATAGGCGGGGTGGTAGCAGTACTGAACTTTTTCCTTATGGGACTGACCGTTCAGAAGGTAGTATCCATGGAGGATGACAAACAGGCTGCGGCGAAGATGAAGACCAGTTATACCCAGCGAATGACATTTCAGATCCTCTGGGGCATTCTGGCAATTGCAGTTCCCTGTTTTCAGTTTGCAGCAGGACTTCTTCCATTGCTTTTCCCAAACATTGTGATCAAGACGGTGGGGATTCTTGGGGGAAAGAAGGCTGCGTCATAATGATATATGGCAACTATTTGGCATGGAGCATTCGTTGAAATG
The DNA here is from genome assembly GCF_020537505.1 of Blautia glucerasea. Taxonomy (GTDB): domain Bacteria; phylum Bacillota; class Clostridia; order Lachnospirales; family Lachnospiraceae; genus Blautia_A. The sequence continues at coordinate 28,717 of NZ_JAJBMO010000013.1, read as the reverse complement.
TCAAGTGGCTGCGATGTGAAAAATTTAAAATGACAGGAGGTGAGAGTACATGGACATAGAAATAACCGGTGGCAGGATATTCTATACGTTTCCCTTTGAAGTACCGGTCCTGGGGAAATTCCAGATCACGGAGACGCTGGTGGTAAGCTGGCTGGTCATGCTTTTGATCACAGGCTTATGTATCTGGCTGACACATGATCTGAAGGTGGAAAAGATATCCAGGAGACAGGCAGTGGCCGAGCTTCTGGTGGAGACAGCCAATAAGTTTGTGATTGGCAATATGGGTGAGAAATTCAGGTATATGATTCCTTTTGTGGCAGCACTTTTTGCTACCAGTGTGGTATCCAACCTGATCAGTCTTGTGGGACTCCGGAGCCCTACAGCAGACCTTTCTACAGAAGCTGCATGGGCAATCGTGGTATTTACCATGATCACGGCGCAGAAGATCAAGACAAATGGTTTCGGCGGATATATGAAGGGATTTACAACTCCAATTCCCATTATGACGCCGTTTAACATTCTTTCTGAGATCGCGACACCGATCAGTATGGCATGCCGTCATTTCGGAAATATCCTTTCCGGTGTAGTTATCAATGGTCTGATCTATGCAGCACTGGCGCTGGCAAGCTCCAAGCTGTTCGGACTGATTCCAGGTATTGTAGGTGATGTATTATCGAAGATCCCGTTCCTGGATGTTGGTATTCCGGCAATCATGTCAGTATATTTTGACTGGTTCTCCGGAATCATGCAGGCATTTATTTTCTGTATGCTGACTGTCATGTATATAGCGAATGCCGCAGAAGAGTAAGTACGTATTTAAAGCAAAAGAAATCATAAATAACAGGAGGATTTGATTATGGATTTTACAGTATTGGCAAAAGGTATCGCACTGGCTGGTTGTGCAATTGGTGCTGGTCTTGCACTGATCGCAGGTATCGGACCTGGTATTGGAGAAGGTAACGCAGTTGCGAAAGCTCTGGAAGCAATCGGACGTCAGCCGGAGTGCAAAGGTGATGTAACATCTACCATGCTTCTTGGTTGTGCTATCGCAGAGACCACCGGTATTTACGGTTTTGTAACCGGTCTGCTTCTGATCTTCGTTGCACCTGGTACCTTCATGAAATTCCTTGGATAATTAAGGACAAGTACAACAGGAGGTTAGAACATGCAGGTACAGGAACTTGTAGGAATTGTGCCGTGGACGTTTGTCGCACAGATCTGCAACCTTTTTCTCCAGATGTATCTGATAAAAAGATTTTTGTTCAAGCCTGTCAATGAAATGCTCCAGAAGAGAAGAGCAATGGCAGATGCCGAGATCCAGGATGCCACAAAGGCCAAGGAAGAGGCGCTTGCCATGAAGACAGAGTATGAACAGAATATGCAGCAGGCCAAGGCGAAGGCCAGCGATATTGTCACAGAGGCACAGAAGACAGCTTCCCTCCAGAGTGAGGAGATCCTGAAGAGTGCAGCCCAGGAAGCCAGCGCTATGAAAGAGAAGGCTGAGAGCGACATTGCACAGGAGAAACGCAAAGCTGTCAATGAAGTGAAAAATGAGATCGGCGGCATGGCAATGGAGATTGCCGGCAAGGTGATCGAGCGTGAGATCAAGGAAGAGGATCACGCGAAACTGATCGACGAGTTTATTTCGAATGTAGGTGAGGCATCATGACGCAGATTGCCAGATTATATGGCGGCAGCATGTATGACCTTGCTGCCGAAGAACAGCTTACCGACACTGTGTTGGAGCAGATGCAGACCATCCGGCAGCTTTTCCGGGAAAATCCCGATTATGTGAAATTGTTGTCAGAGCCCTCTATTCCCAAGGAAGAGAGGAAAAAGCTTCTTGATACTGCATTTGGAACAGAAGCAGAACGGTATCTGGTGAATTTTCTGAAGCTGCTGTGTGAGCGCGGGATCCTGGGAGAGTATTCCGGGTGCTGCGAGGAATTTACACGGCGGTACAATGTGGACCATAATATTGCTACGGCAGTGGTGACCAGCGCGGTTGCACTGACAGAGGAGCAGATGGCAGCGCTTAAGGACAAGCTGGAGAAGATTAGCGGCAAGACCGTTACTCTGACCCAGAAGACAGATCCGACGGTGCTTGCAGGTCTTAAAGTGGAACTGGAGGGCAGACAGCTGGACGGTACGGTAAAGAGTCGTCTGGATGGCCTTTCCAGGAAATTAAACGAGCTTATAGTATAAGGATGGATAGAGAAAATGCAGCTTAAACCTGAAGAAATTTCAAAAGTCATCCGCAGTCAGATCAAATATTACGATAACGCCATCAAACAGAATGAGACCGGTACGGTTCTCATGGTTGGTGATGGTATTGCCAGAGCCAGCGGCCTTATCAACTGTATGGCAGGCGAGCTTCTTGAATTTGAGGACGGAAGCTTCGGAATGGCACAGAACCTGGAAGAGAACAGCGTATCTATCGTATTATTTGGTGATGATTCCGGCATTGGCGAAGGTCAGACCGTAAAGCGCACCGGAAAGGTTGTATCCGTTCCGGTTGGAGAGGCTATGATCGGGCGAGTTGTAAATGCCCTGGGACAGCCTATTGACGGTGCAGGACCTGTAGTGACAAGTGAATACAGGGCAATTGAGAGCCCGGCACCAGGTATCTGCGAGAGACAGGGCGTTAACCAGCCCCTGCAGACCGGTATTAAGGCAATTGATTCCATGGTTCCTATTGGAAGGGGACAGCGAGAGCTGATCATCGGTGACCGTCAGACTGGTAAGACTACTCTGGCAGCAGACACCATTATCAACCAGAAGGGTAAGGACGTGATCTGTATTTACGTAGCGATCGGACAGAAACGTTCTACCGTATCTTCCTTGGTTGAGACACTTACCAGAAACGGCGCTATGGATTACACCATTGTTGTAGCGGCTACCGCATCTGAGGCCAGCCCTCTGCAGTACATTGCACCATATTCCGGATGTGCAATGGGTGAATATTTTATGTATAAGGGGAAAGACGTGCTTATCATTTACGATGATTTAAGTAAGCATGCAGTTGCTTACCGTGCACTTTCCCTGCTGATCCGCCGTCCACCGGGACGTGAGGCATATCCTGGAGATGTTTTTTATCTCCATTCCAGACTTCTGGAGCGTGCGGCCAGACTGGACGAGGCACATGGAGGTGGTTCCCTGACTGCGCTTCCGATCATCGAGACACAGGCAGGAGACGTTTCCGCATATATTCCGACAAACGTTATTTCTATTACAGACGGACAGATCTTTCTGGAGACAGAGCTGTTCCATTCCGGCGTTATGCCGGCTGTAAACCCTGGTATTTCCGTATCCCGAGTTGGTGGAAATGCACAGATCAAGGCAATGAAGAAGGTTGCCGGTACTTTGAAGCTGATTTATTCCCAGTATCGGGAGCTGCAGAGCTTTGCCCAGTTTGGATCTGATCTGGATGCAGATACCAAGGCCAGACTGGAGCAGGGTGCCCGTATTGTGGAGGTTCTGAAACAGAACCAGAATGCACCGGTACCAGTTGAGAAGCAGGTAGCGATCCTTTATGCGGTAACCAAGGGAATTCTTTCCAGGGTAGCCATAGATGATGTAAGAAGCTATGAGGCCGGTCTTTATACCTGGCTGGACAGCGATGCACAGGGCGCTGCTGCTATGCAGGAAATCCGCTCCACAGGCGCGTTATCTGTGGAGACAGAAGGCAGGCTTAAGAGTGCGCTGGAACAGTATACTGAGAATTTTGTGAATACAAGACCTGAGAAATAAATTGTGACAAGGAGGACTTTTTATGGCTGCAAACATGAAAGCGGTAAAGCTGCGTATCAAAAGTGTGCAGAGCACCATGCAGATTACCAAGGCAATGGAACTTGTAGCATCCTCCAAACTGCGTAAAGCAAAAGAAAGGGCTGAAGTCTGCCGGCCGTATTTTGAGACCATGCATCAGACTCTGGCGGATATTGCACAGGGGAATACAGATTTTTCCTCTGTCTATGCAAGAGAATCCCAGAATGAAAAGCGCTGCTACGTGCTGATTGCTGGTGACCGTGGCCTGGCTGGCGGATATAACACCAACCTGTTTAAATGTCTGGAAGCAGCCTCATCTGGACAGGATTTTCTTGTCCTTCCCATTGGGAAAAAGGCTGTGGAGTATTCGAAGCGAAATGGATTTGCCTGTGTTACGGAGAGCTTTGGCGAGATCGCTGATATTTCCGTGGCAGACTGCTTTGAGATGGCGAATCTGCTCTGCGGGGAATTTAAGAAAGGGGAGTTCGGACACATTGATCTGTGTTATACCAGATTTGTTTCCATGCTTTCCCAGCAGCCATCGGCAATTCCGGTGCTGCCTTTAAATGACCTGACCAAGGAGCAGGATATAAAGAGCATCCGGAACCTGATCCTGTATGAGCCGGATGCATCTGAGGTATTTGAAGCCATTGTTCCGGAGTATCTGGCAGGGCTGATCTATGGTGCTGTGTGCGAAAGTGTGGCCAGCGAGCTGGCAGCAAGACGTACCGCCATGGAGGCTGCTACCAATAATGCTGAGGAAATGATTGAGAAGCTGAATCTGCATTACAACCGGGCACGTCAGGCAAGCATCACGCAGGAGATCACAGAGATTGTTGGAGGTGCGGAGGGAGTATAAGATAGGTGCAAAATATATTGCTGCCACGAAAGAGACAGCACTTACAATATTAGTTGATATTTTGTATTTATAGAATATTCATCCGCGTTCTGGCTGGAGAAAAAGTGAGATATAGTGAAAAAATAACGAAATATCACTATATGGATTTTTCAGAGAGTCAGTTACAGAAATAATGATGATTATGAAGGATAGAAGCCTTCAATCTATAAGGAGACTGCTAAATGAGCGAAAAACACATTGGCGAGGTGGTGCAGGTAATCGGACCGGTACTGGATATCCGGTTTGGCCATGATGAGCTGCCGGCACTTCTCAATGCCATCGAAATTGATCATGAAGGCACCCGGCTCACAGCAGAGGTTGCCCAGCAGATCGGGGATAATACGGTACGCTGTATCGCCATGAATTCCACCGATGGTCTGGTAAGGGGCACCAAGGCTGTAGATACCGGGGAACCTATCAAGGTTCCGGTTGGAGAAGAGTGCCTGGGACGAGTATTTAACCTTCTGGGTGATCCGGTAGATAATCTTCCAGCACCAGAGACCAAGGAGCACTGGGCGATCCACCGTCCGGCACCATCCTATGAGGAGCAGATGCCAGCTACCGAGATTCTGGAGACTGGTATCAAGGTCGTAGACCTGATCTGCCCTTATGCAAAGGGAGGTAAGATCGGTCTGTTCGGAGGTGCTGGTGTTGGTAAAACAGTTCTTATCATGGAGCTGATCCACAACGTTGCTACAGCACATGGCGGACTTTCTGTCTTCACAGGTGTTGGAGAGCGTACCCGTGAGGGAAATGACCTTTATAATGAGATGAAGGAGAGCGGCGTTATCGACAAGACGGCTCTGGTTTATGGCCAGATGAACGAGCCGCCGGGAGCACGTATGCGGGTTGGTCTTTCCGGGCTGACCATGGCAGAGTATTTCCGTGATGTAAAGAATCAGGATGTGCTTCTTTTCATTGATAATATTTTCCGTTTTACACAGGCTGGTTCAGAGGTTTCCGCGCTTCTTGGACGTATGCCTTCTGCGGTAGGTTATCAGCCTACACTGGCGACCGAGATGGGTGCCCTTCAGGAGCGTATCACTTCTACCAGAAAGGGTTCCATCACATCTGTACAGGCTGTTTATGTACCTGCCGATGACCTTACAGACCCGGCTCCGGCTACCACATTTACCCATCTGGATGCGACCACCGTACTTTCCCGTGAGATCGCCAGCCAGGGTATTTATCCGGCAGTGGACCCTCTTGATTCCACCAGCCGTATCCTTTCCCCGGAGGTAGTTGGACAGGAGCATTATGAAATCGCACGTGCAGTACAGAGAGTTCTGCAGCGTTATAAAGAACTGCAGGATATTATTGCAATTATGGGTATGGATGAGCTTTCAGAAGAGGATAAGCTGACGGTAAGCCGTGCACGTAAGGTGCAGCGCTTCCTGTCACAGAGCTTCTCTGTTGCAGAGCAGTTTACCGGTATGCCGGGACAGTATGTTCCGCTGAAAGAGACTCTCCGTGGATTCAAGATGATCCTGGATGGCGAGTGCGACAGCATTCCAGAGAGCTGCTTCCTGTTTGCGGGAACCATTGACGACGTATTTGAGAAAGCAAAAAATAACCAGAATCAGTAAAGGAGGCTGCCTATGAGGACATTTCCCCTTAGAATCGGTACCCCCGACGGCCTGCTTTTTGAGGGAGAGGTGCAGCGCATTGTGTGCCGCAGCATTACCGGTGATCTGGCAATCCTGGCAGGACACTGCAATTTCTGTACCGCTCTTGGAATGGGCGAGGCCCATGTGATACTGGAGGATGGCACCAGCCGTAGCGCAGCATGTATCGGCGGTATGCTCACCGTGATGGACGGCAATTGCAGCCTTCTTGCAACCACCTGGGAATGGAAGGAAGACATTGACGCCGACCGCGCCGGCAGAGCCAAGGACCGTGCCAAGGAAAAACTGGCCCAGGGTGGCCTTTCCGATAAGGAATACAAGATCGTGGAAGCCAAGCTGCAGAGGGCACTGGTGAGACTTAGTGTGAAAAGTTAAGAAATGAAGGAAAAAGGACAGTTATACCTGAAAAGTATGAAAGGGGAGACTGTCCTTTTTATAGCCATATGAAAAGTGCGGGCAAATGTAACTGAAAACTAAATTTAAGTCGGGGAAACAAATCACGGTTAAAGGTATTAACACGTAAAAGGTTTATTGATTTCTTCCAGGGACATATCTGCGGTGTCATTTTGTCCAGCGGCAGTACGGAGTTCCTGCCAAATAGTGTGGATTTTCGACTTTAAAACGTCAAATTCCCATCACATAAAAGCGTTGACATAAAAGTGTGGGGGCGTTACAATAAGGTGTCGGAAAAATGTGAAAAAAGGGCTGGAGTGAACCGGTCCTTTTCTTACTTTCCAACAAAATAAGACCTGGAAAGTAGAGCGTGAATGTGATTAAAAATGGTTTCTGTTCACAGGGAATATTCTATAAAATGATTATTGAGTACAAGGTAAATAGAAACTAAAGCAGCAGCCAGGCACTATAAAATGAAAAAGCAAATAAGGGGGACGATTTGAAAGAAAGAGAAACATTTGGATCGCGGCTGGGATTTATCCTGGTTTCCGCAGGATGCGCCATTGGACTTGGAAATGTATGGAAGTTTCCGTATATGGCGGGAAAATACGGCGGAGCGGCATTTATTCTGATTTATCTGGTATTTTTGGTGTTGTTGGGACTGCCGGTTCTGGTATGTGAATTTACAGTAGGACGTGCAAGCCGTAAAAGTACGGCAAGGGCGTTTCACTACCTGGAGCCAGAGGGGGCAAACTTCCACAATTTCAGCTACATGAGCATGGTTTCCAACTATGTGCTGATGATGTTTTATACCATGGTAGCTGGATGGATGCTTTATTATTGTTACGCCATGGCAGCAGGCAGGCTGGCTGGGAAAGACTCCACACAGGTGGCAGACTATTTTACAGGACTTCAGGGATCCGCTGGTACAATGACCTTATGGATGGTTATTGTAGTTGTTTTATCCTTTGGTGTGTGCTCCTTAGGCGTGCAGCGTGGCCTGGAGAAAATTACAAAAGTAATGATGATGTGCCTCCTGGCACTTATTGCAGTTCTGGCTATCCATTCCCTTACACTTGACGGGGCAATGGAGGGCGTGAAGTTTTATCTGGTACCGGATTTCACCTCTATGAAAGAAATTGGAATCGGAAATGTGATCTTCGGCGCTTTGTCTCAGGCATTCTTTACGCTGAGTATTGGTGCCGGTTCCATGACGATTTTTGGAAGCTACCTTGGAAAGGACAGATCCCTTCTTGGAGAATCCATTCACATTACAGTGCTGGATACCTTTGTGGCACTGATGGCGGGACTGATCATTATTCCGGCATGCTTTGCATTTGGCGTAGAGCCAGGGGCTGGCCCGGGACTTGTATTTATTACTTTGCCAAATGTATTTAATCAGATGGCAGGTGGAAGATTATGGGGCGCATTGTTTTTTATGTTTATGTCCTTTGCTTCCCTGTCTACCGTAATCGCGGTGTTTGAGAATATTTTGTCTTATTCCATGGACCGGAAAGGCTGGAGTCGTGGAAAAGCTGTTGCAGTAAATATGGTGGCAATGATCCTTCTTTCCCTGCCTGCAGTTCTGGGCTTCAATGTGCTGTCTGACATTCAGCCACTTGGTGCAGGAACCAATATTATGGATCTGGAGGACTTCATTGTGTCCAATAACATCCTTCCACTTGGATCCGTAGTATTTGTAATGTTCTGCGTATCAAAGTATGGCTGGGGCTGGAAGAACTTTATTAAAGAGGCTGACACTGGAAAAGGACTGAAATTCCCTGCAAATGTGCAGAAATACATGTTATACGTGATTCCGGCGATTGTAGTTGTGATTTATCTGAAAGGCTATTATGATATGTTCAGCCCGAAAGGACCGGCTGTGCTGGCAGTATGGATGATTGTGAGTTTGCTGGTACTGGGCTTTGTGGGATGGATCATCTTTGGGAAGAAAAAGAAGAAGCGTTAAGAAAGCGCATAATGATTTTTACTGGCCTCGTCAGTGTACAGAAGTATCAGATGAAGTTGTTGAAAAAGATATGAAATTAAGCAAAGAGGAGTGACATAAAATGATAGCAGAAAAAATGAAACCTTACGTAAAAAACAATTCTGCAATCCGTATGATGTTCGAGGAGGGCAACCGCCTTCGTGCCATTTACGGACCGGAGAATGTATTTGATTTCAGCCTTGGCAATCCAAGCGTTCCGGCACCGGACTGTGTGCGCCAGGCCATCATTGATCTGGTAAATGAGGAAGAGCCGACTGTACTTCATGGCTACATGAGCAATGCAGGCTTCGAAGATGTGCGCCAGACAATTGCAGAGTCCCTGAACCGCAGATTTGGCACTTCTTTTGCAGCGAAAAACCTGATTATGACAGTTGGTGCCGCAAGCGGACTGAACGTGGCATTTAAGACGATCCTGAATCCAGGGGAGGAAGTAATTGTTTTTGCTCCATATTTCCTGGAGTACGGTGCATATGTGCGTAATTATGACGGCAACCTTGTGGAAATCTCACCAGACACCACTACCTTCCAGCCGAACCTGGAGGAATTTGAGAAAAAAATCACACCAAAGACCCGGGCTGTCATTGTAAATACTCCTCATAACCCAACTGGAGTTGTTTATTCAGAAGAAACAATCAAGAAACTTGCTGCAATTCTGGAAGCGAAGCAGAAGGAGTTCGGCACAGTGATCTACCTGATCTCCGATGAGCCTTATCGGGAACTGGCTTACGATGGTGTCCAGGTACCATATCTGACCAAATACTATGCAAACACGATCGTAGGCTACTCCTACAGCAAATCCCTTTCCCTTCCAGGAGAGCGTATCGGATATCTGGTTATCCCGGATGAAGCGGATGGGAGTGAAGAGCTGATTGCAGCCGCAGCCATTGCCAACCGCACCATCGGCTGCGTAAACGCTCCATCCCTGATCCAGAAGGTTATCGCCAAATGCGTAGACGCCGAAGTAGATGTGGCAGCTTACGACAAGAACCGCCTGGCTCTTTACAATGGACTGAAAGAACTTGGCTTCGAATGCATCAAACCGCAGGGAGCATTTTACTTATTCGTGAAATCCCCAGTAGCAGATGAGAAAGCCTTTTGCGAAGCTGGCAAGAAATACAACATCCTCATGGTACCAGGCAGCTCCTTCGCCTGCCCGGGATATGTGAGACTGGCTTATTGTGTCTCTTATGAGACCATTGTGAATTCCCTGTCACAGTTTAAGAAACTGGCAGAAGAATTTGGATTGAAAGATTGAGTTTGAGAGTAGAGAATAGTAAGATATATGAAAGAAAACTGGAAAATCTTTGTTGAGAATCATACTCCGGAAGATACCACTGTATTTTTGAGGGGAGAATGAGAGGATATTGGCAGATGAAATTTTCGGTTTGGACAGTAATAAATTTCAATAAATGGAGGAAGTCATGTCCAGTTTATATATCGTAATTCCAGCTTATAATGAAGCTGAAAATATCGGGAGAACCATCGACCAGTGGTATCCTGTAGTGGAACGCCACAATGACGAGGGCAAATCCCGTCTGGTGATCATCAACGACGGTAGCAAGGATAACACCTATGAGCTTCTACAGAAATGCGCCGCCACAAGACCGCTTCTTTTGCCCATTGATAAGCCAAACGGAGGTCACGGCCCCACAGTCCTCTATGGATACCGCTACGCCATCCAGCAGAAAGCAGACTACATTTTTCAAACTGATTCCGATGGACAAACGAACCCTGACGAATTCGAGCCCTTCTGGAACCAGCGTGGCTGCTACGACGCCATAATCGGCACCCGTTCCGTCCGCGGCGACGGCAAGTCTCGAAAGTTCGTAGAAAACGTAGTATGTTTCCTTCTCAGAATTATTTTCGGCGTGAAGGTTTCCGACGCCAATGCGCCATACCGCCTGATGAAGAGAGAACTGGTAGCAAAATACATCGACAAGCTTCCAGAAGATTTCAACATCCCAAACATTATGTTCACTACCTACTTTGTTCACTACAAAGAAAGAGTAAAATTCATTGACATCACCTTCAAACCCCGACAAGGTGGAACCAATTCCATCAACGTGAAGAAAATTGTAAAAATCGGCTGGAAGGCAGTAAAAGATTTTTATAAACTGAAGAAAGAGCTTTAGAGATGTTTAATAAAAAGAGCAGATAAATCTTATTTTCCAAAGATCTATCTGCTCCATTTTTTTCTATCATGTTTTACGCATTCTTTTTAATAGAAGCTCTCTTACGATCACGGGAATCCAGAATCTTCTTACGGATACGAAGGCTGCTAGGAGTAACCTCCAGAAGCTCGTCGGTATCAATAAACTCGATGGCCTGCTCCAGACTGAGAACTCTGGGCGGAGTCAGCTTCAGTGCCTCATCCGCAGAAGAAGAACGGGTATTGGTCAGATGCTTGGTCTTGCAGACATTCAGCTCGATATCCTCTGCCTTACCATTCTGTCCGATAACCATACCGCTGTAAACCTTTGCACCAGGTCCGATAAACAAAGTACCACGCTCCTGAGCTGCAAACAGACCATAAGTAACAGCCTCGCCGCCCTCGAAAGCGATCAGGGAACCCTGCTTACGATACTGGAAATCTCCCTTGTATGGAGAATATCCATCAAAAATAGTATTGATAATACCAGTACCCTTAGTGGAAGTCAGGAAGTTTCCACGGAAACCGATCAGTCCACGGGATGGAATATGGAACTCAAGACGAACAGAACCATCGCTGGCTGTGCTCATACCCTGAAGCTCACCCTTACGCTCGCTGAGCATCTGGATCACAGTACCGGAAAATTCCTCCGGAACATCAATATAAGCAATCTCCATTGGCTCTAATTTCTTGCCGCGCTCGTCGATCTTGTAAAGAACCTCTGGCTTGCTGACTGCAAACTCATATCCCTCACGTCTCATATTCTCAATAAGAACGGAAAGATGAAGCTCTCCACGTCCGGAAACCTTGAAGCACTCTGTGGTCTCTGTATCCTCTACACGAAGGCTGACATCTGTGTTCAGCTCTCTGTAAAGTCTGTCACGGAGATGACGGGAAGTAATGTATTTACCCTCCTGGCCAGCAAGTGGGCTGTCATTTACCAGGAAGTTCATGGCAATTGTCGGCTCAGAAATCTTCTGGAATGGAATTGCTTCCGGGTTATCTCCACCGCAAAGGGTATCTCCAATATGGATCTCCGCAATACCGGAAATTGCAACAATTGATCCAATAGTTGCTTCTTTTACTTCAACCTTGTTCAGACCGTCAAACTCATAAAGCTTGCTGATCTTAACCTTCTGTTTCTTGTCCGGATCGTGGTGGTTCAGAAGAGTAAGCTCCTGGTTTACTGCAATAGTACCGCTTTCAACCTTACCAACACCGATACGTCCAACATACTCATTGTAATCAATGGTACTGATCAGTACCTGTGTATCTGCATCCGGATCACCTTCCGGAGCCGGGATGTATTTCAGGATCGCCTCAAACAGCGGCTCCATGTTCTCAGGTGTATCCTTCAGATCCAGAACAGCGTGTCCTGTTTTTGCAGAAGCATAAAGGAACGGGCAGTCAAGCTGCTCATCGGAAGCACCAAGGTCCATAAGAAGCTCCAGAACCTCGTCCACAACCTCGTCTGGTCTTGCCTCTGGACGGTCTATCTTGTTAATGCAGACGATTACGTGCAGATCCAGCTCGAGAGCTTTTTTCAGAACGAATTTGGTCTGGGGCATAGCGCCTTCGAAAGCGTCAACCAGAAGGATAACGCCGTCTACCATTTTCAGTACACGCTCAACCTCGCCACCGAAGTCAGCATGTCCTGGGGTATCGATAATGTTGATTTTGGTGCCTTTGTAATGAACTGCTGTGTTCTTGGAGAGGATTGTGATACCACGCTCTCTCTCGATATCATTGGAGTCCATGACACGCTCCTGAACCTCCTGATTGGCACGGAAAACACCGCTCTGCTTCAGAAGCTGGTCTACCAGAGTGGTTTTACCATGGTCAACGTGGGCAATGATGGCTACGTTACGTACATCTTCGCGTTTCGTCTTCATAAAAATCGAAATCCTTTCTTTATCGCGACAGAAACTCTCTGCCGTTTTCTTTCCTTAATTATAATGTGAGTATTGTACAATGTCTATAGCTAAATACTGTTCGTGGATGTGTTCCGCGAGGTGTTTTTTGTGAACAAGGTTCACAGAAAACCCGAGAATTGCAGCGCGAAATCATGCTTGCATGATTTCTGTGCATCGCGAAGCGGTTGCTGTGAATGAAATGAACAGTAACCAAATTCCCAGTTTACCACAATTTTCGCAGATTACAAGGTGTTGAAAAAATTTTTTTAAAATTTCTGGTTCTAATCCAGGTGATTTTCTCATAGATATTATAGACCAACAAGTAAGACAAGTAATGATTGCTGTTCATAAGTGAGCGGCGGCAGGGATCCGGGTATGGACCAGGATACCCCATAAGTCTGCAGAAAAAGTGAAAATAAGGAAGGAGAACTACATCATGGCAGATAAAATTATTGAAAACAATCAGGTTTCCATAACAGGAAAAATCGTAACCGGTTTCACATTCAGCCACCAGGTTTACGGAGAGGGCTTCTACACCATGGAACTTCTGGTAAAGCGTCTCAGTGAATCCGAGGACCGGATCCCTGTGATGGTATCGGAAAGACTGGTGGATGTTACCCAGGATTATGTAGGACAGTATGTGGAAATCCACGGACAGTTCCGTTCCTATAACCGTCATGAAGAAAAGCATAACCGTCTGGTGCTTTCCGCTTTTGCACGGGAACTGAAATTCCTGGAAGAAGAGGATTCCCTGGCACCGGTGAACCAGATCTTTCTGGACGGCTTTATCTGCAAACCGCCTGTTTACCGCAAAACGCCACTGGGAAGAGAAATTGCAGATCTGCTTCTTGCAGTGAACCGGCCTTATGGAAAATCGGACTACATACCGTGTATCTGCTGGGGAAGAAATGCCCGCTATGCCTCTGCCTTTGAGGTGGGCGGACATGTACTGATCTGGGGCAGGATCCAAAGCAGGGAGTATATGAAGCGGATTGGCGAAAATGAAACCCAGAAGCGGATCGCATATGAAGTGTCGGTGAGCAAGCTGGAGTATGTGTAAAGCTAATATTACTGTTCGCAGGTAACATTCCGCGAGGTGTTTTTTGTGAGCAAAGCTCACAGAAAACCCGAGAACCTCGGCGCGAAATCATGCGAAAGCATGATTTTTGTGCATCGCGAAGCGTGTTACTGGTCACGGAGTGAACAGTAACACGCTAATTTTCCTCCCAGTTTCTTCTGCTTGCATTTCTTTACATTTTGCGGTAATATAAGCATATTAAAAATGGCGCAATTTGCGGTTATCGTCCAGTAGATAGTCTTGACAGAATGAATGGATGATAACATTATTTTTAACAACAAGAGGAATCAGTATGGAAAAAGAAATGGCAGAAGTTTATTGCGGTAATGGCAGAGGCAAGACCACATTGGCGATTGGTCAGGCTCTGCGGGCATCTTCTCAGGGAAAGAGTGTGATCATCATTCAGTTTCTGAAGGGAAATGAACGGCGTGAGCTGGATTTTCTGGAGGAACTGGATCAGCTGGATATTAAGATCTTCCGTTTTGAAAAGATGGAGACCTGCTACGATCAGCTGAACGAGGAAGAACAGGCAGAGGAGAGGCGCAATATTCTCAATGGTTTAAATTTTGCCCGTAAGGTAATTGCAACACAGGAATGTGATTTTCTGGTACTGGATGAGATTCTGGGACTTCTGGATAAGCACATCGCCGCTGTGGATATGGTTGTGGAGCTTTTGAAGCAGAAGGATGAATCCATGCATGTGATCCTTACAGGAAACAGGGTAGATCCCGGTCTTCTGGACTACGTAGACAGTGTGACTACTATTACTACTCTTGGAAGAGAGCAGATATTACCGACAGCCAGGTAAATGTTACGGTTCATTTTGCTGGCAGCGATACACTCTATGGGACGCTGCCAGTAAGCCGTAGCAGAGAAATGTAAATAACGCCTGCCGGCGATATCAGAATGACACAGAAGGATGAATAGGAGGAAATAAAATGGCAATTTTCAAAGGTGCAGCCGTTGCAATCGTAACCCCGATGCATGAAGACGGAAAGGTAAATTATGAGAAACTGGAAGAGCTTCTGGAGTATCAGATCGCGAACAGCACAGACGCCATCGTGATTTGCGGAACTACAGGTGAGTCTTCTACACTGACACATGGAGAGCATCTCCAGACCATCAAATTTGCAATTGACAAGGTAGCAGGAAGAGTTCCGGTTATTGCAGGTACTGGTTCTAACTGTACCGAGACTGCAGTCATGATGTCCCAGGAGGCTGCTTCTTATGGCGCTGACGCACTTCTGATTGTAACTCCATATTACAACAAGGCAAGTCAGAAGGGGCTGATCCGTCATTATACAGAGATTGCCAACTCCGTACCGGAGACTCCGATCATTATGTATAATGTACCAAGCCGTACAGGCTGCAACATCCAGCCAGCGACCGCAGTGGCTCTTGCCCGGAATGTGAAGAACATCGTGGGAATCAAGGCTGCAAGCGGAGATCTTTCCCAGATCGCGAAGATGATGTCCATGTCAGATGGGGCTCTTGAACTTTATTCCGGAAATGATGATCAGGTACTTCCGATCCTTTCCCTTGGCGGACTTGGTGTAATTTCTGTTTTATCCAATGTTGCACCGAAGAACACACATGACATGGTTATGAAATTTATGGAAGGTGATCTTGCAGGCGCTGCCAAGCTTCAGCTTGAGGCAATTTCCCTTATCAATGCCCTGTTCTGCGAGGTTAACCCGATTCCGGTTAAGACAGCCCTGAATCTGATGGGATGGAAGGTTGGACCGACCCGTATGCCTCTTTGCGAGATGGAGCCGGAGAATGAGGAGAGACTGAAGAAGGCTCTTGTTGATTATGGAATTAAGCTTGCATAAATAATGTTGAAATCCCGGAGGTTGCTTGTCAGTTCTAGAGCGTGTACACTGGCTGACGGCTTGTTGACGGGATTTCTTTGTAATATTGCAGGTAAAAAAGAAATCCGTTTGGAGTACGCTTTAAGGTTTACATAAGAAAAGAAAGGAAGTAATGAAAATGGTTAAGATTATCATGCACGGATGTAACGGTCACATGGGACAGGTTATTTCCGATATTGTTGAGAAAGATCCAAATGCCCAGATCGTAGCAGGAATTGACATTGCAGACCAGGGGAAAAATAGTTACCCGGTATTTACAAACATTGACGATTGCCAGGTAGAGGCAGATGCTGTCATCGATTTTTCCTCCCCGAAGGCTTTTGACAAGCTGATGGACTATTGCGAGAAGAGAACTCTTCCGGTGGTTCTGTGCACCACTGGCTTAAACGAAGAGCAGCTTGCAAGAGTAGAAGAGAGTGCAAAGAAGATCGCAGTTTTGAAATCCGCCAACATGTCCCTTGGAATCAACACCCTTCTGAAGCTGGTTCAGGATGCAGCCAGGGTTCTGGCAACTGCTGGTTTTGACATGGAGATCGTAGAGAAGCACCATAACCTGAAGGTGGATGCTCCAAGCGGAACTGCCCTTGCCCTTGCAGACAGTCTGAACGAGGCAATGGACAACCAGTATCATTACGTATATGACCGCAGCCAGAGAAGAGAAAAACGTGACGCCAGGGAAATCGGTATTTCTGCAGTCCGCGGCGGTTCCATCGTAGGCGAGCATGAGGTGATCTTCGCAGGCCAGGACGAAGTGATTGAATTCAAGCACACCGCATATTCCAAGGCTGTATTTGGCAAAGGTGCTGTAGAAGCAGCAAAATACCTTGCTGGCAAACCAGCCGGAAGATACGACATGAGCGACGTGATCGAGGGCTGACAGAAATATACAAAAATTGTAAAAGACATACAAAAAAATTGTTAAATTTATGGATTTACAGACAGCAGTCTGTTTGCTATAATTCCATCATAAGTTGCAACGGAGCAAACTACTTAGAGAGTTTGCTCCGTTTTTGCGTTTATGGAATGGCAGACCAGAGTCTACATTGGTGAAGTATTTTTGTACCTGCCGCCATAACGTACCAAAACTTCATATGAGAGGAATGCGATATTGCATTTCTGCCATGCAGAAAGGGCTGCCACAGGGCGGTCCTTTTTGCGTTAGTAAAGCTGGAAATCTGGATAGCATAACTGCGCAGGCTGTTATTGTTCACTTCAGGAACGGTAACAGCAGGCTATCTGTACCGGCGAGAGTCAGAGAGGAGAAATTATTATGAGAAAAACAGCAAAAGCAATGGCACTTTTTACAGCAGCTTCTATGATCATGACAGCTTTTACACCGGTTTACGCAGAGAGCACAGACACAGAGGACACAGCAGCAGTTGACTGGGAAAACGGTGAAAATATTAAAGCAATTAAAGAGAAAGGCGTGATCACCGTAGCAACCGGAACCTATGTACCCTTTGAATACCGGGACAATGACAATAATATCGTAGGCTTTGATATTGACCTGGCCCAGTACATTGCGGACAAGCTTGGGGTTGACATGGAAGTGACAGATATGGAATTCCAGTCCATCGTTCCTTCTATCCAGAATGGTGAATATGATTTTTCCATCGCAGCAATGTATAAGACAGATGAAAGATGCGAGGTTGTGGATATGTCCAAATCCTATTGCGACAGTGGTATGATCCTTGCCGTAAAAGAGGATTCCGAGTACGCAGACACTGTTAAGAGCCTGGCTGACTGTGATGGCCTGAAGGTTGCCGTAAAAGAGGGCGCAACTTCTTATAATGTAGCGCAGAGCTTTCTGGACGAAAATCCGGATGTTTCCTATGAGATCGTTCAGTACAAAGATACAGTAGGATGTGTATCAGACCTTCTGGCAGGCCGTGTGGACGTTGTTGTAAATGACCTTCTGAACCAGAAGATCCTTTCCCAGGAATACGAAGGAACCAAGATCGTGTGTGACCCATTTACCCACGCAGAGAACGCAATCGCCGTACAGAAGGGAAAAGACGATCTGCTTGCATTTATCAATGAGTGTATTGACGAGTATTATGCAGATGGTACTTATGATGCACTCTGGACAAAATGGATCGACGCTTCCGGTGAGGGAGAAGAAGCAGCTGCAGCAGAAGATACGGAAACCGCTGAATAAAACAGGCATATACTTCTATGCAGAAAACGAGTTGCTGTGAACAAAGTGAACAGTAACCGGAAAAGTAAGGAAGAAAGGATAAACCGGCTATAATTACTGGTCACAGGGGAAATAGTATGGTAACATTGAAATGGTCACTTGTATTTGACAAAATGTCATCACTGCTCCATGGATGTGCAGTGACGATGGAAATATCGGTTCTTACACTTATTTTTGGTACGATTCTGGGCGTTGTGCTTGCCCTGATGAGGGACAGCCGCATAAAAGTGGTTGCAAAGATCGCACAGCTGTACATCTGGATCTGGAGAGGAACACCGTTGATGGTGCAGGCATTTCTGATCTACTTCGGTCTGCCAAACCTGGGCGTTACTCTTAGCGCTATGACAGCTGGTGTGCTTTCCATGTCCCTGAATACAGGCGCATACATTGCAGAAATCGTCCGTTCCGGTATCCATGCTATTGACCCGGGCCAGAGAGAAGCTGCCAAAGCACTTGGAATGCCCTGGCATCTGGAAATGCTCCGAATTGTGGCACCACAGGCAACCAAGATCTGTATTCTGCCTCTTGTAAACCAGTTTATTGCCACCATCAAAAATACCTCGATCCTGTCCGCCATCACGCTGACAGAGCTTACAAGAGAGGGAACCCTGATCGCTTATAATTCTTTCCATTATTTTGAGCCGTACATAGCGGTTGCGGTATTATATCTGATCCTGACAACTATATTTACCCAGATTGCAGGAATTTTGGAAAGGAGGATGGCATAAATGGCGGAAGATGTTATTTTAAGTGTAAAAAATATCAGCAAAAGCTTTGGTGATCTTCAGGTACTGAAGGAAATCAGTTTTGACATACATAAAGGAGAAAAGATTGCAATCCTTGGCCCCAGCGGTTCGGGTAAATCCACAATCCTTCGGTGTATCAACCAGCTGGAAACCTATGATGACGGTGAAATCGATTATATGGGAAAACCTGTGAATTCCGGCCAGGCGCTGTATGAGCTGCGGCAGCATATTGGAATGGTTTTCCAGAGGTTTAACGTTTTTACCCATATGAGTGTGCTGCAGAATGTGATCGAGGCACCGGTCCATGTAAAAAAAGTCCCCAAGCAGGAGGCAATTGCAAAGGCCAAGGAGCTGCTGAAAATGGTTGGACTGGAAGGCAGGGAAGGGGCCATGGCAAAGAATCTTTCCGGCGGACAGCAGCAGAGGGTAGCCATCGCAAGAGCCATGGCTATGAACCCAGAGGTGATCCTTTTCGATGAGCCTACCAGTGCACTGGATCCGGAACTGGTTGGAGAGGTCTTAAGCGTTATCCGCAAAGTAGCAGCGGAAGGGGTATCCATGGTAATCGTCACCCACGAGATGAATTTTGCCAGAGAAGTAGCGGACCGGATTTTATTTATGGAAGATGGCGTGATCGTGGAGGATGCGCCTCCGGAAGAGTTTTTCGAGCATCCGAAGAATGATCGTATTCGTCAGTTTATCAGGAAAGTTGAGGAAAGGTAATTCAGGATGGACTACATAATCAAAGATGGCTGGATCGTAAATGGAAAAAAGGAAAAGCCATTTCAGGGAGATCTTGTAATAGAAAATGGGAAAATCGTGGAAGTGGGAGCTCATGTGGAGATCCCTGCCGATTTTCCAAAGGAGCGTGTACTGAATGCAACCGGTGGTTATATAACCCCCGGCTTCATTGACATTCACAGACACGGAGACTGGCAGGCATTTGGAAACGGGGATGACGAGCTTTTGAACCGGCAGGGACTGACCACTGTGGTGAATGGAAACTGCGGGCTTTCGGTGGCTCCGGCTGGAGAGAAGTTTGGGAAAGAAATCGCCGGATTCCTCAGCAGCGTGACCGGGGATTTTTGTTTGGAGAAAGATAAAACTATAGAGGATACTGAAAGCGTACTTTCCTCAAAAAAGAAAGAGGCGTCTTGCGAAATTTCAGCGAAAGAAAGCGAGAGAGATGCTCGTGAAATTATGTCAACCATGTCTGCCTACATGTCCGCACTGGCAAAGGAAAAGCGCAGCGTCAACACCGGAATGCTTGCAGGAAATGGAACCATCAGGGCCGGAGTAAAAGGCTATGCCCCAGGAAAGCTCTCTAAGGAAGAAGTACACCAGGTATGGAAGGCAGTGGAGGAATCCCTGGCAGCAGGAGCGCTTGGGATCAGCCTTGGAATTGCCTATGCCCCAGAATTTGAATATGACAGAGACGGGCTTGTGGAGGCACTGCAGCCCTTGAAGGGCACGGACATTCCCATTACCACCCATATCCGAAATGAAGGAGACGGGATCCTTCCGGCTTTGCAGGAAGTGATTTCTGTGGCGGAAGAGCTGCAGATCCCCTTGCATGTAAGCCACATGAAATGCATCGGAAGAAAAAACTGGGGAGAGACACCGGTGAAGATCCTAAAGCTGTTTGACCAGGCCGCAGAGCGCGGCGTGAAGGTGGATTTTGACCTGTATCCCTATCTGACTGGTTCCACCCAGCTGGTGCATCTTCTTCCGCCCCAGTTCCAGGAAGGGGGCACAGATGCCATCTGTGCAAGGCTGGCAGATCCATCCTGCAGGAAAGAGATTACAAAGGTTCTGAAGCAGCCTTCTGATATTTTCGAGAACATCGTAGAGCTGGCTGGCTTTGACAGGATCTATGCAAGTACCTTGCATACAGAGAAATTCAGAAGCTTTGCAGGACAGTCTATTGCAAAAATCGCAGAACAGTTTGGGCAGGATCCTTATGATACCCTGTATGACATCCTTCTGGCAGAGCGCTGTCAGGTCACCATGCTGGACACCATCGCCTCAGAGGAGGATATGCTGTATTTTCTGAAAGACAGCCGGGCCAACCTGATCTCTGATGCCATCTATCCTGCAGGCGGCAAATATCATCCCAGAGTTTACGGCGCTTTTCCCAGGCTGCTCACTGACTATGTGTGGGATAAAAAAATCTTTTCCATAGAAGATGCTGTATATAAAATGACAGCAAAACCAGCGCAGGTACTGGGACTCCCCCTGGGAATCCTGGAAAAAGGAATGGCCGCAGACATCAATGTATTTCATCTGGACCGGTTAAAGGTTCACGCGGATTTCCAGAACCCGGATCAGTACTGTACAGGATTTGATTATGTGCTGGCAGGCGGAGAAATCGCGGTAGAACAGGATAAATGGAAAAATTCCAGAAGTGGCAGAATTGTGCGGAGGAATGCTTAAGCGAAATTTGTTTTTCGGCTTTGTGGGAGAGTTTCCATGACATTATAGGAAACTGTATAAGGTTGCAAATGGAAGAAGGAAAGGTCATTATGAAATTAACAGAAGAGCGAAAAGCGGAGGTTCTTGCCCTCTGCAAAAAACTGATTTCCAATAGAAGCTATTCCGGTGAGGAAGACGCGGTTGCCGGAGCGTTGAAATATTTTATGCGGCAGAAGAAGTTTGATGATTTTTATACAGATCAATACGGCAATGTGGTAGGCAGGATTAAAGGTGACAGGCCTGGAAACAAGGTACTTTTTGATGGGCATATGGACACGGTTCCGGCTGATAATAAGGCGGCCTGGAAGCATGATCCTTTCGTGCCGGTGGTGGAAGATGGCAGATTATATGGACGTGGAACCTCGGATATGAAAGGGGCGGTTGCCGCATTTTTCTGCGCGGCTGCTTATTTTATGGAGGATCATGGAAAGAATTTTGCCGGGGAAGTTTATACGGCTGGAGTGGTTCATGAGGAGTGCTTTGAGGGCGTGGCAGCCAGAAGCATCAGTGAGCTGGTGAGACCGGACTATGTGGTGATCGGGGAAGCTTCCGAACTGAACATCAAAACTGGCCAGCGTGGACGTGCGGAGATCATTCTGGAAACCTTCGGAAAAGCAGCCCATTCCGCCAATCCGGAAAAGGGTATCAATGCAGTGAAGAAAATGTGCAGGCTTATTGGCGAAATGGACAAGCTCCAGCCGCCTGTCCATGGGCATCTGGGAAAGGGGATCCTGGAAGTAACCGATATTATTTCTTCCCCCTATCCAGGTGCTTCCGTAGTTCCGGAGTATTGCCGGGCCACCCTGGACCGCAGACTGCTTACCGGAGAGACCAGAGAGAGCGTTCTGGCTCCAATCCAGGAGCTGATTCGCCAGCTGGAAAAGGAAGATCCGGAGTTTTCTGCCAAAGCCTCTTTTTCCGTAGGCAGCGAGAAGTGCTATACAGATGAGGAAATCCAGGGTGAGCGCTTTTTCCCAGGCTGGTACTATGATCCCAAGGAGGACTACATCCAGAAAATCCTGAAGAAAGTCCGGGAAGCCGGCTACGATCCAAAACTTACCCAGTACAGCTTCTGCACCAACGGCAGCCACTACGCCGGCGAAAAAGGCATCCCAACCATCGGCCTAGGCCCGTCCAGAGAGGACCTGGCGCATACGGTGGATGAGTATGTAGAACTGGACCAGCTTTATGGGGCAGTGGAGTGTTATTATGCGGTGATGGAGGCGCTGTTACTCTAGAGCATGCTTGAAAAAGGCTTGTTTTGTTAAGTATTGAAAATAAAATAGAAATTTCTTCCAGAATAGTTTTTCTTCATCTGCACATATTAGAAATACACAGCAATATTTTCAGCTGAAAAATTTCTTAAGAAAAGGAGACAGATGAGATGAAAAAAATGAAACGTGTGCTCATAGGTACTTTGCTGGTGTTTTCATTATGTATGCTTACAGCCTGTGGAAATGACAATAACAATGCAGCAGACGAGGTTCCAAATAATACCAATGATGTCATGGATAATGCAGAGGATGGAACCGTAGAAGACAACAAGCTGGATGACGCGGGGAATAATGGCACAGACAAAAATGCAGCAGATAGTAATGTAACAGATGATACCGCAGTACCAGATGACGCTGACAATGCAGGCGATGGTGCTGTCCCTGGGGACAACGTGCCAGACAATAACAACTCTGTTTCCGGCGCAATCGGCGAAGGCGTGGAAGAGTTAGGCGACGGAGTAGCTGACGGTGTCCGTGATGTAGGGGATGGCGTGGGCGATGCAGTGGAAGGCGTTGGAGACGCTGTGGATAATGCAGCCAATGGAAGATAATAAGGAATAAATGTAGACTGAATTGGGAGTTGTCCGAATAGACAGCTCCCGAATTTTTTGAGCCGGATATTTATTAGACAGACGCTTCCGTTGAGTGAACAATATTTTCGATGACAGAAATTTTGTTTCTGTTATTATATGACTGCAACGAAAAAGTATGTCAATAGGAACAAAAGAATAGTAATTGATAAGACGGAAATAAATTGGCGTTGAATGAAGAGACATATTTTACTCAAGGCTTTTTTATGTTATGATTTCAATAAAATATAGACTTGTGAGAAGGAGAAATATCATGAAATTTCGTCCATGCATAGATATACATAATGGAAAAGTAAAGCAGATTGTAGGGGGAAGCCTGAAGGACGCGGGAAATCAGGCGCAGGAGAATTTTGTGTCGGAGCAGGATGGAGCTTTTTATGCTTCTTTGTATAAGGAAAAAGGGCTGAAAGGCGGACATATTATCCTTCTGAACAGTGCGGATTCTGAATATTTCCAGGCAACCAGAGCCCAGGCAATGCTGGCCCTTGGAGCCTATCCAGGCGGTCTTCAGATTGGTGGCGGTGTAAACCCGGACAATGCTGCCGATTATCTTATAGCCGGTTCCAGCCACGTGATCGTCACCTCTTACGTGTTCCGCGACGGTTACATTTCCTGGGAAAACCTGGAAAAGATGGTGAAAGCAGTAGGAAAAGAACACCTGGTTCTTGACCTTAGCTGCCGTAAAAAAGACAATGCCTACTATGTTGTCACAGACCGCTGGCAGAAGTTTACAGAGGAGAAGGTAACTCTGGAATTAATGGAAAAGCTGGGGGCTTATTGCGATGAATTTCTTATTCATGCAGTAGACGTGGAAGGCAAGGCAAAAGGTATAGAAGTCCCCCTGGCGAAGCTGCTTGGCGAATACAATGGGCACCCAGTGACTTACGCTGGCGGCGTTGGCAGCATGGAGGATATCCAGATCTTGAAACAGGCAGCAGGCGGAAAAGTGGATGTGACCGTGGGAAGCGCCCTGGATCTATTTGGCGGCACCATACCTTTTGAAAAATTGATGGGTAATTTATAAATGTGAAAAAATTCGTAATTTTTTCAGAAAATGATGTTAATTTTAAGAATAATGTGTTATAATATACCCATCAAACAGCAAAGGGGATGGAAGCATGAAATTCATTATCAGCGGAAAGAACATCACAGTGACAGACGGGCTTCGTACAGCAGTAGAAGATAAGCTCGGTAAACTGGAAAGGTATTTCACTCCTGACACTGAAGTTGTCGTAACTCTTAGTGTAGAAAAAGAAAGACAGAAAATTGAGGTGACGATCCCGGTTAAGGGCAACATCATCCGTTCCGAGCAGGTCAGCAATGATATGTATGTATCAATCGACCTTGTAGAGGAAGTAATCGAACGTCAGCTCAGGAAATACAAGAACAAGATCGTGGACAAGCAGCAGTCAGCTGCCAACTTCCAGAAGGCATACCTGGACAAGGACTACGAAGAGGATGAGGAAGTTAAGATCATCCGTACCAAGAAATTCGATATCAAGCCTATGTATCCAGAAGATGCATGCGTTCAGATGGAACTTCTTGGACATAATTTCTTCGTATTCTGCAATGCAGAGACCGATCAGGTAAACGTTGTTTACAAACGTAAAGGCAATACCTACGGACTGATCGAGCCGGAGGATTAAGCGGAACTGCTTCTTGATTTTAGAAAACTAAATATGTGAAACAATAGAGTCCCGGAGGCATATGTCTCCGGGATTTTTACGCAAATATGGGCGAAGAATCAGCTGGGAATATGGATGGTGAAGGAAAAAACAATCAAGGGACACAGTTTACATAAGTGTCTGGCATAGAATACGAAATAATTCTGGTGTTGAAACGATTTGAATTGGAAGCTCTGTGTCTGCAAAAACACTGTAAGCCAGAAAACCTGCCTCATTTTCCAAAGGAACTGCGTGGGTGTGCATATCCGGATGCAAAGTAAGAATATCCCGGAAGTTTCCGGTAATCCCCTCCCCGGTAAGCTTGACTGCGCTTTCCTTCATTGTCCAGATCCGGCAGAAATCCTGGGAAGACTTTAAGGAGGCAAGCTCATCCTGGGTGCAGACCCTGCGGATCAGAGAATCCCTGGGCTCCGTAATTTCCTGGATGTCCAGCCCGATTTCCTGGTCATGTACCGCACACCCAACGAAATTCCCACTGTGGCTGAGATTAAAAAAAGGCATATGCGTCTCTGGAAAAAAAGGCTTCCCGGAAGCTGCTTTCCGAAATTTTGGAACCGCTTCCATTCCATATTCTTTCCGCAATCCGTATGCCAGAAGCAGCCACGCCAGGGCAGAACGCTTCTGGTCCTCTGGATGTTTGAAATGGAACGCATATTCCCTGCGTTCTGATGGGAGTAGCTGCAGACTCTCTTCAAAGGATCGCGCTGAAAATGTATGAAGTTCCTGAAAAAGATAGATCATAAATAAAATTCTCCTAAAATTGTGGATGCTCAAGATGTTATCATCAAAGGTGAACTGGAATGTCTTGTCATTGGTAACTGCAAACCTCAGATGGCTGCGCTTACTTTACTATAGCACATTTGCATCTTTCTGGTAAATCCCGTCAGGCTATTTTATAAAAACAAGGCGCAATTTCAGACATATTTTGTTCACCAAATATTTATTGTTTTCCATGGCAAAAAGTGATAAAATAGACTGGTATGTTAAACAAACTATACAATTCCATAAGAAATGTAATTCGTTATATTACACAATATAGCATCTAAAATGATAGACAGGAGTATAAAAGTTAAATGAATATGTTTTCAAAAGTTTTCGGAACCCGCAGCCAGCGTGAGGTAAAGCGTATCATGCCTCTCGTTAAGAAAATTGAGGAGCTGCGTCCCGAAATGCAGAAATTAACCGACGAAGAGCTTCGCGGTAAGACTAGAGAATTTAAGAAACGCCTGGAAGAAGGAGCTACCCTGGATGACCTTTTACCAGAGGCATTTGCGACTGTCCGTGAGGCGGCTAAGCGTGTACTTGGAATGGAGCATTTCGAAGTACAGCTTATCGGTGGTATTGTACTTCATCAGGGCCGTATCGCCGAGATGAAAACTGGTGAAGGTAAGACCCTTGTAGCTACCCTGCCATCCTACTTAAACGCCCTGGAGGGCAAAGGGGTTCACGTTGTCACAGTCAATGATTACCTGGCAAAGCGTGATGCCGATGAGATGGGACAGGTTCACAGATTCCTTGGACTGACCGTAGGCGTGGTTCTGAACGATATGAAGCCGGAGGAGCGCCGCGAAGCCTATAACTGTGATATTACTTATGTAACCAATAACGAACTTGGATTCGACTATCTTCGTGATAACATGGTTATCTACAAGGAGCAGCTGGTACAGCGTGACCTTCACTACTGTATCATCGATGAGGTCGACTCCATTTTGATCGATGAGGCCCGTACTCCTCTGATCATTTCCGGTCAGAGCGGCAAGTCCACCAAGCTGTACGAGGTTTGTGACATCCTTGCACAGCAGTTAGAGCGTGGAGAAGCCAGCCATGAGATGACTAAGATGGCAGCAATCATGGGCGAGGAAGTTATCGAGACCGGTGAC
Source organism: Blautia glucerasea (assembly GCF_020537505.1). GTDB lineage: Bacteria > Bacillota > Clostridia > Lachnospirales > Lachnospiraceae > Blautia_A. The sequence continues at coordinate 2,170 of NZ_JAJBMO010000013.1, read as the reverse complement.
TTTGTTGTAAATGAGAAAGATAAGATCGTCAACCTTACCGAGCAGGGTGTGAAGAAGGTTGAGAAATTCTTTAATATTGAGAACCTTGCAGATCCGGAAAACCTTGAGATCCAGCACAACATTATTCTTGCACTTCGTGCCCACAATCTGATGCACCGTGACCAGGATTACGTTGTAAAAGATGACGAGGTTATGATCGTCGATGAGTTTACCGGACGTATCATGCCGGGCCGTCGTTATTCCGATGGTCTCCACCAGGCAATCGAGGCGAAAGAGCATGTTAAGGTAAAACGCGAGAGCAAAACCCTTGCAACCATCACCTTTCAGAACTTCTTTAACAAATACGATAAGAAAGGTGGTATGACCGGTACTGCCCTTACCGAGGAGAAAGAGTTCCGTGATATCTATGCAATGGACGTTGTTGAGATCCCGACTAACAAGCCGGTTCAGCGTAAGGATTTAGACGATGCCGTATACATGACAAAGAAAGAAAAATTTAATGCAGTTGTCCAGTCCGTTAAGGAAGCTCATGAGAAACAGCAGCCTGTACTGGTTGGTACTATTACCATTGAGACTTCTGAGCTCCTCAGCCGTATGCTGAAGAGAGAGGGCATCCAGCACAACGTACTGAATGCCAAGTTCCATGAGCTTGAGGCTGAGATCGTAGCACAGGCTGGTCAGGCAGGTGCAGTTACCATCGCAACCAACATGGCAGGTCGTGGTACAGATATTAAGCTTGATGACGTGGCAAGAGCTGCCGGCGGTCTGAAGATCATCGGTACAGAGCGTCATGAGTCCAGACGTATTGATAACCAGCTGCGTGGACGTTCCGGACGTCAGGGAGATCCGGGAGAATCCCGTTTCTACATTTCCCTTGAGGACGACCTGATGCGTCTGTTCGGATCTGAGCGTCTGATGAAGGTGTTCACCTCCCTTGGCGTAGCTGAGAATGAGCAGATTGAGCATAAGATGCTTTCCAATGCAATTGAGAAGGCACAGGAGAAGATTGAGTTTAACAACTTTGGTATCCGTAAAAACCTTCTTGATTATGATCAGGTTAATAACGAGCAGCGTGAGATCATCTACAAAGAGCGCCGCCAGGTACTTGACGGTGAGAACATGCGTGATGCCATCTATAAGATGATCACAGATATTGTAGATAATGCAGTAGATATGTGTTTTTCCGATGATGTAGATTCCGAAGAGTGGGATCTGGACGAGTTCAACAGCGTTCTCCGTCAGATCATCCCTATCGAACCGCTTACCACTGAGAAGGTGAAGGGCAAGAAAAAGAACGAGATGAAACATCTCATCAAGGAAGAGGCGGTGAAGCTTTACGAAGCAAAAGAGTCAGAGTTCCCGGAGCCAGAGCAGCTGCGTGAGCTTGAGCGTGTTATCCTTCTGAAGAGCATTGACAGCAAGTGGATGGATCATATTGATGACATGGAGATCCTTCGTCAGGGTATCGGCCTGACTGCTTATGGCCAGAGAGATCCGGTTGTTGAGTACAAGATGGCTGCATTTGATATGTTTAATAGCATGATCACTTCTATTCAGGAGGATACTGTCAGAATGCTGTATCATGTACATGTTGAGCAGAAGATCGAGCGTGAGCAGGTAGCTAAGGTGACTGGTACCAATAAGGACGATTCCAGCGTTCGTAAGCCGGTTCAGAGAAAAGAGATCAAGGTTTATCCGAACGATCCGTGTCCTTGCGGAAGCGGTAAGAAGTACAAACAGTGCTGCGGTAGAAAGACCGCGAATGTGTAACATATGATAAAAGAGCGAATTTCGAAGAAGTAGGTAATATCTTTGAAATTCGCTCTTTTGCTATTTTGTGGGTTGGTCGTTACCACGTACGCGATTTCACAATGTATATTCACCGCCGCGCGGAGCAACGTTCCGGCAAGCTAGCTGGTAACTACGACTAAGGCGCTCGGGAGAGCCCTCTCGCCTAAGTCTTCGTAACCATCGGATCTCGCCTCCACTAAAACCGCTCCTGAAATGCGCGGCTACGTGAATATACATTGCAAAATCGCTGGTTACTGGCAGAGGGAAGAAAGAAACAGTAACGACAACAATGGGGGTGGGTGACGTAGCTGCTATCCCGCATATTTACTGGCTTTTCTAATCTACCGTTGTCAAAAGGTATCGGGAAACCAACACATGT
>NZ_JAJBMO010000125.1 GCF_020537505.1 Blautia glucerasea | reverse complement strand
GTTTGCGGCATGTGTCGTCATAGCTCAGCTGGATAGAGCACTCGCCTCCTAAGCGGTGACCAGAGTTATCGCCTCGGCGTATAACAGAAAAATGAATTTGAGTTCGATTCTGTTATGTGATGTCACAATTAAGAGGACATGCGGTTTTGGAAAAGGCGATAGCTTCATATCAAAAAATTTCATCATATAAGATTGATTCAGCTGACGTAAGTCAGTTTTAAATCATAAAATCCAATGCCGTTGAAATGGCTGAAAACCTTGATTTTAAGCCAAAAATCCGGTATTTGTCCTGTTAGTTTAATGGATAGAACAAGTGCCTCCTAAGAGAAAGCCGAGG
>NZ_JAJBMO010000124.1 GCF_020537505.1 Blautia glucerasea | reverse complement strand
GCCTGCATCCTGATGCGGAAATATAGTGTACTGCATTCCGGTTATTCGGGATGTGACAGGCGGCCTGTGGTGGTATCCACTTCCAGCATTGCCTTACAGAAAGCTATCATAGAGGAATATGTTCCTTTTTTATCGGATGTACTGTTAAAAGCAGATCTGCTTCAGGGAGAATTAAAGGCAGTTGTCCGCAAGGGAAAGGAACATTTTGTGTGCGATTACAGGCTGGCCCAGAGATTAGAGGCAGTCCGGGACAAGAATAAAAATCAGGCACAGATGGAGGCATTGAAGTCCCTCCGGCATAACTTTGATTTAGATTCCGTACATAACCTGAGCGGTTTTGACCG
>NZ_JAJBMO010000123.1 GCF_020537505.1 Blautia glucerasea | reverse complement strand
CAGTTGGAGCCGAAGACCATACAGCGGCGTACTATTAAGACCGCCCCTCCATCTGTGAAGATCAGCATCCAGCCAGAGCAGAAGCTCCGGGTGGCCAGTTCCAACGCCCTGACAGCCCGGATGCAGAAGCAGATGGAACGAAGGGCAGCGAAGCAGGCGGCGAAGAAAGCCGCCTTGCAGACTTCCGATGGAGTCCGCCGGATACAGAAAACGGCAAGGGCAGGAGAGAATACCTTCAAGGCAGCTAAGGCCGCTGTAGAAGCGGCAGCGAAAACGGTGCAGTCCATGATGGCTGCACTGGGAGCCGCCGGAGCGGTCATGGTTCTGCTTCTGGTTATCATGGTCG
>NZ_JAJBMO010000122.1 GCF_020537505.1 Blautia glucerasea | reverse complement strand
CAGTTGGAGTTAAATGGATATATCCGCAGAATCCCGGCATCGCCAAGAGCAATTGAGATTTTATAGTGAGGTGTCGGCATGAACAAAGTATATGTAGATGTAGTAGCAGAGTTTCGGAAAGACGGACAGCTGGTTCCCATATTTTTTACATGGGAGGATGGAAGAAAGTATAGCATTGACAGAATTTTGAAAATTGAGCGATGCGCCAGCAGAAAGGCAGGCGGTGTAGGAATGATGTACACCTGTATGATACAGGGGCAGGAAAGCCACTTGTTTTACGAAGTGGATAAATGGTTTATGGAGAGAAAAACAGCATAAGGAGAGATTGGTATAGACGATATTATTTGGATTATTAA
>NZ_JAJBMO010000121.1 GCF_020537505.1 Blautia glucerasea | reverse complement strand
AGGATATTCTGTTCAAAGCCTTAAATGTACAGACGAGAAGGGAAGATGAGTATTGTCAGAAAGTCCGTCCTATGGTATTGGAGAAGATCCGCCGGATGCCAAACAGCACCATCACGATGGAAAAATTCAAAAGGGCATGGTATGAGGGAAATGACGGAAGCTCCGAGCATTACAACTGGACAAGGTATTATGCCTTAAACCTACATGCTGTTTTTTCCAAGGGAACACTGGAATGGCGTTGTTTTGAAAGCACCCTCCATGCAGGAAAAGTCCGGTCAAACATTACGCTGGCACTTGCCATATCCGCACAGGCGGTCAACCAGTCCTGTACCCATGCAAAAAAGACGGAGATCGGGGATAACCCGGCATTTACGTTCC
>NZ_JAJBMO010000120.1 GCF_020537505.1 Blautia glucerasea | reverse complement strand
GTAGACCCAGGAAGCTATTACTTCGAAGAGACAAAAGCCCCGGCAGGCTATGTAAAGCCGAGCGGAGATGCAGCAAGGACAGAGATTAAGACAGTAGAGGCTGGTCAGACAGAAGTAAAAACTTATACTTTCGAAATGCGCAATACAGAAGAGAGTAAAGGAAAACTGGAACTGCTGAAGACAGGAACAGAAGGAAAAGCTCTTGAAGGAGCAAAATTCGACCTGTATAAGGCTGGGGATCCAGACGAGAATCGTGGTTCCTATGTAACTGACAAAGATGGAAAAATTACAGTCGATAATGTAGAACCAGGAAGCTATTACTTTGTAGAAACAGAAGCACCGTCAGGTTACGTAACACCAAGCGGTGAAGCGGCAAGGACAGAGACAAAGACAG
>NZ_JAJBMO010000119.1 GCF_020537505.1 Blautia glucerasea | reverse complement strand
GTGAGTGCCCATACAACACCCGGTATTCCAACAGCCCGAATGCCATCCAGGATGCCGACTATTCCATACATGTAGGAATCCAGTATTATGCGGACTGCCTGAAGGAAGCCGGATGCACCAGCCCCCAGGACATGGATAAGCTGAAGCTGTCCCTGCAAGGGTATAACTACGGCAACGGATACATAACGTGGGCGCTCCGAAACTACGGGGGCTACAGTGCAGAAAATGCTCTGCAGTTTTCCAATGATCAGGCTGCTTCGCATGGCTGGAGTGCCTATGGCGATCCAGAATACGTCCCTCACGTCCTGAGGTATTATTCCAGCGGCGGATTGTTTGCCGGCCTGTTTGGAGGCAACGGCCAGATCGTATCCGTGGCACTTACCCAGCTTGGAAATGA
>NZ_JAJBMO010000118.1 GCF_020537505.1 Blautia glucerasea | reverse complement strand
CATACAGTACAACAAACAGAAGTGGATATAAAGAGTATAAAAGCTGCGGTGAACATTGTGCTGAATGCCAATGTCTTTCAAAATGCACAGAAAGTAAGGATCATGTAAAACTGATCACACGTCATATATGGGAAGAATATATGGAAGTGGCAGAAGACATTCGGCACACGATCGGAAACAGACAGATCTACCAGTTAAGAAAAGAAACCATAGAGCGGATCTTCGGTACAGCGAAAGAACAGCATGGATTTCGATATACACAGTATGTAGGAAAAGCACGGATGGAAATGAAAGCCGGGCTTATCTTTGCATGCATGAATTTGAAAAAACTGGCAAAGATCCTGGAAAAACGAGGTTGGAACACAGTCAGATTTTTGTTGATTTTGAAGAAAATAAAAAGAAAAGAAGTTTTAAAAGAAAAATGGTGCTGGGCATAA
>NZ_JAJBMO010000117.1 GCF_020537505.1 Blautia glucerasea | reverse complement strand
TTTAATCAAATATCCTTGATACAAACGTTAAAACGTAAGATAGGAAGACATCGATTTAGTCTGTGAGAACAGACAAAGATCAACAATGAGAATCAAAAGACCGCATCACCTACGCTAGGGTGATGAGCGAAAAGGTCAAGCAATAAGGGCACAGGGCGGATGCCTTGGCACTAAGAGCCGAAGAAAGACGTGATAAGCTGCGATAAGCTTCGGGGAGGAGCAAATATCCTTTGATCCGGAGATCTCTGAATGGGGAAACCCGGCAGAGCACACCTCTGTCATCCATACGCCAATCCATAACGTATGGAAGGGAACCCGGGGAACTGAAACATCTAAGTACCCGGAGGAAAAGAAAGAAAACTCGATTCTGCAAGTAGCGGCGAGCGAACGCGGAGGAGCCTAAACCTGGATGCGTGCATCCAGGGGTTACGGACTGCATT
>NZ_JAJBMO010000116.1 GCF_020537505.1 Blautia glucerasea | reverse complement strand
GCAGAAAATGAGACAAATAATGACCGCACGGGCAGGGATGTGTTCAAAACAGGGGGATTATGTAAGGGTGTGCATTGGTAGTATTTAGGTTGAAAAAAGTGTCTGAAAGTACCAGAAAAGTGCAGAATGTGAGACAACTTATAACCCAGATCCGGCAGAAAGTGTTCCAGAAAGGAGCGTTTCCTGCCGTTATTATTTACTTGGAAAGGATGGTAACGATTATGAAACGATTTTATACAGCAGAATCCGTAACAGAAGGACATCCGGATAAGCTCTGCGACCTGATCGCAGACAGCATTCTGGACGCGTGTCTGAAAGAGGACGAAAATTCCAGAGTGGCCTGCGAGGTGCTGGCGACCAAAAGGAACATCATTGTAGCAGGAGAGATCACCAGCCGATTTGAGCCACAGGTGTTTGAAATCATCAAAAAGGTGCTGGAGAGTG
>NZ_JAJBMO010000012.1 GCF_020537505.1 Blautia glucerasea | reverse complement strand
AAGGTTGAGGGCACCAAGACCTGGGTTGATGCAGACAACCAGGACGGAAAACGAGCGGAAAGCATTACCGTAAGACTTTTTGCAGACGGAAAAGAAACCGCAAGCAAGACTGTGACAGCAGATGATGGCTGGAAATACAGCTTTACAGACCTGCCGAAGTATGCAGACGGAAAAGAGATCGTATATACGGTAACTGAGGATACAGTGCCGGATTATACAACCAAGATTAACGGTTATAACATTACCAACAGCTATACACCAGGAAAGACCAGCATCAGCGTGACCAAGGCATGGAATGACAGCAACGACCAGGATGGAAAGCGTGCGAAAGAGATCAAGGTGCAGCTGTATGCAGATAAAACAGCCAAGGGAGAAGCAGTTGTCCTGAACGAAGGAAACAAGTGGACCTATACCTGGAACGGCTTGGCAGCAAAGAAGGCCGGAAAGGATATCACCTATACAGTAGAAGAGGTCGGAACGGTATCTGGATATACAACTGTAGTGACCGGGGATGCTGAGACCGGATTTATCATCACAAATACCCATACCCCAGAGACAACCAAGGTAGAGGGAACCAAGACCTGGGATGATGCAGACAACCAGGACGGAAAACGAGCAGAAAGCATTACCGTAAGACTTTTTGCAGACGGAAAAGAAACCGCAAGCAAGACTGTGACAGCAGATGATGGCTGGAAATACAGCTTTACAGACCTGCCGAAGTATGCAGACGGAAAAGAGATCGTATATACGGTAACTGAGGATACAGTGCCGGATTATACAACCAAGATTAACGGTTATAACATTACCAACAGCTATACACCAGGAAAGACCAGCATCAGCGTGACCAAGGCATGGAATGACAGCAACGACCAGGATGGAAAGCGTGCGAAAGAGATCAAGGTGCAGCTGTATGCAGATGAAACAGCCAAGGGAGAAGCAGTTGTCCTGAACGAAGGAAACAAGTGGACCTATACCTGGAACGGCTTGGATGCAAAGAAGGCCGGAAAGGATATCACCTATACAGTAGAAGAGGTCGGAACGGTATCTGGATATACAACTGTAGTGACCGGGGATGCTGAGACCGGATTTATCATCACAAATACCCATACCCCAGAGACAACCAAGGTAGAGGGAAGCAAAACCTGGGATGATGCAGACAACCAGGACGGAAAGCGCCCAGAGAGCATCACTGTTAACCTTCTTGCAGATGGCAAAATCACAGCTACCAAGACCGTGACAGCTAAGGATAACTGGTCCTACAGCTTCACTGATCTTCCGAAATATGCAAACGGCCAGGAAATCACTTACACTGTAAGCGAGATTCCAGTACCTGAGTACACAACAACTACTGATGATAATTACAACATCACCAACAGCTACACCCCAGGCCAGACCAGCGCGTCTGTAACCAAGATCTGGGCTGACGCTGACAACCAGGATGGCATTCGTCCAGAGAGCATTACCGTAGCTCTCCTTGCAGACGGAAAAGCAACCGACACAACGGTTACTCTGAACGCTGCTAACAACTGGACCCAGACTGTAACTGGTCTTCCGGAAAAAGCAGATGGAGAGTATATCACCTACACCTGGACCGAGGTTAATGTTCCAGAAGGCTACAGCCTGACAGGAACTTCCAAGACCGGAATTGTAACCACTCTGACCAACACTCATACACCAGAGCTTACTTTCATCACCGGAACTAAGACTTGGAATGATGCAGACAATCAGGATGGAAAACGTCCAGAGAGCATTACTGTAAACCTTTTTGCAAACGGAACTCTGCTTACGAGCCAGACCGTAAGCGCTGATGCAGACGGAAACTGGAGCTACAGCTTTACAGACCTTCCGAAATATGCAAATGGCCAGGAAATCACCTACACCGTAACCGAGGATGCAGTTGAAGGCTACACCACAGAGCTTGATGGCAACAATATCGTCAACACTCACCAGCCAGAGATCACTGAGATTACTGGAACCAAGACCTGGAACGATTCCGACAACCAGGACGGCAAGCGCCCAGAAAGTATCACCGTAATCCTTCTTGCAAACGGAGCAGAAAAAGATCGCCAGACCGTAACCGCAGATGAAGCAGGAAACTGGACTTACACCTTCAAAGAACTGCCAAAATATGCAAACGGCCAGGAAATCACCTACACCGTAGCTGAGGAGGAAGTAACTGATTACACTACAACCTATGATGGCAATAACATCACCAACAGCTACACTCCAGGAAAGACCAGTGCAACGGTAACCAAGATCTGGAACGACGCAGACAACCAAGATGGAAAACGTCCGGTGAGCATCACCGTAAGTCTTCTTGCAGACGGTGAAGCAATCGGTGAGACAGTCACCCTGAGCGCCGAGAACAATTGGACACAGACTGTATCTGATCTTCCGGAAAAAGCAAATGGAAAAGCAATCGAATACACCTGGACTGAGGAAGCTCTTCCAGAAGGCTACGAACTGACCGATAACAGCAAGAATGGAACCGTAACCACCCTGACTAACACCTACGCTCCAGAAACTGTTTCCATCACCGGAACCAAGACCTGGGACGACGCAGACAATCAGGATGGCAAGCGTCCAGAGAGTATTATCATCAATCTTCTTGCAAACGGCGAGATCGCAGCAAGTCAGACTGTAACCGCAGACGGAGCAGGAAACTGGACCTACACCTTCACAGATCTGCCGAAATATGCAAATGGTGAAGAAATCACCTACACCGTAACCGAGGAAGCTGTGGAAGGCTACGAAACAAGTGTAGACGGATTTAACATCACCAACGCTTACACAACCGAGACAACTGAGGTGAAGGGCTCCAAGACCTGGAACGATGCAGACAACCAGGACGGCAAACGTCCGGAGAGCATCACGGTAAGACTTCTTGCAAATGGCGAGGAGAAAGACAGCAAGACCGTAACTGCAGATGAAAATGGAAACTGGACCTACAGTTTCGAAAACCTGCCGAAATATGAGGCTGGAAAAGAAATTGCATACACCGTAACCGAGGATGCAGTTGCAGATTACACAACCGAGATCACCGGCTACGATATCACAAATAGCTATGCACCAGGAAAAACCAGCGTCACAGTTACCAAAGCATGGGCTGACAACAATGACCGCGACGGCCATAGACCGAAAGAAATCAAAGTTCAGCTGAAAGCAGATGGCGAGAACAGCGGCGAGGAAATCACCCTGAATGCAGAGAACAAGTGGACTTACACATGGTCCGATCTTGACCAGAAGAAAGCTGGAAAAGATATCGTCTACACCGTAGAAGAAACCAGCGAAACAACTGGTTACATTTCTGAAGTAACAGGAGATGCTGCCGAAGGATTTGTTATAACAAACACAATTACCTCCGTCAAGATCAGCAAAGTGGATATTACCGACCAGAAAGAGCTGGCAGGTGCCCATATCCAGGTAATCGACAAGGATGGAAATGTTGTAGATGAGTGGGATTCCACCTGGGAATCACATGAAGTAACAGGTCTTAAGACCGGTGAGACCTACATCCTTCGTGAGACCGTAGCTCCAGACGGCTACGCAGTTACAGCTGACACAACCTTTGTGCTGAAAGAAGACGGAACTCTTGACAAGGACAATACCAGCACAACCATCGCAGATGATGGAAGACTTCTGGTAGAAGACAGCAGAACTTCTGTAAAAGTAAGCAAAGTAGATATTTCGGATGGAGAAGAGCTGGAAGGTGCTCACATCCAGATCATTGACGGGGATGGAAATATCGTAGACGAGTGGGATTCTACTAAGGAAGCTCACGTTACCGAGAAACTGAAAACCGGTAAAACCTACACCCTTCGTGAGACGGTAGCTCCAGATGGATACTTACTTACAACTGACACCACATTTGTGCTGAAAGAAGACGGAACAGTTGATACCGAAAAGACAACAACTGTTTCCAAAGATGGCGTATTGCTGGTACAGGATAGCCTGGCAACATCCGCATCTATTGCAGTAACCAAGAAACTTACCTATGTAGGTGAAAATCTGGTAGCAAAAGATCAGACCTTCTACGTAGCCCTGTATTCTGATGAAGAATGCACACAGAGAGTATCTGATATAAAAGCTCTTGAGTTCAAGAATTCAAATGCTTCCACCGTAGTATTCTCAGAGAATATTAAGGCAGGAAAGACCTACTACATTGCAGAGTGTACAAAAGACGGAATTTCTCAGGTTATTGGAGCGCTTGCAGATGGAACCACCTATGAAGCAGTATTTGGCGATGGTAACTCCACAACAGTAACTGAAGCCGATGGAACAACAACTGTTTCCTTCGAAAACGTATTCAGTAGCTTCCCGCCAGACGGTTTCTACAGACAGGGCCAGCTGACAATTACTAAGAGAGTTCTGGGAGCAGACGGAGATACCAAGAACAGCGATAAAGTATTTTATGCAGGTATCTTTGATGACGCAGCTCATACACAGCTTTCACAGCAGGTTGAGCAGAATATTATCGAACTCAAGATGGATGGTGGTTACGAAGTAAGCGAGATTATCAATGTTGGTCTTGCCCAGCCAGGAACAAAGGTAACTCTGTACGTAATCGAAACCGATTCCAACGGAAAACCAATTGCAGGATCCGAAGACTTTGGATATAAAGTTTCCGTAAGTGCAGACTCCGTTACAATCGATGATACCAATATGACAGCAGAAGTAGTTATTACCAACCAGGAAGAAGCTACAGAGACCCCAACTCCAACACCTTCTTCTGATGACGGAAATGGCGGTGGTTCCGAAGATCATTCCGGCAGCTACGGCGGCAAATCACCGAAGACCGGAGACGACACACCGATCGGAACCTATCTGATGCTTCTCCTTGCAGCCGCAATGCTTGCTGCTGAGACAGAGAGACGCCGCAGAAGAAACAAAAGATAATAAGGCATGAAAAGATTTCTGGACAGATCAGAAACCATAACATGGCAGGTACAAAGGAAGGCGGTCCGCACACAAAGCGGATCGCCTTTTTTCTGCAAAAAAAAGTCAAAAAACATCCCGAAGAAAGAGTTGACGAAACAGCCCTGCTGGTATAATGAAGTTAAATTAAAGGATATTACATTTGGAAATAGCTTAATAGATTTCAGGAGGTTTCCATTATGAGAAAGAATACATTAAAAAAAGCAATGGCAGTTATGATGTCAGCAGCAATGCTGGCCACTGGATATACAGCAGCTTCCGCAGAAGGTTTCACAGATGCTGAGACACTTGCGGAGATGGATGCTTTTAACGCAGGTGATGAAGCTGTATATGTAGAAGAAGTTCAGCCGGAGCAGACTCAGACAGAGGTTCAGCCAGAAGCCACACAGACTGAGGAGGTTCAGGCAGAAGAAGCCCAGGAAGAGTTCCAGATAGAGGAATCTGCCCAGGAAGAAGAGGCTTTTGTTGATGGATTCACAGATGGCTCCGCAGAAGCTGAGACAGCTGAATTTACAGATGGAACAGGTGAGGTTGGCGAGGCAGAGGAAACTACAGCTGCTTACGATTTCCGTTTTGAGAACGAGGAAGTTATCATTACCGCAAAAGTTTTCGATGAGACAGCTCTTCCAGAAAACGCAGAAATGAACGCTGTAAAGCTTGAAGCCGGCAGCGAGAAATACGAAGAAGCAAAACAGGCTTCCATCAGAGACCTTGGCACAACAGAAGATGACGAGTACACCTTCTATGATGTAACCTTCACAGTAGACGGTACTGAGATCGAAGTTCCAGACGAAGCAGTTGTGATCAACATCGAGTTCAAAGATGTTGCAGCAGAAGAGAACACAACCCAGAGTGCTCTTCACATCCAGGAAACCGAGGAAGGCGTAGTAGCCCAGGATGTAACCGCAGAGTCCTCAGACGGAACGCTGAAATCCGTAGGATTTAACTTCTAAAATTCAATAACAACAAGCAGATGCAGGACTTTCTGAGAAATCAGAAGGTCCTTCTTGTATTTTGAATTTGGGCGTGCTACTATGAATCTGTAGATATCTTTTGATCTGTGAAGCGTTTCCTGCGTAAGGAGGAAAAATGAGCAGAAAGACACAGAACAAAAGAAAAAGAGATACTGCTTACCATCCTGAACTGCATACAAGAGATGTGAACAGTCGGGAGATCTTCAAAAACGATACGCTTGCCAGCCAGTTTTTGAGAAATTATACAAACATTCCCCTGTTTGCCAATGTCAGACCGGAAGATATTAGGGATGTATCTAGCAAATACCGGGCATTTCTTGGTGTAGAATATGAGGCAGATACCATTAAGAAGGTATACATTCGGGATGCGGATGGAACACTGAAAAAGGAAGTCTATGTGATTTCCCTGATCGAACATAAAAGCGACATCGATTATGATGTTGCAATGCAGCTTCTCCGATACATGACAGTAATCTGGCAGGATTACAAAGAGATGCAGAATAAGAAGGATGCGGATAGCAGCAAGCGGAAGAATTTTCGGTATCCACTGATTGTTCCTATTGTTTATTATGAAGGAACCAGGAAGTGGACAGTTGATTTTCATCTGAAAGATCGGATTGAATTTGCGGAACAGATGGAAAAATATATCCCGGATTTTTCCTATGAGGTAGTGAGTGTCAATCAATATACAAATGAAGAACTTAGTATGAAGCGAGACGAGATGTCTCTAGTTATGCTAATTAATAAAATACAAACGCCGGAGGATTGCGAGAATTTCCGAAAGGTATCCGAGGAGCTTGTCAACTCCATTTACAGCAATGCGCCGGAAGCGATAAAAGAAATTTACAAGAAGATTTTATGGACTCTACTAATAAAGATGAATGTGCCCGTGGATGAGGCAAGAGAGATGATGGGTGAGATTGGAGGTCGTGGAATGGGTTATCTGTTTGAAAACATGGAGAAAATGGACATCCAGGCTGAAAGACGAAATACGCAGAGAGAAAGAGAACGAGCTGATGCGGAAAAAAAACGGGCAGATGCGGAAAAAGAACGAGCGGATGCGGCTGAATTAGAAATTCAAAGATTAAAAAGAGAACTTGAAAAACGAGCAAATGTAACTGAAAACTAAATTTAAGTAAGGGAAACAAATCACGATGAAAGGTATTAATACGTAAACTGTTAAAAGTTTAGGCAAAATTTTATAAAAGCAAGCCGAAGGCTCTCAGAGTGACTCTGAGGGCTTTCTTTGGCTTATAGGAAAAATATAGCTGTTCAAAACAAAAAATAAACAATAAAAGAAGAAAATACGTACAGAATATGTTGAAAATAGACAAAAACAATGCTATCTTAAATATTAAGGATTAAATAAAAAAGCCTGGATATCCAGACTTCTCTATCCCACACACTGTGGAGTCACGTAATGTGACGATTTGAATAAATTCTTATTTGAACTTATGATGTAAATTTAGTATGGTACTAAACTATTTTCAGTATAATAATCTGGCAGCGAAAAGTCAAGATAAAATAGAGGGAGGGCTTTATGGGAAGGGATTATTTCTTAGGATTAGATATGGGAACAGGTTCTCTGGGCTGGGCGGTAACAGATTCTGAATACAAAATATTAAAAAAGTATGGAAAAGCCTTATGGGGCGTAAGATTATTTGATAGTGCATCTACCGCAGAAGAACGAAGAGTGTTTCGAACAAATCGAAGAAGGTTAGACAGGCGTAATTGGAGAATACAGATTTTACAGGAGCTTTTTGCAGAAGAAATAGTTAAAGTAGATCCAGGATTTTTTCTTCGAATGAAGGAAAGTAAATATTATCCAGAAGAGAAACGAGATATGGACGGAAAATGTCCAGAACTCCCCTACTCCCTATTTGTTGATAAGGATTACACGGATAAAGATTTTTATAAAGAGTTTCCTACTATCTATCATCTTAGAAAATGGCTTATGGAAACGGAAAAAACTCCAGATATTCGTCTGGTGTATCTTGCAATTCATCATATGATGAAACATAGAGGTCATTTTCTTTTATCTGGAGATATTAGTCAGATAAAAGAGTTTAGCAGTACATTTACCACATTAGTTCAAAATCTGAGAAATGAAGAGCTTGAATGGACACTAGAGATAAATGAAGAAAAACTTTCTGAAATTGAGGAAATCTTAAAAGATAAAAATATTACCCGTTCAACTAGGAAAACCAGATTAGTGAAAATATCAGGAGCAAAATCTGCCTGCGAAAAAGGTATTATAACTTTAATTACAGGTGGAACAGCAAAATTAAGTGATATTTTTGGAAATACAGAACTTAATGAAAGCGAAAGACCTAAAATTTCCTTTGCGGATAGTGGATATGATGACTATATCGGTGTAGTTGCGGATACACTTGGAGAACAATTTTATATTATAGAATCCGCAAAAGCTGTGTACGATTGGGCTATATTGGCGGATATACTTGGTGACAGTTCATCAATATCAGAAGCCAAAGTAAAGATATTTAAAAAGCATAAGAATGACCTTGCCTATTTAAAATCAGCTGCAAAAAAATATCTTACAAAACAAGAGTACAATAAGATTTTTGTGGATAACGAAGAAAAATTGCATAATTATTGTGCTTATATTGGAATGGCAAAGAAAAATGGCCGTAAGGTTTCTTTGGAAGCCAAAAGATGCTGCAGTCAATCTGAATTTTATGATTTTTTAAGAAAAAATGTTTTACCATGTTTAAGTGACCAAAAGATAAAAGAATATCTTGAAAATGAAATAGAGCATGAGACTTTTTTGCCTAAGCAGGTCAGTAAGGAAAACAGTGTAATTCCATATCAGGTTCATCTGTTTGAGCTAAGAAAAATATTAAAAAATATGGAAAATAAAATTCCTTTCATTGCCCAGAATACAGAAAAAATTATCCAGTTATTCGAGTTTAAAATTCCATATTATGTTGGTCCGTTAAATGGAAATAAGGTGGGAACAGGAGGCAATTTTAGCTGGGCTGTAAGGCAGAAATGTGGAAAAATATATCCCTGGAATTTCAATGAGATTATTGATACGGAAGCAAGCGCAGAGGCATTTATCAGACGAATGACAAATAAATGTACATATCTGATCGGAGAAGATGTTTTGCCAAAAGATTCTTTATTGTATAGCAAATATATGGTATTGAACGAACTGAATAACTTGAAATTGAATGGAAATGCCATTTCTGTTGAGTTGAAACAGAGAATTTATACAGACGTATTTTGCCGATACCGAAAAGTGACAATAAAAAAGTTAAAAAATTATCTGGTGACACAAGGGCTGACCGAAAGGAATGTGGACATTACTGGAATTGATGGAGATTTTAAAGCCACTTTGACATCCTATCATGATTTTAAAGAGAAGCTGACAGGTGTTAATCTGACTCTAAAGGAAAAAGAAGAAATAATTCTTAATATTGTACTGTTTGGAGACGATAAGAAGCTGTTAAAACAAAGATTAAGCAAACGTTTTCCAGAGTTATCAGCAGGACAGATGAAAGCTATTTGTACATTGTCCTATAAAGCATGGGGACGCCTATCTAAAAACTTTCTGGAAGAGATAACAATTCCTGCCCCGGAAACTGGTGAAGTCTGGAATATAATAACTGCATTGTGGGAAACAAATGATAATCTGATGCAGTTGTTAGGCCGCAAATATAAATTTATGGAGGCAGTAGAGGAGTTTAATTCAGATAAAAAATCAGATTCCCTAAATTATGAAACGATTCAGGATTTATATGTTTCTCCTGCTGTAAAAAGACAGATTTGGCAGACTTTGCAAGTAGTGAAAGAACTTCGTAATGTTATGGGAACGGAGCCGAATAGAGTTTTTGTAGAAATGGCGAGGGAAAAAGCAGAAAATAAAAGAACTATATCACGCAAAAAGCAGTTACAGGAATTATATAAGAGCTGTCAGAAAGATGAAAAAGAGTTAATATCGGAATTGAACAATGCAGAAGAACAAACTTTGAGAAGTGATAAATTGTATTTATATTATACCCAAAAAGGAAGGTGTATGTATTCCGGGGAAACTATTGATTTGGATGAGTTATGGGATAATACAAAATACGATATTGATCATATTTATCCACAGTCGAAAACAATGGATGACAGCTTAAACAATCGTGTATTGGTAAAAAAAGTGGAGAATGAAATAAAATCAGACAATTATCCCATTGCGCCAGCTATTCGAAAGAAGATGCAAAGTTTTTGGAAATCGTTGTTAGAGGGTGGATTTATAAGTGAAGAGAAATATAAAAGATTAACCAGAAATGAGACGTTTGATGAGAATGAGTTGGCAGGATTTATTGAGCGTCAGATAGTAGAAACCAGACAGGCAACAAAAATAGTAGCCGATATTTTAAAGAGGGCATTTCCTGACTCTGAAATTGTTTATGTAAAGGCGGGAACGGTATCCCGATTCAGGCAGGAGTTTGATTTGATAAAAGTTCGTGAAATAAATGATCTTCATCACGCAAAAGACGCTTACCTAAATATTGTTGTTGGAAATTCCTATTATGTGAAATTCACAAAGAATGCAGCATGGTATGTGAAAAATAATCCAGGACGTACCTATAACTTAGAGAGAATGTTCACTTCCAAATATGACATAACAAGGAATGGGGAAACTGCGTGGAAAGCTGGATGCCAGGGGACTATTGTAACTGTAAGAAAAATAATGCAAAAGAATAATATTTTGGTTACAAGAAGGTCTTATGAAGCAAAAGGCGGCTTATTTGACCAGATGATCTTGAAAAAGGGGAAAGGACAAATTCCAATTAAAGGAAGTGATGAAAGACTTTCTAATATTGAAAAATACGGAGGGTATAATAAGGCCACTGGCGCATATTTTATGCTGGTGAAATCAAGGGATAAAAAGGGAAAAGATATTCGAACTTTAGAATATGTTCCTTTATATCTTAAGGCAGAAATTGAGAAATCAGAAGAAGATGCAAAGAAGTATCTGATAAAAGAAAAAGGGTTGAAAGAGCCTGAAATTCTTATAAGAAAAATAAAAACAGATACCTTATTCGAAGTTGATGGTTTTAAAATGTGGCTGACAGGGAGAAAAGGAACTCAGGTAACTTTTGCTGGTGCGAATCAGTTAATCCTGTCATTGAGTGAAACAAAATGTATGAAGAAAGTGCTTAAATATGTCCAGAGGAGGCGCGAAAACAAAAATCTGATTTTATATGAAAGCGATGGTATAGCTGAAAGTGAATTGGTAAATCTGTATGATTGTTTTTTATATAAACTTCAGAATACCATATACAATAAAAAACTATCCTTGCAGGTAAAAACATTATCTGAGAAAAAAGAAAATTTTGTAGGATTAAGTAAGGAAGAGAAATGTGTTGTTTTAAGTGAAATCCTTCATATGTTCCAGTGTCAAAGCGTTAATGCAAATTTAAGTTTGATCGGAGGCCCGGCCAATGCAGGTTCGCTGGCAATTAATAGCAATATCACAGACTGCAAAAATATATTTATTATAAATCAATCTCCTACAGGTATGTTTGAAAAGAAGATTGATTTGCAGAAATTATGAGTTGGAGAATTGTTGTCATTTCAAAGAGAGCAAAGCTGGATTTACAGTTGGGCCAGATGGTGGTGAGAAGTGATGACGTTACAACCAAAATTATATTAAGTGAGATTTCCACACTTTTAATAGAATCAACAGCTGTTTCTTTAACAACGAGTCTCATTGCAGAGTTGGCAAAAAGAAAAATCAAGGTAATCTTTTGCGATGAAAAGAGAAATCCGTCTTGTGAACTGGTGAATTATTATGGCAGCCATGATACAAGCAATAAGGTGCGAAAGCAGATTGTTTGGAAGAAAAACACCAAGGAAGCGGTCTGGACAGAAATTGTTTCAGAGAAAATAAGAAAACAGAAGGAACTATTGGAAATTTTAGGAAAGGAAGAATCAAAACTGTTGTCTTCATATCTGGAAGAGATAGAATGGGGAGACAAAACAAATCGTGAAGGACATGCGGCAAAAGTATATTTTAATGCTCTTTTTGGAATGGATTTTACCAGGACGGAGGACAATTACATTAATGCCGCTTTGAATTATGGCTATTCTATTATTTTATCTGCTTTTACCAGAGAGATTACAGCAAATGGGTATTTAACACAGCTTGGAATTTTTCATGATAATATGTTCAATCAATTTAATCTTGCATCTGATTTTATGGAACCGTTTCGCATTTTAGTGGACAAGAAGGTATGTAAAATGGAATTGCTGGAATTTGAACATGATGAGAAAATGCAGCTTGTTGACATTCTAAATCAAGAGGTACAGATTGACGGAAGAATTCAATATGTAAATAATGCCATAAAAATTTACTGTAAAAGTGTGCTGGAAGCTTTGAATGAAGATGACAGTTCGCTGATTCGATTTTATAAGATTGGGTTATAGGTTTATGAGAGTATTAGTCTTTTTTGACTTACCTGTAGTGACAAGTGAAAACAGGAGAACATATTCGAAATTCAGAAAATTCCTACTAAAGAATGGTTTTATTATGTTGCAGGAATCTGTGTATTGCAAACTCGCGCTGAATGGAACCGCTGTAAATGCCATTATAGATAATGTTCATAGGAATAAACCACAGGAAGGACTGGTTCAATTATTGACTGTGACGGAAAAACAGTATTCTAAGATGGATATTATTATTGGGGAACTGAAAAGTGAGGTTCTGGACAGTGATGAAAGGCTGGTGATTTTGTGAAACTTGTTCATACTGAGCTTACAGGTGAAATTTTAAAAGAGGGGAAAGAATTTTCTGAATGGATCATTGAATCGCCAGCTTTGTTTTCTGGATATTTGCAGGAACTCTATGGACAATGCGAGAAGCGAGAGGGACGGTTTGTGTTGTCTGATAGAGATAAAGAAGTAGATTTGGCAAGAGAAGTAGAAATTATAACGGATCCTTTTGCTGTAGATTTAAATGGCAGAAAAATATTAAATAAGTTGTATGCTGAATTGGGCGAAGTGTCACGAGCAGAGGAAATGTATACGAAGACATTAGAACTTACACAGCGTATTCAGGAGTATATTTTGCAATTGGAGGAAAATACGAATCATATTTTACAGTTCAACGATGAAATGGATATTTCTGGCTTGTTGAAGATGATGGATGTAAAAATAGAGGATTCGGAAGATTTTTTTTTCGAACGCTTATGTAGTTACATAAAAAATGCAGTGAATGTGTTGGGGGTGAGGCTGTTTGCTTTTGTTAATCTGAGAAGCTATTTAACTGATGAGCAGATGCAGGAGTTGATAAAAGAAATAATATATCAGGAAATACAGGCGTTATTCATAGAAAACCAGGAAAGGACTTGCCTTAAGGGAGGAATGCGGTATATTATAGATAAGGATTATTGTGAAATATTTTAAAAATGTTTGAGTACCTTATTTCACGCAAATGATGGCGATTCATTTTTGAACTTTGAGGTTTGAGAATGATGTAAAAATGTATGGTACTCAAACGTAAAAGCCACATACATAAGCACATTATCTGTTTGAGAATGATGTAAAAATGTATGGTACTCAAACGCATGGGGCGGAGACCACTACAGTGATTTGTTTGAGAATGATGTAAAAATGTATGGTACTCAAACCATTTTTTCGTCTGCTACTTCCAGATCATTGTTTGAGAATGATGTAAAAATGTATGGTACTCAAACACAAAGCTTCTTACAGAAGAACAGAACAGGTTTGAGAATGATGTAAAAATGTATGGTACTCAAACTGTATATGCTAACATGAAATGGGCTATCAAGTTTGAGAATGATGTAAAAATGTATGGTACTCAAACGCTTCGGCGCGGATCCGGAGCCTGAGGCGTGTTTGAGAATGATGTAAAAATGTATGGTACTCAAACGAGATAACAGTAAACGACAAACAGAAACCGGTTTGAGAATGATGTAAAAATGTATGGTACTCAAACCGTGTCAATTTCGTGCTCCCCTGGGACACAGTTTGAGAATGATGTAAAAATGTATGGTACTCAAACGGATGATTGCGATTTTAAGACAGCTTTTACGTTTGAGAATGATGTAAAAATGTATGGTACTCAAACAAGATCAAGGCCATCCTCTCTCCCTCGCTGTTTGAGAATGATGTAAAAATGTATGGTACTCAAACTCTCTTTGCAGCCCTCTGTACTGTTCTTCTGTTTGAGAATGATGTAAAAATGTATGGTACTCAAACTGGAATGACACCAGCAGAAAGAGCAGTACAGTTTGAGAATGATGTAAAAATGTATGGTACTTAAACGGTGTTAGCCTCAGAAGTGCTGACCTCAGTATTTGAGAATGATGTAGTAATTGTAGTGCTAAATGGGAAAAGGGCATACTGGCGGCGGTCAGATATGCCCTTTTCGTCATTTATGCTGCTCCCGCCACGTCCGCGGGGAAACCCCATACACATTTTTAAAAGCCCGGGAGAAGTGGAGGGCGTTTTCGTAGCCTACGGCGGAGCCGATATCCCCTATAGATAAGGTGGTTAATTTCAGTAATTCCGCCGCTTTGGTCATTCGGTAATGAATAAGAAACTCCTGTGGAGAATGTCCTGTGCTGGCGCGGAAAATCCGTCCCAGATAGCTTCTGTTAATGCCGCATACAGCGGCCACATCCTCAATAGAAATATCATTTTGGAAGTTCTGTTCAATAAAATTAATCGTCTCTTTGATATAATAATCACTCATTTTACTGCTGGCGGCAGGCTGCGGCCTGGCAACAGATTGTGCAAGCAGATCCGCAAAAAGATAGAAATGTCCCATCAGATGAAAGGGGGATTGCTCTGAATTCTGAGAAATATAAATCAGTTCATCAGCCATCCTTTTCCGTGCTTCCCCAGACCGGGCAGCATAGACCGGAGCATCCTTGGAAAAGCCACAGACATTGAGAATTTCTGTAGTACGCAGCCCGTCAAACTCCACCCAGACATATTCCCAGGGTACCTGAATATCTGCCACATAAGTGGTGATCTGCCCGGGAAAAATCATAAAGCCCTGTCCACTTCGAATCTGGTAATTTATATTCTGTCCCTTGGAATTAGTCGCCATCAGGGTGCCGGTTCCGGAAATGACATAGTGAAAAAGATAGTGATTCCGCGTTGCCGGACCGAATAAATGCCCCGGGGTACACTTCTCATGGCCATATTGGTAAAGGCATAGATCAATGAAATTTTCGCTTGGGAAAATGTGAAAGTTGTTGTCCATATCTGGAAATCTCCTGTTCTTTTTTTTAATCGTTTCTTTAACAGAACTTTAATAGCGATAGTATGATACCAGTGACAAAAGACCTTTTGACACTCATATTATAGTATTACTTAATCAAAATATGCCATAATACGATATTACATTTCATTATACCACAAAAAAGCATTATAAAGATATAAAATAAGAAAAATTAAGCTATTTAAGTGTTGATTATGGTATGTTATACTGGAACCAATAAGAGAAAGACAGATCCATTTACGCATTTAAAATTTGCCGTTACCACTTGGACAAGTAGTATTTTCAGCTCAGTTGATTTCGAGCTGCATATGAAAAAGAAGTAAATAAAAACATAACATAAAAGGAGGTCTCCACCCATGTCAATCACCTTCAACGAAACAACCCGAATCTTCACCCTTACCACCGCCCACACTACCTATCAGATGCAGGCAGATGCCAAGGGTTACCTTTTGCACCTGTATTACGGTGCCAGAACTGCGGGAGAGATGGATTATCTGCTGAACTATGCAGACCGTGGATTTTCTGGAAATCCCGATTCAGCAGGTAGCGACAGAACTTATTCTCTGGACGCTCTGCCGCAGGAATATCCCTCCCTTGGCACCGGTGATTTCCGTAATTATGCTGTAAACATCCAGAATGGGGACGGTTCCCAGTGCTGTAATCTGGTTTACATAAGCCATAAAATCACATCTGGAAAATATGCACTGAATGGACTTCCGGCCGTACGCGCCAGCGAAGATGAGGCAGAAACACTGGAGATTATTCTGGCAGATCCGGTCACAAAAGTGGAACTTCATCTGCTCTACGGAGTGCTGGAAAAGGAGGACATCATCACCAGAAGTGTAGTCATTAAAAACGCTGGAGAATCACAGATAATCATAAAAAAAGCCCAGTCTGCATGTCTGGATTTCCTTCATGGAGACTACGATCTGATCCAGTTTTACGGCAGACATGCCATGGAAAGAAACCTGGAACGTGTACCTGTTTCCCATGGAAGCATCCGCATTGGAAGCCGTCGTGGAAGCTCCAGCCACCAGCATAATCCTGGGGTGATCCTTGCAGGGAAAAACACAACTGAGGACAGCGGAAGCTGCTATGGAATGCTCTTTGTATACAGCGGAAATTTCCTGGCAGAAGCAGAAAAAGACCAGTATAACCAGACAAGGATCCAGATGGGACTGACTGATGAATTATTCGAATATCCGCTGGCTGCAGGGGCTGGGTTTACCGCACCAGAGGTCATTTTATCCTATACAAACAAAGGGCTTGCCAAGCTTTCCCAGCAGTATCACCATTGTATTATGAACCATATCTGCCAGGGAAAATACGTTCATGAGAACCGCCCGGTGCTGATTAACAGCTGGGAAGCTGCGTATTTCGACTTCACCGGAGACACCATCGTAGAGCTTGCAAAGCAGGCAAAAGAGCTTGGAATTGACATGGTTGTTATGGATGACGGCTGGTTTGGAAAACGAAATGATGACAATTCTTCTCTGGGCGACTGGTATGTAAATGAGGAAAAATTAGGTGGAACTCTTGCCAATTTGATTCAACGGGTAAACGCGGAGGGTGTGAAATTTGGTATCTGGATCGAGCCGGAAATGGTGAGCGAAGACAGTGATCTTTACCGGGAACATCCGGACTGGGCCATTGCGATTCCAGGCCGCAGACCCATCCGTTCCAGAAACCAGCTGATCCTGGATTTTTCCAGAAAAGAAGTGCGGGATGAGATTTTCAAACACATTTGTGACGTGTTAGACCAGGGAAATGTAGAGTATATCAAATGGGATATGAACCGCAGTATGGCGGATGTTTACGGCCAAAAGGTGACCTATGATTATGTTCTTGGAGTGTATGATTTTCTGGAAAAACTTACCAGACGGTACCCGGATATTCTTATTGAAGGATGCAGCGGAGGCGGCGGAAGATTTGATGCCGGAATGCTGTATTATACCCCACAGATCTGGTGCAGTGACAATACAGACGCCATCAATCGCACCCGGATCCAGTATGGAACCTCCTTCTTTTATCCAGTAGCAGCAATGGGTTCCCATGTCTCCGCGGTGCCAAATCACCAGACCGGAAGAGTGACCAGCATGCACACAAGAGGCGTGGCAGCCATGTCCGGAACCTTTGGATACGAGCTGAATCCGGCACTTTTAAGTGTAGAAGAAAAAGCAGAGATCCGTACCCAGCTGGCGAAATACCGGGAGCACCAGGAACTGATCCGTGAGGGTAGTTATTACCGCCTTTCTGACCCATTCCAGGACGAAATTTCTGCATGGATGGTGGTATCTGAGAACCAGGAGCAGGCACTTGTAAGTGTGGTAAGACTGAGTGCCGAAGCCAATGCACCAGCCACTTATGTGACCTTAAAAGGCCTTGCTGAGGATACTTTTTATCTGGATAAAACCACTGGAAAAGTATATCCGGGCGCTGCCCTTATGGAGGCAGGAATACTGCTTCCAGTGGCGGGTCAGGAGTATGAAGCATATCAGATTGTACTGCAAAAAGTGGAAGAAAAGTAAGGCTTTAATGTAAAAACGCCAGAATATCAGAAGAACTTTTTTATAAGATCTTCTGTGTTCTGGCGTTTTTAGTTCATGAATTTTGATTAAGTGTCGTAGAGCGTGTCTGAAAAATCATTCCCGCAATCTGCATGCTCCACTTTGCGGTATATTTTGCAGAAAGCCTTTTATTGTATTTTCATATGTTCTGCGATATACTTTCAGTATTCCAGATGGACGTGGGGTGATGATGGTGGTTTTAATGGTTCCTTTTGGGCTTCTTGCTGGATTTGCCGGAGGCCGGGAAGTTCGGATTACAGAGCTGGATGAGACGGGATTTTGCTTCCGGATCAGGAAAAAGGATAGCGCAAACATAGCTTCAGAAGAGCTGAAAGTGTGCTTTTACGATATAGAGAATAGTGGTTACCGAGAACTGGAGATTTCGGAATATGACATACAAAGATGTGATGCAGCAGACACAGATCTCCAGGAATTTTACGTGAAATATAAGGTGAATGTGAAGGAAAAAGAGTATGCAAAGGCAGTTCAGAGGCTTCTTTACCAGTACAATCGTTACATTCACCTGAAGCTGGAGGAAGACGACAGCACACTGGCGGAAAGTATGACCGGCTATCCAGGAGAACGGGATGTGGTAAAGTGCCGCAGCCTGGAAGAACAGATGAAAATCTGGCAGGAGGAGCTTAAAACAGGACCAGAGAGAGAAAGAAAGACACTGTTGGAAGCTGGGCTTGGAAGAGAAAGTCGGTCATTGCTGAAAAATGCCCCCGTGGAACTGGCTTTAGAGATAGATTGCCCGGAATTATACCAGGCATATTTAAGAAGCTCTTTAACAGACTTTTCGGAAATATTTGCAGAAAAAAGTATGGGAATCTGCAGCAGTCTGATCAGAAACCGCCAGGTACCAGACCGCCTTTACATTGGGAATCAGTTCTGTCATCTATTGTTTCCAGGGAAGGAATTGCTGTTTCAGATGCTGGAAAAAGCAGCAGCGGAACAGGTGCAGATCACCCTTGTTTTTTCATATATACGGGAATATATGCTGGATCAGGTGCAGGCACTATTAGAAGAAATAGATCACTGGTGTGAACACCGGCAGATTTGTATAGAGGCTGTTGTAAATGACTGGGGAATGGCGGATCTGGTAAAAAATGGGACCAGGAATGTGACTCCAAGTCTTGGATCATTGCTGAATAAACGCAAAAAAGATCCGCGGATCTCCTTCAAAAAAGGTGACCAAAGGTTGTTTGAAAAGAACAATCTTAATGCTGGATTTTACCGCGATTATCTAAAAGAAGAGTTTGGAATTGAGAGATTTGAATGGGAATCCTGCGGCTACGGACAGGATTTTCCAGTGGGGAAAAACAGTCTGCATATTCCATTGTATCAGACCAATACCTCCCAGTATTGTCCCCTTCGGGCGGTCAGTCTGAATGGGGAAAGAGGCGCCCAGAAGTTGGCAAAATCTTGTCCTCATTACTGCGCAGAGCATGTATTTTTGTACCCGGAGCATCTGCATATGGTGGGAAGGTATAACTCTTTATTTGGAATTGATATGGAGGTTTTGAAGGACAGCAAACTGCTGGAGAGGTGTGCCAAAAAGGGCGTGGACAGGGTTGTAATAAGTGCTTCCCACACAGGGGAAGGATACGCTTTCCCCTTGATGTTATAGTATAAAAAGAAGGACGGGTTGAAAAAGGGATGAAAAACTGGATTGAAATAAAGAATTTTGAAGCACCGGAGCTGGATATTTATGCCAGACTTTCGGAGGTGCAGCTGTTAAGATACAAGGAACCAGAGCCAGGGCTTTTTATTGCGGAAAGCCCGAAGGTGATCCAGCGTGCGCTTACCGCTGGGTATGAACCCATTTCCTTTCTTGTGGAGCACAAGGATCTGGAAGGCGAAGCCCGGGAAATTCTGGAACAATTCCCGGAAATCCCGGTTTATACAGCAGAATATGAGGTTTTGATAAGGCTGACTGGTTTTGCGCTTACCCGGGGAATGCTTTGCGCTATGCAGCGCCGGAGCTTGCCGTCAGTAGAAGAAATCTGCAAGGATGCGCACAGAATTGCGGTGATGGAAAAGGTGGTAAATCCAACCAATATAGGCGCCATTTTCCGCTCGGCAGCAGCCCTCCATATGGATGGAGTGCTTCTCACAGGTGGCTGCTGCGATCCCCTTTACCGCAGGGCTGCAAGGGTGAGCATGGGAACTGTTTTTCAGATTCCCTGGACTTATTTTCACAAGAAAATGGAGTGGCCTAAGGACGGAATGAAGCTTCTTGAGAAGCTTGGATTTAAGACAGTTGCAATGGCACTTCGGGATGATTCAGTGAGTATTGATGATCCCCAGCTTCTGGCGGAGGAAAAGCTGGCTATTATCCTGGGAACGGAGGGGGATGGACTGGCAAATGAGACCATTGCGGACTGTGATTACACAGTGAAAATCCCCATGTCCCATGATGTGGATTCCCTAAATGTGGCGGCAGCCAGTGCCGTGGCATTCTGGGAGCTGGGAAAGCGGAATTTGTGAGGCATACAGGATGAAAATAGTAGCAGGACTGGGTTCTATTGATGAATATAGAAGGTTTGCAGCTGCAGGTGCAGATGAGTTTTTCTGTGGATATGTGCCGTACTCCTGGGCAAAAAAATATGGTACCGTACTGCCCCTGAACCGTCGGGAAGTGCTTTGCTATAACGTACAGCTAGGGGCGTTTAGTGAGCTGGAAATCCTGTCAGAGCTGGTAAAAAAATATGGAAAACCAGTCCATCTCACCTTTAACTCTTTATATTATACCCCGGAACAATACCCGGAAATTGGGGAGATTATAAGCAGATGCATGCAACTTGGTTTTCGCAGTTATATCATTGCAGACCCAGCCTTACTGGTGTATTTGCGGGAAAAAGGTATAAACTGTGAGATCCATTTAAGCGGTGAATGCGGCGAGGTGAACAGCCGGATGGTGGCTGTATTTGACAAAAAAATAGGGCTGAAGCGTGTGATTTTTCACAGAAAAAATACCTTCGAAGATATGAGAGCAGTTGCAGAAAAATGCGAAATTCCAGAACGGGAGGCTTTTGTATTAAATGAAATGTGCCAGTTTACAGGTGCCTTTTGCAACTCCTTACATTGTGATGAGATGGGGTATCTTTGCAGGGTTCCCTATGAATTAGGTACTATAAAAACTGTGAAAACGGATGGCCAGGGATTGGAAAAACCTGCTTCTGCCCCTGATAAAATGGGATCTGTTTCCCAGTTGGAGCCGTCAGATCCTGCTTATGATCCTACGGGGTATCTCTGTGGCGAAACCGGCTGCGGCCTGTGTGCCCTGTACCAGCTGAAACAAGCTGGAATTACCCATTTGAAGCTTGTAGGCCGGGGAAATTATACCGATTATATGGAAAAAGATATCCGCAATCTTCGGAATTCGTTGAGACTGCTGGAAGAATCCGGGGATGAAGCTGAGTTTAAGTCAAAAATGAAATCCGGAATTTTTCCAGGTGGGTGCAGTGGAAATTGCTATTATCGATAATAGGGCTGAAGCGTGCAAAAAAATAGTCCCACAATCTGCATGTCCTACCAATTATGCCGCACATCCTGCAGAAAGCATTTTTCAAAGATGCTATAGTATTGTGGATATACGAATGACGGATAGTAAAATATTTTTTGTTTTATATCTTACTATCCGTCACCCTTTTTATCTGTCGATTTTATTATCCAATAGGCTCGAAATCTGCAGCTCCATGCTTACACAGCGGGCAGATGTAGTCATCCGGGAGCTCGTCGCCTTCGTAAATGTATCCGCAGACCTTGCAGACAAAGCCTTTTTTGCCCTCTGTTTCTGGCTGTGGTTTTACATTTTTCTGGTAATAGGTGTAGGTCATGGTGTCAAGATCATTCATTACGCGGGCCTCGGTAACGCTGCAGATAAACATGCCGTGTGTGCCAAGATCCACATACTGTTCAACCTTCAGGGACATAAATGCGTTGATATATTTGTCCAGGAACACCAGTCCGTTATCGGAACGGTAGACCTTCTGGCCGGCAAATTTATCCACGCTGCGCCCTGTCTGGAAGCCGAACTGCTGGAAGACGGAGAACGGTGCATCTACGGACAGGCAGTTTACATTGAGAATGCCAGTTTGTTTGATCACATGGTGGGAATAGTTTGCTTTGTTGATGTTTACAGCAATGCGGTTTGGGGTATCGGTGAGCTGTGTCACAGTGTTGACGATCAGTCCGTTGTCTTTTTTGCCGTCATTGGAGGTGACTACATAAAGACCGTATCCGATTCTGAAAAGGGCTGTCATGTCATTTTTGTTCGCCAGCTCATCGCTCTGGGCAATGTATTCTTTGCAAAGCTCACCTGCCATGGCTTCCAGCTGATCCTTATTTTCCTGGTTCACAGCGGAAAGTACCTTTACGGTAGTGTCCAGCCAGTTGATCTTTTTGCATTTGGAAAGCATTTCTTTCATCACCTTCGCAGCCAGAGGCGCCCAGGAACCGTTTTCGATGATGCCGACGGTGCGGTTCTGGAAATTGTGCTCTACCAGACGGGTGATGTAGTCGTGCATAAACGGATAAATGCTTGCGTTATAAGTGGTGGTAGCCAGTACCAGCTTGCTGTAGCGGAACGCGTCGGACAAAGCCAGGGACATATCGTCTCTTGCAAGATCGTAGACAACAACCTTTGGACATCCTTTGCTGCGGAGTTTGTCAGCCAGCATTTCAACGGCTTTTTTTGTGTGGCCGTAAACGGAAGTGTAAGCGATTACAATGCCTTCGGTTTCTGGTGTGTAGGAAGACCAGGTGTCATAAAGTCCAATATAATGTCCAAGGTTCTCGGTAAGGACCGGTCCGTGAAGGGGGCAGATGGTCTGGATATCCAGTCCTGCGGCAACCTTCAGCAGTTTCTGAACCTGTGGTCCGTATTTTCCAACGATTCCAATGAAATATCTGCGGGCCTCGTCGTCCCAGTCTTCTTCCACATCCAGGGCGCCGAATTTTCCAAAGCCGTCTGCGGAGAAAAGAACCTTATCAGTGCTGTCATAGGTTACCATAACTTCTGGCCAGTGTACCATTGGGGCAAAAACGAAGGTCAGGTTGTGGTTTCCAAGGTTGAGTGTGCCGCCGTTTGTAACTTCCAGCTTCTGTCCTTCCAGGTCGAGACCGAAGAAGTTCTGGATCATAGTGAAGGTTTTGGCGTTGGCAACAACAGTTGTTTCCGGATAAACCTTCAGAAAGTTTGCCACGTTTGCTGCGTGGTCGGGTTCCATGTGCTGCACGATCAGGTAGTCTGGCTTGCGGCCTTCCAGAATGCGGTCCAGGTTGTCCAGCCATTCATGGGTGAAGTTGGCATCTACGGTATCCATGACTGCTATTTTTTCATCCAGGATCACGTAGGAATTGTATGCCATGCCGTTTGGAACTTTGTACTGGCCTTCGAAAAGGTCGACCTGATGATCGTTTACGCCTGCGTAGCGGATAGTGTCTGTGATTTTCATATGGGGTTCGTCTCCTTTGTTATAAGATGGTTTATTGTGTGTGGTTTTGCGTGTGATTATTTATTTTTTTAGACTTTGTTATTTCCTTAACATAGTTTTAGTATACCAAATTTTGAAATAAAATCTGTTGCAAATACAACAAAAGGGTGTATTCTATAAAGGAAATATTGTGCGGTTTACAGTGGAATTGTTGCGAAAAAAGGCAAGGTTGAATTTAGCTGATAATATAGGAAATGGAGGAATGGCAAAAATGACCCCGGTGACACTTTTTTCATATATAACCCCGGAAGAACAGGAGCGCATGCGCGTCTGCTTCTGTATGCGTGAGGTGACTTATCAGAATAATGAGACGATCATGGAATATGCCAGTTCCATGAAAAAAATTGGCCTGATCCTGGAAGGTCAGGCAGCTCTTTATTGCTGTGATGAAGAAGGAAACCAGTATATGCTGGATGATCTGAAAAAGGACAGTGTTTTCGGCGAACCCTTTCTTTTGCCCGAGGAATCCCAGCATTATTATGTCTGTGCAAAAGCAGCCACAAAAGTGCTGTTTATTAATTATGAGCATGTGATCAAGCGTTGTGAAAATGCCTGCCGCTTTCACAGCCAGCTGGTAAGCAACCTGCTTCAGATGATCGCCATGCGCGCCAGCCAGCAGGCCAGCCGGATCTACGTACTGTCAAGGAACAGTACCCGAAAGAAGATCATGGCATATTTAAACTCCATCGCCGCTGAAAAACAGACCAAAACCTTCATCCTTCCCATGTCCTACACCACCCTGGCAGAATACCTCAGCGTAGACCGCAGCGCTATGATGAGAGAACTGAAGAACCTGGTGGATGAAGGAATCATAGAGCGGGATGGGAAGAAGCTGCGGCTTCTATAGAGGTTTTTAAGAACCCGAAACGGTTTGCAGATCTTTTAAATGGCTATTTTTTCAATGGAGCTGAAGTGGTTCATTGGGAAAGCTACAGAATCAGAGAAAATATTACTGGTGAACGATGTTAATAATATTTTGTTGCAGGAAAATTCTCTAAAATCCAGTTGACGTAACCCAATTTCTACAACATAATATAACCATAATCGTTGCCAGGCAAAGTCTGCGCAGCAGAAGTGAAACAAAACGGAGGTTTTTACATGAAGGTATTAAATTACGGCTCACTAAACGTAGATTACGTCTATTCCGTAGACCACATCATCATTGGAGGAGAGACCCAGCATTCTTCTAAACTGGAGGTTTTCAGCGGTGGCAAGGGCTTGAATCAGTCTATTGCGCTGGCGAAGGCAGGGGTGCCGGTTTATCATGCGGGAATCGTGGGAAACGACGGAGACATTCTTCTTGAGGCTTGCAAGGAAGCTGGCGTAAACACCAAATATATCCGCAGACTTCCGGTAAAAGGCGGCCATACCATGATTCAGGTGGACAAGAATGCCCAGAACTGTATCATTCTTTACGGCGGAACCAACCAGATGCAGACAAAGGAATTTGTAGATGAGGTTCTGGCTGATTTCGGCGAAGGAGATTACCTGATCCTGCAGAACGAGATCAATATGCTGGACTATATCATCGACCAGGCTTATGAGAAAAAGATGAAGATCGTCATGAACCCGTCACCTTTTGATGACAAGCTAAGCACCTGCGATCTCAGCAAGGTTTATCTGTTTCTGGTAAATGAGATCGAGGGCGAGCAGATCACTGGCTGCAAGGATAAAGACCAGATCTTAGATGCCATGGCTGCGAAATTCCCCAATGCACGCTTCGTGCTTACCCTTGGAAGTAACGGCGCTGTTTACTACGACGGCAAAGAAAAAGTATTCCAGGACATTTTCAAGGTAAAAGCTGTGGACACCACTGCGGCTGGTGATACTTTCACCGGATATTTCATTGCAGCAGCTATCGAGGGCAGATCCATCCAGGAAGCGCTGAGAATGGCTGCAAAAGCATCTTCCATTGCGGTTTCAAGACCAGGCGCCACACCGTCTATTCCGAGAGTGGAGGAAGTGAAGAAAGAGCTGGGGATGCTGTAATTAAGAACAATATAAGATGGCATCTGCAGCGGTCTGTCAATTATAAATGATATAAAGAGAAGGATCCTCATGGGAGCGGACATAAATCCGCTCCCATAATTTATGCGAGGCAGCCGTCAAAGTCCATGCTTGCATGAGACCCTAGAGCGTGTTTGAAAAATCATTCCCGCAATCTGCACGCCCCACTTTGCGGTATATTTCGCCTGAATTCGGTTGTTGTAGCCCGCTACGACGCCCTCATCCGGGCAAAATCTCCCACAAATTGTGACGCACATCTTGCAGAAAGCCTTTTTCAAACACGCTCTAGCGGTTGTCTCGTTTTTGTAAGTAATAAATCTAATCACCCACCAACCGCAACGAGCCAAATTCACATAAAAGGTTTTACATACTGTTTATAAATGTTTATATAAATGTTCACATAGATAAACGGCCAAAAAGTTAAAAACACTACCATCTTATAGTAAATACTTACTAAAAACAATACAAAAACCTTGTACATTCATACAAAATAACATATAAAACTAAAATGGTTATTGAAATGTTTATGCAAATGTTTATAATGAAATTATCAACAGTTCGGAGAGCACCGAACAATATCAAACATATTTTTTCAAGGAGGACGTATTTATGAAAGCAAGAAAAGCAATGGCATTAGCTATGACAGCAGCAATGGTTGGAGGTTTAATGACAGTTCCGGTAATGGCTGAGGATAACGCTGAGTTACTTCCAGGCGGCGGAAGCAATATCATCTACTGCATCACACCTTCCACATCCAACCCATTCTTCAACACAGAGCAGGTAATCGCGAAAGAGAAAGCTGAAGAACTTGGATACGAAGTAAAATGTGCTTCCCACGATGATGACGCTGCTACACAGCTTGAGCTTTTCGAAGCAGCTATCAACGACGGCGCAGCAGCAATCATCTGTGATAATGCTGGTGCAGACGCTTCCATCGAAGCAGTTCAGAAAGCATACGATGCTGGAATTCCAACCTTCCTGATCGACCGTGAGATCAACCAGTCCGGACTTGCAGTAGCACAGATCGTTGCAGATAATGCACAGGGTGCAGCAGCAATCGCAGAAGTATGGGTTGAGGCTATGAACTACGAAGGTAAATACGCAGAGCTCCTTGGACTTGAGTCCGATACAAACTGCCAGGTTCGTTCTGACAACTATCATTCTGTAATCGACGAGTACGAAGATCTTGAGATGGTAGCTCAGCAGTCCGCTAACTGGGATCAGACAGAAGCTTATGAGAAGACAGAAGCAATCCTTCAGTCTAATCCAGAGATCACTGGTATCATCTGCGGTAACGATACAATGGCATGCGGTGCTGTTCAGGCTTGCCTGGATGCAGGACGCAACGACATTAAGATCATCGGTCTTGACGGATCCGATGAAGCAAACGCTTACATCAAATCTGGTGACATGGTTGGTACCGCTCTTCAGCAGATCGCTCTGATCACTGAGATGGCAGTTGAGCAGGCAGATGCTTACCTTAAAGGTACAGCTCCAGAAGAAGAGAAACAGCTTGTTCCTTGTGTAGCAATCACAGCTGACAATACAGATTGCCTGAACGCATTTGTTTACACAGAGCCAGAAGCTAAATAATCTGGCTGCCAGGAAACATATTTTTATAAAAAATGAACGAGTGTTTGAAAAATTATTCGCACAATCTGCATGCCCCACTTTGTGGTATATTTTGCAGAAAGTCTTTTTAAACACGCTTTGGAAGGCGGTGCGCCAGCGCCGCCTTTTATAATAGAAAGCAGGGAGAGATGATTATGAAAAGCAGAAGAATTTTGGCAGTTCTGGCCGCATGTACAGCAGTAACCTTTACCGGCTGTGGTGTTGTAACTGTAGTGCCCATTGGCGAAGAAGCTTCTTATACAGGAAAACAGGAATTTGATTCCGCAGCAGAGTCCCAGGGTGACTGGGGAGCCGTTGTAGCGGACATTTCCGACAAGGCACAGGATCTTTCTGAATTATTAAATGGTGATGGCATTACAGAAACAACTGCAGTAAAAGGCACAGGAAAAATCAAAGAATACAATACAGACACCCCGAAACATTATCTGATAGTAGAACTGGATGGATATACCGGAACTACAGAGGTTCAGGTCCGGACAGATGGACCGAACTCCAGCACAGCCATCCGTGATCTTCAGTCTCTGAAGAATTTTGAAAGCTTTACCAACCAGACAGAATGGTCAAGCTATGGAAAAGAACTGAACAAGCAGGCGCTTGCACAGGTAATTGACCCACTTGGAATCGACGAAAATGTAGTTGGCAAGACTGTTACATTTACAGGCGGCGCAGAAGCCGGTACAGATGCAGTATCTGTTACAGCAGTTGAGCTGACGATTGAATAAAAGGAGGAAGCATTATGTTTGATGATCCGAATGTTGTTCTCCATTGTGAAAAAATTGATAAGATTTATCCCGGAACCAAAGCTCTGGATCAGGTTTCCTTCGATCTTCTGAAAGGCAAGGTAAACGTTCTGATCGGTGAGAACGGTGCCGGAAAATCTACCCTGATGAAGATGATCGCCGGAATCGAGCAGCCTTCAGCAGGTAAGATGTACATGGATGGACAGGAAGTTTACTTCAAAGATACCAATGCAGCACGTGCAAAAGGTATCGGAATCATCCACCAGGAGCTTTCTCTTTTCCCGAATATGACAGTGTATCAGAATATTTTTATGGGACATGAGAAAAAGAAAGGCTTTTTCCTGGATGACAAAGCTCATTCAGAGGGCGCCAAAAAGATCCTGAAACGTCTGGAGCATGAGATCCCGCCGGAAACCATGGTTGGAGATCTTCGTGTAGGACAGCAGCAGATGGTGGAAATCGCACGTAACCTGAATCAGGATGACTTACGTGTACTGATCATGGATGAGCCGACCTCCTCTCTTTCCGCAGCAGAGGTTAAGGTTCTTTTCAAGATCATGAGAGAGCTTCTGGAAGCTGGAATTTCCATCGTATATATTTCCCATCGTCTTGAGGAAATCATGGAGATTGGCGATCATGTCACTATTCTCCGTGATGGAAAATACGTTGCAGATGCTGATGTAAAAGACATTGAGCTCAGCTGGATCGTAGAAAACATGGTTGGAAAGAACACCCAGTATCACCGTTTCGAGAGAAGCATCGACCTTTCCAAACAGCCGAAGGTGCTGGAAATTAAGGACATGTGTCTTCCGAAAAAAGGCGGTGGCTGGACTCTGGACCACGTAAGCCTGGACCTGAAAAAGGGAGAAGTCCTTGGTGTTTACGGACTTTTGGGAGCTGGACGAAGCGAGCTGTTTGAATGCCTGATGGGACTTCATCCGGAGCATACCGGCGATGTATTCTATGAAGGCAAAAAGTTAAATATCAAAGATGTTGCCACCCAGATCAAGAACGGTTTTGCTCTTGTACCTGAGGACCGTCAGAGCCAGGGACTGATCCAGACTCTTGACATCGGCAAGAATACCTCTATTTCTTCTCTGAAGGATTATGTAAAAGGTCTGTTCCTTGACGAGAAATCAGAGAATGCAGCAGTTGACGAGCAGATCAAGGATATCCATATTAAAGTGGCGGATAAGAGACTTCCAATCCTGTCTCTGTCCGGTGGAAACCAGCAGAAGGTTGTGATCGGCAAAGGTCTTTTGACCAAGCCAAGGATCTTACTTCTGGACGAGCCTTCCCGTGGTATTGATATTGGTGCGAAGACTGAGGTCTTTGAGATCATTCACGACCTTGCGGAAAAAGGACTTTCCATTATCGTTATCTCATCTGAGCTGAAAGAGATCATGGCAATCGCAGACAGGATCGTTGTATTGTCAAATGGCAAAAAGACCGGCGAGCTGACCGGAGATGAGATCACAGAAGACACACTTGTACGTACATCTTATGCCGGACTTGGAACCGGAAGAAATGCGTAAGCCGGGGAGGAGCAGAACAATGAATAACAAAAAATCAAATAATAATCAGTTGTTAATGACACTGTTAAAAGGACGTACCTTTATTGTACTGGTACTCCTGGTCATCTTTTTCACCATTGTAAAAGGAACTACATTCCTGTCAGCATCTACGCTGACCATGGTTGCCAAGCACGTAGCCCTGTACGGAATCCTTGCACTTGGTATGACATTCGTAATCATTACCGGTGGTATTGACCTTTCCGTTGGTTCTGTAGTCGGACTTGTTGGTATGCTTGCCGGCGGTATGATCCAGGAAGGTATCACACTGAAATTTGCAGGCGTAACTCTTTACTTCAGCGTTCCAGTAATCATTATTACCATGCTGGTTGTTGGTTGTATCATCGGTGCAGTCAACGGTCTTATTGTAACAAAATTAGGTGTGGCACCATTTATCGCTACCCTTGGTACCATGTACATCTGCCGTGGTTTTGCAAACCTTCGTTCCAACGGTGCAACATTCTCCGATATCAAAGGTTATGACGGACTTGGCAACACAGGCTTCAAGATCCTTGGAAGCAACATTGCTGGTATTCCTACTGGTGTTTACATTTTCGCAGTACTTGCAATTATTTCTGTTATCATCCTGAAAAAGCTTCCATTTGGATGGTATGTACTTGCAGTCGGCGGCAACGAGAAATCTGCCCGCCTTTCCGGTATCAAAGCGGACAAGATTAAAATTATCGTTTACATGATCTCCGGCTTCTGTGCAGCATGGGTTGGTATGATCAACACCGCACAGCTTTCCGCAGCACATCCGGCATCTGGTGATGGCTGGGAAATGAATGCCATCGCAGCTACCGTACTTGGCGGTACTTCCATGAGCGGTGGTTCTGGAACGA
Organism: Blautia glucerasea; assembly: GCF_020537505.1. Taxonomy (GTDB): domain Bacteria; phylum Bacillota; class Clostridia; order Lachnospirales; family Lachnospiraceae; genus Blautia_A. The sequence continues at coordinate 67,345 of NZ_JAJBMO010000012.1, read as the reverse complement.
TCATCGGAACTGTAGTTGGTGCATTCGTTATCGGTGTTATCAATGATGGTATGACAATGTGTGGTGTATCTGAGTTCTGGCAGAAGGTTATCCGTGGTTTGGTTATCATCCTTGCAGTTGTAATTGACCAGACACAGAGAAATCTTCAGGCGAAGATGGCACTTCAGGCAAGAAACGAGAACAAATAAAGAGAGGCAATAGCATGAAAAAATCAGGGATTTTAAATGCCCAGCTGATCCGTTGCATCGCAGAGCTGGGACACAAAGATCTGTTTATGATCGGTGATGCAGGAATGCCCATTCCAAAGGGTGTGGAGATTGTAGACCTGGTTGTATGCGGAGGAGTTCCCACCTTTAAACAGGTGATGGATGCGGTGCTGGCAGAGACAGAAGTGGAAGCCTACACCATTGCAAATGAGATCGAGGAAAAGAATCCGGAGCTTCTTGCATATATTCAGCAGAGCCTTCCTGAGGCAGAGGAGAGCAGAATTGACCACGTAGATCTGAAAAAGATGTCTGCACAGTGCAAATTTGCAATCCGTACAGGTGAGTTTACACCTTATCCGAACATAATTTTAAGAGCGGGAGTTGCTTTCCCAGCATAAAAAATGATCAGAGAAGACGCTGCGAAAGACAGGTGACAGCTTGTTTTGCAGCGTCTTTTTTACGCAATAGGCGAGCCAAAGTCCATGCCTGCATAAGACCTTGGAAGCAGATGTATGACATTATTTTTACTGACAGAGGAGGACCTAAAATGAAAGTGAGTGTGAGGAAAATCAGTGAGATCACAGGATTTTCTCCAGCAACTGTTTCAAATGCACTAAACTACAAAAAGGGTGTAAATGCTGAGACCTCTGCGAAGATTTTTAAAGTGGCGCAGGATCTTGGGTATTTTGAGGAAAACCACATCCGTAAGATAAAGTTTGTCATGTTTAAGCGTGATGGTTCTGTAGTCGAGGATTCCCCTTTTTTTATCCAGCTGATCTCCGGGGTGGAGCAGGAATGCCGCGCCTGTGGAATGGAAATGCAGATGTGCAACCTGGACAAAAGGGATCCAGGGTACCAGGAGCAGGCGAAATGGATCATGAATGACAAGGCATCTGCGGTGATTCTTCTTGGTACAGAAATGGTGGATGCGGATATTGACCTGATCCGTGGAATGTCCTGCCCGTTTGTTGCGATTGATTACTGGAAAGAGGACATGAGCTTTGATGCCATGTTGATCAATAATGCGGATTCCGCACGTATGGCTACGGAGTATCTTATTGCCAATGGACATAAAGAGATTGGTTATTTGCGGGGAGCTTTCAGGATCAAACCTTTCCGGTCCCGTTTTGCAGGATATCAGACCGCGCTGCAAAAGGCGGGACTTCCCCTGAATAAGGACTATATTTTTACAATGGCAACTACCATCGATGGTGCTTACGAGAATATGAAGCGGTATTTGTCTGAGAAAGTGAAGCTGCCTACAGCCTTCTTTGCAGACAACGATATGATTGCACTGGGAGCTATGAAGGCCATGGCAGAATTCGGGCTCCGGATCCCGGAGGATATATCCATTGTGGGATTTGATGATCTTACGTTTTCCTCAATTTCTTATCCGCCGCTGACTACACTCCGGGTGCCGAAGCAGGAGATGGGAAGAGCGGTTGTAAGGCGTCTGCGGGATATTCTGAAAGACAATGACGGGATTAAGATCAAGATGCAGATGTGCACACAGTTTATTGAGCGGGAGAGCGTGAAGAAAATATAAGGGGGGACACGGTTGGGCAATTGGTATTACACGCAGGTCGGTGCAGCGCACCTAAAATGACCTGCTTGGGAATATCAGTTGCCCAGCTGCTGTGTCTACAGAAACCAGATGAAAAATGAGACCTGTTTTCTATGAAATAGATAAAAAACAAGTCTCGTTTTATGTTAACCGTTAATTACATTCATAATCGCGTCATACAGCTCGTCGTAAGTTTCGTAAGCCGGGAGCTCCGGATACTCAGCCTTGATGGCATCTGTGCTCTTGAACAGGAATCCTGCTTTACTTGCCTGGATCATACCCAGGTCGTTGTGGCTGTCACCGCTGGCAATGGTGTCGTAGCCGATGGACTGCAGGGCTTTCACAGTGGTGTATTTGGATTTTTCACAGCGCATTTTGAAATCAGTAATTTCGCCATTTTCGCCCACTACCAGTGTGTTGCAGAAGATGGTAGGATAACCCAGCTTTTTCATAAGAGGGCCTGCGAACTGGGAAAATGTGTCGCTGAGGATGATAACCTGGGTCTGTGCCCTTAATTTGTCCAGAAATTCCCTGGCACCAGGAATCGGATCAATCTTAGCAATGGTCTCCTGGATTTCTTTCAGGCCAAGACCATGCTTTTTCAGAATGTTCAGACGGTATTTCATTAATTTATCGTAATCAGGCTCGTCTCTTGTGGTTCGTTTCAGCTCTGGAATGCCGGTCTCTTCGGCAAATGCGATCCAGATCTCCGGGACAAGTACACCTTCTAAGTCTAAGCAGACAATTTCCATAATCTCCTCCGTTCTGCAGCTGTAAAGATTGCTGCAATTGAATTTTATAGTTTTTTCAGATCTCAAGGTCATATAAAGCACAAGATGAAAGCAGTTAGGATGACTGCTTTCACACACTATCTTATTATAGCGTAAAAATGCCGGAAACGCTATACCAAAGTTAAAATAAAACACATCCCGGAATGTTCCTGGAAAACGGCAACAATAGAGAAAAAATGTCTGGTAGAAATTTGTCACTTATATTGCCGTTTCGTGAAAAATGTGGTATATTATTAATATCTGTAGTAATATTAGACAAAATAAACATAATAATAATGGCAGGAGTGGTTAAAATGTATAACGAAGAGTACAAGCGCTGGATGGCAGCGGATCTCGAGGATGCAGATCTGAAACCAGAATTATCTAAGATTGAAGGAAACGACGAAGAAATTAAAGATCGTTTTGCAGTAGCTCTGAAATTTGGTACAGCAGGACTCCGTGGAGTTCTTGGCGCAGGTACCAATCGTATGAATATCTATGTAGTGCGTCAGGCTACACAGGGTCTTGCTAACTGGGTGAAGACTCAGGGCGGCACTCAGACCGTTGCAATCAGCTACGACAGCCGTCTGAAGAGTGATATATTTGCGAAAACAGCAGCAGGAGTTCTGGCTGCCAATGACATTAAGGTCAGAATTTATGATGCATTAATGCCTGTACCGGCCCTTTCCTTTGCGACACGCTACTATGAGTGCAACGCGGGTATTATGGTTACCGCATCTCATAACCCTGCTAAATATAATGGATACAAGGCTTACGGCCCGGATGGCTGCCAGATGACAGATGATGCTGCAGCTATCGTTTACGATGAGATCCAGAAGACTGACATTCTTACAGGTGCGAAATACATGTCCTTTGCAGAGGGCGTTGAGGAAGGCCTGATCCGCTTTGTTGGTGATGACTGCAAACGTGCTCTTTACGATGCAATCGAGTCCCGCCAGGTTCGTCCAGGTCTTTGCAAGACAGCAGGTCTGAAGCTGGTTTACAGCCCGCTGAATGGTTCCGGACTTGTACCGGTAACTCAGATCCTGAAGGATATCGGAATCACAGATGTAACGATTGTTCCGGAACAGGAATACCCGAACGGCTATTTTACCACATGCAGCTACCCGAACCCGGAGATTTTCGCAGCTCTGGAGCAGGGATTGAAGCTTGCCAAGGAGACAGGAGCAGACCTTATGCTTGCTACTGACCCGGATGCAGACCGTGTTGGTATTGCTATGAAATGCCCGGATGGATCCTATGAACTGGTAAGTGGTAATGAAGTGGGAGTTCTTCTTCTTGACTATATCGCAGCTGGCCGTATTGAGAAAGGCACAATGCCGAAGAATCCGGTCGCAGTGAAATCTATCGTATCCACACCTCTTGCAGATGCAGTTGCAGAGCACTATGGCGTAGAGCTCAGAAGTGTACTTACCGGATTTAAGTGGATCGGCGATCAGATCGCACAGCTCGAGGCTGCCGGTGAAGTGGACCGTTTCATCTTCGGATTTGAAGAGAGCTACGGATACCTTGCAGGACCGTATGTACGTGATAAGGATGCCATTATCGGATCCATGCTGATCTGCGAGATGGCTGCATACTACAGAAGCATTGGAAGCTCCCTGAAGCAGAGACTTGAGGAGATTTACGCACAGTATGGCCGTTACCTGAACAAGGTTGACAGCTTTGAATTCCCGGGACTCAGCGGAATGGACACTATGGCAGGAATCATGCAGAAATTCCGTGACAACCCGCCGGCAGACATTGCAGGCTACAAGGTAGTGAAGGTTACCGATTATAAGAAGCCTGAGGAGACCGGTCTTCCAGCAGCAAATGTTCTCATTTACAAACTGGAGAATAACGAGACAGTAGTTGTTCGTCCATCCGGAACAGAGCCGAAGATTAAGATTTATTACACTACACTGGGTAAAGATCTTGCAGAGGCAGAAGCTGAAAAAGAGAAGCTGGCTAAGGCACTTGAGCCGATGATGGCTTAAGCGAAGTATATAATTGTATAGTAAACGAGATAAAATGTGCTCGATGAAATTTGTCTCGTTATCGCGGCAATCGCCAAGGTTCCATGCAAGCATGGACGTTGGTTCGTTGCTTGCGTAAATGATCGCCCCCTTGCGGAATATTCCGCAGGGGGCTTTTTGCGGGAATCATAAATTTTATTGATCTCTTGTAGGGATTTGCTTACATTGTTTTTGAAAATGCCATGCTCTTAGGATTATGTTTGGAAATTTTTTTCTTTATTTGAAGTGAAAATTCTCAGTAAGTCGTTAATTACAGTAAAAGGCAGACCATAGTGTATAATGCCCGAAAAGAAAACGAGGTGACAATTTATGTTGACGCTGCTATTTATCATTTTAATGTTTGGTATATTTGGCAAAATGATCGGACTTGCCTTCCGCGCAACCTGGGGAATCACGAAAATCTTTTTTCGTCTGATCTTTCTACCCCTTGTCCTAATCGGATTAGTCCTGGGAGGCTTGATTTACATAGCAATTCCCCTTCTAGTGATAGTCGGGATCGCAATGCTGGTATTTGTGTAATATATTCATAGAATAAAAAATAGATGAAAATACAATCGAAAATATGTTCACTTTGCCAGGTGACAAAAGACGACAGATATGGTAGTATAAATACATCAACGAAAGAGAAATACGAAAAACACTTAAGAAATCTGAGATACGAAAGAAAGTCATAAAGTACAAAAGAATCTAAAAGTACAAAAGGTCCTAAAAGTACAAAAGAACTTAGAAGTACAAAAGTTCTGTGTTCTACCAAAGATTTGTAAATTACTAAAGATTCATAAGCCACTAAAGATCAACCCAAATACCTAAGATCAATAAGAAAACGAAAGATTTTCGAAACACATCCGATAAAATTATAACAAAACACATCAGAAAAATGGCTGGGAACTAGCTTCCCAGCCATAAATCATAACAATGTCGAATTAATCCCATTTGGAAATCACTTTATCCCATTTAAGTTAAACTGGAAATTTATAGCCCTTTGTAACAAAATAAGGTATACTGAAAGAACATCATAAACAAAAGTTATAGAGAAAATAAAAGTAATAGGAAGACATAAAATGAACAGGCAGCAGGCAATGAACCTTCTTGGTATTACCCAGGAGGATGATGAAAGGGAGATTAAGCGAAAATATCATAAGATGATCAGCCGTTTTCATCCGGACTCATTGAATGAAGTAGGGGAAGCGCATATTCAGCGTGCACAGGAGATAAATGAAGCGTACCGGATACTGAGCCAGAGCGATAAGTGGGAAACGAAGAGCGTACAGGGAACAGAAGCCCATGGCACAGACAATCATAGATCTGGGAAGTGGGAGCAGCGCCAGGAATGGTCTGGTGAACTGAACGAGGCTGCTTTTATACCAAGGAATATTTATCTGCACTATAGTATGAATCTCTCTGAAGAAGAACGAAAGGAAGCCCAGGGGAAGCTGTATTATCAGGCTGCCCACGGGAAATATATGTGGGATCCGGAGGAAGAAGATTTCACACTTTTTCTTACCAGTCTTCGTCATGCTACCGCCGCTCTTCTTGAGAGAACGGAGAATGCTATAAACGTCGAAGATCTATCCTGTATGCCAGATTTGAAGGAGTACCGTTTTCGCGTCCAGGCGAAACTGTTTGAATATCTTTCTATGCAATATGTAAATCCATTACTGGTTTTAGATTCTCTGACGAAACCAGAGAGCACGGATGGAAAAGGTCAGAGAATTTATCGATTTAAGGCATTTGTGGCTTCGGAAGAATCCTCTCCAGAAGGCTGGCTTATAGCCAGTTTACGCCCAGGCGAATATCTTTTTCCAAAAGCCTTCCACGGGAACCAGATCCAGCTTATGAATAAAAATAGACAGGTATTAGGGTATCTTCACATGGAAGATGACCGGCTGTATTTCTGTATTATTCCGCTGCTGAAGAAGCATGCAGCGCAAGTGAAACTTCTGGTGAAGGAAGAAGACACAGGAGCGCAAGGAAAAAATAATGGAATTAACAATAAGACGAATGGTAATAATTCCCGAAACAGCGGTAGAGGAATCACGCGTGGAAATAATAAGCAAAAAGCTAATATAGATTTCTATTTTCGGCTAGAGGATGAAAATTATACTTATAACAGTTCGGATCTCAACCTGAAAATAGCGGAAACACTGGCTGGTTATGAGAAATATTTGCGAAAATATAGTTCGGAACAGGAACGGTTTTGTGATTTGTTTGCCCGCCTGTCCCGCTCAAATTTCCGCAGCCGCTTCCATTTGAAGGACAAGGATATACAGTATATCCAGGAGAAGGGAATGGATACCATCCGCAGCCATGCCGCAGATTTTGTGCGAACGCGCCTGGCTCCGGCCCAGATCCCAAATGATGGCAAACAGACTCCAATGCGAGGACATCCTGTATTCCTGGCTCAGCATGCTACTGGCTGTTGCTGTCGGGGATGTCTGTATAAGTGGCATAGAATTCCAGCAGGGGTGCAGCTCGCAGAAGAGCAGCAGGAATACATAGTAGATGTGTTGATGGCTTGGATTGAGAAAGAATATAACAGAAATGTATAGGGCTATGAAGTTGGTTTTATATATGCAATCGGTAAATATATAGTTTAACTGGAATTTTGAGAAGATAAGAATGGGGAACGGTTTATGAGAATATTTCACTTATCAGATTTACACATTGGTTTGAAGTTAATTAATCGTGATCTCAGAGAAGATCAGGAATATATACTGGATCAAATAATTCAGAAGGCCGCAGAGAAAGCACCTGATGCGATCGTGATCGCAGGGGATATCTATGACAAAGCAGTTCCGTCAGCAGAAGCGGTGGAGGTGTTTGATCATTTTATCGGAAAGCTGCGAAAAGCAGTTCCAGATTCTGTGATTATGATGATCAGCGGAAACCACGACAGCGCGCCCCGTGTGAATTGCTTTCGGAGTGTACTTGACCGCCAGAAGATATATATGATCGGAATGCCGCCTCAGACAGAAGAAGATCACATTGAGAAAGTAGTGCTCCAGGATGAATATGGTCCAGTGAACTTTTATCTGCTTCCCTTTGTGAAGCCTTCCATGGTGAAGATGATCACTGGTACAGACGAGAATGGAAACAATCTTTCTTACAATGATACGATCCACAGATTGATAGAACGTGAACAGGTTGACATAACCCAGAGAAATATTCTGGTCAGCCATCAGTTTTATTTGTCGGTAGGGGAGAATGTAGAAGAAGTAGAGCGAATGGATTCAGAGATCCGTACTGTGGGAAATATTGACCAGGTATCTGCTGATATTTTGCAGAAATTTGACTATGCGGCGTTGGGACATATTCACAAGCCAATGAAAGTTGACAGTGAGTTTTACCGTTATTGTGGAACCCCTCTGGCATGTTCTGTAAGTGAAGCAGGTCAGAATAAGGGAATTATAATGGTTGACATAAAGCAAAAAGACGAAATTACCACAGAAGTAATTCCATTGGAACCATTGCGTCAGATAAAGGTGATCAAAGGCGATTTGGAGAGTGTTCTGGCACAGAGCTGTAGAGACTACGTGACAATAATTCTTACAGACAAAGTAGATCTGGATGTGATTGATATGCAGGACCGTCTGCGTCTGGCATTTCCTGGACTTCTGGAGATACGTCGTGAGACAATACGGCAGGCAGACTATACCAGACGCACTTCTGGCGAGCGTGAGCTGAATCCTTTTGAGCTTTGCTGCCAGTTCCTGGGAAATACGGACATGGAAGAGCAGGAAATTCTTCAGGATATTATCAATACAGTACAGGAGGTGACGAAATGAGACCTGTGAAACTTACGATGCAGGCATTTGGCTCCTACGGAAAACTGACACAGATTGATTTTCGGGAACCTAATCAGAATTTGTTTCTTGTAACGGGAGATACCGGTGCAGGAAAGACAACTATATTTGATGCCATTGTGTTTGCTCTTTACGGCGAGGCGAGCTCCAGTACCAATAAGAAAGAGGGCGTTGTACTGCAGAGCCAGTATGTGGAGCTGAATGTAGAGCCATTTGTAGAACTTGTTTTTTCAGAAGGGACAGGAGCGGATTGCCAGCTTTATACAGTGCGGCGTGTCCCAAGGCATCTGAAGCTTCTCACAAGAGGCGCTGGGAAGAATACGGGTAGCCGTGAAGTTGCCGGTTCTGTCAGTCTGATCATGCCGGATGGTACCGAATATCCCCAGAAGGAAGCCGACAGTAAGCTGGGAGAGATCCTCGGTCTTACCAAAAGCCAGTTTATGCAGGTAGCCATGATCGCACAGGGGGAATTTATGGAGCTTCTTCGTGCGAAGTCTGACGATAAGAAAGTAATCTTTCGGAAGTTATTTAACACGGAACTTTACCAGAATATTGTGGATGAGCTGATGAACCGCAAGCGTGCATTGGAGAAAGATATTGCGCAGATTAAGACGGCCTGTCAGACCGAAGCTGCTCATGTGGTAATTCCCCAGGAATATGACCAGTGGCAGGAAATAGAAGGGTTAAAAAAGCAGGTTTTGAATGGTGAAATTGTAGTGATGGATTGCTTCCTGGAGCATCTGGGAGAGCTATGCAGAACACTGGAGAAAAGTGTGAATTTTACCTCGAAAGAATTACAATCCGCATCAAAACTCCGTGACGAAAAAAGGGATATCTACAACAGTTCCATTCAGCTGATGAATTTATATGCGCAGCTGGAAACCGCTGAGGTTCAGCTCTCTGAATGTGGGAAAACGGAAACACAAATAGGGGAAAAGACCATCCTGTCAGAGAAAATTAAGAAAGCATACGAAATAAAAGGTGAATACGTACGCTGTCAGGATGCCTTGCATAATATGCAGACCTGTGAGAGTGCCTTAAAGGAGCAGCAGGAACACGTTCCTTTATTAAAGGAACAGTCACAATCTGCCATTTGGACAGCGAAGGCTGCGAAAGAAACAGCGGAGAAGGAACTTAAAGCATACACCACTATTTATGAGCGTGTAAATAAAGAGGTGAAGCTCCTTAAGCAGATCAAGGAAGCAGAAAAAAGTGTAAAGACCAGCCAGCAAAATCTGACCGCAGCGCAGGCCGCAGACCGCAAAGCCAGAGAAGATCTGGAGAAAATAGAGAAGCAGGAAGCAGACTGGAGGGCTCAGTCAGAGAAGCTGACCGACACTAATGAGAAAATTGCTGTCTGGAAAGGGAAAAATCAGGAACTGGAAGTACTTGGCATTGAAGTACAAGAAACGGAAGACCTTCTTAAAGGTGTAGAAACACAGAAAAAACTGGCGAAGAAAGCACGAGAGACATACCAGAAGAATAGAACCAGATATGACGCAAAGAGCCAGGAATATGAGTCTATGCGGAGAATTTTTCTGGATGAGCAGGCTGGTTTTCTGGCGCGAGAACTTCAGCCGGGGAAACCATGTCCTGTATGCGGCGCAATAGAACATCCGAATCCATGTATAGCTTCTACCCTTCATAGAGATCTTACCCGTGAGCAATTGGAGCTGGCAGAAAAAGAAGTTTCTGAGCTTCGAAACAGGCAGGAACAGTCTGCCGGTGAAGTAAGGTCAGCCGTAGATATAGTTGCAGAAAAAGAACGACTTTTGGAAGAGACAGGAAGGAAGCTGTGCACGCGTATTTTAAATGATCATGAGCAGTTTCCGGAAGCTGGAATGCTGAAAGTATTTGATTCTTTGGGAGACAATATAAAAAAATTCCAGGAGAGCAGAAATTCCGAAGGCACTGGTGCAGCTCTGAATCAGATGGCGGATAAAGAGTGTAATTGGAATGCCTTGCTGAAGCAGATACAAACACTTCTTGGAGCCTGGAAAACTTTATTGCAGGAAGAGGGTATAAGACTTAATACAGCCCAGAAAACATTGCGTAATCTTCAGGATGCTTTGGGACAGGTAGAAGAGCAGAAGAAATCAGGAAAAACTGCCGTAGAGGAATGTGGACAAAAGCTGACTGCGGCAGCTGCGTCAGCCAAGAGCGCAGAAGCTCTTCTGAAGCAGCTGAATGATTCCCGGGAATACCCATCAGAAGAGGCAGCTATGACAGAGTTTAACCAGGCAAAAGAAAAATGGAAAGCTGCAGAAGCTGCTTCCAAGGAAGCTGAAAAGAAAGAAAAAGCGTCTTCTGAAGAGCTGGTTAACTGTACCAGCCTGATTAAGCGATTTGAAGGGGAGCTTCCGGATCACCAGAAGCTTTACCAGGAGCGGCAGGCCTTTTATCAGACTCTGATGAATGAGAAGAATATGACAGAGGCAGAATGGGCGGATATAGCAGAGAACTATACCCGTGAAACAGCGGAGCTTTTGCAAAAAGAAGCAGATAGCTGGCAGCGAAAAAAACTAGCCGCACAGACCACTGCAGAAACAGCTGGAAAAGCCATAGATGGCAGGAGCAAGCCAGATCTGGAAGCTGCGAAGTCCCAGATGGAGGAAGCTGAGAAAATACGGCTTCAGACCCAGACGAAGCTGGATCTTTATAAAGAACAGTATAAAGCTGATAAAGGGGCATATGATATTCTTAGTCCCCAGATGGAGAAGCGGGGCAAGATCATTGAAAAGCATACCAAACTGGAAACTCTTTATAAGCTGTTGTCTGGAAATATATCTGGAAACCGTATGGATCTTGAAACCTATGTGCAGAGATATTACCTGGAGAAGATTCTTTATGCGGCCAATCGCCGTTTTGCAGATATGTCTGCCGGACAGTTTGAGCTTCGTATGGTAGACGAGGAGAATGCGGGGAAAGGCAAGAATCGTGGTCTGGATCTTATGGTATATTCTAATGTTACCGGCAAAGAGCGTGAAGTCCGTACCCTTTCCGGAGGAGAATCCTTTATGGCAGCCCTGGCATTGGCACTTGGAATGGCAGATCAGATCCAGGAGAGTTCTGCAGCGATACATCTTGATGTAATGTTTGTGGATGAAGGCTTCGGTTCCCTTGATGAGCATTCCAGAGAACAGGCGGTAAAGGTTCTTCAGGAACTGGCGGGAGGAAGCAAGCTGATTGGAATTATTTCTCATGTGACCGAGCTGAAGCAGGAGATTGAAGATCAGCTAATCGTCAGCAAAGACGAGAAGGGAAGTCATGTGAAGTGGCAGATAAGCTAGAATCTGTTTGAAAAATCATTCCCGCAATCTGTACGCTCCACTTTGCGGTATATTTTGCCCGAATTCAGTTGCCGTAGCTCGCTACGGCTCCTTCCTCCATCTTGCATATGAAGAAATCATCCTGCGTCAATGTAGTAGATACTTGGTTGAATAAAGAATATCGGGAAGCAATTAAGCTTCCCGAAAAATAAAAAGTTCTATAGATTTTTTGTAAAATCAATAAACTCTTCCGGCTCACCGTAATCATGAATTCTACAGTTTGCCAGACGCTGTATTTCCTCTTGATTTTCTTCATGAGAGTCGTACACAGCAGTGGTATAGAAGCCATCTTTCTTAGCTGTAGTAAGGGCATGAAGAGAATCTTCAAAGACCATGGTATTGGTTCGGTCAGTACCAAGAAATTTCAAGGCTTCCCGATAAATGGTTGGTTCGTCCTTTCCGGCACCCACAGAGGAGCAGGTAAAGATTTCGCTGAAATAGTCAAGCACTCTGCAACGTGCCAGGGCAGCTTCCACGAGGGAGCGCTCTGTAGCAGTGGCAATACACATTTTGACTCCGGTCTCATGAAGCTGAGCCAGAAATTCTTTCAGATGAGGCTTCAGCTGAGCTTCATAGCGGTAGAAATCATCTACAATTGCTACAGCACTCTTGATCAATTCATCTCGGGTCTGTTTTACACCATAGTGCTCAATAAAATAGTCAGCTGCCTGGTGGAGACTCATAGTGGCGATTGCTTCATCCAGATTCGGTTCAGGTTCAATTCCCTGGCTTCGCAGGTAATTTTCGCCTACATGATCCCAGGCTGACATAGAATCCAGAATCGTACCATCCAGATCCCAGATGACACCCCTTAACATGAAATTCCTTTCCTGGAAGATGCATTGTCTTTGGAAATACAAGTAGAATCTTTCATTTTGAGAGTAAGCTCTTTAAGCTCTCTGGTTGCTTTTGTAATATCTTCAGCTGCAAAGATGGCACTTACAACTGCAATTCCGCAGATACCGCTTCCAGCCAGCTCCATTACATTGTCATGTGTAATTCCACCGATAGCAATAACGGGAATATTTACAGCCTCACATATTTGTTTTATAGTTTCATGGCTGATATTGCCGGCATCTTTTTTGGTTCCGGTTTGGAATGCGGCACCTACTCCCAGATAATCTGCGCCATTTTTTTCAGCAAGAACAGCCTCTTCAACTGTATGCGCAGAAACGCCGATGATTTTGTCAGAACCGAGGATGGCTCTGGCATTACCAGCAGCCATATCCTCCTGCCCTACATGAACGCCATCGGCATTGATTTCTTTTGCAATTTCTACATTGTCATTGATCACGAATGGTACATGATAGCGCGCACATAACTCTTTGATTTCCGCAGCTTCTTTACGAAAACTATCTGTATCCAGAGTTTTTTCGCGTAGCTGAATGAAAGTAGCCCCACCTTTTAAGGCTTCTTCGACCTGATCATATAAAGTTCTGCCATTTAACCAGCTGCGGTCAGTAACGGCATAAAGTAAAAGATCTTTTTTATTGCAGTTCATTGGTAAAACCTGCCTTTCACATGTAACTTGTGTGTCAAACACACTCTAATACATTATATAAAGCTGAATCTGGAAAGTAAAGGTAATTATTAAGCTAGAGCCTGTTTGAAAAATCATTCCCGCAATCTGCACGCCCCATTTTGCGGGAGATTTTGCCCGAATTCGGTTGCCGTAGCCCGCTACGGCGCCCTCATCCGGACAAAATTTCCCACAAACTGTGACGCACATCTTGCAGAAAGCCTTTTTCAAACACGCTCTAGAGCGTGTTTCTGCGAAGATCGAGAATCGTAACCCATAATGTTTGTTACACGAACAGGAATCTGTACATTGAATAACGAAAAATGATATGTTAGACTAATATTAAAATTGTGTTTTTGTTGGTTTACAAAAAAGAGAGGAAGGTTTGATTATGGATCAATTTGAGAGGATGAAGGTGACACGGCAGGCGATGAATGGCAGGATGTGTCTGATGTTTGGTGGTATTTTCCTGATGTTTTCAGCCATTACCTCCACGATCATGTATGGAATCAATTTCTTTATGACAGCTCTGGAAGCAGACAAGGGAACAGCAGAGTATGTAGAACTCCTTGAGAATGCCGGAGTGGGAAGTGGACTTCTGAAAGGGATTGGTATTTGTTTTATTGCAGTAGGAATCTGGGAAGTTGTAGTTGGTTTTCTATCTGTAAGGAATTCCAACAGAGTAGATAAAAGCAAATTTTCTGTGAAACTGGCTATATCTCTTCTTATAACAGAGATTGTCATGCAGGTAATTCTGTTTTTTACAGGATTGATGAATCTGGGGCTTCTTTTTACAGCCATTGTACTTCCGCTGTTTTTACTTTGGGGTGCCACCCGTTTAGGCAAAGTTGCCAAGGCTGATCCGGAACGCAAATTTGCAGTAGACCCAGCCAGGAAGAAATCCTCCCAGCAATCTCAACCGGCTACCCCGAAGAAGAGCATTCGTGAGAGAGCCGCTCTGCAGGCGCGAGAAGATGCAGTGGTACCAGAGAAACAAGATACTGTAGATGAGGAAGATATTGCAGATTCAGAAGAGTCAAATTAGAAACTCAAAGTATGAATATAAGCATCATTGGAAAATGCAGTGGGTATAAGCGTCATAGGAAAATGCAGTGGGAAAATTGTTAAAGATATATAACCTGTGAAATTGTATGAGCTGTAGTTAGTCGTTGTTGCCGATAATATGATTTGCATGTAGCTATTAAGGTATAAGAATTAGAGACTGTTTATGATTCAACACCAGATAAAGGAAAGAGAACCACAGCATATGGACATGAAAGAGATCATCGCAGAAGCAGCCCGTAAGCTGATTCTGGAGAAAAAAGTAAAGAAGCTTACAGTAAAGGACATTGTGGAAGAGTGCCAGATCACCAGGCAGGCATTTTACTACCATTTCGAAGGAATACCGGATCTGATTCAGTGGAGCATAAAGCAGGGAACCAGGCGGCTGCTAGAGGCGTGCAAAGAGCAGGGCGGCGCAGAAGCAGCGCTGAAGTATCTGTTTGTTTTTGCCATCAATGCTATACCCGAAGTGCGAAAAGGAATAGAAAGTAATTATGGAAAAGAACTGGAACAAACTCTTATGCAAGGAACCTACGAGTTGTTTGAGAGCATTGTAGAGGAAGAAAATCTGTACCGGAACTACAGCCGCCAGGAGCTGAAACTGATCCTCCGTTACCACAGCCATGCTATCTTTGGTATTTTTCAGGACTGGACACCGGAGGATACGAAGAATCTGGATATGATCGTACACGAAGTCTATTTGATTATGATGGGAAAGAATGCTCCAGAAGAACTATAAAATATCATTTGACTGTATTTACAGGAAATGGAGGCGGCAAAGTATGGGCTATGATCTTCCGGAAAGGGTTGTAAAAGATATTGTAACGTTTGCTAAGAGGTATTCTGTCAGAAAAGTTATATTGTTTGGATCGCGTGCAAGGGGAAACAATACAGAAAGAAGCGATATAGATATAGCGGTATATGGCGGAGACCGACTGGGAATAGAATTCAGAGGCCGGATGCAAATACATGGAGGAAACTAAATGAGAGATCAAACGGGCGAGGTGTATTTTTTACACTTTGCCCGTTTTGTCTATACACGGTGAAATTTCTGACTATCGACACTTTCTTTTGCTTGTACTAGAATAAAATTATCAGGATTACGGAGCGTGATTGTGACGCACATCTTGCAGAAAGCCTTTTTCAAACATGTTCTAGAGCCTGTTTGAGGAAGGCTGGAAATGATAACGTAATCCGCAAGGAGAGGAGGGAACCATATATGGCACATGAAATTTTATCCGTAAAAATGTACGAGCTGGATAAAAAACTGGAACAGACCCACAGTCGGATTCAGCTGGCAGAGAGTATGGATACGGAAAGACTCCACCAACAGATCCAGAATCTTCGACAGGAATGTCAGGAAAGCCGTATCACTTTGGAAAACAGACTTCGCCATTCCAAGACAGACTGTGTAATGAAGCTGGCAGGCGTCTATGACCAGGTGGAGGCAGCAGTTGGAAAAGTACTGGAGGCAGAAAACATAAATTTGAAAAATAAGGAGCCAATATTTGGAAATGTGCTCCCGGGAACGGAGAAGAAAATCCTCACCGCAGAATACGCCCTTGATTTTGCAATGCAGGCAGTAAACCGGGCACTTCTGGTATCGCTGGAGGCTATTGAAGCCCAGCGTCTGGAAGAGAAGAAAGAGGCAGAAGAGTGAGTAGACACTATTAGTTTACATAAGAAAGGACTACAACCATGAAAGAAGTAAAAACCCCAAAAAAGCCGTTGATCTATTACTACGGCATTGTGCTTCTGGTACTGATCGTCTTTAACCTGGTGGTTTCCCCAATCTTAATGGAGCATCAGGTAGAAGAAACCGATTACGGTACCTTCATGAGCATGATTAATGACAAAAACATCGGTAAAGTAGAAGTAGAAGATAACCAGATCGTCTTTACCGATAAGAACAACGAAAAAATTTATAAAACCGGTCTTATGAATGACCCGGATCTCACCGACCGTCTGTATGAGTGCGGTGCCACCTTTACCAAGGACATCGACCAGCAGACCTCCCCGATTCTCAGCTTCCTGGTAACCGGACTTCTGCCGTTGATCATTTTCATAGTTCTTGGAAATTATATGGCGAAGAAGCTGATGGAGCAGGCTGGAGGCAAAAACTCCATGGCATTTGGCATGGGAAAAAGCAATGCAAAGGTTTACGTCCAGTCCAGTGAAGGAATTCGTTTCTCCGATGTAGCCGGAGAGGATGAAGCCAAGGAAAATCTTGCAGAGATTGTAGATTATCTTCACAACCCGAAAAAATACACAGACGTGGGAGCCTCCATGCCGAAAGGTGTTCTCCTTGTAGGCCCTCCAGGTACCGGTAAAACAATGCTTGCCAAAGCCGTTGCCGGAGAAGCGAATGTTCCATTCTTTTCCATGTCCGGCTCTGAATTCGTAGAAATGTTTGTAGGTATGGGTGCCTCCAAGGTTCGTGATCTTTTCAAGCAGGCGAAAGAGAAAGCCCCATGTATCGTATTCATTGATGAGATTGACGCCATCGGTAAAAAACGTGACGGCCAGGTAGGTGGCAACGATGAGCGTGAGCAAACGCTGAACCAGCTGCTCACAGAGATGGATGGCTTCGAAGGCAACAACGGTGTTATCATTCTGGCAGCCACCAACCGACCGGAATCCCTTGACCCGGCGCTTACCCGTCCAGGACGTTTTGACCGCCGCGTACCGGTTGAGCTTCCCGATCTTGCAGGACGTGAAGCAATTCTGAAGGTTCATGCAAGAAAAATCAAAGCATCCGATGATGTGGATTTCCACACCATCGCACGTATGGCATCTGGTGCATCCGGAGCCGAGCTGGCAAATATCATTAACGAGGCAGCTCTTCGCGCAGTCCGCAGCGGACGTACAGTGGTTACAGAAGCAGACCTGGAAGAGAGTATTGAGGTGGTAATCGCAGGTTACCAGAAGAAAAACGCAGTTCTCTCCGACCAGGAGAAAAAAGTGGTTTCCTATCATGAAATCGGACATGCTCTGGTGGCAGCCCTTCAGAGCCATTCCGCTCCTGTTCAGAAGATCACCATTATCCCCCGTACCTCCGGTGCACTCGGCTATACCATGCAGGTAGAAACTGGTGACAAGTATCTGATGACAAAGAAAGAGCTGGAAAATAAGATTGCAACCTTCACAGGCGGACGTGCTGCAGAAGAAATCGTGTTTGGCGAGATCACCACAGGCGCTTCCAACGATATCGAGCAGGCAACCAAGATTGCCAGAGCTATGATCACCCGCTACGGAATGACCGACGAGTTCGACATGGTGGCTATGGAAACCGTTTCCAACCAGTACCTTGGCGGCGATGCATCCCTTTCCTGCTCCGCAGATACCCAGAAGGAAATCGATGAGAAGGTCGTAGAATTAGTAAAACGAGAACATGAAAAAGCCAAAAAGATCCTGACAGACAACCGTAAAAAACTGGATGAACTGGCTATGTTCCTTTATGAAAAAGAAACGATAACTGGCGAAGAGTTTATGAAAATTTTAAATAACAAAGAGGAGAGTGAGGAAAAATGAGAAGACGTTCACGTTATGGCTGGCTGGAACTCATCGAGGGAATCCTGTTGATCCTTCTTGGAATTTATACGTTGTGTAATCCAGGCGGCATGCTCCGCGGAATTACCGTTGCGTATGGTTTTCTTGCTGTCATTACCGGAATTTCAGATATTGTATTTTATGCAAAAACAGAGCGCTATGTCGGCTTCGGACCTACCATTGCTCTGGTGACTGGAATTTTAAGTCTCCTTGCCGGACTAATGCTCCTGATGTACCCAAATGCCGGAGAGCTGATTATGACCCTGCTTCTCCCAATCTGGTTCATCGCTCATTCTGTTTCCAGATTGACCCACATCCCTCTGGTCCGTCTAGCAGGAAAATTTTACTATTACTTTACCTTGATTGTAAATATTCTTGGAATCATCCTTGGCTGTCTGATGATCATCTGGCCGTGGGTAGCGTTGTTTTCAACGGGCTTTATTATTGGCGGTTATCTGATCCTTCTTGGAATCGACTGCGTGGTGATGGCATGCAGCAATATGGATGCCGGGTGGATGTAGAAGCAGAATATATTTACCGGTTGACACAAGAAACTACGAGGTGATAAAATTAAGATAAAATTAAAAAATTACTGCAGCTCGCAATAAAGGAGATATATATATGGCAACACTTAAGGATGTGGCGAAGGCCTCGGGTCTGACGGTAGGAACGGTTTCCAGAGTCCTGAATAACAGAGGCTATATTAGTGACAAGACCAGAGAGAAAGTATATCAGGTGATGAAGGAACTGGATTATCAGCCTAACGAGACAGCTCGCGCTCTGTCTAAACAGAAAAGTAATACCATCGGAATTATTCTGCCGAGTATTGAACATCCTTATTTTTCCAAGGTGTTAAGCCGCCTGGAGAGAGAAGCTGCGAAACGGGGATACCGCATCATGCTCTTTGTTTCCAGATATAAGGAAGAACGTGAAGAACAGTGCATTGAGATGTGCAAAAGCGAAAGAGTTGCAGGTGTGGTTCTCTGTAGTGGAAGCTTTGAAACAGAGAAATTCGAAGGTCTGAATTTCCCATTGATCACACTGGAGCGTTCCATGGATGAGGGAACCTCCGGAATTGAATGTGATAACTATCAGGGCGGGGTGCTTGCAACGGAGCTGCTGATAGAGAAGGGCTGCAGGAAGCTGATGTTTATCGGCGGAGTAAGTGCAGGGGTCGACATCCATATGCCAGGAGATCTTCGTGAGGTTGCATTCCGTGATATCTGTAAGAATCGAAATGAAGAAAATGTGGTTATGGTAACGGATAACCGTCTTTTTGATTCTCTGGAATATTATGAATATGTAAGACAGGCACTGGTAGACAATCCTGAGGTGGATGGCGTATTTGCCAGTTCAGATGTTATTGGTGCCTATGTACTGCAGGCATGCGCGGATCTGGGAATTAAGGTTCCGGAGCAGTTGAAAATCGTAGGATTTGACGATGTGAACATTGCGCAGTTTACCAGTCCGGGACTTACGACGATTCATCAGCCTGTGGAGCAGATGGCAGAGATGGCAGTTGCTGCCATTGCGCAGATCGATGAGGGAAAAATGGTACCCACCAAAGCCGTATTTCCGGTTACCCTGGTTGAGCGGGGAACAACCTGAAGAAAACAGGAGTTTCTTTAAGATGATTTGGGAATTTCCAAAATAAAAAAATACAAGTCAGCTGTTATAGCAATTGCCTCTGGTTTTTGCGTAGCAGCTGATTTTTTTATGCAATAGGAATCTGTCTGCTAAAGCAGGTGGCATCTGGCACGCAAAGGGTAACAAAGCTTTTGCACATGTTGTTCAGCATAACAGATATGATATACGGTTGCGATATTAAAAAGAGCGAATTTTAAGAAAAAACAGAAAAAACTGAAATTACACAACATATCAATATAAAGCACATGTAAAAATGCACAAAATAAGATACTTAAAATAGTATAAAACTAACGAAATGACTTTAAAACAACGGAAAAATATGACAACCGCTTGACATATTTAGGACGCAATGTTATCATACAACCATCAAGAAAACGTCTGAACAAGAACGTAAAAAACAGGAGGAAGCAAAAATGAAAAAACGTATTTCAATGGCAATTGCAGTTGCAACTGCAGCAGCAACAATGGCAAGTGTATCTGTACCGGTTATGGCAGACGATGTGAACATCACAATTTTTAACTCCAAGATGGAGGTTCAGAGCCAGTTCGAAGAGTTAGCTGCTCAGTATGCAGAAGAGACCGGCGTTGGCGTAGAGGTTTATTACAACAGTGATACAGTATCTGCTCATCTGGCTACCAGATATTCTGCGAATGATCCATATACAATCTCTATGGTAGACCCGAAAGATATCTATTCACTTGCAGCAGACCATGCAATCGATTTAAGCGATCAGAGCTGGGTAAATGAAACTAATTATGCAATCGGAGTTGACGGACAGATCAATGGTTTCCCGACCTGCCTTGAGGCACGCGGCGTTATTTACAATGCAGATGCAATCGAGGCAATCACAGGCGAGACCTTCAATCCGGATGATTACAAGACACTTGATTCTTTCAAAGAGCTTCTTGAGAAACTGAAAGAAGGCGGAATGGAAACACCTACCGGTATCATGAAAGAGGACTGGTCCCTTGCAGCTCACTTCCTTGCTGAAGTTTACGAGCAGCAGCCGGACGTAGAAGGATTTATCAGCTCCCTTTACGAAGGAACAGCAGACCTTGCAAACAATGAGAAATTCAATTCTCTTATGGACTTCTTCGATGTCATGATGGAGAACAACTATGCAAAAGATTCTGCAATCGCTGCAGAGCGTGAGACAACTGAGATGATGCTTGCTGAAGGACAGATCGCATTCATGTTCGGAGGAAACTGGGACTGGTCCGTAATCAATGCATATGATTATACAGAGAATATGGGAATGATGCCAGTACCGCAGAACACAGATGACGGATCCAATGAGAAGCTTGTTGGTGGAGGTTCCAAATTCATGATGATCGATTCCTCTGATGCAACAAGTGATGAGCAGCGTCAGGCAGCTAAGGACTTCCTTACATGGCTTGCTGATTCCGATGAAGGACAGAGCTTCATTGCTGAGACATGTGCACTTGTACCTGCATTCTCCAACAATGAAAAAGAAGTATCCGATCCACTTGGAAAATCTGTTAAGAAATATGCTGATGAAGCAGCTCTGATTGATAACTACAATTACCTTCCGGATGATCACCTTTCCATTTGCGGTGCAACCTTCCAGAAATATCTGGCAGGACAGATTGACAGAGCTGAGTTTGCAGCAGAGATTGAAGACTACTGGAAGAACACAACTCCTGTAGAGCACTAAGAATTATCCTTTGGTAATAACTTATTAATTTAACAAACATACTGTAGTTTTATAGAAATTTGCCACCCCCCCTCAAGAGGCTGCACGCCTGTGCCATGCGGCGTGCGGCCTCTTTCCCTCACAAAAAGAAAAGTACTGGATTATAGATTTTCGGAGGCAGCGGGAAAAGGGTGGAGACAAAAAAGAAAAGGGAAAGGGGATCGTGATTATGGAACAAAACACCATGAAATATAAAGTAAAACAGTACTTGATGTTCGCTGGCGTTTCCACTGTCCTGTTTAGTGCAGTTGTAATCCTTCCATTTATCTACGGATTATATCTTACATTTACAAGCTGGGACGGTGTTTCAAAAGACAAACCATTTGTTGGACTGGCAAACTACATTGCTACATTTCAGGATGCAGCTTACTGGCAGGCACTTGGACGTACCTTGATTTATTCTGTTATCGCCGTAATCCTGGTAAACGTGGTAGCATTTTTCCTTGCATACCTTCTTACCAGCGGAATCAAAGGTCAGAACTTCTTCCGCGCAGGCTTCTTTGTTCCGAACCTGATCGGTGGTATCGTACTTGGTTATGTATGGAAATTCGTATTTAACCGTGCATTTGTATCACTTGGAAAATCTCTTTCCGTAGGTGCGCTTTCCACCTCCTGGCTGGCAACCACCAACGGTGCAATGGCATGTCTGATCATCGTATCTGTGTGGCAGTACGCAGGATATATGATGCTGATCTATGTTGCCGGATTTATGAGCGTATCCAAGAGCCTTATGGAAGCTGCCCAGATCGACGGCTGCACCAAGACACAGGCAACCATTAACGTAACGATCCCGCTTATGAGATCTTCTTTTGTACAGTGTCTTTTCTTAACGATTACAAGATGCTTTATGGTATATGATGTAAACCTTTCCCTGACAAAAGGTGAGCCATTTAACTCTTCTGTAATGGCAGCTATGCACGTATACAATCAGGCATTTACTTACAAAAACTACGGTACCGGCCAGGCAGAGGCCTTGATCCTGTTTGTTGTCTGCGCAATCGTAGGTGTGACTCAGGTTTACATTGGTAAGAAAGGGGAGGTGGCAGCATAATGGACGAAAACAAAAAAGCAGCTCAGAAGAAAAAAATCAGCCATTTTATTACAATGGCAGTGCTGGTTATCCTGTTCCTGGCATTTATCTTTCCGTTTATCATGGTAATTTTCAATGCGTTTAAGACAAAAGGTGATATCACGGCAGATCCGCTGGCACTGGTTGGCTCTCACGGCTTTATTCTGACCAACTTTACAGATGCCATGAAAAAGATGAACTTTGCAACATCTTTTACAAACTCTCTTTTGATCACCACAGTTTCTACGATCTTTACAATTATGCTTTCTGCAATGACAGCGTTTGTAATCGTTCGTAACAAATGGAAAGCATGCGGTATTTTGTTTTCCCTGATGATCGCATCTATGGTTATTCCGTTCCAGGTACTTATGATCCCACTGGTTTCTCTTTACGGTGGTATCTTTGGAGTACTGAACAGCCGTATTACTCTGATTCTTATGCATGTGGGATTTTCCCTTTCCATGGCGACCTTCATGTTCCATGGTGCAATTCACACCAGCGTTCCGATGGAGCTGGAAGAAGCAGCATTTATTGATGGATGTACCAGATGGCAGACATACTGGAAAATTGTATTTCCGCTTCTGAAACCAACCATCGCAACAGTTGCGATTATTGATGCAATGGCATTCTGGAATGATTACCTTCTTCCAAGCCTTGTTCTCGGACGTAAAGAACTGTATACTCTTCCGATTGCAACACAGGCATTCTATGGTACTTATTCAACAGACCTCGGACTGGTAATGGCCGCCCTCCTTCTGGCTATGCTCCCGATCCTGGTTCTGTATCTGTTCCTGCAGCGTTACATCGTTGAAGGTGTTACCTCCGGAGCAGTAAAAGGCTAAAATCAAGATGGGGTCCAATGATAGTGATATTTTTGGGCCCCATAATTACTATTTTGAAATATGTTTTGAATAATAAATAAAAACAGGAGATATGATTATGATAAGTCAGACTTTAAGAGATGCCAGAAGATACGAAGATGCAATGGCTCAGAATATTACACCTTTGGAGAGACCGGAATTTCATTTATCTCCAAAAGTTGGATGGATGAATGACCCCAATGGTTTTTCTTATTACAAAGACAAATTTCATTTATTTTACCAGTATTATCCATATGATTCCCAGTGGGGACCAATGCACTGGGGACATGCGGTAAGTGATGACCTTCTTCACTGGGAATACCTTCCGGCAGCCATTGCCCCGGACATGCCATATGATTACGTAGGATGTTTCTCCGGAAGCGCCATTACTCTTCCAGATGGAAAACAGCTTTTCATGTACACCAGTGTGCGTAAGGAGGCACAGCCAGGCGGAGGTGTCCGCGACATACAGACACAAAGCCTTGCAGTTGGCGATGGAATGGACTATGAAAAGGATGTACGAAATCCGATTCTTACAGCAGAAGACATGCCGGAAAACAGCAGTCCTTTTGATTTCCGCGATCCGAAAATGTGGAAATGCGAGGATGGCACCTACCGCTGCGTGATCGTAAATGACAGGGCGGACGGAACAGGCGGCCGTATTCTTCTGTATAGAAGTGAAGATGGGTTTAACTGGGAGTTTGAATCCGTAATGCTTTCTAATGATGGCAGATTCGGAAAAATGTGGGAGTGCCCGGATTTCTTTACCCTGGATGGAAAAGATGTAGTACTTGTAAGCCCTCAGGATATGCTTCCAAAAGGCTTTGAGTACCACAATGGTGATGGAACTCTTTGCCTGATTGGTAAATTTGATGAGGAGACCAAAACCTTTATCCCGGAAAAAGACCAGGCAGTGGACTATGGTATTGACTATTATGCAATGCAGACAGTGGAAGCACCAGACGGAAGAAGAATTATGATCGGCTGGATGCAGAACTGGGATACATGTGCGAATAACAGAATTCCGAAGGGAAAATGGTTTGGACAGATGAGCCTTCCAAGAGAGCTTTCCATTAAAGACGGCCGCCTGATCCAGAAACCGGTTCGGGAAATTGAGAAGCTTCGCACAAATAAGACAGAATATAAGAATGTTGCTTTTGAGGATGTAATTCGTCTGGATGGCATAGAGGGAAGATGCGTGGATATGGAAATCACTCTTCGCCCGGCAGATGCGCAGAATATTTATAAGAAATTTGCAGTGCGTTTTGCCCAGAATGATACGTACCATACAGCAGTAAGCTTTCGCCCTTATGAATCCGTATTGAAAATCGATCGTAAGTTTTCAGGCTCCAGACGCGCAATTATCCATCAGAGAAGAAGCCTTGTGAACAGTGAAAATGGAGAGATTAAGCTTCGCCTGATTCTGGACCGTTTCAGTGCTGAGATTTTTGTAAATGATGGAGAGCATGTGATGACTGCAACGATTTATACAGATCTGGAGGCAGATGGAATTTCCTTCTTTGCAGATGGAAAAGTGGAGATGGATGTTACAAAGTACGAGCTGAAGCTTTGAGAATTGCTGGCAGATACGAGGAGGATATAAAGTGAAGCAAAGAGAGAAAACAGATAAGATCTTTCAGGATCGTATGGCAAAAAAAACAGATGAATTACGCTGGCTGTACATGGAGCTTTATGGAAATGATTCCATGTTTTTCGAGTTATGCGATCAGCTGCACCGCTTCTATGAAGAACGAAGCAGCACATTGAAGGCACTGGATCAAAAGCGTGAAGCAGATCCAGGCTGGTATAAGAAAAATGACATGCTTGGCATGATGTTTTACATAGACAATTTTGCAGGAAACATGAAAGGTGTGGAAAGCAAGCTTGACTATCTGGAAAAAAACAACGTAAATTACATTCATCTGATGCCGTTTCTGGATACGCCGAAAGGCCGTTCTGATGGCGGTTATGCAGTGGCTGATTTCCGTAAAGTACAGGAAAATCTGGGAACGATGGATGATCTGGAGGCACTTGCCGGTGCCTGCCACAAAAAAGGCATCAGCCTGTGTATGGACTTTGTTATGAACCACACTTCGGAAGACCATGAATGGGCAAAAAAAGCCCGCCAGGGCGACGGGGAATATATGAGCCGTTACTTCTTCTACGACAATCCGTATATTCCGTCTCTCTATGAGAAAACAGTGCCTCAGGTATTTCCAACTACAGCTCCGGGTAACTTTACCTGGCTGCCGGAAATCGGGCATTATGTAATGACCACCTTTTACCCCTATCAGTGGGATCTGAACTATGGAAATCCCCGGGTTTTCAATGAGATGATGTATAATTTCCTTTTCCTTGCAAACAAGGGAATTGATGTAATCCGAATTGATGCAGTTCCCTATATCTGGAAAGAGCTGAACACACCATGCCGGAATCTTCCGCAGGTACACACCATTGTGCGTATGATGCGCCTGATCAGCGAGATTGTATGCCCGGGAGTGATTCTTCTTGGAGAAGTAGTTATGGAGCCTGAAAAGGTTGTGCCATACTTTGGAACTGTAGAAAAACCGGAATGCCATATGCTTTACAATGTAACTACAATGGCTACTACATGGCATACTGTTGCCACCAGGGATGTACGTCTTCTGAAAAAACAGCTTGATATTGTCAATGGTCTGCCGAAGGATTACGTATTTCTGAATTATCTGCGCTGCCACGATGATATTGGTTGGGGGCTAGATTATGCCACACTTCAGCAGGAGGGAATTGAAGAGCGTTCTCATAAGAAATATCTCAATGACTATTTCCAGGGCTTTGCAGGGGAGAGCAACAGTCGCGGAGTGCTTTACAATGAGGATCCGGTAACTGGAGATGCAAGATTCTGCGGAACCACCGCTTCCATGTGCGGTATTGAGAAGGCGGGATTTGAGAAAAACAAAGCGGCAATGGAAAAAGCAATCCAGATGGATGTTATGCTTCATGCTTATATGTTTATGCAGTCCGGAATTCCCGTGATCTACAGTGGAGACGAAATCGGACAGGTAAATGATTATTCATACAAAAATGATCCGGACAAAGCACCGGATTCCCGATATATTCACAGAGGGGCTATGAATTGGGAACGCGCAGCCATGAGCAGCAACGCCAGAACTGTGGAGGGTAAATTGAACAAACGTCTGCTCCAGCTGGAAAAAATCCGCAAAACAGAGAAGGCATTTATGACAAATGCAGATACCTGGACTGTGGATACATGGGATAACAGTATTCTCTGCATTGGCCGTTATTATGAAGGGGATAAAATTTACGGCCTGTTTAACTTCAGTGAATACGATAAGACAGCATGGATTAATGAACGTGATGGAATTTACAAGGATCTGATCACCGGACAGGAGATGGAGGCCGCAGGTGTAAATGTACCTGCATATGGATTCTTCTGGCTGAAAAAAATAAACTGATGAAGAAATACCCGGGAACAGAGGATTGTCTCTGTACTCCCGGGTGTTTTTTGTGAACAAAGTTCACAGAAAACCCGAGAATTGCGGTGAAAACACTGGATTTCCAGGTGCTCGAGGAGCAGGAAGTATCCAAAGAGGTACCTGCACTCAGGGCAGAATGCCTGTTTGAGAAGGAATACAGGGAACTGAGAATGCAGCCATTGAACTCAATGTTGTCGGGCTGTTACTTAGCAGTAAATTTCTGGCGGAATCTGTCCAATGGGAATTACATCGGGCTGTCTGTGGGGATGAGCGGCTATGATTTTTTCCATCCAGACCATATTGTACCAACGGCCGAACTTATAAGCACATTTATGGAATTCGCCGACCATGGAGTAGCCAAGATGTTCGTGGAAGTGGATGCTGTTATGGTTCAGGTATTCGTCATCCACTACAGGGCTGGCGATGCAGGCATTTAGATTGGTCATGTTCTGGGCGGCCAGTGCTTTTTCCAGAGAAGCGTAAAGAGCCTTGCCAATTCCGGATTTCTTCTTATCCTCTTTTACATAGATGGAAGTCTCTACAGACCAGGCGTAGGCTGCCCGGGCATGAAGCGGCCCTGCGTAGGCGTAGCCTGCGATTTCAGTACATGCACTGCAGTTCCCCTCATCTTTGACACCAGGTGTGGCGCGGTTTATTACCTGCTCGGCTACAAGATAAGGATAATGCTGTAGCGTGTGTGCAATTCGCTTCCGAAATTCCTCCACAGACGGAACATCATATTCGAAAGTAATTGCGGTATGCGCTACATAAGGGGCATAGATGGAAAGGAGCGCCTCTGCGTCTTCTGGCGTAGCAGGGCGAATGATAACTGGTGATGGCATGGCAGGATTCCTCCTTTGTAATTATAAACGAAAATTTTAGCTGTATTATGGCACATATAATGAATTGTGGTTCAATTTTTGGTTCCTGTTCATTCCGTGAACAGGAACCATTTTTGTAAATTTCGTTTTGGCATTAGGCTTAGTAGGGACGATGGTCGTGGTTAGCAAATGCGAAGCAGATTTTCCAGTGAAAACAGCTTATTAATGGAAAGTAAATCTTCAAACGCATTCAGATTCAGATCCGAATGCTCCAGCTCTCTGGAGAAGCGGTAACAAATATCTATCTGGTCTTCCAGACAGAACACCCGCCCATTTTTCAGGTAAGCGCCCATATCCAGCTCATGGATCAGCAGGGTGCAGACCACAGCCATTTTTACCTTGGCGAAAATTTCGCCGTCGTAAACAGCACCGCAGAAATACGTGTAAATCCAATACACAAGCAGCTGCTCTTCCTGAATATTCCAGTCCGGGTAAGCCTTTTCAAAGTCGGCACGATTCTGAGAGTAAACGGAAGCGGTGGAAACGCCGGAAGCTTCTGCACCGCCATAAAGCGCCTGCAAATTTTTCTTCAGAAATTCCTGCCAACCCGGTCTGAGAACCTCCATTTTGGGAACAACCGCCTTCCACATGGCCTTCAGAAGTTCATCTGGCGCAGCCTTTTTGTTCAGATGCTTCTGCACCTTAGAGGTAAAGGCTTCTCCATATCCAGAGGCTTTATGACGCTCCCGGAGCTCTTCCCATTTGAAAAGCTGGTTCCGGTCCGTACAGCGCTGGAAATCACTGGCTGCAGCCAGTATCTTCCACATACGAAGCCGCATGGGAATCTGCCGGTTCTGCAGCACCTCAAGAAAGTATTCCCTGGTATCTTCAAGGGCAGTGAAAAGCATATAGTCAAAATCATCATAGGTTTCTTCCGGGGAGGGAACCTCCGCTGTCTGGAAGGTTACCTTTTCCCTTCTGCCAAGCAGAAT
The DNA here is from genome assembly GCF_020537505.1 of Blautia glucerasea. Taxonomy (GTDB): domain Bacteria; phylum Bacillota; class Clostridia; order Lachnospirales; family Lachnospiraceae; genus Blautia_A. Next base: position 38,927 of record NZ_JAJBMO010000012.1, on the reverse strand, counting down.
CCTGGCTGCCTCCGGACAGGAAAGAGACAGGGAATATTCCCGCAGACCTTCAAATTCTTCGATGTGCCGCGGATATTTCCGGCAGGTATCGCAAAGCATCCGTTTTCCAACCTCGCTGTAGATGTCGCAGAGGCTGTCCTCATTTAAAAATGCACACCGCTTCCCATACTGGCGGAAAACCTTCTCCTTCCAGTCAATATCATTATGAAGACGGTTCCGGAAAGCTCCCTTCACACGCTTATATTTTTTCAGGCTTTTGTCATCAATGGCGATCTGCCAGCCGGCACAGCAGGTGTCGGGACAGGCACCTGCGATACAGGAAAAATCTTTATAATAATCAGGTCTTGTAATTTCCATAAAAAAACCTCCTGGTAACAGTAATCAGTATATCTGTGTAATTCAAATACAACTATTGTAACGGTATTTCAAAGCTGTGTAAATCCTCTGAACAAAAAAAGTTACAGATGGTTGACATTAATGCGGCGGACTGTTAAACTCATATAAGTAAAGGTGGAATCGGAAAGAATTTAGGTATCTATTGATCAGTCCGCGAACGATAGCTTTCTGATACCTGCACTGCGATAATTAAATCTTGACAGTTCTGTTGAAAATTCCAAAACAAATCAAGGATTTCAGACCGAAGAAATAATACACATGAAACGACAGAAATATCAGGACATGATAGCACCCATATTATAAAAGCTGTCAGCTTAACAGTAAAACGGAAACTGGCGTGGGGGGGGGGGGGGTACCTGCACCAGCGAGGGAAATTATAAAATGAGTGAAGTTATAACGAAACAAAAGATTCTTATAGCGGATGATTCAGAAATGAACCGCGAACTTTTAGCTGCAATTTTGGAAGAGGAATATGATATCATACAGGCGAAAGACGGGGTGCAGGCAGTTGACTGCCTTCAGAAGCATGCCGAGGAGATTTCGCTGCTTCTTCTGGATATTGTTATGCCCAAAATGGATGGTTTCGAGGTTCTTTCTTATATGAATAAAGAACACTGGATTGAGGCTATTCCGGTTGTGATTATTTCGTCAGAAAATTCTCCTGTTTACATAAAACGTGGGTACGATCTGGGTGTCACCGATTTTATCGGAAAACCTTTTGATGCAAACATGGTATTACGCCGTTCAGCCAATGCTATACTTCTGGGAGCCAAGCAGCGCCGGATGACCAGTATTGTTTCCAATCAGATTTATGAGAGAGAAAAAAGCAGCAAGCTGATGATCAATATTCTTTCTCATATAGTGGAATTCCGCAATGGAGAGAGCGGGCTTCATGTGCTGCACATTCAGACAATCACAGAAATGCTGCTTTGCCAGCTGGTTCAGAAGGAAAATAACAGGTATGCCCTGAGCAAGGAACAGATCCGGATGATTACCACAGCCTCTGCGCTCCATGACATTGGCAAGATCAGTATTCCGGATGAAATCCTGAATAAGCCGGGCAGACTTACAGCCGAAGAATTTGCAGTAATAAAGGGACATTCCATGGCAGGTGCCAATATGCTGTCAGAGCTGCCCCTTGACCAGAAGGAGGAGCCTCTTGTCAAGACTGCATACGAGATCTGCCGCTGGCATCATGAACGTTACGATGGAGGCGGATACCCGGATGGATTAAAAGGGGAAGAAATCCCTGTTTCAGCACAGGTTGTGGCGTTAGCTGACGTATATGACGCATTGACCAGTGAGAGATGCTATAAAGATGCCTATTCTCATGAAAAGGCCATCGAGATGATACTGGCAGGACAGTGTGGTGCATTTAATCCGCTGATGCTGGAGTGCCTTCTGGATATTTCTTCCTCCCTGAAGAAAAAAATGGGCTATAAATCCAAGGAAAGGTATGAGCAGACAGACCTTTCTGATATTGCCAGCAGATTTCACGATTTTGAGATGGATTCCTCAGAGAAAATTGTGCAGCAGCTGGAAGTTGAGAGAATGCGCTATAATTTCCTGGCAGAGGGCAGCAGAAATATTATTTTTACTTATACCATTTCACCACCGCTTCTCACCTTTAACCAGGCTGGTTGCAAACGAAGCGGGATTACGGAACCTTTATTTTCCCCATTGCAGAGCGGTGTGCTGAAAGATCTTGTGGAGGAGCAATCCCTGAAACGGCTTATCCGGAAGATTACCCAGGCCACCCGGGAAACGCCGGACGTGTCAAGCAATCTTTTGCTCAAAGATGGAAAAAGTCCCTGCCACTACCGGTGCGAATGCAGGGTGATCTGGACAGATGGTGCTGAAAAAGGTTATACAGGTGTTGTTGGAAAGCTGACAGATATTACGGATGATTATACGGTTATGGAAACCGTCCGGGAGGAGGGCCTGAAAGTCTTGAAAAAAGACCGCAGTGCAGAATTTTCCAGTTTTTATGACCGGTTTAAGAAATGCGGCTTTTCTACAGATGGAACTGAAGCGTGGCTTCTGCTTCAGTACCTGCAGATCTCCTATGATCTGGTACGGTATGTAGATCCCACAACAAATAAGGTTATCCATATAGAAAAAGACGGAAAAATGTGGGAGAGTGAAACTTCCTGTTCAGACATATGGAATTGTCTGGAAAAATGCAGCAACTGTATTTCCAGGCTCAGCATGCAGACCAGGAAGCGCATGACAAAGCTTGAGGTTGCAGGGGATGCTCCCTATCAGGTGGTATCCATGTATGTGGAGATTGATGGGAAACCCTGTTGTCTGGAAATGGCTTCCAGGATAGATGGTGATTTTATGCCTGATGGGTATTCCGAAGATGAGATCCTGTCATCTGTAAGGATTCATAAGGAGAAGGTTTATATAGACCCTGTAACCGGAGTTTATAATAAGCGCTATTATGTGGAGAAGCTGAGCAAAATGGACAATGCAGCAGCTCTTATGTTTGCAGATATTAAGAACTTTAAAAGAATTAACGAGAATTTCGGACATCAGGCTGGAGATGATGTACTTCGCCGGGTTGCAGGTGTGCTTCGGGATGTTGCGGCTGGCAAAGGCGATGTGCTCAGATATTCCGGCGATGATTTTGTGACAGTATTTTTTAAGGCTACGGAAGAGGAGCTTTCCGAAATCCAGAAGGAAATGTGCAGAAGAGTAGAGGCACTGAGATTTCCGGAGCTGCCTGGAGTGCAGCTGAAGCTTGTTACTGCCGGTACCAGTATACCGGGCAGGATAGAGGAAATGCTGGAGCAGGTAAGAATATAAAAAGAAAGTCCCGGCGGGCAAAACCGCTCGGGACTTTTATTTTTTGGAAGTGTAGCTGATTTTCCAAACAGGCTCTGGAATGCAATGCTTACAGAATATCTCTTCTCTTAATATATCCAGGAAGTGCCGGATCGGAGACAACCTCCTTCACATGAAGGATTTTGACCATCTTGTCTACTACCTGGTTCTCTATATGTACGCCTTCGCCGATTTCAGCACCGGAAAGAATAACACTGTTTTTGATCACGGCATCCTTGTGAATAATGCAGCCACGGCCGAGAATGGAATTCTCAATGGTTCCCTCCACCTGGCAGCCGTTGGAAACAACAGAGTTGCGGATCTGGGCGGTCTCATAATAATGAGTCGGACAGGAATCATTGGTACGGGTATAAATTGGCCATTCCGGATCGAAAAGTGTCTGTGCAGCCTTGATATCGATCAGATCCATATTGGCATCGTAATAGCTCTGGAAATCTGTGATGGAAGCGAAGAAGCCGCGGTGGGAAATTCCTCTTACATCCAGCTCATTATGAAGCTCGTTGATAATGTCTGCAAGAGTAAAGGCTGAAGAAATTGCCTTTGCCTTGCGGATCAGTTCAATAAACAGCTCCCTCTTCATAATGTAGGTGTCCATGAAAATATTGCGGTTCTTGGCATTTCCGTGGTTTGGCTCAATGGAGAGCACACCCTTCTGCTTGTTCAGATTCAGGATATTACAGTTCAGGTAAGCATCCTTCGCATTGTCTACTGCGTGATAAAGCAGGGTGATGTCAGCTTCGGACTGGATATGCTGCTCGATCAGCCTGGAAAAATCTGCGGTATAAACCATATAATCAGGGGTAATTACCACATACGGATGATGCATTTCTTCGATACATTCCATATTTTCATAATAGGAAGCAATATCGGTGTTATAGATATTGTTTCTCTGGTCGCTGTCAGTGAAAAGAATCTGCAGCCGTCCGCTCTTGGAGTTAATGTTATAATGGCGTCCGGTGCCGATATGGGAAACCAGAGTTCTTGGCTTCTCTTTTACGTAGATCTGAATGCGGTCAATGCCGCTGTTGCTCAGGTTGGAAATCGGGAAGTCGACCATACGGTATCTGCCCAGGAATGAGAAAGCTCCGATCGGACGGTAGTCCTCAAGTCCCTCTACACGGATGTTTCTGGATGATGAGTTTACAATTCCAAATGCTTTATACATATTATTCGGCCCCCTTTACTCGTTTCGCAATCAGCTCGATGTGCTCACTGTCAGCACTTCCTACAAGAGCACCCTTGCCGATGTTTACGCCATTGGCAACAAGGGCACGTATTACGACAGCACCATCCTCCACAATAGCACCTGGCATAAGTACACTGTCAATTACCTTTGCACCTGGTCTTACCTTAGCTCCGGTAAAGATTACGGAATTGGTAACCTCGCCTTCAATTACACAGCCCTGGGTTATGTAAGCGTTCTGGATTCTGGCCTCTGTGCCAATATACTGCGGAAGTGCAGTTACATCTTCGGTGTAAATCTTCCAGGTAAGGTCGCTTAAATCCAACTCGTTATCCGGGCTGAGAAGATCCATATTTGCCTCCCAGAGAGAATCTATGGTTCCAACATCCTTCCAGTAGCCTTTGAAACGGTAAGCGAAAAGACGCTTCTCATCGCCAAGAAGAGTAGGAATGATGTCCTTACCAAAGTCATGGTTGGAATCCGGGTTCTTCATATCTGCAAGAAGCAGCTTGCGAAGAAGCTTCCAGTTAAAAATATAGATACCCATGGAGGCAAGATTGCTCTCAGGTACCGGCGGCTTCTCAACAAACTCGGTGATACGGTCTGTCTCGCCGTCTGTGTTCATAATACCGAAACGGCTGGCTTCCTTAAGAGGAACCTCGATAACGGCGATGGTAGCATCGGCCTGTCTCTCTTTATGGAAGGCAAGCATCTTGTCGTAATTCATTTTATAAATGTGGTCGCCGGAAAGTACCAGAAGGTATTCCGGATCATACTGATCTATAAAATCAATGTTCTGGGAAATCGCGTCGGCTGTCCCGCGATATACGTCGAGTCCGGTGTCTGCTTTCTCACGAGGCGGAAGTACATATACACCGCTGTTCTTGGAATCCAGTCCCCAGCGTCCGCCAGCTGCAACATAACTGTTCAGTTCAACTGACTCATACTGTGTCAGTACGCCTACTACGTCGATGCCACTGTTGGCACAGTTACTGAGGGGGAAATCAATGATGCGGTATTTACCGCCGTAGGAAACTGCCGGTTTAGCCACTTTGTTGGTAAGATCGTGAAGACGGCTGCCACGGCCGCCTGCCAGAATCATTGCTAACATACTGTTCTGTTTCATGGTGAACCCTCACTTTCATTTCTTTAAGGTTACTATTCATAGCAATGAATCAGTGAATAGTAATGCTTTGAGCCATATTATACAATATTTTCGCTGAAAGTACAATTTTTTTTGTGCAAAAATGTTGTAAAATGCAGATGAAATTTAACTAAATATTCATTGGTAATTCTGTAGACTTTTTATAGCCGCGATGTCTTCCGGCTGTACTTTCAGGTTGGAAGTGAAGGTTCTGCCATCCGGTGTGGTGATCTGAACCTCGATCACGGTTCCTTCAGAAATACCGGCCTGCTGCACGGCGGAAATAAATTGTGGGAATTTCGGGTGACGCCTTGTAAAAGCGCTCCACAGGTTCTTGAGTTCAAGTAATTTCATGGGGTTAATTGCCATTTTTTTATCCTTCCTATCAGGCGTCAGAGTGTGTTTAAAAAATCGTTTCCGCAAGCTGCATGCCGCACTTTGCAGAAAGTCTTTTTTAATATGCTCCGGGACGATTGAAACGGTTCCCTCTATAACCGGTAAAGTCCAATTCTTTACTGCTTTAATTTACAGATGTGCGCTTGATGCCTAAAGTATACCAGAAAAAAATCTGCTCTGCAATGAGGGGGTAAAATATTCACATATTTAGCGAAAATTCACAAAAGCGACTTTACATGCTATGGGAAATATTGTTATAATAGACGAAAGCCAAAAGCTGATTTTGGATAAGACAGAACGTAAAAAAAAGATAAAGTGCCATATGAAGGAGAAAGAAAAAATATCAAATTTTTGCAGCAAGCAGAGGTGTGAAGATGGAAGAAAAAAAGAGGTATAATCTTGGAGTCCTCATCGGAGGAGTGCATACCTATTTTCCAAAAGAGCATATCAAGGGGATTTCTGAGGCGGCGGCAGAGCTGGACGTAAATGTCTGTTTTTTTCTGGGAACCCGGACTAAGGACTTTTTCGAAGATGTCCTGGGAAGCAAACAGAAAAATTCCTATGACTATCAATTTAATACCATACATGACTACAGCCTGATCGGCGGCCTGGATGGTCTGATCATTAATTATGGAACACTGGGAATCCAGCTGCGGGAGGATGATCCCAATGAATTTGCCCGGAAATACAACGGGATCACTACGGTTTTTCTTACGGAAATCGTGGATGTGCCCAATTGCCACTCCCTGATCTGCGACAACAAAGGCGGTATCGCGATGGTCGTTTCCCATCTGGTGGAAGAGCATCATCTGTCCAGAATTCTGTTTGTGGCAGGACCGGAGCACAACACAGATGCCATTGAGCGTAAGGAAGCTTATCTGGAAACCATGAAGAAATACGGGCTTCCTGTAACCCCTGAAATGATTACACAGGGGGATTATTCCGAGTTTGTGGACAGACAGGTGGAACGCCTTCTGGACAGTAACCCGGATGCCCAGGCCATTGTGTTTGCCAATGATGAGATGGCTTTTGCCGGTTATCGTGTCTGCGAGAAGCGTGGGCTTGTGATTGGCAGGGATATTATGATTACCGGATTTGACGATTGCGAGCGTGCCTCCGGGATGGAACCGCCTCTTACCACGGTTCAGCAGGACGGGGAGCTTATGGGCAAAATGGCAGTCTATGATCTGGTGAACCGCCTGGATGGAAAAGACCCCGGAAAGGGAGCGGTATCCAGACGGGTGCCGGTTTCTTTTGTAAAAAGAGAGTCCTGCGGCTGTGTGTCAGAGGATGCTTCGAAGAAAGAGACGCCAGTGGGACTTGGTGCCCAGGTGCACAGGCTGAATAAGACAATTGCCGGAATGAAGCTGGAGCTGATCAGTTTTCAGAGGAAATCCTGGTTTATTCCGGTCCTTGCCCGGGATTTAAACGACTGCATGGATGACGAGCAGGCTTTTCTGAAAGAGATCATGGAGAAAATGCGGGAGCTTCATACAAGATGTACTCATCTTTTTCTTCTGGATGAACCGATTGTTTACGATGGAAAACGGAAGTGGACCTGCCCTTATAATCTTCATCTTGCTGCCAGCTATGAGAATGGCAGGATCATTACCAAGGCCGCTTACGAAAGGCCGCTGGTTATGAAGGAAAACGGAATCTGTGATCTGATGGAGGACGAAGAGCGCCACCAGTTTATGGTTTTTCTTCTTTTTTCAGGGGAGAAGCAGTACGGACTACTGGCCTGTGACATTGACCAGGAGGATTTTCCTTTCTTCTATGTGATCAGTCTGCAGATCGGTCTGTCCCTGCATTATCTGGAAATCAGCAAGGCAGAGGCGGCCAGACGGCTGGAGATGTCCAGGAATATGGAAGAAATCAAGGAGAAAAACCGTGTTCTTGGTATTATTTCCGAGTATGATGAGCTGACCGGCCTTCTGAACCTGCGTGGGTTTATGGAACACACCAAACGGGTTTGCCAGGCCGGGAATGGTCAGAGGGCGTACATGATCTACGGTGATCTGGATCACCTAAAAGAGATTAACGACACCTGGGGGCATCCGGCGGGGAACTTTGCCCTTAGGAGTGTTGCCGAAATATTAAAGGGATGCCTTCGCAGCAATGATATTCTGGGGCGTGTGGGCGGTGATGAGTATATTATCATGCTGGAGTGCGAGGAAGCAGATTTCGGGGAAAAATTCCGGGAGCGTGTGAAGATGGCGTGCAGGCTGTTTAATGAGAAATCCGGCAAGCCTTTCCTGGTGGAGATTTCCCTTGGAATTGCCGAATTCCGCCCAAATATTTCAACAGACATCCAACAGGTGATCTCCCTGGCTGACCAGCAGCTTTATGAGGCGAAGAAGCACAGGAAGAAGTCGGTGAGCAGGGCGAATAACGAAGGTGCGTGAGGGGCAGGCACGGTTTCCTGTAATGATCTGTCCAGTTCCGGATTCCCTATGAAGTCTAATTTTGGTAGTCCGGATATGCTTTTATAATCTCCAGATATTTTGCATAATCCCTGGAATCCTGGAAAAAGGAGGCGTCCTTTCCCTTAATTCCCAAGTCCCTGAACCATTCCTGTACCAGCTTTTTCTCCAGGGTGGTGCGGGTTGGCTCGGCGAGAGTTTCCAGATTCCAGAGACAGGAACGCAGGGAATAGTTGATAAAATCCTTCTCCAGCTCTGGGAAAATCCCTTCTTTTTTCAGTTTCTCCCGGATTCCACATAAGGCATTGTAAAAACATTGCCAGGATTTTTCCCTTGTTTTGGAGAGGGAGTCCGCAGCATCAATGCGGTAATGGACAAAAAGCTTGTCGATTACCGCTATTTTTTTTGCAAGTGCAGTAGCGGAAAAGCCGAAATACATATCGTTGCTGGTGCGCTGTTCCTGAAAAAGCAGTCCCTTTTCTTCCACAAAGGACCGGAGATAAAGCTTGTCCCATACCCAGCCCTGGAAAACCCGGAATACGTTCATGGTCAGCTGCCTGTGGGAAAATGGCTCATATGGAGGAACATGCTTGATACGCAGAGTCCATGGGATTTCCTTATATTCTCCGGTTTCGGTGAAGTACTGGTTGCACCGGAAAACCACCAGATCTGCGGAAACTTCTTCAGCCTTTTGGTAAGCTTCTTCTAACATAGCTGGTTCAAAGAAGTCGTCGGAATCCAGAATGGAAAGGTATTTTCCATGTGCATGGCGCATGCCGTTGTTGCGGGCTGCTCCGGCACCTCCATTGGGCTGTGTGAGGATCTGTATTCTGGGATCCCGGGCAGCATACTCTTCCAGGATGGAGAGAGAATTGTCCGGGGAACTGTCATTCACACAAATAATCTCAATCTCCTTTAAAGTCTGGTTCACGATGCTGTCCAGGCATTGCCGCAGGTAAGGTTCTGTTTTATAAACGGGAAGGATTACTGAAACTTTTATATTTTCCAAGATTGTCACCTGTTTTGTTATTTTTTCTTATAGTCGGTTGTGCTGCATTTTGGAAGACCCTTGGTATTCCATGCAAGCCCTGCGTTTTTCCAGGTTTTGGAGCCAATCAGGAAGGCACCGCTCTGAGCGTCTACAATATACCATTTGCCACCTACTTTTACCTCATTCCACTGGTGGCTTGGGTTGATGGCCTTGGCATTTGCATGTACATAGTAGCAGGGAACGCCAATGGCATCGCAGAGAGCTTTCATGGCTCTTGCATAGCCGGAGCACTGGGCTTCGCCATAAACAAGAGCGCCCCATGCTGTGTTGGCATTGTTGTACTGCCAGCCTTTCCATGCATAAGCACAGTTGCTGCGAAGGTAGTTGAAAGCTGCCAGGGTCTTCTGGTAGCTGCTCATTCCAGTTGTGATATAATTGTTTTTGAAGCTCTGGACCACTCGTCTTACCTGTAAAAGTTCCTTATTGTTAAGGGCTGGTCCGTAAACGCTGCCGACATAATAGCTGCCTTTTACAGTTGGATTTTTCAGAGCCACTTTTTGGATTTTTCCGTAACTGCTGTAATAGGTTTTTCCGTTGACTTTACTGTATGCGCGTACCTTATATTGATAGGTTTTGCCTTTTTTTACTTTTTTATCAGTGTATTTATAGGTGTTGCCCTTGGTAATGGTTTTTATTTTTTTCCATTTCTTGCCGTTTTTTCGGTAAATCTGGTAGCCCTGGGCTTTTTCAGCGGTGTACCATTCCAGCTTGACTGTTTTTCCATCTGCAGAGCAGCACTTGGTAAGATCTGTGGTCTCCAGTTTGGTCTGACCAGATATGACATTGGAACTGATCTGGGAACCGTAGACAACGCCTTCTGTAACCAGTTTGTAGTAATAAGTGCGGCCAAGATAAGTACTGGTATCCATCAGTACATAGTTAACGGCGTTATCGGCATGAGGATCCCTGGAATATGCAGTGACAACCTTTTTTTCGCCATCATGCTGCCAATATTCGGAATTCCCGTATTTTGCCCAGCTGCCGAATTTAACGGTATCGATCAGGCGAAAAGCACCACCCTGTGCAGGATTGGAATCTGCTCGGTATACATCTATGTAGGTGATGTATGGGTCTAACACGGCATGAACTGCAAGCCGTGCAGCAGAAATTGATTCTGTGGACTTCAGTTCCAGGGTGTATTCTTCGTAATTATCGTCATCGTAGTAGTAGTCATCATCGTCATCATAGACATAGCTTTGCGCCTGTGTCAGATGGGTCCCTGCATTTCCGGCAAAAACAATGACTGCTAAAAAGACCAGTAATTTGGTGATGAAACTAAATGCTGCAGAGCTTTGTTGTTTCTTTTTCATGTGAAATCTTCCTCCTTCATAGTTTTTGAGATTGCTTTATTTTGATTGATTCTATCTTCTTACTTTTCGGTAGGAAGCATTGCTCGTTCAAAGAGCACGGCTGCTCACTATTTAAGGATTTTCTTTAATGTGTTTTTCAATCGGTGAAAAAGTCCGGGCTTACCGGCAGAACCTTCGTAATAAGTCCTATAAAAACGGTTGGGCTCTTTCATAATAAACAGCAGGCGTTCTTTCTCCTCTGGGGAAAACTGGGAAAGATCCAATTCCCCCAGGTCCTGTGCCCGTTTAAACTCCCGGCTGAACCGCTGGAGATATTCCTGGCGGCAGGCAGGTTCTGCGTGCTCTACAGTGGAGAGATAAGCCCTATATTTTCTGGCATGGTAAAGATATTTATACTGGTTCCAGATGGCGTAATCTTCCATAAGAAGATCCCGGATGGAATCGTAAACCTGGTTGGTGTGGTAAGCCTGCTGGCGGGTGAAAAGCGCGCTACTGGCATCATAGGAATTGTCGGCGCAGGAAGCTTCCGGTGCCGCGGTGTTTTTTACGGAATCCGTGGCGGCTTTAGAGGGCTTGGAGGGGTTATGCAGATCCCTGCCATCTTGTATTAAATTCTTAAAATAAAGTATGTCATCATTCAGAAAAGATTCTGACATGGGGCTCCTCCTTAAAAATGCTGTTGATTACGGCTTTCACAGTTATTATAAAGCCTCTTCTTATATCGATTCAGGACGCTGTATTCCGCGAAGCGTATAACGGTAAAGGTACGGAACTGTTACCTTTTATCTTTATTTCTGCCAGCATTCTGAGTAAACTTCAGTCCTGTAAGCTCTGACGGCAGCTCCGGACTTCCAGCATCCTTCAGCAGTCGGCAAAGAAATGCGATCTGGCATCTGTAAGGCTTGGAAGTGCTGTACCGTTCCGGACTAAAGGTGTCGAAGGTATAGGAGACAGACGGTGCAGCCGCCAGAAGAGTGGCGACGGTTTTAATGCTGTCTGTGGAGGTAATGACCACTTCATCAAACTGGGCATTTCCAAGATATTTTTTGCACTCTTCTTTTCCAAGGCCCAATATATGGGATAGCGGATAAAGAGTATGGAGTCCCATTCTGCTGGTAAGTACACTGGCAAGCTTCCAGCGGTTCCCCTTCTCCGGATCTGGCTTCAAAGGCAGATAGGAACATTCCGGTGCCAGCTGTGCCAGATATCTGGCAGAGTCCGTATTCCGGAAATCGTTGTAAGCCAGCCAGAATTCCTTGTCCGGAGCCTGGGCAGCCAGGACATTGAAATCGCGGATCAGGTTCCTGGAAAGCTTGCGCCCGGTGAAGAAAAGAACACGGGGGCGGGGCTGGCTGGAAACAGGAGAATCTGGCTGTGCAGCTGCTTCGGCTGCAGTAAGCGCAGAAGAGGCTGGAGCCACCTGGCTCTCATAATAAGGCAATGGTCTGCCATGAAGTAAGAAGTCTACAATGTCTGTAATAAGGTACTGTTCTTCCGAAGTATTCCCGATTCCATTCTCAGCTTTCGCAGATGCACGTACCAGCCTGTTGGTGATTTGAAAACCGCTTTGCTGGATGGCATCGGAAACCTGCTGCTCTTCCTGTCCAATATATCGGACTAACTGTGGCGCATTGCTGAAAGCGGCAAAGTCCTGGAAAAATTCATCTACAATCCGCTCGTTTCCATTAAAATCTACGAATTTAAAGTGCTGTTTTCCGTAAATTGTGCAAAGGAACCGCAGAACCTGGGTGTCCGGGCTGTACCTCGCAGAAAGGGCGCTGTGATAATCGGAAATGAAAAAGTCACAGGCGGAGGCAAAATCCGAGACATCAAAATCAGAAGGCATTTCCCTGACATGGGCAAAAACGGAATAGTCCAGCTGCTTTTCCCCGTCAAGGTGAAGATACATAACCTGATGATCTTCAAGCTCCTGGTCGATTATGTAAAGGGCAGACATAAAATTGCGGAAAGTCTGGGCGGAGTCGGTTACGTAGGAGCCGGGAAGAAGGGGGGCATACAAAATAGTCTGCATGCCGTCCATCTGCAGGCTGCGGCGGATCTTCTCCCTGTGGGACTGCTCCGGAACAACCGGGGCATCTGCAGAATTTCCGATAATATAGGGTGTGGGGCAGATCCCATCTGTCATACATTCGTTCATATAGATATTGCGGTTCTGCATGCTGTTAAAATACAAGGCATCTGCCATAAACATGGTGTGCTGCCAGAGCCCGGTATCTGCTGTGGAAGCAGGGGTATTCTGAACCGTTTCCGGATATAGCCCGTGACCACAGTGAAGCAGTACAAATTGCCCGGTTTCCTTCTGGAAATAATAGGGCAGAGGGCTGTCTGTGATCACATAGCCGGAAAGGGCAAGGGCTTTGCCATATTCTTCCGTATCAGGGCAGATCAAAGTGAGGTTGTCCGGCAAAACTCCGCTGCCTGGAAGATAGCGGTTCAAAAGTGCCTGGAGTAGAGGATGTTTCTCTTCTGCAAGAGACAGTACAATATGGTGTTCGCTGAAATTCTGGATCAGGTGAGCCAGTAATTTGAGAATCCACGGGGAAATCTCATTTCCCCGGCTGGACTCCAGAAAAATCTGCTCGGGATCTGGTGCCAGGCTTCCAGTGTAAGCAAAGCGGTAAAACTGGGCCGCTGTTTTTTCCCGGCGGAGCATTTCGGCTGGCTGGATACCAGGTTCGGTTCTGTGAGAGGCCTTGTAATCTTTAATCCAGGCTTTCTGCTGGGAAATGGTCATGCCAGTGCAGGCTTCTACAAACTGGATCATTTCCTGCCGGGAAGCATAAAGGCAAAGGAGACGCACAATATGGGGTGGAAGGGAATAAAGAACATAGTGATTGGTTTCCCAGTCCGGGATTTCGGTCTCCATATAGTCAAAAAGTTCATTGATCAATTGCAGCTTCAGTTCCTTCTGGTCTGCTTCATAATTGGTAAGCAGCTTCCAGAAACGGTAAAAAAAGTGGCGGACTGCGATAAAATCCAGTTCCGTCCGGTATCGGTCAAAAAATCCTAGCTTCTGCATCTCTTCCTTCATAAAAATGACCGCGTCCTTTATATGAAGGGTGGATGGGGTGAGATGGCTGAGAAATCCTACGTTCTTGCGGTAATTATAGAAGCAATGATCCAGATAACCGATGGAGCGGGCCTTCACTGCCAGAAGATATGCCACTGGGAGATCCTCGAAACGGATTCCCTCCGGGAAGTGAAGTCCATAAAACAGGTCTCTGTGAATAAATTTGATCCAGGGGTAGGGGGAGATGGCAGGAAGCTCGTAAGGCTTGTCAGCTATGCGGAAATTCTGGTTATAGCAGGAATTCTCGTATTCGGTGCGTTCGCCGGTCTCAGAATCTACATTATAATAACGGAAAAGTACAAGGTCATTGCCGTCTGTCACAGCCTTCTCATAGAGGAGCTGGCAGGCGTCGGTCTCCACATAGTCATCGCTGTCCACGAACCATACATATTCCCCATGAGAGTGGGCAAACCCGTAATTTCGCGCACGGCTTACTCCATGATTCTCCGTAGAATAGATAAAAAGCTTCTCCGGGTGGAACGCCTGATAAGCCTGCAGAATCTGCAGGCTTCCATCTGTACTGCCATCGTTGACAGCTACGATCTCTATGTCCTCAAGTGTCTGTGCCAACAGGCTGTCCAGGCAGGCACCCAGGTATTTTTCCACGTTATACACCGGTAAAATGATGCTGACTTTAAAAGACTTCATCAAAAACTCCTATCTCCCATATTTCTTGACCAAAAGGCCAGAAATCCCGTTCATTCGTCAATCTGTATCTATAATAGTAACAGTTCGACAGGGGGATTTCAAGGGGAAAAGGGGTGGCTTTTTATTACTTACGCGCCTGGAGGTGCTGAATCATTCCATTTATGAAACTCTCCACCTTTTTTTCACAATCAGACGGTTGCGAAAGGCTAACCCATGTTTTATAATGAGATATGTCGAATTCTGTCTATTTTTAGGCAAATTTACAATGGTGAATATTATAGAGTATATTGAGGTGAATTTATGACTTCATATTATAGAAAAAATAGAAAAAAAGGATACACTCTGGCCGAGGTGCTGACGACGGTGATGATTCTCCTGATCCTGATGGCGATTGCCGTTCCGGCGATTTTTTCCATCCGGAGAAACCTGCGCCAGAAGGCTTTGGATAATAAGGCGGAGCTGATCTATACGGCGGTGCAGAATAATCTGGTGAAGCTGCAGAGCAATGGTAACAGCAGCCTTTATGACGGGGAAAAAACGGCAAAAGCTATGGGCAGGACGCCCTCAGATGCCACCAAGGAACAGAAACTTTATTACGCGCTTTCTTCGGAAAAGGCAGATACAACAAGGGCTGCCAGTGTACTGGTGACAACCGATACCGTAGACGGCGAGCTTTACAACAACTTCTGGGTAGTAGAATATAACCCGGACAGCGCCAGTGTATATGCGGTTTTTTACAGCGAGTCAGGTGACATCCCGGATTATAATCCAAATGTATATGACAGTTTTCGTTATAAAGACAATCGTCTCAGCGACGGCGCGAGAATCGGATATTACGGCGGGGATGCGCTGGATAGCAGCAATACCACAGTTCTTGCCCCGAAGATCACGGTTACAAATGAAGAAAAATTAGTGGCAACCATCACCTGCATGCGTCAGGGACAGGACAATAAACCGTTGTCTTTTGATGTGGTGATGACGGATGATCAGGGAAATCAGCTGAAGCTGAAGTATAAAGCATCAGGAGATAAGTTAGTACATGCACAGGATGATCTGCATATTGGCGATAAGTCAGAGGCAGATGCTAACGAGGAAAGCTCCATTGTAGGACGCAGCTATACGTTAAAGATCACTCTGGATGACCTGAAAAGTGATGCCACCAGATTTGTATCACTTTATGGAGCAAAAAACAGTTATTTAGAAAGCACTCATACGACTCCATTAAGAGCTGGAACTGCCCTTAATATAAAAGTAACGGTACGAAGTGACAACCACAAGGTAGATGGCCTGTTTACCCAGTGTGATACCAACAGCCTTTTTGCAGACCAGAGTACTTCTGACAATGCAGTCATTTACTATGGCCGCCATCTGCAGAACCTGGACCAGGGCTCTGGAGTGGTTGATTCCATAAAAACAGCCCAGCTTGGCAATTCCATTCATTTCGAAGAGCAGGAAGACAAAGAGACTGGTGATACTACTTCCTGGTACAGCTGTTATGGCAATCAGGCCTTTACATCGATCACCAACAATAATCTGCAAAGCTTTACCGGCGACAGAAGCATGGCCATTTATCATCTGACTGTGAAAGAAGGGGTGGACATAGCCGCTGTTGATGGAACTGGTACAACTGGCAAAAAAGGAGCCGGATTGTTTGCAGTACTGAATGATCCTATGACAGTGGAGAATCTGCGTCTGGCAGGAACCACCATAACGATTACCGGTGATGGAAAAGAAAAGGTCAGTGCCGGTGCGATCGCAGGCGAGACAATCGGATCTGTGAAGATTTCTAATTGTGAAGTATATCTGGATACAGAGGATGTAGAAGGAAAAAATGAGAACGATGTCTGGATCAGCGGTGCTGGAATCCAGGGAGGATTGATTGGACGCACCAATAACAAACAAGGATCAAGCTCTGCTGAAATCCAGAACAGCTTTGCAGCAACCGTTATAGATGGCGGAACATACGGCAAAGCGGGCGGATTGATTGGCCGTGCTGATGGTATGGTTTCGATAACCAGAAGTTATGCAGACTGTTATCTGACGGGAAATGTTATAGGTGGAATGGTGGCTGAAGTCAGCAATCAGACATCAGTTCAGATTGCGTATTGTTATACGGCCGGTTATCAGAAACCTATAGGGGAGAAGTGCAAAGCTGCCGGATTTGTTGCTACTTCTACCGCTACTGACACGGATATACAGAATGGATATACAGTAGTATGCTATTTGGAAGACAGGGATAGCAGCAGTAATCCCACTATATATGCGGTTAGTTCGTATGCCGCTAAAAGTGTATATTATTTAAATGCAGGAAAAAATGCTGAGCAGGATATTGGAGGAACCGAGAAAACATATGCCGAGCTTAGCGATAAAGCTAAGATGGCGAGCCTGCTTAATGGGGAAAACGGTGATGCCTTTACCACTTCCACAACAACCTACGCCTACAACCTGAGAAACCAGGGACTTACCAATTACTCTTACCCATCCCTGAAGGATGTTCCTCATTATGGAGACTGGCAGGCAAGTTATGAGGCAGGAAGCCTTGTATATTATGAGAAGTATCAGACTGAAGAGGATGAATATACATACGGTTTCTTCGGCGGAAACGTACAGACTTCCCTATCCGATGACCTGACAATCGTTGGTGACGGATACGGTATCGTGTACACCGAGAGTGCGTTGGAAAAACTGGATGGTTTTATTGTCAGCTATCAGAACAGCAGTGATGCGGAGAAACTGGAAGAGTGGAAAGTGGATTGCAATAGTTCAGAAACTTCAAAGTTCCCGATTTCTGTAAGGGATGCCGATACCGGAAATACAGAGACGTATGTTATTTTTCCATTGCCGGAAAAAATTATGAAAGCCCAGGCAATCGAGGGTGTTTACTACCAGAAACTGACAGTGGATGGTGCATCAAAAAAGGAACTTGCAGATAACGGAACGGAGGAACAGGCCGACAGTGATGTGACCACAGAGGTAATGTCTGGAAAGACCTTCTACTTCAATCCGCATTTTGCAAAAACAGTAGAAACTGCGGACCAGGCTCCGGAAAATATTTCCTCTATTTACCTTCGTACACCGAGACAGCTCTATCACATGAGCTTATACTATCAGGCTTACGCTTCTTTATTAAGAAGAAGTACCGCTTTTATTCAGGAACTGGATATTGATTACAACACTCCATATGAATGGAACGAGTATGGCTATGTTGAATCTGCGGTAACCGTTCAGAGTCCTATTGGTGTGGCAGAAAATGGAACGATCACTCCTTTTGCTTCTACCTACAGAGGCGGTGGACATGAGATCCGCGGAATCAGTTTTGCCACAAAGGGCACCGCAGTTGGATTTATCGGAGAAAACCAGGGATCCATACAGAACGTGTTCCTTGTATCCGATTGGCAGAATGATGATTTCACAGGAACTACGGGTGTAAGTAACCCATATCTCAGCTACACAGGAACTATCGGAAGCAACCGCAGTGTTTACATGGGAGCTTTGGCTGGAATCAACAAGGGAACCATCCAGAACTGTGCGGTCTGCGGTTACAGCATGGGGCGTGACGGAATCGTGTATGTCCAGAGAAACGGAACCCTTTACATGGGTGGATTGACTGGCAGCAACCAGGGAAATATTTATAACAGTGAAGTAGACGCCCCTGTAGTGAACGCAAGTGTGCTCTACGGAAATGCTTATCTGGGCGGTTTTGCAGGTGAGAATATCGGTTCTGGTCTGATCCGAAACAGCTATGCTATTGGAAATGTATCAATTGAATATTCAAAAGGCGCAAACTGCGTGCTGGGTGGTTTCACCGCAAGAAATACTGGTGTATTAAGAGGTGACTATTGTGCAGTTGCACTGGGCGCAGCTGGAACTTCCAAAACCTACGGATTTGCACCAAAAGGCGGCGGTGTTGTTTCTTCCGACTGCTACTACCTCAGTGGAGGAACGTTCCAGTATCTGAACGATATGCTTCCGTTTAGCAATGACCAGGGCGCTGGTGATAACGTTGATTATGAGGATATGTTAGAAAAAGCAGCCAAAGGGACCAAGGCTGCAGAATCTAAGTATCACGGAGTCACTGCAGAGGATAATTATCCTTTTAATGCTGTGGTAAACAAAGATGGCCAAAAGGTTCATTACGGCAACTGGCAGATTCCGGTTAACCTGGGAAGTATTGGCATTATTTATTGGGAGCACGAGGAAGGCGGAGCCAATGATGGTTACCATTTCTCCTACATTGGTTACAAAGCCAACAGCCAGAGTCCGACTTCCGTTCTGGATAAGGTAGGAGACAGCACTTTGTGTACCCGTCATGATGATGGGGGAAGAATCACGGAGTATGGTTATGGATATTATTATTCCGGAGATACTGCTCCTGACATGCTTTCACCAGGAAATGGAATCAGTGGTACTGATATCAGTAATTTCCAGGTCGGAAATGAGAATACCATTGCTTCTGCTGAACTGACGGATCAGCTGGACGGAGTGACAGTTGTGGCATACACTACGGCTCCGGCGATTGGAATTGCTAATCGTGACCAGACTGCCTCTTATATGAAAATGACAGCCACCGACCGAACTGCAAACGGTATCTGGCAGTTTAGCTATAATAGCCAGCTGTACACCTTCACCATCAACCCGTTCTTTGCAAACGCAATGCAGTACGGTAGCAGCTCCCCGAGCTACGACGGAATCCAGTCCACGGCTGTAACCGTCCTGGAAGACGGCTTTGAGGTCCAGACAAACGCCAACGAAATAATGCCCGGCGAAACCGGCAACGAATACCAGATCCGCTCCGCGGAGCAGTTGGAGTATATGAACTGGAATTATAAGACGGGGGTTGCGACGACAACGTTGGATAAAACCAGTGATACGGATTATGACTATCTGAAAAATGTATATGGATATACGTATTTGGGCTATATGAATAATATAGGAAAAGTGTCAGAATCTATGTATTATTGGACTGGAAGTGAAAGTCCTTATCCAAGAGAATGGAAATCATTAGAGCAAGGAGAAGTTGATGGAAATGGCTGGAATATGGTTTGGGGATATATTGATAAAAACTCAAATTATTGGAAATTTATAGAGGATCCTAACGGACAGACATATACGTACACAAGGTGTGATCCATATCCTTGGCAGGGTAGATATTATTGGAAAGTTGTAACAGAAACCGGTTACTGGAAATGGGTTGGAGATGGAGAACCTATTGCTCTGGATAGCGATGGAAATACTCTTGATTCCAGCAATTATGAATTGCTTGAGACTGGAGAAAGGAAGTATAACTGGACTCAGAGTCACGATGTTGATGCAGACATGGAACCGAAAGGAAATACTGTTTTCACTCAGATTGGTTCATTATACGATGCGAATGGAAAAGCGAATACAGAAAATGCATTGGCATACATATCCTACTTTAACGGTACTTATGATGGAAATACATATTATATCAAGAATATTGAAATAAACAGCAGAAATACAGTTACCGGTTTGTTCGGAAGCATTGTAGGTGCTAAGGTTAGCAATGTCATTTTGTATTCTGATAAAGGAAATTATATTCAGCGAAGCAGCGGCATTGAAATTGGTTGGCATGCATTAGGCGGCATGTGTGGACTTTCCGCTGTAGGGCAGGGGAATTCTGCTGAAGATGTAAAAATTTCGAATTGTACGGTTTCGGGATATACCATCAAGGATAATACTGATAAAGGCGCATATGGAGATTCCAACATTGGTGGTATGTTTGGAATGAGTACAATGAATCTGAGCGAGTGTACTGCTGTTAATGAGATTGTGGTAAATACGAAGTTTTCTAATAGAAAGGAATCTGTGAGAGTTGGTGGTTTGGTTGGAAGTATGCGAGGTGAGATCACAAACTGCTATACTGGTGGAGAAATAACCTGTACACCTGAATGTCTTGCAAATGGTAGTGGATGGACAGGGAGCAGATTGATGCTGGCTGGAATATCCGGTGGTGTGTATATTAAAAATGCTGGAAATCTTTTGACGCTGTTAGGTGATTCAATTTTAGGTATAGCTGGGTGGTCAAATGATACAGTAGGTGATAATGGCTGGAATAATGAAAAGGAATGTACAACGGCTACTACAATAATTAAAAATTGTTATACATATGTGAAAATGCCAAGTGGTAGTGATGCGAATAATATTACTTCTATCGAGCCTATCGGAAGCAATGGTGAAACGCATGATGAAAATGACCGAAACTTCCATGTTAGAATACGCATTGAAAATTGTTACTATTACGCAGATAATATTCCAGTCCAAAAGAATTATGTTATTGATGAAAAAAATCAAAAAAATTGGGATAATATTGATGATACCGCTATCCCTATCAGTTGGGAAGAAATGTCCGGTGAAAAACCTGTTGATTCCACAATCGGTGGAACTGCAGACGGTGAGAAAGTGCAGGGCAACTTCATTAGCCTTCTGAACGAGAATAAAGCCGACGGTCCATTCACCGAAGTCACCAAAACCGAAAACGGTCAGACTGTAACCGGTAAATACTCCTTCCCAGGCAACCGTACCGACCTGGACGGAGAAGACTACCCGTTCCCGACGATTCTCACCCAGAAGACCAGAAGCGGAAGCAACGTTCACGTCCATTACGGTGAATGGCCGCTGGAAGGTATCTACTGGGAAAATAGTCGTGCGTCCATGGACATTTTTGAAGATTTAGATACCACTCAGCAGGATGAAAACGGTCAGCCTATGGCATTGAAGCAATTTAATCTGAAGAGCAATCTAAAAGGCGAGAATAGCCTTGGAGATAAACTGACATTAGATAATTTCACCGTAGAGTACAGTAATGGTGACGTGGAAGATTCCACTGAGACACAGGCGTTTTCCGCTGATGCAGGTGAAGATGAGATTGTCGATGGCTTCTCCGACAGATATGGAGAAGGCGCAGACACTTCTACCTTTACATCCGCAGGCGGCACTGATGAAATACAGATTGGAAGCCGCATTCTGGATCGGAAAGATTATATTGCGGAAATCACAGATTTGAAGTACTCTAAAGAGAAAGAGTGTTATGTTGCTACTGTAAAAGCTCTGAAAACAGGAACCACGGTTGTTACAGTAAGAACCACAGTCAACGGACAGGAATATAGTGCTTCCTTCTCCCTGACGGTAACAGCCAACTTTACTGTATATTCCAATCCTGCTGAAATCCAACAGGAGCTTTATGCTACATCAGATGAGATTACGCTGTATGCTGTGCCAACTGCACTTGCAGTCAGCAACAGTGAGACCAGTTTTGTGGGAAGCGCAGATGAGGAAGATATAGAGACATTCTCTTCCGAAAGCGAGACTGTGGATATGATCTCAGATATAGACACAGAGGGAAGTACGGAGGCGTTTAGCGCAGGAGATTCCGAGAACCAGAATATAGCGGTTTACGCAGATACAAATCCGTCAAAGAATCTGGCGTCCCTGATGACCTGGAAGATCACGGCAGATCCGGAAGGTGCAGTTGATCTGTCAGAAGTGTACGACAGCAAATTTACAGTGACAAGTGAGGCAGTTGTTCCAGTTACTCTTACTGTACAGGGAACTTTCACTTACCAGAATGTAGAATATACCAGCTACACCTGGATCAATGTGACAACCACAGAGGCGAAGAAGATTACCTGGAATACAGATCACATGACGATTACCCTTGGCGGGGATGATACTGATGGTTATACGCCAGCAAGTACAAAAGAAGGCGACCTTATTCTGACGGTACCGGCAGGCTGCCTGGCATCTGATCTTAGCAAGGATGATTTCATAGTTACAGCCACATCTGTCCAGTCAGAAGAAGCAGACTCTGAGAGCATGGAACGTGCCAGCACTAATGGAACCACTTCCATTGCCTCTATTACTGGTTTTAAACATGAAGTAGGAAGTGAGACTTATGAGATAACGGTTACTGGTTTTAAGGTAGGAAGTGTGACAATTTCCGTTTCTGCGCTTGGAGCAGACAAAAAAACTACTTATGATGCAGTTGTGACAGTAGAGGTACTTAGTCCAGATGGCGGACAGGCCGTGTCCACAGATTCTTCGGATTCAGACGCAGCATCCGACGACTGGTCCGATAACAGCACAGACAGTTCCGATTTCACCTCAGACAACACATCTGATTGGGGTGACGAGAACGACAATACTGTAGATATTATACCAAACGAATCCCAGGATGATTTTTCCGCTGAGGAAGGAAGCTGGGAAAGCGGGGACAATGGATTTTAAAGGAAAGGGGGTGCCTTGAAATGCTGAAAAGAAGAATAAAGGAAAAACTGCGATCAGAACAAGGTACCTCCATTTTCTTTGGACTGTTGCTTTTCCTGGTGGCATCTATTCTCAGCGTGACAATACTGGAAGGTGCCGTGACTACGGTGAAAACGGTGGCCTCAGACCGGGCATCTGAGCAGAACCAGCTGGCCTGTACCAGTGCGGCGCAGCTTTTACGGGATTCTATTATGAATGTAAAGCTGTGGGCGGAGGTAGAAGTAAGAAAAAGTAACAATGCTACAGATACTTCAAAGACAACCAAAACCTGGGAAGAGCCGTCTGGAAATTTTGCAAAAATGCTGCAAGGCTACATGAAAGAAGCTGATGGAAAAATCTACAATGAAGCTTCACCAGATTTTACTGTTACGAAAAAACTGATCTTATCAAATTCTGGAAGTGGAACTGCAGAGGCTTTCACACAGTTTAATGAACTGGATAAGATAAATGCAGAAATGACAATTAAACCCCAAAAAAGTAGTGAGGCTGGAAAAGAAAATGAAGTAACCTATGACATGGTAATAAAGCTGAGTACCGGTACGGGAACTGATTCCAGCCATGTGATACTTAGTCTGACTGGCAAGGTGCAATCGGAACTTAAATCCAACAACGAAACTACAGATTCGGAACGTATTGCTGTTACCAGGTATGAATACTTTTGGGAAGCAAAAGACATTTTCTACGGTGATGAAGAGCGTACTTTGGGAGATTCATAATGAGAAAACTAGATTTAAACCTGAAAAAGAAATTACACAGCAAAGCCGGTGAAACCATTGCAGAGACACTTGTCACCATGATTGTCTTGTCATTGGCCGTGCTGATGCTGGCCGGGGCAGTGGTAACTGCCGCCCGTGTCAATAAACAGGCTGATAATACAGACACTTCCTTTCAGACAGGAACTGCGATATCAACAGGGACTGCTCCGGCGAAAGTGATCATTTCAGAAGAAAATGCAACAGGAGGCACCGGAAGTATAGCAGCAGAGCTCCCGGTAACCCTTTACCAGTCCCAGAACAGCTCTGGAAAAAGCTACATTTATTACAAAGCACAGTAACATTTACCCGGAAAGTTCCGGACAGCAGCCAGGAATGAACCATGTTTGCATGAGCGAATTCCTGGATATGGACCTGACTGGACAGAAGCATTTTTACAGGAGAAAAGCAATGAGAAATACAGCCAAAAACAGATTGATCAACTTAATACGAAAAAAGCTGTCTGACAGGCGGGGCTTTTCTCTTGGAGAACTGCTGGCGGCAACGGTTATTCTGCTTTTGGCCAGTCAGGTAATGACGCAGGGAATGACCTTTGCAACCCGGATGTATAACGAATCTATGACCAGGTCCCATGCCAAACAGCTTTGCTCCACTTTAACAAATGTAATCGAAAAAGAACTGCGTTATACTACAAGCGTGAATACAGACACAGATGGAACAACCGTTTTGAAATATTTTAGTCCTACCTATGGAAAAACAGAAAGTGCATTCGCAACGGTAGACAGTGATGGAAATAAAGCAGATGAGACAGCCGGGGGAGAAATTGCGGTTCAATTAATGGCAGAAGATGGCTCTTTTTACTGGCAGAAGCTGATCTCTTCTGCAAGCTACAGTTCCTTTGGGCTGAAAGCGCGGGTAAGCACGGTAACATATGACAAGGGCAACAATATCTTTTTTGTAGAACTTCAGATCATGGATAAAGACGCTGAGATTGTTACCAATAGATTTCAGGTGATGCCGGTAAATACAGTGAAGCTAAACCAGGATTAAAAACCAATAACAAGAAAAATAATTAAAAAGAAAACAGTTGTAATTCATTCAATAATAAAAAGAACAATTGCAATTTATATAGATTTTAATAGGTATCATACACCGATTCTAAACACAAAGGAGAGACACCCAAATGGCATACAAACGTCTTGGAGACCTGCTGATTGCGGCGGGTACCATTACCCCGGAAGAGCTGGACATGGGACTGCAGAGACAGAAGGAGACCAAGGAACGACTTGGTGCGGCCCTTATTTCTGCGGGAATCATCACAGAGGCGGAGTTGATTGAGGCCCTTCGTCTCCAGCTCGGTATTGAATACATAGATCTTTCGAAAACTACGATTCCCATTTCCATGGCACAGACTGTTCCGAAAAATATTGCGAAACAGTTCCAGGTAGTGCCGGTGCGCATTGAGAAGGATGAGCTTTACCTTGCCATGAGCGACCCCATGAACTTCTATGCAATCGAGGAGGTTAAGAAGGCGGTCCGTAAGAAAATTGTGCCGATGATCGCCACCGCAGAGGGTGTGGAGCATGCCATTCTGGTACTTTATGGAAACGAGGGTGCCGCAAGAGCCATTGAGGCCATGAAGCGTGAGGCTCCAACAGAAGATAAAAATCTGGAGGAGGCACAGTTTACAGGAAACATCCTTAACGACAACATAAACGACGCGCCGACCATCCGACTGGTAAACTCCATTATCGAACGTGCCATTCTGGAGCGTGCCAGCGATATTCATATTGAGCCCAAGGAAAAAGAGCTGCAGGTGCGCATGCGTATTGACGGTGTGCTCCGTAAGATTTTGACAATTCCCAAGAACCTGCAGAACTCCGTTATTTCCCGTCTGAAGATCATGAGTGGAATGAACATTGCAGAGCGCCGTATTCCACAGGATGGACGTTTCAATGTCAAGAACAAAAAGCGAGAGTACGACCTTCGTGTCAACTCCCTTCCAACCGTATACGGTGAAAAAATTGTTGCCCGTCTTCTTGACAAAAGGGCTGGCTACCTGACTCCGGATTCCATCGGTCTGATCGGGGACAACCTGAAGAAATATCAGCGTGCCATTCACTGCAACAGTGGTGTTATCCTGATCGCCGGACCTACCGGAAGTGGTAAATCTTCCACTATGAATACTATGATTTCCCAGCTGAATACCGAAGAAGTGAATGTAGTAACCCTGGAGGATCCGGTAGAGTACAATATCGACGGTGTCAACCAGGTACAGATCAATGAAAAAACAGGAATGGATTTTGCCAACGGTCTTCGTGCTATTCTGCGTCAGGACCCGGATATTATTGCCGTAGGAGAGATCCGAGACGGCGAAACTGCCCAGATCAGTATGCGTGCCGCTATCACAGGCCACGTTGTGCTTTCCACAATCCATACCAATGATGCGGTAGGAACCATCGAGCGTCTGGTGGATATCGGCGTTGAGCCATATCTGATCGCCACCGCTCTTCGCGCTGTTATTTCCCAGCGGCTTGTCCGTCGGATCTGCCCGAAATGTAAAAAAAGCTACGAGGCAACGGACGAGGAAGTAAGACGCCTTGGTCTTAGCACCGAACATAAGCACATTTTCTATCGCGGTGAAGGCTGCGCTGACTGCTTTAACACAGGTTACCGCGGCCGAATCGGTGTATTCGAGATCCTGGAGATCACGCCGGAAATCCGCCCTCTGATTTCCCAGCAGGCAGGAAGACCAGCCATTGAGGAAGAACTGGCAAGCGACAGAAGCGATTTCAAAACCCTGCGCGCAAATGCTGTCGAACTGGTGGAAACCGGAATTACCACTGCGGAAGAAGTGCAGCGAGTGATCTATGAAACTGGGGATATGAAGACTGCAGAAGAAGAGTAATCTGTTTTGTGCGCTGGAGTTTCAGCCAGTACACAGCATTTGGGCAATGGGTATTGCTCTAGCGAGCCATTTCAGGCGCGTTCTTAGCGTAGGCGAAATCCAGCGCTTACGAAGACTTATGCGTGAGGGCTTTCCCGAACGTATTAGTCGCAGTTAGCGATTAGTTTGCTGGAGCGTTGCGCCGGCGAGTGAGTAATACCCATTGTTCAAATGCGTCCCTTTTAGGCGAACTTTTAACACAAAATAAAAAAGTCAGGAGACTAAAACTATGTACAATATAGAAGACTTAACCGAACAAGCCAAACGAAACGGCGCCTCCGATATCCATCTGGTATGCGGCCTGCCGCCCAAATACCGCCTGGACGGACAGTTGGAAAACATGGCAGACGAACGCCTGACAGAAGAGGACTGTGAAGCCCTTTGCCAGGAGCTTGCCAAAGACGCCATGTACGAGAAACTGGAATACACGGGAGAGCTTGATTTTTCCCGTGAACTCCACGGAATCCGCTGCAGATGCCATGTATTCAAACAGCAGGGCAAAGTATCCGCAGCCATCCGTCTCCTCAGCGAATCCATCCCAAGACTGGATTCCCTTGGTCTGCCTCCGTCAGCCCTGGAATTTACCAAACTCCACAAAGGAATTGTCCTGGTAACTGGAGAAACTGGTTCCGGTAAATCTACCACTCTGGCAGCCATGCTGGATGAGATCAACCACACAAGAAAGAACCATATTGTAACTCTGGAAGACCCAATCGAGTATGTTTATACCCCGGATCTGTGCGTCATCAACCAGCGTGAAGTAGGCAAAGACACCGCAAGCTTTTCCGAAGGCCTTCGTGCCAGCCTGCGAGAAGACCCTGACGTAATCCTCATTGGTGAGATGCGAGACAAGGATACCATTGAGACCGCCATTACCGCAGCTGAGACAGGACATCTGGTATTCGGAACCCTGCACACAGGAAGCGCCTCTGATGCCATTGACCGTATGGTGCAGGTTTTCCCGGAAGGCATGCAGAACCAGATCCGTCTGCAGCTTTCCATGACCCTTATGGCAGTTATTTCCCAGCAGCTTGTGAAGAAAAAAATGGGCGGCCGTGTGCTGGCAAGTGAAGTTATGGTAGTTACTGACGGTATCCGAAACATGATCCGCGGCGGTAACACCCCGCAGATTGCCAACGCCATTGCCACCAGCGCTGCCATCGGCGGACAGACCATGGATCAGTCCCTGGTAAGTCTGGTAAGGTCCAGACAGGTGGACAAAGCTGTGGCAGTGGAGTATAGCCACGATCAGGCGTATGTGAAGAAAAACGCGTAAATATGTGATAATAACAAGTAGAAGGGCGATTCATTAGAACTATTGTTGTTTTGCTTATAAAGTATTTTGCAGAGCATTGGCTATAAATAGTAAAATATAGAGTTGTATCTGATTTTCGAAAATTATTTGTTGCAAAAACAATTCGGAAACGACATTAGTTGGAATAAGCGCAGTAAGGCAAAGATAATCTGCGTAAGAAAGGTGGACAAGAATTGGCAACCTACAAATATACCGCCATCTCCAAGGACGGAGTAAAAGTCTCCGGCGTGGTAGAAGGCTTCAACGAGTTTGACGCGGTTGACCGTATCAAACAGGACTGCGATATTGTTCTGAAGCTTACAGAAGTGGAAGAGAAGAAGCCCGGGCTTCTGAATATGGAAATTGGCGGCAACCGTCTGAACGCCAAAGCCTTTTCCCTGATGTGTGCCCAGTTCTCCATTATCCTCCAGTCCGGTATCCCAATCGGCCGTACCGTCCGGCTGATCGGCGATAAGATGACAGACAAAAAGCTGAAAGGTATTTTGAAAAAAGTTGCGGAGGACGTAGAGGCAGGACGAAGCGTGGCAACCAGCTTCCAGGAGCGGGGAGGCAAGCTTCTCCCAGCTGTTTTTATTGAGACCATCCGTGCCGGTGAGGAGTCCGGTAACCTGGCCAGAGCCTTCGAGACCATGTACCAGCATTACGACAAGCAGGTAAAAATGCGCGCCAAGGTGCGAAATGCCCTGATCTACCCGGTGTTCGTCCTTGCCCTTGCAGTCTGCGTTGTAATCGTCCTTATGGTAAAGGTTGTGCCGACCTTTATGGACATTTTCGCATCCTATGATGCGGAGCTGCCGCTGATCACCCAGTCTTTGATCTGGGTATCCAATTTTTTCCAGAAATATATTTTGCTGATCATTGTTGTGATCGCCGCCATCGTCATCCTTTTTAAGCTCTATGCGAATACAGAAAAAGGCCGTATGAACGTGGCGAAGCTGGCGCTGAAGCTTCCAGTGCTTGGAAATGTGACCCTTCTCAGCGCAGCAAGTGAATTTGCGGCTAACCTGACTACCCTGATCGGTGCTGGTCTGCAGCTTACAAGAGCTGTCAGCATCACCGCAAGGGTTATCAACAATTACTACATCAGCCAGAGCGTTGGAAAAATGACTTCCCGTCTGGAAGAGGGACACACTCTCGGGGAGTGTATGCGCGAGGCAAACTGCCTGCCGGATATTCTGGTGGATATGACCGCTGTCGGTGAGGAAACCGGTGAGCTGGAAGGCACTTTACATACCGTCTCCGGTTATTATGAATCGGAACTTGACATGGCAGTACAGGATGTTCTAAAAAAACTGGAGCCAACCCTGCTGATCTTCATGGCGGTGGTTGCAGGTTATATTGTTTTGGCTGTTTATATTGCTATGTTCCAGATGTACAGCGTTATGTAATAGAGGAAGAATTGGCGAAATTATGCAAAACATGACTTTCTGTACATCGTGAAGCGTGTTGTTGTGTACAGTAAGAAGTGCTATAGAACGTTAGTTGTGACTCTCATAACTGAGAAAATTTGTAAATTAAGTAGAAAACAGGTAAAAAATTAAAATGTCTATATATGAAGATACCTTTTTTATGATATACTGTTGTGTGTTAGCAGGCGTTTTTGGCGCGGTGCTGGGATCCTTTCTCAACTGCGCGGCGTGGCGGATCGCCCACGGAGAATCTTTTGTGAAAGGAAGAAGCCATTGTACAAGCTGCGGCCATGTGCTGGGCTTCCTGGATCTGATCCCGGTTTTTTCCTGGATTTTCCTCGGCGGAAAATGCCGTTATTGTAAAACAAAAATCAGCTCCAGATATATGCTTACTGAGCTGTTTTTTGCCCTGGTAAGCGTACTTACCCTTCTTCGGTTCGACCTTTCCCCGGAGTTTGTGCGCAATATGGTGCTGGCCTGCTGTCTGTTCTGCCTTTCCCTGGTGGATCTGGAAATCTTCGAGATCCCCAATGGATGCGTGCTGATCCCGGTGCTCGCCTGGTTCGCGGCAATCCCGTTTGTGGGAATGAGTGGAATGGATGTATTGTATCATGTGCTTTCGGGAGTGGGTTACGGAGCCGTTCTTCTTGCCCTGGTCCTGCTTTTTGATAAAATCCTTGGAAAAGAGTCCATGGGAGGCGGCGACCTGAAGCTTTTCGTGGTAATGGGCCTTTACCTGGGAGTGGCGGCGTCTCTGTTTGCCCTGTTTTTCTCCTGCATCCTTGGTCTTATTACAGGCCTGGTACAGAAGCGGGGAAAAGAGGGAAACGGACCTCAGATCCCCTTCGGACCTGCCATTGCGCTGGCCTTTTATGCCATGCTGCTATACGGGGATGGATTGGTGAATTGGTATATGGGACTGCTGTGAATTAGGAAATGCAAGGGCAGAAAGCTTGCGGAAACGAAAAACGCAGTGGGAGTTTTGCCTGTCCAAAAAGAATGAAACAAGATAGAGACATAGAGAGAGGAAAAATATGGCAAAATCATGTCTTGGAATTGATATAGGTAAGGATCAGCTGAAACTGGTGCTCATGAAAGGAGAAACCATTCAGAAGGCGGTTTCTGTGCAGATGCCGGAGGGCCTTTTGAAGGAAGGCAGGATCGTTTCTGTAGAGACCACAGGAGAACTTATCCGCAAAACCATGAAGGAAAACAAGATCCGCTGCAAAGAAGCGGCTGTTGTGGTGTCTTCAGGAGTCTGCTTTCTCCGAAATGTGACCATGCCGGAGATGACGGCAGATCAGCTGGTTTATAATCTTCCCTATGAATTCCGTGATTATATTACAGATGAACTGAAAAAATATGTGTTCGACTATTCCTGGGGTTCCGCGGAGGAGTTGCCGAAGGCGAAGAAGCCGAAAAAGCAGCCTAAGAAGAAAAAGGGCGAAGAAAAGCCGGATGAGAAGGCTGAGGATTCAGAAGAGAGGCGGGGCGAGATGGAGCTCCTTGCTGCAGCAGCCCCTCTTGAGGCCATAGATGACCTTCGCCTTATGGCAAGGAAGGCTGGCCTGAAGCTTACTTTTGCAGCACCGGAGGTTTCTGCCTGCGAAAACCTTCTTCATTATAAATTGAAGGAGGAATCTGACAAAGAATACGGAATCCTGGATCTGGGAAGCACCTCCAGCCGTCTTCTGATCTTCAAAGGAGACCGGCACCAGGTTACCCGTATTATCGAGCGGGGCATGGAGCAGGTGGAAGAGCTGCTTGCAGACAGCCTGCATATTGACATTCATCTGGCGCACACCTGGCTTTTGACCAATCACGAGGACTGTGTGAACAGCGAGATCTGCCAGGATGCTTTTTCCCAGATTAGTGTAGAGCTGATGAGAGCGCTGAATTTCTATCAGTTCAGTAATCCGGACAGCCGCCTGGAGGATATTTACATCTGTGGTGGCGGTGCATCCATTGAGAGTATGCGAGAGAGCCTAAAGGAGAATCTGGACGTGACCATTCATGATGCCAGCGAGCTCATGGACGGACTGGGCGGAGGACGCGTTTCGGAGGCACCGTCTCTCTGGATGCTCGCAGCTGGTACAGCACTTGGACGTACTGCGAAGGCGCCGAAGAAGCAGATCAACCTGGCACTTGCAGGGCAGAAGAAAAAGCATTATTGGGTTGCGGTTCCGGCAATCGGCGGTATTGTTGTGGTGGCCGGGGTGATCGGAAAAGTGGCAGTTGCAGACCGGCTGGTGCAGATGAGCGAGGCCCAGAGCGCTGTTTCCCAGATGCAGCAGCAGGTGGATGATATCACGGCATATATCGACAGCTTTGGAGATCTGCAGGAGACGTATGCACATTATACATATCAGGGCCTGACAGGGGACGAGCTCAGTTTTCTGAACCGTCCGGAGGTTTTGAAGCTGATGACGGATATTATTTTCCCGAAGGTGATGGTAAGCAGCTGGAGTGTAAGCGGAAATCAGCTGTCTTTGCCGGTGACAGGAGAAAACCTTTCCGATATTAACAGCCTGGTCCAGGAACTGGAGCAGGAGCCGATCGTGGATTATTGTAATGTGATGACTGCAGTTACCGATGGAAACACGGAGGCGGAGGCAGCTGCGGATAAGGTTACGGGACAGATCGTGATTTATCTGCTGGATCCGCTGACAGTGCAGGAACAGGACGGAAGTACAGATGTGAATGAAGCCGGCGCTGCGGCGGAAAATACAGATGCAGATGCAGCCGCAGACACAGCAGATGATGGATTTGAGGATGGTACAGAAGGAGGGGCACAGTAATGAAGATAATGAGCCGTGATTTTACGGTAAGAGAAAAAATTATGCTCCTGGTGCTGACCTTGATCCTTCTGGCGGTGGGCTATTATCTGGTAGTAGACCAGCCTATCCGGACCGCCATTAATGAGGCAAAAAGCCAGCAGGAGGAGCTGAGTACAGAGATGATGCTCCTTCAGACTAAGGCAGCTTCTTTGTCCAGAATGCAGAGCGAGCTGGATTCCATCGAGCAGGGAGGCAGCCTGGGAAAAATGGGAAGCTACAACAATTCCAAGGCAGAGCTGGACGAGCTGAACCAGCTTCTTCAGGATGCAAATACATATGATATCAGTTTCAGCGATGTGACCAGGGACGGAGACCTGATCCGCCGGTCCTTTAGCCTGACTTTTTCAGCTTCCGATTATAATAAGGCAGCAGACCTGGTGAATAGTCTTTGCACAGGAGAGTGGAGATGCATCGTAAGTGATCTCCGGTTCGTGGCAGGGGATGACAATCTGGAGACTGGAAGCGTGAATGTAGGCGTCACAGCTACCTTTTATGAGACCATGCAGGGCGGAAAAGCGGACAGCGGACTTCCGGCGGATACATCTGCGGCTGCGGGGCAGGCAGTGGATAGCAGCTATTGATTTTACAACGTCTCATAGTTGCTAAAATAATTAGTCCAAAATCGTGCTTTGACTCGCTTGGAATGTTTCAAGTTAAAGAGCATACGTTGTAAGCACAGAATATTTTCGAATTTAGTGCACATGTATCATTCTATAAAATTGTGGATTACGGGGGATAACGTATCATGCTGCGGGCAGCAATTGTGGAAAAGTCAAAAGAACACAGAGAATACATCCGCGCTGGCCTTATGGGTGCGAATCTGGATATTCAGGTGAGTGAATTTACAAATGAATATGACTATCTGGAAAATCTAAACGAAGACGCTTCTTCTTTTGATATTCTGATTCTGAACACCACCATCCGTCACGAGGGGGATGGTCTGAAGCTGGCAGCAAACATCCGCGCCCGGAACCGCAAAGTGATGATCTGCTTCATCACAGATTCCCAGAGATATTACGCGGAGGCCTTTTCCGTGTTTGCTACCGGGTATCTTCTGTATCCATTTGATGTAAGTGAGCTTCATAACTGCATCACCTTTTTCTGGCAAAAGCCAAATATGGAGCGGCGCGCTTCCCTTATGCTGAAAGAAGCAGGCGGCAGCTACCGCCGTGTTTACTGCCGCAACATTCTCTATATGGAAAGCGCCAACCGAAAGGTGATCCTTCACATGGAGGACGGCGGAAGCATGGAGAGCTACGCAAAGCTGGACGAGTTGGAACAGCAGCTCCCCGGCAGACTGTTTTTCCGGTGTCATCAGAGTTACATCATCAGCCTGTACTTTGTAGAAAAAATGGACGCCAGCAAGTTTGTAGTCCAGTCCCATGAGATCCCCATCTCCAGGAAATACCAGCGGGCGGCACGGGAAGTTTATTATGATTATATGTTTGAGAAGCTGTGAGAACAAATAAATACGAAAAAAATCAAGGGCGTGTGTTAAAGTGAGAAATCATTTTGGCATATGTTCTTTTTTTCGGGAGTAATTCAAATGTAGATATTTCTCTAGACGAGGTGCGGCATTCCTGGTATAAAATGTCAAAAGTTACAGAACTTATGTCAAAAATGACAGGGAAAAACCAATTTTGACAAAAATGTTGCTATAATCGACATTATGTATACAAATTAGAAAATTATTGATATAATAAACACATCCTAAGAGAAAGGAGCGAGACGGATAGTGGCAGTGCAAAAGTTAGATGCCATCGATGGAATGAATCAGAGACAGAACAAATGCTTTTTTACATCTTATCCTGAGATGAATGAAGTGTTAAACAGATTTACAGCAGAAGCAGAAGCAGACGATATCTGGACATCTGCCGAGGTTCAGGAGCTTAAGGAAAATCGATCAGGTAATCGACTTTGCCAGATAGTTAGCATGGCCCTTGATACAGCGAAATCAAATTGTGTTGAGACCACACCCCCGCGGGGACGCTACATCAGAATCCGTTGCCGGGACATGCAGGAGCAGACACTGATCAAGATTCAGTATTCCTGTGAGGACCGCATGATCCGGGAATTCGATAAGGGAATCATTAAGATGCGTGACCTGATCGATTCTGTAGGCGGCTACTTGAAATTTCAGCTCGACGGTGACAAAGGAATCATCAAAATCGCCGTTCCCGACAACTGAAAATCCGAGATGCTTCGAGATCTTAAAAATGAAAAATAATTAATAGGAGGCTTTAAAATGTTTAAGAAAGCGAAAAAGAACAAAAAAGGTTTTACATTGGCTGAGCTGCTTATTGTTGTAGCTATTATCGCCGTGTTGGTTGCGATTAGTATTCCGATTTTTAATAGCCAGTTGGAGAAGAGTAGGGATGCCGTTTCTATTGCGAATCTTCGAGCAGCTTATGCTGAGGCAGCATCTGATTATTTAACAGCCGGCACATCTGGGGATACTACCATTCCAAAGCAGGTAACTTTAAAAGGAAAAAAATCTGACAACTTTAGTGGCTTAGGAACTGAACTTCCATTTAATCTAGATTCTACTTTGACAGCAAAAGACGGTACCGCTGGTGAAATAACAGTTACTTTTGCATTTGATGAAGACGCAACTGGAAAACAGTGGACTGCAAAAGTCGTCGCTTAATTGAATTTATTTGTGTTCATTTAAGAATCATCTGTTTACAACTTTATAAATACTAGACTTGCTGGCAAATCAGCTGTTTTAGATTAATTAAAGTTTTATATATTCTAATGAAAATATCCTGTAGAATCATTGAACCTTGGGGTCAGACCCCAAGGTTCATTTTTAACATATCATTTAATTGGCATTAACTAAATTTTACGGTAACATTTTTCTTACCAGTTTCTGGAGTTGCGGTATATGTTAAAGTTGCTGTTCCGTCTTTTGCTGGAGTTCCGTCAAAATCCATATTTTCTTTAAGTCCGTTAGCCAAATCTGCATTCTGCCAGTCACCTGTTTGCTGTTTAAGTCCGACTGAATAAGTTTTTGCACCGTCACCAGTTTTGTAGTCTCCTGTAAGAACATCTGACATTAATTCTGCATATCCAGCTCGGATATTAGCTGCATCAACTGCCTCCCTAGACTTCTCCAACTGAGAAGTAAAAATCGGAATACTAATCGCAACCAACACGGCCCTTCCCATCCCAATTCCCCCCATAATTGAACAAACTCAATTCAAAAGAAATCTCTCTAAAAGCCGCGGATTCTCACTCATCTTAACACAATAAAATTTCCAGGCAAATAGAGTGGCAGCCCTCAAAGCCACCACCCAGCTTTATCTTCACGCAATCCCCAACTCTGCCATCAATTTTTTTCGATACTTTTTATTACTACTTGCCTGCTGTAAATCAGTAATACGCCCAGCAGAAATTAATTTTTGAATTAATTTGCTCATCTGTTCTTCTGCCTCGCGTTTGCCTTCCCGTTTGCCTTCTCGTCTACCTTCTCGTTTACTATCCCTCATCATATCATCAAACGCCTTACACATATCAAACCCACCTCCCACGCTTTCAACATCTCTTTTTATAAGTTTCATAGCCCTAATTCCAGACATTACGGTAAGTAAATCAAAAGTGTCTTCTTCTAGTCTAGAGAAAACAGCTTCATTCTCTTTCACATACTCCTGTAATGCCGTTTTATCATTCGTTCTCTGTAAGAACCCACAGACCTGCCGCAAATCTGTCTGGAACCATTCGATGTTTTTGAAATGATACACTTCAAAAAGCAGCATTGGTTTCTCTGCAAATAATTTTCGCAGTTCTTCCGGAAAAAAACTTGTCCTAGTCAGATCGTCCATTTGAAAGGCTGCCTGCCAGCGCTCTTTTCCAAAATAGATTACAATTTGAAGCACTGGATAAAAACGATCTGTCTTTTTCATTCCAGAAAGCCGCTCCGGACTGTCTTTTAAATCATCACAGTTTTTATGCGCCTTTTGCAGCTTTTTCCACTGGTTATAGTAATCTGTCCCTTTCTCATGCAAAAGTCTGACCGGCATTGCATAATGCTCTAATGTCTGTATCTGAATCATAAACAAAAATTTCAGTTTCTTCCATGCCATCATAATAGATAAATCCGCCGTGGATCCTTAAAGTACTCAATTGATGTTGCGTTCTCTTCCCGCATGCACACTTCTTTCTGCATATGAAAAAGGTCACGTAAAGTCATGTGCGTAACACAGAAATGAACATTTTGTACTACTATTAATATATACATATATTCATTATATTTCAAGTATTAGTATACGAAAATATAACTTCACAACAACCCGTTTCATACCTATAAAAAAATATTCATAACAAATTGGAATTACCTGACCGAATGACCAGATTGAGATTTTTCTTTTGTGAAAGTAGGTTAAGTATACGACTTGATAAATGGTCTTGTCAATCAGAAAATTAAGGTTTATGTCTTGCAAATCTCTTTAAATTTTTTTCAAATCCCGTTGACTTTCTCATAAATCTTCCATATAATAAAAGTACAGAATACTGTACGTAAAGGAGTGCTCGTATGTTAGCAGTTAATTACACCAATTTAAGAGAGAATATGAAAAGCTGCATGGACAAAGTTACTGACGATTACGAAACCATGATCGTTACCAGAAAAAATAACCGCAACGTCGTAATGATGTCCGAAGAATCCTACAACAACCTTTTGGAAAATCTTCATGTGATGGGAAATAAAGCGAATTATGACTGGTTAATGGAATCCAAGGCACAGTTAGAATCCGGGCATATGTCTGTCCATGATTTAAAAGAGGTTGGTCCTGATGAATAAAATATTTACAGATAATGGCTGGGCAGATTATGTTTACTGGGAAACCGAAGACCGAAAAACACTCAAAAAAATCAATGCCCTTATAGAAGATATATGCAGAAATGGAAATACCGGAATTGGGAAGCCAGAGCCTTTGGTTGGCAATTTAACCGGCTATTGGAGCCGCCGAATCAATGATAAAGACCGGCTGATTTATAAAATTGACGAAGAGAATGTTTATATATTAGCTTGTCGTTATCATTATAGTAAATGATAAAAATATAAACAACTGACTTTCTCTCACTAAAAGGAAATTTTGCTATGATAATAAATGAACAGCCCAAAAGAGTAACTGATGTTGTCGCAACCATGGCAATTGAAGATATGTATCTTAGCAGAGAATTTGTTGACGAACTTGTTAAGGTTGCCAATGGCAAACGTACGTCAGAGTCTTTAAGACAGGAAGTAATCAAAAAATATGCCAGATAATCAATATTGTTATCCAGGATCCAATGTTCTAAAGAATAAATTAAATATCACAGATGTCCGGGAATTATCCGAGGCAGAAAAAGAATTAACCGCGATTCGGCTTTATGAGTTACAGGAAAATCCCATTAAAGGCAAATTTGATTTCGCACATTTAAGAGCCATTCATAAGTATATTTTTCATGATCTTTACCAATGGGTTGGGAAAATTCGAACTGTAGAAATTGGAAAAGGGAATCTGTTTTGTGCAACTGCATTTATTCCAGATTATGCAGACTCTGTGTTTCGGAAATATTTTCCACAGTGTAAAGCTGCAAAAAATAACAGGGATGAATTTATAAGAGTCTTTGCTGATAATTATGGAGATTTAAATGCATTACATCCATTCCGGGAGGGAAATGGAAGAACCCAGCGAGAATTTGCAAGGCTTGTTTGCTTAGAATGCGGTTACGATTTTGATTTATCCTGTACTACCCACCGGGAAATGCTGGAAGCAAGTAAACTGTCTTTTGACAGAGCGGATAGTTCTCTTTTTATTAGAATTTTTTCGAAGGCAGTAGTTCCCTATGGCTCATTGGCAGAAAGTTAATCTGAAGCCCTGAAATTCTATGTAACATACAGCGACGGTCAAATGAGAAAATAGCCGTCGCTGTTACATTAATCATTGACAATGTCCTTCACTAAGTCGTATATTTAATCTACTTTCACCAAAGAAAAATCTAAATCTGATCATTCGGTCAGGTAATTCCAATTTGTTATGAATGTTTTTGTATTGAATGAAACGGTTGTTATAAAGTCATATTTTTATATACTAATACTTGAAATATGATAAATATATGTATATACTAATAGTAGTACAAAATGTTCATTTCTGTATTATACACATGACTTTACGTAACCTTTTTCATATGCAGAAAGGAGTGTGCATGCGGGAAGAGAACGTAACATCAATTGAGTACTTTAAGGATCCACGGCGGATTGTTGATCTTCTGAATGGAATTATCTTTCATGGCAAACAAGTTATTACAACAGATAATCTGGTGGAGAAAAATCCAGTGATACATAATATCTACAGGAAAAATAACAAAGTTGTCGCTATAGAAAATACGCCGGATTTATCTATTATGATGGCATGGAAGAAGCTAAAATTTTTGTTTATGATTCAGTTACAGACATTAGAGCATTATGCAATGCCAGTCAGACTTTTTCACGAGAAAGGGATAGATTACTATAATCAGTGGAAAAAGCTACAAAAGGAGCATAAGAACTGCGATGATTTAAAAGACGGTCCTGAGCGTCTTTCTGGAGTGAAAAAGACAGATCGTTTTTATCCAGTGCTTCAAATTGTAGTCTATTTTGGAAAGGAGCACTGGAAATCAGCTTTCAAAATGGACGATCTGACTAGGGGAAAAGATTTTCCAGAGGAACTGCAGAAATTATTTGCAGAAAAACCAATGCTGCTTTTTGAAGTGTATCATTTCAAAAACATTGAATGGTTCCAAACAGATTTGCAACAGGTTTGTGGATTCTTGCAACGAACGAATGATAAAACAGCATTACAGGGGTATGTAAAGGAGAATGAAGCTGTTTTCTCTAAATTGGAGCTTCCTGTATAATAAAAAGCGTAGACGTTGAAATTTGAAAATACCTCAGAGTACAATAAGACTACTG
>NZ_JAJBMO010000115.1 GCF_020537505.1 Blautia glucerasea | reverse complement strand
CCATACGGCAGGACGGTATTCAGTCCATCGACCTGTTGCCACTTCAAAGTTGCCATCTGGCAGAGGTGTTTTCTCGCAATGGAATACAGGGTTTCCGTATCGGAGTCCAGTTGTTTCTTGCTGTCTGCCATATGTACCATTGTCAGGATGCCGAACATCATCCTCTGATCCCTGGTGGTCAGATCGTCCAGCATTTCCTTGGTCTCTTTTCTCTGCAGCTCCATGTCATAGGGAACTACGGCTGAAAAGTTATTGTTGGCATTCTGGCGTCTCTGCCAGTTGGTGACGTTTGTCTCCACGCCCAGCAGTCGGTTCTGGATCTCACGCACCGCTTCGTCTGTCGGTACGGGGATGATATCAATGGACAGCATCAGGTTCCTGCCAAGGCTGCACAGTTCGGAGATCATCTCATCCTTTACATAGCTGGCGTAATCTTCCATAAAAAGGACTCTGCCGTACTGCTCGCCCAGCTTGAAATGGTCGTT
>NZ_JAJBMO010000114.1 GCF_020537505.1 Blautia glucerasea | reverse complement strand
GGGCAGGGCTCTTCGGGGTTCTGCCCTTTTTCTTTTTCCAGACCAAAAGACCACCTGCTGGAAAAGAACAAGAAAAACCTGAAAGGATGTGGTGACTTATCATTATAGGAATCGATCATGGATATTATGCCATCAAAACTCCCCATGTGTGTTTCCCGACTGGACTGACCGGGTACGATTATGAGCCGTATACCATGCAAAATGTCCTGCAGTACAATGGGAAATTTTATGTGTGTGGAACTGGGCGGCAGACGCTGGTGAGAAGCAAGACTTCCAATGACAATTATTATCTTTTGACAATGGCAGCCATTGCACAGGAGATCCGCTACCGCCGGGGAGAGAGGAAAACAGATGTGGTTCTGGCAGCCGGCCTCCCACTGGCAAGTTTTGGCAGGGAGAAAAAAGGTTTCCGGGAATATCTGTTTCGGAAAGAGCAGCCTCTGCGTTTCCGGTACGAGGATGAGAGCTATGAGATCCGGATTCAGGATGTAAAACTGTTCCCACAGGGATACTC
>NZ_JAJBMO010000113.1 GCF_020537505.1 Blautia glucerasea | reverse complement strand
GTAGAAATTACCTGGGAACCAGTTTCTGCTGGTACTGGAAATTACCTGGAAGATTCTGTAAAAGAAACCTATGACGTAGGACATCTTGCTCCTGAGCAGACAGACTTTGGTGTACGGATCTCCGGTGACAGTATGGAGCCACTTTATCATACAGGCGATGTTGCATGGATTCAGAAAAAAGATTCTCTTGCTAATGGTGAAATTGGAATCTTCTATCTCAACGGCAATACTTACATCAAGGAATTACACGATGAACCAGATGGTGTTTATCTGATCTCTTTAAATCAAAAATATCGTCCTATCCAGGTTTTGGAATCTGACTCTTTTAAAATTTTTGGAAAAGTAATCGGGAAATGCAAAGGTGCAGAAATTCCGGGATTTCATTAGATTTCAACAGCAGGTTCATGATCCTGCTGATAACAATAAGCAAAGGAAGTGATTGAATGGCAATCAATAATACACTAAAAGATATTCGTGAAGAACGGAATCTCATTCAAGCAGATTTGGCTGAAGC
>NZ_JAJBMO010000112.1 GCF_020537505.1 Blautia glucerasea | reverse complement strand
ATCGATGTCTTCCTATCTTACGTTTTAACGTTTGTATCAAGGATATTTGATTAAAGTTTAATCAAATTTACAT
Organism: Blautia glucerasea; assembly: GCF_020537505.1. GTDB lineage: Bacteria > Bacillota > Clostridia > Lachnospirales > Lachnospiraceae > Blautia_A. The sequence continues at coordinate 459 of NZ_JAJBMO010000112.1, read as the reverse complement.
GTATGCAGTTTTCAAGGTACATTGTATTGCTTTGACTGAATTTTTATCAGTCATTAGAGCTCATAAAACTTTTTATAAGTTCTAATCACTGGTAAAACCAGTTATCATAACAGCACTTCCCTGCTGACTGGGTTAACACCGGTCCATCGATCTTTACCTTTTACCGTTCTGTTTCCGACAGAACTCACTTACCAGTGTCTGTTTCTATATGAACAAGCACAGCCTGTTTTTTTCTTTGATCCGGCGCCCACCTGCTCTCCCACATCGTCTCCAATGCAGTACCATCGGCCGCCTGCGTCTTAACCGTCGTGTTCGGGATGGGAACGGGTGTTTCCCACAAGCGCATCGACACCGGAAATATCAGTTATCACTTGATAACTCAACAGTAAAACACATTTCGATTTTCTACTTCTTCCCTAGAAAGGAGGTGATCCAGCCGTACCTTCCGATACGGCTACC
>NZ_JAJBMO010000111.1 GCF_020537505.1 Blautia glucerasea | reverse complement strand
TCTTAATAACACCAATGCCCTCCACAAAAGACAGCACCGCATCGGTCAGCCGTTCACTCTGCTCCTGACGGCCTGCTGCTTCTCGTAGGGAAACTTTGTTCATTCCCTTAGATACCAGCCATGCCAAAATAGTAACTATCGCAGCAATCAAGCCAATCTGCCAATTCAGATAAAACATGAACGCCAGCAAAACCAGCGAGGACAGCAGATAGCTCATCATGTTTCCCAGCGTACTCATAGCGACTTCTTCAATGAACACCATGTCGGTACTGAGGACAGAACTGATCTTGCCAATATTGCCGGAAGTGAAATATCCCATCGGAAGTTTCCGCAGATGGCCGCCCAATTCGATACGCTTGTCAGCGAACATCAAATATCCCGCTGCACTTTGCAGGCTGTCACTAAGATAGTGGACGAGCATCTGAACCAGCACAATAGCGGCAAGGCCAAGTCCCACATAAAGACAAGTCTGCCCGGTAATCGTCTTATTTGCAAATCCACTCAAAACCACAAAGGCCAGAAAAATCGGCATTTTGG
>NZ_JAJBMO010000110.1 GCF_020537505.1 Blautia glucerasea | reverse complement strand
TCTTAATAACACCAATGCCCTCCACAAAAGACAGCACCGCATCGGTCAGCCGTTCGCTCTGCTCCTGACGGCCTGCTGCTTCTCGCAGGGAAACTTTGTTCATCCCCTTAGATACCAGCCATGCCAAAATAGTAACTATCAAGGCGATCAAGCCAAGCTGCCAATTCAGATAAAACATGAACGCCAGCAAAACCAACGAGGATAGCAGATAGCTCATCATGTTTCCCAGCGTACTCATAGCAACTTCTTCAATGAACACCATGTCGGTACTGAGGACTGAACTGATCTTACCAATATTGCCGGAAGTGAAGTATCCCATTGGAAGTTTCCTCAGATGGCCGCCCAATTCGATACGCTTGTCGGCAAACATCAAATATCCCGCTGCACTTTGCAGGCTGTCACTAAGATAGTGGACGAACATCTGAACCAGCACAATAGCGACAAGGCCAAGTCCCACATAAAGACAAGTCTGCCCGGTAATTGTCTTATTTGCAAATCCACTCAAAACCACAAAGGCCAGAAAAATCGGCATTTTGG
>NZ_JAJBMO010000109.1 GCF_020537505.1 Blautia glucerasea | reverse complement strand
GCTAAGAAAGCTGGTACTACCGTGATCACTGTGAAGCTTGCCAGCGGTGCATCCGCACAGGTGACGGTAGTGGTTCAGAAGAAAGCAGTTGCAACCTCTTCTATCACTGTTCCATCTACTGTAAACCTGACAACAGGAGAGAAGCTGAAACTGACACCAGTAGTAAGCCCAGTCACCAGCTTAAACAAGGTAAGCTACACTTCAACCAATAAAAAGGTTGCCACAGTCACAAAAAATGGCGTGATTACAGCCAAGAAATCCGGAACAGCTACCATCAAGGTAAAAGCCGGCAAGAAAACCAAGAATGTCAAAGTCAAAGTAGCCAAGAAAGCCCCAACCGGCATGACCGGCGTACCAGCCACCAAGACATTAAAGAAGGGAAAATCCTTCACCATCAAGGCGAAGCTTACCCCGTCCGGAGCAGAAGCAACGATCAAGTATAGCAGCTCCAATAAGAAGATCGCCACTGTAAACGGCAAAGGTAAAGTAACTGCAAAGAAAGCTGGAACCGTAACCATTACCGTGAAGGCTGGAAATGTTACAAAGA
>NZ_JAJBMO010000108.1 GCF_020537505.1 Blautia glucerasea | reverse complement strand
TGTGGATGGATCGTGTGCGTACCAGCGTCTAAGTGGGATAAGACTTTATCCTGATACATTGCCGCTCGCTGTATACTGAAATAACCAAACCGTCGTCTGATCTCATCTACAGTACGATCCAGCTTCTCTAACTTTTCCTTTTTCTCCTGATTTCCAAATAAATCCAACTGCACGGGAATATCATCTAACACAAGATCCGCAGCTCGGATTCCCAGGCTTCTAATGGGATCTTCCCATTTGTAATTATCTTTAAATAGCTGAAATGCTGCAGTTACAATCTCGTTTGTAATATTCGTTGGCTGTCGTAAATGTATCTGTCTGGAAAAACTATACAATCGATTATCTCGAACTGTAATTTCTACTGTTTTGCATTTAAATCCATGTTTCCGCAATCGTGCAGCTACACTTTCTGCCAATGCTATTTGAATGATCCAGACATCCAGATCATTTTCCAGATCTCTCGGTGTTGTAGTGCTATTACCTATCGACTTTACTGGTGCTTCATATCCTTCCTTGCAAACCGGATCTTCATCCCAGCCATTTGCGAAAGCCCATAATACATTTCCT
>NZ_JAJBMO010000107.1 GCF_020537505.1 Blautia glucerasea | reverse complement strand
CCATCATTGGATTTCGAACATCCGAATTTGGGAGTTTTACCTGAAACGGATAGTATATTTGAATCTGTATAATAACATATAGTCTAACACTTTACGGAAAACAAATGCATGTGTCCAGTGTCCGAAGAAGCTATTGCATCTAAGGTGTAGGTAATCTTACACGTCGCATCCCCGGTTCATTTTTCGCGCTTCCATCTTGCACTTCAATAGCGTTTTTTGCAAAAAGACATCTGTACTCACTTTTTGTGTTGCGAAAATACAACGCAAGAGCGCTGTATTTGTAAAAAAGCATCTGTACTTTTTTTTTTTTTCCCATAAATACAGTGCGAGAGCGCTCTTTTTTGCAGAAAGCACTTTAGGTCACTTTTTTTTATCTTTATGCGCTCTACAATGCATTTTTTTAGTTCCTTTTTTTGCACCATAGGTCCGTTTATGTTTGGGGAAGGCCATTTTAATGTCTATTTTCACCTTTTTAAAAAAAGCCTAAATCCGCTTCTCGTGTTTGCTGATCATAAG
>NZ_JAJBMO010000106.1 GCF_020537505.1 Blautia glucerasea | reverse complement strand
TTGATACGATGGATGAGAAAGAAGTGTCCGAAATGCAGGAAGAAATGATGACGGTACTGGTAGTCGAGCCGATGAAAGCACCCTATGTCAAAAGCATCCCCAATGAGCTGGAAGATCTGCAGCAGGCAGTAGGCGGTGACATTGAGATGACTTATCCGTTTGAGGATGAGGTTGGAATTCTTTTAAACGGCAATGGAAAATTTGAGGGGTTGCCGTTAAATCGGGCATTGTACGATGACCGAGGACAGGTCTATGATGCCATTGCCGGAACATTCCTTGTGGTAGGACTGACAGAAGATGATTTTACTTCGCTGACACCGGAGCAGATTGAAAAGTTTAAAGAAAAATATCAGTCACCGGAAGTTTTCACCCTGTTTAACGGGGAACTTCATGTGATGAAGATGCCACCGCAGGAACAAAAAGAGCAGAAGGAAAGTCGGAAGAAGGATGCACAGCAGAAGAATCCGGCAAAAGGAAAAAAGAAAAACAGATCCGGGGAAGCACGATAAAAAATTTTTCTGTGAAGTGAATAAAAAAATACACTGCCATCGGCTAGTAAGCAGAGGGACATCCC
>NZ_JAJBMO010000011.1 GCF_020537505.1 Blautia glucerasea | reverse complement strand
TTCTGAAAACTATTTTATTTTTCAGTATTTCAGAAGCAATTCCTTGCGACAGCTTATTTATATTACCACTGCCGCAAGTAGAAGTCAAGCATTTTTTACAAAAAATTCTATATTTTTTTGTGCAACTTACTTATCAACACCATCCGCCTATCAGAAAGCGATATTTTCTCCAAAAAATCCGCCAAGCCAAGTTGTAATTAATGCTGTACTAGAGCGTGTTTGAAAAAGGCTTTCTGCAACAGGAATGATTTTTGGGGCAGGCTCCAGACTAGCATTGACTTTTTTCCCCATCCATGATAGCGTCAATATAACAATCTTTTTATAATAGAAGAAACTCATTCCCTATTTTTCGGAGGTACCCATGTATCAGCAGCAAGCTCCTGACTTGAAAGAAACCAATCCTCATGGAACCCAGTCTTTTCCCTGTGCTTTTTATCAGACGCAGATGTGCGGACATGGATTTATGGTAAAGCACCATTGGCACAAGGAAGCCGAAATCCTTTATTTTCCAGACGGAAATTTTAGAATGGAAATCAATATGGAAGCTTTTGATATCCGATCCGAATGCTTTTATTTCGTCAATCCTGGAGAATTGCACAGCATCCGTTCTGCTTCCAGGGAACCCTTGCAGGAATATGCGGTTGTATTCCAGCCCGAACTGCTTTGCTCACCTTTTTATGACACGGTGCAAGCCCAGCTGATCCAGCCTATGCAAAATGGGCAGCTGCACTTTCCAAGATCAATTTCCAAAGAGCATCCTGCATTTTCTGCTCTTCGCGCTATATTTTTTAACATTGCGGATGCCTTTTCCAGAAGCAGCTCACCTGAAACTTTGACCTACGACAATGAGCATTTCCATCTCACTTCCCTGCGCGCTTCGGGAACGATATCGGTAGATTTAGCGGACCAGCTTATCATCAAAGCTTCTCTTTTGCAATTTTTCGCCACTCTGGAACAGCAGCAGCTTTTTTCCCAGACAGAGAAGCCGGACAACCACCGGGTGGAAACCATCAAAACAGCCATCACCTATATCCGGGAGCATTACCAGGAGAAAATCTATATCCGGGACCTTGCCGCTCTCATCGGACTGAACGAGCAGTATTTTTGCCGTTTTTTCAAAAAAGCGCTCGGGATGTCGCCGGTGGAATATCTGAATGAATATCGGATCCGTCAGGCAATGCAGATGCTAAGAGACAGCTCTCTTCCCATAACTGAGGTTTGCCTGGACTGCGGATATAATAATATGGGAAATTTTCTCAGGGAATTCCGCAGGTACACAGGAACTACGCCGCTGCACTATCGCAAGCGAGAGCAGGCAAACGAGTCAGCAGACTAAAGCATGTTTGAAAAAGGCTTTCTGCAAGAAGTGCTTTTAGAAGCATGTCCTAACCAGCCCTCATTCACAAGGTTCAATAGCATAATTTCTAAAATGTCAAAATATCGTATTTTTTCATCAGATTAAGGGAAGATATTTCCACCATATGTATGTATAATGTACTCAATGACAAAACCAACTTAAAAAAACACATCGAAAACATTTTGTAGGAGGATCTATTATATGAAACGAAAATGGTGGCAGGATAAGGTTGCTTACCAAATTTACCCAAAGAGTTTTTATGACACAAATGGCGACGGGATCGGCGATCTGCCGGGAATTATAGAGAAACTGGATTATCTGAAAGATCTGGGAGTGGATATTATCTGGCTTTCCCCTTGCTATCGCTCCCCGCTGGCCGACCAGGGATACGATATTTCCGATTATTATGACATTGACCCGCGCTTCGGAACCATGGAGGATATGGACCGTCTTATTGCTGAGGCGAAGAAGCGGGACATGTATATTGTTATGGACCTGGTTGTGAACCACTGCTCCGATGAACACGAATGGTTCAAAAAGGCTTGCGAGGATCCAGACGGAAAATACGGCCGTTTCTTCTATTTAAGAGACAAGGAGGATGGCAGGCTTCCTACCAACTGGCGCTCCTATTTCGGCGGCCCGGTGTGGGAGGATCTGCCGGGAACCAACAAGCAGTACCTTCATGTTTTTCACAAGAATCAGCCGGACCTGAACTGGGAAAATCCGGAGCTTCGGGAAGAGGTTTACAAGAATATCAACTGGTGGCTGGACAAGGGTCTGGGCGGCTTCCGCATTGACGCCATTATCAATATCAAGAAGGCTCTGCCCATGCACGACTATGAGCCAGACCGTGAGGACGGCCTTTGCTACATTGGAAAAATGCTGGAGGAAGCTACCGGGATCGGAGAATTTCTTGGAGAAATGCGGGACCGCACCTTCAAGCCTCACGATGCTTTTTCCGTAGGTGAGGTTTTTAACGCAAAGGACGAGGAGCTTCCGGATTTCATCGGGGATAACGGATATTTTTCTTCTATGTTTGATTTCAATGAGACCATTTTCGGCGGTTCTGAGAAGGGCTGGTATGATTATAAAGAGATCACTCCAGATGATTACAAGCGCTGCTGTTTTGAGACACAGGCAAAAATGGGGGATTTCGGATTTGTTTCCAATATTATTGAGAACCATGACGAGCCTCGCGGTGTCAGCCACTACATTCCGGAGGGGGACTGCTGTGACACAAGTAAAAAGCTGCTGGCAGCATTGAATTTCATGCTTCGCGGACTGCCGTTTATTTACCAGGGGCAGGAGCTTGGTATGGAAAATGTGCCATTTAAGTCTATTGATGAGGTGGATGATATTTCTACTTTGGACGAGTATAAGGTTGCACTTGACGCAGGGCTTACTCCTGAAGCAGCTCTGAAAGCCGTTGCGCGCCACAGCCGTGACAATGCCCGTACCCCTATGCAGTGGACGGGTGGGGAAAATGCCGGATTTACGGCTGGAACGCCATGGCTTCGGGTAAATCCCAATTATACTTCCATTAATGTGGAGGATGAGCGAAAAGATCCTGACTCTGTATTCCATTTTTACAGACAGCTGATCGCACTTCGCAAAAATCCTGAATACAAAGAGACGGTTGTGTACGGTGCTCTGGAGCCGTTTATGGAGAACCGTCACAATCTGATGGCTTACTACCGTAAGGGCGATAAAACTCTGCTGGTGGTTGGCAATTATCAGTGGGAGGAGCAGGAAATCACACTTCCGACGACATGCAAAAAGGTGCTGCTCAACAACTATCCGGATGTGGTTATGGATGGAGAGACTGTTAAATTGCATGGATACCAGGTACTGGTCATGGAGTTAGATGCCAAATAAATATATGTTCTTTTTCAATAAGGCTGGATTTTGATTCTGCCACAAAACAGGAGATCCGTCACCCTACCGCTGGTTGAATTGAGGGATTTTTCTCATTATTTCGGCTTTTTTTAAGGATTTCAATAACTTATTGACAATTTTTCCCATTATTACTATAATAACAAAAGAACAGGGGAGCTTGTAGACAAGCTGAGAGGAAATTGTGAATTTCGACCCTTTACCTGATGCGGATAATGCCGCCGTAGGAAGTCATCATGGTTTTGATTTTTTTCGGAGACACCACATGCGGGTGTCTCTTTTTTTCATATGGCAGCAATGCAGGTTACTGGTCACTCTGTGAGCCGTAACCCAATGCAGCGTTCGGCTGGGGGCACCACTTTCGGACGCTATATAAAATTAATGCATAAATAATACAAGTGCCTGTTTGAAACGCTTCTGTCAATATGCACGGCAAGTGACAAGCCAGGAAATTACAGAGTGGATCAGACAAGGCCAGGAGAAAGGATGAAACATTATGAGAACAGCATTAACAATCGCTGGAAGTGACTCCAGCGGAGGCGCCGGTATCCAGGCTGACATCAAGACAATGATCAGCAATGGAGTATATGCAATGAGTGCCATCACAGCACTTACCGCACAGAATACTACCGGTGTAACAGGAATCATGGAGGCTTCGCCAGAATTTCTGGCCGATCAGCTGGATAATATTTTCACAGATATTTATCCGAACGCAGTAAAAATTGGAATGGTATCTTCCAGTGCGCTGATCGAAACCATTGCCCGGAAGCTTCACCAGTACCAGGCGAAAAATATTGTAGTGGACCCGGTTATGGTTGCCACAAGCGGCGCCAAACTGATCAACGACGAAGCCATCGAAGCGCTGAAAAGCCAGCTTCTTCCCCTGGCAACTGTCCTGACACCGAATATTCCGGAGGCTGAGGTACTTTCCGGAATGAAAATAGAAACTGCAGATGATATGCTCAAAGCCGCTGCTGCCATCGGGGAAAAATACCACTGCGCAGTGCTTTGCAAGGGTGGTCATCAGCTAAATGACGCTAACGACCTTCTTTGGCGTGATGGGGAACACAAATGGTTCCAGGGAAAACGGATCCAGAATCCCAACACCCACGGAACAGGATGTACCTTATCCAGTGCCATTGCCTCTAATCTGGCAAAGGGATTTGACCTGGATACTTCCGTGGAGCGGGCCAAGAAATATATTTCCGGGGCACTGGCTGCTATGCTGGATCTGGGAAAAGGCAGCGGACCTATGGATCATGGATTTGCGATCAAAAATGAGTTTACACTTGCAAAGGAGGACAACTAACATGACCGAAAAACGTACCTCCATCTTCGAAAACGGCCTGATCTGGTTCGGCGCAGGTGTTTCCCTGGCGGAAATCCTCACTGGAACTTACTTTGCCCCGCTGGGCTTCCAAAAAGGCCTTCTTGCCATTATTATCGGACATCTTATCGGCTGCACCATGCTTTTCCTAGCCGGAGTCATAGGCGGAAAAACACGCCGCAGCGCCATGGAAACTGTAAAAATGAGCTTCGGGGAAAAGGGCGGAATCTTCTTCTCCTTCCTGAACGTGCTCCAGCTGGTTGGCTGGACTGCCATTATGATCTACGACGGAGCACTGGCTGCAGACGGCGTGTTACATACCGGAAGCTGGGTATGGTGTCTGGTAATTGGTGCACTGATCGTACTGTGGATTTTTATTGGCATCACCAACCTTGGGAAAATCAACACCATCGCTATGGCAGCACTTTTTATCCTCACACTGGTGCTCTGCAAGCTGATCTTCTTTGATGGCGGAACTGCGCTTGCCATTGGCGGGGAAGCCATGTCCTTCGGCGCAGCGGTTGAGCTTTCCGTGGCAATGCCACTGTCCTGGCTGCCGCTGATCAGCGACTATACCCGCGAGGCGAAGGAGCCAGTGAAAGCAACCGCTGTCAGCTCCGTTGTCTACGGCCTGGTAAGCTGCTGGATGTATGTAATCGGTATGGGCGCCGCTATTTATACCGGTGAATCCGATATTGCCCAGATTATGGTGAAGGCCGGACTTGGAATTGCAGGTCTTCTGATCATTGTATTTTCCACTGTTACCACCACATTCCTGGATGCTTACTCCGCCGGAATTTCATCTGAATCGGTATTTTCCAAAATAAATGGAAAATATGCCGCAATTGCTGTAACCATCATCGGAACAATTGCTGCAATTGTATATCCAATGGACAACATTACCGATTTCCTGTATCTCATCGGATCTGTATTTGCACCGATGATCGCCATTCAGATTGCAGACTTCTTCCTGCTGAAACGTACCGACAGCCTGGGCGAGTCGGTTGACATCACGAATGCGGTGATCTGGGTGATCGGATTTGTTCTGTACCGAATTTTAATGAGAATTGATATTCCTGTGGGAAATACACTGCCGGATATGGTAATTACGATTCTCATCTGTATGGTGGCGCGAAGTGTTTGGAAGAATAAAAAATAGGCTTGTATTTTCTTTTTGAATATGCTATGATTCGAATATGCGAAGAGGCAGACAGAGAGTTTGCCTCTTCGCTTTTTTATTTCGTGAACAACGAGCCTTTTAAGAATACTAAGACAGCTCGCTGGAAGTACAGAATATTTTATCTTATTTACGATAACCAAAGAAGGGACAGGCACAAATCTGCAGCAAATGAAATACGTGGTCATGATTGCAGAGCAAGGCAGCTTTTCCAGGGCCAGTCAGGTTCTGTACATTACACAGCCTACTCTTTCCAATGAAGTGAAGAAGCTGGAAATAGAATTGGGAATCACTATTTTTTCCCGAAATAAACATGGCGTCCAGGTTACAGACGCCGGAAGGGGAATTTCTGGAATGTTTGAATTAGCAAAATTTTTATACAAAAGGCTGGCTGACAGAATATCCCCCAAAAAGGAGCTTCGGAATATTCATTTCCGGGGTTCTTTTTATATTGTGAAAAACTATGGTATTCCATTTTTTCTGGCAATAGATAAACATAGCTAACCACAACTTGTTTTCCACTATATTATGTGATAGCCTAAATACCAAGATAAACAGGAATCGTACGAAACAGGCCTGAACACTTCGATTGCTAATCTACATCGAGGAGGAAATTAGGTTCTGAAAAAGGGATCAGTTCCCTTGCAGCCGTTTGCTCCGCCCTGGCCTCCACACTTGGCGTCGGAAATATTGCCGGTGTTGCCGCAGCTGTTCTGGACAGCCTGAAAAGCGGTAAGTTATCTGCCTTTGCCTTCAACGTATACGAAGGGGAAGATGATATCGTCCGAAAAGATTTCAAAGGCAGGTATCCAGATAATCCGGTTTTCGCAGAGCTTTGCCAGATGGAAAATGTAGTCTATACAGCCCATGTAAGCTTTTCCACAGATGAAGCAGCAAGGGAGCTGGTTCGGACTTCTACAGAGAATGCGGTAGATTTCCTGTTGATGGAAATACCCAAAACAGCATCCTGTAAATCTATTTTCTATCAGTAAATACAATTAGTTATGGTAACAGCTCCACATTTTCACAATGATGCACTACGCCGAATGCAAGCTGCAAAATAGTTGCTAAGTATCGTACAGAAGGAGGGTCCTTATTATGGATATCCACGTTTTAATTGCCCAGATGATCCAATTATTTCTCATCATGTTCTGCGGATATGGTTTATTTAAGCTAGGGATCCTCAACCCCGAGGTAGATTCCCATTTGACCAGACTGATGGTAAATGTGACCATGCCCCTGATCATCCTGAATTCGGTTCTTACAAGAACGGAGGCCGATGATTCCAGCCGGGTTATCACCGTTTTCCTCGTATCCCTGGTCGTCTACCTTCTGCTTCCCCTGGTCAGCTTCTCCGCAGTCCGGCTTCTTCACCTGCCCCAGAACCAGCAGGGTGTGTACGCTTTTATGAATACTTACTCCAACGTGGGATTTATGGGTTTTCCCATGATCACAGCTTTATATGGAGAACAGGCTTTGCTCTATGCGGCAGTGCTGAACATTCTTTTTAACCTGAGCGCCTATTCCATTGGCGTATGGATGATGCACTACGGTTCCGGGAAAAAAAGCGGACTGAGTCTGAAAGCGATCCTGAATCCAGGAATGATCGGTTCCATCCTGGCCCTGCTTTTGTACTTTTTCCCGGTTCAGGTACCAGCCCCTGTGACGGGCGCTATTGGAAGTATCGGCGGACTTACCTCTCCGCTTGCTATGCTGCTGATCGGGGCAAATCTGGCGGGAATGCCTTTTAGAGAGATGTTTAACGACTGGAAAATTTATATTTTTACGGCACTGAAGCAGCTGCTGGTGCCGATTCTGATCTGGCCTCTCCTTTGTCTGACCATATCAGATGCTTATATCCGCGGAATTATCTTTGTGCTTTTGAGCATGCCGGTAGGCAATACGGTGGTTCTTTTTGCTACCCAGTATAAAAAAGACCAGGTGCTGGCCACGAAGGGCGTGTTTATCACCACCCTGTTTTCCCTGGTTTCAATTCCGCTGGTGTTTACGATCCTGCATATTGCATAACAGGCAGCTATTCACCTTGAGATTGGCGAGCCTGATTTTGATACTCCAAAACACATCTGTGAGGCTGCAAAGGAGGCCCTGGACGCTGAAAAAGTCTATTATGGATCGGTTATTGGTTACGAGGACATCCGTAAAGCAGTTGGGGATGAATATAAGAAAAAATATGGCTTAGCTTTTACAGCATTTCCTGTCCCGACTCCTTCGTTCAGGCTGCTGCTGTGGCTGCCCTTCAGGGAGATGATACTCCTTCCGCTGAGATGGTGGCAGAATATGAGCGCAGAAGGGATTTCATCTACGAAGCCGTCAACCAGATTCCTGGCTGCAGCTGCCAGAAACCGGACAGTGCCTTCTACATGTTCGTGAACATCAAAAAGACAGGAATGACTTCGGATGAGTTCTGCAAGTATATCCTGAAGGAGTGCTATGTAACCATGACTCCTGGTACTGCTTTTGGAAACAGTGGAGAGGGATATGTTCGAATTTCTTATGCAAACTCTCTGGAGAAGCTGAGAGAAGCTGCACGGAGAATGATGGAAGTGCTGGAGAAAGTTATGAAATAAGGGATTTCTAAAAAAGTAGAGAGGCAGGGCATATGTGTGCACTGTCTCTCTTTTTTGCTAATAACTCAATGTCCATCTTTGTGGTTTGAATATCCATTTTGATGACTTCAAGCTTCTCTTTTGTAGCCTAAATATCCACATTTGGGTTTATATGTCTATTTTGGTGACTTCAAGGTCTACTTATTTGGCTCCAAGTTCCACTTTTTCTCTGTTTATTCTTCAGTTTCTTCCAATGTTACTTCCACAACAGTGTCACGGCTGTCAGGCAGGGGGTAGCTGTCGCAGGTGTCAGCGTTGAGGAAAAAGAACTGATTCTGGGAGTATTCCTTCAGGTTCCAGTAATCCGTAAGCTTTACCTCGGAATTGTCGGAAAGACGGCGGAGTTTTTTGATCTTACCGTGAATTCCGGTAAGAGGGATTGCTCCTGCCTGAGATTCCATAACGTGGGCATAAATCTTATTTCCGTTGCGGGTGTAACGGCCCCATTCCGGTTTATCAATCTCAGCGTAGCCGCAGCCGTAGATACTCTTGGAATTCTCATCCATCCACTCCCCTACTTCTTCCAGAATCTTCACAGATTCCTTCGGAATACGGCCTTTTGCGTCAGGGCCCACATTCAGGAGCAGGTTTCCGCCCTTGCTGACACACTCAACCAGCATGTGGATGACCATTTCAGCTGATTTATAATGACGGTCACTGGAGGAATAGCCCCAATTGTTATTCAGGGTCAGGCAGGCTTCCCATGGTACCGGATCACCAAGCTCATTGCGGATTCCTGCTGGCGGGATCATCTGCTCCGGAGATGCGAAATCGCCGGAATATTCGGTAGGATTTGCTGTAAGGATAGAACCGGAGTCCTCAGCACTGCCCTCCAGACGGTTATCAATAATCAGCCAGGGCTGGATGGAACGCACCATGGAAATCAGCTCCTGGGCTTTCCATTTGTCGCACTTCATATCGCCATAGGAGAAGTCGAACCACATCAGATCCAGCTTACCATAATTGGTAAGAAGCTCTTTGATCTGCCCAAACATAAATTCCAGATAACGGTCGAAATCGCGGTTTTCATTGGAGCATTCCGGATGATTGCGCATTGGATGATGCATATCACTGTAGTGAGGGAAATCCGGGTGGCGCCAGTCTATAATGGAAAAATACAGGCCGACTTTGATTCCTTCCGCACGGAATGCCTCCAGGAACTCTTTTACCAGGTCTTTGTGGCAGGCTGCGTTCATGGAATTATAGTCAGTCAGTTTGGTGTCAAAAAGGCAGAAGCCGTCGTGGTGTTTGGCTGTAAGCACAGCGTATTTCATGCCTGCCTTTTTCGCAAGACGCGCCCATTCTCTTGGATTGTAGTTCTCAGCTGTGAACTCTTCGGTAAGATGGCAGTAGTCCTCATGTGGGATCTGCTCCACACTGCGCACCCATTCTCCTCTGGCGGGGATTGCATAAAGTCCCCAGTGAATAAACATACCGAAACGGGCGTCACGGTACCATTCGGTACGTTTTGTTCTTTCTTCGATTACTTTGTTCATTTTGTAATGTCCTTTCCTGTAAAAATTCTTTCAGACATCTGCCAGCAATTTCGCTCATAAATACTCGCCAACAGACATCTTTTAAAAGAAAAAATGTAACTGTTCAGTGCCTTCACAGCTACACGCTCCGCAATGCACAGAACTCATGCTTTGCATGATTTCTCGCCACAATCCTCGGGTTTTCTGTGAACTTTGTTCACCAAAAACACCTGACGGAATAGTTACGGATAAATTTACATAATCGCCCATATCTCTGTGAAATTATATTTCAGAATTTTATCATCAGGCAAAATATTTTTCCAACTCCCGCTTCATATCCTCTGGAATTTCCCGTTCAAAGGAAAGCTCTGGCTCGTTTGCCACCCATGCAGCTGCTGTGCAGAGAGTTTTCGCCCCTTCTTCCAGTGCGCGAGGGGATATATATTCTACTGTATCGTGTCTTGTATGCATGCCAAAGCCGTCACGGTTTAAGGTAAGCGCTGGCACACCTTTCCATGCGAAAGTATTAGAATCGCTGGCCCAGACCTGATTTTTAATGGTAACACCAAGCTGGTTCTCTTCCATAAGATTCTTCAGTTCTACGCAAACCGTAGGATCAGCGGTGACTCCCAGTACATTTCCGCCCAGGAGCTGCCCTGCCAGGTCTACGTTCAGATTAAACACATGGCTGCTCATTTCTCCCTCATGGGATTTCACATAATTCTGGCTTCCAACCAGACCTTTTTCCTCGGAGCCAAACCAGATGAACTCCATGGTTCTGGCTGGTCTGTGCTCTGCGAAATGATGGAAAGCTTCCATCACCATGGCTCCGCCGGACATATTGTCATATGCGCCAGGGCCTTCCGGAACAGAATCATAGTGAGCTGTTACTGTAACAATTTCTTCTGGAAAATCAGTTCCCAGAATGCGTACTGCCACATTGGCGGAATTGCGGGAAATCTCGCTCTGCTGAATGTTCAGGCAGCACTGGGAAGCCTGTTTCTCCACGATTTCCACTGCATCCAGATAATGGACAGATGCGCCTGGAAGATCACCTGCCTTGCGGCGGTACTGGGTGGGAATCCGGGCTTCCCCCTGATCCAGTGGCGTGCCGCATACGGTTACAAAGCCAAGTGCACCTGCTGCTTTTATTTTATTTATCATATCTTCACGAATAGGATCGCAGACCAGCACAACTGCCCCTTTTGCCTTGGAAAGACTGATGTCGTCGCCCTTTCCCACGAAGAGAAATGGTGCGGTAATGCCTTCCTCCGGGGTACAGGCGCCATTCAGGTAGGCACGCACCGGATAAGCCTTCTCATAAGGCTGGCAGATTACCAGCTCTGCCTTTTTCTGCTGAAAATCCGGACACTGGAAAAATTCCATGCGGGGTGTCTGGATGTAGGCGGACCTTCCTGGCTGGGCAGAAGCCTGCTCTACTTCTTTCAGAATGTATTCTGCTGCTTTGTGCTCACCCTTTGTGCCGGATTCACGGACGTATGCCGTGTCAGCTACAAACTGGTATGCGCGTTGTCCATCTGGGTGAATTTCTGTGTATTTACTCATACTTGCACCTCCGGCACTTCTTCCATAATACGGATCAGCATATCGCCAGTTCCTACATTATATCCGCTGGTTGCATAAATCCCTACAGACTCGCCATTTGTTACCAGGATCAGCGGAAGCTTGTCCGGATCAACATACATTCTTCGTCCCAGAAGCTCGATGTTTTCCTCAAAGGAATCGTAATAGACAGAAACATTCGGGAATATCTTCAGTACTTTTGCCAAAAGCGGATCCTGTTTGGCTTCCTGGGTACGGATCATAAAGGAAATGGAATTTTCAAATTTATGGAATTTTTCTGCATGTTCCAGCATTTCATTCAAAATATGCTCCGTAGGCTCCTGGCTCTCTTCCAGCCACATGAGGATTTTCTTGCCGCCTTTGGTTAAATCAGCGCAGGTTACCTGGTTTCCATCAGCATCTTTCACCTTGAATTCTGGCAGAGAAATGCGCTCCAGCATATCCCCAAGCTGGGCTTCACGAAGATGCAGGGTTTCTTCCAGCTTCTCACCTTCTTTTATAATAAACGTTTTCTCCCAGGCAAACTGATTTCCGTTTGGAAGACGGTTGGTGGTGATGATCCGGTAGGTTCCCAGAATCAGTGCAAGCTCCAAAGTGTCCCCTTCCCAGCTTCTGCCTGTAAGATTCAGGGAAACATACTCATTTCCAACCAGACGTCCCATTGTCCAGTTCTGATAGTAGTTCCATACAGCATCTGCCTCTTTTTTCAGTATGAGAACTGCGCCGCCCTCCTGCTGTTTCAAAACGGGAACGAAATGATCCATTGCCCAATATTCCATTACCTTATTATCCGGGTTCAATCTTGCCGGGATTCCCAGCGTCCGGGCAATTGCCACGAAAAGTACCTTCTGGGAACGCTGGGTACCAATGCCGGATACCAGGCATTCATATGGAGTTTCCATTACGGTTTCACGCTCGTTGTCCGGGTAAGCGACGATATGGGTCTGAATATAATTCCAGATTTCTGCCGGATTTACACGGAAAGCGGCTTTCTGCTCGTCTGTGAAGAAGGAGAGAATTTCTTTTCGGTATGGACGAAGGAGCTCGTCTTCCACACGGGGATTTAACACGTAATTAATATAGAGGTTATAGCCATTAGCATTTAAAACAAGATCTCGGTACTCCTTAGCATACACCTTTCCATATTCCAGATGCTCTTCCAGCACATTGCAAACACAGTCTGTATGATCCTTCTCTGAAAGCACATCCACCATTGCCTGGCGAAGCTCCTTCTCATCTTCACCTGCAAGAAAAGCGGTCAGTTCCGGATTCACCCAGTTCTCTTTCTTTTCTTTGCGGATCTTGTTCGCCTCGTTCATGCGTCTGGTTCCCTCGGCTTTCTGCTCCGGGGTAGGCATGTCTGGGTTCACCGGGGTGTCAACTGGAGCAATCACATCTACTGCTCTCCAATCTTCAGCTTCCACAGCCTCACCAGTAAGAGTCAGGGAAATCTCACCTAGCGCTCTGGTATCCAGATCTGCCTGTGCGAATCCCTCCATTCCCGGAAGGAACGCCAGAACTCTTACGCTTCCCAAACCAGTTACCAAAGAAACAGTTCCATTCTCGTCTGTCTCAGCCTTTGCAATAGGGAAATACTCTCCCATATTCAGCACCTGGAACTGCACCTGCGCACCTTTCACCGGAGCACCAGTCTTATCCAGCACTTTCACAGAAACTGTTTTCACCTTAGCATAGCGCGCAGTCTGGTTCAGCATAACTGCTGCACCTTCTTTACCGATCACATCCTCCCCCTCTGCCGGGAAAAGATCAAACAGGCGTGAATGCACCATCATGGCTCTGGAAGAGGCATTGGTAAACCAGCCCTTATTCAGGATCATAAGCGGCTCGCAGGCTCCTGTGAAATACCATTTTCCATCGCACCAAAGCTCCACCCATGCGTGATTGTCATCACAGTGGGACCATCTTGGCACATACACCTGCCTGGCCGGAATTCCCACACTTCGAAGGGCATTTACCAGAAAAACAGACTCCTCGCCGCAACGTCCGTAGCCTCTTCTGTACACTGTAAGTGCCGGAAGTGTACGGTCGTCCCCGCTATGATAAGTAGCTTCCTCTGCACACCAGTAATTTACCTCTATTGCTGCATCTTTCGCATTTTTTCCTTCAATTCTGTCTTTTAACTCATTCCAGAAAAGAGTTCTGCAAGGTAGCACCTCTTCCTCATTCACTCTATGATCCAGGATATAATTCAAAAACATTTCCTCCGGCAGCTCTTTCACACGCTCCAAAGTATTATAAAGAAACAGTCCATGTCCCGCGAAATCCTGAATATCCTCAAAGGAATAATTCACCAGATCACTATAAGGCGCTGTCACATACAAATACTTCATCGCCAGCCCCAGGTCTCTTCCACATCCATCCAGCTTCTCACAGATTGTCTTCAACGGCTCCCTGTCCGCTCCAAGCTTCTCTGTTAATTTCAAAAATTCTTCTTCAATCTTCTTCTGACTGTTTTGAAGAAACATCTATTCATCCTCCTTGTAGCAAAAAACGCTCTTTCACGAAAGATATGTTCTTTTTTGTGAAAGAGCGTTCTACATGATAATCACAGTCCGCTTTTCGCTTCCTTATGCTTATCACAAAGTTTCTAATACCTTCCGGGCCTTCTTCACCTCACCCTCGCTGGTGCGGAAAATCTCATACTCGCTCAAAGATGGCAGTCCCATACTCACGCCCTCTTTGCGGTACTTCATTTCACTGTCCAGCAAAACCTTGCCCGTCATATGATAATCTGTGATTCCGGTTTTCTCATAGATTGGAGCAATCACATCTGAATTCACTCCTGCACCGGCCATAATATGGATACGACCAGCACTCTTCTTAACAAGTTCTGCAAGAAGAGGCGTTCCCTCCACACAGTTATTCTTCTGTCCGGATGTAAGAATCGTGTGAAAGCCAAGAGAAATCGCCTGCTCCAAAGCCTCCATAGGATCTTTGCACACATCAAACGCTCTGTGCAATGTAACTGACATCCCCTTCGCTTCCTCCATAAGCTGTGCCAGATGCTCCACATCCAGGGAACCGTCCGGTCTTAACATACCGATTACAACGCCCTGGGCGCCCAGCTCACGGAATCTTCTCACTTCTGAACGAATAATATCAAATTCATATTCTGTATAACAAAAATCGCCAAATCTTGGACGAATCAGCGCATGGATCTTAATATCGCTGTGCTTACGGATCTCACGATAAAGACTCTCGGACGGGGTCGTTCCTCCGATCACCACATTCCCGCAAAGCTCAATCCTGTCTGCTCCGCCTTTCTCAGCGGCCAGTACAGATTCCACAGAATCTGCACAAACCTCCAAAGTAAATTTGCTCATATCCTCTTTTTCCTTTCACCCAGCAAGATATTAGCGCATTGTAACCAGTTATTCTCACAATGCTCTGCGCTCTGGAAATTTCAGGGATCAATCCGCATTCCTGCCAGTCTTCACAGTTCGTTGCTCCATTCCCGGGCTGCCAGCTCTTAATAGAGCGTCACTCCAAGGGAATCCAGCATATCCTGCACCGACTGGTCTGGGAACTCATCTGTAATGATCCCGTCCAGCTCATCAAGCTGTGTAAATTTGTAAGATTCATTAAAATAAAATTTTTCCCGCTCCATCACAGCATATTTGTGACGGCTGCTCTCAATTGCCGCCTTCTTGGTCAGTCCATCCTCCACGCCAAGTGTGGTGACAGTGTGATCCATCATATCAATTCCGCAGCTTCCCATAAATGCCCGGTCAAAGCTGTACTGCCGGATCACCTGGATTGCTGCGGAACCCAGGAATCCGTTTACCGTAGGGTACATGATACCGCCAGTTCCTATAGCTGTAATCTTGGGATTCTGCGCAAGCAGCTGCAAAATATCGATCATATTGCTTACTACCGTAAGCTGCATTTTTGATTTTGCAAGAAGCTTGGCAAGCTCAATATTAGTCGTGGAAATGTCAAGGAAAATGGCTTCCCGCTCCTTGATCAGCGTCATCGCCTTGGCCGCGATCACCATCTTCTTTTCCACATGATAATTTCTTCTATCAATAACATCTCTTTCCAGCGGGTAATCCTGGGAAAGAATCGCACCACCGTAAGTTCTTTTTAATTTGCCGGCATTCTCAAGAGTTTTCAAATCTTTACGGATGCAGTCCTCTGTGACCTGGAACATTTCGCTTAGTTCTTTGGTCCGGACTTTTCCCTGTTCCCGAAGGACTTTTTCGATGGCAGTCTGCCGTTCCTCAATGAACATCCTTCTTCCTCCTGTTTCCTGCTGTCTTATTTATCCGCTAACTGAAATATTACTCCGCACACTGGCTGCAAGCAACAAAATGTCCCGGCTTCACCTCAACAAGCTTCGGCTGGCTCTTGTGGCAGCTATCCTTGCAAACAGGACAGCGGCTGCAGAACTTACACTCATCTCCAAGCCCGATGGGGTTGGGAAGTGTACCCTCCAGCATGATTCTCTGACGGTTCTTCTCAATATCCGGATCCGGAATCGGAATAGCGGAAAGAAGCGCCTTGGTATACGGATGCATTGGGTTCTCGAAAAGCTCTTCGCTGTCAGCAAGCTCAACAAGAGATCCCAGGTACATAACACCGATACGGTCACTGATATGCTTCACCATGGAAAGATCATGGGCAATAAACAGATAAGTCAGTCCACGCTCTCTCTGAAGCTGCTCCAGAAGGTTGATAACCTGCGCCTGGATGGAAACGTCCAGAGCGGAAATCGGCTCATCACATACAATGAAGTCCGGGTTTACTGCAAGGGCACGGGCGATACCAACACGCTGGCGCTGTCCGCCGGAAAACTCGTGTGGAAAACGGTCCGCATGCTCTGCCTGAAGACCAACAGTCTCCAGAAGCTCAATTACCTTCTCATTACGCTCTTTTTTGTTGGCTGCAAGGCCATGAGCGTCAATTCCCTCTGCTACAATATCCAGGATTTTTCTTCTTGGGTTCAGGGAAGCATATGGATCCTGGAAGATCATCTGCATTCTTCTGCAAAGATCATGTCTCTGTTTCGCGTCCAGGTTCTTGTCGATCCTGGTGCCATCGAAGGTTACAGATCCTTCCGTCGGCTCATACAGATGGATCACAGTTCTTCCGAAAGTAGACTTACCACAACCGGACTCTCCAACCAGACCAAGAGTTTCTCCTTTATAAATCTGAAGGGAAACGTCATCCACGGCCTTCAGGATCTTTTTATTTCCAACATCAAAGTATTTCTTCAGGTTCTTGACATCAAGAAGTACCTGCTTACCATCATTTTTCATCAGAGTTTACCTCCTGTGCCATCTCGTCAAGCATCCAGCATGCGGACTTGTGATTCTTGCCGCAATCGGTATAATCCGGCATGTATTTCTGGCAGACGATCATAGTTTCCTTACATCTTGCCGCAAAAGGACATCCAACCGGCGGCTCCATCAGATCCGGAGGAGTTCCTGGGATTGCCTGAAGCTCACCACCTTTTTCGTGTGCCTTTGGAATGGAACGAAGAAGGCCTTTTGTATATTCATGACATGGATTATGGAAAATATCTGCCACATCTCCAGTTTCAACTAATTTACCACCGTACATAACCGCAACACGGTCAGCAATATTTGCTACAACACCAAGGTTGTGGGTGATAATGATAATGGATGTTTTGATCTTTTTCTGAAGATCACGCATCAGATCCAGGATCTGTGCCTGGATGGTTACGTCAAGGGCTGTGGTAGGCTCATCTGCGATCAGCACCTTTGGATCACAAGCCAGTGCGATGGCGATAACAACACGCTGTCTCATACCACCAGATAACTGGTGGGGATACTGGTCATAACGTGCCTCCGGATTGGAAATTCCAACCAGGGAAAGAAGCTCGATCGCTCTTGCCTTGCGGTCAGCCTTGCTCATCTCCTTGCGGTGCTCCTTCAGCATTTCCTCGATCTGTTTTCCAACCTTCATAGTCGGGTTCAGGGAAGTCATTGGGTCCTGGAAGATCATGGCGATCTCACTTCCGCGCACCTGCTGCATCTGGCGCTCTGAATATTTGGTCAGATCATTTCCCTGGAACATTACGCTTCCATCTACTACTTTTCCGTTCTTTGGGAGGATTCCCATAACGCCCTTCATAGTAATGGATTTTCCGGAACCGGACTCTCCTACTACTGCAAGTGTCTCCTGCTCATTCAGGTAAAAATCCACGCCGCGCACAGCCTGGACAACGCCCTTGTGCGTCTTGATGTGGACTGTAAGATTCTTAACTTCTAATATTTTTCCCATAGCTGTACCTACTTTCTCATCTGCGGATCAAGGGCATCACGAAGTCCGTCGCCCAGAATACTGAAGCATACCATAATCAGTACGATAACAATTGCCGGGAAAATCAGTACATGTGGATACATTCGCAGTACCTGATAACCACCGTTGATCAATACACCAAGGGAAGCCTGCGGCTCTGCCAGACCAATACCAATGAAGCTTAAGAATGCCTCGGTAAAGATAGCGCTTGGGATTGTGAACATCACGTTGATTACGATAACGCTGACTGTGTTCGGGATCAGATCCTTCATAATAATGTTGAATTTGCTGGTTCCAAGAACCTGAGAAGCAAGTACGAATTCCTGATTCTTCAGCTTCAGGATCTCGGCACGAACCAGTCTGGCCATGTTTACCCATCCGGTAATGGAAAGTGCAGCGATAATAGTTCCTACACCAGCCGGGAATGCCATCAGGAAAAGGATTACAATGATAAGGCTTGGGATTCCAACCAGTACCTCAATGATACGCTGCATAACAGCGTCTACCTTTCCCCCGAAAAGAGCGGAAACAGCACCGTAAAGAACACCTACAACCAGATCCAGGATTGCAGCTACCAGTGCGATCATAAGGGAAATTCTGGTTCCCATCCAGGTACGTACCCACAGGTCACGTCCAAACTGGTCAGCACCAAAAATGTGTGCTGCACTTGGAAGTCCATATACATTGTTATAATCAGTGTCTCTAAATGAATATTTACTGAAGATCGGTGCAAAAATGGCAAGCAGGATAATTCCGATCAGAATAAATAATGCTACAACTGCTGCCTTGTTTTTTTTCAGACGGATCCATGCGTCAGCCAGCATAGTGGAAGCAGGAGCTGCGATGTGCTCTTTTTCAGAGGCTTCTACTTTCGCTTTCTGATACATGCTGCGGTCAATTTTTGATTTGTCCACGATCAGCTCTCCTTTCCTTTGGCAAGACGAATTCTCGGATCAATAAGAGAATAAGCCAGGTCAACAAGCAGTACAATCAGCATATAGAATGCGGCATAGAAAATAGTAATACCCATGATCACCGGATAATCATTGGCCTTGATACAGTCTACGAAAAGGCTTCCGATTCCAGGAATACTGAAGATGTTCTCTACAGCAAGGGATCCAGTCATAAGGTTTACTACGATTGGTCCTAAAATAGTTACAACAGGAAGGATAGAGTTACGGACTGCATGGCGCATAAGAACCTTCATCTGGCTCAGCCCCTTGGCTCTTGCAGTTACGATGTAATCCTGATCCAGTACATCCAGCATTTCGGTACGCATAAAACGGGCAACCATAGCTGTTGCACTGAACGAAAGCGCAATGGACGGCAATACGGAACAATTCCAGCCAGTCCAGAATCCAACCGGGAGAGCGCCCCATTTCAGACCTATGTAATACTGAAGAAGGGCTGCGGCGACAAAGTTCGGCACCGAGACTCCAAGCACTGCCAATATCATAGTAAAGTAATCAATTCCGCTATTGTGCTTCCAGGCAGCCAGGATTCCTAAAATTAATCCGATTGCAAGTCCGATCAGTACTGCCTGGATACCAATCAGAGCAGATGGTCCAAGACGTCCTGTGATAACCTTGGAAACATCCTGGTTTACATAAGTGAAGGAGGTACCTAAATCTCCTTTCAGCATGTTTTTAATGTACTTCACATACTGCATTGGAAGAGAATCATTTAATCCGTACATTTCCAGCACACGTTCCTGCTGCTGAGGTGTCATAATACTAAAACGCTCAGCGTCAAAAGGTGTACCAGGAAGATTTTTCATCATGAAAAAGGTACAGGTTACGATTACCCACAAGGTAACCAGGATGTACCCTAATCGCTTTAATACATATTTCAGCATGACATCACCTTTTCTGTTACTGTGCACGTAGTGAACAGTACTCCTTTTCTTTCTGTGAAAAACAGACCGTATACCGGCTGTGTAAGCCACTGCTGTATACGGTCCGTTACTTATTCCTTAAGGAATATTACTTGAATTTGAAGCAAACCTCTGAGATTTGTTCCGCTTCCGGTTTATATCCAATAATCACCTGAATAAGAGATTATTCGAAGGAAGCGTACTTGAACTCAAGCGGAACACCGATCGGATGGCTGATCAGATTCTTGACATTGGATTTTGTCAGAACAGCGGAACCTCTGTGGTATACAGGAGCAACAACTGCATCTTCCTCAACCAGCTTCTTCTCAGCTTTCAGCATGTCGTCAAGACGAACTGCGTCATCTGTCTGAGTCTTAGCGTCAGAGATCAGTGCATTGTAATCAGCATCATTGTAGTTTCCACGGTATGGAGTTCCGTTTGTCCACAGATCAAGGTATGTCATAGCGTCATCATAGTCAGCGCCCCATGCAGTTACAGCAAACTGATAGTTGTTCGCATCCATCAGCTCTCCACGTCCCTGCACAGTCTTGGTATCGATTACTACGTTCAGACCAAGTGTTGTAACAAGCTCACTCTGGATAAATGTAGCAACGGATTTGGATACAGAGTCATCCGCTACAAGAAGAGTAACCTCTGAAGGTGCGCTTCCAAGCTCCTCAACTGCCTTGTCATAGTACTCTTTTGCCTGCTCCGGATCGTATGGGGAAACATCTCCGTTCAGTTCACGGAATGTCTTCTCGCCGTCACCGCTCATGCCGTCTGCTACAAGACCAAATCCTGGTGCAGAACCATCAGCAAGAATGTTATCTGTAAGAGCGCTTCTGTTCATAGCAAGAGAAATAGCTTTTCTCATGTTTACATTGCTCATTACGTCATCTGTAAGGTTGAACTGTACATAGCTTGTACGGAAATCGATCTCCTGGGAGAATTCCGGATCATCCTTGTATGCTGCTACGTTTGCAGAATCAAGTTTAACCTGGGAAAGCTCTCCAGCCTGATATGCGCTTAATGCAGCTGCAGCATCTTTGATTACACGAACCTGTGCATCTTCGACCGCTACGCTATCTTTATCCCAGTAATTGTCGTTCTTAGCGAAGGTAACGCCTACAGCCGGATCATAATCTGTGATCACGTACGGTCCACAGTAGAGCATGCTGTCTGGGGAAAGAGCGAAGTTTGTGCCCTGCTCTTCGCAGAATGCTTCGTTAACCGGGAAGAACATATCCATTGTAGTAAGGTTCAGGAAGTATGGTGTCGGGCTCTTCAGCTGAACTTCCAGTGTCTGGTCGTCAACAGCCTTAACACCTACCTCAGAAGCCTCAACGCTTCCCTCATTATACTCCTGTCCGTTTACGATGTAGTCTGTCATAATGAAGCTGTAGCCGTTTGTTGCGTCTGCGCTCATCTGTTTCAGCCATGCATATACGAAATCTGCTGCTGTTACAGGCTCACCATTGCTCCACTGGATTCCGTCTCTTAAGTGGAATGTGTATGTAAGCTTGTCATCAGATACCTCATAGGTATCGCAAAGAGCCGGCTGAGGCTGGTTGTTCTCGTCCATACGGAACAGACCCTCTTCTGCCTGGTTCAGTACCAGGAATGCATTCTCCTCGGATGCAGCCCACGGTACAAGTGTCTTGATCTCGAAATCAGTAGCAACGCTGAGTGACTCACCCTCTGCGAATACTGCTGATGCACCAGTAACGGTCATGGTAAGCGCCATGCCAAGTGCAACTGCTGCTTTCATCATTTTCATAGTTTTTCTCCTTTCTTATCCGTCCTTTATGCAGGTACGGTAGTAAGCCTTTGCAGGAAGCGGAATCGCCTGCTGCCGCAGGTGTTTTCTTATAAAGACAGGACATTTTTTAGAAAATATTTTATAAAATTCTGGTGTCAATGCCTTTATAGTAAAAAAACACTTTCTATTTAGCAACTTAGTCACGATGTAGTTTCATGCGCCTTTGCATAAATAAAAAATGTTCTCTTTGCTCGCCTCTTTTTGGTAATTTTAGTATAGCAAAGTGTTGTAGTGTTGTCAATTGTTTTTTATTATTCCTTATTACTTTTTATTGTTTTGGATTGATTCTGTATGAATTTCGTATTCTTTTGGAACAAGTTCGACTTTTTTCGTGGGAAATACGCGAAAAAAATACGCTGAAAAACAACTGTTTCTCAGCGCAGTAAGTATCAATTTTCGGCTTATGCTACCAATGGTGCCAGCTTCTCATATACGGCTTTCGCAAAAACCTGGTGGCCGGCGGCGTTCATGTGTTCCTGGTCGGCTTCGCAGCAGGTTACGTAGGAAGCGGCGCGCATGAACTGGACGTGTCTTTCGCCTGCGATGCGCTCGTATACGTTTTCCAGGTCCTTGGATACCTGGATGGAATCTTTGGAAAATTCCTGGTCGTAGCCTTCCTGCCAGACTTTTTCCCCCAGGTGGATTGGGGAGATCAGAAGGACTTTCACATTTGGCGCGTAGGCAGTGATCTGGTCAAGAAGACGGGCGATGCCTTTTCCGATTACCTCTGCGGAGGCGCCGAAAACAGTTTTGCAGTCGTTGGTGCCCAGCATGAGGACCACTGCGTCTATGCCGTCATGGGTTTCTAATAAGGTGGGAAGGAGGGCAGTTCCCCGGCGGCCGTCGCGCAGAGGATCTTCGAAGATGGTGGTTCTGCCGCAGAGACCTTCTTCGATGATGCGTACACTCTCTTTAGTGCCTGTATTCTCGTTTGCGTGTGATTGGCTTGAGAGATTCCAGTTGTCTCCGGCTTCTTCGGCAGCATTAGATTTCTGACTTTCCACATCAAACCGTTCCTGAAGAAGGCTTGTCCACCGTTTTCCCCATGGCAGACGCTTCTTGCTCTCGCCGTCGTATCCCCATGTATTTGAATCGCCAAAACATAAAATCTGTTTCATCCGTATTATCTCCGTTATTCCTATCAATTAACTGTGATTTATTTTCTGATATTATAATACCAGTCCTGGAGTTTCACGTCTAATACAGATAAATAATATCTGGCTATAGGATTTTCTTATAGCCAGATATTCCGCGTCCCAACTTCTCGCAAAAATGCCGGGGTGACCTTTGCCCCGGCATTTTTCTCAATTTTTAATCTCCACGTCTTTTTTACCGATCAGCCCGTCATCCATCGGATACCAGGCTTCCAAGTACTGTTTTTCCTCATCTGCGGACGAATCCAGATCTAAAATTGTCCTGGTGGTCACCATTTTGCCAGACGCGTCTTCCTTTCTGGTTTCTTCCAGAATATAAGCGGTTCCAGCTTCCACTTTTAAGGTATCCGGCACATCAGATGGCTTGTAGGTCGTCTGCTTCAGTATCTTATTTGCCTCATCCATCTGGTAAATGATGGTCCGCACTGGCTTGTACATAGTGGCAAACTGAACCGTCACTTTACAGCCTTCTGTCTTGGTCTTTCCATTTTCCACTGTGGTAGTTTCACCGGAAAGGGTG
The DNA here is from genome assembly GCF_020537505.1 of Blautia glucerasea. GTDB lineage: Bacteria > Bacillota > Clostridia > Lachnospirales > Lachnospiraceae > Blautia_A. Next base: position 75,947 of record NZ_JAJBMO010000011.1, on the reverse strand, counting down.
GCTGCCATGGTGTTTCCTTCTGAGCCATCCACGCCGTTGGAATAACCGTTTCCAGCCATGGCATAAATTTCTCCATCTTCCTTCTGGAAAACCGGGTTTACATACTGGGTGTGTTCTGTTTTGCCAGAGACCTGGTAAACGGTGGCGCTGATTTCCTGGGTTTCTCCATCATCGGTCACGTTGTAGTTCAAATACGGATCTCCTACTCCATTGGAGCAAAGGCTTCCCACAGAGGTGTTTCCATCCTCGTCTTCCGTCACTGGCATTAGGATATATTCCCCTTTTACATCTCCAAAGGAAATTTTCCACTCAGAGGAAGACTGGGCACCTTCTTTATCCACAGTTGCCACAAGTTTTCCCTCATAACGGCTGTCGTTTCCTATGGTAATGCTGCTGTTGTTCACAAGGGAGGAGGCATGATCATTCAGATAGCCTTCCATGTCATATAGGTCCAGATATTCGGAGGTGATAAAGGCGCCGATCAGCCGGTCACCATTTCCGTCTGTGCCTGCATCCGAGACTGCAAGAGTACAGCCACTGGCGGTAAATGCCATGAACATAACCGAAAATCCGAACAAGCTTTTTAGCACCCCACTACCCTTTGATTTCTTAATCTTCATTTTCATCCTCCTCCAGATTTCCATCGAATTTTAAGATATCCCCAACATCGCATTGCAGGAAATAACAAATCCGGTTGATGGTGTGGAACCGCACGCCTTTGGCTTTCCCGCTTCTTAGGACGGAAAGATTGGCTTCTGTGATATTTACCAGACTGCACAATTCCTTGGACGTCATTCCCCGCTCCTTCAATACGTCTTCAAGGCATACTTTTATTGCCATAAATCATTTCCTTTCCTTAAATAAACAGGTCATTGTCTTCTTTCAGCCTCTGCATTTCTCGGATGTATCTTGCAAACAGCAGCACAGCCAGCACAAAAGCCAGGGAAAATACCGGGATGGTCACCACATATTCAAGCTGGTAAAGACTGCTCTGGAAAAACAACTGCAGTAGGTTAAATGCTGCATCCAGCCCTATAGTAGCGACTAAGGTCCACATGCAAAAATGGGAAAGTTTTTCTGCCAGTTTTATGCTTTCTTCCTGATACAGATCTTCTTTCATTGCTGCCAGAAGCCTTCTTGCCAGGAAAACAACTATAATATCCAGCACATAAGGCAGAATACGGATTGCAAAGTGGAGAAATAGGAACACATAAGTTGGAGTGAGATTGGAAAAGGTAAAAAATCCATCGCTCAACTCTATGCCTGTATTTCCCTTCTGCACCGTTTCCAGAGTCTGAAGCAGGTTCGCCAGCTCCTGTCCGAAAATACCGTACACCAGTACCACGTTCACCGCGCCCAGAAGGAACCAGAGTCCCTTTTGCAATTTTTCTGTTCCTGCATTTTTATAGTGAAGCAAAGCGCGGATCAGCAGGTATCCCAGAAGGATTGAATAGAAGGTGCTGCCCAGGGACCATTTTCCAGTGCCGGGCACTCCGGAGGACAAAAGTCCCGGATTTACCATGTAATACAGGGTTACGAAGAGAAGGACGCTGATAACCAGAAGCATGAAGTCCAGTGGCTCTGATTTCTTGCGCCAGTGCAGGAATCCCCAGATTCCAGCAGGGATAAGTCCAAGCAATATGTATAGAATAATCGCGATCACATTTCCAACTGTCCCGGACAGTGACATGGCCCGCAGGCCAGCCCCGATCTGCTCAAAGGGAAAGGCGATCAAAGTGGAAAACAATCCGGACAAACTGCGCTGTAAAATGCAGAACAGAACGCAGGCTGCGGCTTCCACGGATAAGAGGGTAAATAAGTGTTTTTCTTTCATGGAGAACCTCCTTTTTGCAATAACTGGCCTATAAATTATTGAAAAACGATAATTTATAATTTTATTATAGCTTAGAATTATCGTTTGTCAATAATTTCTTGCATAAAAAAACACCAGCTGAGAAAATCTTCCCACCTGGCATTTTTTAACTACTGTGCCACATTTCCTAATATGATCCGAATCAGCGTTTTGTCCAACATCAAGGTCCGGTTCCAGGGATTGATGATCACGCCGCTGATCTCTTCCTCGGACAGCGCTGCCTCCAGGACTTTTCCAATGTCAGTCATAAAGGTTGACATAACGCTTCCACTGCCTTTCAGTTCTTCGTCAAAGCTGGTGAAAACTGCCCACCAGTTCTTTCCGTCGGAGGTTTTTACCGCCTGTAATTTCATCTGTCCAGCTGCCGCGTTTGGCTCTACGGCAATGATCACCTGGCCGTTTTCACGCATGCGTCTTCGCACTACTGTCAAGGCATGCGCCAGCAATTCCTGTGTGGGCTGCTGCTGAAGCGCCGCGATTGCCTCCTCGATTTTCTCATTTCCAAGTAAGCCTTCATCTGTTTTATCCATATTATTTTTTACTCTCCATTAAACTAATTTCTGTTTTTTATAGCATACCATATTTTGCTATCTTTCACAATTTATGCTATAATTTTCTCATTGAACACGAAATTCATTTGTTACTGTTCACTCCGTTCACAGCAACACGCTTCGCGATGCACAGAAATCATGTATTCGCATGATTTTGCGCCGCAATTCTCGGGTTTTCTGTGAACTTTGTTCACAAAAAACACCTCGCGGAACGCTACCAGTGAACAGTAACAATTCATTTTACCCTGGAAGGAATTTACAATGACATACACAGTTGGAGAAATGGCAAAGCTGCTGGGTGTTCCCAGTTCCACCTTGCGCTATTACAATAAGGAAGGGCTTCTGCCTTTCGTGGAACGTTCCACAAACGGAATCCGCGTATTCCACGAGAAGGATTATGAATGGCTGCAGGTCATCAGCTGCCTGAAAAAAGCGGGCATGTCCCTGAAGGATATCCGGGAATATATTCATCTGACTATGGAAGGAGACAGCACGATTGACGAACGTCTCCAGCTTTTCTATAAGCAGCACCAGCTTCTCCAGGCGCAGATGGAGGAACTGCAGCATACTATGGATGTGCTGGATTACAAATGCTGGTATTACGAGACCGCCAAGGAAACCGGCTCTGTGGAAGCCCTCAAGCGGATGTCCCCGGAAGACCTCCCGCCCCAGTTCCGCAACGTAAAGCAGGATATCAGCAAAATTCCTGTAGTAGACTAACCTATCCCACTATGATTTTCCTAATATCCCAATCACAGCCAGCAGCATCAACATATATGGAAATCAATTACTTTACAACAATATGTCGTATTTATCATCTAAACAATCGACCTCAATGTCCCTGGACGCTACTTCAGGGACATTATATTTTCCTAAATTTTTTTCTTCTGTAACCTTTCTGTTCTCTCATTTGTATTATTAGTGAAGGTACCTAAAAGAAAACATAAAAAACCGCTCCTCCACCAGCGCACATTTACCACAGCGACCGGGGCTGCGGCAAAAGGAGTTCTCATGAGACAACCGATTCAACAGCTGATCGAGCTTTACCAGAACAGCCTCTACGCGGCGGCTTTTAACATCTGCCAGAACCAGATGGACGCAGAGGATGTAGTTCAGGAGACGTTCGTTCAATATTACACCAGCAGAAAAGAATTTGAAAATGAGCAGCACATCCGGGCATGGCTCCTTCGGGTGGTCATTAATAAGGCAAAGAATATCAACCGGACTTTCTGGAAGAAAAATAAATGCTCTCTGGAAGATTATATGGAAACCCTTACTTTTCCAGATTCACAGTCCAGGGATCTGTTCGAGGAAGTGATGAAGCTTCCAGATAAGTTCCGTATTGTGATCCACCTGTTTTATTATGAAGACTATTCCGTCCGGGAAATCGCCGATATACTGAAGCTTTCAGAAAGCAACGTAAAGGTCCGGCTTTCCCGTGGACGGGCTTTGCTTAAGGATTCTTTGAAGGAGGAATGGGAAAATGACTAACCACGAAAAATATAAAAAAGCTTTTTCCGTATTGCAGACCTCTGAGAGCTCATTTCGGGAGGTTGAAACTATGGCTAGATTACAGAAAAGAACAAAAATGAAGACAGCGGCAGCCGTGATCGCAGGCTGCATTATCCTTGGAGGAACCGGCACTGCCTACGCCGCAAATGTAGGCGGAATCCAGCGCACCATCCAGCTCTGGCTTCACGGAGATCAGACCACCGCTGCCCTAGATGTCTCTGATGACGGCACATACACCCTAAAATACTCCGATGAAAATGGACAGCTTCACGAATCTGGCGGCGGTGGCATTGCAATAAACGCCGACGGAACGGAACGTCCTCTTACCGAAGAAGAACTTATGTCCGAAATCGACTCCCCAGACGTGGAATACGAAGATGACGGAAGCGTATGGGTTTACTACCATAACCAGTCTATTGATATTACAGACAAATTTAATGACAAAGGGATCTGCTTCGTCAAAATTGCAGATGGTGACAAGACATTATATCTGACTGTGAAATATCAGAATGGGTTCAGCTACTCCAACGAGAAATATATAGAGCCAGAGGAATTTAATTAAACTATAAAAAAGTAGTCCTGCATGAAGCAATTATCCCCATGCAGGACTACTTTTTAGCATTTTATCCACAGAAGCAGCCTTTTTTGTGCGCAGCCTGGTCAGCCGCCATTTTTCCCTACAGCATCTTCATCTTCCCTTCAATAAACTTCGCCTCCGCATGCTTCTCATCCAGCAATCTCATCTTACCGCAGCGGTCGATCAGTTCATCGATGTTCTCTTTTCCCACTGTATTATTATAAATCACACCTACCGAGAAAGAATAGGGCACATCCGATTCTTCCCCTTTTTTCTGGAACATGTCCTTAATATCCTGAATGTAGTTTTCCAGCTGCACCGATTTCGTAAACCAAAAGTAAAAGATATTTTCAGACACTCTGCAGATTTTAATCTCCTCGGGAGCGCATTTTTTCATAACTGATACACCCGTCCGCAAAATATTTTCCGTATAAAAAATTCCGTATTTGCTCTTGAAATATTCTACGTGATTGATACCTACAGACACAAGCGCGGTCAGCTTTTTCACATCAATCCTGGCTCTTTCCTGTTCAAAATAATTCAGGTTGAACACACCTGTCACCAGGTCCTTATAAGCAAGCTCCGAAATCTCTGCCTCCTTTTCCTGGAGAAATTCCAGATAACACTGCACCTTCACCCTGGCCTGCTCCCAGAATTTGTAATTTTTCCGGAAAGAAACAGACAGATCCGCCAGGCACTGGTTGGAATCGGCATCGTATACCTTGTAATGGTAGGTATCATTCCCACCAGCCAGATTGGTATAGCTGATATCTATTGAATCTGTATTCTTTACTATCGTCTCACTACTGTCCATTCCCTCAAGGAAATAGCCCACATACATTTTCCGATGTACAAAATTGATGGTTTTTACATCCATATTTACACGGTGCGCTTTGGAAGAAAATACGATATTCCCGCTGGAAAAATCAACTTCCTTCCCATCCTCTGTAACCTGATCCACATAAAGCCGGATCGGTTTCTCCACAGGTCTGGCATTCAGATCAATGCTGGCCGCCCCGATAGTTCCGCACATATAAAGAACCCCATCCTGTATGGTATTTCGGGCATTTGCAGTAAAATCAATAGGAAGCCCATCCCGCTTGTTCAGATAAACATAAGCAATATCCTCATGTGACGCACTTCATATTTCTTTGGCAGAATTTTTTGATGAATATTGCAATCATACCTCAAACGTTGATTCACTGATTAGAGAAATATGGCGACTCAAACCAGAACAACGTAAGCTCTTGGAAGCATTTCTTCATTCATTTTTTACTGATACAAAATAAGCAGACCCACATGAATTTTCACATTCATGCAGGTCTGCTTTTCTTTTTTAGAACCAAAATAGAACCAGAACTATTCATTTTTGTAAAAAGCGAATTTTTCATTTACTGACTCTAGTTTGTCTTATTCCATTTTAAATAATACTTTTGTACTACTTACACAACAGAAAAACCCCAGAAACACAAGGTTTCTGGGGTATCTTACGCTTGGACACACGGTATCTTACGATACCAAATTTATATTATTATCTGTAGTCAGTGATTACTCGATAACTGTAGCAACACGTCCTGATCCTACAGTACGTCCACCTTCACGATACTTTAATCCCGTTTTATCTCATATTTTTTATGGTTTTCTCTCCAAAATACAGTGAAAAACAGCTGAATTGCACCACCTATTTTGATTTGCCTGATTTCTTGGCACCGTTTTGGCACCGGAGAATACTCAAACCGATTCTCTTCTGTAGATACTAGATACTTCTCTACCAACTTTATATTGCACCGGTAATTTTTAACTGTTATAATCGAAACATGGGTGCTACCATAACGGTAGGCGGTTAGTCCTTCTCCAGAGGGACTGTGACCCTCTGATTACATAGAAACCTGTAAAGGAATCCAGTGGAAAGGAGGGCTAAGCCAATGAGTATTGTGGACTTCATAGCAGTAGTGAGCTTCGGCTTAACCTGCTTTAGTATCGGATATACATTAGGCAAAGATAATCATAAACCACAAAAATAACCGCCCCAGCCTGCAAACTGAACGGTTATTTTTGTAATCAATAAGTATGTGGACTAACCGTCTATCGGTAGCACTCTTTTTCTATAATCATATTAGCACGCATCTGTGGAAATGTCAAAAATTTTCTTCTTTCTCAACTACATCTATTTCCATACATTTTTACAACCTATTTCAAGTGTTCCTCAAAAATTGATTCGAGTTCCTTATTCCCCCTCAAGAATTCATACTCTTTCTTATTTTCAATTTCCGAATACAATTCACGAACAAAATTTTTTCCAAGTCCCGAAAAAGCTTTTCCCTGTGCAGTATCTTCATACCTGTAATACAAAGGGGATTGTGTCATATTCCAAGGCTTCTGTGATTCACTTAATAATCGCTTAATTAACTGGATACATTTTTCTACATCTTTTCGATATCCAGCAATCAGCAGATATGGAACTGTGTTGCCATAATTCCATAGTCCAAACAATGATATCATGTGATCTGTAATCTCAGCAATTTTCTCTGCTTTATCATGATTTCCTGTCTCTTCTTCCATTTCTATTAACTTATACAAGTAGCTTTGGATATTGATAACTGCCTGTAGCAATTTCCCTTCTAAGAATAATGCAGCCGTATCTATTCCTTCCTGATGTGCTAATACACTTGTTTTCATAATCGTTGCATCAATTACAGTATCAGGAATTTTTTTCAAAAGGGCATTTGCTTCTTCATATTTCTCCATTTGGACATATTTTGTTGCAAGTATAAAAACGCTTGAATTTCTCACTCTTTCATCCTGACTATCTGCTGTTCGTTCCAGCCACTCAATAATAGCTGTATTATATTCCATTCGTTCTTCGTCATTAAGATCTGACAAAGTCAAAGATCCGTTCAGAACGGTTGCGATCGTATATATTAATAAGTCGCAATGAGGATACTCCTGTATTTTACGAGATGCCATCTCGAAAGCCTCTGTAAAGCTGTCCAATGAAACTTCCGAAAGTTCATTCACAAATTGTCCAATCTCTTTTTCTGTCAATTCTTCATGAAACGAAAACAATTCATTCATATCAATTTTCAATAGTCGTGCCAAAGCTGGAAGTAATGAGATATCGGGATATGTATTTCCCTTTTCCCATTTATTTACCGCTGGAGTAGAAACACCCAGATAATTTGCCACCTGTTCTTGTGTTAATCCCGCAGTTTTTCGATAGTTTTTTATCTGCTCACCAATACGCATTGTTCACACCTCCTGTCCTTATTTCCATTATAGCGTTCCCAATACATGTTTACAATTGAGCCTTTGTTTACTTATTACTTTCTTTTTTTAACTTTCAATTAATTTTCTCTAATATTTATATCATCAGCAACAAACTGCCCACAAGTTTAAGAACGAGCTACTAACCCTCAAACGACAGTGTATTACATTGCATCAACTAAACCAACCTTGTTATCCTGAATCACCACTCCTTCATCTTCGCTTCATGCCTATTTTTCATAATTTGCAACTGGTATATAATGACAGGGATTAGAAAAATCACAGCAACTATGCCTAAAATAACAGACCGATTTACAGTAGCAAATACCGCGAGCATAAGCATTAATAAAAGCCAGGGATTTCGCAAATTACTGTAATAATTTGCCCTATCTTCATAGGACGTATGAAGGTCAAAAGGTTTTCCATCATTTTCTTTTTCTACAATCAGCAATTCCCTGTTAAATGTTGTAGTGTTTGTTGCAACACGACCGCCAATTTCAGCCCACGGACGCCAGCGAACTTTACCAACAGAATAATTAAGATTGATATTTTTATAGAATACGGAATATCCCATTTCTTCCAAGAAATCATGGTAATCTTCAGCATTAGCTTTTGATTTTTGTCCTATAAACTCCACGCAATATTGAACTTGACCTGGCTTACATTTTTCAAATTCATAGAGTAATTTTCCCGTTCGAATAAGGCGATAACCTTTTTCAGCCATCTTATTCAGCCAGTTTTTCTGTACCGTTAATAGCCCACCAAAAAAACGATAACACTTTTTGCTCATAGTGTACCTCCTACAATTCCGCTTGCAATACCTACAAGTTCACGAAGTCTGATAAGTTCTTTTTCAGCTATCTCCTTTCCTTTTACAGTGATAAGATACTCTTTTTTTCTACCTTCACTATCTCCGAAAAGCTCAATCCATCCCTTTTCCAGCATTGAATTTAATGCACCATATAAAGTGCCTGCTCCCAATGAAAGCCGCCCACCTGTTTTTTCTTCAATGAACTGCATGACAGCATATCCGTGTTTAGGTGAATAGAGTGAAAGCAAAATATAGAATGTCACTTCTGTGAGTGCACCACTTTTCACATTATCCCTCATGGCATTCCCTCCTTATTACGGTTACTGTAATAACTATATCAGTAACCGTAATAAAAATCAAGAGATGTGAAATAAATCTTAATAAGCCGGATAGTATTATGCTTTTCCTGTTCAGTCCTTTACAAACAATACTTATATATAAAGTATTTCTTTCAACACCATTTCTTCTGCACTAACTTTTATATTATTCATCAGTCTAACCCACTTCGTCCGATTCTGTACCTTTAATTCTTCAGTTACGCCCTGTTTTTCTGCCATCTGTTCCATAAGCATTTCCACCTGCTCTCTGCTCTCCTGATCAATTTGATTCAGGTGTTCCGTCAGCTTTCCAGTCAACAACAAATATTGATATTTTGCTAATCTGTGTTCCTTCAGAAACTGTTTCCTCAGCATTCCATATTTCCCATATATCGGTTCTTCTTCATTCAATACCAAATCCGGCAAATAATAATCTCCATGCAAAGTATAGCTTAATCCGTTCTTTTCATCATAAATGTGTGTTTCCATAATCTTATCTCTCCATTTCTCTGTTTTTTGATTTAGTTTTCTTACGCTGCTGATTCTCCATCTCGCTTTTTTTCATTCCCCATGCCAATCTTTCATGAATATTTCCCTTCGGCATTTGTTCCATCCGTCGCTTTTCTTCCAGGACTTTCTCGTTTTGAATATCCTGCTGTACTGCTGTATCTACAGTTTCTATTCCAAGAACACGCACAACACGATCATACCTATCAGAAACACCTTGTAATATATCTTTTTCTTCTGACAATTTCTGATTATCTTTACGTATATCATCCAGTTCTCTCTGAATAGCATTATATTTTTGTTTCACCTTTTGATATTTTCTCTTCCAACCTTCCACCTCTTTCGTAAGTTCTTTAACCTGAGCCGCCATTACAGCAACCTTATTCTTTATTTGAAGAAACAGTGGTTTAATTTTTTTATCTCGATAGGTTACTGCCCGTTCTAGCGTGCCCGCCTCCGGCAGTAACATTTTAACCGTTCCATATTCTTTGATTTCTTTGCTCACACTATCCATAATCGGTTGTAGCTGTTCTCTGCGATCTTCCAGGCTTTTTAGTTCTTTTTCTGCGCTCCCTGCCTTTTGTTCTGCTTCTTGCTTCGCCTTGATTGCCTGTTCCTTATCGTCTTTTAAATTCTGGATATCTGCTCTGGATTCTGCAATTTGTGCTGTTAATTCTTCTTTTTCAGCAGTTAGATGCTCTTTCTCCTGCTCCAATTCCTGTACTTCCTTTTTCCGTTCTTTTTTCTTGAAGTTATAGACATCCAGATGTTCCTCATGAGTACCTTTCTGTTCCCATTCAATTCCATACTGCTTTGCAGTCTCTGCCAGAACTTCTTTTTCATGATTTATCCACTGATTCAGTTCCGTATCATGCTTATTTCCACCTTGAAATCCAAGACTTTTTAATGCCTGTTTCAGTGAAACTCTGGTATCCATTCCTTTTCCTTTCCAGTCCGTCACATAAGGAATAAAATCAATATGGAGATGTGGAGTAGCCTCATCCTGATGCAGATAGCAACTAAATACCCGAAGTGTCGGATTCCGTTTCTGGAAATCTTTTACATACTCATCCAGTACGTTTACAGCCAGATCTCCTGCTTCTGTTCCAACAGCCATATCTTCTCGGTTTCCAATCTGGAAAATCACTTCATGGAACAACTTTTCCTGTTTTCCTTGGCGAATCTTTTCATAATAATTTGTAATCTGCCGATCTTTTCTTTTCCCGACATTATACCGTTCTACAGCTTCATCAAACAGCTCTTTATAGACTTCTTTCAGATTCTCATTCCGGTAACAAATATTTAATTGCACTCTGTCTGGATCAACATTTTCTGCTATAAAATCTCGTCTGTTATGAGCCAGAGACCCTGTCCCGATCATACCACTGATTGTTCGTTTCATCGTCATATTCCTCACCCCGCTTTCTAAAACCAGTGCCAGACATGGCACATAAATTTGTATCTTTGCCAGCTATAGTATAAAAAGAAATATTCGCCGGATACGGCGGTTTTGTTACTTTTGTCAAAAGTAACGCAAAAGCACTTTCGACAGCCGTACCGTCCATCAAAAGTACCCTTGCGCCCTCCGGGGGTACAGAGACCTTTACTCCGGTATCCTTGCCCGAATATATTCCAAATCACCACAATACGGTGTCCCTACAAGATACCATTCTCTTGCAGGATTCATTTCCATTCTGGTCTGAACCCATTCATCATCAAGCAACACTTCCAGGCATTCTCCACAGTGAAATCCTGTATCAATCCATAGATCTGATGATAATAATCCATATCTTTTGTTATAACTGTTATATCCTAATCTTCCTTCTCTCATTGTGCCAATCTCCTTTCATCTACCGTTTCCGCAGGGGCGCCCTGAATCAGGGCTCCCTTTTGAAAATTCTCTTCTACGCCAGTCAACTCCCGACTACACCTTACCAACATTCTCCTTGTCTGCTATCTACAGGTGCGTGACACGCTCCTGTAATAAAGTGTTCAGAAAGAACCTTTACCATCGAAAGTTCTCCGGTATTTCCCGTCTGTCCAGATATTCCTGCCGGAACTTTTCTCTTTCTTCTTCCGTTGGTGCTGTTTTGGATTTGCTGTATACTTCACGATTCACCATTGCATCCAGTTTTTTCTCCAATCCCAACCGTATTATTTCTTCACCATCGTAGTTATCCATCAAAAAATATTGCAAGAGCTGAAAGAATAACTCGTATGGAATCTGTACACTTTTATTTTGCATCTGTTCTCCTTTCAAGGTAGCAAGATCCCCTCTTCTTAAGAAATGGTAATCTTGCCATCTTCCATTTTTATTCTGGCAACATCCAATACCATTGCTTTCCACGTTTTACGGAATCAATTTCAAGTTCCCGTTTGGCGTTCCATAGCGTTTTACTTTTGATTCCTCTGGCTTCTGCTTCTTCTGCAATTTTCTTCTGAGTCATTCCTCCATTTGCCAGTATCTCAAGGAGAAATTCTTTTGCTTTCCGACTTTTCTGTCCTCTTCCGTCTCCATTAAGAAGTTCATCGGCACTGATATCATATTCTCCAATCCATTCAAACCCATTATTCTTATCCAGTCTGAATGCAATGGACGTTCCTTCCGGTGCAAGAGAACTCTTCGTATGACATACCACTCTTACTTCCGGTTCATCTTTCACTCGCCCGACAATCAGAACACTTCTTGCAGCAGCCTGAAAATCAATGGAGCCAAGTCCTCGATAAGAAGATTTGCCGTTGCTGTTTTTGTTCATATGACCGATTAAAATAACTGCACAGTGATATTTTTCTGACAGCACTGCGATACGCTTCATCAGTGGTCTGATCTCATTTGCCCTGTGCATATCTACGTCCGCTCCCAGAAAGCCCTGTATCGGATCAAGAACAACCATTTTTGCTTTTGTCTGCACGATTGCTTCTTCCAATCTGACATCTGCCATTGTCAGTGGCTGGTCACTGTCATCAATCACCAACACCTTTGAACAATCTGCACCTGCAGCAAGTAATCTGGGTTTGATAGTATCTCCAAGTCCATCTTCTGCTGTCTGATAGATTACATTTACAGGTGACACAGAAGACTGTTCCTGCATATTATCTTCAGCATCTAAATCTTCATTCTCACTATCGACTTCATCACTTCGTTTTTCTTTTGTTTTCGTTTTATCAGTAACAGGAAGAATCGGCTCTCCTCTGGTCAGTTTTGCAATAATCTGAAGTACCATCGTTGTCTTGCCTTCTCCTGGATCTCCCTGTATAATGGTCACTTTTCCATAAGGAATAAACGGATAAAGCAGCCATTCTACCTGTTCCACCTCTACTGAATCCATATTGATCAGTTTCAGTTTTGGTTCTATTCTACAATTCTCAATTTTATTTTTTTCATTCATATTCATTCCATCATCTCCTCCTGCCCTTCCGGGCAAGTCTCTGATGAACAGATATTCGGGAATTGTCGTATTTCCCGATTCGTGATATACTGAATCTGCCAAGATGGTATATCAGTGAATCTGATTATCAGAGAACTTGCTCAGATTATTTATCTGGGCTTTTTCTTTTGCCTTTTCAACATTCATCTCTTTCTTCTCCCAATCCGGTAACAGCATTTCCATTTTCATTATCCAGAAGATTTGCAATCTTTCTCTGCTGATTTGGATAAAGATGTCCATAAGTGTTCAATGTGATACGAATATCTTTATGACCTAATCTGTCCCGAATCAATAACGGTTCCACACCTTTCTCAATAAGATAAGCCACATGGCTGTGCCTGATATCATGCACTCGAATTTTCTTCACTCCTGCCAGCTCAATCTGCCGTTTCATCTTATGCTGTACCGCTTCCTGAACAACCGGAAATAATCTTTCTGTATCCGGCATTCCGTAATGACCATCTACAAATTCCTTAATTTCCTCTTTCAGAAATTCCGGAATTTCGATTGTCCGAAAGGACTGTTTTGTTTTCGGTTCTGTGATAATATCCTGCATTCCTGTCCGGTAATAAGTCTTATTGATACTAAGCTGATTCTTTTCAAAATTGATATCAGCTTTTGTAATCGCAAGCAGCTCCCCGATCCTGCATCCAGTCCAGAACAGCATCTCAAACATAAGATAATATCTTGTTCCTTGCTCCATTGTCTGTATAAACTGTTTGTACTCGTCCAGTGTCCAGAAGTTCAAACTTCTTGAATCTGAATTTCCCATTCGTTTCACTTTCTTGCATGGATTAACCGGCAAGTCATAGATTTTAGCTGCATGTGTAAACAGACTGGTCAACTGATTCTGAATCATTCTCAGATAAGAATCTGAATAGCCTTTTTTCTGAATTTCATTCTGCCACTGAATAATCTGTGAAGCCTTGATTTCACTCATCATCTGATTTCCGAAGTATGGAACGATATGCTGTTGCATCATATATCTTTTATTTTTGATTGTTCGATCTTTCAGATCATTTTGTTTGTCTGAAAAATAAATCTCAATAAAATCGCTCAGCTTCATATCCATACTTCGCTCATTGCTCAACTTTTTGCTTCGTTCAAACTCCAATGCTTCTCGCTTTGTTTCAAATCCACGCTTTCTGCGTTTTTTCTTCTCACCCATGACATTTGTCTCAAACCACTGGGCTGTCCATTTTTTTGTGTCTTTTTCTCTGTAAGCCATATTGATCCTCCCTAATTTTCTGCTATTTCATAGCCATACATCTTTTTTGCCCAAAACGCCTTTGGTATTCTTCCAGCCATCGTAATATATCCCTGTGCAGATAATTCTTTATTCATAGCTTTCACCAGTTTATAGGCATGAGATTTTGAGCAGTTTAATTCCTGTGCCACTTCATCAGCACTCATCATATAATTGTAACTTGCCATATTGCCTCCTCCTTTCCTCTCCAGATATAGAATACGTTTACTGTATTTCTATATCTGTACGATTTTCGTAAATTGATAATATCATGTATTTCTATCGTTGTCAATATTTCGTAAACACATTTTTACGAACTTCGTACACTATTTTTTCTTTATTTTATTCCACGTCTGTGTTATGATATTTTATAGATTTATGTTTTTCGTAATTTTCTAATATATGAAAAAGGAGGATTCTATGGGTGACGGTAAAAATTTAAAGAAATATCTTGATGAAAAAGGCACAAATGTCCGCAAAATTGCAAAGGCAACCGGAATCAGTGCTACAACCTTATATTCAATTATTCAAAAAGATTCCAATATTCGATTTGATTTTGCATTAAGACTTGCGAATGAATTGCAAATTGATGTGAATGAGATATGTTCTGCCAGTCCATTTTCTGGCACAATTAAGGAAGAAGAGATTTATCCTACACTTCCAGACGGTTTGAACGGAGCATTAGACGCAAGTCGTGTAAAGACTTACTTAAAAAATTCTATGTATCCGCTGATGTACCTTTTCGGTAAGAACAGTATGCCTGATGTAGATAATCTGCTTACATCGTTCTATCAGCTTGATGATGAATCCAGACAGGAAGTTGTGGAAACTATCCGTCTGAAATTACAATATCATCGTGATCCAGAACGTGCTGAACAAATCAAACAGATCAAAGGCTGGTAAAAAAATACTCCTGTGAATAGCAAACATTCGCAGGAGTTTCTTTTTGGCACCGTTTTGGCACCGCTGGTCTTATTTTTCAATTATAAATTTATCTGTATTTCATCTTGCTGATAAATGTTTCACTATTACTAACCTGATAAATTTACGAATAATTCTTTTCTTAGAGTACAGAAAAACCCCGGAAACCTTGCGGTTCCGGGGTATCTTACGTTTGGACACAATGTTATCTTACGATAACAAATCTATATTCAGATTGTATTACTCGATGATTGTAGCAACACGTCCTGATCCTACAGTACGTCCACCTTCACGTTTGTGAGGTTCTTAAAATTCCATTATTTTCTGTGATTTCCGTGTCCATATTTTCTTGTGTTGTGGATTTTCCAGGCTATATTTCTATTCTCTGCATTTTTTAGTATCAAAATGGTATCACAGCGACTTCATTTCTCACTATAATATCTCTCATCTATTTGGTAAGTATCAATGCTCCTAAGAAAACAGCAATACTTAAAATAAAATCCTTTTTCACCAGAAAATCTTTATATTTTACTTCTAGCCAGAGATTCAGGACTGTCGCACATATAAGTATTGCACATCCTAACAGTATTTGCACTATACTGCTGTTTACAGCAAAAGCCATTATAATTCCTTCACCACAAATAATTGTAATTGGTATAACTATAAACTGTTTCACAATTTGATTTTCCGATATAGGAATAAATAAGCCGTCTGTGGCTTTTTCAAGAATACTATCCAGCTGTTGAACCATACTCCGTAAGGTCAATCGAAAAACGGCAAATATACTTCCTAACCATAACATATAACGAATTTCTTCTTGTTGCAAAAACGGTAGCGTCCAACAGAAAGGCATTTTATAAATTCCTAAACATATCGCAAACAAAATCATTCCCATTATTATCCAATTTCTGCCTAATCTATAAATAGATATTTGAGCTTTCCATATCAATGGAAAGTGGCATAAAAAATTGGATACTTTATTTTTTCTCTGTAAATATCTCACCGTTTTTTCTTTTGCATATTGATTTAACAATACAGTATTATTAAAATTTTGAGCAATACGTACCTTTTCCAAAAATTGCATCTCATCTTCATACTTTAAAGCATTTATTTCCAGAACACCAAAATCATAAACTAGCATATACATCCATATTCCTATATCTATAATGCACATAAAAAAATATTTAAGCGATATTACCAAGATTATACTAAACAACAGCCATATTCCAATATCTCTTCTTTGATTTGCATGATATATTTTCCATCTCATTAAATTGGTTGTATTTAATAGCAAGAATATTATGAGTAATATAAATAGAAAATTTCTATTCAAATGGATTCCATTAATACAAGCTGAAAGAATGATTGAAAATATAATGTCCTTTAAGGTTAACCCTATATATTTTATTGATATCATTTGTCTTATCCTTTTCTCTTGAATGAAAAACAATGATGCCGGTTTTATTATAATTGCCGGTTTAACATTAATAAAACAAACGCCAAACGAGTATAATATCAAAAATCCAAATACCAGATAACATATTCGAAGATTACATGCATTTATCTTCCGAATTATTGGAAAAAAATTAATCACAATTTGATATCCAACAACAGCTGCCGCAACTACCAAAGACAATATAGGTATCAGCATATTTTCTATTAATCTTTTAGTTTCTCTAATCTTATTCACACATAACAGTTTTCTGTACTCCTGCATAATGCTCTCCCCCACCAATTAAGGACATATATATTTGTTCCAACGAAGTTCCCTTATTCATCTGCTGCTTTTGTAATATTTCTGCCTTTGTTCCTTGTTCGACTATTCTTCCATCATATAAAAAAATATATCTGTCACAAAAATCTTCAGCCAAACTTAGTAAATGTGTAGATATGAGTATCGTTTTATCTTGTTTCTTCAAATTTTTTAAAGTATTTTTGAATTTATATGTTTGTGCTGGATCCAACCCATTAAACGGTTCATCTGCCAGTAGCACATCGTATTGCCGCAACAATGCAAGTGCAATCATAAGTTTCTGCAACGTTCCTTTTGAAAGTGCTGATGGAATTTTGTTAAGGTGCTGATTAAGATTAAATTCTCGAATTAATGAATCAACTGTCACTGAGTTCTCAGGGTACAGTGCTTTAATAAACTGAAGATGCTCCCAAACAGTCAACTCTTCATAGTACACTGGAATATCTGGAATGAACGTCACAGGATTATTCTCTCTTTTAATAGAAAATATATCATTATCACCAATAATAATTTTACCATTATCAGGTTTCATTTTTTTTATCATGAGTTTTAGCATTGTTGATTTTCCTGCGCCATTAGGACCAATTAAGCCTGTTATCTCTCCCTTATTCATTCCAAAATTAATATCATGTAATATTGGCTTCTTATCATAAGCAAAATTTACATTTTCTACATTTACATACATATCTCTCGCCTCCCTGTTTTTCTTATATATACACCTTAGAGAAAGTTTAAGGTCAAGAAAAAAAGAGAACATTTTCTATTTGTCCTCTTTTTCTCAAAAATATCTTCGCATTCTTATTTTGTTTCATTACACACTATAATCCGTAATATTGAAACCACCAAAATCAAACTCAAAATAAGAGTTATTACTTTAAACGGAGCACTCATATATGTATTACATAATTTCAAATATAATTGCACGCACATAATGACTGCAATTACTCCCCCTACAATACAAACAATTAATTTAGAAGTATCGAAAATTTTTTGTATCCTGTCCTGCCGTTTTATTCTCTCCAATTGGTAAATATATTCCTCTTTTCCAGATACCATTTTATCTAACATCTCTTCTGATAAATCAGTCACACTCATATCCATTTTTATCAACTCTTCGCATAAAAAATAATTCTGCCTAAGTCTATTTTCTTCTTCTTTAATTTTAAGCAAATGTGTATTTAAAACACTGGTTAATGTTTCCTTTTCATATAAAATTTTTCTAATATCTGAAACCGGAATATCTAACATCCTTAACATTTTTATACGATTTAACAAAAGAATATCTTCCTCTGTATATTCACGATATCCATTTACAGGATTTCTTTTCGGAATTAATAAATTTTCTTTCTCATAAAATCTGATATTATAACTTGTAATTCCAGTTCGTTTTTCAACATCTTTTATCTTCATTACAGCCTCTTTTATGTTTCGTATTTTTTTATTGCATACAATGTCCCTGACTGCTATAATTTACATCATGGGTGCTATCATAACGGTAGGCGGTTAGTCCTTCAACAGAGGGACTGTGACCCTCTGATTACATAGAAACTCGAAAGAGAATCCACTGGAAAGGAGGGCTAAGCCATGAGTATTGTTGATTTTATTGCAGTAGTGAGCTTCGGCTTAACCTGCTTTGGTCTTGGATATACCTTTGGCAAGGATAATAATAAACCACAAAAATAGCCGCCCTGGTCTGGTAAACTAAGCGGCAATTTTTGTCAAAACATATATCGGACTAACCGTCTATCGGTAGCACTCTTTTTCTATAATCATATTAGCACGCATGTGTGAAAATGTCAAAAATTTTCTTCATTCTTGGTTATTAATCTCCTTGATCAACTGTACTGCCTTCTCTGCATCATCGGTTTTCACGAATATATCCACACCATATATTCCAAATCCAGGTGCCCCATGCATTGCAACATTCGCACCTGCTTCCTGTGAAAAAGCTGCTATTCCATTTTGCTTTAACATTTCTACGAGTTGTTCTGTCTCTACTATATTCTGTGCATTATAAGTTTTTGTCCATTCTGCCTTAGATATGGAAGTTTCCTTTTTCTCCTGAACATTTGACGAATTCTGGTTTCTTTTTCGATTAATAAATGCCAAGAGCCTAAGAACAATAAATGCCACAATAGTAATACCAATCAGAAATCCCACTGCTAATCGTGTTACCTGTGTTTCTGTAGCTCCCATTCTAAATAAACATATGCCATAGATGACTGTAAAAATTCCTGCACATATCACACTGGTGAAAAAATCGCGCCATATAGTAGCACTTTTGGGCAAACATTTATCCCATATTCCATTGTACACCATAATAGAAGCATACAGAATTCCTCCTACCAAAGCAGTTGCTGTCTCTCCTAAAACCAAGCGAATATCCACCGTTAATAACATCTGAATAATAATCGCTAACACACTAATCACAAACATTGATGCAAATGCAAGATTTCCAGCCTTTAATGCTTTTTGTTTCACCCATTCTTCATACACCGCCACTTTGTCCAGTGTTTCTTTCATCTCTTTATTCATAGTCTGGCTCCTTTCTCCATCCAGGAGCTCTCTTATCTCAACATCGTAATACTCAGCAAGTTGAACAAGTATACTGAGATCTGGCATATTTATTCCTGTTTCCCATCTGGAAACTGTTCTTGCAGATACCTCAAACTTCTCGGCAAGCTGCTCTTGCGTAAGATTCTTTTCTTTACGACATTGCTTTAAAAAAGCTCCAATCTTTTTTGTATCCATGTCTCTACCTCTCTTCCACTTACAGCTTACCAATATATAGCAAAATTACCACGACATAAAACGAGAATCCGCTAATTTTCAATCGGACATCATATGTCTAAAACAAATAAACGGTATTTTCACCCCGAAAACATTCTATTTTTCTATAAATTAACTTTCTCTTTTATGTCTATCTATAAGCAACAGAATAAACATAACAAACCATATCGCCCATGCAATTAAACAACCAGTTCCTATATACCAAATATCTATAATCATTCCAGCAATAAAAGGAAGTGACATAAGCATCATTCTCTTCCCATATGCCTTACACATAGCATTTTCATCATATTTTTTTCGTTCTTCTGCAGATTTCATATTATAACCAGACAAGAAGTTGGATGCTTGTCCTTTTGACCTATAAAACCATATTCCAAATAAAAGCATAATTACTGCCATTGCAAAATCAAAAATAATATAAATATAGAACATATAATGCTTCCTTTCAGTCGATTCCACAAACTTGAATTGAGATTTCATATATTCCAAGGGATTTAATAACTGTTATATTTTATTATCAAATATCTCTCAATCCCTTGAAAACACAAAGTTTATCGCAGGTGAGCTTTCCCTTATTGTTTCCCTTGCGTTATATCGTCCCACCAGTGTTTACGAACTCTGATAAGGGCAAAAACAAGGGCAAGAAAATTATATAAAACAGTATAACACAAAATAAAAGTGACATTGTGAACTGATTGAAATGCTTCTGATTTTTGCAACAAATGATTGATTTAACGATAAGGAGATTTGATACGATGAGAACAATATTTGCAGAATACAATCCCAAGCGCAACAGTATTGATGTTTACACCTCTGTTGGCTATATGCTCCGCATTGACTGTTGGGAAGCTGAAAAGAACTTAAAAACCACACCAGGATCAGACTGTGCATTAAACGCACTCGCCATTGATGAACCTCTTGAATATGCCAAATTATATCTTGATGGAAATTTGCAGATGTGGGTAGATGCGGAAGACTCATTAGATATTTTTTAATTTTTAAACAAATACAACAGTTTAAATCGCTATTAACCACAATATTTCCGGAAAATTCATCATAGGTTTGTGCAAATGCAAAGAAACGGCGGCTCTGAAAATCAAAGCCGCCGTTTCATAGGCGCGTGAAAATGTGTCTGCTCTGCGACGGCTTTTTTTCTTTTGCCGTCGCGCTGCAGATAACCTATTCGTTCTATTTTGAACTTCTTTTATGCTACCTGATGTCTGCAATAGGAATGAATCGCCAAGAATGTAAACACAAATAATTCAATTCCTGCCGAAATCAAAATAACATGCGGTGTCCAGAAACTCATTCCACCGATATTCAGATAATTGAAATCTGCAAGCTGAGAAAGGAAATTGTTCTGCATACCAATTCCGGCAGATGGAAGTATGGTAGAGAGCCATGTTGCTCCCATCGCTACATAAGCAAAAAGCGGCATGAGAAGAACTACAATAGAGATCAGCAAAACTGTCAATGTGTCTTTACATTTTGCAGACAGGAACAACGTACAGCTAACCGTTGCTAATACAGAAAGTAAGCCCGCTGCTGCGAGAATTATCTGCAACTGCCCCAGATTGATGTTTGGCAGATTAATGATAGAGTATCGCATCTGAAACGATGTTTTTAAGCAATCCGTCCCGAACGCTGCATCTAAAATCAGAATGTGTATCGTGATCCCGACAAGGAAAGTAACAACGAAAAGTGTAAATGCCGCCAGAATTTTGGTAATTGCTAATTGTTTATGCCCGTATTTGGTGGTTCGCAGGATGCTGTCACCGCCCGTTTGATATTCTCCGGCGAAAGTAGATGCTGCGATTGCCACACACAAAATAGCAAGGAACAAAATATAAAACTCAATATAATCAAATGCATCTTTTGAAATTCCAGAATGAAGATAAAATGGCGTATCAAGTTCTGAATATTTTTCAAGAGCTTTCTGCTGTGCGGTTTCGTTTTCTCTTTGCTCATTCCGCATGACATCCTGTAAATGTTCTGCGCACTTTTCATAATAGGCTCCGTCAATGTCATTCGGGTCAATATCCATTAAATCAGCACCAATGCCTGTTACTGGATCAGCAAACGCTTCGGACAGACCCATCAGCAAGTGACGGAACGGGACGATTTTTTCAATAAATACAGCCAGAGGAAAGCCCTCTTCCTCGACTGGCCCATATTCTCGAACGCAGCTTTGATAAGTTTCCAAAGCCGATTTGATCCTATCCGGGGTCACTTCACCAGCGGATGTTTTATATAAATCTTGTTTGTACTTGATAGCTGCCAAAGGATTGTATCAAGTGCCGCCCTAAATGTGTACCGCGATCTCCGGCAGCTTCCCGCGTCCATGCAAACTCAATATCGGCGGTTTCCAGCCCGCAGCCGAAAGAGGACGCAAGCAGCTTCCCGTCTGTCTTTTCGGGATTTAAGATATAGTCTATCGCAGCCTTTAAGGTTGATTTAATAGGGTGCGTCTTTGTAACCGCCATATCTCGTCCACCGCCTTTTTAATGTCCTCTATATCCTGCCTGTAAACCGTCCCCGTCGCATTGGCGCGTTTTGCAATTTGGTTGATGTTCCGGCTCACCGCTTGCAGTTCCCGGATATATGCTTTTGTGTCGCTTCGGTCAACGACAAGAATATACCCGTCTATCGCCATTTTACGGAAGTATGCCCCATACTGCTTTATGGGAAGCTGCTTCATCTTCTCGTCGATCAGCCGCTTTTCTTCTTCCGTAACGTAAAACTTCATCTGTATATTTCTCTTTCGGTTTTCCATTTCCGCACCGCCTTTCGGTATAAGGGTTTGGGATTATCCCAACAAGCATTTTCCGCAAACGGGTACTCGTTTGCTGTGCTTGCTATCTACTCCATACCCCCACCGAAAGGCGGTATTTGTTGCGCGTTCCTTTGATTTTGGACGCAAAAAAAGATTGCAGCCGCCATGCGCTGCAATCTCCCGATTTCTCATATTGTGAGGTTAATCCTCTGCTTTTTCGACTTCCGTTATCTCCCTTGCTGTTGCGGTTACAATCCGTATGCCTTTATCGCTCATACCGTCCAGCAGCGCGTCAAGCTGCCGCCGCCCGGTGGATTTCTCCGCATTGCTGTTCGGGAAGAAAAATTGATCTACCGAAATATGATACCGGGTTACAAGGTCATAGAATACCTGTAAACTCGGCTGTTGTCCCTTGTTCTCGATATTCGCAAGGTAGCGCGGGGAAATATATAACTCGTCGCTTACCTTTTTGCGGCTCTCGCCGTATTCATTTCTCGCGGCTTTTATAGCTGCCCCGAAAGCCTTAAAGTCGTACAATGGTACGGGTCTTTTTGCCATTTTCATTCACCCTGTTACATTTTACAGTTCACCTTTCTTTTTGGATATGTCCACACAATTCATATCATTAGGTTAAATACTTCCTGTTGTGTATTGACAGTAGACTGATTTTCTGATAAAATAAAATTTATGTAAAAGGAGGCGGCGTTTATGTTGCATAGCATGCGTATTAGATAAGCATTGAAAAAAAGGATTTTCCCATTTTCAACATGGGCTTTTTTGTCATGCTTATTTTGCGGATGCTATACAAAAAACTAACGACGTATAGATATAGTATAGACATAGTGCAAGCTATGCCTTAGTTTTGTTGTACTGCTCTGTGCATTATAAATGCAGGTCAATGCTCATGTTGAGGATTGACCTGCATTTTTTTGTGTAAAAAGGACGAGTGAAATATAATGCTTAAAAAATATTGGATAAAATGTCCGATTTGTAACGGAAAGACGAGAGTTCAAGTATTTCATAATACTGTATTAAAAGATTTTCCTCTTTTCTGCCCTAAATGCAAATTGACGCATATCATTGATGTAGAAAAATTAGAGATTGTAATCAAAAATACAGAAAAACAAACTTTTATTATTTAGAAGAAAGGATATAAAAATGAAACGTTTACCTAAATATACGCCTGCGGAAGTACGGAATGATCCATACGGATTTACTTACAAAGAAATGTCGGAAGTTATTGGCGAGAATGAAGCAAAAGCCTTATATGAAGAATTATATAAGCAATTACCACGCAAAAAAAATCTATCAATGTTGGTAAAAAATATTTGCAAAAGCAGTGATACTGAAAAGTATGTTTACGAACTGAAAGACAACAAATACATTGAAACGGTTTTTATCAAGCGGCGAGATGGTGGAACTGTTTGCGTGAGCACACAAGTCGGTTGTCCTGTTGGTTGTATTTTTTGTGAGTCCGGGCGAAATGGCTTTGTTCGTAATCTAACATCGTCAGAAATCGTACAACAGATTATATTGTTGCGTCGAAAAGTAAACCGTATCGTTTTTATGGGTATGGGAGAGCCTTTATTCAATTATGACAACTTGATAAAAGCAATCCATATTCTCCGAGATAGATATGGGCTCAACTTTCCAACCGACGGCATTACCATATCAACAGTTGGTCCGGTCGATCAATTAAAAAAATTGCGCGAGGAACATCTTAAAATTCAGTTGACAATATCTTTACACGCAGCAACACAATCTGCAAGAAATCGTATTATTCCTCACATGCGCATATATGCTATTGAAGATGTTGTTAAGCAAGCCTTATCCTATTCTGAAAGGCATAATCGCAAAATTGTCTTTGCGTATTTGCTTTTACCGGGTATAAATGACCGGCCCTCAGATGTAAGACAACTTGCAAAATGGTTTCGGGGCAAAAAAGTTATGATTAACGTGTTACAATACAACCCAACAAGCAATTCAAGAATTAAAGCACCACAGAAACGGGAAATAGTTGCATTCAAACATCAATTAGAGCAAGCAGGACTTGAAGTTACTATGAGAGTTTCTCATGGCAGAGAGATTAACGCGGCTTGTGGACAGTTAGCTAACACATATAATAAATTCAAAAAAAAATGATTAAAAGTGCCAGACGCATAGACGCAGAGCCGATAACGCATTAGGTCAAAAAACCTATGTGTTATCGGCTTTTTTATTTAATATTGCGCAAAAGCCGCTGTTCCCTATTATAGAATGGATTGCGGGTAGTGTATTAAAGTCGCCCTTTTTTAAGGATACGGCGGTATCGGGGAGGTATCGCCGTGTCCATTTTTATTTACTGTAACCCGCCTAATGCTTTGCGGTCAAAAAAAGCTATGCTCCGCAAGCGGGATATTCCGGCTATGAGTATGAACTGTCAATACATCTAAATACTTCTTACATTTCCTTTGCGCTCGTCCGCGTCTTGCGGACGGGCGCATTTTGCTTTTTTCAACTTTTTTCTGAAAAACGCACTCAAGAGCCATCTCCCGAACGGGTACGGAGCGAAAGGGGCAGAGAGGACAAGCCCTTAACTCCCGTCCTCTACTCCACGCGGGAAGGAGGTGAACTCTATGGAGCTATCTTCTTCCGACAAGGAAAGAATACAACATCAGTACGACGCATTAGCAAAGAAAACTTTGGTTGGCGAAGCGAAAAGCCACCGCCGCACTCTTGCGAAACGCGCAGCACGCGAAGTACCTTTTTCGGATTTGAGCGAAAGCGAACTCGCGCAGCTTTTCACAACGGACGAATACAAAAGCGATTATTTCCGTTTTCAAGTGTCCGGCTTTGATGTACTCGTCAAAAATGAACTGCTTGCCGAAGCCCTTAACGCTTTGCCCGAAAGGAAACGCGACATTATCCTTTTGTCCTACTTCTTGGACATGAGCGACGCGGAAATTGCTGAACTGCTGAATGTTGTACGCACGACGGTTTTCCGGCACAGGAAATCCGCGCTTGCGAAAATCAAACAGTATTTGGAGGGAAAAGCAGATGATGAATACCGTTAGGAAATCTGAAAATCTGTTGCCGTTCCCTGTCATTTCCGCAGCGGCAAACGGCGACACAACCGCCATGTGCGCGATCTTGAAGCATTACGAGGGTTACATAGCGAAACTTTGTACCCGCACGCTGAAAGACGACGCGGGCAATACCTATTCCTATGTGGACGAGGAAATGCGTAACAGGCTGCAAGTGCGCCTTATTACCCGCACCCTTGCTTTTCATGTAGGATAATCTTTTAGCCCATGCGGGGAGCGTGTCCCCTTTCCACGCTTCCCGTTATGGGCTATTTGTCGTTCCGTAACAGCACATCGGAAACGGTGTACTGTTACAGGCCGACAAAGCCTATTGTTCCTTGACAAAGAAAGCGGCCTTTGGTGCGCAGCATAACAGGCAACGGGTACATTCCGTCTGTACCGAGCCGGGCGGCGGGTACGCCATGACCGCTTTTCCCCGTTGGGGAAAAGTCGAGCGAGAACTACCGCGCCGTAAAACAAGTTTAGCAGCTTGTGGGCGACGACATACAAGGCGGCACAATGATACTCCCGCGTTGAACACCCTCAAAGTATTGCGCGGCGCACCCATAAGCATGGGCCGGGGTGAAACTCCCGTGAGGTTGCAGCTAACAACCGCCCGTTTTGCCTTTTGACGAATATAGTTTATCCATACAGGAAAAGGAGGTTTTTCTAATGGATAAAAAACAGACAATTACAACCGAACGCAAAATAGGGAAAATCACCTATCTTGTTCAAGCGTTGCCGAGTGAAAAGGCAACCGATACAATCCATAAAAAGATTGAAAAACTCATTGTAAAGGATTTGCAGAAAAAGCCCGGAAATCCGGGCTTTTTAGCGTCCGAGTAGTGCATTAGGCGGCGGGATATGGTATAATGATAGCAACACATTATACCTGTTTATTCGGCTGTCGGAAAGGAGGACTAATGTTACAGTCGAATAAAATCACCGCCCTTTACTGCCGTTTAAGTCAAGAGGATATGCAGGCCGGAGAAAGCGGAAGCATACAGCACCAAAAAATGATACTTCAACGCTATGCGGACGAACACCATTTTTTGAACACAAAGTTTTTTGTGGACGACGGATTTTCCGGCGTGAGTTTTGAGCGCGAGGGGCTGCAAGCGATGTTGCAGGAAGTGGAAGCCGGACGAGTGGCGACGGTTATTACCAAAGACCTCTCCCGTCTTGGCAGAAACTATCTGAAAACGGGCGAACTCATAGAGATTGTATTTCCCGAAAACGGAGTGCGCTATATCGCGATTAACGACGGAGTTGACACAGCGCGGGAGGATAACGAGTTTACCCCCTTGCGGAACTGGTTTAACGAGTTTTACGCCCGCGATACAAGCAAGAAAATCCGTGCAGTTAAACAGGCACAGGCGCAAAAAGGCGAGCGTGTCAACGGGGAATATCCATACGGCTATATCCCAGACCCGAACAACCGCCACCACCTTATACCCGACCCGGAAACCGCGCCGATTGTCAAACAGGTTTTCGCTATGTTTGTTAGCGGCGTGCGTATGTGCGAAATCCAAAAATGGCTTGCGGAAAACAAAGTCTTGACGATTGGAGCGTTGCGCTATCAGCGCACAGGACAGGCGCGGTATCAGCGGGCAATGATCGCCCCCTATACTTGGCCGGACAAAACGCTCTATGACATATTAGCAAGGCAGGAATATTTAGGGCATACCATAACCGCGAAAACTCACAAGGTATCCTACAAGTCGAAAAAGACCCGGAAGAACGAAGAAGAACAACGCTATTTCTTCCCAAACACCCATGAGCCGCTTGTTGACGAGGAAACCTTTGAACTTGCGCAAAAGCGGATTGCTACCCGCCACCGCCCGACAAAAGCAGCGGAGATTGATATTTTTTCCGGCTTGCTGTTTTGCGCTGGTTGCGGACATAAGATGTATTACCAACAGGGCGTAAATATCGAGCCGCGCAGGTTTTCCTATTCTTGCGGCGCATGGCGCAACAGGGCAAGGACAGGCAGCGAGTGTACCTCTCATTATATCCGCAAAAACGTACTTCTTGATTTAGTGCTGGAAGATATGCGGCGGGTTTTGCAGTATGTTAAGGAACACGAACAGGACTTTATCTGTAAAGCTACCGAGTACGGCGACATGGAAGCGAGAAAGGCATTAGCGCAGCAGCAAAAGGAACTTTCCAAAGCACAGGCGCGTATGACCGAACTTGACACGCTTTTCCGCAAGCTGTACGAGGACAACGCATTAGGCAGACTGACAGATGAACGGTTTGTGTTTCTAACTTCCGGCTACGAGGACGAAAAGAAATCCCTTGCCGCAAGGATAGACGAGTTACAACAGCAGATCGCAACCGTTACCGAGCGAAAAAGGGATATATCAAGGTTTATTCAGATTGTCGGGAAATACAGCGACATACAGGAATTGACCTATGAAAACGTCCATGAGTTTATCGACCGTATTTTGATACATGAATTAGACCGGGAAACCAACACCCGGAAAATCGAAATCCATTACAGCTTTGTCGGACAGGTTGATACCGAGCAGGAGCCGACGCAAGTTGTCAACCATGACCGCCGTAACATGGTAGATGTAAAAAGTATCGCTATCTAACCCCAGCAAATGTCAGCCCCGTTATTTTATCCGTTTCCTCAATTTTAGCCGTTAGCATTATGATTGGATAAGTGTATTTCTTTCGGATAAGCTGGCAAAGTGAAAAGCCGTTCATATCCGGGAGCATAATATCCAGAATGGCAAGATCAATGTCGCCGCTTTCAATACACGACATGGCATCCGTTGCGCAGTAAAATTTATAAACGACGTAATTTTCGTTTTTCAAGTAGACCTCCAACAGATCCGCTATATCTTGCTCGTCATCTATAATCAATATCTTTTCAGACATATTTTCAACTCCTTTGCTCATATTTCCAATTAAGTATAGCAAATACAACATCTAAATTCACAATGGATTGCCTGAGAAATTATTAAGATTTTCCTAACTTTCGAATTTAGGCAACTCAAAATGCTAACGTAATTTACATATCAGTTTTTTATGTGTCATACATATTCTCCAATATACTTCCATATAATGCACAGATTGACTTCACAATTGCATGCCATGAAATATCAGCAGCATAAGAATAATTTTTTTGATATGTTTTCCATAAGGTCTCCATAACCGGACTTGATTCAATTTCATCAAATATTTCTCTTATATCCTCAGCTTCTATCAGGTCTAATGTTCCCCTTTTTTTGGCTGTAGCCACAAGTGCAGTCCATAAAACTTGTTTTTGGAGTTGTTCTCCATACAACTTTTGTAAAATATAAATATCATAAAAATCTCTCATTCGTGTATTTGTAACGTTTCGACTAACAACAGTTTCCAATTTTTCAGCCAATACCGTTTCCAGATTATATGCCCATACCTCAATAGTGCGGTCTTCAAGCATAAGATTAAATTTGTACTTGATTTCTCTTGGTGTAATTACATCCCCTGTAGAAATATCAATCTTTAATGGTGTGATTACACCATCAAATTTCGTTTCCATGCTTACACGAACACCAGGATAATCTGCTTCTTCCATGATTTCCGATATCCGTTTGACCCGAAATGAAACACCATCGTCCAGTGGAATTGATATAATTTGGGATATAATCATTTCTACATCCTCCACACTAACATTAGTGCCTTTTATGGTAGCATCCAGATCCATAGTAGCTCTGGCATCCAGACCAACCATTGCCGCCACAAGCATTCCACCTTTTAATATAAACTGGTTTTTATACTCTGATAAAGAAATTCGTTCTAAAAAACGTTCCATCATATAATTCCGCATCAAAATCTGTGCATCTGCGGATTTTTTCTTTGACATATTACGAATTAAATCCTTTAATTGTCTTGCCGTTGTTATCATCTAAAGTAACACCTCCAAATATGGTCTAAGTATGTTTTCAACATGAAACATAGCTGCGTATTTCATAAGCATCCGTAAGTTTTTATCCTTACGTTTTGCATATTGTTTCAATGCGTCTTGAAAGACCTGCATTTCAACATTTTTTCTGCTACGAAGCAGATCACAAATTGTTCTCTCCATGTCATAAACGGGAACGGAATGTCCGAATGATGTCTGCATAGCTATGATTCCTATTTCATGTAAATCCTTTTTTACTGTGTACACTTGAAAACCGTCTTCCTGCAAACGACTTGGATTATATCCAGTTCTTACTGTTATGGTGTATTTCAAAGGCTCTCTGTCCGTTAAATCATGAAAAAACAATGCAGTTTCATGAGAAAATACAGCTTGACCACAACGTAAATGCAAAAGGTACATTGCATCTGTCCACGTATCCGGCGATACATACACACCATGAGCAGCTTGTTCTAATCCTCGTTCCTTCACATATGCATAAAACACAGACTTACTAATTCCATTATTTAGAACTTGAAATGTCTGAATTGTCCCTCCACATTCACGCAACAACAAATCTAATTTTTCAAACTGAGTCATATACTTTCTCCTTTCGTGCTAATATGATAATATATATTAGCACGAAAGTAAAGACATATAGTACCAATAAAATATCGGTATTTTTGTTTTAATGATATCCCCTTGTTTCTCGCCATCCCTTTACATACCACCTGATTCCAACATATACCAGTTGCACGAATAATAAGAGAAATAGCAGATTGATTGGCAATGTTATCTTTATCCACTTCCCAAAGTAGATAGCTGTTGCCATGCTTATAAGTATTACCATTATGGTAATCATATCCCAACAGCACTTCTTATATAACTCTGCAATCTTTATCTCTATAAATGCTACAAGTATTCCAGCACCCACCAAACATCCACCGCAGATCAGTATTCTTATCAGCCAATATACAATTCCGGCAACGACAGGATTGGATATTCCATTACTAATCTGTGCCATGTTCTTTCCTGTCAGTATAATCCACCCTGCAATGGTCTGTATAAAAGTGGCGATTGTATCAAAGAATACCACGCAATCAGAAATAAATATTTTTGACCGTATCATCTGAAAAAGAGTAGTTGATACGGAATACCATATCAGCAGAAACATCAATGCTTCATACATGGCTGTTTTTGTTTTATATCTGCCTGCCAGTTTTTCTCTCTGCGTATCATACTTTTCCTTGGCTTTCAGATAAGCTGTCAGGTTACAGTTCCCACACTTTTGATAGAGTACTGGCTTTTCAACCGGTATCTCTACTTTTTTCTGATGAGAGAGTGCATAGTCCCGTTCCTGTTCTGCCTGCCTTAGCTTATCTTGACATTCCTCTGTCATGATTTCGGCAGCGTGCGTTTTCTCTTTCTCTCTCTGCAACAATTCTTTTGTTTTCCTCAAGTCGTTCTTTAAGGCTTGAATGTTCCCTGCTCTGTTCTCGCTGTTTAACCTCTCGTTCAAGGTCAGCGATTCGTCGAGCTGCATTTTCAGTTCCCGGATAGTCCTGTCTTTCTGGTCGAGTTCTTCCTGCATCTGCTCTGTCAGCAGAAGCAACTCTTCCAGTTGATCGTCGCTCTTTGAGTTTCTTAATTCGTTCATCAATCGACCTTCCTTTCTCTAATTGCTGTTCAAGTTCAGTAATTCGCTGTTCTGTTTCTGCAATAGCCGGTTCTCGCTGTTTAATTTCTGTGCCAATTCCTGCCATTGCTGATTTTCGTCTGTAAGCTTCTGTATCTGGTCTGTCTTTTCTTCCAGAAGTATCAACAGTTCTTCTGTATCCGGCAAGATTTGAAGCAGTTCTGATAATTCGCTCTCTAATTGCTGCAATCGTTCTTCCTTCTCCTGAAAGCACATCAGCTTCTCGTCCTTTTCCTGTATTTCCTGAAGCATCTCTGCCATGATATTCTGCTGTTCCTCTATCTGTGTAATCATTGCTTCCATCATGGGAATTACTTCTTTGCTTTCTTCTAATGTCATTCAACCACTCCTTCCATATTGACAATGCACCGGATACCTTACCAAAGGTTGTGATTACCTTTTGCAGTAGTGCATTTTGTTTTTTAATCATCTGGTTTTCCTCTACCTTCCATGAACCATTCCATATCTGTCCGGTGAGATATTTTTCCTCAATCTTTCTTGCATCCGCACCCTCATGAATCGTAGGGATTTTTAATTTGCCCTGTCTTTCATAAGAGCGGTGGTCAATCTGATTGTCTATGGATAAATGCCGGTTACACATCCCAGCCCATTCGCTTCGCCATAACTCACAATTCTTTGGATTATTCCAGCCGGTAGCATCGGTCAGAACCCGTTTCCATTGTTTTCGGTTTCTTGCCCCGACTTTCTGTACTCCGTTTTCATCAAGTACCGGAATGCGGATTCCATGCCGGTCAGGATTTTTCTTATCCTGCCACCAGTCCGGGTGGGATTCATCAACCACGATATTTCCGTCAGTATCTCTGACAAAATCCCAGTCCTTGACTTCTTTGCTGCCCCATGAATGATCCAGATTGAATGGTCGCATGGTTACAAGTAAATGCACATGTGGGTTTCCATCGCCCTTATCGTGTATGCTCCAGTCGACACACATTCCCTTATCCACGAAAGTCTTTTGAATATATTCGGTTGTATAATCAATCTGTTCCTGTCTGCTCCATTCTTTCGGCAGGGAAAATTCAAATGAGCGTCCAAGCTGTGCATCTGCATTTTTTTCTATCTTCAATACCTCATTCCATAGACGCTGTTTCTGAAATGTGATTTTAAACTTTTCCAGTGCGGCATCTTTATCATCCGCTCTTTTATAACGGATAGACTGTTGAAACCTTTTTATATTTTCTTCCGGTACATGCAGCCATTCAGGAGGTGCATTTTCGCACATCATCAGACTGGTGTAGACGACTTCCTTTTTGGAAGTATAGTAACTGATTCTGCCTGTTTCCTCATTCTTCATCACATCTCCATTAAGATATGCCGATGCGGATATGACAGATTTTTCTTTACTGCGCCCGACAATCTTTACTGTAAAGTGAAATATCGCCATGATACGATTCCCCCTTTCTGCCGTATCCGGCATTGATTTCCGACAGCATCTTCTTCTGGTTTGGCAGAAGTGAAGCTGTCGGAACGCCCTCTGCGCAAGAGTGCCCCCTGCGGCATGAGCAGGTCTGGCTGAAAGCCCCGCCGACGGAACGAGCCCGGCAAGCGTAAGCGCAGACCGGTTGCCACTTGTGGCAAACTTATAAGGACGACCTCTGGTTGTCCATAAGTGCGCCCTTCATTCAAAGGCAATGAAGGGAATGGAAAAACCACTCCCTCCGCCATTACACTTCCTCCATATCTGTAAGTGGCTCTTTCTGCATCGCCTTTGAGAAAAACTTTCCGTTTGTTTCCTGCCTTTTTAAGAAGCCTATCAACTTTGGTAAATCTTCCTCCTCAATCGGACAGCCAAGAACCGATTCCACTGCGCCACCAATCTGACAGAGCCTGTGGGTTCGTTTTTTACTTTCCTCTGCTTTCTTTCGCTTTTCCAGTTCCTTCCGCTGTGCAATGAGCTTTTTTGTAGCTTCAATGCTTTCCTGTTCCTTTTTCTCTAATGCACGTATTCTTTCTTCATAAGTCTTTGTTGATTTCGCCATATCGTCTTCATCCTTTCTTTTTCCGATAAACAACAGTTTCCGGTTGCATATCAGGAGAAGCACATGGTATAATCCTCTTGCGTGTAGGTATATCATGGCTTCGGTCTGATAGAACCTTTGGCGGTTTCTTAGGAAGCCGCCTTTTTAAGTTGCCACATTTCTTGTGACAGCTTTTACATTTCCTTTATCCCTCAGATCACGCCCCTCGTTGGCTTCCATGAACTTTTCCAGAATGTCAGTTTTAATAAGGACTTTTCTTCCGACCTTTAATACCGGAAGCTTCTTCCATTCAACCAGCTTTCTCAAAGTGTTTCTGCCAATTCCTGTATAGTCGGCTGCTTCCTCGATGGATAATGCAATCTTTCTTTCCGTCATCTTGTCACCTCCTTATAAATTGCATTATGCAATTTTTGTTGTGCTGTTAGTATAGCGGTTTTATATTGTGTTGTCAAGCGTTATGAAATTTTAAAAATAATTATTATATTGCATATTGCAATTATGTGAGGTACATGCTATAATTCATACATACCGAAAAAGGAGGCAATCAGCATGAAAGATAAAGAACTACGCAAGCTGATAGGCAGCAGGGCAAAACAGCGTCGTCTGGAATTAAATCTGACACAGCCTTATGTTGCAGAGAAGATGGGAGTTACAGCTTCCACAATCCTGCGTTATGAGAATGGTTCGATTGACAATACCAAAAAGATGGTGCTGGAAGGTCTTTCGGAAGCACTTCATGTATCTATTGAATGGCTCAGAGGGGAAACCGATGAATACGAAACCGATATTACGGATAAGAAAGAATTACAGATTCGTGATGCAATGGGCGATATTCTCAAACAGTTACCTCTCGACCTTAGTAAAAAGGAAGATGCTTTTTCCAAAGATTTACTGCTGTTGATGTTAAAGCAATATAACCTGTTTCTGGAATCATTCCAGTTTGCCTGCAAGAATTACAAGGGCAACACGAATGAAGCTGATATTGCAAAAGTAATGGGGTTTGAATCGAATGATGAATATAACGAGATTATGTTTCTCCGGGAGATCACCCACACTGTTAATGCCTTTAACGACATGGCAGATATCGTAAGGCTTTATTCCAAGAAACCGGAAATGGCAGAACAAAGGCTTGAAAATCTTTTATCAGAAGTTTTGTATGAGGATTCCGATTCGGTATAGAACGACAACCGGAGTTATGATATACTTACACGCAAGAAGCATTTCATCAGTTCCGATTGTCTGATATCGAAAGGAGACACACGATTATGGCAAAAGGATCTGTAAGAAAAAAAGGAAAGAAATGGTACTACCGCTTCTATGTAGAAGATGCAAGCGGCAATCTGGTTCAGAAAGAATACGCTGGAACAGAAAGTAAAAGTGAAACGGAAAAACTGCTCCGTCAGGCAATGGACGATTACGAAAGCAAGAAATTCATTGCAAAGTCGGAAAATATTACAATTGGAGAATTACTTGATATATGGGCAGAGGAAGAATTAAAGACCGGTACGCTCAGTAATGGGACAGTCCAGAATTACCTCGGTGCCATTACCAACATCAAGAAGCATCCAATTTCAGAGAGAAAGTTGAAAAATGTAACATCTGAGCATTTACAAGCCTTCTTCGATCTGCTTTCCTTTGGTGGCACTTATCCAGATGGTTCAGAAAGAAAAGGTTATAGCAAAGATTACATTCGTTCTTTCTCGGCAGTATTACAGCAGTCATTCCGATTTGCAGTATCACCAAAGCAATATATCACTTTCAATCCGATGCAGTATATTAAGCTGAAATACCAGACGGATGAGGTTGACCTGTTTTCCGATGATGACATGGATGGCGATATACAGCCAATTCCACGAGAGGATTATGAAAGACTGATTGAATTTCTACAGAATTACAATCCACCGGCAATACTTCCAATCCAGATAGCTTATTATGCAGGACTTCGTATCGGTGAAGCCTGTGGTCTGGCATGGCAGGATGTGAATCTTGAAGAACAGTGCCTTACAATCAGACGCAGTATCCGATATGATGGTTCAAGGCACAAGAATATCATCGGACCAACCAAACGAAAAAAGGTAAGGATTGTTGATTTTGGAGATACACTGGCAGAGATTCTTCGCAATGCCCGAAAGGAACAACTTAAAAACCGAATGCAGTACGGAGAACTTTACCATAAAAACTACTACAGAGAAGTAAAAGACAAAAACAGAGTTTACTATGAGTTCTATCATCTGGACGGAACAGAGAATGTTCCAGAAGATTATAAGGAAATATCCTTTGTCTGCTTAAGACCGGATGGAAGTTTGGAACTGCCAAGCACGTTAGGAATTGTTTGCAGGAAGATTGCTCAGAAACTGGATGGATTTGAAGGATTTCATTTTCACCAGTTGCGACACACCTACACAAGCAACCTTCTGGCAAATGGAGCAGCACCAAAGGATGTGCAGGAACTGTTAGGGCACTCAGATGTCAGTACCACCATGAATGTCTATGCACACTCTACAAGAAAAGCCAAGCGGGAATCTGCAAGGTTACTTGATAAAGTGGCAGGCAATGACTAAATAAAACTTTCCCTTATTTCCCTTACGATTATCTCATAAGGGCAAAAATAAGGGAAAATACATATCGTTTCGCTAATGCACAGGCTGGAAAGCCTGTAAAATAGGGAAAGTTAGAAATATATTTCGGCAAACTTGAAGTTATTGATCTTCTGAATCCAATCCAAGTTCTTTCAGCTCTTTTTCGTTTTGGATATCTTCAACAGTTTTCTTTCCAGTGATTGCACTGTAGGCTTCTTTGATGCCATTTTTCACTGCCCATTTGATAACGAAATACAGCGCAATCAAAATAACAATTGCGGTTCCTCCACTTATACCTAATTCATTCCACATAATTCAATCCTCCAAATTCCGATTTACCTTCACTTTATTTTACCATAGTGCTTTCTAAAGTGCTATTCTAATATATACAAAAGTGTAAAAGAACGATCTCACACATATACCATGTTTTTCAATATAATCTCTTCTGCACTGGCTTTTATATTATTCATTAACCTAACCCACTTCATCTGATCCTGTGCCTTTAATTCTTCAGTTACACCCTGTTTTTCTATCATCTGTTCCATAAGCGTTTCCACCTGTTCTCTGACTTCCTGATCGATCTGATTCAGATGTTCATTCAATTTTCCGGTCAATAACATGTATTGATATCTTGCTGATCTGTGTTCTTTTAAGAACTGCTTTCGTAACATTCCATATTTTCCATATGTCGGTTCTTCTTCTCTTAAAACCAGATCCGGCAAATAGTAATCTCCATGCAACGTATAGCTCATTCCATTTTTCTCATCATAAATCTGTTTTTTCATAGTCTAAATCTCCAATCCTTTGTATTTTGTTTTATTTTTCTTACGTTGTTGGTTTTCAATCTGGCTCTTTTGAGTTGCCCATTCCAACTGTTTCAGAACGCTTCCCTTTGGCATTTGCTCCATTCGCCGTTTTTCTTCCAGTGCCCTTTGTTCTTTAATGTCCTGCTGCACCACATCCTCTACAGTTTCCATTCCCAGAATACGCACCACTCTGTCATATCTGTCCGAAATCTCTTGTAAACGTTGATTATCATTTGATAATTTTCCATTTTCTTTACGCACATCATCTAACTGCGTTTGGATATCATCACATTTCTCCGTAGATTTTTGATATTTGTTTTTCCAGCTTTCTATCGTTTTGTTAAGTTCTACAACCTTTCCAGCTAATGCAGCAATCTGATTCTTCATCTTGATAAACAATGGCTTGATTTTATTTTCTCTGTAAGGTACTGCACGTTCAAATGTTCCTGCCTCCGGTAAAAACGTCTTAATCATTCCATATTCTTTTATTTCTTTACTGGCATTATCCATAATCGGCTGCAGCACATCTCGACGCTCTTCCAGACTTTTTACTTCTTTTTCTGCGTCCTCTGCCCTTTGTTCTGCTTCTTGTTTCTCCCTGCTTGCCTGTTCCTTATCGTCTTTTAAAATCTGGATATCTGCTCTGAATTCCGCAATTTGTGCTGTCAGTTCTTCGTTTTCTGCAGTTAGATACTCTTTCTCCTGCTCCAGCTCCTGTACTTCCTTTTTTCGCTCTTTCTTCTTGAAGTTATAAACATCCAAATGTTCCTCATGAGTACCTTTCTGTTCCCATTCAATGCCATGCTGTTTTGCAATCTCTGCCAGGACCTTTTTTTCATGGTTCATCCACTGGTTCAACTCTGTATCATGCTTATTTCCACCTTGAAATCCAAGACTTTTTAATGCCTGTTTCAACGAAACTCTGGTGTCCATTCCTTTTCCTTTCCAATCAGTCACATAAGGAATAAAATCAATATGTAAATGTGGAGTAGACTCATCCTGATGTAGATAACACCCAAATACCCGTAACGTTGCATTCCGCTTCTGGAAGTCCTTTACATATTCATCCAGTATTTTTACAGCCAGATCTCCTTCTGCTGTTCCGACAGCCATATCTTCTCGATTTCCAATTTGAAAAATTACTTCGTGGAACAACTTCTCTTGTTTTCCCTGCCGGATTTTTTCATAGTAATTTGTAATCTGTCTATCTTTTCTTTTCCCGATATTATATCGTTCTACAGCTTCATCAAACAGTTCTTTATAAACTTCTTTTAAATTCTCATTCTGATAGCAAATATTTAGTTGCACTCTGTCTGAATCAACATTTTCTGCTATAAATTCCCTTCTGTTATGAGCCAGAGAACCTGTCCCGATCATACCACTAATTGTTCGTTTCAGCGTCATGTTCGTCACTCCACTTTCTAAAACCAGTGCCAGACATGGCACATAAATTTGTATCTTTACCAGCTATAGTATAAAAAGAAATCTTCGCCGGATACGGCGGTTTTGTTACTTTTGTCAAAAGTAACGCAAAAGCACTTTCGACAGCCGTTCCGTCCATCAAAAGTACCCTTGCGCCCTGCCGGGGGCTATTTTATCTCTTTCGTTACTCTCTCGACTAAATTATTCCGGTATTCTTGCCTGCACATATTCCAGATCTCCACAGTATGGCGTTCCAACCAGATACCATTCTCTTGCTGGATTCATCTCCATTCTTGTCCTTACCCACTTATCATCGACCAGCACCTCAAGACCTTCTCCACAGTGAAATCCCGTATCAATCCATAAGTCCGAGGCTAATAACCCATATCTGTCATTGCTACTGTTATATCCTAATCTTCCCTGCTTCATCGAATCGTTCTCCCTTCTTCACAACTATCAAATTTACAGCAACCTCACCGTCCAGCCTCAGCTTTCCGTATGCGCCTTACCAACTTTCTTCTTGTTTACTTCTCACAGGGGCGTGACACGCTCCTGTAAAAAGGTAATCAACACGAACTGTTACCATCGAAAGCTCTCTTGCATTCCTTTTCTGTCCAGATACTCCTGCCGGAACTTTTCCCGTTCTTCTTCTGTTGGCGCAGTTTTGAATTTACTGTATGCCTCACGATTTACCATTGCATCCAGCTTTTTTTCCAGACCTTTTCTTATATCATCTGCTTCCTGTTCCTGATCCAGTAAATGATATTTTATAATCTTTCCAAATAACTCCTCTGGAATCATAACGTTTTTCAAGCTCTCACCTTCTTACAATTTATGTAAGGACGCAACACTGCAATGTCTTTACAGATTGCAACCTTGCATTTTAATTCCGCATTTTCTATATACTCTGCAATGTTGCACCCTTAATTTATTCCGGCTTAACTTTATTTAAATCCCAATACCAGGAATTACCGATTCGTCTTGCCTTAATTCCAAGTTCCTTTTTTGCATTTTCCAGTGTTCTTTTAGAAATATTCAAATCTTCTGCCATATCAAAGATTTCACTGCTTTGCACAGAAGTTGATGTTTCTGCCAGTTCCCTCAGCATCTTTTTTGCCTGTTCCAGTTTATTTACCTTTGGAGCAATTCCACCAAGCACCTCATCTGCTGTGATTTCATAGTCACCTATCCACTCAAATCCGGTTTCTGTCAGGCGAAATGCTTTGGAATGTCCAAATGCAGCCAGATTATTTTTAATCTGAACCACTGCTCTTAAGTCCGGTTCTCCCTCTATTCTTCCTACCAGTAATACGCTTCTGGCTACTGCAAAAAAGTCAATCGAACCCATTCCTCTATATGCAGCTTTATTTCCACCAGCTTTATTCATATGTCCGATTAATAAAATTGCACATTTATACTTTTCTGCCAGCAAGCTCAATCTTTTTGTCATATCCCTTGCTTCATTTGCCCGGTTCATATCCATTGTTCCTCCAAGGTATGCCTGAATCGGATCTAAAATAAGCACTCTCGCACCAGTCCGTTTGATAGCAGTTTCCAGTCTCTCATCTATCATGGAAAGTGATTTTTCTGTTTCATCTATAACCATGATTCTTTCACAGACCGCTTCTGCCAGCTCCAGTCTGGGTTTTACCGTATCTGCCAGCCCATCTTCCGCTGTCTGATAAATAATCTTTACTGGTTCTGTTACTTTCATATCGTTATCCAGACCTTCTCCTTTAGACAATCTCGCTGCAATATTTAATATCAGCGTAGTTTTTCCATCGCCCGGATCACCCTGAATGATCGTTAATTTCCCATAAGGGATAAATGGATACCAGAGCCAGTCCACTGTCTGGGACTGGACATCTGACATCTTTATCATTTTCAATTCTGTTTTATTCTCATTTCTCTGTTCCATAAATTCCTCCATTTTTCAAACTATTCTCGCCAATTATCTGTTGTTCTCTGGAAGAATCCCTGATATAATCAACTTGTCTAGGGTTGACATTTGTGGATTCGTCCCCATTTGTCACATTGCTCCGGTTGTTCGTACTTCCGGAGCTTTTTATATTTTCATCATCCAGCATATCTGCCACCACTTTCTGCTGATCTGGATATAAGTGCCCATAAGTATTCAATGTAATGCGAATGTCCGTATGTCCAAACCTTTCTTTAATCATCAATGGTTGCACTCCCTTATTGATCAGAAATGCCGCATGACTGTGACGAATGTCGTGTACTCTTATCTTTTTTACTCCGGTCTTTTGAACCACCTGTTTTAACTTATGCTGTACCGCTTCATGAACCATTGGAAAAATCCG
Organism: Blautia glucerasea; assembly: GCF_020537505.1. Lineage (GTDB taxonomy): Bacteria > Bacillota > Clostridia > Lachnospirales > Lachnospiraceae > Blautia_A. Next base: position 35,849 of record NZ_JAJBMO010000011.1, on the reverse strand, counting down.
TTCATCTTCGGGCAACTCATACAGTCTGCTAATATAGTCCTGAATCTCTTTTTTCAGAAATTCCGGTATGGAAATCGTACGGTTCGATTCTTCTGTTTTGGGAGATGTAATCACGTCCTCTCCATGCATACGGTAGTAAGTTTTATTGATATGAAGTAGATTCTTTTCAAAATCAATGTCAGCAGGTGTAATGCTGAGTGCTTCGCCTTCTCTCGCTCCTGTCCAGAATAATAATTCAAACAGCACATAATATTTGCTTCCCGGTTCTATTCCGGTCATAAACTGCCGATATTCTTCAATTGTCCAAAACTTCATTTTCTTTTTTGAAGTCTTTCCCATACGTTTTACTTTGTCACAAGGATTATCTGCCAGATTGTAGATATTCTTCGCATGATTAAACAATGCCGTCATCTGATTCTGTATTGTTTTCAGATAATCATCTGAATATCCTTTTTCAATAATCGTATTCTGCCACTGGATAATCTCTGCTGGTGTGATACTGTTCATCGGTCTGTCCTTAAAATACGGTAACAGTTGAGCATTCATCGTATCTCTTTTGTTCTTGATACTCCTGTCCTTCAATGACTGAGACTTGTCTCGGAAGTAGACTTCTACAAACTCTCCCATTGTCATATCCATGTCTGCTTTCGCTGTTCTTTTATACTCCGCTTCAAAATTTAATGCTTCTTTCTTAGTGCGGAATCCTCTTTTTACTTTTCGCTTTTTGGCTCCTGTCCAGTCCTCATAATAAAATGAAACATACCAGGTTCCTCTTTCTTCATCTTTGTATGCTGCCATACTTTCTCACCCCCTTACATTGCAATCTGGGAATATCCATAAAATTTCTTTTCCCAGAATGCCCTCGGTATCTTGCCCGCAACGGTTACATATCCCTGATCTGCAAGCTCTTTGTTCAGTTTGCGAAGCAGCTTGTAAGCATATCCAAGTGAAATCCCCATGCTCTCTGCAACTTCTTCCGCTGTAATCATATAGTTCTGTCTCTGCATATCATTTCCTCCTTGTCTATAATTATCATTTTCACTGATACTATATCATTTTAAATAATCATTGTCAATAATTTTTATCATCATGAATGATATTTTTCTATATTGTTGATTTTTATCATTTGTGATATACTAATCATAGCTTTTAAGGAGGTGGATAATATGCAGGAATCATCTATTTCAGAAAAAATAAAAGAGCTGCGAACTGATCTGAAGATGAATCAAAAAAACTTTTCCGCAGCTATTGGTATACGTCAGTCAACTTTATCCAGTTATGAAAATGGTGTGGTTACTCCCTCCAATGATGTGTTATTGACTATTGCTCAGAAATTTCATGTCTCACTGGACTGGTTATTTGGATTATCTGAAAATAAAGTACAGATTTCTACTCTCAGCGATATTCTTTGGGTTTTACTGCAGATGAATGAATCCAATGAACTCCGGTATGAACTGGATATAAATAATAAACTTCCCGGTGATATAGAAACAGAAACACAGAAATGGTATGCCGGACTTCGCTTTTATGGAAATGATCCTGAACATTCTTTAAACGCAGATATGTGTAATTTTCTTGCTGATCTGCAGGAGAACAGAGAAAGCCTGGAATCTTATTTCACAGGCAAAGATATGTTTGATATGTGGAAAAAGCAGACGTTGGAATACTACACTTCCAAACCTGTCACCCATAAAGAAATTGAAGAACTGGATTTTGAGACACGAATCCGTAAACGAGATGAACTTTTAACACAGAAATTTTCCAATAACGAACAGAAATAGTATCATAACAGTATCACAGGCAGATATGCGAAGATTTTCATTTTCTTCCTATACCTGCCTGTTTTTAATTTATTCGCTATTCTTTACAGCCTTATTTTAATCTTCTGTTCAACAGAAAAACCCCGGAAACCTTGCGGTTCCGGGGTATCTTACGTTTGGACACATGTACCTTGCGGTACTCAATATATATAATTTAAGATGTTATGCTAAAATTACTCGATGATTGTAGCAACACGTCCTGATCCTACAGTACGTCCACCTTCACGGATAGCGAAAGTAAGACCCTGGCTCATAGCGATTGGGTGGATCAGTTCGATTGTCATCTCGATGTTATCTCCAGGCATGCACATCTCTGTTCCTTCTGGAAGGTTGATAACACCTGTAACGTCTGTTGTTCTGAAGTAGAACTGTGGACGATAGTTGTTGAAGAATGGTGTATGACGGCCACCCTCGTCTTTAGTCAGAACGTAAACCTGAGCTGTGAATTTTGTATGGCATGTGATTGTTCCTGGTTTAGCAAGAACCTGTCCACGCTCGATCTCGTTTCTCTGAACACCACGAAGAAGTGCTCCGATGTTATCACCAGCCTGAGCCTCATCAAGAAGTTTACGGAACATCTCGATACCAGTTACAACTACTTTACGAGTCTCTTCTTTGATACCAACGATCTCAACCTCATCAGATACGTGAAGAACACCAGCCTCTACTCTACCAGTAGCAACTGTTCCACGTCCTGTGATAGAGAATACATCCTCTACAGGCATAACGAATGGTTTATCTGTGTCACGCTGTGGATCTGGGATATAGCTGTCAACAGCATCCATAAGATCCATGATTCTGTCGCCCCACTCACCAGCTGGATCCTCAAGAGCTTTAAGAGCAGAACCTTTGATTACCGGGATATCATCTCCTGGGAAGTCATACTCGGAAAGAAGCTCACGAATCTCCATCTCAACCAGCTCAAGAAGCTCTTCATCGTCAACCATATCACATTTGTTCATGAATACAACAATGTAAGGAACACCAACCTGACGAGCAAGAAGAACGTGCTCTTTAGTCTGAGCCATAACACCATCGGTAGCTGCTACAACAAGGATAGCACCATCCATCTGAGCTGCACCAGTGATCATGTTCTTAACGTAGTCAGCATGTCCTGGGCAGTCAACGTGTGCATAATGTCTCTTCTCTGTCTGATACTCAACATGTGCTGTAGAAATTGTGATACCACGCTCTCTTTCCTCTGGAGCTTTATCGATATCTTCGAAGTTCTCTACTACGTTTCCTGGAACTCTTTCAGCAAGAACTTTTGTGATAGCTGCTGTTAAAGTTGTTTTACCATGGTCAACGTGTCCAATAGTACCAATGTTACAATGCGGTTTTGTTCTCTCAAACTTAGCCTTTGCCATTTTAAAATGTCCTCCTTGATTAGTTGGCTCATTCTCTATAAAAATAGAGCGCCATATCGATTTTAAACTTGCTATCCTTGATTATATTGCAAATCAAGGATATTTGCAAGCTTTTTATTGTTTTATATAAAATCCTAATTCAACTTGTAGTTAAATCAGTCTTTCTTTGCCAGAACTTTTTCCTGAACACTCTTTGGAACTGGCTCGTATTTCTCGAAGAACATGGAGTAGTTACCACGTCCCTGAGTTCTGGAACGAAGATCTGTTGCATATCCGAACATTTCGGAAAGCGGAACATATCCACGGATCATCTTACCGCCGCCGATATCATCCATACCTTCGATACGACCACGACGGGAGTTGATATCACCGATAACATCACCCATGTAATCCTCTGGTGTGGTTACTTCAACCTTCATGATAGGCTCAAGAAGGATTGGAGCTGCCTTCTGCATAGCATCCTTGAATGCAAGAGAACCTGCAATGTGGAATGCCATCTCAGAAGAATCGACTTCATGATAAGATCCATCGTATACATTTGCATGTACACCAACAACCGGATATCCACCAAGGATACCAGCCTTCATAGCCTCTTCGATACCTTCTCCTACAGCCGGGATATATTCCTTCGGAATAGCACCGCCGACAACAGTAGACTCGAACTTGTACAGTTCTTCGCCGTTGGCATCCATAGGCTCGAATTTAACTTTACAGTGACCATACTGTCCACGACCACCGGACTGTTTAGCATACTTGCTATCTACATCAACAGCCTTGGTGATTGTCTCTTTGTAAGCAACCTGAGGAGCACCTACGTTAGCCTCTACGTGGAACTCACGAAGAAGACGGTCAACGATGATCTCAAGGTGAAGCTCACCCATACCAGCGATAATGGTCTGTCCTGTTTCCTGATCTGTATGTGCACGGAAGGTCGGGTCCTCTTCTGCAAGTTTTGCAAGAGCCTCACCCAGTTTACCCTGTCCTGCTTTTGTCTTAGGCTCGATAGCCAGCTCGATAACTGGTTCCGGGAACTCCATGGACTCAAGGATTACCGGATGCTGCTCGTCACAGATTGTATCACCAGTTGTGGTGAATTTGAATCCGATAGCTGCAGCGATATCACCGGAGTAAACCTTATCCAGTTCCATACGCTTGTTAGCATGCATCTGAAGGATACGGCCAACACGCTCTTTTTTGCCCTTTGTAGAGTTATATACATAAGATCCGGAATTCATTGTTCCTGAATATACACGGAAATATGCAAGTTTTCCAACGAATGGGTCTGTCATGATCTTGAATGCCAGAGCGGAGAACGGCTCTTCATCAGAAGAATGTCTCACGGTCGGGTTTCCATCCATGTCAACACCATCGATTGGCGGGATATCTGTTGGAGCAGGCATGTACTCCAGGATAGCATCCAGAAGTTTCTGAACACCTTTGTTTCTATATGCAGAACCGCAGCATACCGGAACAGCTGTACACTCGCATGTACCTTTTCTCAGGGCTGCTTTCAGTCTGTCTGTGCTTGGCTCTTCTCCCTCAAGATATTCCATCATGAGATCGTCGTCCAGCTCACAAATTTTCTCGATCAGTTCTGTATGATAAAGCTCAGCATCTTCTTTCATGTCTTCAGGGATATCGGTGATAGTGATATCATCGCCCTTCTCATCATTGTAGATGTAAGCTTTCATTTCGAATAAGTCGATGATTCCCTTGAAGTCATCTTCTTTTCCGATTGGCAGCTGCAGGCAGATTGCATTTTTACCAAGACGAGTCTTGATCTGCTCTACTGCGCCGTAGAAGTTTGCACCAAGGATGTCCATCTTATTGATGAATGCCATACGTGGTACATTGTAGGTATCAGCCTGACGCCAAACGTTTTCAGACTGTGGCTCAACACCACCCTTTGCACAGAATACGCCGACAGCGCCATCCAGTACACGAAGGGAACGCTCAACCTCAACAGTAAAGTCTACGTGGCCTGGGGTATCAATGATGTTGATACGATGCTCCAAAGCGCCTGGCTTCGGTTTACAGTTCTCTTCCAGTGTCCAGTGACATGTTGTTGCAGCGGATGTGATTGTGATACCACGCTCCTGCTCCTGCTCCATCCAGTCCATGGTAGCAGTACCTTCATGAGTATCACCAATCTTGTAGTTGACACCTGTATAGTACAGAATTCGTTCTGTAAGAGTTGTCTTACCTGCATCGATATGAGCCATAATACCAATGTTTCTGGTTCTCTCGAGCGGGTATTCTCTACCTTCTTTTCCAGCCAATGGATTTTCCTCCTTGATTAGAAGCGATAGTGAGCAAATGCTTTATTTGCTTCAGCCATCTTGTGCATGTCTTCTTTCCTCTTTACAGATGCTCCGGTGTTATTGGCTGCATCCATAAGCTCGTTAGCCAGTTTCTCTTCCATGGTCTTCTCGCCTCTCTTGCGGGAGAACATGGTGATCCAGCGAAGAGCCAGAGCCTGACGTCTGTCAGCTCTTACCTCGATCGGAACCTGATAAGTAGCTCCACCGATACGTCTTGCTTTAACTTCAAGCTGAGGCATTACGTTGTTCATTGCCTCTTCAAATACTTCAATTGCTGGCTTGCCAGATTTTTCTTCCATTCTGGCGAATGCTCCGTAAACAATTTTCTGTGCAACACCTTTCTTACCGTCTAACATGATGTTATTGATAAGCTTTGTAACAACTTTATTGTTGTACATCGGGTCTGCCAGAACGTCTCTTTTCTGAGTATGTCCTTTACGTGGCACGTTACTTCCCTCCTTAATCATCCTGATTATCTCATCGGTACTCACGCAGTAAACTATTGCATGTTCGCACTGGTAATGGTCCTATATTTAACCCGCAACCGACAGGGTATATGGAATACCGTACAAATCTCTATAGTCTCCGCAGCAATACGGATGGATTATTTTTTAACTTTCGGTCTCTTAGCGCCGTATTTAGAACGGGCCTGTTTTCTGTTAGCAACACCTGCGGTATCAAGAGTACCTCTGATGATGTGGTATCTTGTACCAGGTAAGTCCTTAACCCTTCCTCCACGGATCAGAACAACGCTATGCTCCTGAAGGTTGTGACCTTCTCCTGGGATGTAGCTTGTTACTTCGATTCCGTTGGAAAGACGAACTCTGGCGATTTTTCTAAGAGCTGAGTTAGGCTTCTTAGGAGTAGCTGTTTTAACAGCTGTGCAAACGCCACGTTTCTGTGGTGCAGACTGCTCAACTGCTTTCTTTCTTAAAGAGTTATAAGTTCTCTGCAGAGCCGGAGCTGTAGATTTCTTAACAGCTGTCTGGCGTCCTTTTCTTACTAACTGGTTGAATGTTGGCATTCCATTTCACCTCCCGATTTATTTCTCCATAGATTCTTCTATGGGGTTTCCTTGCGGTTGCTATTATCTTAGTAAGCGCGGAAAAAAATGCCTTATTTCGCACGCTTTTTGATTATATCCTGTCTGCATATCTCTGTCAAGGTGTTTTTCTGCAATTTTTCCTTATTTTTTCAAGGTTTTTACAATTTATCACGGTGAACTAAAAATACGTTACTTCTTATTATAATACATTTTTATCACTGCCATTCCAAACCCAAACTATTTTCTGGTATCACTCTTCTTTTACGATTGCCATAGAAACACTTCCTGCTTATAGTAATAGCGATTCCCCCTTTTTGTGAAAACCGAATTTTACATTGCATTACACTCCTGGCATTATTATAATAAGAAAAAAGACTTACCACGAACAGGAGCATGTATATGCATTTCAAAAAACTATGTGATAAATGGAATTTTTCAACCAGAGCAGCCGCTGTGGTTCTTACTTTTTTATCTGCTGCCAGTCTGACAGGTGTTTCTATAGTCAAGGCGGAGGCTTCTGGCCAGCTTCAGGTGTCCCAGACACCATCCGCACACATCATTGGCATTGATCCCGGTCATCAGGGACCGAACGTAGACATGAGCGACCTGGAGCCCCTTGGGCCAGGTTCCACAGAGATGAAGGCGAAGGCCTCCACCGGAACCCAGGGGACTTTTTCCGGACTGCCGGAGTATCAGCTGAACCTGGATGTTTCCCTGAAGCTGCAGAAGATCCTGGAGGACAGAGGCTATGAGACCGTTCTCACCAGAACCGATAATGACACTGCTATTAGCAATAAGGAGCGGGCAGAATATGTCGCTGACCAGGGGGCAGAAATATATGTGCGAATTCATGCCAACGGTGCAGAATCTTCCTCTGCTGCCGGTGCCCTCACCATCTCTCCCTCTTCTTCCAACCCTTATGTACCGCAGCTTTACGAGGAATCAGACAGGCTTTCCCAGTGCATTCTGGACGCTTACTGTGATGCAACCGGATTCGATAACCGTGGGGTAACTTACGCTGACAATATGACCGGGATCAACTGGAGTACCATTCCTGTAACAATTGTAGAGATGGGATTTATGACCAACGAGTCGGACGATCTGAAAATGAGTGATTCCGATTTTCAGGAAACTATGGCATCTGGAATTGCAGATGGCATTGACCAATACTTTGCAGAAAAAAATGCTGTGCAATAGTTACGAAATTTACGTCTTATCAGACGTCTCGTTTATTTGAAAGGAGAACTCATGAAAAATAAAAAAAAGAAGCGCACCTCTTCTTATCTGCTGATCTTCCTCAGCATTGTTGCGGTGATACTGCTTCTCATCATTCTTTATCTCACATTCTCTGCCCATAGCAGGCAGCGCAGTACACAGCTAGCCCAAAATGATCCTGCTGTCTCCCAGCCCCTGGACTCCGACAGCAGTGAAATCGCCGGATTTACTTCAGGAGACGAAGATCTCAATAATTCTGAGCAGGATGGTTTTATTTCCGAAGATGAAATTTCTGCGGCTGAATCTTCTGGCAGTAAAAGTTCCAATGAGGATACTTCCGTTCAGGGACCTTCCCAAAAGAAAAGCGCCGGTCCGGCTCAGGCTTCCTTTGATTCAGAAACAGCCGGACCTTCACAATCTTCTGATCCAGAAGTAGCTGGACCTTCCCAAGCCCCTGAAGCAGAACAGGCTGGTTCTTCCCAGTCCACAGAATTTCATTCCAAAGGTTCTGAAGCTTCTCCCTCAGAAACAGATGATTCCAAAAAAGCTGCTTCTTCCAAGGAACAGGACAATTCCCATGGGAAAGGTGCTTCCTCCGTCTCCACTGCCAAAGCGGACACAACTCCTGAAATCTCTGATGACGGAGTAATCTCCCCTTCACACGGAAGCTCTGCATTTGACAACAGATCAGATGAAAAAATGGACACCCTGATCTCCCAGATCAATTCCCAGCTTCCCACCGGAAACGGTTCCTGGAGTGTTTATATCTGTGATCTTGCAGGCGGTTCCGAAGCTTCCATTAACGATACACCAATGCAGGCTGCCAGCCTGATCAAGCTTTTTATTATGGGAGCTGTCTATGAGAATTACGATGCGCTTTCCCAGCAGTATGGTTCTGCTGCACTAGACGGTTATCTCACACCTATGATCACCGTCAGTGACAATGACGCTGCCAACAGCCTGGTTTCCTGCCTGGGCAGTGGGGACAGCACAGCTGGTATGCAGAAAGTAAACAGCTTCTGCCAGGCTCACGGTTACACCAGCACTTCTATGGGGCGCCTGCTCCTGGCCAGCAATGAATTTGGGGATAATTACACTTCTGCCTATGATTGTGGAAAATTCCTGAAAGAGATCTACCAGATCTGCACTGGCACAGCCCAGTCCCAGTCTCTTTCCCACGCAGAAGATATGTACGCTCTTCTGAAACAGCAGCAGCGAAGCAACAAGATTCCCGCAGCCCTGCCAGAGGGTGTCAGCGTGGCCAACAAGACTGGAGAGCTTTCCGATGTAGAAAACGATGCCGGAATCCTGTACAACACCCAGGGCGGAAACGATCTGGTTATCGTCTTCCTCTCCCAAAATCTCACCAGCGCCGGCGACGCCCAATCTACCATCGCCCAGCTCAGCCGCAGTATTTACCTATATTACAATGATTAAACTTAGCCGTTAATCAATTAACAAATTATTTTATTCCAAACAAAAGAGCCATGATATCAGTGAAGTAGGAATTCACGCCCTTACATGCGGTACCAATTCACAATATCATGGCTCCAATTTACTCCTCGTCCCCGTTCTCTTCGTAGGACATTTCCCATATTTCCGAGAAAACTGCCAACGGGCAATCCGTAAGAAGGCACATAAGAAGAAAACATTCATAAGGATTCACAATATAAATCTCGCTCATCCCACACTTCTTCAAAATTCCCTGCGCTTCTTCAATAAAATGATGATATCTGTCATAAGGATCATCATCCTCCATCTCCTGGGACACAATAAAAAACTCCAAAGTCAGAAGATCAAACCGCTCTACCGGGAACTTATGATTCAGAATATTCGTAATTCTCTGTCTACTGAACCGTTTCTGGCTGAAATGTTTGGCAAGAATAGATGCAGACATCTTCTTCAGATTTCCCATCTGATTGATAGGGATGCCATTGCAGATAACCTTCTCAATATCCGAAGGCGTAATATTCTCCGGCTTCCAGATCTTATCCCTGCCCTTCTCCTCTTCATCCTTCTGGTACATAGCAGCAATAATCCTCTTCGCATGCCCCAGAAGTCTCGAAAACTCCTGAAACGCCTGGCTTTTCTCATTCATGGGATCATCCCAGCCAGCCTTCAGGCACGCCAGATACTGCAGAAGCTTCTCCTCCGTGTCAATGGTAAAATCACCGCTGATTACTTTCTCTACTTTGCCCTTGTCCCCGGCTGGTTCCATGGTTTTGTACATCTCTTTATACTCTTCTGCCTTGCTGTAAGGCAGCTGTCTGGTATAACAATACCAGTAGATCACCTCTTCCGGATTGTGAAAATCAAAATCCTGCTCCTTCAGTACCCGGGTTAGAAAATCTGAAACGTCCTCCGCGTTCATCCGAAGCCCGAAGCCAAGCAAAAATACAGTCTCACGCTTCACGGAAGCCTGGGTAAGCCAATTGTTCACAAGTGCTGGGAGCTTGGTGGAGGTAGGATTCATAGACTTCGGGGTGTACGTTTCCTTAAAAGAATCTACCGCAATATCCCGGTAAACCTCCTGTGGCACCTCCCCAAAAGGTTCCTCCAGTCCGGCTCTCTCATAAATATATCGTTTCAGATGGTCTCCAAACGAAACCAACTCCATTTCTTTGTATAAATAATGAAAAATTACATCCGCATCCTCGTCCTCAAACCCATCCAGGCTGACCACCTGCCGAAATCTCTGTGCAGCCCTTCTGGTAAACTCAAAATCCTTTACCGAGTCAAATGCCACTGTCTGTTCAAAATCAAGATCCTGCATACGATTTTTCATCACAACTCACCGCCATTTCTATTCTTGTTACCTTATAACAGTCCATCCATCCGACCGTTACATTATTTTCGGTTCTGTAAAAGCCAGGTCAATAAAGGCCGCTCATCCTGCTTTACCTCACAGAGAATGATCGTGGTATTATCTCTGGCACCTTTCTCCAAAACCTTTTCCAGAAGAGTCTGAACCAAATCCCTCACCGTGCCTTCCATTTGCAAAATTTCTTTTATTTCCTTGTCAGACAGCATATCGGTCACTCCATCCGAACAAAGCAGATAGCGGTCGCCATCCAGATAGGGAAGTGTCCCTATAGACGGTTCCAGCTTCATTTCCGTCTCTTCCACTCCAAGGAACTGTGTCAGAGGTGCCTTTCCAAACCGATAGCTCTTTAACACATGGTCCCTGGAAATCTGGGAAAAATCAGTTCCAGACAGTTGATAGATCCTGCTGTCACCCAGATTACAGATATGAGCTTCCTTATTCCCGAAAGCGATCATAGCTATTGTTGTTCCCATGGCACTGATCCGCTGTTCCCGTCCATAGGTACAAACTGCCTGGTTCATCTCCCTGCAGGCTTCCCGCAGAAAAAGCTCCGGTGTCTTGCGCAGCATGCCCTTATTTGCCTTATAGAAGTTCTCCAGAGCCTCAGAAGCAAGCCCTGCTGCCATTTCTCCCTGGCTTTCCCCTCCCATGCCGTCAAAAACAGCCAGCACTGGAAGGCTCTCCCGCAGCCGGATTCCTGCACGGATTTCCGCTATTCCCTGATTACTGACAGGAAGCCGCTCCCCACAGCACCAGAAATTGTCTTCATTATTTGGTCGCACTTTACCTACATGGCAGGTATATGCATAGTTAATGTGATATGTCATTCCATCCCTCTTCGCCTGTCACCAGAGCGTGTTTATTCATCCAGCTGTTCCAGCGCATTCTTCCAGTATTTCTCGCCTCGTTTAGTATATTCGGTACTGTCATTCTCTTTGTCATGGACAGTTCCATCTGTATCGATCCATCGGATCAGCTTGCCACGCTTATCGTAGTAATACAATTCCTTCTTATTACCAGTCCATACATATGCAAAGAACAGCCGCTCATCCCAGTAATAGTATTCCTCGTAAACGCCGTCCTCTGAAGTCTCCGGATAGATCAATGCTTTCACCAGCTTGCCATCGCTGTCATAGTAGCGAAAACGGTCGCCTTCCTTGCCAACCTCCCTGCAGTCAGACAGTTCACTTACAATGGTGTTTGCCTGCTCCTTAATGGTCTGAATAGCGGTGGAAAATTCGTCGATCTGGGCCGTACTGTTGTCATTTGCCTCCAGCACTTCCATAACCGCCTCCGAGTTCTGCGCCTTGCGTTCCTCATCATGGATCAGCTTCATATAAACACCCAGGATAATACACGCCGCCAGTGCTACAACGGTAAGGGAAACCGTCCAAGGCGAAATCCGCCGCTCCCGTTCCTTAGTTTCCCACTCTGGGCGCTTCCTATCAGGAGTCTCTGCCCTGACTGGTCTGGATTTTACATCGGAAGCCTTTGCATTATTGTTATTCTGTGCTTCCTCTTCCCGGACAATTTTCTCAATCTGCGGCTCTGCTGCCACATGGGTCCGCTCCATCTCATCTTTCCCTGACTCCATGGGTGCATACCTGCGCTGATCCCGTTCAAGCTCTCCTGCATTTGCCAGCTCCCACTGGGATTTCTCCCATTCCTTTGCTGCATTCACAGGAGCGATCCGCAGACTCTCCAGATCATGAAGCATATCCTCCGGTCTTCTGTAGCGTTTCTTCGGATCAAATGCGCATGCCTTCAGTATAATATGGGAAAAAGCGGCGCTTGCCTTAGATGGTGCAGGCATTTTCTCCCCTGCCATCCTCCTTGCCAGTGCAGCCTCCTTATCACGGTATGTGATCAACTGCTTATCCAGAGAAAGAAATGGCAACCTGTTCTGATTCATCAGCTTATATAGCACAATTCCAAGGGAATAGATATCAATACTGCTGTCGTACTTCTCCCCTTTGTAGATCTCAGGCGCCATGTAGGAATAGGTTCCCTTCTTGGACATATTACTCATGGTGTGTGCCTGTTCCCTGGCAATTCCAAAATCTCCCAGCTTAAAGTCTCCAAATCTGGATACAAAAATATTCTCCGGCTTCACATCCCGGTGGATAATCTTCAACTTCTGACAGTAGATCAACGCCATGGCAAGATCACAGCCAAGCTTGATCACTTCCTTCTCCGTAAGTTCCTTGCCTGTGCAGTAATCCATAAAGCTGGTAAGATATTCCATTCGTATGAAGATATCCCAGCCAATTTCATCTAAGTATTCCACGATCTTGAAATCCTCAAATGAAACCACATGGGAATTTCCGCAAAAATGCTCCATGGTGTATATTTCCTGGACACAGTCCTCCACCAGATTGCGAAAATACTCTCTGGTAGACTGTTCGTCATTCATCTCAGACCGTACGCTGTCCAGTTCCCCTTTATTTCCTGGAATTGATATGATCTTGATGGCGGAATAAAAAGAACGGCCCCGTTCTGTCCGCTTCGCTTTATATACTTTTCCAAAAGAACCTTCCCCTATTTTCTCTACAAGTTTCCATTCTGGCCAGACGGAAACCGGAACATCTTTATCCATATGTATGTTCCTCCTCCCCTATAGAGTGATGCACTGCTGTTCACGTCCTCCCTAGCAGTACCCTTCATGTTGCTCAAGAATCACAATTTTCCATAATTTCACGCAACAGTTCTGACTTTCATAATATTATACAAGAATCTTACCACAAATAATAGTCCGGATTGTATTTTTCTCTATCCATATTTTCCCATACTCTCCAGGCTATCTATATCTCTAATTTTTAAAATACCCCTTAAGCAGATTTTCCTTATTCATTGGCTCTGCACAAGGGGTATCACGTAAAGTTATTTTTTCTCAATTTATATTTCACACAAATTCACCAGGATTTCCGATACCTGTCTGATTTCCGGAATGCTGCAATATTCGCAGCAGCTATGCACCTGATTCATGGACGTTGCAATCACCAGTCCTTCGATTCCATGCCGGGCAAATACATTGTTGTCGCTTCCTCCGAAGGTTTTCTCATATTTCGTTGGAAGCCCGGCCTTTTCCACCGCCTTTCGGTAATTCCCAGCTGTTTTTCCATTGAGAGAGGTTTCGTATGCGATAATGTTCAGCTTCTCTTCCCATTTTAAATCTGCACCAGATTTCTCAGCCTCTTCCTGGAAAACCTGATGGTATTCGCTTAAGATCTTCATGGCTTTTTCATGGTCCAGGCTGCGGATCTCACCTGCCGCGGTGCAGGTTTCCGGCACAATATTGGTTCCGGTACCTCCGGAAAAGAGACCAATATTGGCTGTTGTATTTTCGTCGATCCTGCCTTGGAAAAGACGGGCAATGGCTCTGGCAGCCGCCTGAATGCTGTTGATTCCCTTTTCCGGATAAAAACCGGCGTGAGCTGCTTTTCCCTGTACGCTTGCTTCAAACGAAATCAGCGTAGGAGCTGCATAGGCAGCTGCGCCGATTTTTCCACTAAGATCCAGGACGTAGGCTTCTTTTGACTGAATTTTGCTGTAATCGAAAGCATTGGCACCTTTGCAATATAGTTCTTCACCAGTTGTAATGAGAATTTCTATGGTTCGGTGCGGAATATTCTGCTCTTTCAGGTAACGGACAGCCTCATAGATTGCAGTCACGCCTGCAAGGTCATCTGCACCGAGGACTGTAGTTCCGTCACTTGTAACAGTACCATCTGGATGAAAAACAGCTTTTTTCCCTCTGGATGGCTCTACCGTGTCCATGTGCACCCCCAAAAGAAGAGGTGTGGAGCCAATTTCTCCGTCTAGTCTTGCAAAAAGGTTTCCAGCATTGGAACCGGTTATGTTCTGGCTATTGTCCTCCTCCATTTCAACGCCAATTTCTCCAAACAATTTTTTTAAATAATCTGCCATTTCCCGCTCTTTTAATGATGGGGAATCGATAGAGACCAGTTTTTTAAATACTTTTGTGATTTCTTCGTTTTTTCTCATATCAACTGCAAAAACAGCTGCTTTATCACAGCTGTTTTATTCTCCTTTTAGATTTTCAAACTTCCTGTGTAAGACGGGAACCGCGAACTCCGCTTACGCTACGTTTGCGTAGACATTATCTAATCGTGCTACGCCCGCTTAGATAATGTATTCTGGCTGAGCCATGATGTTCATTTTTCTGAAGAATTCCTGCGTACGCTGATTCTGGGGATTTTCGAATACTTCCTTCGGTGTGCCATCCTCCACCACATGTCCTTTGTCTAAAAAGATCACCCGGTTGGACACATGACGGATAAAGTTCATCTCATGCGAAACAAGAAGCATGGTGTATCCCTGGGCTGCAACCTTACGGATTACGTCCAGCACTTCTCCTACCAGCTCTGGATCCAATGCAGATGTTGGCTCATCCAGAAGCAGGATCTGGGGCTTCATTGCAAGGGCTCTGGCCAGAGCCACCCGCTGCTGCTGTCCGCCTGAAAGATGCTTCGGATAATGGTTTGCCCATGGTGCCATTCCAACCATCTTCAGCTGTTCTACAGCAATCTCTCTTGCCTGCTCCTTCGGCATTTTCTTAACTACGATCAGCCCCTCCATTACATTTTCAAGAGCTGTCTTTTTCTCAAAGAGATTGAATCTCTGGAAAACCATTCCTGTATTCTGTCTCAGATACAGAAGATCTTTCGGCTTTTTCTCAGACAGGTCAATGGTTTTCTTTCCGATTGTGACGATTCCTTTTTCCGGTGTTTCCAGGCGGTTCACGCAGCGGAGAAGTGTGGATTTTCCAGTTCCGGAAGGACCAATGATTCCTACCACATCACCTTTCTTAATATTCAGGCTGATGTCATCCAGAACAACATTTTCATTAAATTTTTTGGATAAATGATCGATCTGTATCATTTTGTATTGTCCTCCCCGTCCACGTTTACCAGCTCTACCTGATCCGGAATGCGGATTTTATTCTCAATAATGCGGATGCCCTGCTCAATGATCAGGGTGATCACCCAGTAAATAATTGCCAGTGAAATATACACCTCAAAATAGCGGTATGTTTTTCCTGCAATGATCTGGCCCTGTGCAGTAATCTCCACAACAGCGCAGGTGAAAGCCAGTGAAGTTCCCTTAATAATGCTGATCAGAGAATTTCCTAATGTGGGAAGTGCCACCTCAATTGCCTCCGGAAGAATGATTCTGCGAAGTGCCTGTGGATAAGTCATTCCAAGGGCGTGTGCTGCTTCAATCTGTCCGTTATCCACAGACTGAAGAGCTGACCGGATGATCTCTGCCATAAATCCGGCCTGATTCAGTCCCAGTGCAACCATTGCATATACAATTCCGGGAATGTCTGCTACTGCAAGGTTTGTTCCAAATTTCTGATTGATTGCTTTAAAAATCATAGGAATTCCAAAGAATGCTACATACAGTTGTACAATTACAGGAGTTCCTCGTAAAAGGGAGATCACAAGGTTGGTAAACTGTGTCAGTCCTTTGATTTTTCGCATTTTAATGATCGCCATCACCAGTCCCAGGATCAGTCCCAGAAGCATAGAAAGCAATGCCAGCTCCAGAGTGATCGGTAATTTTTCCAGTAATTCCGGAATGGATGTGAATACAAGTGATACGTCAAATAATTTTCCCATGATTTTTCTCCTACAAGTTATATTTTAGCATAAAGCTTGAATTTTTAGTAACAACTGCTATACGATTATTGCATTTATGCCCGATCGTTGTTACCGTTCACGTCCTTCACAGCAACACACTTTTACAAATATTTCTCAACCAGTACACAGGTAAAACCAAGTCCTGGAATAGGCTTCCTGGGCTTTCCCGACTGGCTTTTTGCTTCCTGCTTTTTGCCCTCGTCCTCATGATGTCTGTCATACATATTCGGGCTCACATCCGGATTCAGCTTATATTCCAGCTTCTCATAGAAACCAGCAGCGCGGTCCTGGCTGCCGATCACAATATGATTTACGCCGTACTCTTTCAGCCATTTCTCGGCTTCTTCTATAAGGCTTCTGCCATAACCACCTTTTTGTTTTTCCCGCACCACGCAGACACGTTCGATCTTGCCGGTCTTCTCGTTGGGAAAAGCGATCCGGCAGCCAGCCACTGGCTTGTGGTCTTCCACAAGAAGTACTGCCTGAAGTTCCTCTTCTTTTTCGTCATGTGAAAACTCAAGCTCAATGGGAATCCCTTGTCCCACGCAGAAGGCGTCTGTCCTCACATAATCATAAGCTTTATATTTCCAGGCCTCCGCCCCTTTTTCGATACGGTAAATTTCCACCATGACTTTTCTCCCTCATTTTCCTGTATTTCTCTTCATATATGGCGATATGTCCGTTCGGGAAGGAAAATTATCACACTGCTTCCTTCCCGAACTCTGTCTTATCAGTTAATTGTCTCTTCGAAATATTTCTCATCCGGGCTGGTGTCTTTTCCAAGATATTTTTCGGTAATCTCAGCCAATGTTCCGTCCTCTTTCATCTCTTTGAGAACTGCATCTACATCATCACGGAGAACTGCGCCTTCCTCATTTTTTCCAAAGAGGAAATAGGTATTGTTCTGTGGGAAAAGAAATTCCTGGGTTTCATCATCAATGGGATTTGGAACCAGCTGTCCTTCCAGTCCAAAGTTTGGAAGGAGGTTGTCGATCAGCGGGCCATCGTCGATTGCCACATCTGTAACTCCGTCTACAATGTTCTGATAACGAACCTGGAAATTGGTGTTGTCATACACGATTTCGATCTGATGATCCGGATTTTCCTCATTCCAGGTCTCCAGGGCATTTGCTGTCAGGCTTCCTGCTGTCAGCTCGATCTTGTATCCTCTGTCAGCCAGATCCTGAAGAGAGGTAAGCGGCTCATCATCAGCTCGCTGGATGTACTCGTTAAAGCTTGTTTTGTATGGGAAAGAGAAATAGTAGGACTCTGCTCTTTCATCTGTATAGCCATAGTTGTTGATTGCAATATCATACTGACCACTGATAACGCCCTGCAGTGCATCTGCAGTGTCGATCTGAAGCTCGTACTGGGGAAGGCGGTTAAAAACCTCTTTCACAATATCGATATCTACACCTGTAAGTTCATTGTCGTCTCCTACATAAAAGTAAGGAGCCAGGGAACCGCTTGTTACACCTTTGACAATTGTTACATCTGAATCTGCAAATACGGTTGCTGCGCCGCCTGTAAGACTTGCCGCTAATACGCCTGCCAATAATGCTGCTGTAATGTTATTTAAATTTTTCATAATCTCTTACCTCTCTCGTCTAATCTTATATAGAAAATTTCACTTTTTACAGAAGTCCCTTCAATGGATTAATGGACGCATCCACGGATAAGGTTCCATTCTTCGGATTTCTGTCTTCCCATTCCGGACTGTTCCAGATGGTCTTGGAAATCGGTTCTGCGTAGTCCTCGTAGGTCTCACCTTCCGGATGACGAAGGAATACTTCGTCTGGAGTCTTGCTCAGCTTTCTTCTCTCTCCATCATCTGCCCAAAGCTTTTCAAAATCAACCTTGGCAAGGATCCGCTCATTGTATCCACGGAAAAGAACTTCTCCCAGTTTCTTTTTCGGTCTCTCCAGTGCCAGAACCTGAGGATCACTTCCATGGCGGAATGCCGGAATCTGGTAAAGTTCTCTTAAGTAACCCCAGATGTTCTTATAATCACGGATTGGCTTTTTCACAGGTCCAATGTTGTGATAGTAGCTCACATCCCAGCGGACCAGGGTAACATAAGCGCGGACATCGCTGTCTGTAATGTAATCTCCGAAGAGGAAACGGTTGGTTTCCAGTCTCTTGTCCAGTTTTTCAAGTGATTCATAAAAATCTTCGTAAGCTTCATCATATGCCTCCGGTGACTGGCAAAATGCCATGCGGTAATGTCCATTGTTTACATGTGGGAACAGCCAGTCGTTAAATTCATCGATCTCCTTACGGAATTTCTTCGGGTAAAGATCTGGCGCATCCTTTGGCTGGAATGGACGGAACTGAACCTCGATGTAATTGGTAAGACGATGGTAATCATTGTTTACGGCTTTCTTTTCTTTGATATCTACCAGGGTTGGAGTTGTTGCTCTTCCTTTGAAATCTGGGTTTGCTCTTTTGTAAAACTCGCTGAGGAAGTAAGCTCCTGTCTTCGGATCCTTGAATCCTGGCTGATCACCAAAAGCATGTCCGTATTTGTTTGTCTCACCGGAATGAGTTACCCTGGTATCTGAGATCACATCCTGAAGTCCAAGGAGATCTCTTACAATGATCGGTCTGTTTGACCAGTTACAGCCTGTAGCCCAGTAGATTCCGTAACGCCCTGCCTCTGCTTTTAAGTCGCCCTCTTCATCGCCGAATGGCTGGATAAATGCGTTTGGCTGTCTGATAAATGCACCCCGCTCATCAATCTCTACTAAAGTTTCATTTGGTCTTGGATCAACTCCAACTTCTTTTGCAAACTGATCTGCAAGCTCATCTGTATATTTTACATCTTCCTTAACATCCTCTGCTGCTGAAAAACTGCATCCGCATCCACTCATTTTATTTTCCTCCGAATTCTTATATTCTCTAAAAGGACATGTCACATTCTGGTAACATCCCTATATATGAAAGTCAGCGGTTACGCGCCTTTGGCGCTCCTTCTGCTGCCGTCCGGGACTTTCATAGTAAAAATGGGTAAAAAAATAACAGGTTCATATCCGAATACCTGCTTCAGAAAACTTCTTTGTTCTTATCACATAAACGCATATGTCTGAAATTCTATTCTATTTTCTATCTATCATCATAGAGCCGCAACAACAGTAACAACACATGACCTCTTTTTCCATCTTCATGGTACAACACATTTCCATTGTTCTAACTGATACTGTCATCTCGGTTTCTCCTTTTCCTAGTAGCTCGATATGTTTTATATGTTTTTCTTGATGTTGCTTATTATAGACCAGAACTTTCCAATATGCAACCCTAAAATGCACATTTTGGAATTGCAGTTTTATAGAGCCAGTTATAGTTTAAGGCTATATCTACCTTAGCAGGCTAAAACATACTCTGCGAACTTTCGCTCGTGGCTTACGTAAAAAAAATCCCCCAGGGCAACATCTCTGTCACCCCAGGGGATCATTAATTTCATATATTTTATTGATTACTCTTCACTGTCGTCAGCGGAGTCTTCGTCCTCGAATGTGTCCTCTGCATCCTCAGCCTCGTCCAGAGCCTCTTCAGCCTCCAGCTCTTCGGAATCCTCAGCTACATCCAACACGTCCTGATCCCCGTCGTCCATTTCATCGAATTCGATTTTTTCTGGCTCTTCCGGCATTCCAGTATCAAGCTCCACATCGCTGTAGCACTTCATACCTGTACCAGCCGGGATCAATTTACCAATGATTACGTTCTCCTTCAGACCGATCAGATGGTCAACCTTACCCTTGATTGCAGCCTCAGTCAGAACCTTAGTGGTCTCCTGGAAGGAAGCAGCAGACAGGAAGGAATCAGTTGCCAGAGAAGCCTTAGTGATACCAAGCATTCCCTGTTTTCCAACCGCCGGACGTAATCCCTCAGCTTCAAGTTTCTCATTTACCTCCTCGTAATCAAGGAAGTCAACGAGAGTTCCTGGCAGGAATTCAGAATCTCCGTTATCCTCGATACGGATCTTCTTCAGCATCTGGTGAACGATAACCTCGATATGCTTATCGTTGATCTCAACACCCTGGAGACGGTATACACGCTGAACCTCACGGATCATGTAATCCTGAACAGCACGAACGCCCTTGATTCTAAGGATATCATGCGGGTTTACACTACCTTCTGTAAGCTCATCACCGGCTTCCATAATCTGTCCGTCCATGATCTTAATACGTGAACCGTATGGGATCAGGTAAGTCTTGGAATCGCCTGTCTCCGAATCAGTTACGATGATTTCTCTCTTCTTCTTGGTGTCGTTAATTGTAGCAACACCAGGAATCTCAGTGATAACAGCAAGTCCTTTTGGCTTTCTTGCCTCGAAAAGCTCCTCGACACGAGGAAGACCCTGTGTAATATCTCCACCGGCAACACCACCAGTATGGAAGGTACGCATGGTCAGCTGTGTACCAGGCTCACCGATAGACTGTGCAGCGATGATACCGATGGACTCACCAACCTGTACCGGCTCACCGGTAGCCATGTTGGCACCATAGCACTTCGCACACACACCAACCTTACACTTACAGCTCAGGATGGTACGGATTTTAACCTGCTCTACAGGACCTCCGGTAATGTTATCCACGCCTTCTTTCATAATACGGGCAGCACGCTTCGGAGTGATCATGTGGTTTGCTTTTACAAGAACTTCGCCATCTTTATTCTTAATATCTTCGCAGGAGAAACGGCCTGTGATACGATCCTGAAGACTCTCAATCTCCTCCTTGCCATCCATGAAACCTTTTACATACATACCGGAAATCTCTGCTCTGTTCTCACAGCAATCCATCTCACGTACGATCAGGTCCTGAGATACGTCAACAAGACGTCTTGTCAGGTAACCGGAATCGGCTGTACGAAGAGCGGTATCGGAAAGTCCTTTACGGGCTCCATGAGCGGACATGAAGTATTCCAGTACGTCCAGACCTTCACGGAAGTTTGACTTGATAGGAAGCTCGATTGTATGTCCGGTTGTATCTGCCATCAATCCACGCATACCTGCAAGCTGTTTGATCTGCTTATCAGATCCACGGGCACCAGAGTCAGCCATCATGAAGATATTGTTGTATTTATCAAGTCCGGAAAGAAGTGCATGAGTAAGCTCATCATCAGTCTTCTTCCAGGTATCAACAACCTCTTTGTAACGCTCTTCCTCAGTAATAAGACCACGTTTGTAGTTCTTGGTGATCTTATCTACAGTATCCTGTGCAGCCTTGATCATCTCAGGCTTCTGCGGCGGCACGGTCATATCGGAAATAGATACGGTCATGGCAGCTCTTGTAGAATACTTGTACCCCATAGCCTTGATAGAGTCCAGAACCTCAGCAGTCTTGGTTGCCCCGTGAGTATTAATAACTTTTTCAAGGATCTGTTTCAGCTGTTTCTTACCAACCAGGAAGTCAACCTCAAGGAGAAGCTCATTTCCCGGAATGCTTCTGTCAACAAATCCAAGATCCTGCGGCAGGATCTCATTGAACAGGAAACGTCCCAGTGTAGACTGTACATTACCTGTGAAAGTACTTCCATCCGGCATAACCTTGCTGCAGCGGACAAGAATCTTGGACTGCAGGGTAATTACCTGGTTCTCATATGCCAGAATTGCTTCGTTAACGTTCTTGAAGAACTTGCCTTCACCCTTGTTTCCAGGTCTTTCCTGGGTCAGATAGTAGATACCAAGGACCATATCCTGTGAAGGAACGGCTACCGGACCACCATCGGAAGGTTTCAGAAGGTTGTTCGGAGACAGAAGCAGGAAACGGCACTCTGCCTGTGCTTCCTGGGAAAGCGGAAGATGGACAGCCATCTGGTCACCATCGAAGTCAGCGTTGAATGCGGTACAAACAAGTGGATGAAGCTTAATTGCCTTACCTTCTACAAGGATCGGCTCAAACGCCTGGATACCCAGACGATGCAGTGTAGGTGCACGGTTCAGCATAACCGGATGTTCTTTGATAACATCTTCCAGAACATCCCATACAGCTGGCTCAAGCTTCTCTACCATCTTCTTGGCATTCTTAATATTGTGAGAGGTACCGTTTGCTACCAGCTCTTTCATAACGAAAGGCTTGAACAGCTCGATTGCCATCTCTTTCGGCAGACCGCACTGATAAATCTTCAGCTCAGGTCCAACGACGATAACGGAACGTCCGGAATAGTCAACACGCTTACCAAGAAGGTTCTGACGGAAACGTCCGGATTTACCTTTCAGCATGTCAGAAAGGGATTTCAGTGCTCTGTTTCCAGGGCCTGTTACTGGACGGCCACGACGGCCATTGTCGATCAGGGCGTCAACAGCTTCCTGAAGCATACGTTTCTCATTGCGGACAATGATATCCGGAGCACCAAGCTCCAACAGTCTTTTCAGACGATTGTTACGATTAATGATTCTTCTGTACAGATCATTCAGGTCAGATGTTGCAAAACGTCCGCCATCCAACTGTACCATAGGACGAAGATCTGGCGGGATTACAGGAACAACATCCAGGATCATCCACTCAGGACGATTTCCAGACTCACGGAAAGACTCAACAACTTCAAGACGTTTGATGATTCTTGCACGCTTCTGACCTGTTGCCTTAACCAGCTCTGCCTTTAATTCAGCAGAATCCTTCTCAAGATCGATAGCCATAAGGAGCTCCTTAATAGCTTCAGCACCCATACCTACACGGAAATTGTTTCCATAAGATTCACGGGCGTCCTGATATTCTCTCTCAGTCAGGATCTGTTTGTACTGGAGTCCGGAATCTGCCGGATCCAGTACGATATAATTTGCAAAGTAAAGGACTTTCTCCAGTGTTCTTGGAGTCAGATCCAGGATAAGTCCCATACGGGACGGAATACCCTTGAAATACCAGATATGGGAAACAGGAGCAGCAAGCTCGATATGTCCCATACGCTCTCTACGAACAGAAGACTTGGTAACCTCAACACCACATCTGTCGCAGACAACACCTTTAAAGCGGATTTTCTTGTATTTACCACAGTGGCACTCCCAGTCCTTGCTCGGTCCGAAAATTCTTTCACAGAAAAGTCCGTCTTTCTCCGGTTTCAAGGTACGGTAGTTGATGGTTTCCGGTTTTAAAACCTCACCTCTTGACCACTCTCTGATCTTTTCCGGGGACGCCAGTCCGATTTTAATGGCATCGAAAGTCATTGGCTGATATGTTTCATTGGTATTGGTTGATTCTGCCATGTATTCTTTTCCCCTTTCTACTCTTCGTTATCATCGTAGGAATCGTCGATTTCGGATTCATAATCCTCTTCTTCGTCCTCGTCCACATCTACAAGTTCCTCACCGTCAAACTCCTGCTTTGTATAGCCGTGTTTGCTGAAGGCTTCCTCTTCTCTGTGTCCGCGGGAATCTCCCTCGATAACTGCACGAAGATCGGTTTCGCCGTAATCTACATTCTCCATGATCTGAACTTCTGTCTGGTCATCTTTGAGAACACGTACATCCAGCGCCAGGGACTGGAGCTCTTTAAGAAGTACCTTAAAGGATTCCGGAATACCAGGCTCAGGGATGTTGTCTCCCTTGATGATCGCTTCATAAGTCTTCACACGACCGACTACATCATCGGATTTAACTGTCAGGATTTCCTGGAGCGTATAGGATGCACCATATGCCTCCAGAGCCCAAACCTCCATCTCTCCGAAACGCTGTCCACCGAACTGGGCTTTACCACCCAGAGGCTGCTGTGTAACCAGAGAGTAAGGACCTGTGGAACGGGCATGGATTTTATCATCAACCAGATGATGCAGCTTCAGGTAGTGCATGTGTCCGATTGTGGTCGGGCCGTCAAAGAACTCTCCGGTACGTCCATCACGAAGCTGTACCTTACCATCCCTGGAGATCGGAACTCCCTTCCACAGTGCTCTGTGGGCTTTGTTCTCATCCAGATACTGCATTACATCAGGTGCCAGAATATCTTTGTATTTTTCACGGAACTCTTCAAAGTCTTCTGTATTTACATAATCATTTGCAAGCTCCAGTGTATCCTGGATATCATTCTCGTTTGCACCATCGAATACCGGTGTTGAAATATTGAAGCCAAGTGCCTTAGCAGCAAGACTTAAGTGGATCTCCAGGACCTGTCCGATGTTCATACGGGAAGGTACACCCAGAGGGTTCAGCACGATATCCAGAGGACGTCCGTTCGGAAGGAATGGCATATCCTCAACCGGAAGTACACGGGAAACGACACCCTTGTTACCATGACGACCAGCCATTTTATCACCAACGGAGATTTTTCTCTTCTGTGCGATATAAATACGTACAGACTGATTTACTCCTGGAGACAGTTCGTCACCATTTTCTCTTGTAAATACCTTGGCATCCACAACGATACCATACTCACCATGCGGTACCTTAAGAGAAGTATCACGTACTTCACGGGCCTTCTCACCAAAGATCGCACGAAGGAGTCTCTCCTCTGCAGTAAGCTCTGTCTCTCCCTTAGGAGTTACCTTACCAACAAGGATATCACCGGCACGAACCTCTGCACCGATACGGATGATTCCGCGCTCGTCAAGATCCTTCAGGGAATCATCACCAACGCCTGGAACATCACGGGTGATCTCTTCCGGTCCTAACTTGGTGTCACGGGATTCTGCCTCATATTCTTCAATGTGAACAGATGTATAAACATCGTTCTGTACAAGTTTCTCACTTAACAGTACAGCATCCTCGTAGTTATAACCTTCCCAGGTCATAAATCCGATCAGTGGGTTCTTACCAAGAGCAAGCTCTCCCTGAGAAGTGGACGGACCGTCAGCAATCACATCACCTGCTTCTACATGCTCGCCCTGATTTACGATCGGACGCTGGTTGTAGCAGTTGCTCTGGTTACTGCGCATGAATTTGGTAAGATGATAATCATCTTTCGTTCCGTCATCATTCTTAATGCTGATATCGGTAGATGTGGAGCGAAGTACAGTACCAGACTTTCTTGCAACCACACAAACACCGGAGTCAACAGCGGTCTTAGCTTCCATTCCTGTACCAACAACTGGTGCCTCTGTAGTAAGAAGCGGAACAGCCTGACGCTGCATGTTAGATCCCATCAGCGCACGGTTCGCATCGTCGTTCTGAAGGAATGGGATCAGGGCTGTAGCTACAGAGAATACCATCTTAGGAGATACGTCCATGTAATCAAACATCTGACGCTCGTACTCCTGAGTCTCTTCGCGGTAACGACCGGAAACGTTCTTACGAACGAAATGTCCTTCTGCGTCCAGAGCCTCATTCGCCTGTGCTACATGGTAGTTATCCTCTTCATCTGCTGTCATGTAAACAACTTCTTCGGTTACACGCGGATTCATAGGATCAGTCTTATCAATTTTACGGTAAGGTGCCTCAACAAATCCGTACTGATTCAGCTTCGCATAAGATGCAAGAGAGTTGATCAGACCGATGTTAGGTCCCTCAGGTGTCTCGATCGGGCACATTCTTCCGTAATGGGAATAATGAACGTCTCGAACCTCGAATCCGGCTCTGTCTCGTGACAGACCGCCAGGTCCCAGTGCGGAAAGACGTCTCTTATGGGTCAGCTCACCCAGAGGGTTGTTCTGATCCATGAACTGTGACAACTGGGAAGAACCAAAGAACTCTTTCACTGCAGCTGTTACTGGTTTGATATTGATCAGTGTCTGTGGGGAGATTGTCTCCACATCCTGTGTTGTCATTCTCTCACGAACCACACGCTCAAGTCTGGAAAGACCGATACGGTACTGGTTCTGAAGCAGCTCACCAACCGCACGGATACGACGGTTTCCTAAGTGATCGATATCGTCGTCATTTCCAATACCGTATTCCAGATGCATATTGTAGTTAATAGAAGCAAAAATATCTTCTCTTGTAATATGCTTCGGAATCAGATCATGGATATCTCTGCGGATAGCAGCAATTCTGTCCTCAAGTGAGTCATTTTCTTCCAGAATTTTTTCGAGTACAGGGTAGTATACTAACTCTGTAACACCAAGCTCTTCCAGGTTCTCGATCTCCGGCAGATAATGATGCATGTCTACCATTAAGTTGGAAAGAACTTTAATTCTGCGGTCTTCTTCACCCTGGATCCATACAAATGGAACTGCAGCGTTCTGAATGGCATTTGCCAGTTCTCTGGTAACGATGGTACCTGCCTCTGCAAGGATTTCTCCTGTAGAGCCCTCAACCACATCATCAGCCAGCTTATGACCAACAATTCGTTTATTGAAATGAAGTTTCTTATTAAATTTATAACGTCCGACCTTGGCAAGATCATATCTTCTCGGATCAAAGAACATCGCATTGATCAGGCTCTCTGCGCTCTCAACTGCAAGCGGCTCACCTGGACGGATTTTCTTATACAGTTCCAGAAGACCTTCTTCATAATTTGTAGAAGTATCTTTTGTAAAACTTGCAAGGATCTTCGGTTCTTCACCAAACAGATCAATGATCTCTGCATTGGAACCAACACCAAGCGCACGGATCAGCACAGTGATCGGAACCTTACGGGTTCTGTCCACACGTACATAAAATACATCGTTGGAGTCGGTCTCATATTCCAGCCATGCTCCTCTGTTAGGAATTACTGTACAGGAAAACAGTCTTTTACCAATTTTATCGTGTGCAATGGCATAATAGATTCCAGGGGAACGTACTAACTGGCTGACAATAACACGCTCAGCACCGTTAATGACGAAAGTTCCTGTCGCAGTCATGATCGGCAGGTCTCCCATGAAAATCTCGTGTTCCTTGATCTCTTCTGTTTCCTTGTTAATCAGTCTCACTCTAACCTTCAAAGGTGCGGCATAAGTTACGTCACGTTCTTTACACTGCTCGATGGTGTATTTGGCCTCTTTTTCATCAAATGTAAAGCCGATGAATTCAAGACTGAGCTTTCCGCCGTAGTCTGCGATTGGAGAAATATCGTCGAATACTTCATTCAATCCTTCGTCGAGAAACCACTGGTAAGAATCCTTCTGGACCTCGATCAAATTCGGCATTTCCAGGACTTCTTTTTGTCTCTGGTAGCTCATTCGCATGCTTTTTCCAGTTTTTACAGAACGAATTCTGTTTTTTTCCATTGACGTTTCACCCCTGTTTTATTTTATTTATTACAACATCAGCCTGCTTTGCGGGCAACGCATAGTAGGCATATCTTGCCATAATATAGCATTCTTCACTATAGCACAACAAAAAAAGCCTGTCAAGCAAATTCCCCGTTATTTTTTTAAATTATTTTACTTTTTTATTTGTATAGGAAGTGTTTCCGTATTTGTCGGCTAATACAAACCGGAGTACCGTTCCTTTTTTCTGTTTCTTTATGGTAATACGGTATTTCTTCTTTGCGTTAATGGTCCCTCTGCCAATCTTCTTATTCCCGGCTTTTCTCACCACGTATGCAGTAAGTGTTTTTCCGCCAGCTGCCTTTCCTGTGATCTTCACTGTCTTTTTGGTGATCTTCGAAAAGGTTGGAAGCTTCACGGCAGTAATGCCGGAACTGCCTTTTGCATATATGGCATAGGTGCTTCCATTATTTTCCAGCTGGTTTTTCTTGTTTCCTTTAATCTTGGATTTGTATACATACAGACCGCATTTTCTGCTTCCTGTAATAACATTCCCATAAAGGCTTTTGGTGGTGCTGGATATCACCTGTATTCCCCTGCCTTTTACGCTGCTGATCTTATTTGACTTAACAACAGCATTTCCAAGATTTTCCATGTATATTCCATCCAGGGCACAGCCTGATACCTGATTAGACGTGATCTGGCAGCTCTTGCTCCCCAGAACTACCATTCCGTTCTTTTTCCCAGACAAAACCCGGTTTCTGGAAAGAAGGGTACCTGTGCTGTCGGCTGAAATGTAAATTCCATCCCCACCAGTTCCGGAAACTATGTTTCCCGTAATCTGGTTCTGACTGGAGGGAATCTTCAGACTACCGCCATTATAGGCATAGATTCCTACGTTTTTGCAGCCTGACACCTTATTATTGCAGATGCTGTTGCCAGACGATGCGCTCAGATAGATTCCCATATTGGAAAACCAAGTGGTCCTGGACAAAGCCAGTTCATTGCCGCTTACCTTACAATTATCAGCAAGATAGAGGCGGATTCCGTTTCCAGTTCCTGTGATCCTGTTCCCGGAAACCGTGACAGCCGTTTCCTGATACAGATCAGACGGAATACCATTTGCAGAGTTGCTCACCCTGGCACCCTGAACCTGTATTCCATAGCCGTTCCAGCTGTCTCCATTCACCCTGGAAACCGAGGAAATGGAAATCTGATTTCCTTTTACCAGAATACCTGCTGCCTGATGATTCGCAGATGCTCCGTAAATTGTTCCCGGCACCAGATGTGTATTTGGCAGATACAGATTGCTCACCAACACTCCGCCGCCTACATTTTCCATTTGGTTATTCTCTACTGTCCCATTTATATAATTCAGGCACCAGACTGCTCTCTTTCGAATATTTCGGAAAGTATTTCCCCTTATCACAATGTTCTGGTAAGGGCGGTCATAGACCATGCTATGGCTTCCCACCCCTGCAAAAACATCCTGAAAGGTATTGTTCTCAATCCTCACGTCTTCGCAGACAGCGCCATCGAAGGGGGGATACCCGGGAAAAATATAGTCCAGGCAGGCATCCAGCTGGATGCACTCCTGTCCGCCACCCTCGTATTTCTGCCAGTAACCCTTAAAGGTACAACCCGTGACGGTTACATCTTTTACACCTGCAAATTCCAGAAAATGGGACTTCAGATTATTCAAAAAGGTCACATCTTTTATCATTACATGGCTGGCATGACCGATTCTGAATCCAACATAACCGCCCTCACCTTCCTTATCCTCTACAACCGGATAATTCAGGTCCCAGGTTCCGCCTTCAATGGTAACATTCCGATAGCCATCATAACCACCTGCGGAAGTATCCTGGTCTCCCAACCGCAATATCACATGCTTATCTGTACATGCCTTGGTGATAACCGCACCGCGGGCATAAAGTGTCAGATTGCCGTACATATGAATGATATCTGATACTGTATAGCTTCCAGGTGGAATAATCACTGAACACAGAGCGGTATCACTTGCCCGCTCTCCCATAAACTTAAGAGCCAGGTTCAGGCTATCTGTAATGTCGCTTCCATCCTGCGCATTCAGCGTAACACTGGTTGCATCCGACGGAAGCGCGTCAAGAATGCTCCTCATATCGGAAGATGGATCTGGTTCTTCGTCTTGCGTATTCTCCTGGGCGTTTTCAGAATCTTCTGACAAAAAAAATGCTAATTCTTCGGTCCCGCTGTAAAAGCCGTCTTCCGCTTCCTGGGGAAGCACATCTGCGTTCTCAGTAGAGTTTCCGTCATTTTCCACAGTTCCAAACGAAGCGTCTCCCTGGAAGCTCCCCTCTGGATCATCCGTTGCTTCCCATTCATCTGTTTCGTCTGTGGCAAAATCTTCGTTTGCGGTTACCTCTTCCACAATATCCCCTTCTGCCAATACGGTCTGTCCACCTCCCAGACACAGCGCGATTCCCAGCAATGTTCCAATAAAAATCTTCTTCATATTCAGATCCCTATTACAAAAAAAATCCCCACAGAGGCCTGTCAGACAGACTTCTGCGGGGAGCTTGGTTCGCTTAAATACGCTTAAATTATTTAAGAGTAACTTTAGCGCCTTCAGCCTCAAGTTTAGCTTTGATGTCCTCAGCCTCAGCTTTGGAAGCGCCCTCTTTAACCATTTTCGGAGCACCATCAACAACTTCTTTAGCTTCTTTAAGACCTAAGCCTGTGATCTCACGAACAACTTTGATAACTTTAACTTTGTTAGGACCTACTTCTGTAAGCTCTACGTCAAACTCATCTTTCTCCTCTGCTGCCTCAGCTGCTCCAGCTGCTGCTACAACAACGCCTGCTGCTGCGGATACACCGAACTCTTCCTCGCAAGCTTTTACTAAATCATTTAACTCTAATACAGATAACTCTTTGATTGCTTCGATAAACTCAGCTGTTGTTAACTTTGCCATTATAATTTTCCTCCATTTAAATTATTTTGTGGAATCAATGATTCGATTCAGCGACAGATCCTTAAATTATTCTGCAGCTGGTGCCTCAGTCTCTCCGCCCTGCTGCTCTGCGATCTGATTAAGCACACGAGCAAAGTTGGTAATAGGAGACTGGATACTTCCAAGCAGTTTGCCAAGAAGTTCTTCTCTGGATGGAACCTGGGACAGTGCCTGGATTCCTGCCTGATCGTTGTAGTTACCCTCAACAATACCAGCTACTAACTCAAGCGCCGGATACTGTTTTGCAAATTTTGCAAGAATTCTTGCAGGAGCAGTAGCGTCTGTTGCAGAAATTGCAATAGCGTTTGTTCCATGTAAGTGCTTGTCAAGATCTGCACATGGAGTACCTTCGAATGCACGACGCATTAAAGTGTTTTTGTAAACCTTGTACTGTACGCCGGACTCTCTTAACTCTTTACGTAAAATAGTATCCTGCTCAACGGTAAGACCACTGTAGTCTACAAGAACAACAGCCTGAGCGTCTTTAATGTTGTTAGCGATTTCTTCTACGATTGGTTGTTTAAGTTCTACTTTTGCCATGA
Organism: Blautia glucerasea; assembly: GCF_020537505.1. Taxonomy (GTDB): domain Bacteria; phylum Bacillota; class Clostridia; order Lachnospirales; family Lachnospiraceae; genus Blautia_A. The sequence goes on along the minus strand of NZ_JAJBMO010000011.1, from coordinate 5,004 downwards.
AATGGTACACCTCCTTATAGAATTTGATATACCGCCAAAAAAAACCTTGCTGTAAGACAGCAAGGCTTAACGTAATTCTTACTTAAGAATACTTAGTCCTCGGTAGGCGTTTTAATCCTTATGCCTTGCGGCACCTACTGTCTTCGGCAGCGTTCTATAATAAAATACCACGTTCGATTTTATTTGTCAACTATTATTTTTATTTTTTCAAAAATTTTCTACATCTGTATCACTGTATTACTGTTCAAATCGTGATCATTAATTTCTTCAAGGAATGTTACTTTCCTTAAACAATATCACATCTGTTTCCGGACTACCCTGTACTCATCTCCTATACGGAAATATGGGCAGTCATGGTAGGTTCCTGTGATGAAGCGGTACATTTCATCTTCATCCAGGTTCATCTCACAGGTATAACATTCATAATCATCATCATAAGAATAGTTTACACAATATTCGCAGTTTGCACCCTGCTTCTTTTTCATGATCCAATGACCTGCCTTCCTAAATAATTTCCATTGTCCAGGAAACCTGGCGCTCTTTACCGGACTCCAGGGAAAGAAGATTCTCCTGTTTTTCCAGGTCTTCTGTAATCCCCTGTCTGGATGGAAGGGAACACCAGGGCTCGATACACACATAAGGTGCATCGGTACAAGGCATGTGCCAGAAACCAATATACGGCATATCCGGGTAATCTACCCTTACACCCTTTTTCCCCTTTAAGCTATGAAGCAGCACCTGTCCAGAGGTTTCTTCCAGTACAATGGCATCTTCATCAAAAATATTATGTTGAAGAGGAATACGGTTTCTGTCTGTAAGCTCGTAAGCTTTCTTTCCCTCCACAAAACACTCCTGGGAAAAAAGGATCCTCTTGGGCTCACAGCAATCCGAAAACTTCAGTTCATAATCGTCAAAGGAAAGTCCCTCTTCCATGGGAAGATTAAAGCCCGGATGTCCGCCGATTCCAAAGTACATGGTCTTTTCATCCTTATTCTTCACCGAATAGAGGACCTTCAGTGCTTTTCCTTCAAGCAGATACCGGATCTCCAGAGAAAAATGGAAAGGATACTGTTCCAGCGTCTGCTCACTGTCTTTAAGTACAAAAATCATTTCTTTATTCTCTGCTTTTACACACTTAAATTCAGAATTCCTAGCAAAACCGTGGATATCCATATGATAAGTTTTTCCCTGAAATGTATAGGATTTCTCCCACATTCTTGCAATATAAGGGAAAAGATTGGCGCCATGTTCATTCCAGTATCTTTCATCTCCCTGCCAGATATACTCAAATCCGTCCTGGTCCCTCACAGACCATAGAACAGCACCTGCTGTATCCGCCTGCACTGTAAGAAATTCATTGCTGATCTCGTGTCTCATCCCATTCCTCAACTTCCTGGCATCATATCTGGCCATGACAGAATTTCTTTCGCGATCACTTCTTCGTAATTGCCTTCAATATCCTGACTGCGTCCGGCTTCATAAATGTTCGTCTCAGCCCCCCAGTCACGGTCTTCATACTCCCACACGTGAAATTTCAGTCCGCGGAAAAGGAAATCAAGACTTCCGCAACCGTCAATTTCTGTGTATTCATATTTAATATTTTTCTTTTTTAATGCCTCCTGTACAATCTGCAACCGCATTTTTGTCACCTTCCTTTTAGACTTCTTTTTCTGTCACAGTAGTACCATCATCTACATGAATCCTGTTTTTACCTGATTTCTTTGACACATACATGGCATGATCTGCAGCCAGATACAGACTTTCGTAATCTTTACCTGCTGCTGGATAAGCGGCAGCACCAATGCTCACGGTAAAATGAGGGGTAGTCTCTGCCGCTGCAAGGATCTTCAGGATTTCTTCCCCCTTTGCCTGCGCTACAGCGGCTGCTTCCGTATTGGTCATAAACACAATAAACTCATCTCCTCCAAGACGTCCCACAATATCGTCCCTGCGAAAATGCTCTTTCAAATACTTCACAAGAGTGATCAGTGCAAGGTCTCCGATGGCATGTCCCATGGTATCGTTTACCGTCTTGAAATCATCAATGTCAAGCATGAACAGATAACCCTTGCAGTCTCGATTCTGCATGAGAGCTGCGATTCTCTGTTCTGCGGACTTCCGGTTAAGTGCACCTGTAAGCCCATCTATAGAGGCTTTTTCCAGAAGATCCTGCTCCTTGGTCATCTCATCCTGTACATCTGAGATCTTGCCGAGAAATACCTGGGGAGTGCCAAGACGCCCTCTTACCAGTCGTCCCATCCAGCGTACCCAGCGGTAATTGCCGTTTTTGTCCTTGAATCGGATCACAAAATCGTCCACTTCATCTTTATTATCTCCAATGGTGGAAAGAAGAGTTTTTACTTTAGGAACATCATCAGGATGCACCATGGTAAAATCTGTTTCTTTATCAAACGGACGGATCTGCCCGATCTCCTTTAGACCAAACAGAGTGGTAATATTCGGCGTAAATACCAGTGTTTTATCCAGACAGTCATACTCAAAAAGTACAGTATCCGAAAACTCTGACAAAATATCGTATCTGGCCTGTCCCTTCATCACCCGCTTCTGCTGCTTCATGTATAAACGTACGGTCAGGAAGATCATGATCGCCACACACCCCAGCAGAGTAAAGATCAGCATACGGTTTCCCTTAATGATCACACCTTTATAGTTCTTCATCTTGCCAGACCGGTAACCTGAGATCAGGATACAATCTCTGTCCTCCAATTTGGATGCAACCAGATAAACATCAGATTTCTCCAGTTCATAGAAAATATAAGGACTTCCGGAGGTCAGATTCTTCAATGCCTTTAACGCCTCAGAAATCCTCTTATCCTTCACCTTCGCTGAACGTAATTCTGCAGCCACCGTATATTTGATATCAAAAATCCTCATATCGCCAGCCAGGATCTCGCCTTCCGAATTGCATACATAGTGAAAAATATTGCTCTCGTCTTTTGAAAGCGCTTCCCATGCTGCTTCCACATCATCAGGATCATCTGGTGCATTCAGAAAATTCTCCATCTCTGCCAGTGCTTCTGAATGGGAAGATAACAGAGATTCTTCCATCAGCTCTGCAAAAATGCTCTCTGTTCTCACCTGGTATCTTTTCATAAGAAACACCGTCAGGAAAGCCATTACAGCAAGGCAGATCCCTACTACTGCGATCCATTGCCGTTTCATTTTGTTTTCCGGATTAGCTTTCATGTTTTGCTCCATGGTAATCAACATCCATTCCAAGTTCTGTACATTTTTCGTCAATTTCCAGTATAAGTTCTTGGTTATGCTCTGTCAAGTTGCGCTTTTTTACTGTCCGCAGGTAATATTCCCCCAGATGTTTTTGTGAACAAAGTTCATAGAAGCCTTTTTTGTTTATTCATTGGATTCCATTTTCCACTTATATAGTGCACTGTAAACAGAATGAACAAAAGCATGTTATGCCCGATCATGCATCCCCATGCAGAAACAAGTCCCAGTCCCAGCAAATGAATACAAATAAAAGTTCCCAGGATCCGGAGCCCCCACATTCCAGCTACATTGAATATGAAAGGAGTTATTGTTTTTCCCACACCCTGCATCATTCCCTCGATCACGATCGGTACCCCGTAAAATGGTTCTGATACAGCCACCATACGAAGCACTGTACTTCCAAGGCTGATCACCTGTGCATCTGAGGAAAACAATTTGATCAGTACCGGCGCAAAAATAAACAAAAGACTTCCGGAAATGATCATCAGTCCTACTTCCAACGGAATAATTGCCCTTGCAAGACTGTTCAGTTTCTTATTATCATTGGCACCAAGTGCGTTTCCTGCCAGTGTGGCTGCCGCAGTCTGCATTCCATATCCTGGAATATAAAAGGCTGACTCCACTGTATTTGCAATGGTATGGGCTGCTGTAGCTGTCTCGCCCAGTGAATTAATCATAGATGCAAATACTACGTATCCAAGGGATGTGGCAAAGCGCTGAAACATATTTGGAACAGCTACCTTCAGGCAGGGACACAGTACTGCCAGATCCGGCCTGAGGCTCTGGCCTTTCGGGGAAATCTCTGTATGTTTCCACAATTTATATGTAATGGCAATTCCGCCAATGGTATAGGCAATCGCACTTGCTGCTGCGGCTCCCTGCACACCCCATCCCGCACCTGGGACCAGCAGCTCTTTTCCACCTATCAGCACGCTTCTGGTGGAATAAATGAGAAAAAAGTTCAGAACAATGTTGATAACGTTAAAGGCAATTCCCACCTGCATAGGTGTTTTGGTATCTCCAACTGCACGCAGCACTGTTCCAAAAATAATATTTGCGGTTCGAAAAAGCATTGGTGCATACAGGATAAGAAAATAGCTGGATGCCAGCTTCTGAATAGAAGGATCCACCTGCATCCACACCGGAACCTTACTGCTAAGTCCCATAGTAAGTATGGTAAAAAAGATTCCTACTACAAGAACAGCCAGTACCGCCTGGCCGGAGGCTTTTCTTGCCTGTTCTTTCTTTCCAGCTCCCATAGACTGGGAAATATAGGCCAGAAAGCCTACACTGATTGCAGAAATGGTACTTCCGATCAGCCAGTTTACGGTGCTGGTAGCCCCAACAGCTGCAGTGGCGCTTGTTCCAAGGACTCCCACCATGCCTGTATCCATATACTGCACAGCAGTCTGCATAAGCTGCTCCAACATGGTCGGCCACGCAAGGGAAAAAATTACTGGCAGCATTTTCTTTGTTTCCTGATCTGCCAGATTCAATTTGGTTTTATTTAGTTTCATCTTATATCTTCCTGTTATGTGAAAAATTACTTTTATTTTAACAGAATATAGAAGAAAAAGGTAGAGGGAATGGGAAAAAGCAAAAAAAAACGATAACCAACCGGCTACCGTTTAGGTTCTGTACCTTCAAAACTACATACATGTTACATCCTAATGGAATCATTTTTTAACCTTGCGATTATTGGTCAAGCCCTCACCCTATTAGTAACAGTCAGCTCCATGTGTTACCACACTTCCA
>NZ_JAJBMO010000105.1 GCF_020537505.1 Blautia glucerasea | reverse complement strand
GAGGAGGGATATAGGTGGGATACTCATCTTTCAGCATTTGCACTGCCTCCAGAAAGGAACACCCATCTACATGGATCAGGAAATTTAATGCACTGGTTCCCCCGATATCTCTGGATTTCCAGTGCCACTGGCTGGTGAGCTCGTTGATTTTAAAGCTATCGTGGTCTGTCAGCTCCCATTCATTTCTGGCTGAAGATTTTTTCAGGCGGTTCGGCTGGTATTTCTTCAGGTACTCAATGGCGGTGATCTCCCTTGCCCGTTTGATCTCTTCTTCCGGAATCCACGGCATTACATCACGGTATCCCGGAGCTGCTCTGCCTTATCCGTTTTCTCCCACGGGAATTCCTTTCTTCCAAAATGCCCGAACACGGCACTCTGTCGGTAGATCGGCCGCTTCAGGTGCAGGGTGTCACTAATCTGGCTTGGGGTAAGCCCAAACACCAGAGGAATCGCAGCGGCGAGGCAGTCATCCGCACAGATCTTTCCGGTTCCAAAGGTATCCACCTGCACCATGACTGGCTGGGCAACCCCGATGGCATAGGCAAGGGACACCTGGCATCGGCTGGCAAGTCCGGCAGCTACCATGT
>NZ_JAJBMO010000104.1 GCF_020537505.1 Blautia glucerasea | reverse complement strand
GCCGAAGCATCCAGATCGGTGCCGCACACTTCCTTTGCTTTTTCAATCAGATTCCAGAACTGATCCTTGCTCATCCCACTTCTTTTTGTTTCTTCCATCTGTTCTCTCCCCTTGATGTGACGTTAATACCACAAGAATACGGCTGTAGTCTCCCACAGCCGCATGGTATCTGATATCAACGACACACTTCTTCATTGATTTCTTTTTTATCTTGCTGTTCCGCATTTGACCTCGCACCCCCGGAACTATCCCTGTATTTCTTCTGGGAAAGGGGACACTACAGGCGGGCGGCTGGCCTGCCGCCGCTCACAGATGTCCTGGGGGTCTTTCTGATTACAACCCGGAGTCCATCTTCCGCTCTCTGGCTGGTAACGTGTATCATTATCCCCCATCCGTGATCTTGGCGAAAGGCTGCCACCGCCTTATTCACAGCTATGCTTTCTCGCTCCAAGTCTAAGAATCTTTACCCTATACTTAATCATGGCGCTCATACTGTCACGCTTCTACGGTTGGGAACGTACCTGTAGTGCCGATATTCACTTGCCAAAGAACAGCCGAGGGATGTCCCTCTGCTTACTAGCCGATGGCAGTGTATTTTTTTATTCACTTCACA
>NZ_JAJBMO010000103.1 GCF_020537505.1 Blautia glucerasea | reverse complement strand
TTATTAGATATTGTATTAATTAATACAATATAAGGTATATTAGAAAACATATTAATAATAAAGTTAATATAGCAAATATAATATATTTGTATTATATGGGAAGTTAATTGAAAACAAAGACTTTAATATATATGTAATATAAATATATTAATATAAAAAAGCCCATATAAAAAGGAGCATATATCAAATTGTATATGCTTCTTTTTATAAAATTATAGGAATGTTTTATTATATTTTGAACACATGTTTAAGTATATCATTAACTAATTTACTTTCACTAACCTTTTGAACCTTAGCATGTTTTTTAACATATTTTATAACCTCTGTATCAAGATAAAAGGTTTTATTTTTTACGCTCTTTTCTTTAACATCTATTATAGAAGATAGATTTACTAAGTTCTCATCATTTAAGTTATTATCTATAGGACTTTTAGTGGGAGCGTCCTTGCCACTTTCTAGTATTTCAGAAGTTCTATTTTTTACAGCCTTTTCAAATTTATTTGCCATTAAAATATTCCCCTTTCTTTCATTTCATTATATAAATCAATATAAGCCTTATATCCAGTTTTTTTTTT
>NZ_JAJBMO010000102.1 GCF_020537505.1 Blautia glucerasea | reverse complement strand
TGTTTGGAGGCAACGGCCAGATCGTATCCGTGGCACTTACCCAGCTTGGAAATGAAGGAGGCCAGAAGTTCTGGTCATGGTATGGATTTGACAGCCATGTGGCGTGGTGTGCCTGCTTTGCCAGCTGGTGTGGGGATCAGGCAGGACTGATCGAGAGCGGCAAGATGCCGAAGTTCTCCCTATGCGATGATGGGATCGCGTGGTTTCAGGGCAAGGGAAAATGGAAGAGCAGAGGATATTCGCCAGCACCCGGAACCCTGATCTTCTTTGACTGGAACGGGGACGGAACCTCAGACCATGTGGGAATCGTGGAGAAAATTGAGGGAAGTACCGTATATACGGTAGAGGGAAACTCCAGTGATGCCGTGAACAAGAGAAGCTATGATATCAATAACGGAACGATCATGGGATACGGCATACTTTGAAAATTAATATGTTGACTCTTAGAGAGTAGTCAATAGTTTAGATTACCTTGACTAAAAAACAAATATAAAGTATTATGTGATTAGCTTCGACTAACTAGAAAAAGGAGGGCGCACGATGACAAACCAATATATGACGAAGCTGTATCACGATCTGCTCTCCAACTCTCCGCAGACAGTGACAATAGATATTCCGGCTGATATGGGAACAGGTCAGATTTCGCAAGTTGTTACAAAGCAAGGAGC
>NZ_JAJBMO010000101.1 GCF_020537505.1 Blautia glucerasea | reverse complement strand
ACGGTGCAGAGAAATCTGCACTGTTTTTTTCGCAGCGAAGGGAGGCTGATAGCCGGAACAATTCGATTTTTTGACCTTTTCAGCGGAATCGGAGGATTCCGAGAAGGACTGCACAGAGCAGGGGGCTTCACCTGTGTAGGACACTGTGAAGCGGATGCGTATGCAGACCACAACTACCGGGTGCTGTTTGATACGGAAGGAGAGTGGTTCTGCAATGACGCAAGAAATATTGAAACAGAACGAATGCCGGACTTTGATCTTTTATGCGCGGGATTTCCTTGCCAGGCATTCTCCATTGCTGGACGAAGGGAGGGATTTGCCGATGCAAGAGGAACCCTTTTCTTCGAAGTTGCCAGACTGGTTGCAGACAAACGACCTGCGTATTTTCTCCTTGAAAACGTACCCGGTCTGCTTTCGCATGACAAAGGGCGGACGTTTCACACCATCCTCAGTACGTTATCTGAACTGGGGTATCATGTCGAATGGAAGGTGCTTAACAGCAAGGATTTCGGAGTCCCCCAGTCAAGGAAGCGGGTGTATATTGTCGGATATCTTGATGAAAGATGTGCCGGAAAAATATTACCTTTCCCAAAAACAAATGGAACAGCTCTTATACAAGTCCATGCTGGCAAACAGGGAGAAAGAGTCTACGCAGAAGAAGGACTGAGCTGCACGCTGACCAG
>NZ_JAJBMO010000100.1 GCF_020537505.1 Blautia glucerasea | reverse complement strand
ACTGCACGAAGCTGGAATCGCTAGTAATCGCGGATCAGAATGCCGCGGTGAATACGTTCCCGGGTCTTGTACACACCGCCCGTCACACCATGGGAGTCAGTAACGCCCGAAGTCAGTGACCTAACCGCAAGGGAGGAGCTGCCGAAGGCGGGACCGATGACTGGGGTGAAGTCGTAACAAGGTAGCCGTATCGGAAGGTGCGGCTGGATCACCTCCTTTCTAGGGAAGAAGTAGAGAAGAGAAATGTGTTTTACTGTTGAGTTATCAAGGAGATAACAACTAAATATCATATTTCTGGTGTCGATGCGCCCCGGGGACACACCCGTTCCCATCCCGAACACGACGGTTAAGACCGGGGAGGCCGATGGTACTGCATTGGAGACGATGTGGGAGAGCAGGTGGGCGCCAGATTATGGGGATGTAGCTCAGTTGGGAGAGCACCTGCCTTGCAAGCAGGGGGTCGAGAGTTCGAATCTCTTCATCTCCACTGCCAGAGATGGCAAATGGGCTTATAGCTCAGCTGGTTAGAGCGCACGCCTGATAAGCGTGAGGTCGGTGGTTCGAGTCCACTTAAGCCCATAGGCTTATAACAATTTAGCCGTGAGGTTAAGTGATTAAGCCTTTGATTGTACCTTGAAAACTGCATACATGTAAATTTGATTAAACTTTAATCAAATATCCTTGATACAAACGTTAAAACGTAAGATAGGAAGACATCGAT
>NZ_JAJBMO010000099.1 GCF_020537505.1 Blautia glucerasea | reverse complement strand
AGGAAGGGGTGATGCCTTTGATTAAAACCCTGAGTCAGACACTGAAACAGGACAAGGAAAAATTTAAAGTACCGAAGTCTGTCCAGCAGGCCATCCCGATTCGCAAGATCTGGCCAGATGGTATTTTTCAGGTGGAGAGCAAGTATTCCAGGACATTCCGGTTTACGGATATCAACTATTCCATTGCCAGTAAAGCGGACAAGACGGAAATGTTCCTGGACTACTCTGAACTTTTAAATGCACTGGATTCTGGCTGTACGGCGAAGATCACCCTGAACAATCGTAAGATCAACAAGGAAGAGTTTGAGCAGTCCCTGCTGATCCCGATGAAAGGGGACGGTCTGGACGAGTACCGGAAAGAGTACAATGACATGCTCCTTTCCAAGATCTCCGGTACCAACAACAGTATCTACCAGGAACGCTATCTGACCATCAGCGTCCACAAGAAAAACATCGATGAAGCCAGAACCTATTTCGCACGTGTGGGAACGGACATCATCACCCATCTGGCCAAGCTGTCCTCTATTGGGGAAGAGCTGGATGCAGAGCAGAGGCTACAGATCTTCCGGGACTTTTTCAAGGCAGACGTTCCACAGAGTTTTTCATTTGACATGAAAGCCTTTGCGAAAAAGGGACACAGCTTCAAAGACTGGATCTGCCCGGACACGATGGAATTCCATAACGACCATTTCAAGCTGGGCGAGCAGTACGGCAGAGTCCTTTTTATGGAAGATT
>NZ_JAJBMO010000098.1 GCF_020537505.1 Blautia glucerasea | reverse complement strand
AGGAAGGGGTGATGCCTTTGATTAAAACCCTGAGTCAGACACTGAAACAGGACAAAGAAAAATTCAAAGTACCGAGGTCTGCCCAGCAGGCGATCCCGATCCGCAAGATCTGGCCGGACGGTATTTTTCAGGTGGAGAGCAAGTATTCCCGGACATTCCGGTTTACGGATATCAACTATTCCATTGCCAGCAAAGCGGATAAGACAGAGATGTTCCTGGACTACTCCGAACTTTTAAATGCACTGGATTCCGGCTGTACGGCGAAGATCACCCTGAACAACCGTAAGATCAACAAGGAAGAGTTTGAGCAGTCCCTGCTGATTCCAATGAAAGGAGATGGACTGGACGAGTACCGGAAAGAGTATAACAATATGCTCCTTTCCAAGATCTCCGGTACCAACAACAGCATTTACCAGGAACGCTATCTGACCGTCAGCGTCCACAAGAAGAACATCGATGAAGCCAGGACATACTTCGCCCGTGTGGGAACGGATATCATCACCCATCTGGCCAAGCTGTCCTCCATCGGGGAAGAGCTGGATGCAGAACAGAGGCTCCAGATCTTCCGGGACTTTTTCAAGGCAGACGTTCCGCAGAGCTTTCCGTTTGACATGAAAGCCTTCGCGAAAAAGGGACACAGCTTCAAGGACTGGATCTGCCCGGACACGATGGAGTTCCACAACGACCATTTCAAGCTGGGCGAGCAGTACGGCAGAGTCCTTTTTATGGAAGATT
>NZ_JAJBMO010000097.1 GCF_020537505.1 Blautia glucerasea | reverse complement strand
AGGAGGATACTGGTATGAGTTCCCAGAAAAAAAGTTCCCGGCTTGAGGGAAAAGATTTAATTACTATCGGCATCTACACCGTCATCTATGTCGTGATTGTTATGCTGGTGGCGATGCTTGGCTTTATCCCCATTTTTATTCCGCTGATGGCGGTGCTGTGCCCTTTGATTGGCGGCATCCCCTATATGCTGTATGTTACAAAGGCTAAAAAATTCGGGATGACTGCAATCATGGGTTTCCTGATTGGCCTAATCATGGTGTTCTTCGGCAACGGCTATCTTACTATGGTAACTGGTCTCGTTGGCGGCCTGTTGGCCGACGTGATCCTGAAAAAGGCGGACTACAAAAGTGCAAAGAGCACAGTTCTTTCCTGCGGCGTGTTCAGCATCTGGGTGTTTGGCAACTTTGCTCCCATTTTCCTGAACCGTGAAAGCTATATGGTAATGTTGACTGAAGGATACGGCGCTGAATATGCAGCTACCCTTAATACATATATGCCTATGTGGATTGCGCCTATTCTGCTGGTTGCCTGCTTTGTGTTTGGCCTTGTCGGAGGTGTGATTGGGAAAGCCATTTGCAAAAAGCACTTCCAGCGTGCCGGTATTGCATAATGGCGCGGGAAATTCTGCTCAGCAAAAAAACAGAACAAGGGTTACGGCTCGATCCGCGTACAAAACTGTTGCTCATCTTCATCATAAGCATTTTTGTCATGGGTGGAACAGGCGGAGAAGCTATG
>NZ_JAJBMO010000010.1 GCF_020537505.1 Blautia glucerasea | reverse complement strand
ACGCGCGACCTTGCCAAGGTCGAGACCGCGGGTTCGAGCCCCGTCTATCGCTCTTAAGAATCAGGAGGTTATTTCCTGGTTCTTTTTTTGTATAAACGGGATAGAACGTAAATTAAAAAGCCTGGTAAGAACAGTCTTTGAAAACTGCGCTTATCAGGCTCTAAAAAGAGAGTATGAGCAAGCTGTCCTGTCGTGATCGGTTATGTTACAGAAAAGAAGCTCCTTTTATGCATTGTCTTCGGCGGAACAGATCGTACCATAGAAACTGAGCAGATACAGGCCGCTGAGTCCAACTAGTGCATAGATGATCCTGGAGATCCAGCTCATGCTTCCGAAAATCAGGGCAACCAGATTAAAATTAAAGAATCCGATCAATCCCCAGTTAACTGCACCAATGAGTGTAAGTGTCAGACAGAAACAATTCAAAAATTTATTTCCCATAAGTCACCATCCTTTCGTATCTATAGTGTTTCTTTCTGCTTCAAAATTATGCAAAAAAATACGCGAAAACCGGAAATTGGATTTTCGCGTATTTCTTATCTGTTTATTGCAAATTCAATGTCTGGGAAGCGGTAATTCCGGTATCCAGTCCGAATGCGTCAGCTGCCTGTAAAGTAACAGGGCTCATATCCTTAAGGGAAAATGCCTGACAAACGTTCACGGTCTCACCTGGCTGGATCTCTTTCATAAAGGTATCAATGGCATCATCACTGCTGGAGGGAATGGCTGCTTCCAGAGAAGCTCCGTTCTGGTAAGCTGTAAGATTTACGTCTACCATAGCACTTGAGGCGCTTTCTCCATTGTTGGTGTAATCGTAATAAACCAGAAGACAAGGCTCACCGCCAAAATCTGTGGAAACGACGTTCCGTGTATAATGAATGGAAAAACGTTCGTTAGTAAGATCAATGGTGCCGTCGGAGGATGCTGGAGCCTGGACACTGGGATCAGCTGTTCCAGTGGCATTGTCGGCAGAAGAATCGGAAGCAGCCAATGTCTGGCTGATCTCTTCTTCCACGCTTTTGAAATTGGCTGACATGATCTTCACGGTTTCCGCGTCAAGAGCGGTGATCTTCCACTGGCCGTTTACCTTAATCATAGGATAGATAATATCTGTCTCGCTGAATTTATCCTCCAGGCTGGCTGCTTTTTCATTTAAAATAGAAGCAAGCTTGTCCTGTGTCTCCTGTTCGGTAAGGCTTTCTCCGGAAAATGCGCTGGAAACGATCTGGCGAAGGAATTCTGTGACGGTTTCCCGGTAAATGTCAGAGCCGTCCACGTAGCGGATCCGCGCTGTAACCTCAGCTGTGCCTGCCTGAAAATTGAAACTGGTTTTGGTGATCTTCCAGGTCATCTTGGCATTGATGGATTTGAAGAAGCTTTCATAAGTGGCATTTCGCACATCTGCGTTGTCAAGGGCAGACAGATCGCCACTCTGGAGCATGCTTTCCATTGAAGTAAAATCAAGATTCTGAATGGCTGCAAGATAATTGTCCAATTCCCTGGCTGGCTGGCTGCGCTCATAGAAATAGTAGCCTGCGCCTGCGACTATAGCGAGAAGGAGAACAAGCAGGAGTAGAATTCGTCCGGCTTTGCCTTTCTTTTTCTTCTTTGGAACGGGCTGCTCCTCTGGTGTATTTAATTGTTTTTTTTCCATGGTTCCTCCTTGATTAATTTTATGATGTCTATGATATTATAAGTTTGGTTGTACTGTACCAGGTGTCTGTAATCTTTATGTTTAGAATATAAAATTGGTGACATCATTTTTTATTATAGTATACTCCAGGGAGAGTGTCAAAGCATTTACGTCTGGGAAGCACTGGGAAAGCAAAAGAAAGTATTACGGTTCACTCCGTGACCAGTAACAAAGAGATTGGTCAGGTCATGAATAGTGTCTATTTACGGGCAACGACAGGATATGTTACAATAAGAAAAAAGCAGAAAGGCGGAAAAAACTATGAGTGCAAAATACGAAGCTTATATAGAATCAGAGGCGGATGGCCTTGATATTTCCGTTTTGGCAGTGGTTCCGGATGAGATACCGTACCGGGGAATCCTGCAGCTCGTGCATGGAATGAGCGAATACAAGGAACGCTATCTTCCCTTTATGGAATACATGGCAAAAAAAGGCTATGTATGTGTGATCCACGATCACCGCGGTCATGGAAAAAGTGTGCGGGCCATGGATGATCTGGGCTATATGTATGGCGGCGGAGCAGACGCCATCCTCAAGGATATTGAAGCGGTGAACCGGGAAATGCACCAGCAGCTTCCGGACCTGCCGCTGATCCTATTCGGGCACAGCATGGGATCTCTGGCTGTACGTGCTTTTGCAAGAGAGCATGATGACTGTATGGATATGCTGATCATCTGTGGTTCCCCAAGTAAGAATACGGCAAGACCTCTTGGAGAGGTAGTCGCCCATATGGAAAGTGCGGTGTTTGGACCAACCCACAAGAGCAAAGTTATCGAGACACTTTCCTTCGCCGGAAATGTGATGCGCTTCCGCAAGGATAAAAATTGTACCTCCTGGATCTGTGCAAACAAGGCGGCAGCCCAGGAATATTCGGATTCAGAGCTGTGTGGATTTACCTTCACAGATGACGGCTATCTGGCACTATTTGAACTGATGAAGCGCGCCTATGATGTGAAGCACTGGCACTGCACCAAGCCGAAAATGCCGGTACTCTTTGTCAGCGGATCCGATGATCCCTGCATGATCAATGTACGCCATTTCGCAAAAGCAGTGCAGGATATGCGCCACGCCGGTTATGTGGATGTAAAAGGCAAGCTGTATCCGGGAATGCGCCACGAAATTCTCAATGAGACAGACCGGAAGAAGGTTTATCACGACATTGCCTTCTATATAAAGAAGAAAGGCTTCTGAGAAAAAGCAGCATGCCAGGTATAAATTGTTTCATTTTGTACATACTGACATCATCATTATTAACTGCGGCGCATATTTTTGAAGCTGTTATTGTGAAAAGGCAGGGAAATAATGCATATTGAAGAGCTGCAGGTGGAAAATTTGTGACTTGAAATCTGGATGTGGTGCGAAATGGAGATTCCGTATGAGAAAAAGAGGCTGGATTTTGCTGCTGGTTCTTCTGTGCGTGGCTTTTCTTATGAGCTGTGGGAAGGACACGGAGCCGGACGAAGCAAAAGGAGAACTGGTAAGAATTGAGAGAGAAGGATGCCAAGATGGTGTCCTTCTTTTATTTTGCGTGCAACGAGCCAAAGTACGTGCCTGCAGGAGCCTTGGCAGCTGCTGTGATAACCTGTTCTGCTGCTGTCGGTGGGAAACCTGTCTGCATTTGTGAAACAAACAAATGTCTTTGTACAAAATATACAAAAATATAGGGTGATATCACTTAAAAATGGTACAAGCTTAAAAAAATGCACTGTCACTGTTCTAAAGTTTAAAATGTTACTTGAATAAAGCACTGCAAAATGCTATAATTTTTCTCACGTATTATAAAAATGAACTCTGGTCAGAAATCATCCTGATAGGGGCATGCTGTTTCTGGCAGCATTCCATAAAGGAAACAGAAATAAAAGTTTTCAGCCAGACAAAATAAGGAGGAAAAATGGGAAAGTACTTTGCAAAAAGACTTGGAATGGCGATTCTGACTATCTTTCTGGTAGCCTGTCTTACCTTCCTGCTGATGAATGCTGTACCGGGAAGCCCCTGGCTCAGTGAGAAAACACCTTCCGAGTCCACACTTGCAGCGCTGAATGCCAAATATGGACTGGACAAGCCGGTCTATGTACAGCTGTTTATGTATCTGAAAAATATTCTTCACGGTGACTTCGGTGTATCACTTAAGATGCAGAAGAACCGTGCAGTTCTTGACATTATCGTGGATATGTTCCCGGTATCTGCCAAGGTAGGTGCACTTGCACTTGCGTGGGCGATCCTGGTAGGTGTACCTCTTGGATGTCTTGCCGCATTTAAGCGAGGCAAACTGACAGACAGCATTCTTCGTGTGATCTGTACACTTGGAATCTCCATGCCAAGCTTCGTTGTGGCATCTGTCCTTCTGGTAACCCTGACTGGAAACAACGCCCTGAATCTGTTTCCGTCTATTTTCGACCCGTCGCAGGGATGGCGTGCCTATGTGTTGCCATGCTTTGCCCTGGGCTTTTACCCAATGTGCTATACCGCACGTCAGACACGTTCTGCCATGCTGGATTCCTTAAGCCAGGAGTACATTAAAACAGCCCGCGCCAAAGGTCTGAAAAACAAAAAGATTATTTTCAAGCATGCCCTTAGAAATGCGTTGATTCCAGTTATTACATACTTAGGACCGCAGGTGGCCTTTACCCTTTGCGGTGGTTTCGTTGTAGAGAGTGTGTTCTCTATTCCGGGACTTGGACGTTACTTCGTACAGTCCATCCAGAACCGTGATTATCCGGTTATTATGGGAACTACTATTTTCCTGGCAGCATTTATTATCCTGATGAACCTGGTTGTAGACCTCCTGTATAAGGTTGCTGACCCGAGAATCAGCCTTACGAAAGGAGGAGAATGATCGTGGCAGAAGATAAGAAGATCAAGAAATGTCCGGTTAGTCTTCAGCCGGATATAGAGAATCTCCTTCAGGATTTAAGTCCGGATGATTTCACATCTGCATCCAGACAGGAGAAGGATGATTTCATTCAGGACCGCCAGAGCGTTTCCTATTGGAAGGATGCCTGGAGAAGATTAAAGAAAAATGCAGTGGCTATGGTTGCACTTGGTGTGATCGTATTTCTGTTCTTATTTGCCTTTGTGGGACCAGTTCTGATTCCATATGGCTATGATGAATTTAACAAAGGTGCTGAGAACCTTTACCCATATCACTACACCCTGGAGGACACACAGCGTGTCAATGATGAAATCGCTGCAAGAACCCAGTCTGATGTAGTAGATGTAGACGAAATGATCGCCCAGGCGAAAGAAGAAGCTGAGAAAAATGGCGAGAAATTCACCAAGAAAGATGAAGCTGTTATCCGGGCAAAAGCAAAAGTTGCTGCAAAACCTTCCGAAGAGTCTTCTGAGGAGCAGAATGTAGATGAGGATTCCATCCGCAAGGAGCTTGGAATCAAGAAGCACATTTTTGGATATTCCCAGGCAGAGCTTGAGCGTAAGGCAAATGGGGAAAAAGTTTTTCCACATGTATTTGGTACTGATATGTATGGCCGTGACATTCTGGTCCGTGTTATGTATGGTGCCCGTGTATCTATGTCCGTTGGTGTGTTTGCAGCCATTCTGGTACTTGTGATCGGTGCCCTTTATGGTGCTATTTCCGGTTACTGCGGCGGCAGGGTTGACGCAGTGATGCAGCGTATTGTAGAGCTGATCTATGCAGTTCCGGAGATGCTGGTTGTTCTTCTTATTGCAACTGCATTGAAGCCAATCCTTACCGACTATGTAAACTCATCTGGAACTAGTCCGCTGAAGTCCTTTGTCAATGTACTTGGACCGAACCTGATTTCCATGTTTATCGCATTTGGTCTGTTATACTGGGTTACTATGAGCCGTATTATCCGTGGTCAGGTACTTCAGCTGAAACAGCAGGAATATGTAACCGCAGCAAGAGCACTTGGTGCATCTGGCGGCAGGATCATCCGTCGTCATCTGCTTCCAAACTGTATCGGACAGATCGTTGTTACCACCTGCCTGCAGATTCCGTCTGCTATTTTCCTGGAGTCCTTCTTATCCTACCTTGGCGTTGGTGTTTCTGCACCTCTTCCAAGCCTTGGCTCCATGGCAACAGACGCACTTAGCGGTATGTACACTTATACTTACAGACTGATCGTACCTTCCGTGATCCTGAGTATTATGATCCTTGCATTCAACCTGTTTGGCGATGGACTTCGCGATGCTCTTGATCCAAAGCTGAAGAAATAAGAGAGGAGGAGAACAATGTCTGAACAGAAAAATAAATTACTGGAAGTAAAAGACCTGAAAGTCTCCTTCTTTACCCCGGCCGGCGAGGTAAAAGCCGTTGGCGGTATCTCCTATGACCTTGATTATGGCGAAGTTATGGGAGTTGTTGGAGAATCCGGTTCTGGAAAGAGCCAGGAAGCATATTCTATTATGGGGCTTCTTCAGTCCCCAGGTAAAGTAATCGGAGGTTCCATTACCTTCGAGGGAAAAGATGTCCTTTCTTTTTCCAAGGAAGAGATGACTGCATTCCGTGGAAACAAAGTAGCCATGATCTTCCAGAACCCTATGACCTGCCTGAATCCGGTTTACACCATCGGAAATCAGCTGGTGGAGGCTCTTCGTGCCCATGACAGGAAGATCAGAAAGGAAGAGGCCCAGAAGCGTGCCATGGAAATGATGGAGATGGTTGGGATCAACAATGTGGAGAAGCGTATGAAGCAGTATCCACACGAGTTTTCTGGCGGTATGAGACAGCGTGTTATGATCGCCATGGGACTGATCTGCCATCCACAGCTTCTGATCGCAGATGAGCCTACCACAGCTCTTGACGTTACCATTCAGGCCCAGATTCTTGACCTGATGAAAGATCTTCAGAAAAAGACCGGAATGGGAATCATTTTCATTACACACAATCTTGGAGTTGTGGCTGATATCTGTGACAAGGTTTCGGTTATGTATGCAGGTAAGATTGTGGAGCAGGGACCAGTAGATGACATTTTCTACGAGCCTGCACATCCATATACAAAAGGTCTTCTTCGTTCCATGCCCCGTGTTGACGCTGAGAGCTATGAGAGACTGATCCCCATTGAGGGAACCCCGGTTGATATGCTGAATCCGCCGGAAGGATGTCCATTTGCTCCCCGCTGTGAGCATTGCATGAAGATCTGTCTGAAGAAAATGCCTCCTTACGTGGAAGTGGGCGAGAAACATCGTTCCGCCTGCTGGCTTCGTGTTCAGGAGCTTATGAACAAGGAGGAGAAATAAATGGCAGAAGAAAAGAAGCTTCTCGAAATTGAGAATTTACGAAAATATTTTCCAATCAATGGCGTAAAGGGACCAGGCGTACAGGCGGTACAGGATGTTTCCCTCTATATTAAAAAGGGTGAGACACTTGGTCTTGTTGGAGAGTCCGGTTGTGGAAAGACCACACTTGGAAGAACGATCCTTCGTCTTTACGAGCCAACCGGTGGAAAGATCATCTATGATGGTGAGACCATTTACGACAATCCTCTGGATAAAGACGGCAAACCTCTTGGAAAAGCCAAAGCTGCTAAAATGCTTCCTTACAGAAGAAAAATGCAGATCATTTTCCAGGATCCGTCCGCTTCCCTGGATCCTCGTATGACAGTTGGCGAGATCATTGGTGAGGCCATTGATATCCACAAGCTTGCGGCCAACAAGAAGGATCGCGCGGACATGATCAAAGAACTGCTGGCGCAGGTTGGATTAAATACAGAGCATGCAAACCGTTATCCACATGAGTTTTCCGGCGGTCAGCAGCAGCGTGTTGGTATTGCCCGCGCCCTTGCAGTAAAACCGGAGTTCATTGTCTGTGACGAGCCCATTTCCGCGCTGGATGTTTCCATCCAGTCACAGGTGGTAAACATGCTGGAGGACATGCAGGAGCAGATGGGGCTGACTTATCTGTTTATTGCCCATGACCTTTCCGTTGTCCGTCATATTTCAAACAGAATCGGTGTTATGTATCTTGGTTCCCTTGTAGAGTTAGGAGAGAGCTATGAGCTGAACAGACATCCGATCCATCCTTATACACAGACCCTGCTTTCCGCAGTTCCGGTTCCCGATCCAAAGCTGAGCCGGACAAGAAAGCGTATTATCCTGGAAGGCGACGTGCCAAGTCCTATGAATCCGCCAAGCGGATGCCGTTTCCACACCAGATGTCCATATGCCACTGAAAAGTGCAGCCAGGCAGCTCCTGTGTTCAGAGAGCATGAGCCAGGTCACTGGGCAGCTTGTCATTTACTGGACAAGTAAATACTATGAAGGTCCCGTACGGAAGCCATGAATGAGCCATGTTTGCATGAGTGGGTTCATGGATATGCGGGCAGCAGCTGTGGGAGCGCCAGAGACGCGGAATAGCTGACTTTCATAGTAATGTCTGCGTAAGCAGACATATCCATTCGGTATTACGTTCTTCATGTAAGAACTGATTAATACAAGCGTCGGTTCTCATCTCTCATGCGGCGCAAAAAGCATAAAGGAGGAAAAGTAATGAGAAGAAAGTTTATGTCTATGGCACTGACTGCAGCTATGGTAGTAAGCATGGCAGCTACTCCTGTATTCGCTGAGGATACAGCATCTGACGAGGGATTCAATCTGAATCTTTGTATCGCATCTGAACCACAGACAATCGACCCTGCACTGAATTCTGCAGTTGACGGAGCTATCATGTGCAACCACATGTTCGAAGGTCTTGCGAAATGGGTAAATGATGGCGAAGGAAATGCTGTCACAGCTCCTGGACAGGCTGAGTCCTGGGAAAAAGCAGAGAACGAAGATGGTACAGTTACTTACACCATCAAACTTCGTGATGGTATCAAATGGTCTGATGGACAGGCTGTAACAGCTGGTGACTTTGTTTATGCATGGCAGCGTCTTGCAAATCCTGAGACAGCAGCAGATTACTGCTACATGATCGACATGGTAAAAGGATATGACGCAGTTGCTGATGGAAGCGCCGATCCAAGCACTCTTGGAATCACAGCAGTTGATGATCAGACTCTTCAGATCGACCTTACCTATGACTGCCCATATTTCGAAGAAATCATGGCATTCCCGGCAACCTTCCCAGTTCGTCAGGATATGGTAGAGAGCAGTGACAACTGGACATTTGATCCAAGCACCTACATTGGTAATGGACCATACAAAATGACAGAGTGGTCTCACAACGCTTACATCTCCATGGAGAAGAATGAGAACTACTATGACTATGAGAACCTTGGACCGGATACCATCAAGTTTACACTTCTTGATGACAACAATGCAATGCTTAAAGGTTACAACAACGGCGAGCTTGATTTCATCGAGAACCTTCCTGTAGACGAGATCCCGACCTACCTTGCTTCTGGCGAGCTTGAGATTGGTGACTACCTTGGAACCTACTATGTATGCTTCAACACAGAGGACGAAGTTTTCTCTGACCCTAACATCCGTAAAGCATTCTCACTTGTAATCGACCGTAACTACATCGTAGAGAACGTTTCTCAGGCTGGTGAGGTTCCGGCTGACGGATATGTACCGAACGGTGTAAATGATGCAGCTGGTGCTGGTAGTGATGACTTCCGTACAGTAGGCGGTTCTTACTACAGCATTTCCGATGAGGATTATGAGGCTAACTGCGAAGAGGCCCGTCAGCTTCTTGCAGACGCTGGTTATCCGAACGGCGAAGGCTTCCCGACTGTAGAGTATCTGTACAACACAGCTGATAACCACAAGAAGATCGGTGAGGCTCTTCAGAACATGTGGCAGACAGAGCTTGGCGTAACAGTTAACCTGAATAACCAGGATTGGAACGTATTCCTTCAGAACAGAAAAGATGGTAACTTCCAGATTGCCCGTAACGGCTGGATCGCAGACTACAATGATCCTTGCTCATTCCTGGATATGTGGTACACAGACGGCGGCAACAACGACGCTCAGTACTCCAACCCAGACTATGATGCAGCCATCGATGCAGCAAAAGCTACTTCTGATCCAGAAGAGCGTATGAAAGCATTCCACGAAGCTGAGGATATCCTCATTGGACAGGACAGCGTACTTGCTCCGATCTATTTCTATACACAGCCATACATGCTCAATCCAGACATTGACGGTATGTACTACACACCACTTGGATACTTCTTCTTCGGTTACACAAGCAAGAAATAATCCAGGTAAAAGAATAGAAGCTTTTGGGCAGTACATAAATGTGATGCCCAAGGGAAAGACAGGCATTCGGAATTTTTCCGGGTGCCTGTTTTTTTAGAAGTGTATTTTATCTTGTTGACCGATTATGTATGAAGGCAGTATAATAAACGGATAATAGTTATAATACCAAAATATATTACTGCGCACCAAAAGCCCGGTGGGAAATCATGTAAAGCATGATCTTTGTGCATTGTAGGGGTGGTGCTGTAAGTGGTGGGCAGTAATAGACAGGAGGAATATATGATGAGAGCCAGCGGTATTTTATTGCCTATATCCAGCATCCCTTCCAACTATGGAATCGGATGCTTTTCTAAAGAAGCTTACGCTTTTGTAGATCAACTCGCACAGGCGGGACAGAAATACTGGCAGATCCTGCCACTTGGACCGACCGGATACGGGGATTCCCCTTACCAGTCTTTTTCCACCTTTGCAGGAAATCCCTATTTCATTGATCTGGAAGAATTTATCCAGAGAGACCTTCTTACAGCAGCAGAATGCGCAGACTGTGACTGGGGCGGAAGCAAGAGCTATGTGGACTATGAGAAGGTTTATCTTTCCAGATTTTCCCTTCTTCGAAAGGCTTACAGACGTTTTTACCAGATGGATGGAACGAACAAAGAGCTTCAGCTGATCCATGAGGAGATGGAAGCCTTTGAGAAGGAACAGGACTTCTGGCTTGCAGACTATTGCCTGTATATGGCTGTGAAGGACAGCCTGGAGGGAATCGCCTGGAATGAGTGGCCGGAAGACTTAAAGACACGTAAGCCTGAGGCACTTGAAAAGGTGGGAAAGGAACTGAAGGAGGACATCAGCTTCTATGCATTTCAGCAGTTCTGGTTCTACCGCCAGTGGAGCCAGCTGAAGAAATATGCAAATGACAGGGACATTAAGATCATCGGTGATCTTCCCATTTATGTGGCTTTTGACGGTGCAGATGCATGGGCGAACCCGGATCTGTTCCAGTTCGACCAGGAGGCAACTCCGGTAGCGGTGGCAGGATGCCCGCCAGACGCTTTTTCCGCAACTGGACAGCTGTGGGGAAATCCGCTGTATAATTGGGAATATCATAAGAAAACCGGCTATAGCTGGTGGATTCTTCGCATGACACACTGCATGAAGCTGTATGATAAGGTCCGGATCGATCATTTCCGTGGCTTTGACGAGTACTGGGCAGTTCCTTATGGGGACAGGACTGCCAAGAACGGAAAGTGGGAGAAAGGACCGGGAATAGAACTGTTCAAGGTTCTGGAGGAGAATATTAATAATCTGGATGTGATCGCAGAGGATCTGGGATTCCTTACAGACAGCGTCAGGGAGCTTTTGGCCAAGTCTGGTTATCCCGGTATGAAGGTACTTCAATTTGCCTTTGATGAAAGCGGTGAGAGCGTATATCTTCCTTTCCGCTATGACAAGAACTGTATTGTATACACTGGAACTCATGACAATGAGACTACAAAGGGCTGGTTTGGAAACCTTACCCAGTCCAACAGGGAGTATGTGAATCAGTATACAGCCTGTGAGGGAAAAGACACAGATGAGTGTGTCTGGGGTCTGATCCGGTCTGCGCAGTCATCTGTAGCGGAAGTCTGCGTCGTACCTTTGCAGGACTATCTCTGCCTTGGAAACGAGGCCAGAATGAATATGCCTTCCACACTGGGAGACAACTGGAAATGGCGTCTTACAAGAGGTCAGTTTACGGATGAGATCATTCAGAGAATTTACGCCATGACCCGGTTATACGGACGAATTCAGGAGCAGTAGAAGAAAATGAAAAGATTGATTAAATTTTTGAAAGGCTATGAGAAAGAAAGCTTTCTGGCTCCTTTGTTCAAAATGCTGGAGGCCACCTTTGAGCTGATCGTGCCTCTGGTTGTAGCAAGAATCATGGATATCGGCATTAAGAATCAGGACAATGCCTATATCTGGCATCAGTGCGTGATCATGGTACTGCTTGGAGCGATCGGTCTTGTATGTTCCCTGACAGCACAGTATTTCTCCGCGAAGGCAGCCATGGGATTCAGTACCGCCCTTCGTAAAGAGTTATTTTCCCATATTAGCAAGCTTTCCTACAGAGAGCTGGATATGCTTGGAACTCCTACCCTTGTGACCAGGATCACCAATGACGTGAACCAGGCCCAGACCGGTGTGAACATGGTATTGCGTCTGTTCCTTCGTTCCCCTTTTATTGTTGTGGGTGCGGTGATCATGTCCTTTACCATTGATGTGAAGATCGGTCTGATCTTCCTGATCGCAGTTCCGGTGATTTCGATTGTAATTTACGGAATTATGCGTACAACAGTGCCGATTTACAAAAAGGCCCAGTCCTCCCTGGATAAGATTTCCCTAATCACCAGAGAGAACCATGTGGGTACCAGAGTGGTAAGAGCCTTTGGAAGACAGCAGGAAGAATATAAAGAATTTTCAGAAGTAAATGATGCTTACACCAAGGTGCAGGTAAGAGCGGGAAAAATTTCCGCACTTCTGAATCCGGCCACTACAGTTATCATGAACTTTGCCATTATTGGAATTCTCTGGTATGGAAGCAGGGAAGTGTCTGTGGGCATTCTTACACAGGGTGAAGTGGTTGCCCTTGTAAACTATATGAACCAGATTCTGATCGCACTGATCGCCCTTGCAAACCTGATCGTAGCTGTGACAAAGGCCATGGCTTCCGGTGTGCGTCTGAACGAGGTTCTGGATACACAGCCGTCTCTCACGGACGAGGGCAGCAGTGTTCAGGCAGAGCGAAAGAATGCTGCAAGAGTTGCCTTTGAGGATGTGAGCTTTACCTATGCAGGCAGCCAGGAGCCGGCACTTTCCCATATTTCCTTTACTGCAAAGCCAGGTGAGACCATCGGTATCATCGGCGGTACAGGATGTGGTAAATCTACTCTGGTGAACCTGATCCCACGTTTCTATGATGTGACTTCCGGTAATGTGGTAATTGATGGAAATAATGCAAAAGAATATCCGTTTTCACAGCTTCGTAAAAAGGTTGGCATGGTACCCCAGCAGGCGGTTCTGTTTAAGGGGACCATCCGCGACAATATGAAGTGGGGCAAAGAGGATGCTACAGAGGAAGAAATCCAGCGTGCTCTTTCCATTGCACAGGCAAGGGATTTTGTAAACAGCAAGCCGGAAGGCTTAAATACCATGGTAAGCCAGGGAGGTTCCAATCTTTCCGGAGGACAGCGCCAGCGCCTTACCATAGCAAGGGCACTGGTGGGAGATCCTGAGATCCTGATCATGGATGACAGTGCTTCTGCTCTTGACTTTGCCACAGATGCAGCTCTTCGTCATGCTATTCATGAGCAGACCAAAGGAATGACGGTGTTTATTGTTTCCCAGCGAGCAACCTCCATCAAGCAGGCAGACAAGATCCTGGTCCTGGACGATGGGGAGCTGGTTGGTGTGGGAACCCACAAAGAACTTATGGAATCCTGTGAGGTCTACAGAGAAATCTGTCTGTCACAGCTTTCCGAACAGGAGGTGAACCGCTGATGGGAAAGAATAAAGATACCATGAAAAGAGTGCTGAAATTTATCAGCCCTTACAAAGCAAAAATTATCATTATGCTTCTTACAGCGCTTGTCACCGTTGCATTTATTTTGTATACACCAATTCTCATTGGTAACGGTGTGGACAATATCGTAGGGCCTGGAAATGTAAATGTAGCCGGACTTTTGAAGGTGCTTGGTACTCTGGCTGTGATCGTTGTGGGAAATGCAGTTTCCCAGTGGGTGATGAACCTTCTTACCAACCAGGTTACCTACAGTGTGGTACAGGATGTACGAAGCCAGGCTTTTGCCCATCTTCAGGAGGTGCCAGTATCTTATATTGATGCCAACCAGCCAGGAGATATTTTAAGCCGAATTGTTTCCGATGTGAGCCAGTTTTCAGATGGTCTTCTTATGGGCTTTACCCAGCTGTTTACCGGTGTTCTGACCATCTTTGGAACCATTGGATTTATGCTTTCCATCAGTGTGAAGATCGCGGTGATCGTTATTTTACTTACCCCGATCTCCCTGTTTGTGGCAAGCTTTATTGCAAGCAGAACCTTCCGTATGTTCCAGGAGCAGTCTGAGAAGAGGGCTGAGATGACCTCTATCGTGGAGGAGCTTGTTGGAAATCAGAAGATTGTGCAGGCTTTTTCCTATGAGGAGAGGGCAAATGCGCGTTTTGGAAAAGTAAATGAAGAGCTTCGGGTATGCGGAATTAAGGCCATTTTCTTTTCCTCTATTACAAACCCGTCTACACGTTTTGTTAATGGTCTTGTTTACACTGCAGTTGGAATTTTTGGTGCATTTACGGTAATTAAGGGCGGCATGACGGTGGGACAGCTGACCAGTTTTCTGAACTATGCCAACCAGTATACCAAGCCTTTCAATGAGATTTCAGGCGTTATCACAGAGCTTGAGAATGCGTTGGCCTGCGCGAAACGTCTGTTTGACTTTATTGATACACCTGTACAGGAGCCAGATGCTTCAGGCGCTGTAGAACTGGAAAAAGCGGACGGCCGTGTAAGTGTGGAGAATGTTTCTTTCTCCTACAGAAAAGAGGTTCCGCTGCTTACCGATATTTCCATTGACGTAAAACCTGGACAGCGAATTGCCATTGTAGGACCGACGGGATGTGGTAAGACCACTATGATCAACCTGCTTATGAGATTCTATGATGTGGATAAGGGACAGATCAAGATAAGCGGTTATCCGGTAAGAGAACTGACTCGTGACAGTCTGAGACGAAACTTTGGTATGGTGCTTCAGGAGACCTGGCTGAAGGCGGGAACCATCCGTGAGAATATTGCGTACGGAAAGCCAGATGCGACTTTGGAAGAGGTTATGGAGGCTGCTAAGCATGCACATGCCCACAGCTTTATCAAGCGTATGCCAAACGGCTACAATACCTTGATCTCAGAGGGCGGCGGAAATATTTCCCAGGGACAGAAGCAGCTCCTTTGTATTGCAAGGGTTATGCTGATGCACCCGGCTATGCTGATCCTGGACGAGGCCACATCCTCTATTGATACCCGTACAGAAGTGAAGGTCCAGAAGGCTTTTGCAGAGCTGATGGAGGGAAGAACCAGTTTTATTGTTGCACATCGTCTTTCCACCATTCGGGAGGCAGATTTGATCCTGGTTATGAAGGATGGAAATATTATTGAGCAGGGCAGGCATGAGGAACTGCTGGCGAAGAAGGGCTTCTATGCGAACCTGTATGAGAGCCAGTTTGCGGTTTCCTGATAGAAGAAACTGCGGAAAAAGAACGGAGGATGAAGGATGGAAGATTTCGAGAACAAGAGCCCTGAGGGGGAGAGAAACGAGAATATAAGTGCAGCTGCTTCCGAGGAAAAAGCTGGTGGGGAGAATCCCAAAAGCGGAGTTCCTATGCGAACCTATCTGATCATGATCCTGGCAGGCGTTTACGTGGCTTATCTTGGCGTTTCGCTTTGTCAGGATGTGATAAAAAGAACAGAAGGCAGCAGTCCGGGATTTATGGTGGCTGGAATTGTGTTTATTGTGCTGGGCGTGGTGTTTGTGGTAAGCGGACTTAGAAACAGCATGAAGCTGAGCAAGGCAAAGAAGGAACAGGAGGCTGGGGGTGAATCACAGCTTTCTGGAACAGAGCCAGAAGCAGGGGAAGCTCAGAAAACAGCCGCTGCGCAGAGCAGTCCGTTCCAGGGAAAAAAGATGTCTATTGCAGAGCGTGCCAACCTGGTGAACCAGCTTGGGGATGCAAATGAGGATGAAAAGGAATAAAATTCATATAAGTATATAAAAACAGACTTCCAGATGAAAACGATCCGGAAGCCTGTTTTAAATTTACGCGAGCGACGAGCCAAAGTCCATGCTTGCATGAGACCTTGGCAACTGCCGCGATAGCGGGTAAAACTCGCGGAGCATGTTTTGGCTCCTTGTTTAGCGCCTTTTTCTGCGCCGACGTTTCCCACTTGGGTTATGTAGGGTGGACCAGCAGAATGCCTGTACCAGCAGGATTCCAACAGTAACACCGATGCTGTCGATTCCTACATCTCTCACAGAAGGACCGCGGTCTGACACAAAGGATTGGTGGTATTCGTCAAATCCGGCGAAGCCCACGCAGATCACCCCTGCCAGCAGGATCAGCCAGATTCCTCTTACGCCATAGACATAGAGAGGAAAAGAAATGGCAATGGCCAGCAGACAATACTCTGTCATGTGAGCTGCCTTTCGGACATAAAATTCAATGGAACTTGCAGAATAAGCAAGCTCATCATAAGATTTGTTTTCGTTTAGAACTTCATTCTTGGTTTCTACAATCTGGTAGCTGACCTCATAGCTTAAGGCCCCGGACACCTCCCCTGTCTGGGCTGAAAATGAATAGATCACATACATCATCACAATTGCAGGAAGAAAAGAAAGAGGTTTCAGTAAATGGATTAAAATTTTCTTCATGGGGTTTACTATAACATGGGAAAATGAGATTGTAAAGAAAAAGGTGATTTGACAAGGCCTTGAAAAAACAACAAAACCAGAGCAACCAGGAGGGAGACAGGAGAGCAAAGAACTTGTTATTTACAGGAATCTATGCTAAAATTGTTGAAGTATGAAAAGCAGCGGGATACCTGATGGGGAGAGGCTCTGGCAGACGGGTATCGTGCTGCTATAAAGAACGCACAATGGAGACCAGGAGGAAAAGGACAGGTATGAGTTTAGCTGATTATATTTTTATAGATATGTGTAAAGACGTAATTGAGAACGGAACCAGTACAGAAGGGGAGAAAGTCCGTCCGGTGTGGGAGGATGGCACTTCTGCTTATACGATCAAACGTTTTGGTGTTGTGAACCGTTATGATCTGAGAAAGGAATTTCCAGCGCTGACCCTTCGTAAGACTGCATTAAAAAGCGCCATGGATGAGATTCTCTGGATCTGGCAGAAGAAATCAAACAACATTCATGACCTTCACAGCCATATCTGGGACAGCTGGGCCGACGAGGATGGCTCCATTGGAAAAGCGTATGGTTATCAGCTGGGTGTGAAGCATCAGTACAAAGAAGGCATGATGGATCAGGTGGACCGTGTTCTTTATGATCTGAAAAATAATCCATACAGCCGCCGTATTATGACCAATATTTATGTGCATGAAGATCTTCATGAGATGAATCTTTACCCATGTGCTTACTCTATGACCTTCAATGTAACAAAGGAGCCTGGAAAGGACAAGCTGACCTTAAATGCCATTTTGAACCAGCGCTCCCAGGATATCCTGGCGGCTAATAACTGGAATGTATGCCAGTATTCCCTGCTGTTGATGATGATCGCACAGTGCTGTGACATGGAAGCAGGTGAGTTGGTGCATGTAATCGCAGACTGCCATATTTATGACAGACATGTTCCGGTTATCAAGGAGCTGATTTCCAGAACCCCATATCCGGCACCGACTGTGAAACTGAACCCGGATGTGAAGAATTTCTACGATTTTACCACAGATGACCTGATCGTGGAGAATTACCAGACCTGGCCGCAGATTAAGAATATTCCTATCGCAATCTGAGTATGGAGTAAATGAGAAGTAATGTTTTGGCAACAGTTTATGTAGGGAATATTAAGCGGTGGGTATTATAAATTGATTGATGTTTTCGGAGATATATGCCAATACAGCATATATTTAAGCTTGGATAGCGTGAATTCATGCACCGTGTAAAGGAGAATATAAAAATGAAAATTATCGTAGCGGCAGACAAAAACTGGGGAATTGGAAAAGACAATAAGCTTCTGGTAAGTATCCCGGCAGATATGAAAATGTTCCGCCAGGAGACCACCGGCAAGGTGTGTGTGATGGGAAGAAAAACTCTGGAAAGCTTTCCAGGAGGACTTCCGTTGAAAAACCGCACCAATATCGTTCTTACCAGAAACCAGAACTATAAAGTGAAAGATGCTATTATCGTTCATTCTATTGAAGAACTGATGGAAGAACTGAAGAAATATCCGGCAGAAGATGTATACTGCATTGGCGGTGACACCATTTACAAACAGCTTCTTCCGTATTGTGACGTGGCTCAGGTTACCAAGATTGATTTCGCTTACATCGCAGACAGCTATTTCCCAAATCTGGATGAAGACCCGGAATGGCATGTAGCAGCCGAGAGCGAAGAACAGACTTATTTCGACCTGGAATATAAGTTTGTGAGATATGAGAGAAATAAATAATTGGGAAAACATAAAATGTTTTCTAAAAAGTCAGTTCTGCCATTGTGGTGGAGCTGATTTTTTATATAGGAAATTCTGTAGGAATTTCCTATTACACAAAAAGCCCTACCGGACAGGCTTGTACCGCAGCGGAACGTAAGATGCCGCTGGAAGCGGCCAGCCGCAGGCGGAAAATCCTGCACGCAGGCTGGGCAGATATATAAAAAGCTCCGGCATTTTCGCTATGCCGGAGCTCTATTATGTGCTGTGTAATATTCATATCAAAAAGACACGAAAAATGTGAATTTTAGAAAAATTATTCGATAACCTTCAGCCATCCCTCTGGAGCCTGGATACGGCCCATCTGGATTCCGGTAAGTGTCTCATAAAGTTTCCTGGTGATCGGTCCCATCTCGTTCATGCCGCTTGGGAAGCAGATCTCTTTGCCGTGGTCAAAGATCTTTCCAACAGGAGAGATAACAGCAGCTGTACCGCAAAGACCGCATTCTGCGAAATCTTTCACTTCGTCGAAGTATACTTCTCTTTCCTCTGCCTCAAGTCCAAGGTATTCCTTAGCAACATAGATCAGGGAACGACGTGTGATGGATGGAAGGATGCTGTCTGACTTTGGAGTAACAACCTTGCCGTCTTTTGTTACGAACAGGAAGTTTGCGCCGCCTGTCTCTTCAACTTTGGTACGTGTCCTGGAATCAAGATACATGTTCTCATCGAAGCCGTTCTTATGGGCATCAACGATTGCGTGAAGGCTCATTGCGTAGTTCAGACCAGCTTTGATATGACCGGTACCGTTGGGTGCAGCACGGTCGAAGTCGCTGACACGGATTGTGATCGGCTTAGCGCCGCCCTTGAAGTATGGTCCAACAGGTGTGGTAAATACACGGAACTGATACTCGTTAGCTGGTTTTACACCGATAACAGCATCGCTTCCGAACATGTACGGACGTACATATAAAGTAGCACCAGAACCATATGGCGGAACATATGCTGCATTTGCTTTAATTGTCTGAACAACTGCGTCAACAAAACGGTCTTTCGGGAATACCGGCATCTCCAGTCTTGCTGCGGAATGCTCCATACGCTCACCGTTCAGGTCAGGACGGAAAGTAACGATACGCCCGTCTTCTGTAGTGTATGCTTTCATACCTTCAAAAACAGTCTGTGCATACTGAAGAACGCCTGCACATTCACTGATGGTAACGGTATCATCTGTGGTAAGGCCTCCCTCATCCCATTTGCCGTCTTTATAATTAGATACATAACGGTAATCTGTTTTTACATAGCCAAAGCCCAGGTTGCCCCAGTCGATGTCTTTTTTCTCCATAACAATTTCCTCCTAGCGTGGTTTCTTGGGGTAGATTCTGAATATGAATCCACGACGTTTTTACTATTGTAAAACTTTTAAGTGTGAAATTCAATGGGAAAAGTAGAAATTTCCGTGATTTTCCTGTGAAAAAGATGACGAAAAAGGATAATGTGTTTATATTTTATGTTGTCTTGTTTTTTGAAGGGGATTTTTGTATAATAATAAAACAGGCGTTATGAAATAAAATATCCGGAGGAAAAGATGGGATATAACGAATTTGATGAGCTTGGAGACAAGATCCAGGACATCATCGACAGTGCGATAAATGAGAAAAATTACCAGAAGCTGAGCCAGAGTATTAACCAGACGCTGAATAAGGCCATTGATAATGGAAGTGACGCCCTTCGGGATGCTCTGAACAATACGGTGGGAAGTGGGAAATACACCAATTACCGCAGCGGCGGCTCTTATGATTACAGGAAGAACCGGTCCTGGGATTTTCAGAAGGATGGGAATGGACAGGGAACTGGTTATCAGGGATATGCTGGCGCGAAAGGGAAGAATTCACGGAATGGGAATTCACAGAACTTTGGCTCCGGCAGACAAGATGCTGCTGGACAAAATACAAATCTGGCGCTGTATTCCCCGGCCAATGGGATTAAGGTAAAAGGGATTCTGAAGACTGTGTTTGGTGGGATTTTTACCGGAACCTTTGGAATTGCCACAATGGTGGTTGGTGGAATTGGAGCAGGTTTTGGTAACAGTGGTATGCTTGGACTTTCTGCTGTATTAGCTGTATTTACGGCTGCTAGTGGAGTCCTTCTCAGCCAGGGCTGTACCAGCCTTACCAGTTTAAGCCGCCGCAGCAAATACATTAAGGCTCTTGGCTGCCATACCTACTGTAATTTCCAGCAACTGGCCCAGGCCGTTGGAAAGCCGGTGAAATTTGTAAAAAAAGATATCAAACGTATGATCAGCAAAGGCTGGTTTTTGCAGGGACATGTTGATAAACAGGAGACCTGCCTGATCACAAGCAATGAAACCTATGACCAGTACGTAAGCACCCAGAAGCAGTTAGAAGAAAGAGACCGCCAGGAGGCAGTGCTTCGTCAGCAGGCAGAGGAAAGAAATCGCCAGGAAAATAGACTGCGTGAAGAGGCAGACACCCGGGCGCGGATGGAGGCAGATGAGAGAGCGAAGCTTTCCCCGGAAGTGCAGCAGGTTCTGGACAAGGGAAACGAATTCCTTTACAAGATCCGCCGTAGCAATGATGCCATTCCAGGAGAAGAGATTTCCAGAAAAATCTCCCGCATGGAACTGATCATAGCGAAGATTTTTGAACGGGCCAAGGCACACCCGGAGGTCATTCCGGATCTGAACCGTCTTATGGATTATTATCTTCCAATGACCGTGAAACTTCTGAATGCTTATGAAGAGATGGACAGTCAGCCGGTTCAGGGAGAGAATATTACTTCCTCCAAGAAAGAAATTGAGGAGACTATCGATACCCTGAATGTGGCTTTTGAGAAGCTTCTGGATTCCATATTTGAGGATACTGCCATAGATGTATCCAGTGACATTTCTGTGCTGAATACAGTTCTGGCACAGGAAGGGCTGACGGAAGATGAGCTTACCCGCATGAGAAGAGAAGCTGGAAAAAACAAACAAGTTTAGTAGATTGCCGGGCGTAAGCCTGGATTACGAATACATTCAGCAGTTACGAAACAACGAATGTCTGCTGGTAAATCCTGGCAGACCTATACACAAGGAGGATGCTATGGGAAACGAATTTACAGGTTTTGAAGATAACACACCTACACTGACATTGGAGCCGGTTCTGGATGAGCCGAAGGCAGAGGTGACCGTACAGCCGGAGGTAGAAGCTGTGAAAAAGGAGATGGAGCAGACCGTTCTTTCCCCGGAAGAGCAGCAGATGGTAGACAGCTTTGCTAAGAAGATCGACATTGAGAATACCAGCCAGATCCTTCAGTACGGTGCCGGAACCCAGAAGAAAATGGCTGATTTTTCCGACGCCGCTCTTGAAAATGTCCGCACACAGGATCTTGGTGAAGTAGGAGACCTGATCACCCAGGTTGTGGGGGAACTCCGGGATTTCGACGCCGCTGAGGAAGAGAAAGGTTTTCTTGGATTTTTCAAGAAACAGGGAAATAAGATCGAGAACATGAAGAACCGTTATGCCAAGGCAGAGGTAAATGTGCAGAAGATCACAACCTCTCTTCAGGATCATCAGATGCGTCTTATGAAGGACTCCGCAGTTCTGGAGAAAATGTATGCCCAGAATCTGAACTATTATAAAGAACTTACCATGTACATTCTTGCTGGAAAACAAAAGCTGCAGGAGGTACGGGAAGGCAGGTTAAAAGACCTGGAAGCCAAGGCAGCAGCCAGCGGACTTCCAGAGGATGCCCAGGAAGCCAAAGATCTGGACAGCAAATGCAACCGTTTTGAAAAGAAGCTTCATGATCTGGAACTGACCAGAACCATTTCCCTGCAGACAGCGCCGCAGATCCGTCTGGTTCAGAACAATGATACCCTTATGGTGGAAAAAATCCAGACAACTATTGTAAATACCATTCCGCTTTGGAAGAGCCAGATGGTGCTGGCACTTGGAATCGCCCATTCCACAGAAGCGGCCCAGGCCCAGCGCCAGGTAACAGACCTGACCAATGAGCTTCTGAAGAAGAATGCGGAGGCGCTTCACCTTGCATCCACAGAGACCGCCAGGGAATCCGAGCGTGGAATTGTGGACATTGAGACCCTGAAGCAGACCAACCAGGAGCTGATCGCCACTTTGGATGACGTTATGAACATCCAGAAGGAGGGACGCGCCAAGAGAGCCCAGGCAGAACTGGAAATGCGCAAGATGGAAGAAGATTTGAAGAATAAATTGTTGGAAATCCAGCATTAAATTGAAAAAAGCAGGGGTGTCACAGACATCCCTTTTGTGCCCTTTAAATATAGAAGAAATGTGAGGAACTACGTATGTACAGAGACCATACCAAAGTGATCCAGATAGGAAATAAAAAGATTGGAGGCGGGAACCCTATCCTGATCCAGTCCATGACCAATACAAAAACAGAAGATGTACAGGCAACTGTAGAACAGATCCTTGCCCTGGAAGCAGCAGGCTGCGACATTATCCGCTGCGCCGTACCCACCATGGAAGCTGCCAAAGCCCTGAAAGAGATCAAAAAGCAGATCCACATTCCTCTGGTAGCAGACATTCATTTTGATTACCGTCTTGCCATTGCAGCCATGGAAAACGGTGCTGACAAGATCCGCATCAATCCAGGAAATATTGGAAGCACAGAGCGGATCAAAGCCGTCGTGGATGTGGCAAAAGAGCGTAATATTCCTATCCGTGTAGGGGTAAACAGCGGTTCCCTGGAAAAAGAGCTGGTGGAGAAATATCACGGTGTTACGGCAGAAGGCCTGGTAGAAAGTGCTCTTGACAAGGTGCATATTATCGAAGAACTGGGGTACAGCAATCTGGTGATCAGCATCAAATCTTCTGATGTTATGATGTGCGCCAAGGCTCACGAGCTGATCGCAAAACAGACCAATTATCCGCTCCACGTGGGAATTACAGAGGCGGGAACCCTTTATTCCGGTAATATCAAATCCGCTATGGGACTTGGCATTATTTTATATCAGGGAATCGGTGACACCATCCGTGTTTCCCTGACCGGTGCTCCTCTTGAGGAGGTAAAATCCGCCAAACGTATTCTGAAAACCCTTGGACTCCGCAAAGGAGGCGTGGAAGTCGTTTCCTGTCCAACCTGCGGCCGTACCCAGATCGATCTGATCGGTCTTGCCAATAAAGTTGAAACTATGGTGCAGGATATCCCTCTTGACATTAAGGTTGCCGTTATGGGCTGCGTGGTAAATGGACCAGGAGAAGCGAAAGAGGCAGATATCGGAATCGCAGGTGGTGTAGGCGTAGGTCTTCTGATCAAAGGCGGCGAGATTGTGAAGAAGGTACCGGAGGATCAGCTGTTGGATACTTTGAGAGAAGAATTGATGAATTGGGATAACAATAAGACTCAGGAGTAATAACAAACAGAAGGTGTATATTTTATAAATGGAAAAAGAATTTTTTGACGTATTTCCAAGCTTAAAACTGAAACAGGAATTAAGTGAACTTCTGGAAGATGTGATCGTCACCAAAGTAGCCTGTAACTCAGCCAAAACCTGTGTCCGCGTCTACTTAAGAAGCGACCGCTGGATCCACAAAAAGCACATTTTCAGCCTGGAAGAGCAGATCAAGAGACAATGCTTTCCAGGACTTGAGGTAAGTGTGAAGGTAATCGAGAAGTTTCATTTGTCCAGACAGTACACGCCGAAGAATTTCCTGGATACCTACCGCTCCAGTATGGAGCTGGAGCTTCGCAATTATAATATGCTGGAGTACAACCTGTTCAAACAGGCCCAGATCACGTTTCCAGAGGATGACTGCCTGAACATGGTGCTCCCGGATTCTGTGATCTCCAGACAGAAAAGCGAGATCCTGATCGAATACCTTCATAAGGTATTCTGCGAGCGTTGCGGAATGGACCTGAAGGTTTCCATGGATTATGTACAGACGGAGGAGAGCAAATACCGCAAGAATGCGGCCATTCAGATCCGCCAGGAAGTGGCAAATGTGCTGAAGCACGCCAAGCTTTCCACAGAAGGAGAAGGGGTGGCACCGGCTCCTGCGGCAGAGAAAAAAGCTGGAAAAGGGGAAGCAGAGGGCAAGACCGCCGCTGCCAAGACGGAGAAAAAAGCTGCAGCCCAGGAAAAGAAGCCTTTCGAGAAAAAGCCATTCGAGAAGAAGGGAAAATGGGGCGATTTCCGTGGAGGCTTCCGAAAGGATCCAAACCCAGATGTTATTTATGGAAGGGATTTCGAGGACGAGCCAATTCCACTGGAAAATATTGTACAGGAAATGGGAGAGGTGATCATTCGCTGCCAGGTTATGGATGTGGAAGCAAGGGAAATCCGAAACGAAAAGACCATCCTGATCTTTCCGGTTACAGATTTCACAGATTCCATCACAGTGAAAATGTTCCTGCGCAACGAGCAGGTGCCGGAGATCAAAGAACATGTGAAAAAAGGCGCCTTCCTGAAAATCAAAGGAGTCACTTCCATCGACCGTTTCGACGGGGAGCTGACCATCGGCTCTATTTCCGGAATTAAGAAAATTTCCGATTTCCGTAGCTCAAGGGTAGATACCAGTCCACAGAAACGTGTGGAGCTTCACTGTCATACCAAGATGAGCGACATGGATGGTGTAACGGAGGCTAAGGCCCTGGTAAAACGTGCCTATGAGTGGGGACATCCTGCCATTGCCATCACAGACCATGGTGTGGTACAGGCGTTCCCGGAGGCAAACCACTGCTTTGATGCATGGGGCGGCTGTGTACCAAAAGACTCTGACTTCAAGGTGCTTTACGGTATGGAAGCCTACCTGGTAGACGATCTGAAAGGTATGGTCACCAACCCTAAGGGACAGTTCTTAGATGGAAGATTCGTCGTTTTTGATATCGAGACCACCGGATTTTCCCCACTTACCTGTAAGATCATCGAGATTGGTGCTGTACTGGTG
Source organism: Blautia glucerasea (assembly GCF_020537505.1). Lineage (GTDB taxonomy): Bacteria > Bacillota > Clostridia > Lachnospirales > Lachnospiraceae > Blautia_A. The sequence goes on along the minus strand of NZ_JAJBMO010000010.1, from coordinate 87,583 downwards.
GAAAATGGAAAGATCACAGACCGTTTTTCCACATTTGTCAATCCACAGGTGCCAATTCCTTTTCGAATTGAGCAGCTGACCAGCATCAATGATAGTATGGTAATGGATGCCCGTCCAATTGAAGAAATTTTACCGGAATTTCTGAAATTCTGTGAAGGAGCTACCATGGTAGCCCACAACGCAGATTTTGATATGAGCTTTATTATAGAGAATTGCAACCGCATGGGAATCCCAAATGATTTTACCTATGTGGATACGGTAGGTATGGCAAGATTCCTGTTGCCGTCGCTGAACCGGTTTAAGCTGGATACAGTTGCCAAGGCCGTTGGTGTTTCTCTGGATCACCATCACCGTGCAGTGGATGATGCAGAGTGTACCGCTCGTATTTTTGAGAAATTCGTAGAAATGTGCCGGGAAAGAGACATTACAGACGTAGACCAGCTCAATGAACAGGGAAAAATTTCCCCTGATACGATTAAGAAGCTGCCTACCTACCATGCCGTTATTTTCATGCGTAATGAGACTGGGCGTATCAATCTGTATAAGCTGGTAAGCCAGTCCCATATTAAGTATTTTAACCACAGACCCCGTGTGCCGAAGAGCGTGTTCGAGGCACATAGGGAGGGACTTCTCATTGGAAGTGCCTGCGAAGCCGGCGAGCTTTACCAGGCTCTTTTACGAAACGCACCGGAACAGGAAATCGCAAGGCTGGTAAGCTTTTACGATTATCTGGAAATCCAGCCTCTTGGGAACAATATGTTCATGATCGAGGATGAGAAGAACGATACCATCCACTCCAAGGAAGACCTGATCGAGATCAACAAAAAGATCGTGAAGCTGGGAGAGCAGTTCCACAAGCCGGTTGTGGCTACCTGTGATGTCCATTTCATGGATCCCCAGGATGAGATCTACCGCCGTATCATCATGGCAGGAAGCGGTTTCAAGGATGCAGACAACCAGGCGCCTCTTTATCTTCGCACCACCGAAGAAATGCTGGAGGAGTTTTCCTATCTGGGAAGCGAGAAGGCAGAGGAAGTGGTAATTACAAATACCGTGAAGATAGCGGATATGATAGAGAAAATGTCCCCCATCCATCCTGACAAATATCCGCCGGTCATTGAGAATTCTGACCAGGACTTAAAGGATATGTGTTTCCAGAAGGCACATGAAATGTATGGGGAGGTTCTTCCAAAAATCGTGGAAGAGCGTCTGGACAAGGAGCTGAACTCTATTATTTCCAATGGATATGCGGTGATGTATATCATTGCCCAGAAGCTGGTGTGGAAGTCCAATGCAGACGGTTATCTGGTAGGTTCCCGAGGTTCTGTTGGATCCTCTCTGGCAGCCACCATGTCTGGTATTACAGAGGTTAATCCTTTGCCGCCGCATTATCTTTGCCCAAATCCGGAGTGCAAGTACAGTGATTTTGATTCCCCGGAGATTAAGAAATTTGCAGGTATGGCAGGATGCGATATGCCAGACCGGATCTGCCCAAAATGCGGCACCAGGATGACAAAACAGGGCTTTGACATTCCTTTTGAGACCTTCCTTGGATTTAAAGGTGACAAGGAGCCTGATATTGACCTGAATTTCTCAGGAGAATATCAATCCAATGCCCATCATTATACAGAGGTTATATTCGGAAAAGGCCAGACCTTTAAGGCGGGGACCATCGGTACCCTTGCAGATAAGACCGCATTCGGATATGTGAAGAACTATTTTGAAGAGCGGGGACAGCATAAGCGTTCCTGTGAGATCAACCGGATTGTACAGGGCTGTACCGGTATCCGGCGAAGCACTGGCCAGCACCCTGGAGGAATTATCGTACTCCCTATGGGAGAGGAAATAGAGAAATTTACCCCGGTCCAGTACCCGGCAAACGATTCCAGCAGTGGATTTATTACTACCCATTTTGATTACCACTCCATTGATGGAAACCTGCTGAAGCTGGATATTCTTGGACATGATGATCCCACCATGATCCGTACCCTTGAGGATATGACAGATTTAAATGCAAGAGAGGTCCCTCTTGATGATAAGGCGGTCATGTCATTATTTGCCAGCACCGAAGCTCTTGGAATAGAGCCTAAGGATATCGGCGGCTGTAAGCTGGGCTGCCTTGGAATTCCAGAGTTTGGTACTGATTTTGCCATGCAGATGCTGATCGATACCAAGCCGAAATACTTTTCCGACCTGATCCGTATTGCGGGGCTTTCCCACGGTACGGATGTTTGGCTGGGAAATGCCCAGACTCTGATCGAAGAAGGAAAGGCTACTATTTCTACAGCAATCTGTACCCGTGATGATATTATGATCTATCTTATTGGCCAGGGAGTGGAGAGTGGTCTTGCCTTTACCATCATGGAGAGTGTCCGTAAGGGAAAAGGGCTCCGTGACGAATGGATCACTACCATGAAGGAACACGGCGTTCCAGACTGGTACATCTGGTCCTGTAAGAAAATCAAATATATGTTTCCGAAGGCCCATGCAGCGGCTTACGTTATGATGGCCTACCGAATCGCCTGGTTCAAGGTGTTCCAGCCGCTGGCTTACTACGGGGCATATTTTAGTATCCGTGCTACCGCCTTTTCCTATGAGCTGATGTGTATGGGAAAAGAAAAGCTGGAGTTTTATATGGCGGAGATCCGTAAGAAGGGAGATACTGCGTCCAAGAAAGAGCAGGATACCCTGAAGGATATGCGTATTGTCCAGGAAATGTATGCAAGAGGCTATGATTTCATGCCGATTGATATTTACCGGGCAAAGGCACATCGTTTCCAGATCATAGAGGGCAGGCTGATGCCGTCTATTGACTCTATAGAAGGTCTTGGAGATAAGGCTGCGGATGCTGTTGTGGACGCAGCTGTACAGGGAAGATTCCTTTCCAAGGATGATTTCCGCGACCGGACCAAGGTCAGCAAGACCGTAATTGATCTGATGGATAAGCTTGGGCTGTTTGGGGATATTCCACAGTCCAACCAGATTTCGCTGTTTGATTTTTCAACGAATGCTGGTTAAATGAGAAAAATATGATGTCTTTGATTGTACCCTCCCTCCGGGGATGGGCAGTCGGGCTGCTTGCAAAACAGGAGGTTTCATGAAGACAGAAGAACTGCGCTACCTACAACGTCTGGCAGAGCTTTACCCTACCATTGGGAAGGCTTCCACAGAGATCATCAACCTTCAGTCTATTCTTAATCTGCCAAAGGGCACCGAGCATTTCCTCTCTGACATCCACGGAGAGTACGAGGCTTTTTCCCATGTGCTCCGAAACGGTTCCGGTGCAGTGCGTAAGAAGATAGACGATGTATTCGGACATACCTTAAGCAACAGTGACAAACGTTCCCTGGCAACCCTTGTGTATTATCCCAAGGAGAAGATTGCCTATGTGAAAAAGACAGAGACGGACATGGAGAACTGGTACAAGATCACCTTGTACCGCCTCATTGAAGTGTGCAAGACAACCGCCTCCAAGTATACCAGATCCAAGGTGCGAAAGGCCCTTCCGGCTGACTATGCCTATGTGATCGAAGAGCTGATCACGGAGAAAGCGGAGGTCCTGGATAAAGAGGCTTATTACGATTCCATTGTGGATACCATCATCGATATTGGAAGGGCAGAGAATTTTATCATTGCCCTTGCAGAGCTGATCCAGAGGCTGGTCGTAGACCATCTTCATGTATTGGGAGACATTTACGACAGAGGCCCGGGTCCTCACTTTATTATGGACCGCCTGATGGAGTACCATTCCCTGGATATCCAGTGGGGAAACCATGATGTGGTGTGGATGGGAGCTGCTGTGGGACAGGCAGCCTGCATGGCAACGGTGATCCGGAACAGCATCCGTTATGGCAACCTGGACATTCTGGAAGATGGCTATGGGATCAATATGATGCCCCTTGCCGCTTTTGCAATGGAAGTGTATGGAGATGATCCCTGTGAGGTTTTCGAGGTTCACGGAAATCCTTCCAATTACAATGCACTTGAGAAGGAACTGAGCCGGAAAATGCACAAGGCCATTTCCATGATCCAGTTTAAGCTGGAGGGAGCCCTGGTCAGGGAGCGTCCTGATTTTCACATGGAAAACCGGTGCGTGCTGGAAGGCATTGATCCTGGGAATGGTACGGTCCGTCTGCTGGATGGAAGTGTGCATAAGCTTCTGGACTGCCATTTTCCAACCATTGACTGGGAGCATCCCTATGAGCTGACAAACGGGGAAAAAGAGGTGATAGAGCGTCTGATCTCTGGCTTTCGCAACTGCGAGAAGCTTCAGAATCACATGCAGCTTCTCCTGGACAAAGGCGGCCTTTATAAGACTTATAACGGCAACCTTTTGTTCCATGGAAGCATTCCGCTGAATGAAAATGGAACATTAAAAGAAGTTGAGATTTACGGTGAGACTTGTAAAGGCAAGGCACTTTATGATAAACTGGAAGCCTACGTGAGAAAGGCATTTTTTACCGTAGATGAGAAGGAAAAGAAGGCAAGCCAGGATATTTTGTGGTATATCTGGGCCGGACCTAATTCCCCACTATATGGAAAAGATAAAATGACTACCTTCGAGCGTTATTTTATCGCAGATAAAGAGACACACAAGGAGAAAAAGAATGCCTACTATCACCTCTGGGAGAAAGAAGAGGTGGTAAACCGTATGCTGGAAGAATTCGGACTGGATCCGGAGGAAGGGCATATTATCAATGGCCATGTGCCGGTACATCAGCTGGAGGGAGAGAATCCAGTGAAATGTAATGGCAAGGTGATCGTAATTGACGGTGGTTTCTGCGAGGCATACCGGAATGTGACCGGTATTGCCGGATATACTCTTGTTTATAGTTCCTATGGCTTGAGCCTGACTGCACATGAGCCTTTTACTTCAGCAGAAGATGCAGTAGCGACCGAGCGGGACATTGTGTCAAACCGTGTGGCGGTCCGCTACAATCCAAGACGTGCCCTTGTTGGGGATACGGATAACGGTAAGGCACTGAAAGAACGAATTCAGGAGCTGAAACAGCTTTTGGATGCCTACAGAAAAGGCGTTATAAAGGAGAAAAAATAAGGAGACTAAGGAAAAATGGGTGGAATTTTTGGTGTTGCGTCAAAGTCTGATTGTGTAATGGATCTGTTTTTTGGAATTGATTATCACTCCCATCTGGGTACCAGGAGAGGTGGAATGGCTGTATACAGCAGAAGTGCCGGGTTTGACCGCGTAATTCACAATATTGAGAACTCTCCGTTCCGTACTAAGTTTGACAAGGATGTGGCAGAGATGGAGGGAAATCTTGGAATCGGCTGTATTTCCGATAATGAACCACAGCCCCTTCTGGTGCGCTCCCATCTTGGAAATTTTGCAATTACTACAGTTGGTAAAATCAACAATATAGAAGCTTTGGTGGAGAAATGCTTTAAAGATGGGCACACCCATTTTCTGGAGATGAGCGGCGGCAGCGTGAACCCCACAGAGGTGACTGCGGCGCTGATCAATCAGAAGGACAGTATTGTGGAGGGAATCCGGTATGCACAGGAGATGATCGAGGGTTCCATGACACTTCTTCTTATGACTGGGGAGGGAATTTATGCTGCCCGCGACCGGTATGGACGGACCCCTCTGGTAATCGGTAAGAAAGAGGAGGCATGCTGCGTTTCCTTTGAAAGTCACGCTTATATTAATCTTGGGTATGAAGATCTGAAGGAGCTGGGACCGGGAGAAATCGACTTTATTACTCCGGAGGGAGTACAGGTGCTCCAGAAGCCTGGAGACAAAATGCGGATCTGTTCTTTCCTGTGGGTATATTATGGGTATCCTACCTCTACCTATGAGGGCGTAAACGTGGAAGAAATGCGCTATAAGTGCGGCGATATCCTGGCTGGAAGAGATGTGGGAGAGGTAAATCCGGACCTGGTAGCAGGTGTGCCGGATTCGGGGATTGCACATGCCATTGGTTATGCCAACCGTTCTGGAGTGCCATTTGCCCGTCCGTTTATTAAATATACCCCTACCTGGCCAAGATCTTTTATGCCTACACAGCAGAGCCAGCGAAACCTGATTGCCAGAATGAAGCTGATCCCGGTACATAGACTGATTAAGGATAAGAGCCTTCTTATGATCGATGACTCCATTGTAAGGGGTACCCAGCTTCGGGAGACTACCGAATTCCTCTATAATAATGGTGCCAGGGAAGTGCACATCCGTCCGGCATGTCCACCGCTTTTATATGGCTGCAAGTACCTGAACTTTTCACGTTCCAAGTCTGAGATGGACCTGATCACAAGACGGATCATTGCAAAGCGTGAGGGGGACAATGTGTCCGATCAGATCCTGCAGGATTATGCAAATCCGGATTCCACCAATTATAAGGAAATGCTGGAAGAGATCCGCAAGGAACTGAATTTTACCTCATTGAAATACCATCGTCTGGATGACCTGAAGAAGTCCATTGACATTGAGCCATGCAAGCTTTGTACCTATTGCTGGAATGGACAGGAATAAGTGTTACTAAGGAGAAAAGAGACAGGCAGAGAGTAATTCGTTATTGTTTTGGTGGTGAACAGTAACAGGAATTCTTTTACTGGAGGTGACCGTTTTTGAAAAAACACAACAAGGATATACTAAAAGCAACCCTGTTTGCGCTGATCGCCATATTTGTTATGGTAGGGATCGCTGGAATTCTGTATGCAAACCATAAAAAGAAAATTCAAAAAGAGCAGCAGAAGAAGGCTGCCATTGAAGCACTGGAAAAGGTGCCAACTGTGACACCAACTCCTGCGGCAACGGCAACGCCTACACCGGAGCCCACTGCTACGGTAACCCCCACTCCGGTGATCACCCGCGCACCTGCTTTTATGGCAAATGATTATTTGGGAACCTGGTACAGTAAGAATGGTCTGGTATGCCTTAGTATAGATGATCTTACCTTGAAGTCTGTTACCTTTACGTTTTCCCAGGCAAGTGACAGTGAAGGTACCAGGGTTTCAGAAGCTTCTGATACTGCAAAGGTTGCTGGAAATGCGGCGAAGCTGGACTTTACAGATTCCTGGGGAAATCAGGTAAGCGGCAATATGACCTTTGACCAGGGAAAGCTTTATCTGCGCCTGGATACTACTGTAACAGCTGATGGGGCAGGAATGGCCCCGAAGGTGGATGGCGTGATGACAAGGGAGAAGGCGGCAGCGGCAGCTACGGCTACCCCTACTGTAGCTGCACCGGAGGAGAGCAAAGACATTTCCGGCAGAGATTACATATTCCCGGACAGCGACAGCCGCTATCTTACAGATGAGGATCTGGCGGGATATTCCTCTGATCAGCTGGAACTGGCGAAAAATGAGATTTATGCGCGCCATGGAAGAAAGTTTGTAACACAAAGGATCGCAGATTATTTTAACAGCAAATCCTGGTATAAGGGAACTGAAGATCCGGAGACCTTTGATGATAACCAGGGGGATATTTTTAACGAGTACGAAGTGGCCAATATCTCCAAGATCGCGGATACAGAGAAACTGCTTCGAAGCCAGGGCAAGTAGCTTTGGATGGGAAAATGAAATGTTGAAAACAAGAAATGAGGGGGACACCAGTCCCCCTCATTTTGGCATGTAACGGTTCGGCTTCCTCACAGTTACTTTTGCATTTTTTTATTGTCGGTGCGTCCAACCAGATAGTCAATACTGGTCTCGTAGTAATTGGCAAGACGAATCAGCATTTCAATTGGGATATTCCTGGAGCCGGTTTCGTAATGGGAATAGGAACGCTGGCTGATATGCAGGATATCACTGATCTGTTTCTGGGACAGGTCGGCGTCTGTCCGAAGGTCCTGAATTCTCTGAAATTTCATTGGTTCACCTCTTTTTCTTCTGTGGAATTCCCTTTGGAGAATCCTTTCCGAAAGTATAAATCAGAACGAAATGCACTATTGCAATTCAGAGCAAAATGGGCTATAATGAATTTTGTATATCTTTTAAGCATGTCTTTAGGGTCTGGTTTCCAGGCAGACCAGCAGCATTTTTATAACTGTGCAGTATTTTCACAGTTATCATTTTTTGATCTTTTGTTCGTTTTTATTCCAGAGAAGTTTTTGATGGCAGAATGGTTTGAAATACGGGGACAGACTGTATCTGCAGAAAGGAATAAGATTGTTTGCAAGCGTTTTATCAGCGGCAATTTCCGGTATGGAGGTATGCCCGGTCCAGGTGGAAGCGGATGTAAGTGACGGGCTTCCCTGTTTCACCATGGTTGGATTTCCAAGTACCCAGGTGAGAGAAGCCCAGGACAGAGTGCGTACTGCGCTGAAAAATAATGGAATCAGTCTGCCGCCCAAGAAGGTAACGGTAAATCTGGCACCGGCAGATCTGAAAAAAGAGGGGGCAGGATTTGACCTGCCGGTAGCTGCGGCGGTTCTGGCAGCAGCGGGATTTCTTGATCCAAAGCTTCTTAAGGGGGTTCTGGTAGTGGGAGAACTAAGCTTAAATGGAGAGGTGCGAAGCGTTTCTGGTGTGCTGCCAAGAGTGATTCGGGCCAGGGAGCTTGGCTGCCGGTATTGCATGATCCCTTTGGGAAATTTTGAGGAAGCTGCTTTGGTGCGGGATATGAAGGTGGTTGGTGTCCGCAATATTGGGGAGGTTCTGAAATTCGTTTCGGATCCGGAGACTTTTGAAAAAGAAAGGATGCATTCTGAAGAAGAGCGGGATGGTAGTATTACAGAGACCGGCCCGGTGGATTTTTCTGAGATCTGTGGGCAGGAAAGTGCCAGAAGAGCGGCTGAAATTGCGGTAAGCGGGTTTCACAATATTTTGTTCATCGGTCCGCCGGGCGCTGGCAAAACCATGCTGGCGAAGCGGATTCCTACTATTATGCCGTCCCTCACTTTTGAAGAAAGTCTGGAACTTACGAAAATTTACAGTATTGCAGGGCTTTTAAGTCAAAAAAGACCGCTGATCCAGGTACGGCCTTTTCGAAATCCCCACCATACCAGCTCGTCTGCATCTCTGGCTGGAGGCGGCAGAATTCCAGGACCAGGGGAGGTGACACTGGCGCACAGGGGAGTGCTGTTTCTGGATGAAATGCCGGAGTTTACAAGAAGAAGCCTGGAGGTACTGCGCCAGCCCCTTGAGGACAAGCAGATCCAGCTTTCCAGGGCCAGTGGGACCTATGTGTTTCCAGCCGGGTTTATATTGGTGGCAGCCATGAACCCCTGTCCCTGCGGGTATTATCCCGACACGAATAAATGCAGATGTACACCTGGAGAGGTCAGCCATTATCTTCATAAGCTTAGTCAGCCCCTTCTTGAGCGGATCGATCTTTGTGCAGATGTGCCTCCTGTGAATTTTTCCCAGATTTCAGGGGAGAAACCGGGGGAAAGCTCGGCCGTTATCCGGAAAAGGGTGGAAAAAGCAAGGAAAATACAGCAGAAACGTTATGAAAAGGAGAAAATCTGTTTTAACGGGGAACTGTCTGGAAAACAGATCCAGAAATATTGTGTGCTGACGGAACATGCCCTTCAGGTGGCAAAAGATGCCTTCCAGCTTATGGCGCTCAGCGCAAGATCTTACCACCGGATACTGAAGGTTTCCAGGACCATTGCAGACATGGAGGGGGAGGAGCTGATACATACGAGACATGTTGCGGAGGCTCTTACCTATAAAGCGTTTGATAAGAAGTATAAAGGCTGAATGCGTTTGCAGCGTTTGAGAGCCTGTTAAATAGCTGCCTGGTTTTTTTTATATTTTAATTCATAAAAATGCAGGTCAGGAGGTATTTTAGTATGGAAGCAATCCCTAAGATCAAGTGTGTAACCATAGAAAACCCGGCATTTCCGGAGCGGCTGCGAAAGCTTTCCGGGATGCCAAAAAAACTGTACTACATCGGAAACCTGCCAGATCCGAAAAAGCCCTCCGCAGCGGTGATTGGTGCCCGCATGTGCAGTCCTTACGGCAGATGCCAGGCTTTCAAATATGCCAGGACCATGGCGAAGTATGGGGTACAGATTATCAGCGGCCTGGCCAGAGGAATTGATGCAGAAGGACATAAGGGGGCACTTGATACAGATACCCCTACTTTTGCAGTACTGGGAAGTGGTGTGGATGTATGTTATCCAAAATCCAACAGGTGGCTTTATCAGCGGATCCTGGAGAAAGGCGGCGGGATCATCAGCGAGCTTCCGCCAGGTTCTCCGCCTATGAACTGGGCGTTTCCCGCAAGAAACCGGATCATCAGCGGACTTTCTGATGCAGTTCTTGTGGTGGAGGCAAAGGAACAAAGCGGTTCCCTGATTACGGCAAACTTTGCCTTGGAGCACGGGCACAGTGTTTATGCCCTTCCAGGGGCGGTAACAGAGGAGCTGAGCCGGGGCTGCAACAAGCTGATCTTTGACGGTGCAGGAATTGCCTACAGCCCGGAAATCATGCTTATGGAATGGGGAATCGAAGCAAAAAACACCCCTCAAAATATGGAAAAAAAGAAGTTGGGGCTTGCGCCGGATTTGGATTTGGTGTATAGTGGTCTCGATTTACGACCTGAAAACCTGGATGATCTGATACGAAAAACAGGCTTTTCAGCGGCAAAAGTCAGCGCTCTTCTTACGGAACTTCAGCTTATGGGGCTCGTAGGAGAGACAGGCAGACAGTACTACAGATTATCAGGGGGATAATCTGCAGTAACGATTTTTGATCTAAAGTAACTGTGCAGGTAAGACGCAGTTACAATACAAAGTAGGAGAGGTAGTATGGCTAAATATCTGGTGATAGTGGAGTCACCTGCAAAAGTAAAGACAATTAAGAAGTTTCTTGGGGCAAATTATGAAGTAGAGGCGTCTAACGGACATGTTCGTGATTTTCCCAAGAGTCAGTTTGGAATAGATGTAGAAAACGATTTCGAGCCTAAATACATTACCATTCGTGGAAAAGGAGAGCTGCTTGCCAAGCTTCGCAAGGCTGCCAAGAAGGCCGATAAGATTTATCTGGCAACTGACCCCGACCGTGAAGGAGAGGCAATCTCCTGGCATCTGATGCAGGCTTTGAAGGAAAATCCGGAGAAAATGCACCGAATTACCTTCAATGAGATCACAAAGACTGCAGTCAAGGATTCCCTGAAGCATGCAAGAGGACTGAATATGAATCTTGTGGATGCACAGCAGGCGCGAAGAATGCTGGACCGTATGGTTGGTTACACCATCAGCCCCCTTCTGTGGGCCAAGGTAAAGCGTGGCTTAAGTGCCGGCCGTGTACAGTCTGTTGCACTTCGTATCATCTGTGACCGGGAGGAGGAGATCAACTCTTTTATCCCGGAAGAGTATTGGAGCCTGAATGGTGAATTTCTGGTAGATGGAGAGAAAAAACCTCTGGAAGCCAAGTTCTATGGAACAGACAAAAAGATGGATATCCATAACAGGGCTGAAATGGAGGAAATCCTTAAGAGGCTTGAAAACGAAGAATATGAGATTTCTGAAGTAAAAAAAGGAGAGCGGGTCAAAAATGCGCCTCTTCCGTTTACTACCAGTACTCTGCAGCAGGAGGCATCCAAGACTTTGAATTTTTCCACCCAGAAGACCATGCGTCTGGCGCAGCAGCTTTATGAAGGTATTGACGTCAAGGGCAGCGGCACCGTGGGTGTGATCACATATCTTCGTACAGATTCTACCCGTATTTCCGACGAGGCAGATGCAGCTGCGAGAAGCTATATTGATAGCCAGTATGGAGAGAACTATGTGGCAGAGTCCGCCAAGGCAGTGAAGAAGGGGCAGAAGATCCAGGATGCCCATGAGGCCATCCGTCCAACTGACATCAGCCGTACACCTGTACAGATAAAAGAATCCCTTACAAGAGACCAGTTCCGTCTCTACCAGCTGATCTGGAAGCGTTTCGTAGCAAGCCGTATGGCACCAGCCAGATATGAAACCACCTCTGTAAAGGTGGCAGCTGGCGGGTATGCCTTTACCGTATCTGCTTCCAGGGTAGCATTTGACGGTTTCCTTTCTGTCTATATGCAGGAAGAGGACACGAAGAAGGGGAATGTGTTAAGCCAGAGCCTGACCAGGGGCATGAAGCTGAAACTGAAAGAATTAAAGCCAGAGCAGCATTTTACCCAGCCGCCGGCACATTATACAGAGGCTTCCCTGGTAAAGACTATGGAAGAACTTGGCATTGGACGTCCAAGTACCTATGCACCGACGATCACCACCATTATCAGCCGCCGTTATGTTTCAAAGGAGCAGCGTAATCTTTATGTGACAGAGCTTGGTGAGGTGGTAAACAGCATTATGAAGCAGGCATTTCCAAGTATTGTGGATGTGAATTTCACCGCTACTATGGAAGGACTTTTGGACTGTGTGGAGAATGGTACTGTACAGTGGAAGACCGTTGTGCGTAATTTCTATCCAGACCTGAAGCATGATGTGGATGCGGCCCAGGAGGAACTGGAGAAGGTTGACATTCATGATGAGGAAACCGATGTAGTCTGTGATAACTGTGGCCGCCATATGGTGATCAAATATGGTCCTCATGGAAGATTTCTGGCATGTCCTGGATTCCCGGAGTGCAGAAACACCAAGCCTTATTATGAGAAGATCGGCGTAGCCTGCCCGAAGTGCGGCAAGGAAGTCGTTTTGAAGAAGACGAAGAAGGGCCGTAAATACTATGGCTGTGAGGATAATCCGGAGTGTGACTTTATGTCCTGGCAGAAGCCGTCTGCCAAGAAGTGTCCGGTATGCGGAAGCTATATGGTCGAGAAGGGAAATAAACTGGTGTGCAGCCAGGAAACCTGCGGCTATGTGGAAGCCAGGCCAAAAGACGAAAACGAAAATTAAACTTACGTGGAAAGGGGTTCCTTTTTGTGCCGACACAAGAAGGAGCCCCTTTGTTCCTGTGTGCTGGGCAGGTGTTATGCAAAAATATTACTGCTGTTGTTTGGTGAATAGTTCCAAAAACGCAATATTTTCAGAAAAGCTAAACAAAATTGAAAAATAGTAAAAAATAGCTTGTAAATAGTTCGAAAAACGTGTAGTATTAGGGTAACAAGTGAATTTAACGGAACAAAAGCGAAGGGAGGACAAAATGAGCGTTCAGTTACTTGATAAAACAAGAAAAATCAATAAGCTTCTGCATAACAGCAGTTCCAGTAAGGTGGTTTTTAATGATATCTGCCAGGTTCTGATGGATACCTTAAGTTCCAATATCCTGGTTCTCAGTAAGAAGGGGAAGGTACTCGGCGTTAGTTTCTGCCCCGGTGTTGAGGAAATCCGGGAACTGATAGCTGATGAGGTGGGCGGTCATGTTGATCCTCTGCTGAATGAGAGATTTTTAGGTGTTTTATCCACCAAGGAGAATGTGAATCTCCAGACACTTGGTTTTGAGCATGTTTCCAGCAGCTATCAGGGAATCATCAATCCTATCGATATTGCAGGAGAGCGCCTTGGAACAGTATTTATGTACCGCAAGGACCGTCCGTATGACATTGAGGATATTATTGTCAGTGAATATGGCACCACAGTAGTGGGACTTGAGATGATGCGTGCTGTACATGAGGAGAATGCGGAGGAAGACCGGAAGAAACAGGTTGTGAAATCTGCCTTTAATACTCTTTCTTTCTCTGAACTGGAAGCAATCATCCATATCTTCGATGAGCTTGACGGGGATGAGGGAATCCTTGTTGCAAGTAAGATCGCGGACAGAGTAGGCATTACCAGATCTGTGATCGTAAATGCACTCCGTAAATTTGAAAGTGCAGGTGTGATTGAGTCAAGATCCTCCGGTATGAAAGGAACCTATATCAAAGTCCTCAATGAAGTGATCTTTGATGAACTGGAAGAAATCAAGGCACAGAGAAATAAAAAGTCCTGATAGATCTCAAAAATGAAATTGGATAAATTGTACACAGAAGAACTGCTTTCCACAAGAAAAGAGGGGAAGCAGTTCTTTTTTCGCGGGCAACTGGCCAAACTCCCAGAGTATGTTGATCTCAGTATCACAGACCAGGCAAAAAATTTCAGAAAATTATCAAAGTGAGAAAATGAGAGAAAAAGAGAGAATAAAAGAGTATAGAAAAGAATATACTTAAATACACCACAATGAAAAGAGTTGCACAAAATCACAGAATTAAATAATATAATGGACAGTGATTAGCACTCAGCAATAATGAGTGCTAGTAAAGAAAAGAGAAACAATTCTAAAGGAGGACATAGATCATGAAATTAGTTCCATTAGGTGACAGAGTTGTATTAAAACAGTTAGAAGCAGAAGAGACAACAAAATCCGGTATCGTTCTTCCAGGACAGGCACAGGAGAAACCGCAGCAGGCAGAAGTAATCGCTGTAGGACCTGGCGGAGTAGTAGATGGCAAAGAAGTTAAGATGGAAGTTGCAGCCGGCGACAAGGTTATCTATTCCAAATATTCAGGAACAGAGGTTAAGCTTGACGGTGAAGAGTATATCGTTGTAAAACAGAGCGACATTCTTGCAATTGTGAAATAATTGAATATCATAGTAAATAACTTGAAATCAGGAGGATGATCAATCATGGCAAAAGAGATTAAATATGGTGCAGAAGCCAGAACCGCATTAGAGGCTGGTGTAAATAAACTTGCTGATACTGTCAGAGTAACACTTGGACCGAAAGGAAGAAACGTAGTACTTGACAAACAGTTCGGTGCTCCGCTTATTACAAACGACGGTGTTACAATTGCAAAAGAGATCGAGCTTGAGGACGCTTTTGAGAACATGGGTGCCCAGCTGATTAAAGAAGTTGCATCCAAGACAAACGATGTAGCTGGTGATGGTACTACAACAGCTACTGTACTTGCCCAGGCGATGGTACATGAAGGAATGAAGAACTTAGCAGCAGGTGCAAATCCGATCGTTATGAGACGCGGTATGAAAAAAGCTACAGACGCTGCTGTAGAAGCAATCAAGAACATGAGCCAGAAAGTAAGCGGAAAGAAACAGATCGCAAACGTTGCATCTATTTCCGCTGGCGATAAAGAAGTTGGAGAGCTTGTTGCAAACGCAATGGAGAAGGTTTCCAACGACGGTGTTATCACAGTAGAAGAGTCCAAGACCATGCACACAGAGCTTGATCTTGTAGAAGGTATGCAGTTCGACCGTGGATATATTTCTGCGTACATGTCCACTGATATGGAGAAGATGGAAGCAAACCTTGAGGATCCATACATTCTGATCACAGACAAGAAGATCTCCAATATCCAGGAGGTTCTTCCGTTACTGGAGCAGATCGTACAGGCTGGTGCAAAACTTCTGATCATCGCTGAGGATGTTGAGGGTGAGGCTCTTACCACTCTGATCGTAAACAAATTAAGAGGAACCTTCCAGGTAGTAGCAGTCAAAGCTCCCGGCTATGGTGACAGAAGAAAAGAAATGCTTCAGGATATTGCAATCCTCACAGGCGGTACTGTAATTTCTGACGAAGTAGGTCTGGAACTGAAGGACGCTACAATGGCTCAGTTAGGACGTGCAAAATCCGTTAAAGTTGCAAAAGAGACAACTGTTATCGTTGATGGTATGGGAGATAAAGAGGCAATCGCTAACCGTGTTGCCCAGATCCGTGCCCAGATCGAGGAGACAAAATCTGATTTCGATAGAGAAAAACTTCAGGAAAGACTTGCAAAACTTGCAGGCGGCGTAGCTGTCGTTCGTGTTGGTGCAGCTACTGAGACAGAGATGAAAGAAGCAAAACTCCGTATGGAAGATGCTCTTGCAGCTACCAGAGCAGCAGTTGAAGAAGGAATCATTGCAGGCGGCGGTTCCGCATACATCCACGCTTCCAAAGAGGTTGCAAAACTTGCAGCTGCTCTTGAGGGAGATGAGAAGACTGGTGCAAATATCATCCTGAAAGCACTGGAAGCTCCGCTGTTCCGCATCGCAGCAAACGCTGGTCTGGAAGGCGCAGTTATCATCAACAAAGTAAGAGAGTCTGAGCCAGGTGTTGGATTCGATGCTCTGAACGAGAAATATGTAAACATGGTAGACGAGGGAATCCTTGATCCTGCAAAGGTTACAAGAAGTGCCCTTCAGAACGCAACAAGCGTTGCTTCTACTTTGCTTACAACTGAGTCTGTTGTTGCAAGCATCAAAGAAGACGCTCCGGCAATGCCAGCAGGCGGCCAGGGCATGGGAATGATGTAATTTCCAGCAATAGTAAAACAGAGTGAAAAGTGTTACTATAGCGAACGCTTCTTTACGAAAAATTTAGAATTCATAAGGGTCGGTGTCATAGACGCTGGCCCTTTTGTGTATACGAAAAGCTAATATTCCGCGAGGTGTTTGGTGTGAGCAAAGCTCACAAAAAACCCGAGAACCTTGGCGCGAAATCATGCGAAAGCATGATTTCTGTGCATCGCGAAGCGTTTTCCTGTGAACATAGTTCACAGGAAACCTTTTATGTGCTATACTTAAATTAAATTCGCTGTAAGAGACAGCAATAAAACAAAGGAGAATAGTAATATGAGCGATTTGTATTCAGAGCTGCTTGTGAAAAAAGAGCGGACCGCAAAAGACAGGCTGGTAAAAGGTGGCATCATTGCATTGATCGTGCTTTTTGTACTGGCTGGCCTTTTTATCATGCCGTTGCTTCTAATCGTGGCCATTGTACTTGGCGTCTGTGCCTATCTCTTCATTTTTCCGGGGACGGACCTGGAATTTGAGTACCTGTTTGTAAACGGAGAGCTTGACATTGACAAGATCATGGCAAAATCCAAAAGAAAAAGGGTAAAAAGCCTGAACATCACAGAATGTGACATTATGGCACCGCTTAACTCCCACAGAATGGACTATTACAACAGCAACCAGAAGCTGAAGGTACAGGATTTTTCCTCCGGTAATCCGGAACATAGGCGCTTTGCAATCATTTGCCGTGATGGTGCAGATACCTGTAAGGTGATCATTGAACCAGATGAAATACTAGCAAAAACCATGAGAAATACTGCTCCAAGCAAAGTATTTTTAGACTAATTTACTAGATTGACACATTTTTAGTTTTTTGCTACACTAATCTACAAACCAAAGACACAATAAGACAAGGGAGGAAAAGCAATGGGTATTATCATTGGTGAAGGCATTACTTTCGATGACGTCCTTTTAGTTCCGGCGTACTCTAAAGTAATCCCGAATCAGGTCGACGTTTCAACTTACCTTACAAAGAAGATTAAACTGAACATTCCTATGATGAGTGCAGGAATGGATACCGTTACGGAGTACAATATGGCAATTGCCATGGCACGCCAGGGCGGTATCGGTATCATTCATAAGAACATGTCTATTGAAGCTCAGGCAGACGAGGTAGACAAGGTTAAACGTTCTGAGAATGGTGTTATCACAGATCCATTTTTCTTATCTCCGGAGCATACCTTAAAGGATGCCAATGACTTAATGGCAAAATACCGTATTTCCGGTGTCCCGATCACAGAAGGTAAGAAGTTAGTAGGTATCATTACTAACCGTGATCTGAAATTTGAGACAGATTTCAGCAAGAAGATTAAAGAGTCCATGACATCTGAAGGTCTTATCACAGCAAAGGAAGGCATTACCTTAGATGAGGCGAAAGCAATCCTTGCGAAATCCCGTAAAGAGAAATTACCCATTGTAGATGATGATTTCAATTTAAAAGGACTTATCACCATCAAGGATATTGAGAAACAGATCAAATATCCTTTGGCTGCTAAGGACGAGCAGGGACGTCTTCTCTGTGGTGCCGCTGTTGGTATTACTGCCAACGTGCTTGCCCGTGTAGACGCACTTGTGAAGGCGAATGTTGACGTGATCGTTGTGGATTCCGCCCATGGTCATTCAGAGAATATCCTTCGTGCAGTAAGAGAAATCAAGGCCGCATATCCGGAGCTGCAGGTTATCGCAGGAAACGTTGCTACAGGAGCTGCTACCAAGGCCCTGATCGACGCTGGTGTAGATGCAGTTAAGGTTGGTATCGGACCTGGTTCTATCTGTACTACCCGTGTGGTTGCTGGTATTGGTGTACCGCAGATCACAGCCGTTATGGATTGCTATGAGGTTGCCAAGAGATATGGCATTCCGATCATTGCAGACGGCGGTATCAAGTATTCTGGTGATGTTACCAAGGCAATTGCAGCTGGTGCAAATGTTTGTATGATGGGAAGTATGTTCGCCGGATGCGATGAGAGTCCGGGAACCTTCGAGTTATACCAGGGAAGAAAATATAAAGTATACCGTGGAATGGGATCTATTGCCGCCATGGAGAATGGAAGCAAGGACCGCTACTTCCAGGAGAATGCCAAGAAGCTTGTTCCAGAAGGCGTGGAAGGACGTGTTGCATACAAGGGACACCTTGAGGATACCGTATTCCAGCTGATTGGAGGACTTCGTTCCGGTATGGGTTACTGTGGAGCAGAGAACATTGAAGCTCTGAAGCAGAACGGTAAATTCGTAAAGATTTCCGCTGCTTCCCTGAAAGAGTCTCACCCACATGACATTCACATTACAAAAGAAGCACCGAACTACAGTGTGGATGATAAATAATGAAAAGAAAATCAGCAAGGCCGTCTTTTTCAAGGCGGCCTTCTTTTCACAAAAGAGAAAAATTGGATAAGGCAGGCAGAATCCGTCAGAGAAACCAAAGAGTGGCATTTTTGGTGTTCCTGCTGCTTCTGTTCCTGACCGGAATCATTATTTTGGTGGTCAGACATGGACAGAAGCAGCAGGAAAATACAGAGACCTCACAGGAGGCAGATGAAGGCGAGCACTATGGACCAGAAGAATGGATGGCAGAGGGTGCGCCCTACATAGATGTGCAGCTGCTGACGCCCAATGAATATTCCAGACCACAGCTGCCTTTAAACCAGGTTGATTACATAGCCATTCACTATACGGCCAATCCAGGGGCGACAGCCCAGAATAACCGGGATTATTTTGAAAATCTGGCAATCTCCCATGAGGCTAAAGTGAGCAGCCATTTTGTTGTGGGGCTGGAGGGGGATGTGATCCAGTGTATTCCTACTTCGGAGATGTCCTATGCCACCAATTCCCGGAATATGGACAGTATCTCTATTGAGTGCTGTCATATGGATGATACCGGAGCGTTTGGGCAGGCAACCTATGATTCTGTGGTAAGGCTTGCGGCCTGGCTTTGTGCCCGCTTCGGGCTGACCTCGGAGCAGGTGATCAGGCACTATGATGTGACAGGCAAGGATTGCCCCAAGTATTATGTGGACCACCCGGATGCGTGGGAGCAGATGAAAGCGGATATCAGCGCACAGATCACAGTAGATCAGGGATTGATGGGAATTTCCTAGAGCGTGTCCGAAAAAGGCTTTCTGCAAAATATACCGCAAAGTGAGGCATGCAGAGTGCTGCCGTGAAGGGTGTGAACCTTAACACCAAAAAAATTGTATATAAAAGAAAAAGATTTCCCATCTTGAAATAGAGAAAAAAATATTGTAGTATAAAAAAGAACTGCATGACTGGCGGATCGTGGGGATACCCACAGGGAGTGCAGTAGTTATTTTTGTGCCGACCGCCTGGGCAGCCTGGATGAAGGGCTTCCCAGGCGTTTTTTATATCTATTATCTATATGTGATTTCGAAAGGAGAACATCTGCATGGAAATGATAGCATTGGACAAAGAACTGAAAGGAAATTCTTATCCGGGAAGAGGAATCATCATTGGCCGCAGCGCCGATGGAACCAAGGCAGTTGCAGCCTATTTTATTATGGGAAGAAGCGAGAACAGCCGCAACCGTGTATTTGTGGAGGACGGAGAGGGAATCCGAACACAGGCATTTGACCCTTCCAAGCTGGTAGATCCAAGTCTGATCATTTATGCACCTGTCCGTGTTCTTGGAAATAAAACCATCGTGACAAACGGCGACCAGACAGACACCATTTACGAAGGTATGGATCAGCAGCTTACTTTTGAGCAGTCTTTACGTTCCAGAGAATTTGAGCCGGACGGACCAAACTACACACCACGTATTTCCGGAATTCTGCATGTGGAGAACGGCTCTTACAGCTATGCAATGTCTATTTTAAAGAGCAACAATGGAGATCCATCCTCCTGTAACCGTTACACCTTCGCATATCAGAATGCAAAGGCCGGTGAGGGACATTTTATCCACACCTACAAATGTGATGGAAACCCGCTGCCGAGCTTTGAAGGCGAGCCAAAGCTGGTTCAGATCCCGGATGACATGGATGCATTTGCAAACATGCTGTGGGGGAGCCTGAATGAAGACAACAAGGTTTCCCTTTTTGTGAGATATATCGACATTGAGACTGGTAAATATGAATCCAGGATCCTTAATAAAAATCACTAAGCATTCTGCTGCATGTGGAAAAAATTGCAGAGAGCCTTTTTAAACGGTATCAGATACTTAAGACAATTCGTTTCGGATAAAAATGGAGGAAATCATCATGAAAGAATTAGAATTAAAATATGGCTGCAACCCAAATCAGAAACCATCTAAGATCTACATGGCGGATGGAAGTGAACTGCCGATTAAAGTACTTTCCGGAAGACCTGGCTATATCAATTTTCTGGATGCGTTTAATGGCTGGCAGCTGGTCCGTGATCTGAAAAAGGCAACCGGACTTCCGGCAGCTACTTCTTTCAAGCACGTTTCACCGGCAGGTGCTTCCATCGGACTTCCGCTTACAGAGACACTTGCAAAAATCTATTGGGTAGAGGATATGGACTGGCAGAACTTTTCCCCGCTTGCCTGCGCTTATGCACGTGCAAGAGGCGCGGACCGTATGTCTTCCTTCGGCGATTTTATTTCTCTTTCGGATGTATGCGATAAGGACACTGCACTTCTCATTAAGAGAGAGGTTTCCGATGGTGTGATTGCTCCAGGATACACAGAAGAGGCTCTTGAAATTCTGAAACAGAAGAAAAAAGGCAACTACAATGTGATCCAGATCGATCCGGAATATGTACCAGCTCCACTGGAGCATAAGCAGGTATTTGGTGTTACTTTTGAGCAGGGAAGACAAGAGCTTGCCATTGACGATGAGCTGATCTCCAACATTGTAACTGAGAATAAGGAATTATCAGAAGAAGCGAAAAGGGATATGAAAGTTTCCTTGATCATTCTGAAATACACCCAGTCCAATTCCGTATGCTACGTAAAAGACGGACAGGCTATCGGCGTGGGCGCAGGTCAGCAGTCCAGGGTTCACTGCACCCGGCTTGCAGGTCAGAAGGCTGATAACTGGTTTCTCCGCCAGAGCCCGAAGGTACTGAGCCTTCCATTTAAAGATACCATTTCCAGAGCAGAGCGTGACAACGCCATTGATGTTTATATCGGTGAGGAGTACATGGATGTTCTGGCAGATGGAAACTGGGAGAAAACCTTCACTAAGAAGCCAGAGGTGTTTACAAAGGAGGAAAAGCGCGCATGGCTGGATCAGATGTCAGAGGTGACCTTAGGCTCTGATGCCTTCTTCCCATTTAGTGACAACATTGAGAGAGCACATAAGAGCGGTGTAAAATACATTGCACAGCCAGGCGGTTCCGTAAGAGATGCAGATGTGATCGATACCTGCAACAAATACAATATGGCGATGGCATTTACCGGAATCAGACTGTTCCATCATTAAGAGTCAGAATAAGAAGTACTTGAAAGAAATATAAAGAAAAGCCCGTACAGAAGCAGAAACGAAAAACGTATTTTACAGAATCACCGGCAGAAGCGTTTGGTTTCCAGGCTATCTGTGCAGGGCTTTTCTTATTCTATTAATTATAGGAAGAAATATAAAAAATAAGAAGATTTTTAAAAGCTTTCAGACACAAAAAAAGCTCCGATTACTTCGGAGCTTCAGAGCGATAGACGGGGCTCGAACCCGCGGTCTCGACCTTGGCAAGGTCGCGCGTTACCAACTACGCCACTATCGCATCTTCACTGTAAGTCGATTAGTTACCTCGACAACAATAGCTATTTTACAGTATAAACTTCTTTTTGTCAAATGCTTTTTTCAAAAAAGAAAGGAAATGTGAAAAAATAAGAAAAAGACGGACAGGGTTTGAAATACAGGAAGTGCTGTGCTATGATAACAAAGAGTAGGGAAAAGACAAAAAGAGAATAAACAAGTTAGGAGATATAGATTCATGAAGAAAAAGATATTGATTCTGGCTTTGTGCGCGTCCACATTAATGCCTGCTTCGGCATGGGGCGAGGAGACCACTTTTGAAGCGGTTACAGAGGCAACACAGATAGAGGAATCCGAAGTAACCGCAGTTCAGGATACGGTTATCATTGCAGAAGATACAGATGTACTGGACTATCCTGGACGAAAAGAGGGAAATGTGATCGGGGAAGTGCTGGCAGAAGATGAGGTCAACCGTACTGGAACCATTTCGGATGCCTGGAGCAGGATTGTATTTGAAGATGGGAATGGAAAAGAACAGACCGGCTATGTTCCCAATTCCATCCTGAAAGGATATGAAGAAGAGAGTGCTTCTGACGGAGCGGTAGAGGCAGGTGTTATACATAAGAGCAGCGGAACCGGAATTTTTGCAGATGCAGTAGATGGGGTTACACAGACTGGCGGTGATCAGGGGATTCTTGTGGGGGATGTAGTTATGGCATCTGCTGACAGCTCCCTGCACCCTCTTGGAACATTTCGGATCACCCATTACTGCCCATGCAGCATCTGCTGCGGTCCCTGGGCGAATGGTGTGACTTCTACAGGTTCTACAGCCGTTACCAACAGGACCATTGCGGTAGATCCTACCGTGATTCCTTACGGCTCTAAGGTTGTGATTGATGGCCAGGTATATATTGCAGAGGATTGCGGTGGTGCCATCAAAAATAACCGCATTGATATTTATGTAGGAAGTCACGCAGAGGCTGAAGAAAAGGGCGTGTATGAGACCGAAGTTTATCTGCTTGAGGAAGGCCGGTCTTCTGAAGAGGTAGAGAATCTGCAGGAAGAAAATATGGATATTCAGGAGGAAAACCAGGGCGAGTAAGCAATAAGTTGTAAAAACCGCGAAACTTTTGTGAAAATTTGTATAGAATAAGTGTTAAAATACACTAGTCAACAGCTGTAGTGTAGTGTATAATAATTAGGCGGATACTGTCCAAAAAGAGAGTATCCGCTAAAATGTTCGGAAATTGTCTGGTTTCACAGAGTGAACAGAACAAAAGAATACCGGCATACATTACAGGATAACAAATAGATAAGGTGAAAACAAATTATGGTAAAAGTAAAAATTAGCGATTGGAAAGCTGATTCCTCCATGGACGAGGCCTATAAGGCACTTCGTACCAACATTCAGTTTTGCGGAGCTGACAAAAAGGTAATCGCATTTACAAGTTGTACACCCAATGAGGGAAAGAGTAATGTAACCTTCCATCTTGCAGCTTCCCTTGCAGAGAGCGGTAAATCCGTACTTTTAATTGACGCAGATCTTCGTAAATCTGTACTTATGGGTAGAGTACAGGTTGAGGAAGAGGTAAAGGGGCTTACCCATTATCTTTCCAAACAGGCGAAGCTTTCAGATGTTATTTGTGCAACAAATCTTCCGAAGTTTCATATTATTTTCTCAGGTGTTGTTCCGCCAAACCCGGCAGAGCTTTTAGGAAGCCGTCTCTTTAAGGACATGATTCGTCTTGTGAGAGATGTCTATGATTATATTATCATTGATACTCCGCCTCTTGGCCGTGTAATCGACTGTGCTGTAGTGGCAGATTCCTGCGATGGAACTGTGATCGTCATCGAGTCTGGAAGCATCAGTTATCATTTCGTACAGGAGGTCAAAGCTCAGCTTGAGAAGACAAACTGTCCGATCATTGGCGCTATTTTGAATAAAGTAGATACCAAGGAATATGGCAAATATGGCAAATATGGTAAGTATGGCAAATATGGAAAATACGGCAAATATGGAGAATACGGTAAATATTGATCCAGTTTTGCAGGTATGAAGCCATAAGATACGGGAATAGAATAGGCGAAGCGAATGAAAGGTATTTATGATATTCACTGCCATATTATTCCGGAAGTGGACGATGGAGCCAAGAATTTGAAACTTTCTGTTCGGATGCTTCAGAAGGAATATGAAGACGGTGTCCGTAACATTATTGCAACTCCCCATTTTCGGTATGATATGTTTGAACCATCTCTTGAAGTGGTAAAAAAGCAGTTTCTGCGTTTAAGAAAAGCAGCGGCAGAAATTGGGGATGAGGGAATCCGGATGTATCTTGGGTGTGAGCTTCATTCCAGTATGGACATGACAGATTGCCTGAAAAAGGGCGAACGGCTTACCATGGCAGGATCCCGTTATGTGCTGGTTGAATTTCGTACCACAGATGAGAAGTCTTATATCAGAGAACGGGTACAGGCGCTGATCCGCAGAGGATATTATCCAATTATTGCTCATGTGGAGCGTTATCGTTCTGTTGTGAAGGGCGGATTGGATTTTATTGATGAACTCCGGGATATGGGAGCATACATCCAGATGAATGCAGACAGCATCATTGGCGGGGACGGCTTTATGATCAAGCGTTTCTGCAAGAAAGTAATTAAAGAAGAAATGCTGGATTTTGTGGGCTCAGATGGTCATGATATGGCGAAGCGTACCCCACATATTGGCAAATGTTACGACAAAATTGAAAAAATGATGGGAACAGATTATGCGGATATGATTTTTATCAGTAATCCGGAATGCATTATCCATAACGAAAGATTTTAAAAAGGGAACAACGAAAATTACAGGGTAACGGAGAAGAAGAATGGAAAATCAGGTTACAAACAACGATGAAATTGAAATCGATCTGGGTGAGATCTTTCACCTGATTCTTAGCAGACTGGGAATCATTATTCTTTCTGGTATTATTCTGGGGGTGATCTCCATTATTGGAACAATGCTTTTTATCACTCCACAGTATGAATCTACCACGAAGATCATGGTACTGAATAAACAGGACAGCAGTACGCTGACCAGTGCAGATATGCAGACCAGTACACAGCTGACCAAAGATTACGCAGAGCTTATTAAAAGCCGTACGGTTCTGGAAGGGGTAATTGCCCAGCTGAACCTTGATATCAGCTATCAGCAGCTGCTTAGCAAGCTGACTGTAGAGACTTCTACAGACAGCCGTATTGTGACAATCATTGTATCTGATGAGGATCCTTATACAGCAAGCGAAATGGCAAATGCAATCCGCGATATGGCAGCAGAGCATATCCAGTCTGTAATGGATATTGAGGCTGTCAATGTAGTAGACAGTGCCAATATTCCAAGTGAGAAGGCAAGCCCAAGCCTCGGAAAGAATGGCGTGATCGGCGGACTTCTGGGCGTGATCATTGCGATGGCTGTTGTGATCATTATTTATCTGACAAATGATACCATTAAAGTGGAAGAGGATGTAGAGCGCTACCTTGGACTGTCTGTTCTGGGAAGTATTCCATATTCTGAGAAAGAGTCCAGATCCAAGAAACAGAAAGCAAGAAAACGTCGCTGATAAAAACGAGTATAAGGAGCATGAGAGATGCGTAAATGGTTAGTTGTTTTAATGGCGGCAGTGGCAATCGGAGCGACAGCCATTCTTGGATGGCTGTATGTGGGCCAGGACCGCAAGGGACCTGAGATCACCATTGCTGACAGCAAAAAAGACAGTTATGCAACGGATATGACCACTGAAGACCTTCTGGAAGGTGTAAAGGCTGTTGATGAAAAGGACGGAGATGTTTCTGACAGTCTGACAGTCGAAAACGTATATCCAAATGAAAAAGGCGATGAGGTAACGGTTGTCTATGTTGCAAAGGACAAAAGCAATAATGTAACAAAGGTGACATATCATATGACATCAGATGAAGTTTTGCCTGGAAGTGTAATTTTCGGTGATGAAGCATCTGATAATAAGAGCAGTTCCGCTAAAACCAATAGTGATTCTGAGGACAGCGAAGATTTACAGGATAGTTCTGATAAGGTTTTAGAAGAGGATTCCGAAGAAGATACAGAGCTGACCGAAGAAGAGGAGGCTCAGGAAAGGGAAGAGGCAAAGATTGACAGGCTGAATCCCCAGGATCCCCGTTTCTATCTCACAACTTACTATGTTGAGATCACAAAGGGAACCCAGATTGACAGACTGAGCTATGTAAAAGATATCCAGGATGATAAAGATGCGTCTAATGAGCTTTACCGCAAGATTCAGATCACTGGCAATGTGGATGTGAATACACCAGGTACCTATGAGCTGACCTACTATGTTGTGGATTCCAATGGAAATGCCTCCAATGGTGCAGTCCTTACAATTGTAGTAAAATAATCGGCTAAGAAGCATAACCCGAAGACATATTATATGACCACCGTACTTACAGGAGTGAAAAGATGAGATCCTCTATTTTGAAAAAAGGCCTTATCTGTCTTGGTGCAGTATTATTACTGGAGAGCCCGGCAGTCACAGCTTCGGCTGTATATACAGTGAAGGCCCAGGAAAACGATGCTACAGTTGATACCAGCAATATAAAAAGTATTCTGCTTATTGGACAGGATAAGCAGGGCGATCAGACACGTCAGCGTTCAGACTCCATGATTCTTGCTACTTTGGATAAAGATCAGGGAACTATCAGCCTGACTTCTTTTATGAGAGATCTTTACGTTGCTATTCCAGGATATTCCAGTACCCGTATTAATGCAGCTTATGCATATGGTGGAATGGAGCTTCTGGATGAGACTCTGGAAGAGAATTTTGGAGTTCAGATAGATGGCAATGTAGAAGTGGACTTCGAAGTTTTTAAGGTTCTGGTGGATAAGGTTGGAGGAATTGACCTGGAACTTACCCAGGCAGAAGCGGATTACATATGTGGAAGAGACCAGAGCGTTCTTTATCCACAACCTCTTCGTACAGACTGGGACCTTCAGGAAGGTGTGAACCATCTGGATGGCGAGCAGGCGCTGATCCATGCCCGCAACCGCTCCATTGGCAATTCTGACTACCGTAGGACAGAGCGGCAGCAGGACGTGCTGAAAGCTGCTTTTGCCAAGATAAAGGACTTAAATGTTCTGGAGATTGGCGGATTGATCAAGGATGTGCTTCCACTGGTGACTACCGATCTTTCCCTGTGGGATATGACTGGATATGCTATGGATGTAATGAGTATCGGAACGGACGAGATCCAGTCTTACCGTATCCCTGAGGATGGAAGCTATACGCCTCAGACCATTGATGGCATGCAGGTTCTGGTTCCGAATCTGGAACAAAATCGTGAATATCTTCAGCAGATCCTGTATCATGCAGGTGAATAAAGAATAAATCCAGGCGGTTCGAATCATACGAACCGCCTGTTATGTTATTTACGTGGGCAGGTGGGGCAAAGTCTGTTCTTGCACGAGAAATTGGCGGCTGCTGTGCTAACGAGTAAAGCTCGCAGAACGTGTTGTGTCTCGTTATGAGACGTCGCGGCTTTTAAGACTTGTTCTTATTATGAAATAGAAAGTGAGGAAAAGAAATGGGAATTCTGGAATGGATCCACAATATGGATGCACAGATACTGCTTTTTATCCAGCAGTATTTAAGAAATGATATGTTTAACTGGTTCTGGAAGGGGGTTACCTTTCTGGGTGATGGAGGCTGGTTCTGGATCGTGCTTGCCATCGTGCTGCTATTCCCAAAGAAAACACGAAAAGCAGGCTTTACCGCTGCACTGGCCCTGGCGGTTGGGGCTATCGTGACCAACTTGTTTCTGAAAACCGCTGCTGCAAGGATCCGCCCTTATGATGCAGTAGAAGGTCTGGTTCCCCTTGTAGCTAAGCTAAAAGACTATTCCTTCCCTTCCGGCCATACCTGTGCTTCCTTTTCCTGTGCGGTGGTATATGATAAAATGTATCCGGGAAGGCCAGGAACAGCAGCTATTATTCTTGCTGTGCTGATCGCGTTGTCAAGGCTTTATGTGGGGGTCCATTATCCAACAGATGTTCTGGCAGGCGCCCTGGTGGGCTGGTTAAGTGCCCTTTGTGCCATGAAACTGGTATTCTATTGGGAAAAAAGAAAAAATGCAGTATAAGATTGACATTCCCATTTGTTTCGGGGATAATTTTCTTATCAGAAGATAAATAGAGGAAGTTTGAGGGAGAATTTATGGAGGAGAAAAGAAATATACAGAAGGCCTGTCCATATGCGAAGAAATGCGGGGGATGCCAGTATCAGGGAGTGCCCTATCCTGCGCAGCTTAAGAAGAAACACAATCAGGTGCAGGGGCTTTTGAAAAAATTTGGAAATGTGAAACCAGTTATTGGTATGAAGGATCCTTATTTTTACCGGAATAAGGTTCATGCTGTATTTGACAGAGACAAAAAAGGCAATATCATCTCAGGAATTTATGAGGCTGGTTCCCACAGAGTGGTGCCCATTGACCAGTGCCTGATCGAGGATGAGAAAAGCCAGGAGATCATCCGGACGATTCGGGGAATGCTGAAATCCTTCAAGATCAAGACCTATGATGAAGATACCGGCTACGGGCTTCTCCGTCATGTGCTGGTACGCCGGGGCTTTACATCCGGTGAAGCGATGGTGGTCCTTGTAGTGGCTTCCCCTATTTTTCCATCAAAGAATAACTTTGTGAAGGCACTGCGCAAGGCTCATCCAGAGATCAGTACGGTAGTATTGAACATTAACGACAAAAATACCAGTATGGTTCTTGGAGAGCGGGAAATCGTACTTTATGGAAAGGGCTTTATCCGTGATAACCTTTGTGGAAAGTCCTTCCGCATTTCACCCAAATCCTTTTATCAGGTAAACCCGGTACAGACAGAGATCCTTTACAGAAAAGCAGTGGAATTTGCCGGACTTACAGGGAAAGAGAAGGCGATTGACGCATATTGCGGAATCGGAACCATCGGCCTTGTGGCTGCTGGCAAAGCAAAAGAAGTGATTGGAGTGGAACTGAATAAAGATGCAGTCCGCGATGCGAGGATTAATGCCAGGGAGAATAAGGTCGTCAATATTTCGTTCCGTCAGGGAGATGCCGGAGAATTTATGGAGGCTATGGCAACAGCCGGAGAGAATGCTGATGTGGTATTTATGGATCCTCCCCGTTCAGGCAGCAGCGAGAAATTTTTAAACTCCGTAATCCGGCTGGCTCCGAAGAAAATTGTGTATATTTCCTGCAATCCGGAAACCCTGGCGAGAGATCTTCTTTACCTGACGAAGAAGTATAAAGTAAAAGAGATTCAGCCTGTGGAAATGTTCTGCTTTACAGACCACACAGAGGTTGTGACCTGGCTGGAAAGAGGTGGCTTATGATGAATACCATAACCGGGACCATGGAGTGGGTTTTGGAAAATATTGCCGGATTTGCAATTGTGATCTTCGAGTTTATCGGAGTTGCTATTATTATCTGGAGTGGTATTACCGGATTTATCAAATGGCTGAAGCACGCCGGCGATACTGGTGTTTACCTGGCAAGAGGACTTGCCATGGGTCTGGAATTTAAAATGGGAAGTGAGATCCTTCGTACGGTAGTGGTGCGGGAATGGAAAGAAATCGGAATTGTAGCAGGGATCATAGCCCTTCGTGCGGCACTTACCTTCCTGCTTCACTGGGAGATTAAGGAAGAGGAAAAAAGCGGCGGTCATAAATGAGAGTGGAAAAAATATATTTGTTTTATATGATAAGCGGATTTCTTCTTGGCAGCATTCTGTTTGCCTACGAAGTTCCAAGAATCTGGAAGCATATTGATATCAGGGAAGTGTCTGAGGATGGAAATCCAGGAACCTTCAATGCCTTCCTGTTTGGGGGAGTGGGATGTGGAGTCCTGGTCCTTCTTCTGGAGCTTTTGAAGGGATTTCTGCCAGTGTATTATTGCTCTATGCGGGCAGGCAGGGATTCCCTGCTTTTTTCAGGAGTGCTGGCAGCGCCGGTACTGGGACATGCCTTTTCCATTTTTCATAGGGGAAAAGGCGGGAAAGGAATTGCCGTAAGCTTCGGCGTGCTTCTTGGACTTTTTCCATGGTGGATGCCAGCTCTTGTGCTGGCTGGATTTTATATTTTCTTTTCCCTTGTGGTTCCGGTAAAATCCCACTTGAAAAGAAGCGTGGTTACTTTCGGGTGCTTCTGTATGACCTCCTTTTTTACAGGCTGGGAAGGGGCTGTAAGGCTGGGGATTTTGATCATTTCCCTGGTCGTTGTGTATAAGCATGTGGAATCTGCACTGGCTGCAGAGAACACAGATGGAAAGAAATGGAGAACTCAATGAAGGCATTGATTTTGTCCTGCAATACCGGCGGCGGACATAATTCCGCAGGGCGAGCCATTGCAGAAGCCATGACCTGGCAGGGAGATGAGGCTTATGTGATGGATTACCTGACACTGGCTGGAGAAGGCGTATCCAGGCTGGTGGGCGACGGGTATGTACAGATTGTCAAAAAGACGCCGAAGCTTTTCGGGCTGGTATACAAGCTGGGAATGCTGGTAAGCCGGCTGGCAAGAAAGTCTCCGGTGTATTATGTGAATGGCCGCATGGCCAAATATCTGAACCGGTATCTTACAGAGAATCCTGTGGATGTGCTGGTCATGCCACATCTTTATCCTGCGGAGACTATCACATATATGAAGAGAAAAGGAATGAAGCTGCCTCTTACAGTGGCGGTGATGACGGACTATACCTGTATTCCCTTCTGGGAGGAGACGGATGTGGACTATTATATCGCCCCTCATGAAAGTCTGATAAAGCCTTGTGTAAAAAGAGGTCTCCCCAGGGAAAGGCTGGTTCCTCTTGGAATCCCGGTGTCCAGGATCTGCAGGCGTGAGATTTCCCAGAAGGAAGCAAGAGAAAAACTGGGCCTTGCAGCTGAGAAGAAATATATTCTGGTAGCTGGCGGCAGCATGGGCGCCGGAGACATAAAAAAAATGGTGGACGCTCTGTTAAAAGCAACCAAAGAGGAAGAACTGGTGATCGTGTGCGGAAGCAATACGAAGATGGAGAATCGGCTGAAAAAAGCCTTTTGGGCAGAGACAAGGATGAGAATCCTGGGCTTTACCAATCAGATGAATCTTTATATGAAAGCCTGTGATGTGCTTTTTACAAAACCTGGAGGATTGACCTCTACGGAAGGGGCTGTGGCTGAAATTCCCATGGTCCATACAGATCCCATTCCAGGATGCGAGACGGCCAACCGCAAGTTTTTCGGAAGACTTGGCATGAGCACTTCTGCCAGAACGGTGAAGAGGCAGGTACAGGCTGGAATCCGGCTTCTCTATGATCAGAAGGCAGCAGGTCAGATGCGGGAAAATCAGCGGAAAAATATGAATAAGGCAGCGGCAGAGGATATCTGTGGGTTTATAAGAGAACATATAGAGCAATAGATCAGTTGCTGTTTACAGAGTAAACGGCGGTATAGAGGAACAAAGGTGCAATGAGAATGGAAATGAAAGTAATCGCTCATATAAAAAGTGATTTTCCAACGAAATTTGGAATCCCCCACCAGAGCGGCAGGATAGAGAAACTAAAGGCGGATATTATCTTTGAACCAGAATACCGCAATCAGGAAGCCTTCCGGGGACTGGAAGAATATACCCATATCTGGCTGATTTGGGAGTTTTCCCAGGCAGTTCGGAAGGAGTGGTCCCCTACGGTGCGTCCGCCAAGGCTTGGGGGAAATGTGCGCAAAGGAGTTTTTGCAACAAGATCTCCTTTCCGTCCCAATCCAATCGGACTTTCCAGCGTGAAGCTGGAAGGAGTAGAATTTACGGAGAAGGATGGTCCGGTTCTCCATGTATCCGGGGCGGATCTTATGGATGGAACGCCGATTTATGATGTCAAACCATATCTGGCTTATGTGGACAGCCATCCTGAGGCTGCAGGCGGTTTCACAGACCGGATCCAGGATCACAAGCTGGAAGTGGAGTTCCCGGCGGAATTCCTGGAAAAGATTCCAGTAGAAAAAAGAGAAGCCCTTCTGGCGGTTCTTGCAGATGACCCAAGACCAGGCTATCAGAAAGACCCGGAGAGGAAGTATGGAATGTCTTTTGGTAAGTGGGATGTTCATTTTACGGTAGATGGGGAAAAGCTGAAGGTGTTGGATATAAACACTTTCACAGATTAAATCGAAAAAACCCTTGCAAAAAGTCGGTTTTTTTCATAAAATGAAGAAAAAGTTTTTGAGGAGCACAAGGATTATGAAAAAAGTAGTAAAGTTTGGAGGAAGCTCCCTTGCGAATGCGGAGCAGTTTGAGAAAGTCGGAGAGATTATCAGAAGTGAGGAGAGCAGACGTTTTGTTGTTCCTTCCGCACCTGGTAAGCGCTTTGACGGGGATACCAAAGTAACAGACCTTCTGTACAGCTGTTATGATGCAGCTGGAAATGATGGAGATTTTGAGAAGATCTTAGAAGCAATCAAATCCCGTTATTACGAGATCATCAAAGGACTTGGCCTTGATTTTTCCATGGAAGAGGATTTCCAGATAATCAAAGAAAATTTTAAGACTCAGATTGGCAGGGATTACGCTGCTTCCCGTGGAGAATATCTGAACGGAAAGGTAATGGCTGCTTATCTTGGCTATGAGTTTGTAGATGCAGCGGATGTGATCCGTTTTGACAAAAACGGCAATCTGGATCCGGAGAAGACAGACAAGCTTTTGAACAAGAAACTTTCTAAATGTGAGAATGCAGTTGTTCCGGGCTTTTATGGTGCTAAGGAGGATGGAACGGTTACGACTTTTTCCAGAGGCGGTTCTGATGTGACCGGTTCTCTGGTTGCGAAAGCGATCAAAGCGGATATGTACGAGAACTGGACAGATGTATCTGGTTTCCTTGTAACAGATCCAAGAATTGTCAAGGATCCGGCAGTGATCGAGACCATTACATACCGTGAGCTTCGCGAGCTTTCCTACATGGGAGCTACCGTTCTTCATGAGGATGCTATTTTCCCGGTAAGAAAAGAGGGAATCCCCATCAATATCCGCAATACCAACCGTCCGGAAGACAAAGGAACCTTTATTGTAGAGAGCACCTGCCGCAAGCCGAAATACACCATCACCGGTATTGCCGGAAAGAAGGGCTTCTGTTCCATTAACATTGAGAAATCCATGATGAACAGCGAAATCGGTTTTGGCAGAAAAGTTCTCCAGGTATTTGAAGACCAGGGAATCAGCTTTGAGCATGTTCCATCTGGTATCGATACAATGACGGTCTATGTTCATCAGGACGAATTTGAGGAAAAAGAGCAGCAGGTGATCGCCGGAATCCACCGTCTGGTTCAGCCGGATTTCGTGGAGATGGAGTCTGATCTTGCGCTGATCGCAGTTGTAGGCCGTGGAATGAAGTCCACCCGCGGTACAGCTGGAAGGATTTTCTCCGCACTTGCCCATGCAAATGTAAACGTGAAGATGATTGATCAGGGCTCCAGTGAGCTGAATATCATCATCGGCGTGGCGAACTGTGATTTTGAAAATGCTGTGAAAGCAATTTACGATATTTTTGTGCTGACACAGATTTAAAGGCCGGGAGCGTCAAATGGTTTTTTGACACCGGAATTTTATAAAAAGTAAAGAAAGAGTCATAAATCAGAAGTCAGGAGCATTTTTTATGCTCTAAAGCTGCTTCTGGTTTGTGGCTTTTTTATGTGTGAAAAATGTGCCAGGAAAGGATCGGGAGGATTGGGAATGGAATTACTTTGATGGAAAATTTTTCGTCCCGTTTTATGATATTGACAAAATAGAACAAATGTTCTAAAATGACAAAACAGAACAAACGTTCTTGACCTCGAAACGGAGAAATCAAGCAAACAGATTATATAAAAAGGGAGCTTTGAGAATAGGATGATAATTCAGGAATCAATGACTTTGAAGAGGAAACTGGAGATTTTATCAGATGCGGCGAAATACGATGTGGCATGTACTTCCAGCGGCGTGGACAGAAAGGGAGACGGCAGCGGCATGGGGAACAGCATTGCCGCCGGGATCTGCCATAGCTTTGCACAGGATGGAAGATGTATCAGCCTTTTGAAGATCCTTTATACTAATGAGTGTGTATTTGATTGCAAGTATTGTGTGAACCGAGCGTCTAATGATGTGGTGCGCACCAGCTTTACGCCAGAGGAGGTGTGCCGTCTGACAATGGAATTTTATAGAAGAAACTATATAGAAGGTCTTTTTTTGAGCTCAGGAGTGAAGGGCAGTCCGGATTGGACCATGGAAGAACTGCTTGGTACAGTGCGGCTGCTCCGCCATAAGTATCATTTTCAGGGGTATATTCATTTAAAGGCCATTCCTGGGGCGTCCCCGGAGCTGATTTCCCAGGCTGGATACCTGGCGGACCGTATGAGTGTGAATCTGGAGCTTCCTACTGCAGAAGGGCTTAAGAAGCTGGCACCCCATAAGAGCCGGAAGACCATTCTTGGCCCCATGAAGCAGATCCAGCAGCAGAGAGACCAGAACAAGGAAGAGCTGGTTTTGTACCGCCATGCGCCAAGGTTTGTGCCAGCTGGGCAGAGTACCCAGATGATTATCGGAGCCTTAGGCGAGAGCGATTATCAGATCGTATCTGTGGCAGAATCTCTTTATAAGAATTTCTCATTGAAGAGAGTTTTTTATTCTGCTTTTGTTGCGGTGAATGAAGATAAGGATCTTCCCATGTCCTTGTCTGGTCCGCCTCTTCTTCGGGAGCATCGGCTTTATCAGGCTGACTGGCTGATGCGTTTTTATGGATTTCGGGCCTCAGAGCTTTTGTCTGAGAAGCATCCGGATTTTAATCTGCTTTTGGATCCAAAGGCAGACTGGGCTGTATCCCATCTGGAATTTTTCCCTGTGGAGATCAACCGGGCGGATTATTATGAGCTTCTTCGGGTACCCGGGATTGGTTATACCTCTGCCAGGCGTATTGTAGGAGCACGCAGGACAAACTCCCTGGATTTTCAGGATTTAAAAAGAATGGGAGTGGTTTTAAAAAGGGCTTTGTATTTTATCACCTGCAATGGCAGAATGCTGTACAATACCAGGTTGGAGGAGAATTATATTGTCCGCAATCTTCTGGACGAAGAAAAACCTAGGGGAGATAAGAATGCATTCAGGCAGTTGTCTTTATTTGGGGAAGAGATGGGTGCAAAAAGAGTATATCAGGTAAATTCGGCAGCAGATTTCACAGGAAAGGAGCTGATCATATGACCCAGGAGAAAAGAATTTTAGTCTGTGAAGATTCCCTGGAGGGTATTTTTTCGGCTGTTTATGATGGCTGGAAGGAATGCCTGGGAGGAGCGGAGGTGTCGGTGCAGACCAGTTTTCCTACCAATATGGAATTGTTTACCACTTACAGGGAGATTGATACGGACAGAAGCAAGACGGGTAAGGTCATGAGGACGATTCTGGTGAAGCTTGGAAGTGAAGCCTATGAGCAGATCTGTCTGGCAGCTGCGGGGGCAGATCCGGACAGGGGAACTGCTATTTATTATGTACTTCACCGGGCATTGGGCCATGGAAGATGCGAGACAAACGTTATGGAAGCATTAGCAGATTCCCATGTGAATAAGGTGGCGAAGCTGGCCCTTCAGGTGAAGCGGGAATATCATCACTATTTTGGCTTTATCCGTTTTCGGGAGATCAGCGGAATGTTCCTGCTTGCCCAGATCCAGCCGGAGAATGATATTCTGCCCCTTCTTGCTTCTCATTTTTCCAATCGTTTTCCAAACGAGAACTGGGTGATCTATGATGAAGGCCGACAGAAGGCACTGTGCCATGGAAAGGGGACAGAATGTGTCATAAAAAAAGAGGTGCGGCTTCAGATTCCAAGGAATGCCATGGGCGACCGAGGAGAATATGAAGAGCTTTGGCGGGCGTTTTGTAACGGTGTGTCCATTGAGGCGAGACATAATGAGAAACTTCAGAAGCAGATGCTGCCGCTCCGCTTCCAGAACAATATGCCGGAGTTTTTCATGAAAGGATAGGCAGAAAATAGGAATTCGTGTTATACTGAGGATATTGTAAACTGCAGGAGGGAAAACAGACCTGTAGCTTAGAAGAGTTTGAAAGATCGCTAGTCTGTATATTAGAAAGGCTGGGAAAAGGCGGTAAGTTTGAAATGGAGAATCCGGTAACACGAATATCAGTACGAAATCTGGTGGAATTTATCCTGCAGGGCGGAGATCTTGACAGCCGCAGAGGTATTATAGATAAAGAGGCTATGTTAAAAGGCAGCAGGCTGCACAGGAAGCTTCAGAAGCAGATGGGAAATGCATACAGGGCTGAGGTTTCCTTAAAACTGGAAACGGATTATGAGGATCTTGGGATACTGTTGGAAGGTCGTGCAGACGGAATTTTTACAGAAGGGGAAGACGTCTGGATCGATGAGATCAAGGGAATCTATGGCAGTGTGGAGCAGTTGGCGGAGCCTGTGAAAGTGCATAAGGCCCAGGCTATGTGTTACGGCTATATTTACGGCAGCCAGGAAGGTCTGACACAGGTTGGAATCCAGATGACTTACGCCAATCTGGAGACGGAAGTGGTAAAACGCTTCCGGGAGATGATCTCCATGAAGGAACTGGAGGACTGGTACCGGAAGCTTCTGGATGAATATCACAAATGGCTGAGCTATCAGCTGCGCTGGAAAAAAGAGCGGAACCAGTCTCTTTGGAATCTGGAATTTCCATTTTCCTACCGGGAAGGCCAGCGGAAGCTGGTCAGCAGTGTATACCATGCAATCGGAGTGAACCGTCAGATCTTTATTCAGGCCCCTACAGGGGTAGGCAAGACCATGTCCACCATATTTCCAGCAGTTCGTGCAGTGGGGGAGGGTAAAGGAGAGACTATCTTTTATCTTACTGCTAAGACTATTACCAGAACCGTTGCCCAGGAAGCCTTTGAAGTGCTTCGTGAAAAAGGCATGAAATACAAAGTAGTGACCATAACCGCGAAAGAGAAGCTATGCTTCATGGATGAGACCAAATGTGACCCTGGTTATTGCCCTTACGCCAGAGGACATTTTGACAGGGTAAATGATGCGGTCTATGAACTGTGGACTACGAAGAGCAGATACGACCGGGAGACAATTCAGGAGCAGGCCCGGAAGTGGCAGGTGTGTCCTTTTGAAATGTGTCTGGATCTTGCTGTGTGGGTAGATGCTGTCATTTGTGACTATAATTATGTGTTTGATCCCACTGTACATCTGAAGCGCTTTTTTGGAGAAGGGGCAGGAGGCGATTATATCTTCCTGATCGATGAGGCCCATAACCTGGCAGAGCGGGGGAGAGAGATGTACAGTGCATCCCTGTACCGGGAGGATGTGCTTCTGGTGCGCAGAGCAATGAAAGAGAGGGCTCCCCGGATTTACCGTTCTCTAGGAAAGCTGAACAACCAGCTGAAGGAATTACAGGAAGAATGTGAGAATTACCGGGTCCTGCCAGGAACTGGTTCGATCACCATGACCGCTTTGAAGGTACAGGGGGAATTTGATACCTTTCTGGAGGAACATAAAGATGTGGAACTGGAGGATGAGGTAAGACAGTTCTATTTTGACATCCGGAAGTTTTTGAATATCGCAGAGCTGGTGGACGAGAACTACGTGATCTACGCAGAGAATGGAGAAGATGGACGATTCCGGCTGAAATTGTTTTGTGTAAATCCGGCAGTGAATCTTGGGGAATATTTAAAGAAAGGCCGCAGTGCAGTTTTTTTCTCTGCGACTTTGCTGCCTATGAGTTATTATAGAAAGCTGCTCAGCTGTCGGCAGGATGACTATGGTATTTATGTAGAATCCCCCTTTTCCCAGGAGAACCGTTGTATTCTAAGTGCTGGAGATGTAAGCTCCCTGTACAGCCGCAGGGGGTATGAGGAATATTACAAGATTGCAGAATATATTGCCAGGACGGTATGGCAGAAGAAGGGGAATTATATGGTCTTTTTCCCTTCCTACAGAATGCTGGAAGAGGTTTATGCAGTTTATGAGGAAGCGTTTTCTGTAAGCTGGGTGAGATGCATCTGTCAGAACAGTTCTATGAAAGAGAAGGAAAGAGAGGATTTTCTTCGGGAATTTGAACAGAATCAGGAGTCTTTAGTGGCTTTTTGTATTATGGGTGGTATTTTTTCAGAGGGAATCGACCTGTTTGGAGAGAAACTGATCGGTGCAATCTTAGTGGGAACCGGGCTGCCTCAGCTGGGCAATGAGAGAGAAATCCTTCGCTCTTTTTATACTGAAAATGGAGAGAATGGCTTTGATTACGCTTACCGGTATCCAGGCATGAATAAGGTATTGCAGGCGGCTGGAAGAGTGATCCGAACCAGAGAGGACCACGGGGTGATCCTGCTTCTGGATGAGCGCTTCCGCCAGAGAGAATACAGCAGCCTTTTCCCGGTAGAATGGAATGACAGGAAGTCATGCACATTGTCAAATGTGGAAGCGCAGCTGCAAAAATTTTGGCATGGCTTTGAGAAAAGGTGAAGAAATCTGGTTGCATACTGAAGGGAAAACAGTTATACTGCCTTTATCAAAGGAGAATAACATGAAAAAAAGTATAAAGACCAGATGGAAATATACAGTGGCCGTATTTGCAGTACTTTTGGGAGTGGTAGCTTCAGGAAGTATAGCAGATCCTGCAATGCTCTTTGGCAGAAGTCTGTCGGTGTATGCGCAGGAGCAGAGCGGCGGCAGCCTTTCTTCTGTAACTGAAGAGGCGAGGATACTGCCAATTCCTGGAAGCAATGGGAAATACCTGCTGAAAAGTGACGGTTTCTATTGCCTGAATGAAGATGGTTCTGGGGATTGTACACCGTCCATTCATTATTTTGATCATTTTTCGGTAGATGGAACTGTATTCAACGGTTATTACTATCATGATGAGACTGGAAAATTTAAAGCTGGTGAAGCCAGACTGGTAACTGCTTCGGAGGATATCCTTCCGAAAACAGATGATGGAAATACAGAATCCGGATGGAATGCCGGAATTTATGTGGTAAACAATCTGGGAAGACTGTCGGGAACCGGCAGGATATGTAACCTGGAAGAACAGGTAGAAACGGTTAAATTAAATGGATATTACTACGTGAATGAAAACGGCCGTGTCTGTCAGGAGGGCGGCATTCATTATATCCAGGAAATGGGAATTGGCAAAAAGCTCTTTTCTGGATATTATTATTTTGATGAGCAGACGGGAGTTCTATCCGGGGAGGGAACGACTCCGGAAGGGCTGACTGTAAAGAAAAGTGGCCGCATTCAGGAGTTATCCAGTCCTGGAATAAAAAATCTGAAAAAAGCCCTGGAAGCTTTCACAGATGATCTGGAAGGAGAGTGGAGCGTATATGTAAAAAATCTGGGGAGCGGCAAACAATTTTCCATTAATGATCACGCTATGTCTTCCGCAAGTCTGATCAAGGCTTTTACAATGGCAGCCAGCTATGAGAATATGGAGGATACCAGGATAAATGAAGGGGCTCTTTTGAAGGCGGATCCGGCAAGCGATGTAGTTGGCAATCAACTGTACCGTGTGATGGAGAATATGGTTACTTACAGCGATAATGAATCCTTCAATGAAATGGTGCGTCTGCAGACGGCTTCCAACCAGTTTAATGCAGGAGCCAGATCCATAAACCGGTACCTTCGGGGGCAGGGCTATAAAGAGACTGCAGTCCTTCATACCCTTGCGCCTTCCGCTACAGATCCGGTGGGACTTGGCAGCAGCAACACCACTTCTGTGGAGGACTGCGGTAGGCTGCTGGAGAAGATTTACCGCAGGGAATGTGTGAGCCCAGAGGCTTCCGACCAGATGCTGTCCCTGCTTCTGAACCAGGACACAAGGACGAAGATTCCAGGAGGTTTGAAGGAAGCCACCCAGGTTGCCAATAAAACAGGTGAAAATGACAAAAGCCAGCATGATATTGCGATTGTATATGGAGACAGAACCGATTATATTTTATGTGTCATGTCAGAAGATGCGGGAAAAGAGGAAGAGGCTGTTTCTAATATTCAGACGATCTCGGCGTTGGCCTATTATTATTTGAACTGGTGAAATATACAAAAATATTGCTTGACACTAACAATTTTTTGCGATAGCATGAAGATAACAAAAGAGATCACGAAAGGAGATTTACATCATGAAAGTAGTTTATACAGATAAGGCACCGGCAGCAATCGGACCGTACTCACAGGCAATGATCTTAAATGGAGTATTATTTACGTCCGGACAGATCCCGGTAGATCCTGCCACTGGCGAGATCAGCGGAGATACCATCGAGACTCAGGCTGAGCAGGTTATGAAGAACCTTGGCGAAGTACTGAAAGAAGCTGGCAGCAGCTTTGAGAAAGCAGTTAAGACTACCTGCTTCCTTGCTGACATGGGTGATTTCGCGAAGTTTAACGAAGTTTATGCGAAATATTTCGTAAACAAACCAGCACGTTCCTGCGTAGCTGTTAAGACGCTTCCGAAGAATGTTCTTTGCGAGGTTGAGGTAATCGCAGAAGTTTAATTTACGCGACAGGTGAGCAAAAGTTCGTGCAAGTAGCGATTTAGGTCCGTCTGTCGGGCAAATCAGGCCTTCCGGTTATTCCGGAAGGCCTTTCTTTAATTAGGATAGTTATGAAGTGTTTTCTGACAGGAGAGTGACGGTTTCGCGGCGATAGAATTACCTGTGATATTCAACTTCAAGTGGATTGCTTTTTATGGCAAAATCATGTATAATACCCAACGATAGCATGGGGATTTTTTGCTTTGTTCAGGAATCCCCTTCAAAAAGAAAGGCAGGGACAAAATTTGGAAAATCTTATGAGAGTTGGAATGGGATATGACGTACACAGACTGACTGAGAACAGAGACCTGATTCTTGGCGGTGTGAAGATTCCCTGGGAAAAAGGTTTGCTGGGACATTCAGACGCAGATGTACTGATTCATGCGATCATGGATGCTCTTTTGGGAGCAGCAGCTCTCGGAGATATTGGACAGCATTTTCCAGATACGGATCCGGCATACGAGGGCATTTCCAGCGTAAAACTGCTGGAGCATGTAGACGCTCTTCTGGAGGAAAAAGGATATGGAGTAGGAAATATTGACGCTGTGATCATAGCACAGAAGCCAAAGATGGCACCCCATATTCTCCAGATGAAGGAGAACATTGCCGCAGCGCTGCACATGGAACCGGATTGTCTGAACATCAAGGCTACCACAGAAGAGAAGCTTGGATTTACCGGAAGAGAAGAAGGAATCGCTTCCCAGGCAGTCTGCCTTTTATACAAGAAATAATGTGACGATTCAGCATTTTTACAGTATATGCTGAATGGCTGCGTTATAAGTTTTACTGAAATTAAGGACCGGAGGGAGAAATACCATGAAGATTTTTAATACGCTTACCCGTCAGAAAGAGGAATTTGTACCCCTTGAAGAGGGAAAGGTAAAAATGTATGTCTGCGGACCAACTGTATACAATCTGATCCACATTGGAAATGCTCGTCCAATGATCATTTTTGACACAGTTCGCCGTTACCTAGAATATAAAGGATACGAAGTAAACTATGTATCCAACTTTACAGACGTAGATGACAAAATTATCAAAAAGGCAATTGAAGAGGGCGTTTCCGCAGAGGAAGTTTCCCAGCGTTATATTGAAGAATGCAAAAAGGATATGGCAGGCATGAATGTAAAGCCTGCGACCACGCATCCTCAGGCAACACAGGAAATTGACGGCATGATCAGCATGATCCAGACTCTTATGGACAAGGGATATGCTTATGCAGCTTCCGATGGAACTGTTTATTTCCGCGTGAAAAAATTTAAGGAATACGGCAAGCTTTCCCACAAAAATCTGGACGATCTGCAATCCGGCTTCCGTGCACTTCAGGTTTCCGGTGAAGATCAGAAGGAAGATCCGCTGGATTTCGTACTCTGGAAACCGAAGAAAGAAGGAGAGCCTTACTGGACCTCACCATGGTGTGATGGTCGTCCAGGATGGCACATTGAGTGTTCTGTAATGTCCAAGAAATACCTTGGAGATGAGATCGACATTCATGCCGGCGGCGAGGATCTTATTTTCCCACATCATGAGAATGAGATCGCTCAGAGTGAATGCTGCAATGACAAGATTTTTGCAAGATACTGGATGCACAATGCATTTTTGAACATTGACAACCGTAAAATGTCCAAATCCCTTGGAAACTTCCGTACTGTCCGTGAGATCAGTGAGCAGTATGATCTGCAGGTGCTTCGTTTCTTCATGCTGAACGCACATTACAGAAGTCCGCTGAATTTCAGTGCAGATCTTATGGAATCCTCCAAGAATGCCCTGGAGAGAATCACAGAGGCAGCAGGCCGTCTGAACGACCGTAAGGAGAATGCAGCAGCTGCGCAGCTGACAGAGGTAGAGCAGAACCTTCTTACAGAAGCGAAGGGGTATGTGGAGAAATTCGAAGAGGCAATGGAAGATGATTTTAATACAGCTGATGCACTTGCAGCTGTCTTTGAGCTGGTTAAATTCGCAAACACAAATGTAACAGAGGAGAGCAGTTCTGCTTTTGCAGCAGGGCTTCTTGAACTACTTGTGAAGCTGTGTGATGTACTTGGACTTGTGGCTCTGAAGAAGGATGAGATCCTGGATAAAGAAATCGAAGATCTGATCGCTGAACGCCAGGAAGCAAGAAAGTCTAAGAATTTTGCAAGAGCTGATGAAATCCGTGACGAACTTCTTGCGAAAGGAATCATTCTTAAGGATACACGTGAAGGAGTAAAATGGAAACGGGCTTAAACGAATTAAAAGAACTGTTTGGGTTAAAAGACCGGGATCTGCGGACCTATTCTCCGCTGACCCTGGCTTATATTGGAGATGGCGTTTATGAGCTGGTGATCCGGACCATCCTTGTAAAAAAAGGCAATTGTCCGGTGAACCAGCTGCACAAAAAAGCCAGCAGTCTGGTGAAAGCGGGCGCACAGTCCAAGATGATGGAAGTTCTGGAGCCGGTTCTTACAGAAGAAGAGCTTGCTGTTTACAAAAGGGGAAGAAATGCACATTCCCCTACAATGGCCAAGCACGCTACAATGGCAGATTACCGGAGAGCCACAGGCTTTGAGGCACTAATGGGGTATCTATATTTGAAGGAAGATTATTCCCGGATTGTGGAGCTTGTGAGAAAAGGAATCCCAGAAGAAAATTTATAAAATAGCAGAAACTGTTTGGTCAGGTTTTGACCGGCAAACAGTGATATTACAGAAGCAATCAAACAGGAGGCTGTAAATGAGCGAGCAGATTGAAGGAAGGAATGCAGTTTTAGAGGCATTCCGCTCAGGAAAATGTGTGGACAAGCTTTTTGTTCTGGACAGATGTCAGGACGGACCAGTGCGCACCATTATCCGTGAGGCAAGAAAGAAAGACACTATCATAAATTTTGTACAGAAAGAACGTTTGGATCAGTTAAGCGAGACAGGCGCACACCAGGGCGTGATCGCGCAGGTGGCTGCTTATGAATATTCCACAGTAGAGGATATTTTAAAGAAAGCAAAGGAAAAAGGAGAACCACCTTTTATATTCCTTCTTGACGATATTGAAGATCCCCATAATCTGGGAGCCATCATCCGTACTGCAAACCTTGCAGGTGCCCACGGTGTGATCATTCCCAAAAGACATGCGGTAGGATTAACCTCCACCGTTGCCAAAACCTCTGCCGGAGCTTTGAATTACACACCTGTTGCCAAGGTATCTAATCTGGGACAGACCATTGAAGAGCTGAAAAAAGAGGGTATGTGGTTTGTATGCGCAGATATGGGCGGCGAACTGATGTACAACCTGAATCTTACCGGCCCCATGGGGGTTGTGATTGGAAACGAAGGAGAGGGTGTCAGCCGTCTTGTAAAAGAAAAATGCGACTTCGTAGCTGCAATTCCAATGAAAGGTGACATTGATTCCCTGAATGCTTCTGTTGCAGCAGGAATTCTTGCCTATGAGGTGGTCCGCCAGAGAATGAAATAAGATTCGGAGGAATTATGGGAAAGTTCGATGAAATAAGTGATGAAGAACTGATTGCCCATCTGCGGCATGGAGAAACTGCTATCGAAGACTATCTGATGGAGAAATATAAAGGCCTGGTGCGCCAAAAAGCCCGGGCTATGTTTCTCATTGGCGGAGATACGGATGATCTGATTCAGGAAGGAATGATCGGACTGTTTAAGGCAGTGCGGGATTTTCAGCAGGATAAAGAGGCATCCTTTGCTACATTTGCCCGAATGTGTATCGACCGTCAAATTTACAGTGCCATCCAAAACTCTAATCGCCAGAAGCACCAGCCCTTAAATTCTTATGTGTCTTTAAACCAGGAGGATGAGAACAGTCCAATCTGGGAACTGAGCGTGGAAAATCCAGAAGCCATTATCATTGACCAGGAGAATACTCAGGATCTGAGAAAAAGAATTTCAGATTATCTCAGCCCAATGGAAAACAGGGTGCTGGATCTGTATTTGAAAGGGAAGGGTTACGTGGAAATTGCAGGGATTTTAAATAAATCTCCCAAGTCCATAGATAATGCATTGCAGA
This sequence comes from Blautia glucerasea, assembly GCF_020537505.1. GTDB lineage: Bacteria > Bacillota > Clostridia > Lachnospirales > Lachnospiraceae > Blautia_A. The sequence goes on along the minus strand of NZ_JAJBMO010000010.1, from coordinate 43,186 downwards.
GGATCCGGGCAAAAATCCGTGAAGTACTGGAAAGGGTTTAAAATTATTTTGTTATCTTTATATTACGGGGGAATACAGGAAATCGCTGCTGCTTCTGCAGTTTACAGGGGCGATAAAATCTAAAATTTATTTTTCTTTAAGATTTCCTGTATTGACTTTTGGAAAAAATATGATATTATATCAATTAATCAATGCGTCGGAAACGGCGTGTCAATTTAATCTATTATTCGCATATGTTAATTCAGTTATAAAAATCCAGTTAATTATTGCTTGCTTATCACTATAATGTTAAAATTGTAAAATGCTATATTTATAACTGCTCAGCAGATACTATTCCGCGAGGTGTTTTTTGCGAACTAAGTTCACAGAAAAGCCGAGAATAGCAGCGCGAAATCATGCAAAGCATGCTTTCTGTGCATTGCGGAGCGTGTAACTGTGAAGGTGCTGAACAGTCTATCTTTTTATATTTATCAATTCCATAAATCACATTATTTTAATCATTTTTTTCAAAATCATTTCGATAAGAAATTCACTAATGTTTTATTCAGAAATTTGTAAGCTTTAAAGGAGGTGATTCCATTGTGCTGAGTATGTTAACAGGTGCTGGCCCTAAAACAGTAGCCTTTTGCAGCTATGTCTGCTGAAATTTTAGAAGAAAGGAGGCAGCAGGGAGGAACCTGCTGTGCCAGGTCCATGAGAAAAAAATGGATGATATTTGCACTTGTATGCTGTCTCACTGTGGGAATAACCGGCTCTATGGCATATGCATACCTAATTGACCGAAAGGAGAGGGTAAATCAGATAAAAGCAGTAGAAAACAGTACCCACATTGAAGAAGAATTTGACCCTCCGCAGGATCCGCAGCCGGGACAGGTTATTAAGAAAAAGCCCTGTATCGTCAATGATTCTTCCATTCCGGTGTATATCAGGGTAAAAGTTGCATTTAGCAGTGGAGAAGCACAGGCGCAATGTGAGCCGCTGCTTATAAACAGCAATTGGAAAACAGGAAAAGATGAATATTACTATTATCAGAAAAAATTACTTCCAGGAGAAAGAACAGAAACGGTTTTTGATAATATTGTTATAAAAAATACAGTAAAAAAAGAAGAAATGGTACCTTTTGATATTCTGGTGTATGAAGAGTCTGTCCAGGCAGAAGGTTTTCCTCTACCGGAAGATGCCTTTGGGGAAATGTAAGGAGGTTCTTATGAGAAAAAGGAAAGGGATTGCCCTTGTGCTGTCAGTCCTTTGCTTAAGCGCAGGTGCAGCCGGCACATTGGCGTATATGAATGATAGTGGGCAGATTGCCAATCAGCTGGTGTTTGCCGGAGAAAAAGGGCTGGATGCGGTACTTACAGAGCCATCCTGGAAGGCAGAGAGCGCGCTTCTCACAGTTCCAGGAAGTGTAATTCCCAAGGATCCTCAGATTACAAACACATCGGAACTGGATATGAATGAGCTGGTGGCTGTGAAATGTCAATTTATTTATTCCAGGAACTGTCCGGATAAAAGAAAAAGGGGAACACTTTTAAGTCCCCAGGATATGGAAAAAGCAGTTCAGGTCTATGCCATTGATTATAACAGTGATGACAGGACAAAGAGAAACTGGATCCGTTTTGCTGGACAGACGAAAAGCGATGCCGTACAGTGTTTTTACTATTCAGAGGTCCTAAAAAGAAATATAGCAGGAATAAAAGAAACCACGATTCCTTTGTTTACAAAGGTGCAGGTTGATAAAAGTGTAAATAACAGGAAACAAGAATGGATCCGCGAAATTGGCGGGATAGATATTAAAATTTCGGGACAGGTTCTCCAGCAGATGACAGGAGAAGAGAATTTTGGGCTGGACAATCCGAAAAATGCCTATGAAGCGGGATTGTTTGATTTTAAAGAATAGAAAGGAAAAGAAAGAATGAGAATTAGGAGAGAGAAAAGAAATATTTTGTTTGCAGGAGCAATTTCATGTGCCATGTTATTTGGAATCGGAAATACAATGGCATATTTTACAGAGAACGCAGTACAGACGAACGTGTTTACAACAGGAGATCTGGACATTGGGCTGAAAGAGCCTGGCTGGGATCCGGAAGACAACGATGGAAAGAACATGTATCCGGGATATACCGTATATAAGAATCCTACCGTGAAAAATATCACCTCGGATAAGAACGGGGACGAGCCCTGTTATGTACGAATGACAGTGGATATTCTCAATAACCAGGGAAGTCCTGTTACAGACAATCAGGCTCTCAATCTTATTTACAAAACTATTTATTTCGATAAAACATTTAACGGCAGTTATGATAAGAAAGAAGGCTATGGAACCGGACTTGTTCAGGATCGTATCCCAGGCTACAGCCTTGCGCAGCTGGCGTCCTATCCTATGGTAAATCCTTTATGGGTAAAGGACACTTCACGATCCACTGCATCCAGTCTTGTTTTTAACTATATGGGAGAAAAGGGAGATGGAATTTTGGACATTGGGGAAGAGTCTACTTTGTTTACCAATGTTGTAATTCCCACAGACTGGAATCAGACACAGATGCAGAAGGTGGGCAATTACCAGCTGAAGGTAACGGCTCAGGCAATTCAGAGCAAAGGCTTTGCATCCCAGTCAGAGGCGTACCGCATGCTGGATGAAGAAATCAAAGGAGGAACCCTGCAGGAAGTAGAACGTGACAGTCAGAACTGATCAGAAAGGAAGAGGTACTATGAAGAAGCATAAATTCACATGTGTCTTCATAACTGTGCTCACTGGAATATTACTTGCAGTGGGAAGCGCACTGGCTGCCTGGAATGTTTCAGAGTATGCAATTAATCTTTTGTCCATGACCTCTTACAAAAACTCTATAGAAGAAAATTACAACCAGCCAGATCATGTGGATCCCGGACAGAAGGTGGTAAAGGAAGTCTACATAAAGAATGAAGGAAGTGTGGATTCTTTTATCCGGGTGAAAATTAGGAGAACTTTTGGAACGAGCAGTGATACCGGTGAATTTGCAGAAGATCCGCAGTTAGATCCGAAAATGATCGAAATCCATTATAATACGGATTTCTGGAAACTGGAGGAGGATGGCTACTGGTATTACAAAGATGTGCTCCTTGCAGGAAAAAGCACGCAAAAGCCCTTGATGGACAGCTATTATCTGTCCGAAAAAGCGGACAACCGCTACAAGAATAAAGAAGCAAGGATTATTGTAAATTTGGAGAGTATACAGGCAGAAGCCAGTGAAATGAAAACAGTATGGGGGAAGGATGAAAAAGAGTTGGGAATTACCTACCAGCCCTGCACCTGCGAAACTGTGACAAGCGTTATTTTTGACCAGGACCACAGGCTCACAATAGGAGGCGAATCTACCGATCTGTTTGCGAATTTCAAAAATCTGCAGCCGGGATGCTCCAGAAGCCAGACAATTCGGATCTCCAATACTTCGGATATTACGATTCAGCTGTATCTGCGTGCAGAAGTTGCAGAACAGGAAGAAAAAAATCTGGAATTGATCCAGCAGCTTCTGACCAAATATGGAGTGATAGAGATAAGGGAAAATGAGAAGGTGATTTATCAGGGAACTGTAGATGGCAATCTTTCAGGCTCCGGCTGGAGTCTGAAAAAGGACATTGCGCTTGGAAGCTTCCAGCCTGGACAGGGAAGAAATCTGGTGGTGAAATTGTCTTTGGATGAAAACATGAGCAATGAATACGAAGAACTTTTGGCAAAGGTAAAATGGGTATTTTCAGCCAAAGGAAAGGATCCTGATCCAGATAAGAAGAATGATGGATCTGGCTCTGACGGTTCCTCTGGAAATGTAAGGAAGAACGGGAGTGGTGAAAGCAGTGTAGCCGATCATGAAGGAGACCTTTATGTCACTGCTTCTACAAGTCCCAAAACAGGTGATGAGACGAAACTGTTTTCCAAATGGATCGCGCTGTTTGCTGCATTGTTTGCAATATTCCTGACTGGCAGAAAGCTGTATAGAAAGGAAAAGAGTCTATGAAAGGAAAAAGCCCGGTAAAAATAATTGGGAATTTAATCATGCTGGTGACAGCTGTTCTTTTGATCGGGCTTTCCTTTCCGCAGTTGTATGGAATGGAGGGGTATGCAGTTGCCTCGGGCAGCATGATTCCGGCAATTGGTGTTGGAAGTGCTGTCTATGTAAAGGCAAAGGCTCCTGAACTGGTAGAACAGGGTGAGATCATAACGTTTACCACAGATACTGGCGGTGTGCGGATTACGCACCGGGTAGTAAAAAACGACAAAGAAAGGCAGTCTTTTATTACAAAAGGAGATGCCAATGAGAATGAGGATATACAGCCTGTAAAATGGAAAAATCTTTGCGGAACAGTTGTTTTTTCTGTTCCGTATGCAGGCTATATATTGAAATTTCTGGGAAGCGGAAATGGAAAAGGAGCAGTGCTGTTTTTTTTGCTGGCATTTTCCCTTTGTACAGAAATGTCTGGAGGTGAAATTATAAAAAAGGAGCGTGAGACAGATTGAAAAGAAAAAAATACCTGTTGGCAGTTGGGGCAGGAATTGCCGGAATTATGGTTTCGGCAGGAGGAACGGCTGCGTATTTAAGTAAATCTGTGAATGAGGCGAGAAATGTATTTACGGCAGGATCAGTGAACGCGCAGCTTACAGAGGCACACTGGGATGCTGTTCTGGCGGGGAAAACATACCCTGGACAGGTACTGAAAAAAGATCCGGCAGTAGAAAATACAGGGGAAAATGATGCAAATGTTTTTCTGGAAGTAAATATTCCCATGCAGAGTATTTCCATCCTGGATCAAAATACAGGAAAAAAGCTTCTGAAAGAAAACCGTGAGTTGTTCCGTTTTCAGGCGGATGATTCAAAATGGACGCTGTTATCCAAAGAACAGACACAGGGAAATAGAAAATATGTTTATGGATATAAAGCAGTGTTGAAACCAGGAGAGACTACAGTACCGTTGTTTCAGGAAATTGCAATGGTCCCTTATTTAGAAGGGGAATTGGATACTTCGAAAAGCTATGATGTGTCGGTTGTTGCAAGTGTGATCCAAAAACAGGACGATGGTAAGGCTATGAAGGAAGTTTACCAGGAGTATATAAAACAATATGAGAATGATCAAAGGGAGGGGATAGGATGAAATACAGAAAAATAAGAAAAGCGATACTGGCTGCAGTACTAGCGGTTCCTATGGCAATGTCCTATCCGGATCCTGGAATAATGGCACAGGACGAGCCTGTTATGCAGGAAGAGAGTGTATCAGAGGAAACAGAAGCTGAAGGAGTGCCAGAAGAAGACACATCATTAGAAGAAAATCCAGTTTCAGACCAGGAAGAGTGGGAACTTCCAGGAGGAAGTAATCTTATTATAGAAGATACGCCCTCTGATATGGAAGAGCAGGACAGCACATTCGAGGATGGGTTTTATGCATCGGAAGAAACAGAAGGAGACGCCTTCTTTGATGGAAATGCTGTGGAACTTCTTGAAGAAGATGATTTCTTCATGGAAGGCGATACCGAAGATATGATCGCTGCGTATATTGCGCCGGACAACTATGTACAGGAGGGAAATCCGGTAAAGAATGGAGGCGGAGGTTTTACACCGGTAACGATCGGAGAAACCTATTTCAGCAGTAAATATACAAGGCTTGGCTGGAATGATGATAGTCAGGTTTATCCATGGAATAATGCTGGAAGTAATGTATATACCGGCCTGCGTCCAGGAGAGGAAATAGACTGTCCATATTTTGTTCCATTAAATGATACTGCGAAAGGAAAGTTTGGATTTCGGATTACCCATGTTGGCTATAATAAAGAGACAAATACAAAACTGGATCTTTTGCTGACGGAAACCAATTATCACAACTATACTTATGATTATACAGGAAAAAAGATAGAAGGGATTTATCCCATGTTTGGGGTGGGCAGTTCCAAGGAACTCTGGATCGTTTTTAAAGATGAATTAGCTGCCCAGGAAATAAAAATAGACATTGTAAAAAGCGGGACCAATACACCAGTTCCAGGCAATTATCGTTTTCGCTGGCTGGATATTGATCTTTACCAGAGATTTGGCATACGGCTTCAAAATGGTACGATCGCGCACAGATATGCCACAAAAGATTCAGTGGTAAACGTAGTAAAGAAAACCCAGTTTTCCCAGAACTATGAAGTTCTGACTGCGCCTGCCCCGGAAGTAAAGGGAGAAGTTCCGCAGAATACGGTTGTTTATGAACTGGATAATTCCTCAGGCTTCTATCTGGCAATATTACGACCTGGCTATGGCTCCCATTCCATTGAAACAGAAGCCCGGATTAAAAAGACTTTTGAGGCAACCAGGACGGGAAATATTAAAACATCAGCTGGCCTTAACTGGGACGCAAAAGGATATGGCCCAGTAGAATATCCGTCATTGGTGAAAAAAACAGGAAATACCCTTGCATCCCAGGGGAATTCCAACAGTCTTTCTGACAGCACAGGAGAATTTTATTATACTTTACAGACAGACATTCCGGAAGAGCATTCTGCTTATTATTACAGCTCCTGTAAAGTTACGGATACTCTGCCAGCAGGTGTAGATTACAATGGATATGCAGCTGTGAAAATGCTCCCTTCTGAAACAGATGTAAGTTCCTGGTTTACCATTTCAGCAGCTGGCGATGTACTGAAGTTCCAGGCAACACCCGCGGCGCTGGCAAAGGCGGAATTCTATGGAAAAACCTATGAATTTCAGCTAAAAGTAAAAATGGATCCTACGGAGATAACACCTGTATACAGTGGTGATAGTTATAAGTATGAAGTGAAAAACAAAGCTTCTATTTCCTGTAAGCATATAAATGGACAGGAAGGAACAAACTGGTCCAATGAAGTGACTACCAGCTGTACCAGAAACAAAAACAGGGTTCCAGGCGCAGAGGTAAAAAAATATACTGCAAATTTACAGGAAAATATCTGGAAAACAGATCTGCTTCTTCCGAACCCGGATAGTACATATCAGTATAAGCTGAGTGTAAAAGTGCCAGATAATGAATACGGCGGGTATATGACGAAACTGGAACTGGCGGATACGCTGCCAGATGGAGCAGAGAAGACTACAGACCCGATTATGATCTATGAAAATGGGAAGATACATGCAGACAACCGTTTTACAGTGAATACGGTGGGAAAAAAGATAACCGTTAGCGCAACAAATGCAGCCTTGGGAGACCGCTCTTTTTATGGCAAAAGCTATGATGTAATTGTAACTGCGAAAATGGTGCCAGAACAGATTTCCTGTACTTATAATGGGTCTGTGGCATCTTATGCCATAAATAATAAATATACGATTACAACCAGACATAAAGGGGATGCCAAGGACACGGTTCTTACTTCCAATAATGTTGCAGATCGGGCAAGTGTGAGCAGAACAGAGCCGAAAAATCCTGAAAAATGGATCCTGGATGGAGAAAAAAGAGTTGCTTCCAAAATATATGAAGGACGGGATTTTCGTACTGTATTTGAAATTGTGCAGGAAATTCCTTCTAATAAAAGAGAATGGAAGATAAAAGGTTTTAAAATTCAGGACACTCTGGAAAACTGTTTTCAGGTGAAATCCGCACAATTGTATCAGGGACAAACTGTTTTGGCTTCTTTTAATGCAAATGGAGGCACACAGGGCGCGTGGTTCATGACAAGGAACGGTTCTGAAATTACGGTCGGGACTACAGGAGCATTGCCGGATAGCTGTTATGGAAAGGAAATCAGACTGGTACTTACTGTGGATATGAAGAGTGACAGTGATCTGCAGCCGTACTATGTGGAAAATGCAGATCCTAATATTCTGGAAGCTCGTATATACAATATTGCTACCAGCAGTTTTGACTGGATCGGAGGGGTTCCTTCTTCTGCTTCCAAAAATACAGAGAAAACCCAGGTAGTAGTAAAGGAGAATACCCCAAAAGGAAAGCTGACGATACAAAAAACCGATAAGAGCCAGAAAAAGCTTTCCGGCGGTGTGTTTCAGATTATAGCAGCAGGAGATATCCGCTCTGCTTCAGGAAATATACTGCTTAAATCCGGTGCAATTGCAGATACTGTTACAACCGGTGAAAATGGAACAGCAGTATCAGAGGGGCTTTATCTTGGAAAATACGTCGTAAAAGAGATAAAACCTCCGGCTGGATATATCATTTCCAAGGAATCCTTTGAAATCCAGATCAGTAAAGCGGAAATGGAAAAAACAGTTCTGTTTCAGGACGAAGAGACTTTGGTGATCATAAAGAAAATCTCGCAAAAGGAGAATGCAGGAGATGTCCAGAAGGTACTGGATGGAGTAAACTTCCTTTTGTGGGAAAAAACGAAGTCAGAGGATTCAGGAAAAACTTATACTACAGGGAAAGATGGACAGATAAAGCTAACCGGAATCGTGCCTGGAACTTATCTGCTGAAAGAAATTGCTACGCCAACGGGGTATGTGTCAGATGGAAAAGTTTATGAGTTTACAGTGGATGAAAATGGTCTTGTGGAGAAAGAGCATGGCCATACGATCGTGATTGAAAATGCATATACAAAGGCAGAATTTCTAAAAACAGACAGGGCAACTGGAAAAGCTGTAGCTGGAGCAGTTTTGCAGCTTTGCGACGCCAATGGCAAGGTGATCGATACCTGGACATCGGAATTGACTGCGCACAGAATAAACAGACTGGAAGCAGGGGAATATGTGCTTTCGGAGCTTCGTGCCCCTTCTGGATACAAAAAAGGACAGTCTGTAAATTGTATTGTAAAAAGTCTGCCTGAGGTACAGAAGTTTTCTATTTCAGATGTAAAACTGGTGACGATCACGGTAGATAAAGTTCTTCATGGAAACGAGATCGTCTGGGCACAGGGAAATCCAGTGTTTACATTTACAGTAAACGGAACCGATCTGGATGGCGAGGAGCATACTTATACCAACATGGTTGAATTTGCGAAAGACAATACAGATACCAGAGCGGATGTGAGTAAAAGAATTGTTTTTACCCTTCCTGCCGGAACCTATAAGGTGAAAGAAGAGGCAAACATGCGTTATAAGCTTGAAAAAATCGACCAGGTGGTAAATGGAACTGTACAGGATAGTCAGGTAGAATTTAAACTGACTGTAAATCAGAACGGAGCGGCGGTGTTTACCAATAAGAAAAAAGATGACCGGCTTCTTACCGATACTGGACTGGTAAGAAATGTGGTAATTTCAAAGAATTGATAAAACATTGCATTTTACTTTATTTGCATGGTTTTTTGCTGAAGATTTCATGTGAACAATAGGGAAAAAGACTCTGCCTGGCTGAGGAGTTCATTCAGCTTTGGCAGAGTTATAGCAAAATCTTTTAAAATTTTTATATTTTTTGAAAAAATTTGAAAATAACTGTTGACAATAGAACAACCTTCTGGTAATATAATCAACTGTGAGCGGCAGAAGTGCTGCGGCACAAGAGTGCTGATGTGGCTCAGTCGGTAGAGCGTCGCCTTGGTAAGGCGGAGGTCACGGGTTCGATTCCCGTCATCAGCTTTAAGTCCTTGATTATATATCAAGGACTTTTTTTATGATAAAAACTATTATTTTCTCATAAAACAATAGAAAAATCAAGTTTTTTGTAAGAAAAACTTTTAAATTCCATTTATTTATGATAAGATAAATCAACTAAGACTAATAATAGTATGTTTTTTGGCTATAAAAGAGTTGATTTCAGGAGGGAGAACCATGGAGAACGAAAAGGTTTCCAAAAATTTTATTGAGAATATTATTGATAAAGACCTGGCAGAAGGAGTTTATGACACCGTTCATACACGTTTCCCGCCAGAACCAAACGGATATCTTCATATTGGACATGCCAAGTCTATCCTTTTGAATGCAGGACTGGCGAAAGAATATAATGGTAAATTTAATATGCGTTTTGATGATACCAACCCTACCAAGGAGAAATCTGAGTTTGTAGAGTCTATTAAAGCGGATATCAAATGGCTGGGAGCTGACTGGGAAGACAGACTGTTCTTTGCTTCCGATTATTTTGGACAGATGTACGAAGCAGCAGTGAAACTGATCAAAAAGGGAAAAGCATATGTGTGTGACTTAACTGCTGACCAGATCAGAGAGTACCGTGGAACCTTAAAGGAGCCAGGTAAGGAAAGCCCATACAGAAACAGAAGTGTGGAAGAGAATCTTCAGCTTTTTGAGGAAATGAAAGAGGGCAAATACGCAGATGGAGAGAAGGTTCTGAGAGCGAAGATTGATATGGCTTCTCCGAATATGAACATGCGTGATCCGGTTATTTACCGTGTTGCCCATGTAAGTCATCATAGAACAGGGGATACCTGGTGTATTTATCCGATGTATGATTTTGCGCATCCTATCGAAGATGCGATTGAGGGAATAACCCATTCTATCTGTACTCTGGAGTTTGAAGATCACAGACCGTTATACGACTGGGTAGTAAGAGAACTGGAATACCCACATCCTCCGAAACAGATCGAGTTTGCAAAACTGTATCTGACCAATGTGGTAACTGGTAAACGTTATATCAAGAAGCTGGTTGAGACTGGTATTGTGGATGGATGGGATGATCCAAGACTGGTATCTATTTCCGGTTTACGCCGCCGTGGTTATACGCCGGAATCCATTCAGAAGTTTGTTGAGCTTTGCGGTGTATCCAAGGCAGACAGTTCTGTAGATTATGCAATGCTGGAGTACTGCATCCGTGAGGACCTTAAATTAAAGGCTCCCCGCTATATGGCAGTTCTTGATCCGGTTAAGCTGATCATTGATAACTATCCGGAAGGACAGGTGGAATATCTGGATGCCCCGAATAATATGGAGAATGAGGCACTTGGAACCAGAAAGGTTCCATTTGGAAAAGAACTTTATATCGAGAGAGAAGACTTCATGGTCGAGCCTCCGAAGAAATATAAACGTCTCTTTGTTGGAACAGAGGTACGTCTTATGAACGCATATTTCGTTACCTGTACCGGATATGAGGCTGACGATGCTGGAAATGTTACAGCAGTACACTGCACTTATGATCCAGAGACAAAGGGTGGAAATGCACCTGACGGACGTAAGGTAAAAGGAACCATTCATTGGGTGGAGGCCTCCAATGCTGGCAAGGTTACGGTACGTCTCTATGAGAACATTGTTGATGAAGAAAAGGGTGTTTATGATAAAGAGACAGGTGAGCTGAACCTGAACCCGAATTCTCTTGTTAAGGTTTCTGCTTATGTTGAGCCAGAGCTTCTTAAGGCAAAAGGTCTGGACAGCTATCAGTTTGTAAGAAATGGTTTCTACTGTGCAGATATCCATGATTCCAGGGAAGGTGTACCTGTATTTAACCGTATTGTATCCCTTAAGAGCTCTTTCAAGCTTCCAAAAGCCTGATAGAAAGTGAAAATCTTAAAAATATAAACAAAAGTCCCGTGACATACAGACAGGAATATAATCTGATGTCATGGGACTTTTGGAATTAATAGTATTTTGGTTCAACCCTGTGCTGGTTAGTCAATATGAATAGATGCTTCTTCCTCATCCTGTTCTTTTGACGCCTGAGCTAAATCTTCTTCGAATTCTTCGGCTGCTTTCTGGGCTTCTTCCAGTGCCTCATCTACAGCGCTTTCATCTGCTGTCTCGTCAGTTTCTGTATCGGTGTCATCTGAAAGGGGTTCGGCTGCTTCGGTATCAGCGCATTCCCCTGCTTCTGCTTCAGTTTCTTCAGAGGTTGCTTCCCAGGATACAAAATCTTCACGGACCTCTTTCTCTTCAGGCTGCTCATTGGTTTCCTGCTCATCTTCAAAATCTTCTTCCAGGTCAGCTGCTTCCTCCAATGCCCTGCGTTTTGCAAATGTAGCTGCTATAGCTCCGGCTGCGGCTGCAGTTACTGCACCAAGTGCAACCATACCCCAATACTTGTTTATCTTTGCCATATTGTCTGCTCCTTTCGGTATTTTCCATCTGGTCTGGCAGAATGGAGTTGCTTATATTGTAATACTTTTCAGACAAAAAGAAAAGAAAAAAATCATTGCACCAGTATAAAGGGAGGGTTATACTGTTAAGACAGAAAAGGAGAGATTATGGAGAAAATTGTTTTAGCTTCGGGCTCCCCACGAAGAAAAGAACTGCTTGCAAGGACCGGTTTGAAATTTTCGGTAGTGGTAAGCGATGGGGAAGAGAAAACCGATCTGACGGATCCGGCAGAAATGGTAGAGAAGCTTTCTTTTGACAAGGCTATGGCAGTTGCGGGGAAGCTTTTGCAGGAAAGTGAGCCCTGTCTGATCATCGGCGCAGATACGGTGGTTGCGTTTGAGGGGAAAATTCTGGGAAAACCTGTGGATGAAAAGGACGCTCTGGATACGTTATCCAGACTTCAGGGCAAGGCACATCAGGTTTATACAGGCGTCACGCTTCTGGTAAAGAAAAAGGATACCTGGAAGCCTCATACGTTCAGTGAGAAAACAGATGTGCAGTTTTACCCGGTTTCAAAAGAAGAGCTTATGGAATATATAAGCACAGGAGAACCTATGGACAAAGCTGGCAGCTATGGAATCCAGGGAAAATTTGGAATTTATGTAAAAGGAATCTGTGGCGACTACAATAATGTAGTGGGACTTCCGGTTGGAAGACTGGTATATGAACTTAAGAAAATTGGAATAACTATATAAGGGGAATAAAAATGATAAAAGCATGTATTTTTGATCTGGATGGAACCTTAGCTTATACTTTGGATTCCATGGCAGTAGTAGGAAATATGGTGGTCAGGAAATATGGCCTGAATCCGATGCCTGTTGAGAATTACAGATATTATTGCGGAAATGGAGCAGATATGCTTGTAAAAAGACTTCTGGCCGATGCCGGAGATCCGGAGCTGGTTCATTATGAAGAAGCAAGAGCTCTGTATAGAAAAGAATTTGACAAGGATCCGTTTTATAAGATCCAGCATTATCCAGGTATGCCGGAAACCTTAAAGGAACTAAAAAAAAGAGGCGTAAAACTTGGTGTATGCTCAAACAAGCCTCACGAGGCGGCTGTAAAAGTAGTGGAGAGAATGTTTGGTGATCATATTTTTGATGCGGTTATGGGACAGAGCGAGACAGTCCGAAAGAAGCCTGCTCCAGATGGTCCGTTAAAAATAGCCAGCCAATTTCTGGTTCTCCCGGAAGAGTGTATGTATCTCGGCGATTCCGGTACGGATATGCAGACTGGAAAAGCTGCTGGAATGTATACCGTTGGTGTTCTGTGGGGATATAGAGAGAAAGAAGAGCTTCAGGAAAATGGCGCGGATGATCTTGTTGACACTCCGGAAGATATACTGGATGTTTACGAGAAAACTGTAAGGGTTAAGAGATAAAAATATAAATATACAGGAGATAGGAAAAATGTATTCAGAAGAATGTATCCAGACATTTCTGGAAAAACAGGAGCAGCTTTTTGATGAGCCGGTGGCAGAAACTTATGAGGAGGCAGAAGAATTTCTGGAAGACTGTATGGCGGTTGTCGCAGATTCTATCGACGAAGTCCGCAGATATCTGTCCGGAATGGGAGCCGATGTGGACGGCATGAGCAGGGAAGAACTGGAAGAAGCCAGTGAGGTTTTTGCCCTTCCAGGTGGGAAATATCTTATTGTGGAGGGCTGATTCCTGCCAGATAAATTCAAATTACATAAGCATAAAAACAGATTGCTATAATGACCATAAACAAGGAAACAGGCATTATCCAGTTTTACGAAGGTATAAAAAATGCTTGTGGAAATATTTAAAATATGTTACAATAATGTTACAGGTCAGCCTAAAGGGGAATGTAAAGGAGGATGGCATATGAGACCTAAGAAAATTATAGCAATGGTTATGACATTTCTTATGATGCTTTCCTTGCTTCCATCTCTGGTATTTGCATCAGCAGTGCCGGAAGGAGAGCTTGGAGGAAAGCTGAAGATCAAAGGAACAGCAGCAGTAGGATCTGAACTCAGTGCAGATTATACGAAAGCTTCACCAGAAGGGCTTACAGATGACTATGTAAGTTTTTCCTGGTCAAGAAAAGTAGGGGACCAGCTCACAGAAGTTGGTACAGAGAAGACCTATAAGCTTACAGATGAGGATCTGGGAAATAAGATCCAGCTGAAGATTACTGGAAAATCTGAGATGGGAGTAACCGGTGAGCTGAAAGCGAACACAGTGGAGATCGCAGCTACACCAGAAGAAGCTCCAGAAGAGACCACAGAGGTTCCAGAAGGTGAGCAGGAAGCTGCACCAGCAGAAGAACCAACAGAGGATGTTCCAACAGAAGATGTTTCAGAAGAGGGACAGACTGATGAGGGCGCACAGGTAGCTGGAGATGCATCAGCTGATGCCCAGCAGGATGAAGTTATTGAGCTTGGTGGCGAACCTACAGATTCATCTGAGGATGTGATGCAGCCAGCAGAAGATCCGACAGAGGATAACACTGGTGTACAGGACAGCAGTACCGATGACAGCGTGATCGATATTGGAACCGAAGATTATCTGGAAATCCCTGAAAATGGCCAGAGCGAAGCTCCAGCAGAGGAAACACCTGCAGAAGAGACTCCTGCACAGGAAGCTCCGGTATACACAGCAGAAGTTGTAACTGAGAGTGGAGATACCGTTCTTGATTTTGGTACTGTACAGGCTGGTTTTACACAGGCAGATGCAGAAAGCTCTATGATGAAGACAGTCACTATTAAGAATACTGGTACAGGTACTCTTAATTTCCAGGAAATCAGCCCGGAGCATTTTATGGTGCAGGATCTGACTTCTCTTGCAGCTGGCGAATCTGTTGACGCATGGATTATGCCAAGAGAGGGTACTGAAGCAGGAACTTACAGTGATACGATCACTTATACAACTGAGGAGGGTGTCGCATTATCCTTCACAGCAAATCTTACAGTAGAAGATTCTCAGAAAGACGATGGCAATACAGACCCACAGGAGCCAGCCGCAGAAGATCCGGCTACGCCAGCAGAGGATCCGGCTACGCCAGCAGAGGATCCGACCACACCGGCGGAAGATCCAGCTACACCGGAGGAACCGGTTCAGAATGTGCCGGATATCAAGCTTGCGGATGGTAGTGTAACATCCGTAGATTTCTCAGCTACAACCATTACCCAGGGCACAGGAACTGACGGAATCACCCAAACTGTTACCATAAAGAATAATGGAACAGGAACTGTAAATTTTGAAGTTTCCACAGAAAGCGGAAAAGTACAGGCTACATCTGATAGAACAGATTTACCAGCTGATGGAAGCACAGCTGTGTTGACCGTACAGCCGGTGGATACCACTGCTGTAGGAACTGTAACCGATAATATTATTATCACAAATGCAGAATCCAAGGATACATTACTTACCATTCCGGTAACCTACACAGTACAGGAACAGCCAGCACCTTCCCTTACTACAGATGTGACAGAGGTTACTTTCGACAGCAAAGAAGCTGGCTACACAGAAGCTCCGGCAGCTAAAACAGTTAATATTTCAAACAATGGTAATGTAAAACTTACAGGAATTACTGTAACAGTAAGCGGAAACGCATTTGCAGTAAGCACTCCGTCCCAGACAGAGCTGGAGGCAAATGCTGGCCAGGCAGCGTCCTTTACAGTAGCTCCAATTGCAGGACTTGCAGCAGGAACTTATAATGAGACAATTTCTATTAGAGCAGATCAGCTTGGTTCCTACGATATCCCGGTAGGCTTTACTGTTACAGAAGCTGCTACCAAGCTTACCGCAGTTGGCAAGGTATCAGATATTACTGTGGCAAATGGTGTAGAGAAATCCGCAGATGGATTACAGCTTCCAGGAACCGTTAAGATCACTACCAATAAAGGTGAGATGAATGCATCTGTAAAATGGGATGTAAAGGGCTGCGCATATAATCAGAACAGTGCTGAGGCACAGAAATTCTCTGTAAATGGTACTGTTGTTCTTCCAGATGGCGTTACCAATCCGGATAACCTCAGTCTGGTAGTATCTGCAAATGTGTCTGTAAAGCGTGGACCAATTGTTTCAGATGCAGCGAATAATACCATTACCGGAATCAGTTCTGATGGTGCATATACCACAGAGACTAAGATTACCTTCACAGCAGTTGGTGCAGGAATGGATATTGAAAATCCGATCAAAGGGGATGTAAGATATCAGCCACTCAATTGGGAAGTTCTTGAAGCGAGAAGCTGGGACAGCGCTCCATATTCTGCGACCTTCCGTATGGGTAAGACTGGCAGCTATACACTGACTGTTACCTACAATCAGCAGAAATTCGATGGAAGCAACTGGGTAAACACTGGTACACAGGATACTAAGAAAGTTAGCTTTACCGTAAACGCTTCCCCGAACCAGACACTGACACCAGCAGCAGATAAAACCGATGCAAACCAGAAGAAAGCAGTAAAGACTGGAGATAACACTCCAATCCTTCCATTTGTGATCATTCTGATCGTAGCAGTTGTGCTGATTGCAGGAATTCTTGTTTATCGTAATAAAAAGAAATAATAAGTGTTCACCTTGTTGGAAATAGAAAAGGCTGAATAGAAAGGGCGGAGGGGTACCGTTAATGGTACTCCTTCTTCTATGCATAAAAGTAAAAAATAGGATTTATTATCCACCCACAACATTGCTAGCACTCATTTAAAATGAGTGCTAAATTTTTCTTGACTTTTAGTCAGTTTGGTATTACTATAGTTGATATAATTAAGAAGACAAAGGAGAGTGAGCTGCATGGCTGAGAAGCATGGTAGTTTATCAATTAACAGTGAAAATATTTTCCCAATTATAAAGAAATGGTTATATTCTGATCATGACATTTTTGCAAGAGAGCTGATTTCTAACGGCTGTGATGCGATTACGAAATTAAAGAAACTGGATGTTATGGGTGAATACACACTTCCAGATGATTATAAAGCAGAAGTGCATGTTATTGTGAACCCGGAAGAGAAGACTCTGAAGTTTGTTGATACCGGCCTTGGTATGACAGCTGATGAAGTAGAAGAGTATATCACACAGATTGCTTTTTCCGGAGCAACAGAGTTCCTTTCCAAATATAAAGATAAGACAACAGATGACCAGATCATCGGTCATTTCGGACTTGGATTCTATTCTGCATTTATGGTAGCAGACGAAGTCCAGATTGATACTCTTTCTTACAAAGAGGGTGCTACACCAGTACATTGGACCTGCGACGGCGGTACCGAGTATGATATGCAGGATGGCAATAAGACTACCGTTGGTACAGAGATTACCCTGTTTTTAAATGATGAGAGCACAGAATTTTCCAATGAATACCGCATGAGAGAAGTAATCGAGAAATATTGTTCCTTCATGCCGGTAAATATCTATCTTTCCAAGGAGAATGCTCCTCAGGAATATGAGACCATTGAGGAGTCTGAGCTTCGCGAGGATGATGTCGTTGTAGAGCGTATCCATGAGGATGCCAAGACAGAAGAGAAGGAGAATGACAAGGGCGAGAAAGAAATTGTAGAAGTATCTCCTGCCAAGGATAAGGTTAAGATCAACAAACGTCCAGTATCCTTAAGTGATCCGGAACCGCTGTGGATGAAGCATCCAAGCAGCTGCACAGACGAAGAATACAAGGAATTTTACCGCAAGGTATTTATGGATTATAAGGAGCCTCTGTTCTGGATCCACCTGAATATGGATTATCCATTTAACCTGAAAGGTATTCTGTATTTCCCGAAGATCAATACAGAATATGATTCCATTGAAGGAACCATTAAACTTTATAACAACCAGGTATTTATCGCAGATAATATCAAGGAAGTAATTCCGGAATTCCTGCTTCTTCTGAAAGGTGTGATCGATTGTCCGGATCTTCCGCTGAATGTATCCAGATCTGCACTGCAGAACGATGGATTTGTAAAGAAGATTTCCGATTATATTACCAAAAAGGTTGCTGATAAGCTTACCGGAATGTGTAAGACAGACCGCGAGTCTTATGAGAAATACTGGGATGACATCAGCCCATTTATCAAATACGGCTGCATCAAGGATGCGAAATTTGCGGATAAGATGAGTGATTATATTCTCTTTAAGAACATTGATGGCAAATATCTTACTCTGAAGGATTGCATCGAGGAAAATAAGAAGCCAGAGGAAGAGACTAAGGCTGAGGAGACAAAGGAGTCTACAGAAGAGAAGAAAGAAGACTCTGCAGAGGATAAGAAAGAGCCGGAGAAGACAACCATCTTCTATGTAACAGATGAGGTTCAGCAGAGCCAGTATATCAATATGTTCCGTGAGGCAAAGAAGGATGCAGTTGTTCTGAAGCACAATATTGACAGTGCATTTATTTCTCACCTGGAGCAGAAAGACCAGACCATACAGTTCAAGAGAATTGATGCAGACCTTTCCGAAGAACTTCGCGAGGATGGTGCTGCAGATGAAGAGACTTCCAAAACTCTTACAGAAGTATTCAGAAGTGCGCTGAAGAATGATAAGCTGGAAGTAAAGGTTGAGAACCTGAAGAATGAGAAGGTTGCTGCAATGATGACTCTTTCTGAGGAGAGCCGCCGTATGCAGGATATGATGAAGATGTACAATATGTACGGTATGGATCCATCCATGTTTGGTGGACAGGAGACACTGGTCCTCAATGCGAAACATCCGTTGGTTCAGTTTGTAGCAGGTAATAAGGATTCTGAGAAGACTCCTGTGATCTGCGAGGAACTGTACGATCTTGCCATGTTAAGCCATAAGCAGCTTTCACCGGAAGAGATGACGAGATTTGTACAGAGAAGCAATGAGATTCTTCTTATGCTGACAAAATAAGCATCCTTTCATATATGGCGATGTCGCTGATAGGTGACATGTCCGTTTATTGAGAAAATGAAAGGGAAAGCCCTTTCACATAATATTGTTGAGAAGACAGATATTCGAAGTGAGTGATCACATTCGAATATCTGTTTTTTCGTAAAGTCTATAAAACAAAATAGAGCAACGGTCTCATTTTGTGAAACAGCTATGTGGTATTTTTAAATTTCGAAAATTCTAAAAAGTATTACAATTTTCTTACTTTTTGTCTCAAAAAGCTAAAAAAGGGAAATTTCATTCGTATTATATGTAGAGGCGAATGATTGTTAACTGCATTGCGGGAACAACGGTTGTGCTGATATCCAGAAGAGAATTCCATGGCGAAAGGCACATACAAAAGGTAACTTATTGTGGGAGGGACAAAAAATGAGAGAGGTATACGGAACGATACGTAGATTAGGTGCAACATCAAAATACAAAGGATATTATTTTGTGGCAGAAGCCATACATATGACAATGGAATTTCAGGAGCGTCCTATGAAAATTACAAAGGACATTTATCCAAGGCTTGCAAAGAAATTCAAATCTAAACCGTCCAATATTGAGCATGATATCCGCACAATTGTAAATGTATGTTGGGAAAATCACAGAGAAAGATTGGAACAGATTGCCGGATATCCTCTGGAATACAGACCGACCAACAGTGAGTTTATTGATATGATTGCATTTTATTTGGGAAGTGAGAAAGAAAGGAATACTCCTGATCTGGGATTTCGAAAGGATTCTCCCGGTAAAATCATGGAGAATATATTCTGAGTTACGTTATACTTCTTCCACAGATAATCCGTTTCGATGGAAAAAATCTGCTACATACTGCTCCCAGAGGTGATCCAGTTCTTTTCCTGGAAGAAAGGTCTTCATAGATGTTCCAGTAGTGCAAAAAATCGCTTTATTCTTGTACTGGAGATTCAAATACAGACCTGTTACCTGTTCTGGAGAAATAGAACCAGACAGTCTCTGAAGCAAGGCTGCAGCCTTGTTTGGGGAAAACTGAAGGACGAGCTTGAAAGCCAGAGGAGCCCGTTTTCCTTTTATAACAGAATAACAAAAAGGCTTCACCTCTTTCCAGAGAGAGAAAGTACGGTGGCTGGAAACCAGAAATTCCTGCTCGTCGTTGTCGAAAAAATCAGTCTGGAGTCTGCCATCAATGGAAAAAATGTTGCTGGTAATAATTTCGGCCTGGTTCAGCCAGAAAGCGTCGAAGGTTTCTCCAAGGAAAAGCTTGTTGGTAAAATCCTTCTGATCAGTAATCTTTAGGGCGAGCATAAAAGCCTCCTTTCATAAAAAGAGCGAAATTCGTTAGTGCTTTTTATTATAAAGCAATTTGAAAGAAAATGGAAGAAAAAACTCTTTTCAAAAACATAGTAATATGTTAATATAGATGTGGTATTTAAAACTACATATTATGGAAAAGAGGACGATATAATTGAGCTATAAAATTGTGATAGATAGCTGTGGAGAACTTCTGGAGCAGTGGAAGCAGGATGAGAGATTTGCATCCGTACCGCTTACCCTGACTGTGGGAAGTGAGAATATAATAGATGACGAGACATTTGACCAGGCAGATTTTCTGCAGAAGGTTGCGGATTGTCCGGAATGTCCGAAATCAGCCTGCCCGTCCCCGGAGAGCTATAGAAAGGCATTTGACTGCGATGCGGACCATGTTTATTGCGTCACTCTTTCAGCCGAGCTTAGTGGCTCTTATAACAGTGCAGTTCTTGGTGCAAGCCTTCTGCATGAGGAGAAGAAGGGGGTGCAGGTTCATGTGTTTAATTCCTGTTCCGCTTCTATAGGACAGACTTTGATCGCTATGAAAATTGTGCAGTGTGAGGACGCGGGTCTTCCATTTGAGGATGTGGTCAGTGTTGTGAATAAATATATTGAAGAGCAGCATACCTTTTTCGTGCTGGAGAATCTGGAAACCCTGCGTAAAAATGGCCGTCTCAGCCGTGTGAAGGCTCTTGTGGCAACTGCCCTTAAGATCAAACCTATTATGGGATCGACTCCGGAGGGAAGCATCTGCCAGTTAGATCAGGCCAGAGGAATGAATAAAGCTCTGGTAAAAATGGTGGATAAGATCATGGAAGCGACAGAGAACAGCGAGAACAAGGTCCTTGCCATCTCCCATTGTAATAGTCCGAAGAAAGCTTATATGCTTAAGGAAGCCATTCAGGAGAAGATGAAATTAGCAGATATTGTGGTTCTTGACACCGCAGGTGTCAGCAGCATGTATGCAAATGACGGAGGAATTATTGTAGCTGTTTGATGAGAGCTACTGGTCACGGAGTGAACAGTAACCTGATGAGGCCATGAAGGTGTGAAGACTAAGTGAACGCCCTTCCATTTTTTTCGAAAGTGTGCTATACTCATCTAAGACGATATTTCATCCCAAAGGAGACGTGCTACTATGAGTCAGAAGAAAGTAGATGCTTATAAAGCAGAAAAAGCAAACCGTGAGAAAATCATGAAAAAGGAGAAGCTGATCCTTAACCTTGAGAAGCTGGCAGCACTGGTTGCATGTATTGTTGCCGTGTGCTGGATCGGCTATTCTGTATATGGGAAGGTGACAGAGGGTCAGGTGACAGAGACCACAGAGACTGTTATGGATACTTCAGCACTGGATTCTTATCTGAATGGACTGAGCGCTGATTCAGAAGCAGAATAAAAATAGAATAGGAACGGATAGTTGCCAGGGCAGCGAAAAGTTACGGGGACAGATTTGGAAATCTGTCCCCATTGTAGTATGTATGGTAAATGAACCAAACGAAAACTGTTTTGTCCAATCCGTGAATGGACCTATAAAAAATCCCCCCGGAATCCTCCGAGGGGAAATTTCTGCTTCAGTTGCTTCAATTATAACTTTGTAACGTTAGCAGCCTGCATTCCGCGAGCGCCTTCTGTTAAGTCATATGTTACAGCCTGGCCTTCTTCAAGAGATTTGAAGCCTTCACCATTGATTGCAGAAAAATGTACGAATACGTCAGCTCCGTCTTCTCCTGTGATGAAACCATAACCTTTTTCAGCGTTGAACCATTTTACAGTGCCCTTGTTCATTTTGAGTTACCTCCATAAAAAATAAAAAATTAAAAAGCTGTTCTGGCGAAAAAAAATCACCAGATTTTACAGACTATATCATGTAAATATATAATCTCTAAAAACTAGTGATTTTACATTAAATAATCTTCGACATGGATGATTATATAACCTGCACATCAAAAAGTCAAGGATTATTAAAATTGTGCGACAAAAAATCCT
Source organism: Blautia glucerasea (assembly GCF_020537505.1). GTDB lineage: Bacteria > Bacillota > Clostridia > Lachnospirales > Lachnospiraceae > Blautia_A. The sequence goes on along the minus strand of NZ_JAJBMO010000010.1, from coordinate 21,117 downwards.
GGTAATTTCTATTCCGCTGAAAAAATAATGGGAAAAATATTGGATGGTAAAAAAAGTCTTTATTAAATGGTAAAATTCGTGTATGATAGGTAACGACAAAGATTACATTATACCAGAAGGGAGAGAACCAAATGGGTATTCTGATTCGAGGCGGACGTGTTGTAGATGCGGCTGCGCAGATGGATAAAATTGCGGACGTTTATCTGGATGACGGCGTGATCCAGGAAGTGGGAGAAAAACTGAAGGTAAAGGATAAAGATGACAGTATCATAGACGCTAAGGGACTGGTAGTAATGCCTGGCCTTGTGGATCTGCACGTACATTTTCGTGACCCGGGCCAGACGGAGAAGGAAGACATTGAAAGCGGTTCCCACGCAGCAGCAAGAGGCGGTGTAACTACTGTAGTTGCAATGCCGAATACCACACCGGTCATTGACAGTCCGGACCGCGCTAATTATGTAAAAAATAAAGTTGCACAGGTATCCCCGATCCATGTGCTCCAGGCAGGTGCCATGACGAAGGGCGAGCTTGGAGAAGAGCTTTCTGATATTGCAGGTATGGCAGCAGCAGGAGTCCCGGTTCTTTCCGAAGACGGTAAATCCGTTATGAAAGCAAGCCTTTGCAAGCAGGCTATGGAGGAGGCAGTAAAAGCTGGCCTTCCTATTTTCGACCACTGTGAAGATATGACGCTTAGGGGGAATGGCTGCATGAACGATGATGAGAATGCTAAGCGGCTTGGGCTTCCTGGGATCTGCAATTCTACAGAGGATACCATTGCTGCAAGAGATTCTCTTCTCGCCATTGAGACAGGTGCGAAGCTTCATCTTTGCCACTGTTCCACCAGAGGTGTGGCAGTCATGATGAAAATGTTAAAGGCAGAGGGAATCCGGAATGTAACGGCAGAGGTTTGCCCGCATCATTTTATACTCACATCTGATGATATTGAAAGAGACGATCCCAATTACAAAATGAATCCCCCTCTTCGTACCAGAAAAGATGTGGACGCCCTGATCGAAGGTCTGAAGGAAGGCTACATCCAGGTGATCAGCACGGATCATGCCCCACACACCCAGAAGGATAAAACAGGCTCCATGAGAACGGCAGCCTTTGGAATCGTAGGAATTGAGACCAGCTTTGCCCTTAGCTATACGGCACTGGTAGAGACAGGGATCCTCACCCTTTCCCAGCTTGTGGAGAAGATGAGCTACAATCCGGCACAGATTTTGAATCTGTCATGCGGTACCCTCAAGGAAGGACATCCGGCTGACGTGGTGATCGCAGATATTAAGAATCCATATACCATTCATAAGGCTGACTTTGTATCCAAGGGCAGGAATACCCCATTTGAGGGCAAAGAGGTAAAAGGTAAGATCCTGTACACCATTTGTGATGGTAAAATTGTATACAAGGATTCCATAGTAGAGAAATAGAAAAACATATTCAGGAGGAAACATCCATGATCAATAAACTTATTGCTAATATTAAGAAAACAGGAGCACCTATTGTAGTAGGACTTGATCCAATGCTGAACTACATTCCGAAACACATTCAGGAAGCTGCCTTCAAGGAATTTGGTGAGACCTTAGAGGGTGCTGCAGAAGCTATCTGGCAGTACAATAAGGGAATCGTAGACGCTACATACGATCTGATCCCGGCAGTGAAACCGCAGATTGCCATGTATGAGCAGTTTGGAATCCCAGGCCTTGTGGCATACAAGCGTACGGTTGATTACTGTAAAGAGAAAGGCCTTGTTGTGATCGGAGATATTAAGCGCGGTGATATCGGCTCCACATCAGCAGCCTATGCCACCGGACATCTTGGAAAGATCCAGGTAGGAAGCAAGACCTACGTGCCGTTTAACGAGGATTTTGCCACTGTAAACCCATATCTTGGAACCGATGGCGTGAAGCCATTTATGGATGTGTGCAAAGAGGAGAAAAAGGGAATCTTTGTGCTGGTTAAGACTTCTAATCCATCCAGCGGCGAGTTCCAGGACAGAATCATTGAGAAACGTCCTCTTTATGAGTGGGTGGGTGAGAAGGTTGCAAGCTGGGGCGAAGAGCTTATGGGTGATGGCTACAGCTATGTAGGAGCTGTTGTAGGCGCTACCTATCCGGAAATGGGCAAAGTGCTCCGAAAACTTATGCCGAAGACCTTCATTCTGGTACCAGGCTATGGTGCACAGGGAGGCAAAGGTGCTGACCTTGTACACTTCTTTAACGAAGACGGTCTTGGTGCGATCGTAAACTCTTCCCGAGGAATCATTGCAGCCTACAAGCAGGAGAAATATGCACAATTTGGTGAAGCAAACTACGCAGATGCTTCCCGCCAGGCAGTTAAAGATATGATCCTGGACATCAGCACTGCTCTTGAGAGCCGCTAGGAGGAAGAAAATGGGTACAAAGGTAAAAGAAAACTGTACAGTCCTTAGTCAGGAATGTATTGGAAAAGATATTTACAGCATGTGGCTGCAGACAAAGACCATTGCAGAAAATGCAAAGCCGGGACAGTTTGTTTCTGTTTACACACAGGATGGAAGCAAACTGCTTCCACGTCCCATCAGCCTTTGCGAGATCGATAAAGAAAAAGGTGCCCTTCGTCTTGTATATCGTGTGACAGGACCGAAAACCGGTACCGAGAGCTTTTCTAAGCTTACAAAAGGAGCACAGCTTGATCTTCTGGGACCTCTTGGAAATGGATTTCCACTGGAAGAGGCAGCTGGCAAAAAGGTTTTCCTCATGGGCGGCGGAATCGGTGTGCCTCCTATGTTAGAGACCATGAAGCAGCTGGACGCAGAGAAGATTGCAGTTCTTGGCTATCGTGATGAATTATTCTTAAATGATGAATTCGGGAAAAACGGCCAGGTATATATTGCAACAGAAGATGGTTCTGCCGGAACCAGGGGAAATGTTATGGATGCCATCCGGGAGAAGGAACTGGAAGCAGACGTGATCTTTGCCTGCGGACCAAAGCCTATGCTTCGTGCGATCAAAGCGTATGCACTGGAGAAGGGAATCCCCTGCTGGATTTCCATGGAAGAGCGTATGGCCTGCGGAATTGGTGCCTGTCTTGGCTGTGTATGCCAGTCTACAGAGGTGGACGAACATTCTCATGTACACAATAAGCGGGTATGTAAAGACGGTCCGGTGTTCAGAAGTACGGAGGTAGAGCTATGAGTAAAATGAGCGTAAATCTTGCCGGTGTAACTCTTAAGAACCCGGTAATGACTGCCTCCGGAACCTTTGGATCCGGAGCAGAGTACAGTGAATTTGTAGATCTGAACAACCTTGGGGCAGTGGTAACAAAAGGCGTGGCAAACGTGCCATGGCCGGGAAACCCCACTCCCCGTGTGGCAGAGACCACAGGCGGTATGCTGAACGCCATCGGACTTCAGAATCCTGGAATTGATGTTTTCTGTGAAAGAGACATTCCTTTTCTGAAAAAATACGACACAAAGATCATTGTAAATGTGTGTGGAAAAACCACAGAAGATTACTGTGAAGTAGTAGAACGTCTGGGAAATGAGCCGGTAGACATGCTGGAGATCAATGTTTCCTGTCCAAATGTAAAAGAAGGCGGCATTGCTTTTGGACAGAATCCAAAGGCTTTGGAAGCCATTACAAAAGAAGTGAAAAAATATGCCAAACAGCCAGTGATCATGAAACTAAGCCCAAATGTAACAGACATTACAGAGATGGCAAGAGCTGCTGAGGCTGGCGGTGCAGATGTGGTTTCCCTGATCAACACCATTACCGGAATGAAGATCGATATCAACCGCAAAACCTTTGCACTGGCAAATAAAACAGGCGGTATGTCCGGTCCGGCGGTGAAGCCTGTGGCTGTGCGCATGGTTTATCAGGTGGCGAATGCAGTAAAGATCCCGATTATTGGAATGGGCGGAATCGCAAGCGCAGAGGATGCCCTGGAATTTATTATGGCCGGTGCTACGGCTGTATCTGTGGGAACTGCGAACTTTATCAATCCATACACCACCCAGGAAGTTGTGGATGGTATCCAGGCATTTCTTCAGAAACAGAAGGTGGAAGATATTAACCAGCTGATCGGCTGCGTGAAATAAAAAATATAAGCTGCGGTGGAGATTCTCTGAAGAAATGACGAATGGTTAAAAGAGTTTTGACCGTAGCATGATTTTGTGCTACTATAAAAGAAATATGCTGTTTATCCTGAAATCTGGAAGAGGACAGCATGCAAAGAAACTGATGAATATGATGACCCATACAAGCCACATGTAAGGAGGATAAAATGGAACAGTATAAACAGGAATTTATTGAATTCATGATCGACTGCAATGTACTCAAATTTGGAAGCTTTGTAACCAAATCCGGAAGAAACACCCCATTTTTTGTAAATACAGGATTCTATCGTACAGGAGCACAGTTGAGAAAATTAGGCCAGTACTATGCGAAAGCAATCGAGAGTAAATTTGGTCTGGATTTTGATGTGCTTTTCGGACCTGCCTACAAGGGAATCCCGCTGACAGTTGCTACAACTATGGCGATCAGCGAAGAATATGGCAAGGACATCCGTTACTGCTCCAACCGTAAAGAGGTAAAGGATCATGGAGATAAGGGAATTCTTCTGGGAAGCCCTATCGAAGATGGGGATAAGGTTGTGATCATCGAGGATGTTACCACAGCTGGAACTTCCATCCAGGAGACTCTGCCGATCATCAAGGCACAGGGAGATGTTTCCCCGATCGGTCTTGTAGTATCGGTAGACCGCATGGAGCGCGGACAGGGTACCAAGAGTGCCTTGAAGGAAATTGAAGAGAATTATGGCCTTAAGACAACTGCTATCGTAACTATGGCAGAGGTGGTAGAGCATCTTTATAACAAAGAATATAAAGGAAAAGTCATTATTGACGACACCTTAAAGGCTGCCATTGACGCATACTATGCGCAGTATGGTGCAGAATAAGATTGTTGTTTGCAGCATTAAAAAGTTTGAAAATGTGCTGCAGTAATTGGTGGGCAGCATAAGTAAAAGGAGGAAATGCTGATGAGTGAAAAGCTTTATAAGATTGTTTCAGGCGTGGGCGCTGGAAGTATTGCACTTGGCATCATTACGCTGGTGACAGGCGTGACAACGGGTATTCTCATGATCGTGAACGGGGCCAGACTTCTGAAAGGCAAATCCGATATGATGATTTAAGGGGATATTTTTTTGAAAAAGGAAACGAAAACTTTGATTCGCCGTATGGGAATCCTGCTGTTTGTCCTGTATGTGCTGCTTTTGATCTATTTTCTCTTTTTTTCAGAAGGATATGGCAGAGTGGCAGAGGCACAGCAGGTGTACCGGTATAATCTGGTGCCTTTGGTGGAAATCAGAAGGTTCTGGATCTATCGGAAACAGCTTGGCACATTTGCAGTATTTTCCAATATTTTTGGAAATGTGATCGGCTTCCTACCTTTCGGATTTATCCTTCCGGTTATTATCAGAAGAATGAACAGTGGTTTTCTCATCTGCATATCAGGATTTTTATTAAGTCTGACCGTGGAAGTGATTCAGCTTATCACGAAGGTCGGCTGTTTTGATGTGGATGATATGATTTTGAACACCCTGGGGGCAGCCTTGGGGTATGTTCTTTTTCGCATTTGTAATCATATTAGGATGAAAGTCCCGGGCGGCAGCCAGAGATGAGTCCTGTTTACATGGACGAATTTATGGCTGCTGTCCGGTTAGGAGAAAATTCCATTATGGCAAGAAGATATAGATATTCATTTACAAAGAAAAAAGAAGCGAAAAAAGGGAAGCTGTCTGCCGGTCTGGCGGCAGCGTCCTTTTTGTTGTTTATAACGGCTGTTACTTTAGCGTATTTCCTAAATGATAGCCTTGGATTTCTGGTGGGAGGAGTGGGCTTGTTTGCCACCCTTCTTTCCGTGTATGGATTTATTATGGGACTGTCCAGCTTCTCAGAGGAAGGCAGAAGCCATAAGACCAGTATTATCGGTTCCATCAGCAACGGATTGATCCTGATCGTGTGGATCGGAGTGTACCTGACAGGATTATAGATTAAAAAGTCAGGGAACTGGACCATGTATGACCGTTTGCTAAAAGCGGGTACGAATTAAGCGGGGAAAGGAAAATGGGTTATGGACGAACGTTTAAGGAAACAGTTAGACTTTATTCTGGAGGTTGATAAAGTAAAGAATATTATGCGCCAGACCTACCTGGCAGATGGAAAACGTAAGGAAAATGATGCGGAGCATTCCTGGCATCTGGCACTTATGGCGGTGCTTCTGAAAGAGTATGCACCAGAAGAGGTGAATCTTTCCAGGGTAATTCCCATGGTTCTGATCCATGATCTGGTAGAAATCGACGCTGGGGATACGTATGCCTATGATGCAGCAAGCGGCGCCACCCAGCATGACAGGGAAGAAGTGGCAGCACAGCGCATTTACGGACTTCTTCCAGAGGATCAGGGAAAATGGCTCTACGATCTTTGGGAGGAATTTGAGGCATACGAGACCCCGGAGGCAAAATATGCCCATATGCTGGATAACAGCCAGCCCCTATTTCTCAATAACGCCACTGACGGGATCAGCTGGGTGGAGCATGGGGTAAAGAAAAGCCAGATCTATAAGCGCAACCGCCGTACAGGTGAGGGAGCACCGAAGATCTGGGAATATATGCAGGAGCTGATCGGCCAGCATGTGGAAAAGGGCCATGTAATCGATGATATGTCAGAGAAAAGCGAATAAAAAAGCCAAATAGCTGCTTGGGATTTTGGCAGCAGCTTAGGCACAAATTGGAAAAGTGAGGGAAATGCGTGGACGAATTGTTAATGGAACGCTATGCTCTTGCAAAAGAAAGGGTAAGCGAGATTAAAGAGGAGAAGGCAGTACAGGAACCATATCTGGATTTCTTCCAGAAAACAGCTGCTTTCCTTACAAAAAATATAGAAGTTATGGATGGCGTTGTCCTTCTTGGCGAAAAGGAAGAGCCAAGAAAGCTTACAGGTGCAGCGGATTTATCCATGGATGAGTGGAAGAAGCTGAATCAGGATCTGTATGAGGACATTCTTCCGGAAAATTACGGAACCAGCTATGGAAATCCTGTGTATGCATGCGAAAAGCTTGGCGAGTATGGAAAGGAATTTTCCTTCCTCTATGCTGAGCTGCGGGGGGCTGTTACCTACGCTTACGAGAAAAGACTGTGGGATATGACTGTGCTTCTGGAACTGTTTCTGGAAGTTTACGTTGCTTTTGCCCAGGAGGAACTGCCTGCAGAGGAAGAGTTCCATGGAATCCTGAATTCCTATGCAAATGATTACTGTCAGGATATGGTAGAGTACCGTACCAGAGAGTGCGTGGATCCGGAACTGGATTTTGCAGCCCGGATTATTATGGGATCTGATCTTACGGATCTTCGTTATCTGTATCTGTTTGGGGAATATATTACTGAAAATGAGCTTGGAACGGCAGCTTTTTTAAACGGACTTTCCCAGGAAGAGATTGACTCCTGTGCAAGAACTTATACAGAAGGCTACCGGATGGGCTTTGTAAATGGACGCAAGGATCTTAGTAAAAAGAAGACGGTCAACATCCGTTACAATATTGGTTTTGAACGTATGGTGAAGGCTGCAATCCTTCAGTTCGAAGAAATGGGACTGAAGCCGGTCATTTACCGTTATCCTACTCACGTTGTAAGCAAACGGGGGGCTTACCGGATCGGTTACACTGGTGCAGTTGCAAACCCACAGTTTGACTATGACCATCGCCAGGATGCGGCTCTTTATCTGGATCAGGATTTTGTGCAGAAGCGCCTTCGTGCCCTGCAGACCTCTTATGAGAAATATAAAGAGCTTGCTTATGTGCACGCTGGACCGGCCTGCATCGAAGTATTCGGTGAGACTCCTTTTTCACCGGTAAGTGTAAAAGAGGCATGGCAGTTCAGTGAAGCCCAGCAGAATCTGGAAATCGAAATGCAGAATGAAGCTGGACAGATCACAAACCGCTACATCAAAGGGGATGAGAGGAGCTTTACCATTATTGCTTATCCGGTTCCGGAAATTGGGGGCGATTATGAGGATATTTTCCGCCAGATCGTGAAGATCAATACACTGGATTACCAGCTTTATCAGAAAATCCAGCAGACCCTGATCGACACTCTGGATACCACAGAATGGGTATCTGTGAAGGGAAAAGGGAAAAATGAAACGGATCTTAAGATTCATCTCCACACGCTTACGGACCCAGCAAAGCAGTCCAATTTTGAAAACTGCGTGGCAGATGTAAATATTCCGGTTGGAGAAGTGTTCACCTCTCCGGTACTTTCCGGTACTAATGGACTTCTCCATGTGAGCAAGGTATATTTGGAGGGACTTCAATTCCTTGATCTGAAGATCTGGTTCAAGGATGGCAGAATCGCATCCTATTCCTGCAGGAATTTTGAAACGGAAGAAGAGAATCAAAAATACATTGAGGACAATATCCTGTTCCATCATCCCACCCTCCCTATGGGGGAATTTGCAATTGGAACGAATACAACCGCTTATGTGGCTGCCGGGAAGTATCACATTGCAGACAAGCTGCCAATCCTGATCGCAGAGAAAATGGGACCCCATTTTGCAGTGGGCGATACCTGCTACAGCTGGTCAGAGGATACGGCAGTGTACAATCCGGACGGCAAAGAGCTGATTGCCAGGGATAATGAAATCTCTATTTTAAGGAAAACGGATATCAGTAAGGCCTACTTTGGCTGCCATACAGATATTACCATCCCTTATGATGAACTTGGAAGCATTCGCGTTGTTGGGAAAAATGGTGAGGAAACTTCCATTATCGAGAACGGCAGATTTGTGCTTGCCGGAACAGAGGAACTGAATAAACCCTTTGACAGCAAAATTAATTAGCCCTTCAAAATTTTTCTTTGCGTCAATCGTATTGACAGAAAATGTTATTCTTAGTAGAATTTACGCGAATGGTAGTTCTAAATCACAGATAAAAGAGGAGAATATTATGCCAAAAGTAGGAATTGTAATGGGCAGCGATTCAGATATGCCGGTTATGAGCAAGGCCGCTGACATTCTGGAAAAGCTTGGAATTGAATATGAAATGCGTATTATCTCCGCACACAGAGAGCCGGACGTGTTCTTTGAGTATGCGAAGACAGCTGAGGAAAAAGGATTTAAGGTGATTATTGCAGGTGCAGGTATGGCTGCACATTTACCAGGAATGTGTGCAGCGATTTTCCCGATGCCGGTTATCGGAATTCCTATGCACACCACATCTCTTGGGGGAAGAGATTCCCTGTACTCCATTGTACAGATGCCATCTGGTATTCCAGTTGCAACGGTTGCCATTAACGGCGGCGCGAATGCAGGTCTTCTTGCAGCGAAGATCCTTGCAACATCTGATCCGGAGCTCCTTACCCGTCTGAAAGCATACAGCCAGGAGCTGAAAGAGCAGGTAGAAGCCAAGGATGCGAAATTACAGGAAGTAGGACATAAGGCTTATAACAAATAAGGCGATACACCAGGGGCAAACTTTTTTGCCCCTGGAACTATTGGAAAAGAAATCTGAAAAACCATAAAATTCTGGGAGGAAAAAGGCATGGATTACAAGAACGCGGGCGTTGATATTGAGGCAGGATACAAATCAGTAGAGTTAATGAAACAGCATATTGCAAAGACAATGAGACCAGAAGTACTTGGAGGAATCGGAGGATTCTCAGGTGCTTTTTCCATGAACAGTTTCAAGAATATGGAAGAGCCTACCCTGGTTTCCGGTACAGACGGAGTTGGAACCAAGCTGAAACTGGCATTTATTATGGACAAACATGACACGGTTGGAATCGATTGTGTTGCTATGTGCGTAAATGATATTGCATGTGCAGGCGGAGAGCCTCTTTTCTTCCTGGACTACATTGCCTGTGGAAAGAACTATCCAGAGAAGATTGCAGAGATCGTAAAGGGTGTTGCAGAAGGCTGCAGCCAGTCAAGTGCAGCACTGATCGGTGGCGAGACCGCTGAGATGCCTGGATTTTATCCGGTAGATGAGTACGACCTGGCTGGATTTGCTGTTGGTGTTGTAGATAAGAAGGATCTGATCACAGGCGAGAACTTAAAACCAGGAGATGTACTGGTCGGTATGGCATCCTCCGGTGTACACAGCAATGGTTTTTCCCTTGTCCGCAAGGTTTTTGAGATGACAAAGGAATCCCTTGATACTTATTATGAGGAACTTGGAACTACCCTTGGGGAAGCGTTGATCGCTCCAACCAAGATTTACGTGAAAGCTCTTAAGAGCATTAAAGACGCTGGCGTTAAGATCCATGCATGCAGCCATATTACAGGTGGCGGCTTCTATGAGAATGTACCACGTATGCTGAAAGAGGGAACAAGAGCCGTGATCGAAAAAGACAGCTATCCGGTACTTCCGATCTTCAAGCTTCTTGCAAAGACCGGTGATATCGAAGAGAAAATGATGTATAACACCTACAACATGGGACTGGGTATGGTTCTGGCAGTTGATCCTGCGGACGTGGATAAGACCATGGAGGCAATTAAGGCAGCAGGTGAGACTCCATACGTAGTAGGACGTATCGAAGCAGGAGAAAAGGGAGTGACATTATGCTAAAGGCTGCTGTTCTGGTATCCGGCGGTGGTACCAATCTTCAGGCCATCCTGGATGCTGTTGATTCCGGGAAGATCACAAATGCAGAGGTTTCACTTGTGATCAGCAATAACCCAAATGCCTACGCCTTAAAAAGAGCAGAGAACCATGGAATAGAGGCTGTCTGTATTTCTCCGAAGGAATTTGAGAGCCGTGAAAAATTCCATGAGGCTCTTTTAAAGAAGCTTCAGGAAAGCGGGGCAGAACTGATTGTTCTTGCTGGCTACCTGGTTGCGATTCCTCCGATGATCGTGGAGGCATTTCCAAATAAGATCATCAACATCCATCCATCCCTGATTCCATCTTTTTGCGGAGCTGGGTATTATGGACTTCACGTTCACGAAGCAGCTTTAAAGAGAGGGGTAAAAGTAACAGGTGCCACCGTTCATTTTGTGGACACTGGTACAGATACCGGCCCGATTATTTTGCAAAAAGCAGTAAAAATTGAGCCAGACGATACCCCACAGTCTCTTCAGAGAAGTGTGATGGAAAAGGCAGAGTGGAAGATCCTTCCAAAGGCGATCAACCTGATTGCCAATGGAAAGGTTTCAGTGGAAGATCATATTGTGACCATCAGCGACTAAGGAGGATATTATGAAAGTATTGATCGTAGGAAGCGGCGGAAGAGAACATGCAATTGCATGGAGTGTATCCAGAAGTCCGAAAGTAGATAAAATTTATTGTGCACCGGGAAATGCGGGAATCGCAGAATATGCAGAGTGTGTGAACATCGGTGCCATGGAATTTAAGAAGCTGGCTGATTTTGCCCAGGAAAATCAGGTGGACCTTACTATCATCGGTATGGATGATCCGTTGGTAGGAGGCATTGTAGACGAATTCGAGTCCCGCGGCTTGCGGGTATTCGGACCTCGTAAAAATGCGGCCATCCTGGAAGGCTCCAAGGCTTTTTCCAAGGACCTGATGAAGAAATACAACATTCCAACAGCTGCATATGAGAATTTTGACGACCCGGAGAAGGCATTGGTTTATCTTCGCACGGAAGCGAAATTCCCTATCGTTCTCAAAGCAGACGGTCTTGCCCTTGGAAAAGGTGTTCTGATCTGTCAGAACCTTCAGGAAGCAGAAGACGGCGTAAAAGAGATCATGGAGGATAAGAAATTCGGAAATGCAGGAAACACTATGGTTATCGAAGAATTCATGACCGGACGTGAGGTTTCCGTTCTTTCTTTTGTAGATGGAAAAACCATCAAGACGATGACCTCCGCGCAGGATCACAAACGTGCCAAGGACGGCGACCAGGGGCTGAATACCGGCGGAATGGGAACCTTTTCCCCAAGCCCCTTCTACACAAAAGAGGTGGATGAGTTCTGCCAGAAATATGTATATCAGCCAACGGTAGATGCGATGGCTGCTGAGGGAAGAGAGTTTAAAGGGATTATTTTCTTTGGCCTGATGCTGACAGCAGATGGCCCGAAGGTGCTGGAATATAATGCCCGTTTCGGAGATCCGGAAGCCCAGGTAGTCCTTCCGCGTATGAAGAACGACATTGTAGAAGTGATGGAAGCCTGCGTTGATGGAACCCTGGATCGGATAGATCTGCAATTCGAAGACAACGCAGCTGTGTGCGTCGTTCTTGCAAGCGACGGATATCCGGTGAAATACGAAAAAGAGATTCCAATGTATGGATTTGAAAACTTCAAGGACAAAGAAGGGTATTACTGTTTCCATGCAGGAACCAAATTCAAAGACGGACAGATCGTCACAAACGGTGGCCGTGTAGTGGGAATTACTGCAACAGGAAGCAATCTGAAGGAAGCACGTAAGAATGCTTATGCAGCAACAGAGTGGATCACCTTTGCGAACAAATATATGCGTCACGATATTGGAAAAGCGATTGACGAGGCGTGACCAAGTGGTATAAAATAGGCAGGAGACAGGTTTTGTTTCCTGTCTTTTTTTCTAAAAACCTGGAATACAAAAATAAGGGAATTCTGTAATATTATAGAAGTATTCAGCGAAAGCTAAAGGAGGTACTACTATGTACAACGTAAAGAAAGTAAATGAAGATTTATACTGGATTGGTGCAAGTGACAGAAGACTTGCCCTGTTTGAGAATATTTACCCAATTCCAAGAGGCGTATCTTATAACTCTTATGTGATCCTGGATGAGCAGACCGTCCTTCTGGACACTGTTGACAAATCTGTAAGCGGCCCGTTTTTTGAAAATCTGGAACATGTTCTGGATGGCAGAAAACTGGATTATATGATCGTAAACCATATGGAGCCGGATCACTGTGCAATCGTGGAGGAAGTGGTGAGAAGATTCCCGGAAGTGAAGATTGTGGGAAATGCCAAGACCTTTTCCATGATGAAACAGTTCTTTACTTTTGATGTAGATTCCCATGCTGTTGTGATCAAAGAAGGTGACACATTAAGCACAGGGAAGCACACCTTGGCTTTTGCCATGATCCCAATGGTTCACTGGCCAGAGGCAATGGTTACATATGATGCCTATGACAAGGTGCTTTTCAGTGCAGATGCGTTCGGAACTTTCGGTGCACTGAATGGAAATGTTTTCGCAGACGAAGTGAATTTTAAAGAAGAGTGGCTGGATGATGCCAGAAGATATCTGGTAAACATTGTTGGAAAATACGGCGGACCAGTTCAGAGCGCCCTGAAAAAGGCGCTTACCTTAGAGATAGCTATGATCTGCCCGCTTCACGGCCCGATCTGGAGAGAGGACCTTGGCTGGTTTATCGACAAATATCAGAAATGGAGCACTTATACACCAGAAGACCATAATGTTGTGATCATGTATGCATCTATTTACGGAAACACAGAGAACGCAGCAGATGTTCTGGCTGGTAAGCTGGCAGATGCAGGAGAGAAGAATGTGAAGGTTTATGACGTTTCTGTGACAGATCCGTCTTATCTGGTGGCAGAGGCATTCCGCTGCGACAGGATCGTATTTGCATGCCCGACTTACAATGCAGGCCTGTTTCCGAAAATGGAGACACTGCTCCATGAGCTGGCAGCCCACAATCTCCAGAAGAGAAAGGTGGCAGTCCTGGAGAATGGAACCTGGGCTTCTACAGCTGGCAGACAGATGAAGGAAATTCTTTCTGGAATGAAAGATATGGAAATTTACGAGGAAACAGTGACTGTGAAGTCCGCTCTGAAAGAAGACCAGATGGCACAGCTGGATGGAATCGTAGAATTTATGGTGACTATTCAGTAGGTGTTATTCTGTGTGTAGCTGTGAAGGTATTGAGCAGTTGCATTTATGCTAAAATGACTCGGGCAAGTTAAAAGGATAAGGAGAACACTGCCAGAGAAGAATGGCAGTGTTCTTTATGCAGATATGGAGAAAAATTGTGTATGAAGGTTAAAAAAATGTTCCTGGGAGTGATGGCAGCGCTGCTTTTGACAACGGCACCTGCCCCTGCGCTTGCTGCCGGCGGGAATCAGATGATCGATTCCACTGTGGAAAGCATAACGCCAAGAAAAAAGGATCATACAGATGCTTTGCTTAAAGTTCAGACGACAAAGATCCTTTCCAAAATCACCAATTCAAAAATGACCCGTGCCCAGAAGCTGAAAGCATGCTGGAAGTATATGGTAGATGGGAGAAAATTCCGGTATGGGGGAGTTGATCCTAATATGAAAGAAGAAGGCTGGCAGAGAAAGGCTGCATTAAGCATGCTCCGGACCAAAAGAGGAAACTGTATTCATTTTGCCTGTGCGTTTGCCGCTCTTGCAGAGAAAATCGGTTACAAAAATATAAAGCTGAAAATGAGTAAGACACACTGCTGGATGACCATAAATGATAAACATTATGATCCGCAGAAACAGTATACTGGAAAAATTACCGGTGTTTATGGCCTGAAAAAGTATCCTAAAAATTACCGTAAAATAAAGACTTACGACTACATGGGATAGAAATTGTGGAAATTTGCATGAAATCCACCTGCTTATACTTTACTTTTTTATCATTTTGTTATAAAATGGTTGCATATTAGGTTTTGCGTCGATATGTGGAGTTTCCCATACGACATTAGAAAACCAGGACTGAGAGGATAATGACATGGGAATCACAGAGCAGGATGCGATTAAGGAATTACAGACAAGAGATGAACTCTTTGTAGCATATTCACAGGCTACGAAGCTTCCATATGTAATTTGTGACGAAGAGAGCTTTAACGACCAGGTATGGGTATTTGCTACCGAAGAAGAGATCAAAGCATTTGGCAAGAAGAAATTAGAGGATAAGATCCTTCTTATGGGAATGAAATATGAGAAGAAGGATTTTCCAAGATTCTATGGCACATTGTTTGCAATCGGTGTAAACAGTGTGGTATGGGTAGATGGAGAGAATCAGATCGAGGTTGAGCTTACCAAGATTGCGAGGCAGGCAGATTTCAGCAAGCTTGAGCCGAAGAAACAGCCACTTTTTAATTCCACACTTCAGCTTTCCGGTATTTATTTCATGCAGGAGCTGCGCCGTCCGCTTAAGAAAGAAGAGCGTACGGTAAATCTTCGTGAGATGGAGGAAGAGCTGATCGTGAATCTGAAGAAATCCGAATTCCTGGTAGCGATGGCTACGGATCCGGATGATGCGGCCAAGGTTAATATTCCATACCTGAAGAACAAACAGGGTGACATTCTTCAGCCTGCATTTACAGACGTTATGGAGTTTGATAAATTTGCAAGAGGCAAGAAGCTTCGTGCAGCTAAGGTTCCATTTGCAAAGCTGCCAGGTCTTATTATCAATCAGGCTAAGGGCTTTGTGGTCAATCCAATGGGCTTCAATCTGATCCTTGACAGAGTACAGCTTGGAAAGCTCCTTGGTGTTGAGATTCCGCCAGCTGTTGTACCGGCTGAGAGTGCTCCAGTTAAGGCTGCACCGCAGGAGGCACAGACTGCAGAGGGAGAAGTGAAGACAGAAGAAACACCGGCAGCTGAGACACCAGTTCAGTAAGAGGGACAGGGCGTGCTGCCCATTTTAAAGATGGCTTACCTGTAAGATCAGGCAAGAACTTTTTATTACGAAAGATAGAGAGGCCGGGGGATATATGACTCCGGTCCCTTTGTTTTTCAGAATAAGGCACTGCTTTTTTGAAAACAGCGTCTGGTGTCAGAAGTTATTTTATACAGGGAGGGATAAAATGGTTATCAAAATAGATTTCCAGAGTGATGAAGCATTATATACCCAGCTGATGAATCAGATCATCATGGGAATTGCCACATCCCGGCTGCAGGAGGGAGATCCACTTCCATCTGTGAGACAGCTTGCGGATACTGTTGGAATCAATATGCATACAGTAAATAAAGCCTATTCCTTACTGCGTCAGGAAGGCTTTGTATCCATTGACAGAAGAAAAGGCACAGTTATTTGTCTGGATGTAGATAAAATAAGAGCTATGGAAGAATTGAAACAAAATTTGCGCGTGGCACTTGCAAGAGGCTGCTGCAGAAATGTGACAAGAGAGGAAGTTCATAGTCTGATCGATGAAATTCTGGACGAATATGGACAATAATACAGAAACAACTGAACCAGTAACGTAAGGAGGAACAATTGATTCATGAAGAATAAATTTACGAAGCAGGCTCAGACAGCCTTGGCTCTGGCAAAGGCGGCAGCCATTGATTTTGAGCTTGGGTATATTGGAACAGAGCATCTTCTTCTGGGACTTCTCAGTGAGACAGAAGGCACTGCGGGAAGAGTTCTGGAAGAATTTCAGGTGGATGGCAAAAAGCTTGTGGAATTGATTGACAAGCTGGTTACCCCTGCAGAAGCAGGAGCTATTACAGAAATAGAAGAAGACCCTGTCTACAGTCCAAGAACAGAGAAGGTTTTGGAGAGTGCAGTACTGGAAGCACAGAATGGTGGAGGTGAAAAGGCTGGAACAGAGCATCTGCTCCTTGCTATGCTTAGGGAGACAGAATGTGTGGGAACCAGACTTTTGTATACCCTGGGTGTGAATATCCAGAAGCTTTATGCTGCAGTGCTTGGAGCTATGGGATATGACAATGAATCCATTCAGGAAGAATTTCAGGCTGCTAAGGCCATGCAGAACCAGAACGGGAGTCCCACCCCGGCTCTTGACCAGTATAGCCGTGATCTTACCCAGATGGCAGCAGAAGGCAGACTGGATCCAGTGGTAGGAAGAGAGAAAGAAATCAGCAGACTGATCCAGATCTTAAGCCGCAGGACGAAGAACAATCCCTGCCTGGTAGGAGAACCCGGGGTAGGTAAGACTGCCATTGCAGAGGGCCTTGCACAGCGCATTATCGCAGGCACAGTGCCAGAGACCATTCAGGATAAACGGCTGGTAGTACTGGACCTTTCCGGAATGGTGGCAGGAAGCAAATATAGAGGTGAATTTGAGGAACGCATCCGCAAGGTCGTGGACGAAGTGCGTGAGAATCAGGGAATCCTTCTGTTCATTGACGAACTTCACACCATTATCGGGGCAGGTGGCGCAGAGGGAGCTCTGGATGCCTCAAATATTCTGAAGCCCTCTCTTTCCCGTGGAGAATTGCAGATCATTGGTGCAACCACCCTGGAGGAGTACCGCAAATATATTGAGAAGGATGCTGCTTTAGAGCGTCGTTTCCAGCCAGTTACAGTGGAAGAGCCATCCGAAGAGGAGGCATACGAGATCCTGAAGGGGCTTCGTCCTTATTATGAAAAGCATCATAGGGTTGAAATATTAGATGAAGCCTTAGAAGCAGCTGTTAAAATGTCTGTGCGCTATATTAACGACCGCTTTTTGCCAGATAAGGCCATTGATCTGATCGATGAGGCTGCGTCCAAGGTACGGTTGTCCGGTTATCAGGTATCCTCTGAAGGGGAAGATTTAAGCCGTGAGATCCAGGAAATTCTTCAGGAAAAAGAACATGCCATCAAGGCTGGCAATCTTACTTTGGCCAAAGAGTGCCAGGAGAAACAAAAGAGGGCAGAAGCAAGACTGGAACTGCTTCGTGCAAAGGAAGAAAAGAAGACGCATAAGAAAGCCGGGAAAGTGAATGAAAAAGCTGTTGCGTCCATTGTGTCTGACTGGACAAAGATTCCGGTACAGAGGCTGACAGAGGGGGAGACCAGACGTCTTGCCCAGCTGGAAAAAGAACTCCATAAGCGTGTGATTGGACAAGAGGAAGCAGTACATGCAGTTTCCCAGGCGGTAAAGCGCGGCCGTGTAGGTCTAAAAGATCCTAATCGTCCCATTGGCTCCTTTTTGTTCCTTGGTCCTACCGGCGTAGGTAAAACAGAGCTTTCCAAGGCCCTTGCCCAGGCTGTTTTTGGCAGTGAGCAGGCTATGATCCGCGTAGATATGTCCGAATATATGGAGAAGCACAGTGTTTCCAAGCTGATCGGTTCCCCGCCAGGATATGTGGGATACGATGAAGGGGGACAGTTAAGCGAAAAAGTGCGCCGGAATCCATACAGTGTGATCCTTTTCGATGAGATTGAGAAAGCGCATCCAGATGTGTTTAATATTCTTCTTCAGGTGCTGGATGATGGACACATTACAGATGCCCATGGAAGAAAAGTGGATTTCAAGCAGACCATCATCATTATGACTTCCAACGCAGGTGCGCAGGCGATTGTAGAACCCAAGCAGCTTGGCTTTATTTCCCAGAAGGATGAGAAAAAGGACTATGAGAAAATGAAAGCCAGCGTTATGGAGGAAGTCCGCCGCCTTTTCAAACCGGAATTTCTGAACCGAATTGATGAGATCATGGTATTCCATACTTTGAAGAAAGAGGAAATTCGTAAGATCGTAACCCTGCTTTTGAAATCCCTGGAGAAGAGATGCCAGGAACAGATGAATATTCAGCTGAATGTGACAAACTCCGCAGTTGATTACATCGCAGAAGCCGGATTTGACGCCAAATACGGAGCAAGACCGCTGAGACGTGCAATTCAGTCCAAGATAGAGGACCGGCTGGCAAATGAGCTGCTGGAAGGGAAAATCAAGCGAGGTGATACAGTACAGGTACAGTATCGGAATAAGGAAATTCGGTTCATTGTGAAAGAAGGGTAGAGCTGCGGCGCGAAATCATGCAAAGCATGATTTCTGTGCATTGCGAAGCAGTTACTGGTCACAGAGCAAACAGCAACCCTAAATCTAAAATTGCTATAAATTTTGTGTCAGGTACTGGCAAAGAAAAGGGTTTTATTATATAATATGTACAGCATCGGGGAGCCGGTGAAAAGATTTGGCGAAGAAATATCCGCCAGAGAACATAACGAAAGAGTCTTAGGGAGGACAAGCATCATGGCAGTAGTAAAGGAACTGATCCGTACAGAGGAAAATGGTACCATCAGCTTTGGAGATTATGAGAAAACCCAGAAATCAAAGGTTTCAGATTATCCTCATCAGGGAGATATGTATAAAGTAAAAACATTTAAGGAAATCACCAAGCTGGAGCGCAATGGTATGTTCGTATATGAGTCCGTACCAGGTACCGCTGTGTTTGATCTTGCACAGGATGGAAGCCAGATGAGCTTCCGCGTGGAAGGACCAGAGGACGCGCAGATCACCGTTGAACTTGAAGCAGAAGCTCAGTATGAGGTATATCTTGATGGAGCAAGCACAGGTAAAATGGAAACAAACCTTGGTGGAAAGCTTTCTTTCAGCGTAGAGCTTGGAAATGGCTCAGCTGTTGATGTAAAAATTGTAAAATGTTAAAAAACAAAAAAATGGTATATTTTTGCCAGGAGTGTGGTTACGAATCCGCGAAATGGATGGGACAGTGCCCTGGCTGTAAGGCCTGGAATTCTTTTGTGGAAGAACCAGTTTCCACAGGGAAAAAGGCAGCAGGAGGCGGCAAGGCTGTTTCCAGAGAGAAGTCTGAACCAGTAATCCTGAAGGATATCAGCCTGAAGGAAGATGAGCGTCAGACAACGAAAATAGGTGAGCTTGACAGAGTACTCGGGGGCGGCATTGTCCCCGGGTCTTTGGT
Organism: Blautia glucerasea; assembly: GCF_020537505.1. Taxonomy (GTDB): domain Bacteria; phylum Bacillota; class Clostridia; order Lachnospirales; family Lachnospiraceae; genus Blautia_A. Next base: position 1,549 of record NZ_JAJBMO010000010.1, on the reverse strand, counting down.
TCTTGTGGGTGGAGATCCTGGTATTGGAAAATCTACCCTTCTTTTGCAGGTATGCCGGAATCTGGCAGAGAATGGAAGCTCTGTCCTGTATATTTCCGGTGAGGAATCCTTGCGTCAGATCAAGCTTCGTGCAAACCGTATCGGTACATTCAATGAGAATCTCCAGCTTTTGTGTGAGACCAATCTGGATACCGTCCGGGAAATCATGGAGAGAAAGAAACCAGATGTGGCAATCGTGGATTCCATTCAGACCATGTTTGATGAGGAAATCGGTTCTGCCCCGGGAAGCGTTTCCCAGGTGCGGGAATCTACCAATGTATTGATGCAGATTGCAAAGGGGCTTGGAATCACAATTTTTATTGTTGGTCACGTGACGAAAGAGGGAAATGTGGCCGGCCCGAGAGTATTAGAGCATATGGTGGATACAGTGCTTTATTTTGAAGGGGACAGGCATGCCTCCTATCGAATTCTGCGTGCTGTGAAGAACCGATTTGGCTCTACCAATGAAATCGGTGTTTTTGAAATGCAGGGAACCGGACTGGAAGAAGTATCGAATCCATCCGAATATCTTCTGGAGGGGCGTCCGGAAAATGCTTCAGGCTGTGTGGTTGCCTGTTCTATGGAGGGGACCCGCCCGATTCTTGTGGAAATACAGGCGTTAGTCTGTGAGAGTAACTTCGGTATTCCAAGGAGGACGGCTGTAGGAACTGATTTTAATCGTGTCAATCTGCTGATGGCCGTTCTGGAGAAGAAAGTAGGACTGCATCTTGCTTCTTCAGATGCTTATGTAAATATCGCCGGAGGAATGAAAATGACCGAGCCAGCTATTGACCTTGGAATTTGTCTTGCAATTGCATCCAGCATGAAAGATATTGTGATTCCGGATAAATTGATGGCATTTGGGGAAATCGGACTGAGCGGCGAAGTGCGTGCTGTAAGCATGGCGGGGCAGAGAGTGCAGGAAGCGAAGAAATTAGGCTTTGATACGGTGATCCTGCCTGAAGTGTGCCGAAATTCTGTGGAAAAAGCAGATGGAGTGAAGCTGGTCTATGTAAGGCAGATCCAGGATGCCATCCGGTATATTGTGAGTAAATAGGAAACTGCACAAAATAATATAGGCTTTTTTGTAAAAAGTGCTTGACTTCTACTTGCGGCAGTGGTAATATAAACAAGCTGTCGCAAGGAATTGCTTCTGAAATACTGAAAAATAAAATAGTTTTCAGAAAATTCAAATTAACTGTTGACAAATGACTGAACTTATGATAAAGTAACCAAGTCGCTTGAACAGAACGGCAGAAACAAACAACTTTAGATACGGTCTGAAAGATCTCAAAAACTTTTGAAAAAAGTGCTTGACAAGATCTGGAAGATATGATAAAGTAAATAAGCTGTCGCAAAGAGCTGACAGCGAAACAACCTTGATAACTAAACAGTGAAACACATACGATTCTCGAAAATTTCTTTATACAATTCATTTTCGAATGAAACTTTTAAAACAGTAATGACGAGAGATAACTAAGCTAGTTGGTTGTCTTGAGTGAATCAAACA
>NZ_JAJBMO010000001.1 GCF_020537505.1 Blautia glucerasea | reverse complement strand
AGGGCTCTCCCGAGCGCCTTAGTCGTAGTTACCAGCTAGCTTGCCGGAACGTTGCTCCGCGCGGCGGTGAATATACATTGTGAAATCGCGTACGGGGTAACGACCAACCCACAAAATAGCAAATGAACAGGTTACTCTCCAAGAAACGCTAAATCAATCTCCCCGTCAAATACTGTCGCAGCCGGTCCCGTCATATAAACCTGGTCGTCATTCTCATCCCAGAGAATATTCAGATCTCCGCCCAGCAGCTTCACTGTAACCGGCTGATCCCTGTCCACAAGCCCATTGAGAATAGAAGCCACAGCCACTGCACAAGCTCCTGTTCCACAAGCCAGTGTCTCTCCGGATCCCCGCTCCCAGACTCTCATCTGAACCGTATGTCTGTCGATCACCTTCACAAACTCCGTATTCACACGGTCCGGGAAATTCACATGCGTTTCAAAAGAAGGTCCGATCTTCTCAATCTCCAGTCCATCTACCTCATCCATATAAACAATAGCATGAGGATTTCCCATAGAAACTGCCGTGAACCGATAAGTCTGTCCGTCCACTTCAATAGGAGCATTGATCACCTGCTCGGTCTGGGCAACAACCGGGATCAAAGAAGCCTGAAGAATGGGAGTCCCCATATTTACCTTTACCATGCTCACCTTACCATCACGAATGGAAAGGTCCAGATACTTTACGCCACTTTTGGTGGCTACGCTGATGCTGGTCTTATTCACAATGCCGTAATCATAGGCATATTTGGCTACACAACGGATCCCATTTCCACACATAGCACCCTGGGACCCATCCAGGTTATACATGTCCATCTCACAGTCTGCAATATCAGATGGTTTGATCAGAATCAATCCGTCAGAACCAATTCCAAAATGTCTGTCGCTTACAAACTTTGCAACAGCTGACGGATCCTTCACAGTTTCTTTAAAACAGTTCACATATACATAATCGTTGCCGATACCATGCATTTTTGTAAATTTCATAAGATACCTCCTCGGCGGTAAACGCCTTAAATTTTCATTATTTCTACTCCACACAAATCATATCATACCACAGATCTGTTATCAAAAAGTGAATTTTTCCAGATATTGACAAAGAAATTTTTGAAATTTATAATTTCTATATCAGCATATATAAGAATGCATTAGCAGGGAAATATGCAAAAAGAGAGAACTTGTCAAGGGAGGAAAAGGTCTATGAAAAAGAAACACTTATGGCTGTCGAAAGTAATGGCAGCAGCTCTTTGCGCAGCCATGGCAGCAGAGCCTGCAGTGATTTACGCGGAAGATTTTTCAGATGGATTTTACAGTGAAAATCAAGAAAACCAATCCAACCAAGAAAGTCAGGAGAACAGTTCCGGGTTTGAAGAAAGCAGTACAAAAGGTGATCTGGAGCAGGTAAACGAGAATACAGATGCGGGGAAAGAAACGGAGGATGGATCAATAGACAGGGATACTCCAGATGCTGTTCCAGAGCCAAATGAGAATGAGAATTCTTCGGAGAATGACAGCCAGATTAACTCAACCCCGGAAGCTTCCTGGACAGAGTCTGATCCTGACCTGCTGTTAAAAGACAACAACGGGGAATTGGATTTGTCTGATTTTTCATCAGGAGATTCCACAGAAATAATTACCGATGAAGAGGGGTTCTTTGGTGCAGATGAAGAAGAGGGAGAAACGGATGGCCTGACAGAAGCGGATGCATCTGGTGGAAAATGTGGTGCAAATGTTACCTGGAGCCTGGAAAATGGTGTACTGACCATTGAAGGTACTGGAAATATGTATGATTTTGTAGTAGAAGGTGATGAGGATACCGAATTAAAAGATGGTGTGGTTCTTCAGCCATGGGAAAATTATGCATACAGCATCAATGAAGTTGTTGTTAAGGATGGCGTTTCCCTGATCGGATATGCAGCCTTCTCCAATCTGCCGAGATTGACAAAAGCTGTTTTCAGTGACAGCGTTCAGTATGTAGGACCGCTGGTTTTTGCCAATGATAATGCTCTGACAGAGATTTCTCTTGGAAATAATATGAAAGAAATTTATTACGGTGCATTTTATGGAACAGCGATCCGAAATCTGGTTTTACCATCTACGGTTACTTATCTGAATCCGGGAAACAGTCTGCTTGGAATGCCGCTGCTTCAGAACATACAGGTAAATGGAAATGGTAAGTATATTTCAAAGGATGGGGTTCTCTATGCAGATGGAGGAAAAACACTGTTTCAGTATCCGGCTGGAAGAACGGGCTCCTACAAAATCCCAGGAGATGTGACGAAGATCGAGATGGCAGCTTTTGCATATTCAAGTCTTAGTTCTGTTGAAATTCCTGGAAATGTAAAAACGCTGGGAACCTATACCTTTATGAATGCTGGAAATTTAACTTCTCTTACAGTTGCAGCAGGAGTTGATACGATTCCGGAAGGCTTTGCAAGCGGTGCAGAAAAACTGTCTAAGGTTACACTGGCAAATGGAATTACAACAATTGGAAGTGAAGCTTTTTCAGGCTGCCAAAGCCTGGCAAGTATAACGCTACCTTCCTCCCTGAACCAAATTGCCAGCGATGCATTTGGCTCCAATACAAAGATCACCTTCCAGAATGCCGGCATTCATCAGCAGGAAGACGGAACCATTGTGGCAGGAGTAAAAGTTGGCGTAACCGGAACAGAAAATTATAAGTATGCCTTTGAAGTGCTGACGCTGGTGAATAAAGAGCGAAAGAAAGTGGGAGCAGCGCCTCTGACTATGGAGAAAAGTCTTTTGGAGACGGCCATGCTCAGAAGCTATGAGTGTGCCTTGTATTTTGATCATACAAGACCAAGTGGAAGTGACTGTTTTACTGCCAATTCTTTAATGTCGGGTGAAAATATCGCAGCAGGACAGACCTCGCCGTCATCTGTAGTAAAAGGCTGGATGAATTCAACCGGGCATAGGCAGAATATACTGAATGCCTCATTTAAAACAATTGGAATTGGATGTGTAAATGTAAATGGAGTATATTTGTGGGTACAGTGTTTTGGAACCGGAGGCGGAAGTACAGCAAACGCCAGCTCTTATTCGAACAAAACAAGTACCCGCAAAGTGCTGACTGCCAGTGGACTGGTGTCTCAGGCAGCTTCCTTTAGTCTTGCAAAAACAAGCTTAAAAGTTGGAGAAACCACAACCTTTAAAACCATATGGGGTGGAACAGAGCTGAAAAATTCTGGTGCTATTGCCGTTTCCTCTGATAATTCCGTATGTACCGTACAAAATGGAAAAATAAAGGCGGTTAAAGCTGGAAAAGCCAAGATCACCATGTATTTTGACGGTTATAAGGCAAAGAGCGTAACCAAGACCATTACTGTAACTGGTGGGAAAACAAAGAAGGTCAAAGCTCCTGCAAAGGGAAAGCTTAACAGACTTACCAATAAAAAAGGAAAAAAATGTCTGGTTTCTATTAAGAAGATCAGTGGCGCAGCTGGGTATCAGGTATCCTATGCAACGAACTCCAAATTCTCAGGAGCAAAGAAAAAAACTACTTCCAAGACCAGCCTGATTTTGAGCGGACTTAAGAAAAATAAGACTTATTATGTAAAAGTAAGAGCCTATAAAAAAGACTCCAAAGGCAAAAAAGTATACGGTTCATACAGTGCAGCCAAGAAAATCAAGATCAAAAAATAAGGAATCTTATGGAAAGTCTTGCATTTTTCAGAAAAGCTGTTAAAATGGGGAAAAGATAGATGAATGAATATGCAGAAAGCATGAATAATTATGTCGCTGCCACAGCATGTGTTACGACGTGCTGGCGTAGGGGATGAGAAGTGTTTTTCGCATATGAAATTAAGAGGAGGAAGAGAATATGAAAAAATTAGTAGCTCTTGCACTTGGCACAGTAATGGCAGTTTCCATGACAGCGGGCGTATCTGCTGCAACTGTTGAGACTAAGGATGACCTTAAGAACGCAACAATCGGTGTACAGCTTGGTACAACTGGTGACATCGAAGCAAGTGAATATGAGGCTGATGGTGCAACTGTTAAGCGTTACAGCAAAGGAAGCGAAGCTATCCAGGCACTTATGACAGGTCAGATCGACTGTGTGATCATTGATTCTCAGCCAGCCCAGAAATTCGTTGAGAATGCTGACGGACTGAAGATCCTGGACGAGCCATTTGTAGAAGAAGAGTATGCAATCTGCCTGAAGAAAGGCAATGATGAGCTTCTTGACAAGATCAATGGTGCATTAGACGAGCTGAAAGAAGACGGAACTGTTGATGATATCATGAACAACTATATCGGTGATAACATCGGTGAGACACCATATGAGTCCCCGGAAGATGTAGACCGTTCCAACGGAACTCTTGTAATGGCTACAAACGCTGAGTTCGAGCCATATGAGTATCGTGAAGGCGATACCATCGTTGGTATCGACGCTGATATTGCACAGGCTATCTGCGATAAGCTTGGATATGAGCTTGAGATCGATGATATGGAGTTTGACGCAATCCTTGCTGCTGTACAGTCTGGAAAAGCTGATTTCGGTGCTGCCGGAATGACTGTTACAGAGGATCGTCTGGAGAGCGTTGATTTCACAGATACCTATGCAAACGCAAGCCAGGTTATCATTGTAAAAGCTGACTGATAGAAAGAACAAAGTATAAGCTGCCGGAACCTGGTACTGGCTGACTGAGTTGCATCAGACAGCCAGTGTTTTTCCGACAGCTTTTCCTATAATGCATGCATAAGCAGAAATGCTTTTTCAAACATGCTCAAGGCTGCATTATAAAGATATCAGGATAAAAAGGGAAAAAATATGTTTGAAAAATTTGGACACGATTTTTACATCAATTTTATAAAAGATGACAGATACACCTGGCTGCTGGATGGTCTGAAAAATACCATGATCATCACAGTTTTCGCCCTGCTCATCGGTATCTGTATCGGCTTTCTTGTGGCAATCATCCGTTCTTCCCATGATAAATCAGGAAATTTCAAAATTGCCAATGCTATCTGTAAGGTTTATCTGACTGTGATCCGTGGAACACCTACTGTGATCCAGCTTTTGATCATGAACTTCGTTGTGTTTGGTTCTGTGAGTGTGAATGAGATTCTGGTAGGAAGTCTGGCGTTTGGTATTAACTCTGGTGCTTATGTGGCTGAGATCGTTCGTTCCGGAATCATGTCCATTGACCAGGGACAGACTGAGGCCGGACGAAGCCTGGGACTTAATTTTACCCAGACCATGCGCCTGATCATTATTCCACAGGCTTTTAAGAACGTACTTCCTGCACTGGTAAATGAGTTTATCGTGCTGATCAAGGAGACTTCCATCATCGGTTATATCGGAATGATGGACCTGACAAAGGGAGCAATGCTGATCCAGAGCCGTACCTATAATGCATTTATGCCTCTTCTGGCAGCAGCGGCAATTTATCTGATTGTGGTCATGGTGCTGACCTTCTTTATGAATAAACTGGAGAGGAGACTGAGAACCAGTGAGCGTTGATAAGAACAAAGTTTTGATCCAGGTACAGGATCTGAAAAAAGCCTTTGGATCCAATCAGGTACTGGATGGAATTTCCACAGATATCTGCCAGGGCGAGGTTGTGGCCATTATCGGACCATCTGGTTCCGGTAAATCTACCTTCCTTCGTTCCCTGAACCTTTTGGAGGTGCCTACAGGAGGCAAGATCCTGTTTGAGGGAACTGATATTACAGATCCTAAGGTTGACATAAATCGTCACCGCCAGAAAATCGGAATGGTTTTCCAGCAATTTAACCTGTTTCCGCATAAGACTGTGAAGCAGAATATTATGATGGCACCGGTTGCCCTGAAGCTGATGACAAAGGAAGAGGCTTCCAGGCGTGCAGACGAGCTCCTTGCACGAGTTGGTCTTCCAGATAAGGCGGATGCTTATCCGGATATGCTTTCCGGTGGTCAGAAGCAGCGTATTGCTATTGCAAGATCCCTTGCCATGAATCCGGATGTGATGCTTTTTGATGAGCCTACTTCCGCACTGGATCCGGAGATGGTAGGTGAGGTTCTGGAGCTGATGAAAGAGCTTGCAAAGAGTGGTATGACCATGGTTGTGGTTACCCACGAGATGGGATTTGCAAGAGAGGTTGCAACCAGAGTCTTATTTATTGATGACGGCAAGATCCAGGAGCAGAATGCGCCAAAGGAATTTTTTGAAAATCCGCAGAATCCGCGATTGAAGGAGTTTTTGTCAAAGGTTTTGTAAAGGGAAAAATAAGCGAACCTGTGATCGACAGGTTGGATTGTAAAAAAGAGACAGCTTTTATCACAGATTTGAACGTGGTAGGGGCTGTCTTTTCTTTGAGAAAATTTGTGGCGGGTTTTATATAAAATATAGGCAGCTGCTATATAAGTGGTTGTAAAATTACAATTTCTTTTATACAGCAGCTGCCAAATAAATTTTATGTGTTTTTCTGCATTTCCTTATAGCAATATTTGATAATTTCTTTTCTGGTCACAATTCCGATAAAGTGATCCTGGTCATCAATAACCGGTACAAAGTTCTGATTAATGGCGCGGTCCAGAAGATCCTCCATGTCGCAGTCAACATGAACAGGTTTATAGGTGGCTCTTCTGGAGATGGCCATAACCGGGACCTCCTCAGCTGTTTTCATATCTGTAATGTTCAGATTCTTCATTCCCCAGAGCAGGTCCCCTTCTGAAATAGTGCCTACATATTTTCCATCCGGATTCAGAATAGGAATACAGGAAAATTTCCGGTGCTCCATTTTCTCAAGAGTCTGTCTTAAGGTTTCATTCTCAAAGATATAGGCTATATCACTTTTCGGTGTTAAGAAAAAAAGTATATTCAATTTAATCCCTCGTTTCGTGCTGGGTTGATTTTACAGAAGCGGAATACCGCCTTTGGCTGCTTCCTTCTGCATTTCTTCCGGCCACAGGGAAACGTGAACTTCTCCGATGTGAGCCTTGCGCAGGAAAAACATACAGATACGGGACTGGCCGATTCCGCCGCCGATGGTGTATGGAAGCTCTTTATTCAGAATTGCCTTCTGGAATGGAAGCTCTCTGCGGTCATCACAGCCTGCTTCTGTAAGCTGCTTGTCAAGTGCTGTCTCGTCTACACGGATACCCATGGAGGAAAGTTCAAGGGCAATGTCCAGTACAGGATAGTATACCAGAATATCGCCGTTTAATTCCCAGTCATCATAGTCCGGGGCACGTCCGTCGTGGCGCTCGCCGTTTGTCAGCTTCTTACCTACCTGCATAAGGAAAACGGCACCCTTTTCTTTAACAATCTTGTATTCTCTTTCCTTCGGCGTAAGGTCCGGATACATGCCTACAAGCTCTTCTGTAGAGACGAATGCGATTTCTCTTGGAAGAATTTCTTCTATGTAGTCGTACTGGACTGCCATGTATTTCTCAGTTTTGCGAAGAACACTGTAGATGGCGCGGACAGTGTTGATCAGAGTCTCTACGTTTCGCTCTTCCTTGGTGATGATCTTCTCCCAGTCCCACTGGTCAACGTAGATGGAGTGGATGTTGTCCACATCTTCGTCGCGGCGGATGGCAACCATGTCGGTATATAAGCCCTCTCCTACAGAGAAACCATATTTCTTAAGTGCATAACGTTTCCATTTGGCAAGGGAGTGTACGATCTCGGCGTCACCTTCCATGCCCTTAATGTCAAAGCTTACCGGACGCTCCACTCCGTTTAAGTTATCATTGAGGCCGGAATCTGGGTCTACAAATATAGGCGCGGAGACACGCAGAAGGTTCAGCTTCTGTGCAAGTGTCTGCTGGAAAAAGTCTTTAACAGTTTTAATTGCTACCTGAGTATCATGAAGATTAAGGTCTGCATGATAGCCCATAGGAATTTTCAATTGTTCCATGGGAATCCTCCTTGTTGATTTGGTGATCTCTGGTTACTGTCCACAATTATGATTCCACGAAATGGAGCTTCGGGGATGTGTGCAGCAACAATCTCGATTTATTATAACAGGTATTTAACCGCTTGGCAATTTACACCTTGCAAGAAATATATAAAAAAGTTACAATAAAAGATAAAGAGAGCAAGGATTTTGCCCTGTTAAGCTGTGAAGCAGGGGATTCGAGAATCGGGAGGACGCCTATGGAGAGAAAACGGTGCCAGGTCTGTGATGGACCTGTTGTGAATGGCAGATGCAGGCTGTGTGGAATGCCATATAGAAATGATGAGACTTTGTACCATCTGAATGAGAACAGAAGTGACCATTACCGTCATGCCACCAGCAGGGCGCGGGCAATCATGCGCCAGGAGGAGATTCCGCTGGGGGATAAGAAGCCAGGAAATGCAGCTGGGAAAAACTATAAGTCTGGGACTGCGGGAACTGTGGGCACAGGAAATAAATATGGACAGAAAACTGGTGGAATCAATACTGGAAGCGGTTATAAGCCGTTGACTGGAAGTGGTTCCAATAAGGGAAACGGAAGTACATATAAAGGGGCCTCGGCAGCGAAGCCGGGGAATAAGAGCGCTGCCAGCAGTTATACGGCTTCGAACAGACAGGCTGCTGCCAGCAGTTATACCTCCCAGAACAGGCAGGCAACCACAAGTGCGTATAATACTGCAAATAAAAAAGGCGGTGTTTATACACAGAAGCCTGTGAAGAAGAAAAAAGGTTCTCTTCTTGGCTGGCTGATCATGATCGTGGTTATTTTCTCTGTTGTACCGGAGCTATGGGATACACTGAGAGATGATTTAGCGCCAGTCCTTGAAGAATCTCTGGACGGAATATTTGGTTCTGATGCTTCTGCAGTTTCCTATGAAATGAGATCGGGAGATGTGCTGGAAGTTGGGAAAGATTTGGAAGACGGCATTGTGCCGGGCTATTATATTGCATCCTGTGACAATGGCTTTGTAAGTTTTATGATCATGGGAGAAGATGGGGAAACCGGAACTATGACAGTGTCAGAAGGCCTGGAGAATAAGATCACCCTGAAAGAAGGGGACTTTATCGGAATTATAAATGCAGAGTCAGAGGACAGTGCATTACTGCTCACAGCAAGATAAGGAAAGGCAGACAAGAGAATGACAGAAGAAGAGAAGAAAGCGGGAAGCAGGAAAAAATGGGCATTGGTGTTTGGAACCATTGCGGTGATCGCCATTGTATTTACCTGGATTTCCTGGAAGTCTATGCATCCTGAGAAAACCGTGACAATGGAGGAACTGGATCAATATGCAGCTGAAGAGCTGGTCAATGATATGGAATGTATCAACGGTTCCTATATGGTTCTGCTCTATAATGAGCAGGAGCAGGGAAGCGAATGGTATGCGCTGGAAGATGCAGATCAGGCAGAGGCAGAAGCCCTGGCAGAGCGGGTGGGGGTTAAGATTAAGGAAGAGAAGATTTCACCGCCTGTGATCTATATTATGTACATGCTCCAGTTTTCCATCTGCTATGGAGTTGTATGGGGAATCTGGAAACTGTACGGGAAATTCCGCATTGGGAAGAGAAAAGAGCATTACAGGATATAAAAACTCCAGGAAAGTGGACATTGGGTCTGTGATCCACAGATGTAAAGAAAAATAAAAAAGGAACCTTATCCGAATAAAATGTTCGGTCAGAGGTTCCTTTTATGTGCTTTGATTTAGGGAAAAAGTTAACTGCTATGGGACTACGTATCTTATATGATTAGTGAATGGTAGTTCCTGTTTTTCCTTCGTATCCCTCTTTGGCGTGAGCCATATCTGTGATAACAGCAGTGCGTCCCTCACCTTTTTCAATAAAGGAGATACCTGCTTCAATTTTCGGAAGCATGGAGCCGGATGCAAACTGGTTCTCTTCGATATACTTCTTAGCGTCAGCGACAGTGATGCTGCCAAGCTTCTGCTCATCTGCCTGACCGTGGTTCAGGCTTACATTCTCTACACTTGTGAGGATCAGAAGGGTATCTGCATTTAACTCTTCTGCAAGAAGTCCTGCAGCAAGGTCCTTCTCAATGATGGCACTTGCACCGTGAAGATTGATGCCCTGCTCCAGTACCGGGATTCCGCCGCCGCCAGCTGCGATTACTACCTGATCGGCATTCAGGAGTGCACGTACGGTCTCGATCTCTACGATCTTCTGTGGCTTAGGAGCTGCTACGATACGTCTGTATCCACCTTCTGCCACCTTTGTAATGAAGTTTCCCTTCTCTTCTTCGGCTTCTGCCTCTTCTTCTGTGAGAACACGGCCGATGATCTTCTCCGGATCTGCAAAAGCGTCATCGTACGGATCAATGACGGTCTGGGTAAGAACAGTGGCAACCGGTTTGTAAATTCCGCGGTTGATGAATTCTGTGCGGATGGCATTCTGAAGGTCATAACCAATGTAGCCCTGGCTCATTGCGGAGCAGACAGACATAGGAGCAAATGTGTAATCCGGGTGTGTTTTTCCAAATTCATTCATTGCAGTGTGGATCATGCCGATCTGTGGGCCATTGCTGTGGGAGATTACCACTTTAGCACCTTCTTCAACAAGATCTGCGATTGCCTTTGCTGCGGCTTTCGTGGCTACTTTCTGCTCTGGAAGTGTGGTACCGAGAGCTCTGTGGCCTAATGCAACTACTACGATTTTTTCACTCATAGGAGATACCTCGTTTCTGTCAAGAATATAATGCGGATATCAGAGAGAATCCCCTCCGGACATCCTTATGTAATATCTTCCATTATAAAAGCTAAGGGGGGGAATTGCAATAGAAAAGTGTTGCTGTGAAGGGCGGATCGTAACCAGAAAATTCCTGGAAACAGGAAAAGCCATCTGCGTGGGCAGACGGCTTATTTCCTATATTTTTTGAGGGGGGGAGATAGAGAGTGGTTTTTCATCTATCCGAGACCTATTATATCGGCAATTTGTGAGAAAAATGTGTCCCAAATCTAAAAGAAATCGAAAATATATGAAATGAAAATAAAATCTGACACTTTCTTGCATTTAAGAACCAAGTGTGGTAAAGTATCTTTATCTTATTTCTGCATTCTGCAGGAGAGAATTTCTACCGCGCCGATTCGGCGCAAGATAACCCATTTTTTAGAAGGTGACTTGTAGATAGGGGCGTTTTGTACGCTTTTTTTGTAAGTGCGAAGTACAGCAGGACTGGTGCAAGGTTCGCTGTTATTGATTCGCGTAAAAAAGGATGTGGTTCCCATGTGCTGTCAGTGAGTGATTTTCATATATGGTGATGTCACGGATAGGTGACAGGCCTGTTTTGTAAGAAAAATGATGGAAAATTGTGGCAGATAAGGAGACGTTAGAATGAGAAAAAGAATATGGAAAAAGATACTGACAGTGGGAACCTGCCTGCTTGCCCAGACGGGAATCCTGGCTGGATGTACGGCGCAGCCTGCCATGGCACAGGCTTTTGGTATGGAAGGTGGAGTGACGGTTTTCCAGGAGGCAGTATGGACTGATTTGGAGAAGTTTCAGGCGAAAATATCCGTGAGAGCAGATGGCCTGGCGGGTCTTGTATGGGAAAATACCAGTCACAGCGGTGAAGAACCAGAAGAAAATATGACAGGAAATGGCAGCAATGGAAATCTGGAAGAAGAGGGAATGGACGATCAGAATGGGTTTTCGGACCAGACAGAGGACTTTTCTGTTATGGAAAATGGGGAAGATAACGCAGCGCTTGAAGCGGAAAGTGTGGCAAGTGTGCAGTACCCCACTTCTTATGAATTGGTAGTCTGGCTCTCGGAATATTTTCAGCCAGAAGCCGCATTTGCGATACCAGAAGGCTGTCTCAGAGAGGAACTTCCTGTAATGACAGCGGACGGCAGATCCAGCAGTATTACAGGATTTCGCTGGAAAATTAATCCAGGAGAACAGGGGAAACTGCTGGAAATTCCAGTTACATTACGTGAAGAATACCGCTTTCCAAAGGAAAAAACAGTGATTTACACCTGCCAGGACATCCTTCATGGAAATGGAGCCTTAAGTGGAGAAGAAAATGGAGGCGGGATTTATATTATGAAAAAGGTTAGAAATGAGAAGGAAATTTTGTGTAAAACAAATTCGCAAAATCTGGAAATACCAGCTGCCAACATGGATTTTCAAATAGAATTGAGTCCACGGGAGGAGACATTTTTTGCTGGAAACCGGATTTATATGGAGGTAAGCCTGACCAATAACGGACAAGTGCCATTCTATGGCATTTCTCTTCAGTCTGAGGCGAAGGAAATGGAAACAACTCCAGTGTGGGAAAAAGAGCCTGGTCTGGAAGTAACGGAAGGTGGGGCTGTATTGGAAAGTCTCACGCCTGGGGAGAGGCGGACGCTTTCCTTTTATGTGGATACAACTGTCGGGCAGAAAGGAAACCTGATCCTGGAAACCCAGGCCAGAGCTGAGAAGCCTGTTTCTTTAGAGCGCACAGCAGAACAACAATTGACGGTGCAGCCTAAAAAGGCAGCGTTTACAGTGAAAAAAACTGCTGACTGCGAAAATGCCAGCCCTGGGGATACGGTGACCTATCAGATCAGCATTCACAATACAGGAGAGGTAACCCTTCATTCCGTGATCACCACGGAACGGTTCGGGCTGGCTGGCGTGACAGCCAGGTTTCTTGAGCAGGAAGGAGTCACTTTAAATAAAAGCAAAACCCAGGCAAAGATCCCGGAAATTGTGCCTGGAGGATGTGTGAACTTAAAGGCCAGGGTGATCCTTCCAGAAAATCTGGAAGACCAGGATCTGGTGAATCAGATCATTGTGGTAACAGATGAAACTGGTGAGGAGAGCGCAGTGCGGGATCAGGCGACCATTCGTGTGGAGTCGAAAAAGAAAGAGACATCTGGCAATGGAGGTGGCACAGGAAGTGGAGAAAGTGACGGCGGTGGGAGGTTTGCATCCACAGCGCCAAAGACCGGAGACAATTCCCAGAAAGAGGTGTTCCAGGCGTTGATCCTGTTATCTTTCGTCTTTTCCGCAGTATCTGCCAGACGGATGTTTTTTAGAAGGAAAGATTGAAAACAAATTCTGTGTGTGCTATTCTATAAAAGAGTATGCGTTGTTGCAAAAAGGAATCTTAAAGATTGCTTTTTATGAACGACGCCCAAACATAGGGAGGCATATATTATGAAATTATCATCCTTATTAGAGAAGTTAGAATACACCTGCGTGCAGGGAAGCACAGAGCAGGACGTCACTGGTGTTATTTATGATTCCAGAAAAGTAACAGAAGGTTCTCTGTTCATCTGTATCAGAGGAGCTGTTGTAGACGGACATAAATTTATTCCGGATGTAGTAAAAATGGGTGCAAAGGTACTGGTAGTAGAAGAAGCGGTTGCGGCACCTTCTGACGTTACCGTTATTCAGGTGGCAGATACCAGATATGCAATGGCGTTTATTGCAGCTGCCTGGTTCGGACATCCGGCAGAGAAACTGAAAACAATTGGAATTACCGGAACCAAAGGCAAGACCACCACTACCTATATGGTAAAATCCATTCTGGAGAATGCCGGATATAAAGTTGGCCTGATCGGTACCATTGAGGCGATCATTGGAGATAAGGTGATCCCGGCCTCAAACACCACACCGGAGTCCTATGTGGTTCAGGAATATTTCCATGAGATGGTAGAAGCTGGCTGCGATTGCGTGGTTATGGAGGTTTCTTCCCAGGGACTGATGCTGCACCGTACTCAGGGATTTGTATTTGATTTTGGAATTTTCACAAATATTGAACCAGATCATATCGGACCAAATGAGCACAAGGATTTCGACCATTATCTGGCATGCAAATCCATGCTGCTGAAGCAGTGCCGCGTGGGAATTGTAAACCGTGATGACGAGCACTTTGACAGAATTATAGAAGGCCATACCTGTACCCTTGAGACCTACGGCTTTTCCAAAGAAGCAGATCTTCGTGCTGAGGATGCAAAGCTGGTTGGCGGAAAAGGATATCTTGGAATTTCCTATCATCTGAAGGGACTTATGGACTTCCCGGTAGAAATCGATATTCCAGGTAAATTCAGCATTTACAATTCTCTTACAGCCATTGCCATCTGCCGCCATTTCAAGGTTTCACAGGAGAATATCCTGAAGGCCCTGAAGGTTGCCAGGGTAAAAGGCCGCATTGAGATGGTGAAGGTATCTGATGAGTTTACATTGATGATTGATTATGCACATAATGCAATGGCTCTGGAGAGCCTTCTTACCACATTGCGGGAGTACCATCCTCACAGACTGGTATGCCTGTTTGGATGCGGCGGAAACCGCTCCAAGCTTCGCCGCTATGAGATGGGAGAGGTTTCCGGACGTCTGGCAGATCTGACGATCATTACCTCTGATAATCCCCGTGATGAGGAGCCACAGGCCATTATTGATGATATCAAGGCTGGCATGGCGAAAACA
Source organism: Blautia glucerasea (assembly GCF_020537505.1). Lineage (GTDB taxonomy): Bacteria > Bacillota > Clostridia > Lachnospirales > Lachnospiraceae > Blautia_A. The sequence goes on along the minus strand of NZ_JAJBMO010000001.1, from coordinate 326,787 downwards.
GAAGGCAAATATGTGGAAATTCCAGACCGTAAGGAAGCAATCGCTTATGCAATCCACCACGGTGAGCCTGGAGACATTGTGGTACTGGCTGGTAAAGGTCATGAAGATTACCAGGAAATCAAAGGCAAAAAATATCCAATGGATGAGCGTGTCCTGATCGCGGATATTCTTGCTGGAAAGTAAAACATGACATATGCAGATATTATTGTAGATATTTCCCATGAGAAGCTGGACAAAAGCTTCCAGTATGTTATTCCGGAGAATCTGAAGGAAGAGATACAGGTGGGAGTGGTGGTTTCCATTCCTTTTGGAAGGGGAAACCAGCTTCGCAAGGGATATGTAGTAGGGATTTCCGGGGAACCAAAGGTGAAAGGAATCCAGATCAAATCCATTGCCGGCATTCAGAATGACCAGGAAACTACGGAGTCCAGGCTGATCGCACTGGCCGGGTGGATGCGGGAGCATTACGGATCTACCATGATCCAGGCTTTAAAGACGGTTCTTCCCATCCAGAAAAAGGTGAAAGCCCAGGAGAAACGGTGGATAACTCTTCTCATTCCCAGGGAAGATGGGGAAAAGCTTTTGGAAGAGATGAAAAACACCAGATTCAAAGCCCGTACCCGTCTTTTGGAGGCGCTTCTTTTGGCAGAAGATGGGAAGCTTGAGACTGCCTTAGCAGGAAAAGAGCTTGGAACCAATGCTTCTGTTTTGCATTATTTTCAGGAAAAAGGGATTGTTTCTGTGGATTCAGATGAGGTGTACAGAAGTGCAATTGCAGATGCAGCAAGCATCCCCCATATAGAACCCGCGGGGCTGAGCCAGCTCCAGAAACAGGCTGTGGAGCAGATCCTGGCAGAATGGGAAAAACCTGAGCCAAGGCCTGTTCTGATCCATGGCGTTACAGGAAGTGGGAAAACAGAAGTTTACATGGAACTGATTGACAGGGTGTTAAAGGAAGGCAGACAGGCAATCGTGCTGATCCCGGAAATTGCCCTGACGTATCAGACCGTCAGACGATTTTATGGCCGCTTTGGAGATAAGGTGTCCGTGATCAACTCAAGGCTTTCCCAGGGAGAGCGGTATGACCAGTTCAAAAGGGCAAAGCAAGGGAAGCTTCAGGTAATGGTAGGTCCCCGTTCCGCACTTTTCACTCCATTTGGAAATCTTGGTCTAATCGTTATTGATGAGGAACATGAATCCTCTTACAAAAGTGAGAACAGTCCCAGGTATCATGCCCGCGAGACTGCTATACACAGGGCGGAAATGGAGGGGGCCAGGGTGCTCCTTGGATCAGCCACTCCTTCCATGGAAGCTTATTACAGGGCAAAAGAAGGAGAATACGCTCTTGTAAAGCTGGCGGCCAGATTTGAAGAAAGGCCTCTTCCAAAAGTATCAATTATTGATATGAGGGAACAATTAAAGAAGGGAAACCGTCTTGCACTTAGCCTGGAGCTAAGGGAAGATCTGGGAAAATGCCTGGAAAAGGGCGAGCAGGCCATGCTGTTCCTTAACCGCCGCGGGTATGCGGGCTTTGTTTCCTGCCGTTCCTGCGGTCATGTGATGAAATGTCCACATTGTGATGTTTCTTTAAGTGAGCACAATGGGAGAAAGCTGATCTGTCACTATTGCGGCTACGAAACTATGAAGCCGGACAAATGCCCGGTCTGTTCCTCCCCTTATATTGGAGGTTTTAAGGCTGGAACCCAGCAGATCCAGCAGATAGTGGAAAATGAATTCCCCGGTGCGGGAGTCCTTCGGATGGACTATGACACCACCAGGGCAAAGGGAAGCTATGAGAAAATCCTGGCTGCTTTTTCCAGGCATGAGGCAGATGTCCTGATCGGAACCCAGATGATTGTGAAAGGACATGATTTTCCGGATGTCACTCTTGTGGGAGTGATCGCAGCAGATTTATCCCTGAATGCAGATGATTACCGAAGTGGTGAGCGCACTTTCCAGCTGCTTACCCAGGCGGTGGGGCGTTCTGGAAGAGGAAAAAAGGAAGGGCACGCGCTGATCCAGACCTACAGTCCGGATCATTACAGCATTCAGACCGCGGCAAAGCAGGATTATGAGGAATTCTATGAAGAAGAGATGGGCTACCGCCTTCTCATGGATTACCCTCCTGCGGCGCATATGATGGCAGTACTTGGCTCTTCGGAGGATGAGAAGCTGTTAGAAACAGCAATGCATTATCTTGCTTTGTTTACAGGCAAAGTATATCCGGGAAAAGATCTTCATGTGATCGGTCCCGCCCCGGCGTCTGTGGGAAAAGTAAAGGACGTATACAGAAGAGTATTTTATCTGAAGCATGAGAATTATGAACTGCTTGTTCGGATCAAGGACAGGCTGGAAAAATATATTGAGATCAATTCTGGCTTTAGAAAGGTTTATATACAATTTGATTTTTCATAAGGTGAAATACCAGAAATAGAAGAATGTTTTTGTAAAGCTTTGTAATAACTGGTGTTTCCTAATTCAAAGATAAAGGAGATAACACAAAGATGGCACTTAGAACAATCAGAACAGAGGGAGATTCCGTTTTGGAAAAGGTCTGCAGACCGGTAGAAAAGATCGACAAGCGTACAAAGGATCTGGTAGGAGATATGCTGGAAACCATGTATGATGCATGTGGTGTTGGTCTTGCTGCTCCTCAGGTGGGAATCTTAAAAAGAATCGTTGTGATCGATGTCGGAGACGGTCCGCTTGTTCTTATCAATCCGGAGATCCTTATGACATCCGGTGAGCAGACTGGTGAGGAAGGCTGTTTAAGCGTTCCGGGAATGTCCGGTCAGGTTACCCGTCCAGATTATGTGAAGGTGAAAGCCCTTGATATGGATATGAAGGAGCAGACCTACGAGGGTGAGGGACTTCTTGCCAGGGCCTTCTGCCATGAGATCGACCACCTGGATGGAAAAATGTACACTCGTCTGGTTGAAGGTGAATTACATCATGTAAGTTATGATAACGAGGAGGAAGAGGAATAAATGAAAATTGTTTATATGGGAACACCGGATTTTGCGGTGAATCCTCTTCGCGCTCTGGCTGAGACTGGTTATGAGGTGACAGGTGTTGTAACCCAGCCAGACAAGCCAAAGGGCAGAGGCAAGACCATGCTTCCCACTCCTGTAAAGGAAGAAGCTTTGAAGCATGGTTTCCCGGTCTATCAGCCGGTAAAGGTACGTGATCCGGAATTTTTGCAGGAACTGAAAAATCTGGATCCGGATATTATTGTGGTGGCTGCTTTTGGCCAGATTATCCCTAAGAGCATTCTGGAGCTTCCGAAATATGGCTGCATCAACATCCATGCTTCCCTGCTTCCGAAATACCGCGGTGCCGCTCCGATCCAGCAGGCAGTTATTGACGGGGAAAAGGAATCTGGTGTTACCATTATGAGAATGGGAACTGGCCTTGATACCGGAGATATGATTTCCAAAATCGTAGTGCCCCTTGCAGCTGATGAGACAGGCGGAAGCCTGTTTGACAAGCTGGCAGAAGCCGGCGCAAAGCTTTTGATCGAGACTCTGCCTCATATTTTTGATGGCACAGCAGTTTATGAGAAACAGCCAGAGGAAAGTCCCACCCCATATGCGGGTATGATCACCAAGCAGATGGGACTGATCAATTTTGGAAAGTCCGCTGTGGAACTGGAGAGACTGGTTCGAGGTTTGAATCCGTGGCCAAGTGCGTTTACTTTCTGGAATGGAAAGACTTTGAAGGTGTGGGAGAGCTCTGTAGTAAAAAGTGAGGAACTGGACGCACAGTCAGCAGAACCTGGAACAGTAGTAAAAACAGACAAAAAAGGAATTTACGTGGCTTGCGGTGAGGATGTTCTGGTACTTTCACAGGTACAGTTGGAAGGAAAGAAGAGAATGGATGCAGATGCCTTCCTTCGCGGATGTCATATAGAAGCCGGAAGCAGATTCACAGATAAAAAGGAGTGATCTTATGTACGGATATGGATATCCTTATGGATTTTATTTTGATCCTACTTATGTGTTGCTGATCATAGGAATGGTACTGGCACTGGCCGCGTCTGGAAAGATGAAAAGTACGTTTGCACGTTATCAGCAGGTGCGAAGCCACTCAGGTCTTACGGGAGCCCAGACAGCCCAGCAGATTTTAAGTGCAGCCGGAATTTATGATGTGACCATCGTTTCGGTTTCCGGAAGCCTTACAGACCACTATGATCCCCGAACAAAGCAGCTTGCACTTTCACAGGATGTATATGGAAGAACCTCTGTAGCTGCTGTATGTGTAGCGGCTCATGAGTGCGGTCATGCCATCCAGCATAATGTAAACTATGCACCGCTGAATATCCGTTCAGCTATTGTTCCGGTGGCAAATCTTGGATCTTCCCTTTCCTGGCCGATTTTCGTCCTGGGACTGATCCTTTCCATACCGGCTCTTACTACAGCGGGAATAGTACTGTTTTCGTTGGCCGTTCTGTTTCAGCTTGTAACACTTCCGGTGGAATTCAATGCATCCTCAAGAGCTTTAAAAATGCTGGAGAGCACCGGCATCTTAAGCCATGAGGAAAATCAGGGCGCCAGAAAAGTTCTTACTGCAGCTGCTCTTACTTATGTGGCAGCTCTTGCTTCCTCCATTTTGCAGCTGCTGAGACTGATCATACTTTCCGGAGGTAGAAGACGGGATGATTAATGGAGTTAATTCCAGGGAAATGATTCTGGAAATTTTGCTTGAAATTGAAGAAGGCGAGCACAGCCATGTGGCCATCCGCAATGCCCTTTCCAAATACCAGTTCCTTCCCAAACAGGACAGGGCATTTATTACCCGTGTCTGCGAGGGAACACTGGAATACCGGATCCAGATTGATTATATTATCAATTCCTTTTCTAAGGTAACGGTGGATAAAATGAAGCCTGCTATCCGGGAAATCTTAAGAAGTGCAGTGTACCAGCTGAAATATATGGACAGCGTTCCAGACAGCGCTGTGTGCAATGAGGCTGTGAAGCTGGCGCAGAGAAAGGGCTTTTATAATCTGAAGCCTTTTGTAAACGGTGTTCTTCGCACAATTGCCCGCGAAATGGATCAGGTACAGTTCCCGAAAAAAGAGGATGACCTTGTGAAATATCTGTCTGTAAAATATTCCATGCCTGATGTTCTGGTGCACAGATGGCTGGAAGCATACGGGGAGGAGACCACAGAGAAAATCCTTGCTGATTTTCTTACAGAACATCCTCTTACTATCAGATGCCGCACTTACCTGAATTCCAAGGAAGAAATTGTAAAGAGCCTTGAGAGTCAGGGGGTCCAGGTAACATCTGCGCCATATTTGCCTTATGCGTACAGCATTTCCGATTTTAACCATATCCTGGCTCTGGATGCCTTTATCAAAGGTAAGATCGTGGTTCAGGATGTAAGCTCCATGCTGGTTGCAGAGATTGCGAATCCGAAAAAGGGAGATTATGTCATTGATGTGTGTGCTGCGCCAGGCGGAAAAAGCCTTCACATGGGGGACAAAATGGAAGGCTATGGAACTGTAGATGCCAGGGATGTAAGTCAGTATAAGGTAAACCTGATCGAGGAGAACATCCAGCGCACCAATTCCATTAATGTACAGGCAAGAGTGCAGGATGCCACTGTTTTTGACCAGGATTCAGAACTTCTGGCGGATATTGTGATCGCAGATGTGCCATGTTCCGGCTACGGTGTGATCGGTAAGAAACCAGAGATTAAATACAGGGTTACCCCTCAGAAACAGGATGAAATCGTAATTTTACAGAGAACCATTCTGGACCGGGCGGCCAACTATGTAAAGCCAAGGGGAGAGCTGGTTTTCAGTACCTGCACCATTGCAAAAGAAGAAAACGAAGAAAATATGATGTGGTTTTTGAACCATTATCCGTTTAAGCTGGAAAGCCTGGATCCGTATCTACCAGAGGAGCTCCATTCAGAGACAACTGCTCTTGGCTATCTGCAGCTGCTTCCGGGAGTACATAAGACAGACGGATTCTTTATTGCAAAATTCAGAAGAAAATAGGAATAAAAATATGACAGACATTAAGTCTATGAACAAAGAAGAACTGAAAAATCTCATGACCGAACTGGGAGAGAAGCCTTTTCGGGCAAAGCAGATTTACAGCTGGCTTCATGAACATCTGGTAACCTCCTATGAGGAGATGGGAAATATACCAGGCAAATTAAAGGAAAAATTAAAAGCTTATCCCATTGTAGCCCTGGAAATGGTAGACGAGCAGATTTCGGCTATTGACGGCACAAGAAAATATCTGTTCCGGCTTTCTGATGGAAATGTGATCGAGAGTGTTCTCATGCGCTATAAGCATGGAAACTCTGTGTGTATTTCTTCCCAGGTTGGCTGTAAAATGGGCTGTCGTTTCTGTGCTTCCACCATCGGCGGATGGACCAGAAACCTTCTTCCTTCCGAAATGCTGGATCAGATTTACCGCATCCAAAGCATTACCGGGGAGCGGGTATCCAATGTGGTAGTGATGGGAACTGGTGAGCCTATGGATAATTACGATAATATTGTACGGTTTGTGCATCTGCTTTCTGATGAAGGCGGTCTTAACATCAGCCAGAGGAATATCACCGTATCCACTTGCGGAATTGTTCCGAAAATTTATGAGCTTGCAAAGGAAAAGCTGCAGATCACTCTTGCCTTATCCCTGCATGCTCCAAATGATGAAAAGAGACGGGAACTTATGCCTGTTGCACAGCGCTACAGCATGAATGAGGTCCTGGACGCCTGTCGGAATTATTTTCAGGAAACCGGCAGGAGAATTACTTTTGAATACAGTCTTGTGGCTGGTGTTAATGACAGTGATGAGGACGCAAGGGAGCTTAGCAGCAGAATCCATGACATTAACTGTCATGTAAATCTGATCCCGGTAAACCCTATTAAGGAGCGTTCTTACCGGCGTTCTACGCACCTGGCTGTGGAGAATTTTAAAATAAAACTTGAAAAATGCGGAATTAATGTTACTATTAGAAGGGAAATGGGCAGTGATATAGACGGTGCCTGTGGACAATTACGAAAAAGCTATATGGAAAAAAGTTACGATCCGCAGTAACGAAAAGGACAGAAAGCGAGAAGTGACATGAGGGTATATTCAGCTACGAATATAGGAATGAAGCGGAAGATGAACCAGGATTATGTGTTCGCTTCCAGTGACTCGGTTGGAAATCTCCCCAATCTTTTTGCAGTCGCTGATGGAATGGGAGGGCACAATGCAGGTGATTATGCTTCCTCTCACGCTGTCAGGATACTAGTAGATGAAATCAGGGAGGATACGGATTATAATCCTGTAAAGGTAATCCGTCATGCCATTGAGACTGCGAACACAGAGATTATAGAACAGGCACAGAAAGACGAAAAGCTTCGTGGAATGGGAACTACCATGGTAGTAGCCACCATCGTGGGCCAGTATGCCTATGTTGCCAATGTGGGAGACAGCAGACTGTATGTGGTTGACAAACAGCTCCGGCAGGTTACCAGAGACCATTCACTGGTTCAGGAAATGGTAAGACTGGGCGAGATCACTGCTGAGGAGGCAAGAAATCATCCGGATAAGAATATTATCACCAGAGCTCTGGGAGCAGAGAAAACCATAGATGTGGATTTTTTTGATATGCGTCTGGAACCAGGAAGCACGATCCTGATGTGTTCCGATGGTCTCAGTAATATGGTGGAAGACAAAAAAATGGAAGAAATCATATTGAATTCTGATGAGGATATTACCTGGAAGGGCGATACTCTTATACAGGAAGCCAACAACAACGGCGGCAAGGATAACATTGCAATCATATTGATAGAACCATTCACGAATGAGGTGGAAACATGTTAAAGACAGGTATGATTATAGCAGAACGCTATGAAATTGTAAGTAAAATCGGTACTGGCGGAATGGCGGACGTATACAAGGCAATGGACCATAAACTGAATCGTTTTGTTGCGGTTAAGGTTCTGAAGCCGGAATTCAGAGAGGATGCTACTTTTGTAAAGAAATTCAGAAGTGAAGCCCAGGCAGCAGCAGGTCTTACTCATCCTAATATTGTAAATGTATTTGACGTAGGAGATGATGAGGGTGTCTATTATATTGTAATGGAGCTGATCGAGGGAATTACCCTAAAGGAATATATTTCCAAGAAGGGCAAGCTTTCTGTAAAAGAAGCTACCAGTATTGCCATTCAGGTATCTATGGGACTGGAGGCTGCACATAGCCACGGAATTGTACACCGTGATGTAAAGCCGCAGAACATTATTATTTCTACAGACGGAAAGGTGAAGGTAACAGACTTCGGAATTGCCAGAGCTGCATCTTCCAATACTATCAGTTCCAATGTTATGGGCTCTGTACATTACAGCTCACCGGAGCAGGTAAGAGGCGGATACAGCGACGAGAAGAGCGATATTTATTCTCTTGGTATCACCCTGTATGAGATGGTAACGGGACGTGTACCTTTTGACGGAGATACTACAGTTGCCATTGCAATTAAGCATCTTCAGGAGGAAATGGTACCGCCAAGCGTATATTCACCAGATCTTCCATATAGCCTGGAACAGATCATTATGAAATGTACCCAGAAGAGTGTGGACCGCAGATACAATAAGATGGAAGATGTGATCGCAGATCTGAAGCATTCTCTGATCGATCCACAGGGCGATTTCGTAAAGCTGACCTCAGTAGATACAGAGGCAAAGACAGTTGTGATCTCAGATGAAGAGCTTGGAGAGATTAAGCATACTCCTAAGCAGACCGTCAAACCAGATATCGAGGCTCTTGAAAAAGAGTTGAACGAGACCAATTATGATGACGATGATTATGGCTATGACGAGGATGAGAAGCCAGAACGCTCCCGCAAGAGCAGAGAACGGGAACGGGACAGAGAGCGTGAGGACAGAGAGAGACGCATTAAGAAACAGAAAAGGGGCGTCAGCGTAGCTGGAAGCATTATTGCACTGATCGTGGGCGCTGCAGTTCTTATTGCAGTAATCCTTGTAGTTGGAAAAGCAGCAGGCCTGATCGGTGGAGAAAGTAAGAACGATACCAGCAGTCAGCAGGAGCAGCCGGCAGCAGATACCACACAGAGCAGTGAGGATGACGGAATGGTCGCTGCACCAGATCTGATTGGCAAAACTGAGGCAGAGGCCCAGGAGCTTTGTGCATCCTTAAATATTGGAATGAGCTATAAAGGTGAAGAGGCTTCTACACAGGAAAAAGGTAATATTTCTGCCCAGGATCCTGTAGAGGGAACACAGATCGCTAAAAATTCTACAATCAACTATTATGTAAGTAAAGGCTCTGAGCAGATCACAATGCCAGATCTGTTTGGACAAAATGGTGCCACAGCACAGGAAACTCTGGAAAGCCAGGGCGTAACCGTTCAGATTAATAAGATCTATCCAGATGAAGACAGCAGTTCTTCTGTGGATATTGGATGTGTTCTGGATACTGAGCCAGCAGCAGGAAGCACTGTAAAGGCAGGAGATACCGTTACGCTTACCATCAGCCGTGGTATTAACTATGGCGACAGCGTCCAGGTTCCGGATGTAACTGGCCTGGAGAAAAATGAGGCAATTGCAAAGCTTGGCAAATTCATTAATATCAATGTAGAGCAGCAGATGAGTACAGAGGTTGCAGAAGGAACTGTTATTTCTCAGGATCCGATCGGATTTACAGATGATGATCCTGTATATGCAGATCCGGATCAGGATGCTGTTACCATTACCGTAAGCAGCGGCAGCCAGGATCCATCCACATCAGATACACAGAGCTCTTCCACAGATACTTCCCAGGCAGTAGCAAACGGCGAAGTATGGAAATGTACACAGAGACTGAACACACCGACCGGATATAATGGCGGTCTGATCAGGCTGGAACTGGTTCAGGAGGTGGATGGAGTTCCAACTGCAAACACTGTTGTAGACGGACAGCAGCTTACATTCCCATATCAGCTGGATATCACAGGTGCACCTGGAGTGGCTGAGGGAACCTTATATCTGTCTGAACAGCAGTCTGACGGAAGCTACCAGGAGCTTGGGCATTATCCTCTTACTTTTGAGAAGGCAGAGTAATCCATGCAGGGAAAGATCGTTAAAGGAATTGCAGGTTTTTATTATATCTATGCAGAAGACGGCAATGTTTACGAATGCAAAGCCAAGGGGATTTTCCGAAAGGACAATTTCAAGCCGCTGGTAGGAGATAATGTGGAGATTACAGTTCTGGACGAGGAGAAGAAGGAGGGCAGTGTGACTGCCATCCTTCCCCGCCGGAATTCTCTGATCCGTCCTGCTGTGGCTAATGTAGACCAGGCATTTGTGATTTTTGCGATGGAGAATCCCAAACCTAATTTCCTTCTTCTGGATCGGTTTCTGATCATGATGGAGCAGCAGGGAATTCCTGCTGTTATCTGTTTTAACAAGAAGGATCTGGGAGAGAAGGAAGAACTGGAACTGTTGTATGAAACCTATACAGGATGTGGATATCAGGTGATCCTTTCCAGTACCTATGAGGGAGAAGGGATTGATCAGATCCGTCAGGTCCTGAAGGGAAAGACAACAGTAGTTGCCGGACCTTCCGGGGTAGGAAAATCTTCCATCACCAACTGTATGCAGGGTGAGGTACAGATGGAGACCGGTGAGATCAGCAAAAAGCTGAAGCGAGGCAAGCACACTACCAGACATTCCCAGGTGATTCCAGTAGAAAAGGATACTTTTCTGGTGGACACTCCGGGATTTTCTTCTTTATATCTAACAGATATGGAAGAGGGAGAACTTCGGGATTATTTCCCGGAATTTGTGAAATATGAGCCGCAGTGCCGCTTTCAGGGATGTATGCACATCCATGAACCGGATTGTGCAGTAAAGGAAGCACTGGCAGAGGGAAAAATCAGCCAGCTGCGGTACGATGACTATCTGGCATTATATGAGGAATTAAAAGAGAAAAGGAGATACTAAAACTATGTATCAGCTATGCCCTTCCATTTTATCAGCGGATTTTAACCGCCTGGGCGAACAGATCAAAATTCTTGAAAACGAAGGAGTCAAGTGGCTCCACATTGATGTTATGGATGGTGATTTTGTGCCAAGCATTTCATTTGGAATGCCGGTAATCAAATCCATCCGTAAAGAGTCTAAGATGTTTTTTGATGTTCATCTTATGGTGACAGAGCCGGAAAGGTACATTCAGGATTTTGTAAACTGTGGTGCAGATTCTATTACCGTTCACGCAGAGGCCTGCGAAGATCTGGAGCGGACCATAGAGCGTATCAAGGATGCAGGCGTGAAGGTTGGAGTTTCCATTAAACCTGCTACTCCGGTAAATGATATCAGCCACATGCTTGAGGATGTGGATATGGTTCTTGTAATGACTGTACAGCCTGGCTTTGGCGGACAGAAATATATGGATGAGTGTACAGAGAAGATTCAGGAGCTGAAGGAACTGATCGACAAAGAGAATCTGAGTGTGGATATTGAGGTTGACGGTGGAATCAACGGAGATACCCTGGAAACGGTTATGAAGGCTGGAGCCAATATTTTTGTTGCCGGATCCTGGGTGTTTGGCGGAGATATTGCAGAAAATGTACGTCACATTCAGAAAGAGATCGAAGAAATCGGCGACAGGATCGAGTGAGAGATAGCATGATAGATACAGTAATTGTAAGCGGGGGCATGATCCAGAAAGATTTTGCCCTCGATTTTATAAAAAAAATAGAAAAAGAGAAAAAAGGAGAGAAACTGCTTTTGCTGGCGGCTGACAGAGGTCTGGATTTCTTTCGGGAAACAGGGCTTACCCCAGACATTGCAGATGGGGATTTCGACAGCTTGTCCAAGGAAGGAAAAGCCTATTTGGAGAGTCTTTCTGGTACAGAAATCGTAAAATTGAATCCGGAAAAGGATGATACGGATACCCAGTCTACCTTAGATCTTGCAATTGAAAAAGGAGCAAAGAACATCCTGATCCTTGGTGCAACAGGTGGAAGACTGGATCATTTTATTGGAAACATGGGACTTCTGCAGTATGGCAGAAAAAAAGGTGTTCATGTGATCCTGGCAGATGCGCAGAATTATATCTGCTTTGTGGAAAATGGACATATTATTCGAAAAGACACACAATTCGGAAAATATGTTTCCTTTTTTGCAGCTGGAGAAACAGTAGAAGGACTTACCCTGAAGGGATTCAAATATCCACTGGATCATTACTGTCTTACTCCGGACAACTGCGGATTCACTGTCAGCAACGAGATCCAGGAGAAACAGGCGCAGGTGCTTTATGAAAAGGGCTGCCTTCTCATGATCATGTCCAGAGATCTGAAATAGTTAATATTCGATGTACAAGATGGATACCATACTAGAGCCTGTTTGAAAAAACATTATATTGCAAAATAAGGGGCTGGAAATATATCACAATTCCACTGTTTGTGTTATAATAACAAAAAATGGCGTAAAGAAATGTCAGACGCCCCTAAAAATAAGGAGAAATAGGATAAAATGAAATTAGGAATCGTTGGATTACCAAATGTAGGAAAAAGTACACTTTTTAACTCTCTGACAAAGGCTGGCGCAGAATCTGCCAACTATCCGTTCTGCACCATTGATCCTAACGTGGGAGTTGTTACGGTACCAGATGAGAGGCTTGCGCTGCTTGGAGATTTTTATCATTCCAAGAAGGTGACACCGGCTGTTATAGAGTTCGTAGATATTGCAGGTCTTGTAAAAGGTGCTTCTAAGGGAGAAGGTCTTGGAAACCAGTTCCTTGCAAATATCCGTGAGGTCGATGCCATTGTTCACGTAGTTCGTTGCTTTGAGGATACCAATGTAATTCATGTAGACGGAAGCATTGACCCGATCCGTGATATTGAGACCATCAACCTGGAGCTGATCTTCTCTGACCTGGAGATTCTGGAGAGAAGAATTGCCAAGGTGACCAAGACAGCCCGTATGGATAAAGAAGCTGCCAAAGAGCTTGATTTTCTTCAGAAGGTCAAGAAATGGCTGGAAGATGGTAAGATGGCTATCACCATGGAACTGGAGAATGAGGATGAGGAAGCCTGGATGGGAACCTATAATCTGCTCACCCAGAAACCGGTTATCTATGCAGCAAATGTTGCAGAGGACGATCTTGCAAATGACGGTGCTGACAATGCACATGTACAGGCAGTCAGAAAATACGCTGCTGAGCAGAATAGTGAGATTTTCGTAATTTGTGCCCAGATTGAGGAAGAGATTTCCGAGCTGGACGAGGATGAGAGAAAAATGTTCCTAGAGGATCTGGGACTTAAGGAATCCGGCCTTGAGAAGCTGGTAAAGGCAAGCTATCATCTGCTTGGCCTTATGAGTTTCCTTACTTCCGGAGAGGATGAGACAAGAGCATGGACCATCAAGATCGGAACAAAGGCACCACAGGCTGCTGGTAAGATCCATTCCGATTTTGAACGTGGTTTCATTAAAGCTGAAGTGGTAAATTATCAGGATCTTCTGGACTGCGGCTCCTACGCTGGTGCAAGAGAGAAAGGTCTGGTAAGAATGGAAGGAAAGGATTACGTAGTGCAGGATGGCGATGTGATCTTATTCCGGTTTAATGTGTGATAGAGTAACGATTCAGAATGAAACAGAGGGATAGCATAGATGTCAATTCAGTTTCCAAATCTGGGGATAAACCTGGATTATGTAGGAAAATCCATTCAAATTTTTGGATTCGAAATTACATTCTTTGGCCTTATAATAGCTCTTGGAATGCTTCTGGGACTGGGATTTGTAATTCTGGAAGCGAAGCGGTGTGGCGAGAATAAAGATGAATATCTGGAGATGATGATCATTTCCCTGCTTTTCGGTGTGATTGGAGCCAGATTGCTTTATGTGGCCTGCTCCTGGAATCTTTATAAAGGCAATATCGTGCAGATTTTCAACATCAGAAATGGCGGCCTTTGCTTTTATGGCGGACTGTTCGGCGGAATGCTGGGCGCAGCCATTTACTGTGGTGTGCGCAGAAAGCCGTTTATGCAGATGGCAGATACTGCCAGTATGGGAATCATCGTAGCGCAGATAATAGGAAGGTGGGGGGATTTCTTTAACCGGGAATCCTTCGGAGAGTATACGAACAGTATATTTGCAATGCAGCTTCCCTTATCCGCTGTACGTTCCAGTGAAGTGACCTCTGCCATGAGGGAAAATCTGGAAACCATAGGAGGTACATCTTATATTCAGGTACATCCCACATTTTTTTACGAAAGCGCATGGTGTCTGCTTTTATTTCTGCTGATGCTGGTGTGGAAACGGAAAAAGTGTTTTCAGGGACAGGTGTTTCTCAGATATCTGGCAGGATATGGGCTGGGACGGTTTGTAATTGAGTATCTTCGGACTGACAAGCTTCTGATTCCAGGTACTTCCATTGGAATTTCCCAGCTGATTTCAGCAGCACTGTTTTTGATCTGTGCGCTGGTTGCTGCAGTGGAAGGGACTATGGCGAAAAAGCGGGCTGCAAGACGCAGACGCAGGAGAGAACAGGACTATGAAGCACAGGAAAGAGCTGCCAGAGAGGCGGAAGCAGAAGAATACAGGGACCGGCTCAGGCTGGAGAGGGCTTTTGCAGATGAAAAAGCCGGTGAAGTGCCAGAAACGTATTCAGGAAATACAGCGGTTTATGAAAGTGCTCCGGAAGAAGAAAGGGAAAATACTTCCCCTGTGGAGGAAGACGCTTCTGCTGAAATATATCAGGATGAAGAAGTCCCTGAAGAAGCTACAGAGGATGAAGGCCCGGATGGGAACGCTTCGGAAGAGAATAGTCCAGAAGAAATTTCGGAGGACGAAGCTTTACCGGAATCTGAAGAGCCAGCACAGTCAGTGGAAGACACTGTCTCTGCTTCTGAGAAAGACACTGCTGTTGCAAAGAATCCATCATTTTCAGAAGATGATGAATGGCTGTATAGCAAGCCGCGGCGATTTGCAAAAAAACCTGCCAATCAGCAGGAAGATTGATCATGTAATAGCCAGATATGTGAATCTGGGTTAAAAAAGCGTCACTTTGGTGGGGATGAGCCCACTAAAGTGACGTTTTTTGCAAATGCATGATTTCAAAAATGTGGAAAAAGCTGTCGCAGAAATCCTTTTTTGTGGAAAGCGTAAGGAGTTTGTAACAGAATTATGTAATTTAATTCATAATTTCCCACTTGTAATTTGTGCACAAATGGGTTAGAATGATTGCATAAGTGGTAGGAAGTGGAGAAAAGTGGTGACAAATGGGGACGAAGTGGCAGAACTTCCATTTGTTTCCAGTCATGAGATACGAGGGGGAGACTCGTATTTCACGAGAGTAGGTGAGTTTTTTTATGTTCATGGGCGAGTACAATCATACAATCGACGCGAAGGGGCGTTTGATTATCCCGGCTAAATTCAGGGAACCCTTAGGCGAGGAATTTGTTCTGACCAGAGGGCTTGATGGTTGTCTCTACATTTATCCGATGGATGAATGGGAAGCCTTTGAAGAGAAGCTCAGAGCATTACCACTTACAAATAAAGACGCGAGAGCCTTTTCGCGATTCTTTGTAGCAGGCGCCACCACATGTGAACTGGACAAGCAGGGGAGAATTCTCGTACCACAGACGTTGCGCGAATTTGCTGGTCTGGAGAAGGATGTGATTCTGGCTGGAAGCTTAAGCCGGGTGGAAGTCTGGAGCAAGGAGAAATGGAGCGAAAACTGCGATTATGACGATATGAACAGCATTGCTGCCGGCATGGAGAACATGGGAATCGTCATTTGAGCATAGAATAAGCGAATATCCAACAGGAGACGGAAATGGAATTTAAACACAAATCTGTATTACTGGATGAAACCGTTGGCGGACTTAATGTGAAGCCAGATGGTATCTACGTGGATGGCACTTTGGGCGGCGCAGGACATGCCATAGAGGTATGCAGGAAACTTTCTGCCAAGGGGAGATTTATTGGTATAGATCAAGACCAGGATGCGATAATTGCTGCGAGTGAACGGCTTGCCGCCTTTGATCAGGTGACAATCATTCGCAGCAATTATTGTTACATGGTACAGGAACTTGCTGCAAGGGGGATTCACAAGGTTGACGGCATTGTTCTGGATCTGGGAGTATCCTCATATCAGCTGGACAATGAAGAACGTGGATTTACCTACCGGGTAGATGCACCTCTTGACATGCGCATGGATCAGAGACAGACGCAGACAGCCAGTGACATTGTTAACGGTTATGAAGAAAGAGAATTGTATCGTATTATCCGCGATTACGGAGAAGATAAATTTGCGAAAAATATCGCGAAACATATAGTAGCAGCAAGGCAGCAGGCCCCCATTATGACAACTGGCCAGCTTACCCAGATTATCCGGGAATCCATTCCTATGAAAATACAGGCGGCGGGAGGGCATCCTGCCAAGCGTACTTTCCAGGCAATCCGGATCGAACTGAATAAGGAACTGGATGTGCTTCGAGATTCCTTAGATGGAATGATCGGTCTTCTGGATGATGGCGGAAGGCTTTGCATTATCACGTTCCATTCATTGGAAGACAGAATTGTTAAGACAATTTTCCGAAAGAATGAGAACCCGTGTACCTGTCCTCCGGATTTCCCGGTCTGTGTGTGCGGGAAGAAATCCAAGGGGAGAGTCATCACAAGGAAACCAATTCTTCCAAGTGATGAAGAAATGGAAGAGAATCCGCGTTCTAAGAGCGCTAAACTTCGAATTTTTGAAAGAAGACTTTAAAAGAAGGGTAAAAAATGGCGGAGACAGGCAGGCGTACTACGTCGGGAAGACGTTCACAGAATACGTATGTTGACGGAAACACTGTCCGGAAGGTACAGGAAGTTCCCCAGAAAAGGGAATACCGTCAGCCGGAGCATTCAGCTCGCAGGAAAAAAGCACAACCAGAAATTACACCAGAGCAGCAGGCGGCGCGCCAGAACAAGGTTCTCAGCCGGGAGGCACGCAGAAATCGTGCCAAGGCCAGCAATATGAACCGCAATTTTGCCATATTCCTGGGAGTGCTGGGGGTTGTGATCGTATTTTGCAGCATTAATTATTTAAGGCTTAAGACAGAATGTACAAGTAAAAGAAGTCAGCTGGCAACTCTGGAATCACAGCTGGCGGAATTAAAAGAAGACAATGATGCATATGAAAGTCAGGTGACTTCCAATGTGGATCTTGAGAGAATCAGAAAAATTGCCATCGGACGTCTGGGAATGAAATATCCAAGCAACCAGCAGACGGAAACCTATACTACAGAAGGCGGCAGCTATGTAAGACAGTATCAGGACGTAACCGGAAAGTAAAGGTACAGAAGGCAGGTGTTTGATTGAGTACTTCAGAGAGAAAAAAGAAAAGAAAACCCATAAAGAAAATAAATCACATTATGAAAAACAAGCTGTCAATACTCTTTGTTGGAGTATTGGGAGCTTTAGTCGTTTTATTGGCAGTTGTAACCTATTACAATCTGCATAGCGGTGAGAAATATAAAAAGCAGGTGCTGAGCCAGGCACAGCAGAAATATGAAAACCGCACAATGCCAGCAAAAAGAGGCACTATTTATGACCGGAATGGCAACATTCTGGCAACCAGCAACAAGGTGTATAATGTTGTACTGGACTGCAAAGCCGTTAATGAAAATTCGGATTATATCAATCCTACGGTAAAAGCCCTTGTGGAAATGTTTGGTCTGGATGAAGGTGATATCCGTACCAGACTTACTGCTGATGAGACGAAAGAGAGCCAGTACCAGGTTGTCATGAAGCAGGTTTCCATGGATGATAAAAAGGCATTCGAGGATTACTGCAGTGTGCCGGAAGACACCACCATGACACCGGCGGAAATCCAGGAAAAGAACAACATCAAAGGCGTATGGTTTGAAGAGGATTATTTAAGAGTCTATCCATACAATGAGCTTGCCTGTGATACCATTGGATTTACTTTTAGCAGAGATACTGCTGACTACGGAATTGAAGGCTATTACAACAGCAGCCTGACAGGAACAGATGGCCGCCAGTATGGCTACTTTAATGATGATGCAAATGTGGAGCAGACCATTATTGAAGCTACAGATGGAAAAAGCCTGGAGCTCAGTCTGGATCTGGGAATCCAGCAGATTGTAGAAAAGTGGGTAAATGCTTTTCAGGAATCGACTGGATCCAAGAATATGGGAGTCATTGTAGAGAATCCTTCAACTGGTGAGATCCTTGCCATGGATGGCGGTGACCGGTATGATCTGAATGCTCCAAGAGACATGTCTTCTCTTTATTCAGAGGACGAAATTGCAGCCATGAATGACACAGAGACCATGGATGCGTTAAGTGCAATGTGGAATAACTTCTGTGTAACAGATATTTACGAACCGGGTTCTGTTGTAAAGCCCATTGTTATGGCAGCTGCACTGGAGCAGGGAAAAATTTCCACCAGTGATACCTTTTATTGCGATGGGTTCCAGAACTTCGGTGTACAGGGAAATATGACCACCATCAAGTGTGCAAATGTCTACGGACATGGAATGGAAACCCTGGCTGAAGTAATCGCAAATTCCTGCAACGATGCTATGATGCAGATCGGTGCAAAGATGGGGGCAGAGAACTTCCTGAAGGCACAGAGCACTTTCAACTTTGGAAGCCGTACAGGAATCGATCTTCCCAATGAAGGCTACGGTATCATGCATACCATTGATACCATGAAGGAAACAGAGCTTGCATGCTCCGCATTCGGACAGGGCTTCAGCTGTACCATGATCCAGGAGATCAATGCAATGTGTTCGGTTATCAATGGTGGTTATTATTACCAGCCTCATCTTGTGACAAAGATTAAAGATGCCAGCGGTGCCACCATAAAGACCATTAATCCGCTGCTTCAGAAACAGACTATTTCCTCCAGCATCTCAGCTGATATCAGAAGCTATATGCAGGCCAGTGTGGAGCAGGGTACCAGTATGACTTCCAAAGTCCAGGGCTACAGCTCAGGCGGTAAAACAGGAACTGCTGAGAAATTCCCCCGTGGAAATGGAAAGTACGTAGTTTCCTTTATTGGTTTTGCCCCTGTTGACGATCCGCAGGTTTTAATCTATGTAGTAATTGATGAGCCAAATGTAGAAGATCAGGCCAGCAGTGTGTATCCGCAGTATGTGGCACAGGCCATTCTTTCTGAGCTTCTTCCGTATATGAACATCCAGCCAGATGAATCTACTGACGGAACCATTCCGGAGACAGAGCTTTGGGAGAATTTCAGCGGTCATGTAAATTCCATTTCTGACAGCCAGATCGATGAGAATGGAAATCTGGTAGACAGCGAAGGTAACCGAATCGATTGGGATGGTAACCGTATTGATGAGAATGGATATCTTCTGAACAGCGACGGAAGCTATCAGGTGGATTCCGATGGGAATTATATTAAATCCACTAATCTGGATGGGCTCGATAATACCTACAGCGGTTCTGCCGGAGAGATTTTGCCGGAAGCTGTTTCAGACACAAATGTACCGGGACCTCCAGAAGACACTACAGATCCCATTGAAGACAACAACATGGAAAGCGAGGGCCTCACCAACGAAGAGGCCGGATTAGATTAAAAATTTGCCGCAGCGAAAACGGACAGCCGGAAAACAGACCTTCTGGTTCCACATGATATAACACATATCCCCTGCTGAAATGTTCATATATTAGTTATGATAATTTCAGTAGGGGGTTTTTTTATGAAAAAAACAATGACCTTTCACAGGAAAAAGATCTGGATCGTGTTTCTTCTTTGTGCCCTGATGCTTCTGGGACTTGTGGGAAGGCTGGTCTTTCTTATGGGCTTCAAGTCTGATTACTATTATAAGAAAGCCCAGGATCTTCATGAAAGAGAACGGGTTATCAAAGCGGCAAGAGGACAGATCCTGGATGTGAAAGGCCGGGTTCTGGCTGACAACAAAACCGTGTGCACAATATCTGTCATACATAGTCAGATAAAGGATCCGGAAAAGGTGATCCAGATCTTATCAAAAGAACTGGATATGGACAGTGCAGCTGTCCGAAAAAGAGTTGAAAAATTATCTTCAATTGAAAAAATTAAGACAAATGTGGAAAAATCAGTGGGAGACGTAATACGTGGATATGAGCTGGATGGGGTGAAAGTGGATGAGGATTACAAAAGATATTACCCCTATAGCTCACTGGCATCCAAGGTCCTCGGATTTACAGGAGGGGATAATCAGGGAATTATTGGTCTTGAGGTAAAGTATGAAGAAATTTTAAAAGGACAGGCAGGCAAAATTCTTACCACCACAGATGCGAGAGGCGTGGAAATCGACCAGATAGGGGAGAGCCGGGAAGATCCTGTCCCCGGAGAAAATCTGAAAATAAGCCTGGATGTGGATTTGCAGCAATATGCCCAGCAGGCCGCTTTGAAAGTAATGGAGGAAAAACAGGCGGATCGTGTTTCTATTTTGCTTATGAATCCTCAGAACGGGGAAATCTATGTGTGCGTCAATGTGCCGGAATTTGATCTGAATGATCCATTCACTTTGAATACGGATACAGACACTTCCAAAATGACAGAAAAGGAAAAGCAGGATCTTTTGAATCAGATGTGGCGAAATCCCTGTCTCAATGATACTTACGAACCAGGTTCCACCTTTAAGATCATTACCATGTCTGCTGGACTGGAGGCTGGGGTGGTGACTGTAAATGACCGTTTTTACTGTCCAGGCTACAAGCTGGTGGACGACAGGCGGATCCACTGTGCAAGGCGTACCGGGCATGGCTCCCAGAGCTTTGTGGAAGGTGCCCAGAATTCCTGCAACCCCGTCTTTATTGAAGTAGGGCTCCGCCTTGGAGTGGAAAATTATTATCACTATTTCCAGCAGTTCGGGCTTTTGAAAAAGACAGGAGTGGATCTGCCAGGAGAAGCTGGGACCATTATGCACAAAATGGAAAATATGGGAAACGTGGAGCTTGCAACTGTGGCGTTTGGACAGTCCTTTCAGATCACACCCATTCAGCTGGCAACAACAGTCAGCTCCCTGATCAACGGGGGCAGAAGGATCACACCCCATTTTGGCGTTTCTGTGCTCAGTGCAGATGGAACCAGCGGAAGAAGGCTGGAATATCCGGTGGAAGAGGGAATCATTTCGGAGAAAACATCGGAAACGGTCAGGGGAATCCTGGAAAAGGTTGTATCTGAGGGCTCAGGCAGAAATGCCCGGATCGAGGGCTATACCGTAGGCGGAAAGACCGCCACTTCCCAGACACTGCCCAGAAGTGCCAACCGGTACATTTCTTCGTTTCTTGGGTTCATGCCCGCAGAAAATCCGCAGATCCTGGGACTTTGCATTATCCATGATCCAAAGGGCGTGTATTACGGGGGAACCATTGCGGCACCGGTGATAAAAAATATTTTTGAGGCAGTGATCAGCATGAAATAATATCTTTTGGAAAACCAACCTTTGGGTTGATAAATAAAGGGAAAAGCTTTATACTATAAGATGCTTCAAAAATTTAAGAACGAAAAAAACGAAAGAGTTAAAGAGGTGTGAGGATGGAATTTCATATTGTGATCCCGGTGCTGATCTCCTTCGCGATCAGTACAGTATTAGGACCTGTTATTATTCCTTTTTTGCGTAAGCTGAAAATGGGACAGACAGAGAGAACAGAAGGCGTACAGTCCCATCTGAAAAAGGCAGGAACTCCCACAATGGGCGGCGTGATCTTTCTGATCTCCACGGTTATTACGTCCCTGTTTTATGTGAAGGATTATCCAAAGATCATTCCAGTATTGTTCCTGACTCTGGGATTCGGACTGATCGGTTTTCTGGATGATTATCTGAAGGTAGTGCTTAGAAGATCAGACGGACTTCTTCCGTGGCAGAAATTTCTGCTTCAGGTGGTTGTAACCGGTATTTTTACCTTCTACCTGCTGAAATATACAGATGTGTCCCTGACTATGCGCATACCATTCTGGGGAGGACATTATCTGAATCTGGGCTGGCTCGCCATTCCGGTGCTGTTTTTCGCTGTGATCGGAACGGTTAACGGTGTGAACTTCACAGATGGCGTAGATGGTCTTGCAACCAGCGTTACTTTGATCGTAGCCGTATTTTTCACTGTGGTATCCATTGGAACCCAGTCTGGAATTGAGCCGGTTACCTGCGCGGTTATCGGCGGACTGATGGGATTTTTGCTTTACAATGTATATCCGGCTAGTGTATTTATGGGAGACACCGGGTCCCTGGCACTTGGCGGGTTTGTGGCTGGTGTGGCTTATATGCTGCAGATGCCGCTGTTTATCCTGATCGTTGGACTGGTCTACCTGGTTGAAGTACTGTCTGTTATGATCCAGGTAACCTATTTTAAAGCCACACATGGCAAGCGTATTTTTAAAATGGCTCCTATCCATCATCATTTTGAGCTTTGCGGATGGTCAGAAGCCAGAGTGGTTGCAGTGTTTACCATTGTAACTGCAATTATGTGCCTGATCGGACTTTTGGCTCTGTAAGCCCTTGGGATTACCTGATTGTAAGGCATTAAGGAGGAAATGAATCATGGAATTAAAAGGAAAAAAAGTACTGGTTTTCGGAGCTGGAAAAAGCGGGATCGGTGCAGCTGACCTTCTGAACGCAGTTGGTGCCTGCCCCATTCTCTACGACGGAAAAGCAGATCTGGATAAAGAGAGCGTATTACATAAAACAAGCGGCAATTATGAACTTCCCGTTTATGCAGGAGAGCTGCCGAAGAAAGTTCTGGGAAGCCTGGATCTTGTAGTATTAAGTCCTGGGGTCCCAACAGACCTTCCCATTGTGAAGGGCTTTTATGATCAGGGACTTCCGGTATGGGGGGAGGTTGAGCTCGCTTACCAGACCGGAAAGGGTGAAGTTCTTGCAATTACCGGAACAAACGGAAAAACTACCACAACAGCTCTTCTTGGCAAGATCATGTCCGATGCCCGCCCGTCTGTATTTGTGGTTGGAAATATTGGAACCCCTTACACCTCCAAAGCACTGGAGATGAAGGAAGAGACCATTACCGTTGCTGAGATCAGCAGCTTCCAGCTTGAGACGATCTGGAAGTTTGCTCCGAAGGTAAGTGCGATCTTAAATATCACCGAGGATCATTTGAACCGCCATCACACAATGGCAGAATACATCCGTGTGAAAGAACTGATCACCAGCAACCAGGGACCGGAAGATGTATGTGTCCTGAATTATGAGGATGAGGTTCTTCGTGAGTTTGGCAGGAACCTGGTACCGAAGGCTGTATATTTTTCCAGTGCAAGAGAACTGGAACAGGGTATTTTCCTGAGAGGGGACCAGATCATCCTCCGCACTGCGGAAGAAGAGATTCCGGTTGTGAAGACTGGGGAGCTGAAGCTTCTTGGTACCCATAACTTTGAGAATGTAATGGCAGCAGTGGCCATGGCTTATTATGCAGGCGTGGAGATGGAGAGCATCCGTAAGAGTATCTGTGAATTTACAGCTGTTGAGCACAGGATTGAGTATGTAACGGAGAAGAATGGTGTGGCTTACTATAACGATTCCAAGGGAACTAACCCGGATGCAGCCATCAAGGGAATCCAGGCTATGAACCGTCCTACACTTCTGATCGGCGGCGGATATGACAAGGAATCCAGCTATGATGAGTGGATCCAGGCATTTGACGGAAAGGTAAGATATCTGGTACTGATCGGCCAGACCAGGGAGAAAATCAAGGCAGCAGCTGAGAAGAATGGCTTCCATGATATCATCCTCTGCGAAGATCTGAAAGAGGCTGTTCAGGTATGTGCCAAGAAGGCGAATGCCGGAGATGCAGTCCTTTTATCTCCTGCATGTGCAAGCTGGGGACAGTTTGACAATTATGAGCAGAGAGGCGAGATGTTCAAGGAGTATGTGAGGGCACTGTAAATCCAGTGCATTATTACAGCTGGCAGGTTGTGTGGCAGAAAGCCTTTTTCAGACACGTTCTAGAACAGGAGTGCCGGCTGGCGCGGCAGATTTAACGCATAGAATGCTAAGGTGCGGCATATGTTTGAACTAAGGCATGGGACGGCAGGAGCAGATCTCTATGATCCGGGAACGAAATAAGAAAACGAAAACAGACACGGTCTTATTGATCCTGGTGCTGCTTCTGGCAGTATTCGGACTGTTCATGCTGTTTTCCATCAGTGAATATAATGGCAGAGTACGCTTCGGCGACTCTGCCTATTATTTTAAAAAGCAGTTTTTTGCAACCACCCTGGGGTTCCTGGCTATGTATATAGTGGCAGAGTCAGACTATCGTTTCTTTGTCCGGCTGGCTCCGGCGGCTTACCTTTTATCTATGGGACTTTCCACCGCTGTCCTGCTGGTTGGACAGGAAATCAATGGTTCCAAAAGATGGCTGAATTTTGGCCCTTTGTCCTTTCAGCCTTCGGAATTTGCGAAAGTGGCAGTGATCCTGTTTCTCACCTGGCAGATTACCAGAAGCAAAAAGACCACAGTCGGCTTCTGGTTTATGTGCAGGACTATGATGACGCTGCTTCCGATCGTTGGTCTGGTAGGCTCCAATAACTTGAGTACGGCGATCATAATCCTTGGAATCGGTGTTATCCTGATTTTTGTATCCGATCCAGGATATGCCAGGTTTATTGGAATGGGCGTGGCTGGAGTAGCTGTGATCGCTGTATTTCTGGCTGCGGAGAGCTACCGCCTGGAGCGTCTTGCCATTTGGCGGAATCCGGAAAAATATGAAAAGGGGTTTCAGACCATTCAGGGACTTTACGCCATTGGCAGCGGCGGGCTCTTTGGAAGAGGCTTTGGGAGCAGTCTGCAGAAGCTGGGATTTGTGCCAGAAGCCCAGAACGACATGATCTTTTCTATTATTTGTGAGGAACTGGGGCTGACGGGAGCTTTTTTTCTCATAGTCATATTCGGACTTCTTATGTGGCGGCTGATGGTGATTGCCCTCCACTGTAAAGATCAGCAGGGTACCTTGATCTGCTGCGGGATTATGAGCCATATGGCCATACAGGTGATCCTGAATATTGCAGTTGTGACCAACACCATTCCTAATACAGGGATTACTCTTCCTTTTATCAGCTATGGAGGAACGTCGGTGGTATTTCTTCTGGGAGAAATGGGGCTGGCACTAAGCGTCAGTCGGAAAATGACAGGCAGCATTTTATCACCAGATGAAAAAAGACGCATACAATAGAAGGTAAGAGGCCCTTTGGGAGTGAATGGCTTGGATGACCGGATTTACATTGAGGGAGGACACCAGTTGAAAGGGAGTATTCGGATACAGGGTTCCAAAAATGCGGCGCTGCCTATGATGGCGGCCTCTCTTTTGCACCGGGGAGTCAGTGTGCTGAAAGGCTGTCCGCGGATCGCGGATGTTTTTTGCATGGAAGAAATTCTGCAGAATCTGGGTGCTGTGACCTGGTGGGAAAACCATGATCTTTATATGGATTGTGAAAATGCAGATAAATGGTCGGTGCCTTTTTTATTTACCGGGAAAATGCGGTCCTCTGTGATCCTTCTTGGTGCGCTTTTGGCAAGAAATGGAAAAGGAAGCCTGGGGTATCCCGGCGGGTGTGTGATCGGAAAAAGGCCCATTGATCTGCATCTTCTTGTGCTCCGGAAGCTGGGCGCTGTGATCACGGAAGAAGCCGGGCTTCTGATGGCAGAATGCCCCCGATTGCAGGGGACGGTTGTGTCTTTTCCGAAGAGAAGTGTAGGGGCAACCCAGCAGGGAATTTTGGGAGCGGTACTGGCAGAGGGGAAAACCGTGCTGGAAAATTGTGCCCGGGAGCCGGAAATCCAGTGGCTTTGCCGTTATCTACGTGCTATGGGAGCGAAAATCGAGGGGGATGGTACGGACCGGATCTGTATTTATGGTGTAGAGCATTTAAAGGCAGGTTCTATGCAGGTTCCTCCGGACAGGATCGTGGCAGGCACTTACATTTGCGCCGCTGCCATAACCAGAAGCCAGATCACCCTGGAAAATTCACCGGAAGGGGAACTGGAGGCCTTTCTTGAAGTATATCGGAAAATGGGTGGACAATATAAAGGTAACAGTGGTAAACTATTAGTCAATGGAGAACATGTTCAAAAGCCGGTGGAACTGTTGGAAACAGCAGTTTATCCAGGATTTCCCACAGATCTTCAGTCCCCGGTGATGGCAGTGCTTGCCACAGTAAAGGGAAGAAGCTGTATCCGGGAGAACGTTTTTGAAGACCGCTATAAGGCAGCACAGCAGCTGGTGAAGATGGGTGCCGATATCCGGGTACAGGGAAAGGAAGCCGTGATCCATGGGGGAAAGGAACTTCATGGAGCTATTGTAACGGCCTGGGAATTAAGAGGCGGTGCCGCGCTGATCCTTGGAGCACTGTGTGTAAAAGGAGTTACGGTACTGGATGGCTATTCCTATGTGCAGCGTGGCTATGAGCATATCTGCCAGGATCTGAATACGCTGGGAGCAGCAGTAAAAAGGATGCAGGAATAACAATATATGAAATCACTGAAAATGAAGCTGATCTATAGAAAACATAAGAAAGCAATTTGGGGAGCCCTGGGGGCAGTTCTGCTGGCAGGCCTGGTCTTTTTCTTTTCTTATTTTCATGTGACAAGTGTGGAGGTTATGGGAACTACACGTTATTCAGATGAAGAAGTAAAGGCGATGGCTTTGCAGGGAGCGTTTACGGATAATTCCATTCTTGCAGTTTTGCTCCATTCCAGGGGAGATGTGGAGGACGTGCCTTTTGTAGAAGGGTTCAATATTACAAGACTTTCCCACAACAGTATCTGTGTCAGTGTGCGTGAGAAGAAGGCTGTGGGCTGTATTCCCTATCTGGATAATTACGTTTACTTTGACCGGAACGGCACTTTTATTGAAAGCTCCCGCACAAGGGACGAGCTGGTACCTTTTTTTGATGGCATTGAGGTAAGCCATGTGATCGAGGGGGAGAAGCTTCCGATCAAAGGCAGTTCGGTTCTTACCACTGCAGTGGCATTGTCTACCATTTTTCAGAAAAATCAGGATATACCGGATCACATTGAATTTGATGCCAGCTATGAGATTACCCTTACCTATGGAGAGATTCAGGTCATGCTTGGCAAGGATGAATATCTCGAGGACAAAATGGTGCGGGTGAGCGCTATTTTGCCTAAGCTTTCCGGCAAAAAGGGAATCCTTCACCTGGAGAACGTAAATGACAATTCCAAGACCATTACCTTCGAGCAGGATCTGGGCGAGGATGGAACCATAGAGAGTGTGGATACCCAGGCAGTCTATGAGAATGCCCTTGCAAACTGGCATGGAGGCTATGATGAGGAAGGAGACTACACTGGCGAGGGTGAATATGACCAGAATATGAACTATGTAGGACCTAAGCCTACAGAGGAGAGCATTGCTGCAAATGGCAGCTGGCTTGGGGGCTATATGGAAGATGGAAGCTATACCGGATATGGACAACTGGATAAAGATGGAAATTATGTAGGCTCGAATCCAAACGAAAACAGTGAGGAAGGAGACGGGGAAGACACGGGAGACGGAAGCACAGACTATAGTGAAGGTTATAGTGAGGATTACAGCGAAGACTACAGTGAAGACTATAATGAAGACGGCTATGACAGCTACGATGGGGAATATTAAGAAAATAACCGCGGATTTCGAGAAAAAAGTATAAAAAAAACAAAATTAGTGGTTGATAAATTCCCAAAAAAAATATATGATATAGCTATATGCAGCTTGGTATATATTTGCTGAAATTAAAGATAAAGGATATAAGGTAGAAATAAAGGAGGAAGTACATTGTTAGAGATAATGTCAAATGAGGCGGAATCCTCTGCTAAGATTATTGTAATCGGAGTAGGCGGCGCCGGAAATAATGCAGTAAACAGAATGGTTGAAGAGGCCATCGGCGGGGTAGAGTTTGTAGGAGTAAATACAGATAAGCAGGCTCTGACTCTGTGCAAAGCTCCAACTGTACTTCAGATCGGTGAGAAAATTACCAAAGGTCTTGGTGCAGGAGCACAGCCTGAGGTTGGACAGAAAGCAGCAGAAGAGAGCATTGAGGAAGTGAAACAGATCATCGAAGGTGCTGACATGGTATTCGTTACCTGTGGCATGGGCGGTGGAACCGGTACTGGTGCAGCTCCGGTTATCGCAGCAGCAGCTAAGGAAATGGGTATCCTCACTGTAGGTGTTGTGACCAAACCTTTCCGTTTTGAAGCTAAGACACGTATGAACAACGCACTTGCAGGTATTGAGAACCTGAAGAAGTCTGTTGATACATTGATTGTAATCCCGAATGACAAGTTACTGGAGATCGTTGATCGCCGTACCACTATGCCGGAAGCACTGAGAAAGGCAGACGAGGTTCTGCAGCAGGCCGTTCAGGGCATCACAGATCTGATCAATCTGCCGGCTCTTATCAATCTTGACTTTGCTGATGTACAGACCGTTATGACAGATAAGGGTATTGCGCACATTGGTATCGGTGAGGCAAGAGGCGATGATAAGGCTATGGAAGCTGTCCAGCAGGCCGTATCTTCTCCGCTGCTTGAGACTACCATCAAGGGTGCTACACATGTTATCATCAACATTTCCGGTGATATCTCCCTTATGGATGCAAACGACGCAGCAAGCTATGTACAGGAGCTTACAGGCGAGGATGCAAACATCATCTTTGGTGCTATGTATGATGACTCTGTTGCTGACTATGCAAGAATCACTGTTATCGCAACTGGTCTTGCTGACAATGTACAGGCATCTAACCCATTTGGAAATAAGGCAAGCAACTCTGTATTTGCAAATAAGAGACCTGCTTCTTCTGCCACAACTGGTGGTGTAAACCTGAACATGCCATCTTTTAGCATGCCGACTATGAATGCTACTCCATTCACAGCGAAGACACCATCCAGCACTGTTCAGAAGAAGGATATCCAGATCCCGGACTTCTTAAGAAACAGATAGGAAATAGAGATTAAAAAGGCCCTCGCACATTTGTGCGGGGGCTGTTTTGTCTCGTTTCCCGATCAGCACTGGCACTCAAAGGTGTCGCACTTCGTCTCAGAACATTCCTTGGCACCGCTTCCGGCTACGTTGATAGCTGCTGCACTACATTTGCAGTCTTCATTGTAGGTACAGTTGTGGGCTTTACAGTCAATCTGGATGGTTTCGCATCCACAGCCGTTTTTGGCACTGTTCATAGTTACCTGACTTCTTTCACGGAAGCTTCCGCAGGATGTTTCATCGGCACTTCTGGCACTGTCGCCCATCACATCAATCTCCCCTCTGGAGCAGAGCATATCTTCGTTGTAAGCACAGGTTGTTGCGGAACATTTTAAGATTGTCATGTTTTTTACCTCCTGAGTTTCATTTTTTCGCAATTGTGTTATGAAACGTAATCCTGTTTTGCAGGATTCTTTTTTATTTTTTCCTGAAAGGAAGAAAATATACATATTTTTTGAGTTGGAAAGCCGCTCCTTTTTATTCTGTCCCAGTTACAAAATCAGAAAATGGGAAGATTTTTCAATAACAGATTTTTTTACGCTTAGGACAAAAAAGAACTATAATTATGTCAAAAAAGAAGAATTAAAAAAGAATTAAAAAAATAAAAAAATGGCTTGACTTTAGCGGGCGGGCATGGTAGTATACAACAGTACGTGATGAAAAGAAAGCAGAGTTCACTCTCACCTCAGCGCACATTTGGATGCGGCTCGGGTTCATATTGCACAGCAGCGCGTGACTTAGTTCGCGGGTGTAATAGGAGAAGTGTGGATTCTGTCCGCACTTTTTTTATGTGTGGCAGCGTATGAAGGCAGGAATTTCTTCCTGCGAAGGGGAATGAGAGTCCAGAGGTTAGAAGCTGGATCAGAACAGATCATCTATCAGGTATGGAGGTGCACGACAATTAGCAATTTAATGATTAACGAACAAATCAGAGACAAAGAGGTACGCTTAATCGGACCGGACGGAGAACAGCTTGGAATTATGTCCGCGAGAGAGGCAATGGCCAAGGCTCAGGAGGCAGAGCTTGATTTAGTAAAGATTGCCCCACAGGCAAAGCCACCGGTATGTAAGATCATTGATTACGGTAAATACCGCTACGAGCTTGCCAGAAAAGAGAAAGAAGCCAAGAAGAAGCAGAAGACCATCGATGTCAAAGAAGTGCGTCTTTCACCCAATATTGATACCAATGACCTGAATACAAAGGCTGGGGCAGCGCGTAAGTTCCTTACCAAGGGCGACAGAGTAAAGGTTACTCTTCGTTTCCGCGGAAGAGAGATGGCGCATATGTCAAGCAGCAAGCACGTTCTGGATGATTTTGCCGACATGCTGAAGGACATTGCCGTAGTTGAGAAGGCACCTAAGGTAGAAGGCAGAAGCATGACAATGTTTTTAGCACAGAAACACTAGGATGTTGCATTCATTTGGAGAGACACCCTGGGAGGGCGTCAGACTGGATGAGGGACATTAAATAGATACGATATTAAGGAGGAAATTACAATGCCAAAAATTAAAACTTGTAGAGCAGCAGCAAAGCGCTTCAAAAAAACAGGAACAGGAAAATTAGTAAGAAATAAAGCTTACAAGAGCCATATCTTAACAAAGAAATCTCAGAAGAGAAAGAGAAATCTTAGAAAAGCTACTGTTGTTGATTCTACTAATGTTAAGAGCATGAAGAAAGCATTACCGTATTTATAAGATATAGCATAGAAGAAGACGAACAGGAGGAAAATAAGAAATGGCAAGAATTAAAGGCGGATTAAACGCAAAGAAGAAACATAATCGTGTATTAAAACTGGCAAAGGGCTACAGAGGAGCTCGTTCCAAACAGTATAGAGTAGCAAAACAGTCTGTTATGCGTGCTCTTACCAGCGCTTACGCTGGAAGAAAGCAGAAGAAACGTCAGTTCAGACAGCTCTGGATCGCACGTATCAACGCAGCTGCAAGAATGAACGGCTTATCCTACAGCAAAATGATGCACGGCCTCAAAGTTGCAAACATCGACATCAACAGAAAGATGCTTGCTGAGATGGCTGTAAACGATGCTCAGGGATTTGCAGCACTTGCTGAGATCGCTAAGAAAGCAATCGCTTAATTTTTGCGAAATAAGAGATAAAGTATGGGAGATGGGAAACCATCTCCTATTTTTTTACATAAAAGCGTTCAACAGGAACTTGCATTTTGGGGGTTAGAGCCTTATTGGACTAAATTGAAATACACTCTATTTACAATATAAAATATGATAATAGAATTGCAGTGCGTCCTACAGCGCACGCTTGTACGCCGCAGAAATAACAAAAACAGGAAAATTTGGACATAGTAACGGAAATTTTTTCTGTAATTCTTAAAAAACTATAAAATTGTCTATTGCAATCAAAAAAACAGGATGCTATAATCTTAACATTAAAGTAGTAAAGAGAAGAAGTTATGGAAGCCAAAGCCGGCTGGGAAACCACCAGTGGGCTTTTCTATTACCTCAGTGTGGCAGACACGATGAGAGGGCGGGATGACAGAAGCTCTTACATAAATTAAGGAGGAGATTTATTATGAGAAATCTGAAAAAAGTACTCAGCATTACTGCAGCCGCAGCAATAGCAGTATCCACAGTAACACCTGTATCTGTATTTGCAGACAGCGAGGAAACCTTCAAGATTGGTGTCATTGGACCTATGACAGGAGATTATGCACAGTATGGTAATGGTGTATACAATGCAGCTAAGATCGCAGCAGATGAGATCAATGCAAACGGCGGATTCAATGGATATCAGGTAGAAATCCTTGACGCTGGTGATGATCAGGGAGATCCGGAGAAAGCAGTTAACGCTTACAATGACCTTCTTGACAAAGGAATGCAGATGCTTTGTGGTACCGTTACTTCCGGTGCTTGTATCGCAGTAGGCGCAGAGGCAGCAGAGAGCACATTCCTCTTTACACCATCCGCAACAGCAGTAGACAGCATTACAGCTGGTGACAATGAGTTCCGTATGTGCTTCACAGACCCAATGCAGGGAACCAAATCTGCTGAGTATATTTCCGAGAAAGGACTTGCTACTAAAGTAGCGACTCTTTACGATTCCATGGCAGACTACAACTCAGGTGTACATGATGCATTCGTTTCAGCTTGCGGTGATTACGGTCTTGAGGTTGTAGCTGATGAAGCTTACACAACAGACAACAACACAGACTTTTCCGTACAGCTTGGTAAGATTAAAGACAGCGGTGCAGAGCTTCTGTTTCTTCCAAACTACTACTCTGACAACGCTCTGATCCTTCAGCAGGCTCATGACCTTGGTCTTGACATAAAGATCTTCGGTGTTGACGGTATGGATGGTATCCTGAACGTTGAGAATTTCGATACCTCTCTTGCAGAAGGTGTTATGCTTCTGACACCATTCTCTGCAACAGGTGATGATGAGGCAACTGTAAACTTCGTAAAAGCATATGGCGATGCATACAACGGTGAGACACCAAACCAGTTCGCAGCAGATACATATGACGTACTTTACGCTATGAAAGCAGCAGCAGATGACGCTGGTATCACACCGGATATGTCCAATGAGGACATCAGCGCAGCAATGTCCGCTTCCATGCTGAATATTACTGTAAATGGTCTTACAGGAGAAGCTAAATGGACAGAGGACGGCGAGTGCGATAAAGCTCCTAAGGCTTATGTGATTAAGGATGGCGTTTACGCTTCTATGGAATAATAAAGAATAAAGGACATTATGCCGGATATGCGGCAGGGTCTTAACCATTTCCCTGAGTTCGCAGGGGATGGCCGTTAGCAAAGGGGAGACGGTTACCTGTGGGTCCGTCTCCTTCTTTGCAATTATAAAATAATGGTTGCTCCGCTCCGGGACAACCAAAATAACTATAAAATAACTGGAGCGTGTCTGAAAATTTACTTCCGCTTTTTCATATATGGTGATGTCGGCGATAGGCGACATGTCCGTTTTGGAAGCGACAGAAATTCTTACAGCGGAAAAAGCCGGGAATGAATTTTCAAACACGCTCATGGAAAAGAAAAATTCGTTACTAGTTACAGTAACAAATCCAGTTAAGAGGTGCATTATGAGTTTTATATCCTATTTAAAAGATGGTATCAGCCTGGGCAGTATCTATGCGATCATCGCTCTTGGCTATACAATGGTATATGGTATTGCAAAAATGCTGAACTTCGCACATGGTGACGTTATTATGGTTGGAGCATTTGTAATCCTTACCGCAGTTACCAAAGCCAGTATGTCACCAATTTTGGCAATCATTCTTTCCGTTGTGATCTGTACGGTAGCCGGTGTTGTCATTGAGACAGTTGCCTACAGACCGCTTCGTAAAGCTTCTTCCAACCTGGCAGTTCTGATCACTGCAATCGGTGTCAGCTACCTGCTTCAGAACCTGGCACTTTTGATCTTCGGCGCAGATGCAAAGAGCTTCGTTCCGGTTATCAATGTTCCAGCCCTGGTTCTGTTTGACGGACAGCTTACCATTAAGGGTGTTACCATTGTAACTATCCTTGCCTGTATCGTGATCATGGTCGGCCTTCAGCTTTTTGTAAAGAAAACCAAACCAGGACGTGCCATGCAGGCTGTTTCTGAGGACCGTGATGCTGCACAGCTGATGGGTGTCAATGTAAACGCTACCATTTCTCTTACCTTTGCAATCGGTTCCGGACTTGCAGCAATCGCTGGGCTTCTCCTTTGCTCCGCTTATCCTACACTGACTCCTTACACAGGAGCAATGCCTGGTATCAAAGCATTCGTTGCCGCTGTATTTGGTGGAATCGGATCTATCCCTGGCGCCATGGTTGGCGGAATCCTTCTTGGCGTGATCGAGATCTTCAGTAAGGCTTATATTTCCTCTCAGGTTGCAGATGCAATCGTGTTTGCAGTTCTGATCGTCGTGCTGCTTGTAAAACCATCTGGTCTGTTCGGCAAGAACATCCAGGAGAAAGTATGAGGTGGCCGATATGAAAAAGAATATGAACAAAACAACAAAAAACAACTTTATTACATATGGCATGGTAATCGCAATCTTCGTTGTGGTACAGATTCTTTCCTCTACCGGAAACCTGTCCAGACTGCTTACCGGCCTTCTGGTACCAATCTGTGTATACACCATCGCTTCTCTTTCCCTGAACCTGGTAGTAGGTTATTCTGGAGAGCTTAGCCTTGGACACGCAGGATTTATGTGTGTTGGAGCTTACTCCAGTGCGGTATTTTCCCATGTTACCAGTGATCTTATTCCGTCTGTCCCAAGACTGATTCTTGCATTACTGGTAGGTGCAGCTGTTGCTGCTATTTTCGGTGTGCTTATCGGTATTCCGGTACTGAGACTTCGCGGCGACTACCTTGCAATCGTAACTCTGGCATTTGGTGAGATCATCAAGAACCTGATCAACATTCTGTATGTTGGTGTGGATGACAAAGGCCTTCACGTTGCAACAAGTGCATCCAATCTTCAGCTGGATCCAGGCGGAAAACAGATCATCAAGGGTGCCCTTGGTGTCGCAGGAACAGCCACTTTATACAAAGATATTAAGGATTATTTCTTCCTGATTGGTGTGATTCTGGTTCTGATTGCCCTGTTTGTCATCCAGAATCTGGTAAATTCCAGAAGCGGACGTGCCATCACATCTACCCGTGACAACCGTATTGCAGCCGAATCCATCGGTATCAACGTAACAAAGAACAAACTGCTGGCGTTCACTGTTTCAGCAGCAATTGCCGGAGTAGCTGGTGTGCTTTATGCCCATAACCTTTCCATGCTGAAGGTTTCCATTTTCGACTACAATATGTCCATCACCATCCTGGTATACGTTATCCTTGGAGGTATGGGAAATCTTCGCGGAAGTATCCTTGCAACTATCGTGCTTTATGCACTTCCTGAGCTGCTTCGTGGATTCTCCACATACCGTATGCTGATCTATGCAATCGTAATGATCGCAATGATGCTTTTCAACTGGGCTCCTGCAGCAAGAGATTTCAGAAGCCGCATTGTTGAAAAAATCAAAGGTCATGGCAAAGAAAAGGAGGCGGCTTAATTATGGCAATGTTAGAGGTAAACAATCTTTCTATCCAGTTTGGCGGTCTTCACGCTGTCGATAATTTTCATATGAAAATTGAAAAAGGAGAGCTGTACGGCCTGATCGGACCAAACGGTGCTGGAAAAACAACTGTATTCAACCTTCTTACAGGCGTTTATAAGCCAAATGAGGGAATTATCAAATTGGATGGCCAGGACATCACAGGAAAAAGTATTATCGACATCAATAAAGCAGGAATTGCACGAACATTCCAGAATATTCGACTTTTTAAGGATATGACAGTGCTGGATAATGTTAAGGCAGGTCTGCACAACCATTATAAATATTCTACTTTGACAGGAATTTTAAGACTTCCGAAGTATTTTAAAGTAGAAAAAGAGATGAATGAGCGTGCTATGGAAATCCTGAAGGTGTTTAACCTGGATCAGGAAGCTGGCCTTCTTGCAGGAAACCTTCCTTATGGTAAACAGCGTAAGCTGGAGATCGCCAGAGCACTTGCCACAGATCCCAAGCTTCTCCTTCTGGATGAGCCGGCTGCTGGTATGAATCCTAACGAGACCCAGGAGCTGATGGATACCATCCGATTTGTAAGAGAACATTTCAATATGACTATCCTGCTGATCGAGCATGATATGAAGCTGGTTGGCGGTATCTGTGAGGAGCTGACTGTACTGAACTTCGGACAGGTTCTCTGTCAGGGTGAGACAGCTAAGGTTCTTAAGGATCCAACTGTTGTTACTGCATATCTGGGCGAATAAGGAGGAAAAAGAAATGGCAATGTTGGAAGTGAAAGATTTACACGTATATTACGGTGTAATTCAGGCATTAAAAGGAATCTCCTTTGAGGTAAACCAGGGCGAGGTTATTGCCCTGATCGGCGCCAATGGTGCAGGAAAAACTACTACACTGCAGACTCTGACAGGTCTTCTTTCTGCAAAAGAAGGTTCCGTTGTTTTTGAAGGAAAAGATATTACCAAGGTTCCGGCGCATAAGATTGTTGAGATGGGAATCGCACATGTCCCGGAGGGACGTCGTGTTTTCGCGGACTTAAGTGTATATGAGAACCTGATCATGGGAGCTTATACAAGAAAAGACAAGGCTGAGATCCAGGAAAGCCTTGCGGGAGTCTATAAACGATTCCCACGTCTGGAAGAACGTAAAGGACAGCGTGCCGGTACACTCTCCGGTGGTGAGCAGCAGATGCTTGCCATGGGACGTGCCCTTATGAGCAAACCAAGACTGATCGTAATGGACGAGCCGTCCATGGGACTTTCCCCGATTTTTGTAAATGAGATTTTCGATATCATCCGTGTAGTAAGTGAAGGTGGTACTACCGTACTTCTGGTAGAGCAGAATGCGAAGAAAGCACTTTCTATTGCGGACCGCGCTTATGTTCTTGAGACTGGCAAGATCACAATGAGTGGAAAGGCAAGCGATCTTTTAAATGATGAGGCGGTACAGAAGGCCTATCTGGGAGAGTAAGGTTTGCGGATTTAACAGCTGAAGAGGTTTGCCTGTCTTAAAAATGCGATAAGGCAGCGGTACCTAACTGGTTTATACAGCTGTTTATGGGAAAATAATCCGGTCGGGTGATTTTTTTGTTTCCAGAAGAAATGAAAATAACAACGATTTAGAGAACTGACCGGTGTAATAAGGAGGAGAAAAATGGACAATTTCGTAATTACCATTGCAAGACAGTATGGAAGCGGTGGACGTACCGTTGGTGAAATGCTTGCGAAGAAATTAGGGATTGGATATTACGATAAGGATATTATCCGCATGGCATCTGAGGACAGCGGAATCCACGAAACTCTTTTTGGAAGAGTAGACGAGTATTCCAGCGCTAGGAAGCCGTTTTTCGGAAAAAACGGTATTTACAGCGGTGAGCTGATCCCGCCTCAGAGTAAGGAGTTTACCTCTGATGAGAACCTGTTTAACTACCAGGCGAAAATCATCCGTGAGCTGGCACAGAAAGAGTCCTGCGTGATCATTGGAAGATGCTCCAACTATATTTTGAAGGATTATCCAAATGTGCTTCGCGTATTTATACACGCTAATTGGGCTTTCCGAATGGAAAAAGCGGCTGAGAAGCTGAGTATGAGTACAAAGGAAATCGAGAAATTCCTTCAGAAAGACGACAAGCGCAAGGATGAGTATTACCGCAGATTTACTGGCAGGGAATGGAAGGATGCGACCCAGTACGATCTGTGTCTGGACAGCAGCAGGATGGGATATGAGAAATGTATCGAAGAGATTGAGAACCAGCTGCAAATGATGAAGAAATAAGAACATGCATGCCATAGGGCTGCATGTTAAGAGGGAAAAGCACTGGTGGCTTCGAAGGAGGCTTCCAGTGCTTTTTTGCGTTTTTCATACATATATTATCAGGAAGGACAGATGTCAGGCGGCGGGATATGAAAAAGAAAATAGGACATCTGGTGATGTGGGTGGAATTTGGAGTGCTGACGATACTGCTGGCACGGTTTTGTGCTGTGCGGATCGGGGAGAATGTGGAAGGAATAAGAGGCTTCCTGGTGCAGAAACAGGAAAACACAGAGAGCATTTCTAAAAAAATAGAGAAAGAAGCTGCCAGTGACAAGGTGATAGGTGTTTCAGATGGGCGGGATGGCAGGACAGAAGATACGCCAGAAGATACATCAGAAGATACGATGGAAGGGGGCTGTCAGGAAAAGAAGAAAGTTGCCCTAACCTTTGACGATGGTCCTAGCAGCAAATATACGCCTTTGCTTCTGGAAGGCTTAAAGGAGCGGGGCGTTCACGCCACCTTTTTTCTTATGGGAAAGAATATTGAGGGAAAAGAGGTTCTAGTGAAGCAAATGCAGGAGGAAGGACATCTGATCGGAAACCATACATACAATCATGTGCAGCTGGATAAGATTTCAAAGGAAGCCGCAAAGGAGGAAATCGAGGCAACCAATCAGGAAATCTATGAGATCACCGGTGTGTACCCCGCCTGGCTGCGGCCGCCCTATGGGGAATGGAGAAAGAATCTGGATTTTTATGTAGGGATGTTTCCTGTGCTTTGGGATGTGGATACCTTAGACTGGAAGAGTAAAAATGTAGATTCGATCATGAGAATCGTAAAAAATGAAGTGGAGGATGGGGCAGTGATCCTGATGCACGATGCGTACCAAAGCTCAGTGGATGCGGCACTCCAGATCGTGGATCTGCTGATGAAAGAAGGGTATAAATTTGTGACGGTAGATAAGCTGATATTGCCGTGAACGGAGTGAACAGTAACCAAACTATTTTATTGTCTTGCTTAAATAAGCCATATGGTTTATAATTAGAACAAATGTACGATAATTACTGGCAGATCATATGCTGACAGCACCGCGTTTGTGAACTGGCATGATGATTTTTTATTTTGAAATGGAGAAAACTACATGGATTTATTTGAATACGCGAAATCCAGAACAATGGAGAATGAATCACCCCTTGCTTCCCGTCTTCGTCCCACAAAGCTGGAGGAAGTGGTAGGGCAGCAGCACATTGTTGGAAAAGATAAATTGCTCTATAGAGCTATCAAGGCAGATAAACTGACCTCTGTTATTTTCTACGGCCCGCCCGGTACAGGCAAGACCACCCTTGCCAAAGTGATTGCCAATACTACAAGTGCAAATTTTACCCAGATCAATGCAACAGTGGCAGGTAAGAAGGATATGGAAGAGGTAGTAAAGCAGGCTCAGGATTCCCTTGGAATGTATGGGAAAAAGACCATTCTGTTTATTGACGAGATCCATCGCTTTAACAAAGGACAACAGGATTATCTGCTGCCTTTTGTGGAAGATGGAACCATTATCCTCATTGGTGCCACTACAGAGAACCCTTATTTTGAGGTAAATGGCGCGCTTTTATCCCGTTCTATTGTTTTTGAGCTGAAAGCGTTGGAGATCCCAGAAATCAAGGAGCTGATCCTGCGTGCAGTAAACGATAAGGAAAAGGGTATGGGAAGCTATGACGCTGTTCTGGATGAGGATGCCCTGGATTTCCTGGCTGATATGGCAGGAGGGGACGCCAGAAGCGCTTTAAACGCCATTGAGTTGGGTATTCTCACCACGCCCAGAGATTCTGACGGCAAGATCCATATTACCCTGGAAGTAGCTTCTGAGTGTATTCAGAAGCGCGTGGTGCGCTATGATAAGAATGGAGATAACCATTACGATATTATTTCTGCATTTATCAAGAGTATGCGTGGCTCCGATCCAGATGCCGCAGTGTACTATCTGGCGAAGATGCTTTACGCTGGGGAAGATGTGAAGTTTATTGCAAGGCGTATGATGATCCTGGCTTCTGAGGACATTGGAAATGCAGATCCCCAGGCACTTGTAGTTGCCACAGCAGCAGCCCAGGCGGTAGAGCGTGTAGGAATGCCGGAATCCCAGATCATTCTTTCACAGGCAGCAGCTTATATGGCATGTGCGCCGAAGAGCAATGCTGCAGTGAATGCGATTTTTGCAGCAATGGACAGTGTGAAGCGGACCAGGACCACGGTGCCAGCTCATCTCCAGGATGCCCACTATGGCGGTCATGAGAAGCTGGGACACGGAATCGGCTATAAGTATGCCCACAGCTATCCCAACCATTACGTGAAGCAGCAGTATCTTCCGGATGAAATTCAAGGAGAAACATTCTATGAGCTGTCAGATATGGGATATGAGAAGAAGCTGAAGGAGCATATGGAATTTATCCGAAGCCATGTGGAAGATGGGGAATAAACGAAAAAATTGGAGGAGCTTTATAAAAGCCCCTCCATTATTTTGTCATAAATTTCTTCGTATTTCTTCGGCCACTGCTTGCATATGGCTTTTGCAGCAGAAAGTGATGGCGCTGCAAGGGAAAGATCGATCACAGATGAGCCTTTCTGCAAAAGCTGAAGATGAACCACATATTCCCCCTGATTATTGATGTAATAATCGGCGGGAGCTTTCACCTGATTTCTTGTGGAAGCACCACGGACTGCCAGGTACTGAAGTACCTCGGTGCGGATGTCCTGGGAAATATCATTCTCGAAGTAGGTGAGGGTATTTTTGCCATCCTCAGTCAGAGAGTAATAGGAAGTATTGGAAATGGTACGCTTCTCAATCAGCTCTGTTTCCTCCAGCTCAGAAAGAGCCTGCTGCAGATGGAAATAATTGGTGTACTCGCGATCCAGAATAAATTCCGAAATCTCCGAATTGGTGATGGGGGACGAAGAATTCCGAAGCATATATAAGATGATCAGTTTGTAAACGGTAAATGGTGTAGCCATTTTCCAGCCTCCCTTCTGGTGAAAATGTGATAAACATATTATAGAATGGTAGGAGTGTCAAAAGGTCTTTTGCCACTGGTATCATAGAATGGCTTTTCAATATGTTTCAGGGGTTTCCCTGATCAGAGCCTTTCCTTGAAAACTATGGCGCTCTTTCAAACGATGGTGTAGCAGGTTTAGGACCTCTCTTTTCCGGCTTGCCCATAAAGGTGCGATCAAAAGATCCTTCGGACCATCGCCGGTAACCCGGTGGATCACAATGGAAGGATCCAGATGTTCCAGGCAATCTGCCACAAGATCAATATATTCTTCCCGTTCCAGCACCTTGAATTTACCGGCAAGATAATCATATGCAAGATCAGTGCCTTTCAGAACGTGGAGCAACTGAAGTTTGATGCCCCGAATGTCCTGGGCACTTAAATAATCCATGGTTGCCAGCATGTCCGCCCTGGTTTCCCTTGGAAGACCCAGGATCGTGTGAACCACCACTTCCAGACCTGCCTGGCGAAGTCTTTTAAGGGAATCTTCGAAACAGGACAGGGGATATCCCCTTCGGATGTAAGCGGCAGTAGATTCATGGATGGTCTGAAGTCCCAGCTCCACCCAGACCGGTTTGATTCTATTTAGACGGGAGAGAAGTTCCACCACGTCATCTCCCAGACAATCCGGTCTTGTGCCAATGGAAAGGGCGACAATTCCCGGATGGGAAATAGCCTCCTGAAAAATTTTTTCCAGATATGGCACTGGGGCATAAGTATTGGTATACGCCTGGAAATAGGCGATATATTTGTGGATTGGACGTTTAGCAGAGAGCATAGCGATCTGACTGTCAATTTGTTCCGCAATGGAAAGCGCCGCGCTTGCGGCAAAATCGCCGCTGCCTCCCTCGCTGCAGAAGATACAGCCGCCGTGTCCAATGGTGCCGTCACGGTTCGGGCAGCTCATACCGCCGTTTAAGGTGACTTTGTAAACTTTTTCCCCGAAGCGCTCTTTCAACATGTAGTCAAGAGAGTGGTAGGGTTTTCCATTCCAATTGGTGATCATAAATTCTTGTTGTCGGAATCAAGGCTGTGGTCTACTACGCTGTCCGGATTTGGTTCAGAAGTTTCTTCTGGAATGTATTTGTCAAAAACTTTTACAAAGAAGAAGGAATTGATGTATGCAATTCCGGAAAATCCGATGAGTACCAGCAGCAGTAAAACCATGGACTGTACCTGGGCACTTGGAATAAAGAATACAAGAACCGGGGCAGCAGTGATAAGGATCATAAGTGCTGTATACGGAAGATGACGGATGGACATCAAAAATGCGTTGGTAAAAGTATTCTTGATGGTATTGTAAAACTTGGCAAGTACCGGGTAGATGTACAGGAAGATCATCAGGTAAACTACCAGGATCATCATAAATAATACCATGAGAACCTTTCCGATGATGCCAGGAGTATTGCGGCAGATACTGATGTCAAAGTATAACAAAATTGCAGCCACAAGCATGATCAGGTTGATTACAATACCCTGCTTCAGGTTCTGTTTGAAGGATTTAAAAAATCCGCGGACGATGTAAGACTCTTCATTGCGCACCATTTTCAATGTAACATAGAACATGGCTGCGATGGAAGGTCCAATGGTGATCACCGGAATACAGCAGACAATGCACAGCAGATTCAGAATGATAAGATCTGCAACCCTGCT
Organism: Blautia glucerasea; assembly: GCF_020537505.1. GTDB lineage: Bacteria > Bacillota > Clostridia > Lachnospirales > Lachnospiraceae > Blautia_A. The sequence continues at coordinate 284,833 of NZ_JAJBMO010000001.1, read as the reverse complement.
CATAAAGGTGAAAAATTTGTTATCCATGTTGAAAAAACGATCCATTCAAAATTTCCTCTTTTCTATTTGGTGTATAGCATCAATGAGCTTATCAATTAGTATAACGAATCTGTGAAAAAAAAGCAATTTGAAAATAGAAAACTACGTAAAAACTATAAATTCTTCACAAAAAAGAAAATGCCTGCAGCACTTTTACAGGAAAAATATTTCCAGAAAGTCCTTGCTTATCACACGTTAGCGTGTTAAAATAATAATTATTGAAAACAGAATAGAGAACATTAAATATAGAAAAAAGGAGTAGCGAAATGAGTAAAAATATCAGAACTGAGGCAGTTGACCATCTTTTTGAGGCCATACTTTGTCTGAAGGATAAGGAAGAATGCTACACTTTCTTTGAGGATGTGTGTACCATTAACGAGCTTCTTTCTTTATCTCAGAGATTTGAGGTTGCCAAGATGTTAATGGATAAGAGAACTTATCTTGACATTTCTGAGAAGACAGGTGCTTCCACAGCGACAATCAGCCGTGTAAACCGTTCTCTGAATTATGGTAATGACGGTTATGATATGGTATTTAAGAGAATGGAAGAGAAGAAGGAACAGAACCGTCCACTGGATCGGAAGGACGAGTAAGGATCTGGGAATCTGAGTTGAAAATAGAATGAAATGCACGAAAGAAGACCCGCGGAATTGTGATTGATTCCGCGGGTTTTATGGTGCATATGTGGCAATTATGCGGGCAGATAGTTCTTACACTATTTCTGCAATTGACATGTTTCCACCTGTTCATGCGTATTTTCTAAAACTGTATGAAAAAAAACCTCCGGCAGAACTATATATAACCGGAGGTCTGTACTATTTGTTTTTATTTTTCTTATGGTTATCTTCTGCCGGGGAAATATCGTCGATCATTTTCTCGATGATCATCTTCTTAATATAGACATCGAAACTCATCAGGCAGATAAAGCTGAACCGCTTAAGAAATTCCTGGTCTTCCTCATCTGCGTCCTGGAAGGTGGCGCTGGAGAAACGGTAATCCTTCAGAAGATTCTTGATCAGCTGGTCGATCTTGCGGTTCTCCATTCCGAAAACTTCATTGTATACATAGGTCATATCCTTACCAGGCTCGCCCTTAAAATATTTCTCTGTGATGGGGCCGAGAAGCTTCTGGATGTCTGTAATGGACAGAATATTTTTAAAATAATAGATGAAGATCAGCATGAGAAGATGATCCTTGGAATAACGCTTCTTCTCAGGGGATGGGAGAAGGTTATTCTTAGCGTAGTTGTTGATCATGGTCTTGGTCAGGATTTTGTCATCATCGTGGCGCTTGGTGGATGCAAGCTGATCCTCCATAAATGTGGTGACCTGATCCATGTACAGGTCGATGTTTGGAAGATCTTCTGGTTTTATATAATCCATTCCGGAAATGTGATCCAGAATGCCTTTTAATATGGATTTATCATCAGCTGTCATTTTTTATCACCTCTGCTCTCTATTATATAGTTTTTAAAACTACTTGTAAACTGTTTTTTTTAGTTTCTGTGAAAAAGGGAAAATCAAAGGCTACTGCTCATTCCGTTTACAGAAAACACCTCGCGGAAGGTGGTTCGTGACAGCAACAAAAACCGAATCTATGTTTGGGTTTTTGTAGTTCGGGGTTGTGGCAGACAGAGATTTCATGTATAATGAAATTTACCTATCTGAGAAGAGATTGATGACAAAAGGAGAACATAAATGAGCATATATGATAGATTAAATCCCCCTCAGCGCGAGGCGGTTGCACAGACTGAAGGACCGGTGCTAATCCTTGCGGGAGCTGGTTCTGGCAAGACCAGGGTGCTGACCCACAGGATTGCATACCTGATGGATGAGGTGGGCGTAAATCCCTGGAATATTCTTGCCATTACGTTTACCAACAAGGCTGCCCAGGAAATGAGAGAGCGTGTGGACAAGCTGATTGGATTTGGCTCAGAGAGCATCTGGGTGTCTACCTTTCACTCTGCCTGTGTGCGGATCCTGCGGAGACACATTGATAATCTTGGATATGACACAAATTTTACCATCTATGATACAGACGACCAGAAGTCTCTTATGAAGGATGTGTGCAGGAAGCTGAATATTGACACCAAGGTTTACAAGGAACGTTCCCTTCTTGCCCAGATTTCCCATGCCAAGGACGAGCTGCTTACGCCAGATGATATGGAGATGAAAGCGGCAGGGGATTATAATATGAAGAAAGTGGCATCTGTTTACCGGGAATACCAGGCTGCCCTTCGCAAGAATAATGCACTGGACTTTGATGACTTGATCGTGAAAACGGTGGAGCTTTTTCAGAACTGCGGTGCGGTGCTGGAGTATTATCAGGAGCGCTTCAAATATATTATGGTGGATGAGTACCAGGATACCAATACAGCTCAGTTTAAGTTTATTAGCCTTCTGGCACAGAGATATCAGAATCTTTGTGTGGTAGGTGATGATGACCAGTCCATTTACAAATTCCGTGGGGCAAATATTGGAAACATTCTTGGCTTTGAGCGGGTTTTCCCAGACGCAAGGGTAATCCGCCTGGAGCAGAATTACCGTTCTACCAGGAATATTCTGAATGCGGCGAACCAGGTGATTGCCAATAATACAGAACGTAAGGCGAAGACGCTATGGACAGAGAACGAAGAAGGAAGCAAGGTACATTTCCGCCAGTTTTTCAATGCCTATGAAGAAGCTGAGTATGTGGCTGGGGAGATTAGCAAGCTGAAGAGAGAGGGACTTGGAAGCTATCGGGATTGTGCCATCCTTTACCGAACCAATGCCCAGTCCCGTATTTTTGAGGAGAAATTTATTGCGGCGAATATCCCTTATAAGCTGGTTGGCGGGGTAAATTTCTATGCCCGTAAGGAGATCAAGGATCTTCTGTGTTATTTGAAAACGATTGACAATGCCAGAGATGATCTGGCTGTACAGAGGATCATCAATGTGCCAAAGCGGGGAATCGGTGCCACTACGCTGGGACGTGTCCAGGATTATGCAGATAATATGGGAATCAGTCTGTATGAGGCACTTCGTGTGGCAGAAGAAGTTCCTTCTATTGGAAGAAGTCTGTCTAAGATTGAAGGATTTGTTACTTTTATCCAGACCTTGAAGAGCAAGGCTGCAGTTTTGACTGTGGAGGAGATTCTCGGGGAGGTAATCGATTCTACAGGCTATGTGGCAGAGCTGGAAGCAGAGGACACAGAGGAATCAAGAGCCCGAATTGAGAATATTGACGAGTTGATTTCCAAGACCGCGGCTTATCAGGAGGCTATGGAAGAACAGAATCAGCCGGCCACTCTATCTGGTTTCCTGGAGGAAGTTGCGCTGGTTGCAGATATTGATACTGTGGATCCAGACCAGGATTATGTTCTTCTTATGACGCTACATAGCGCTAAGGGACTGGAGTTTCCCAGGGTGTTTATGGTAGGAATGGAAGACGGTATTTTCCCAAGCCATATGACTATCAGCTATGGGGATGATGGGGAACTGGAGGAAGAACGCAGACTTTGTTATGTGGGAATCACGCGTGCCATGAAGGAGCTGACACTGACCTGCGCCCAGCAGAGGATGATCCGCGGGGAGACCCAGTATAATAAGGTTTCCCGTTTCGTAAGAGAGATTCCGCGGGAGCTGGTAGATCTGGGACATACCATTCAGGAGAAGAAGCCGAAGGCAGAGGATTTGATCCCTACGCCGACGAAATATTCCAAGATGAAAGAAATTCTCCAGGGCAGAAATTACAAGCCAAGGGAATTTAAGGTGACGAAAGTCAATTCCCTGGACTACGAGGTTGGGGACACAGTCCGTCATATTAAGTTTGGAGTTGGCATTGTGAAAGAAATCGTGGAAGGCGGCCGTGATTATGAGGTTACTGTGGAGTTTGATAAAGTCGGTGTGAAGAAGATGTTTGCAAGTTTTGCGAAGCTGAAGAAGATCTGAGCAGAGCGAAAACCCTGTATATTCCGCGAAGGATACATGAACTAAGGTTACAGTTCACTCCGTGACCAGTAACGATTGTTTATAAAAAATTTGAAATTACCATATTAGCTATGGTAAAATAGTCGCAAAAGTGGTATAATAAGTAAACCTAATGAGTAGTAGTATGATATACTCATTCAGGCAAGAGTTGCTGGGCATGAAGTTAGCAGCAACATGAAAGCAGAACACAGCTACCAGATATTTTGCAGTATGATAGATCTGCAGGCTGTATGAAAGAGAGGATGGTATCACATGAACATTAAAATGGATAAGCTCGAGGAATTATTATCATTACTTAAGAAAAAAGAAGATGAGAAGCAGAAGAATACAGTCCTCTGGGTACTGGCTATTATTGGTGCTGTAGCTGCTGTTGCAGGAATCGCATTTGCAGTATACCGCTTCTTCGCACCAGATTATCTTGAGGACTTCGAGGAAGACTTCGACGATGATTATGATGATTATTTCGAGGATGAAGAGAAATAATTGAGGTGTTCAGCGAATTGTCCGCAGGCAGATATGCAAGGGCATGGGCTTTATGTGGATAATTTCAGAGATTTTTAATAAGTGAGTGAATATTGAATAAGAAGGTATACGGGCATATAGCAGTTATGCTCCCCCGTATACCTTATTTTTGATTTACGCGATAGGCGGGCAAAAGTTTGTGCCTGCATGAAAACTTGGCGACTGCCATGATAACGGGGGAAAATCGCAGAGGGTGTTTTATCCCGTTTATGTTTTTATTATGGAGGATTTATGAAAAAAGGTGAGATTTACGAAGGGATTATCGAGAAAGTTGAATTTCCTAATAAGGGATATGTGAATATAGATGGTGAAAAAGTTATTGTAAAAAACGGCATTCCGGGACAGAAGGTGCGCTTCATGATTAATAAGAAGCGCTCTGGCAGGGCTGAAGGCAGACTTTTGGAAGTTTTGGAGAAATCCCCACTTGAGATCCGAAAGCCTGTATGTAAGATTTTCCCAGCCTGCGGCGGTTGCATGTATCAGACCATGTCCTACGAAGAACAGCTTAAAATGAAAGAAACTCAGGTGAAGGGACTCCTTCAGGATGCAGTTGGCGCTGATGTAGACCTTTACTGGGAAGGAATTCACGGAAGCCCTATTGAATTTGGATACCGTAATAAAATGGAGTTTTCTTTCGGAGACGAATACAAAGGCGGTCCCCTTTCCCTTGGTCTGCACAAGAAAGGCAGCACTTATGACGTATTGACCGCTGCTGATTGTAAGCTGGTGCACCCGGACATGACAGCTATTCTTTCCTGTGTGCGGGACTTTTTCACAGAGCTTGGAGCAGTCCATTATAAGAAAATGCAGCATACTGGCTATCTGCGACATCTGCTTCTAAGAAGAGGTGTGACCTCTGGAGAAATTCTGGTGCATGTGATTACCACAAGCCAGGCAGAGTACGACTATGCGCCGCTTGTATCCCGACTTCTTGCCCTTCCGCTGGAAGGAAAAATCGTAGGAATTATGCACATTATCAACGATTCCTTGTCAGACGTAGTCCGAAGTGATGAGACCAGACTGCTATATGGACAGGATTATTTCTATGAAACGCTGCTGGGGCTGCGCTTCAAAATCAGTACCTTCTCCTTCTTCCAGCCTAATTCACTGGCAGCGGAGGTACTTTACGCCATTGTCCGTGATTACATCGGCGATACCAAGGAGAAAGAGGTATTCGATCTCTACAGCGGCACCGGAACCATTGCCCAGCTTCTTGCTTCCGTAGCGAAAGAAGTGATTGGCGTGGAAATTGTGGAAGAAGCCGTAGAAGCTGCCAAAGTAAACGCCGCCCTGAACGGCCTCACCAACTGCCGTTTCATCGCCGGTGACGTCCTGAAAGTCTTGGACGACATCACTGAGAAGCCCGACATGATCATTCTGGATCCCCCACGCGATGGAATCCACCCCAAAGCCCTGCCAAAGATCCTTGCTTATGGAGTAGAAAACATCGTCTACATCTCCTGCAAACCCACCAGCCTGGCAAGAGATTTGCCGGCGTTTCTGGCAGCAGGGTATGAGATCAGGCGGAGTTGTAGTGTGGACCAGTTTTGTGAGACGGTGCACGTTGAGACAGTTGTTCTTTTGTCCCAACAAAAACCAGATGACACGATAGAGATCGACTTAGACCTGGACGAGCTGGATGCCACCAGTGCCGAGTTGAAAGCAACCTATCAGGAAATCAAAGATTATGTGCTGAAAGAATTTGGCTTGAAGGTTTCAAGTTTATATATTTCTCAGGTAAAACGCAAATGTGGAATTGAAGTGGGAGAAAACTATAATCTTCCAAAATCAGAAAATGCAAGAGTTCCACAATGCCCGAAAGAGAAGGAAGAAGCTATCAAGGCTGCCCTGGAATATTTTGCGATGATCTAAGGGCATCGCTGATTTCAAGGAGGAATAACACATGAAAAGCACATTTGAAAAAATGGGTGGAACCTACACACTTGGCGCAGACGGAATTTACTATCCGAATCTTGTCAGTACAGATGAAGAACCGTATTATGGAAAATATGGAATGATACGAAAAACGTATTTGAAAGAGCATCGTCCGGCAATATATTCACTGTATATATTGGAGGACAGACTGGTGGAACATCTGAATGCTGTGGACGATGAAGCACAGGAGAGGATGGATATTCTGGTGTGTCAGATGATGAAGAGGCAAGGTATTACAGAAGAAACGAAAGCCTGTGACCAGATGGCTTGGGTAGGAACGGTAAATAATATCCGAAATGCGGCGGAAGAGATTGTGTTGAAAGAATTGATTTACAGGTAGACAAAGAGCTGAACAGGTAGGACGAAAAATCCTATTTGTTCAGCTCTTTGTGTTTGTACGGGTTCAAAGAAGAATCAAATTACAATTCTATATCATGTGATTTTTTCTTAGTTCGGACAGGCTGATTTCGTCGCATCTCTTGTTTTCTCTGATATTCAAGTTCCCAGGCACGATGGGAGAAAACATCAGGATCTTCAACATTGAGATAATCTACTTCATTAGCTGCAATATCACGACGGTGATAGTCATAATATTCACCAAAAGTACCTTTGAGCTGCTCAATCAGTTTATCTCGGAAAGTAGGTCGTATCTGGATTCTGGCATCCAGTAATTCAGTGTATTGCTCCGGGTCAGGACGGAATTTTTCCTCTTGGAAAGCGACAGCATCTTTTTTAAGCTGCCCTTTGAGAGACATATCTTGAGAATCGAGAATATCCAGATTCTTATCCATCTGGTCGTATTTTCTGGAAAGGCTCGCCATATCTTTCTCTGTGGAGCATTCAGCCTGAAACAGCAGCTGTTCTTTGACAGATTTCAGTTCCTCGATTTCTTCTGTTACGGTTGTAAGCTGCTGATTTAACTTTATATGCTGGAATGGATTTAGAATACTGGTTTTACTTTTTTGCACATTTAGTTCTTTCTTTTCAGTAACTTTCGCTTTGAGCTTTTTCTTAATGGTATCATATTGATTCAGGATAGGACGAAAATGCTGCATCCAGTCATGGATCACTTCTTTTTGCATTTCATTATGAAGTAAATGATATTGTGTAAAAATCATATGATTTCGGATTGCTTCTAATGTTTCTGCAATTACCGGAATAGATTTTTCGACAGCTTGGGCAAATTTTTTCACCTGTGCTTTTAATTCCCGAAGCATTTTGTTATCTGCACGAATCTGACGGTTGATTTCACACCGGTCTGCTATCATGCCTTTCTTTTCCATATTCTGGGCAATGTAGCCCTCATGGATGGTTGGCTGTTCTGTGATTCCCTGAGCTGCAAAACTGCGGTGATCAATGGCGGCATTTATCTGATTAAGGGCAAGCATTTTATTTACGGCATCTGCCCAGTTTGCTCTCCAGAGGCAGAGCTGTTCCTCACTGTTCCATTGTTCGGAAATCGGGTTTTGTCTGCCATACCGGGTGCTTTTTGGATGTTTGTCGATACGTTCATAACCTTTCTCCTGTGCTGCCGAGGGAGTCAGATATACTTTCTTTTTCCCAGCTTTATAACGATACTGTTTTTCCCAGCCCTCTTTCTGAGCATCCTTAAATTCAGAAGCAGTAAATCCCTTTTCCTCTCCATCTTTGATGCATAGATATTCTTTTTCGGTTTTATACTGCCATGTTCCGTTTTCGTTTAATGGACGGACAGTAAGTAGAATGTGTGCATGGGGATTGTGACCATCTGTATCGTGAATGGCGAAATCGGCACACATTCCCATATCTACAAAATTCTTTTGAATAAAATTCTGAAGAAGAGAAATATTGCTGTCTTTATCCAACTCAATAGGGAGTGCGACAACAAATTCTCTTGCCAGTCGGCTGTCTTTTGTTTTTTCAGCAGCTTCTACAGCATTCCAGAGTTGCTCCCGGTTTTTCCATTTAGGCGGAGCCATAGGGGGAAGCATTACTTCCTGATAGATCAGTCCATGTTTTCGGGTGTAGTCATGCTGGATGCCATCGTAATCATTGTATATGCGGCTACAGCTCATATAAGCAGATGCAGCGACAGCAGACCGCCCGGAACCACGGCTGACGACCTTGGCTTGCATATGATAAATTGCCATATCTGGCACCTCCTTTCGATGTTGCCTGCAACAGCGGATAGCCCTCGGCAGAGCGCACGAGCCCCGTAGGGGATACCACCGCCCGATTTATCGGGTGGTGAGTAAGTGCGCCCTTTGGGAGTAGAACTTGTGTATTTACATTCCTCTTAGCCGGAGCATCAGCTCCCGCTTTAGGGTATCTAAATCCATTTCTTTAATATGTGGAGCAATGCTTTCCAGAATCGCTCCTTCTTGAATCAATCTGCGTGTTCTGGCATTACGTTCCTTTTTACGGTTTCTTGCTTCGATTTCTTCCAGTCTGTGTTTTGCCTGTAAAAGCACTTTTTCTTCTGGTGTCATAATTCTTTTATTTGCCATATCTGGCACCTCCTTTTTATGCCCGTATCCGGGCGATTTAGTTTTAAAATCTTGTGGTTTAGTACTATAGTTTTAGATAACTGACAGTGGCATGTCTCTGGTGATAAATAAGAAAAGAAAGTAGTACTACTGTCAGTGAAAAATAGTTATTGTGCGATGCTGCTTTGTTTCAACTCTGGTTTGAAGTGTGATTATCTAACAGAATTTTTTTCGTTTTTTTTAAATTAGCTGTTGCATTGTCCTGACGGATATTCCGGTTATTGATACGGATGGGAACACATCTCTCCAGAATCCGGTCATAAATTCGCTTGTGTGCGATATCAGCGGCGTTATTCAGCTCTGATAAAGTGAGATTGGTTGTTATGATCAGGGGCTTTTTACTGCGGTAACGGCTGTCAATCACATTGAATACCTGTTCCAGTGCAAAGTCAGAGTTCCGTTCAATTCCGAGGTCATCAATGATCAGAAGGCTGTAGCGGTTTAAGCTGTGGATGAACTGATTCCTGTCTTCAAAATGCATTCCGGTAAGGGTATTCAGAATCCGGGAAAAGTTGGTCATCAGTACCGGGACGCCTTTTTCCAGAAGGGCATTGGCAATGCAGCCTGCAAAGAAAGATTTTCCAGTACCGACATCGCCCCAGATGAGAAGTCCGGAAGCGTTTGCTTTCATCTCTTCCCAGTTACTTACATAATTGTGTGCAAGTTTCATTTCCGGATTGCTGCCGTTATCTTTGGCAAAGGTGTAGTCATAAAGTGATTTGTCCTGTAAGCCGCTGGTTTTGAGATGCTCTATTTCCATTTGCTTTTCATGAAGTTTTCTCTGGGCTTCCTCCTGTTCAAAGATCTCCTGCTGGCACTTACAGCGGATGGAAGGAATAAGAACCTTTCCCTGTAATTCATGCCTGCACTGTCTTGGCGTATTGCATTTGGAACAGTAGATCAGGTGATTTGTTTCGTTAAAATATTCATCAGACTGAAGCTCTCTGTTTGGTGTGATAGCTGTTGGTTTTTCTGTAAATGTTGTCATAATGTTTCGTATTCCTCACTTTCATAATTTCGTTGCCGGGAAACAGGATGATCCTGTCTTGCCCAACGGATGATGGTAGCTGCATGGTTTTGGTATTGCTTTCCGGTAGAAGCCATATAACCGGATAAGCGTTCCATATAGTCCTGCCAGTCAGGGATTGTCTGCCGGATATTTTCCAGCTCCGTCTCTGACAGAAAAACATTTTGAAATGTTCCATAGGGTGAGCGTGGCTCTTTACTCCCTCTTATTGTTAAATGGTTCTTTTTTATCTCTTTCTTATTACTGGACAGTTTTCTGTCTGTATCAGGGAAAGAATCCTGTCTGTCAATAGGACAGTTTTCTGTCTGTCTTGAGGAAAGAATTCTGTCTGTATTGCTGAGGGTTTCTTTCGGGATTTTTACATAGATCCGATTAGGGTGTCCGGGTCCCTGCCGTTTTCGGAAGATAAGCTCTTGTTTTTCCAGTACTGCCAGAGCAGTTTTCACCGTCATCTGGCTTTTGTGGAGAACTTCTGCCAGTGCTTCAATCGTAAAGTAGAGGAACACATGACCATTTGTATCTGACCAGCCCTCATTTTTCTGGGAAAGCCTTGCACGGTCGAGCAGGATCATATAAAGCATTTTGGCAGTTTCGTTTATTTCCATGTCCAGAAGAAAACGGGGAAACATCATATAAGATGGCAGGCTTGTGTCTGCTGTCAGAAAGTCCGTCATGTGTTCACCTCCAATCACAATGGTTTATTCTCCAAGAAAATCCCAGTCTATATCACGATCCGGCTGTTCTTTTTCAGGAGCTGGAAAGGGCATCCTGATGGGGGATTCCCTTTCCAACATGCCTGCAGTCAGCCCGGACAGAAAAATCGGCAATGACTGTTTCAGGCTGTGTTCTACTGCTTCTACAATCTGTTTCACAAAAAGTTCTTCCCGTTCCCTTGTTTCCAGATAGGGATCAGCCTGAGTGCGGTAGTAGCGGTCAAAATAATCGACCAGTGCAAGGGAGATTACCTGGCTGTAAGATTTAAAATTCTGTCTGTCCATCGTCTGTAAATATTCCCAGGCTCTCCGCTGCTGGTCTTTGTCCAGATTAAATCGCAGGTTTGTGTTGCGGATATGGTTCTGCATGGCTTATCCCCTCCTTTTCAGGCTCATATAAGCCAGAGATTCATAACCTTTGGCAGTGGCACAGATATCATCAAGGATGGTAACTCGTGATTTGTCATACGCTCCAAAGTTACGGATCAGGCATCCACCGCCTCCGACCACATACAGGCGCATCAGGCCAGGATTGTATTCATATTTGCGGAGCGTGGCAAAAATATCTGTGACATACTGTCTGGCAACAGCAGTAATACAATCCAGATAAGACGCTGAAATGTCAGCGGTTCCAAACCGCAGAATCTGCTCTACGGTAGATTCTTCAATCTTTACTCCGAAGTTGTCCAGAACAGCGTTTTTAGCGGCAATCATGCATTGGTTTACGCCAAACTTTTCTGTCCAGCACCGGCTTTCCTGTGCTTTCTTATTATTGATATACAGAATGTTCATGGTTCCGTTGCCGATATCTGCAAGAAGATTTGTCCCCTTGAAATCTCCAAGTCGGTTTACGATAGCCGGATATCCCTGCGGGTAAAGGCTGCATCCCACAAAACGGAGATGATACTCTTTGCTGTTAAATCGGTAATGGACTTCTGGATTCTGGAGCAGATAGGAACGGAAATCTTCTCTCTGGTTTCTGATCCATGTCAGAGGAAGCCCGGCAGCCAGATGAACGTCTGCTTCACGGATGGAAAAGACATTCAGTTCCCTTGCAATCGCCATGAGAGTTAGAAGATAATATTCTTCGTCCATAGCTTTATCTGGGATAAATTCTTTGTGTCCTTCGCCAATCCGGTAGTAAATGCCGTTATATTCCAGAATATTCCCGGTGAAGATGGGTTCTGTTTCATAGGCTTTGATTCCGGTTGGTGTGACGGTATTTGCTGTTTTCATGTTGCCGTAGCCGTGATCTACAGCAATGATTTTTGTGTTTCTGAGTTCTCGCATAAAAAACACCTCCATTTTCGTATTGATTAATTCAGCAGGCTGTACCGGTGTGGTACTGCTTTGCTGTGAGATAAGCATACGAAAGTTGGAGGAAAAAGACATTGAGGGAAAATTGAGTTGGAATTGAAAAATAGGATATAATTTTGTAAAATAGAGCAATTTCTTTAGTTTTTTATAGCCCTGCATTTTTTTGTTATAAACGTTCATTAAATGTTGACATGTTATTATATAAATGGTAAAATTGTACAATAAAACGTGGAAAGTTGGATGGAATTTATTGAATTATAATAAAACTAATCGTACTTAACTGGCGGCTTATGTATTTGTAGAACTTAGAATAATAGAAAATTTAAAATATTATCAATTTTTACAGCTGTTGCAATGCTTTCAGTAGGAACAACAGTTTTTGCAAGTCCTTAACTGTTGTTTGATAAGGAGTGTAGTTTTATACAAATAGTGATATTATTGCAAAAAACTAGGATTTTATAAAAATAAAAAAATCAAGTCTATAGCTGTTTGAAGTGAGGAGAAAAGCGTATGAGAAATGTGTTGGCAACGGACATAAAAAACAATATTCGAAGCATTCGCTTTATTTTGGGGATTTTTCTAATCGTTTCGGCTACCCTGATGTCTGAGCATGAGATGTTGCAGAAGATCATAAATGCAGGCGGATCTGCAGAAGGACCAGGCTGGTTCGTAGCATACACCTATTGTATGAACAGCGTTAATATGCTTCTGTTTGTTCCCATTGCTGTTGCTTTTGCGGGTGGAGAGAATACGGAGGCTGAGCTGCACAGTCGTTTTTTTCTGTTCAGTTATATCCGTTCAGGGAGAAAACAGTATCTCGTAGGAAAAGCAGCAGGATTGTTGGTCTCCGGAGGTTTGACAGCTTTTTTAGCCATGGTGTTCCTTCTTGTAATCTGTATACTGAGGTTCGGTCAGTATCCTTCTCTGATTGACGGAAATTATGAGATGGCAGTGCTTGTGGGCAGAACGGCGGTAAGCTTTCTGAGATTGTTTTTAAATGGCGCTTTTTGGGCGCTAATTGGCGGTACGTCGGCTGTCATAACAAAAAATCGCTATATGTCCTATGCCGTTCCTTTTATTCTTTATTATGTCCTGACCGTATTTCAGGAGCGTTACTATCAAAAAGCATTCTTTCTGAGTCCCCGCTATTGGGCGGCGTCTATTTACTACAATGATATCTTCTGCATTGCTATATTAGCGGTTGGAAGTTTTTTAACGGCACTGATCTTTATGTGCGCAATAGAAAGAAGGTTGCGGTATGCGTGATATTAAACAGGCTTTTTGGATTGCAGGCCAGAATTTCTATGGATGGAAAAAAAGTCCGAGGATCTGGATGACCTTTATTTTGGCAGCTATATTATGTCTGATGCTGTCGGATCAGATTATTTCCCATGCGATAAAATATGAGACAATCCTTCAGGTATTCGAGCCGTTTATTTGGACATATGGGGATGCATCCTCTGTTATGCTGTCCTCCCTGCTTTTAATCCTGCTCTTTGCGGACATGCCATTTATCAGTCAGGCAACTCCGTATTGGCTTGTACGCACAAAACGGAAGATATGGCTTGCGGGTCAGATTATCTATGTGATCCTGGCGACTGTGATCTATAATATTTTTTTGGCTGTGATGCTTGGAATTATGGGAGCTCCCTTTTCCTTTACGGGAAATGTGTGGAGCGAAACAGCGGCAATGTTGGGCTATGGCGGTGGGGAGAGCATAACCGTTCCTGTTTCCATAAAAACAATGGAAAGCTCAACTCCTTATATGTGCGCAGCAATAGTGTTTGGACTTGTACTTTTATATACTCTTTTTATCGCAGTTCTCATGTTGTTTTTAAATCTGGCTGCGGGAAATATGGCAGGGGTGATCGGTGCTTTTGCAGTCAGTCTGTATGGGCTCCTGCTGAACCCAGATGTTTTCCGGAAACTGTTTCATTTTACAGAAAGTCAGGAATATAGGGCGAACGTGTTCTGCGGCTGGCTGTCTCCGTTGAACCAAGCTACCTTTCCCATGCACAGCTTTGGTTATGATTACCTGCCAGGGATCGGGATGAGCATGTTCATATTTGCAATATTAATCATAGCGCTGATCGGCTTGTCAGCCGTCCGAATTAAGGGCTATAATTTCTCTTTTACGCAGACAAACGAATAAATGGAGGGCAAAATGGAATATGCAATCAGGTTGAAGGGACTGACAAAATCCTTTCAAAAAGAAAAAGTATTAAAGAACATTACCCATGATTTTGAAAAAGGGAAGATTCATGGGATTATGGGGTTTAACGGTTCAGGGAAAACCGTAATGTTTAAATGCATCTGTGGATTTTTACAACCTGAGAGCGGCACAGTGCTCGTAGGGGGAAAACAGATCGGGAAGGAGCTGGACTTTCCAGATTCCGTAGGCATTATCATTGAAAACCCTGGCTTCTTTCTGGATCTCAGCGGTTTTGCGAATTTAAAGAGACTGGCGTCTCTGAAACACCGTATTTCCGATGACGATGTGAGGGCGACGATGCGTGCCCTAGGGCTTGATCCTCTGTCTAAAAAGAAGGTAGGACAGTATTCTCTTGGAATGCGTGAACGTCTTGGTATCGCACAGGCAATCATGGAAGATCCGGAGCTTTTGATATTGGACGAGCCTTTTAATGGTCTGGACAAGCAGGGGGCAGGAGAGGTCTGCGAGCTTTTGCGGGGATTAAAGGAACGAGGGAAGACTATTCTTATCGCAGCACATAACATGCTGGAGATCGAATGGCTCTGCGATACGATCTGTGAGATGGATGCAGGTGTCCTGACGCAGATAAAATAAAAATACGGGGGAAAGAGTTTATAATTGAAGTTTCGTGAAAAAGCGACAATTCTATAAGATATATGGAGGAAAAATGAAAAAAAGTGTTTTAGCAATTATGGTAGGTGCGTTGTGTATTATTCTTTCCAGCTGTCAGGAAACACCAGAGGAGAGTTCGGTAGTCAGCAAAGTGGATGGGATTAGCGAGGCGGCTGTCTGTGAACCTCTTAAAAAAGGAGAAAAGAGAGAGACAAATGTTCCAACGCATTGGAAATTTGAAGAAAAGAAAAGCAACGACCGTGTGGTTATCCAGGCAGATATTAAGTTGGCCGAACAAAGCATTGGCAATCTTCCAGTCATAGAGATGCAAAATCACGAGTTAACGCAGGAAGAACTGAATGGATTGATTGATTATTTTACGGACGGTGAGGAACTATATATGCCACAGATGGTGACAAAGGATGCGTATCAGGAAGTGTTAGACAGGATTTCCAGCAAGGAAGGAAGTTACTTGCAATCAGCATATTCTACATCGATTGCAGGGATTCAAAACGCAACCCGAGAGGGGATGGAGCTTGCACCGGATGAAGCGTCTGCACCGGAAAAGATGGAGATAAAATTTCAAAAAAAAACAGAGGATCACGGTGTGGAAGCGGCACGGAGTTGGATGAGTACTGAATTGGAAAACACAGATACAGAGGATTATTTTACTGCAGATGTGGGCGAGGACAGGAAGGCATATATAGAAGCAGAGCGGTATAATCAGGAAATTGACAATGACAGTAGTTTTCTCTGGATGGAGGGTTCTAATTTTATAGAAGAAGAAACAATAGAAACTGAGGAAATGCAGAGTGAGTATTACAGTAGCTTTGGCATGGATACCAACGGCTATACAGAGAAATTTCATGAACTGGCAGATGCGTATCGAAAGTGCATGGACAAGATCACCTTTACAGAGGAAGATGGAAAGGAACAGGCAGAACAAGTTTTAGAGGATTTAGGTATCGATGGAATGGGCCTTGTAGATTCTGATCGTACCGTGTGGTTCCCGAATGGCGCATGTTCAGAGCGCAATGGTCTGGGACTTGGTAGTGATGCTTTGTGGCAGGGAGATCTGGATAGAGGATTACCGGGATATCTGTATTGTTTTTCGAAAAGTGTAGAGGGTATTACTTCAGTTCCTGATGGCGTGGTTGCGGAAGAAACAGTGGATAGTTATGTGCCTCCGTTCCAGGTAGAAACAATCTCTATTCTGATAACAGAGGAAGGAATTAAATATTTTAAATGGGATGGGATATCGGAAGAAGTCTGTACGGTGACGGAAAATACAAAGCTTCTGCCTTTTGAAAAAATACAGGCAAAGCTGACAGATCAGATTTTTTATTGGTATTCCGGAAAAGGCCAGTCTGCCAACGACACTACCGCACTGGAGTATGATGTGGTAAACGCAAAATTGCAGTATACTTATACCACAGCCTATCAGGAGCCGAAACACGCATGGTTGGTTCCAGCATGGATTTTTACTGTCAGGGAAAGTATTGGTGGAAATTCTCTACAGGAGCTTTCTTATGTGATCAATGCTTATGATGGCAGTGTGATTGGAGAAGCATATTAGGGTTCAGCGACACTTGAATTTTTATTGACCATAGAATTACAAGGTTTATCATGAGAATAATAAATATGCGATATTTGGCTTGGATATATAACAGGTAAGAATAGGAATAGTGCAAATGATTAAGCTCGCATTGATTGATAACGGTATACCTTATCATATGAGAAATAACAGGAATCAAAGGATTGTTCATAAATCTTTTTTGGCTTCTAAATGCGATCCAAGTGAGTATAAAGACGATAAATCATTCCATGGCGCTGTATGCGTCGGAATTATCACAAGCATATGTAGTGATATAGAATTATGGGACTTAGTCAGAACGGTTATTACGCAATAAATCTGCAGAAAAATCCTTTAGATGAAAATGTAATTCCTTTAGAATATTATGACGATTCCAATGAGTCATTGAACGATATCCTTTATACAGTATATATAGCTTATGAACCTGATATTATTCTTTTGAATCAAGAGGAAGAAATATTTGAAAGTAGTAAGGCATGCTAGATGAATATAGTACTGTCAGTGTTGTAGTAATAGACACGGTTGTAAATGCGTTATTATATATATTAAGTGGGCTTTTTATAATAAAAGGAGAATTCACTATAGGCGGAGCATTTGCTTTTATTACATATAGTGCATATGTTGTAAATCCAATTTCAGCATTGATAAACATTAAATATTATTTTGCGCAAATTGAGCCATCGGCAAAACGTCTTTTTGAGTTATGGGGACAACCGGAAGAATTGGAAATGAAATTATGTGAAATGAAACCTGAGAAAATTTATCAAGATAGGGATATGGTTTTTGAAGTAAAAAATCTTGTCTTTGGTTATGAACCAGGACACCCTATTTTAAATGGTATTTCACTATGTGTAAAAAAAGGGGAACGAATTGCGATCGTAGGAGAAAATGGAAGTGGCAAATCAACACTTTTGAACCTTTTGGCGGGATTCTACCGGCCACAAAAAGGAATAATAAAATTGTATGGAGCTCCTGTGGAATTGATGGATATACAAGATATGAGAAATAGAATTGCGGTTATAAGCCAAAGGCCATATCTATTCCAAGGGACTATAGAGGAGAATGTTAATATCGATGGAAAGGCGTCAAGAGATGCAGTTGTTGAAGCATGTAGAAAAAGTGGTGCTTTAGGTTTTATTGAAAAATTGGATCATGGATTTGGACAAAAAATTGGACAAGATGGTGCAAAACTTTCTGGAGGAGAAAGACAAAAGATAGCTGTAGCTAGGGCTCTGCTGAAAAATGCAGACATTTTACTTATGGATGAGGCTACAGAAGGATTTGATGTTGAATCAAATGAAGCTTTACGTGAGTTATTACATAGTGAATTAAAAAATAAGACTATCGTTTTTATTACGCATAAGTATAAAGAACTGGAAAGTGTTGATAAAGTATATCGCCTTTCAAAAGGAATTTTAGAATTGGTGCGGAGTTAGAGATATAAATTTCTAATAGAACTGAGCCACTATGCATTTGACATATTGTATCAAACAGTAGGTTGATGACGAGATGATTGTAATGTATCGCAGATTGAACAAGCAGAGGAGCATATTTACAAGTTCTCAGGCATTGATGAAGGCAATATACCTAGACTATAAAAAATTTGAGATAGGAGGAGCGAAAAGTGTCAAAAAAAGAAAAGTGATCCTTATGTAAACGCTCCATGTCTAAGAAAAAATGGAAATGGACAAGCGCCTAGTCTTGGAGTGTATCTCAAAACTAGGCGTTTACATTATTGAGGCAATATATTTTACAAGTGTTTGTAGGAACCGTTAGTGCTTGGTGAGAAGAATACTTTTTGCCAGAGCAATTCCAGCTTGTGGATACAATTCTTGAATTGCTTGATATTTTTCTTCAATCAATTCGGGTTCGTCTGCCCATATATCCTCATAAATTTTCAAGGCTTTTTTAAAATGGGTTTTCGCTTGCGAAATATTTGCAGTGATCAGGCAGATACTTCCAAGGGATTCCTGTACCTGGGCATAATCCAAACAGTGGTTTGAATTATATTCTTTGATAATCTGTGCTAATTTCTGAAGAGCAGACAGGGCAAGGTCAGGTTCTTGTATTTCAATTAAGAGGACAGCATAATTATTAATCTGGGGAATGCTGTCATTAGTATAAAGAAGCTGGTATTGTTCTAAAAGAGAGATACCCATTTTCATGTGTTTTTTAGCCAGATCAAGCTGTCCGTTTGTTCGGTAAAGTCCTCCAAGATTGGAATAGAGGTTGGAAACAAGGTGGGCATTTTCTTTTGTGATTTCTTTTATTTGAGCAAGTGCTTCTTTTTCTAATTTTATCGCTTTTTCTGTTTGGGGTTCCAGAGTTGCCTGATAATCCAATAGTAAGGCACGGTCAGAGGCAGTCCCGTAAGTACTTGCTTTTACAAAATGCTGTAGTTCTTGGACAATTTTTTTCATGCCCTTTTGATAGCGGTACTTCTCCATATATGGAAAAACATCTTCTAAAAATAACAGGTATTGGGGAATATCATCCTTTTCAATGAATTGGATGATATTTTCTGCTGTCTGAAATAATTTTTTATAATAGCTAACTTCAATGCCATGCATTAAACATATTTTTCGCAGAGAATCCAATAACGTGTGGCAGCTTGTAATAGAAGGTGCGGTCTCGGAAACGGCAATTTCCTGAATCAGTGGATGTAGAGAAATAGTATGCCGGAGACTTGACTGTACAAAACCTGTCTCAATCAGATCGTTGATATCATTTAAATTTCTTAATTGAAGCCATTCAGCCCAAAGCCGTGCAGAGATACCACCAGAAGGAAGAAAGCACAGATTACGCATGATTCCCCTTTGTTCCTGGGAGAGAGAATAGAGGGAAAATAGGGTGTGAATATGGTAATAGTAGGTTGCATTACTGCTCTGTCCGTCTTTGAAGGCTTTGATTTTGTCCTCATTTTCGAGAGAAGCCTTTTCTCTTTGAAGCTTTTCTAGTAATTGCTGCGGAGCTAAAATTCCGTTTTCCAGAAGCTTTGCTGCTAATTCTACGGCGAAAGTATGACGATGAACGGTTGCGATGATTTCATCTACAAGTGACCGATGTTCTTCGGCTTCCGAATAAAAGGAAGATACCAGTTGAAACAGGCTGGATGATTCTTTAATCTCTTTTAAGTGCAGGGTACAGTAACTATCGAATTTGCTTCTTGTTGTAAAAAGAATCCGGCAGCGGTATTTTAACATTACGGACAAAAAGGAGTCCTGTGTTGCGGTTGCATTGAAGTTGTCTATGATGATTAAAGTATCATCTTTCAAAGAACGAAGGAAACGGTTGTGTTTTCGGAAACGTTCTTCTTCGGCATCTTCAGGTAAATCATCAGCAAAATCCATATCCGTAACAGATTGATGTAAATCTCCGGCATATTCAAAATACAGGATGTTTGTGTAATGCTTTTTATAGTACTTTGCATAGGATTTTGCCAGTTCGCTTTTCCCGATTCCGGCAATTCCGTAAAGAAATACTTTGCTATTATCTTCCAGAAGGGAATGTAATTCTGTTGTTTCATCTTCTCTCCCTACAAAATGGCGGCATGGTCTTGGGACTTCACTATCCATAATATAATCCAGTACCATTGGTGAGAGGGAACCACCTGCGATCAATTTCTGGTTTTTGGTATCACGTTTAATAAACGGGCGTTCCATACCAAAAGAAATTAGCTTTGCCAGAAACAGCAGACGTAAATTGGCAGGTTTGTATAGAGAGGTAAGCTCTGCTTTTTTGGCCTCAGAAATTGAAGAATCATGGATAAATAAGGTATAAATATCCTGAAGTGCTTTGTCGCAGTCAGCCATTAAGGGGACAATATTTTGGTGTATAGTTTTCGCCAGTTTTTCCTGATTGCTTGGTCTTGCATAAAAAGAAGATATTTTGGGACTGATTTTCGCCTGGCCTGTCATCCAGCGGCAAACCAGACCATTATCCAAAGTAAATTCTTTGTTTTCAGGACTGTCTAAAAAATCTTCAAATATTTCATATAAAAATTCAGGCTGGCTCATCTGATTGCTTTCACTGATTTGGTTTTTTAAATATGTCATTATCGAACTAAAATCACAACGATCCAATAGGCATTTCCTCTTTTCTATAGATTAAATTAAGTGAACAGGTTTGAATAAGTATATCATACCACGAACATATATTCGGTTCAAGATAAATAGAGATTTTCGTTACATGATTTTCTCAATTTACGGTCAATTCCGGTTCAATGTTGTTTATGAAGAAATTCTGTAAAATAAGCTCAGATTAAAACAATGACAGGAGGAGCTTATGCAACAGAATATTGAATTTGAGCGGTGCATTGATTTTCTGGTACGGATGATTGATAAGTACGGCGATGAAGTCCTCCGGGAGTTGGAGGAAGAAAAACAGAATAAAGAAGAAAAAGAAGCGGCAGTTTCCTGAAATACTAAATGTAAATCAGACTGCCGCTTTTTATGTGTTTTCAGATGAATTTCAAAAGCTGATATAGAGTGTGAGGTTCATTGTTCTGGGAAGCGGTAATACGGGTATCAAATGGCTTGAAATGATTTTGTGTATAAAAGCTCAGAAGAAATTCATTATCTTCGCATTCAAGAAATTCCATAACGCCGCCTACGGAATATTTGAGACCGGATATGGTTTCCAGTGCAAATCCCAGCAGGATGTTTCCAGGGATTCGTTTTTCCTTTGGTAGAGAATAGTTCTTTCCTAACTGTGCAATCAGGTAAGCTGCTGTGTTGTAAGACTGTGTTTCTTCATCCAGAATACTGACACGGGACAGCTTCTTTGCCATCGTCTTACTGATATTTGAAGCCCGGACAGATATTGGCTTTACTGTAAGAGAAAAATAGCCGACCAGTGAAGCATCTTCGGCATCGAATACCAGATAAGTGATAGATTGATCTTTTTTGGTAAACTCAACCGCATTATGTAATAAAAAGTATTCCACATCGGGATTTTGGGGACAAGAAAAATCGGAGAGCAAGTCGTAAAGACTTTCCTCTCCGATATATGTCGGTTCGTCTTTATCCAAATATGCCCGAATATTAACGGTAAAATATTTATCAGACATGTTTTTTCTTCCTTTTTGACATTAAAGCTAAGATTTCCTGTGGGTTTGTTAACTGACGTCCGGGAAGTGCCTGCTTTGGTGTGCGGTCACGATCGGCTTCGTCAATCGCTGCGACAAAACGCTTTACACTATTTGGATTGGATACGACAAAATTATGAGTAATACTTGAAGTAGCCATACTAACACCTCCTCTATTTCTGGCTTTTTGTGTATTTATAGTATATGCAATGTGTGATGAAAACACAATATCAAAAACTGAAATAATTTCTAAATAATTTTCAAGCCGGATATTTATTAGATGCTTCCGGTAAGTGGACGATATTTTGATAACAGATATTCTCTATATCTAATTTAATTATACAAGTGACAGAGAAATGCGTCAACATGGAAAATAAGTATTGAAAAGAATTGGAATAAGTACTAAAATAAAGTTGGGACAATAAAGCGGAGTTACTATATAGAGGAAAAGACTATGAAGAATATAAAAATTAAATGTAATATCTATACCAGAGTATCCACAACCATGCAGGTAGATGGATACAGTCTGGATGCTCAGAAAGAAAAATTAAGGCGTTATGCAGAATTTCAAAATATGGAAATCGTAAATGAGTATTCAGATGAAGGTAAATCTGGAAAAAGCGTGGAGGGAAGACCTGAATTTCAGAGAATGCTGGATAATATAGAGAATGGCACAGATGAGATACAGTTTGTACTGGTATTCAAACTTTCCAGATTTGGCCGTAATGCGGCAGATGTGTTAAACTCTCTGCAAAGAATGCAGGATTTTGGAGTGAATCTGATTTGTGTTGAGGATGGGATTGACAGCTCCAAAGATAGTGGAAAGCTGATGATTTCCGTTCTGTCTGCGGTGGCAGAGATTGAAAGGGAAAATATCCTTGTCCAGACAATGGAGGGACGTAAACAGAAAGCCAGAGAAGGGAAATGGAACGGTGGATTTGCTCCATATGGCTATGAACTGGTAAATGGAGAATTACAGATTGCAGAGGATGAAGCAGAGGTCATACGTCTGATTTATGATAAATTTATTCATACGAATATGGGAATTGCTGCGATCGCCATATGGCTGAATCAGCATGGATATAAAAAGAAAAAGAGACAGAATAATACACTGGATGCATTTGCCGCTTCTTTTATAAAAGGTGTTTTGGACAATCCGGTTTACTGTGGAAAACTGGCTTACGGACGAAGAAAGAATGAAAAGGTTGCTGGAACACGAAATGAATACCGTATTGTAAAACAGGAGAATTATATGTTATATGATGGTATTCATGAAGGGATTATCTCAGAGACAGATTGGGAACTGGCACATCAGAAAAGGGTAAAAAATGGAGTGAAATATGAGAAAATCCATAGCTTAGATCATGAACATATTTTATCCGGAATCTTGAAATGTCCGCTATGTGGAAGTGGAATGTATGGAAATGTGAACCGAAAGAAAAAGAAAGATGGAACTTTGTATAAGGATTATTTTTATTATGCCTGCAAACACCGTCGTTTAATGAATGGTCACAGATGTGATTACCATAAGCAATGGAGCGAGGATAAGGTCAATAATGCAGTTGAAGAGGTTATCCGGAAACTGGTACAGAATCCCAAATTTGAAGAAGCGATCCGAAAAAAAATCGGTTCAAGGATTGACACAGATGAAATTGAAAGAGAAATCGAAAATTTGGAAAAACAGCATAGGCAGTTGACAGGAGCAAAGGCAAGGCTAGGCCAACAGATGGATAACCTGGATATCATGGACAAATTTTATGAAAAGAAATATCAGGATATGGAGACAAGGTTATATCGGCTGTATGATGAAATTGAAGGCGTGGAAAATAGCATAGAAGAAGTTAAAAAGCGTTTGCTGAATATCCAGCAGCAGAAAATATCAGAAGAAAACGTCTATCAATTCCTTTTATATTTTGATAAACTATATGATAAGTTCACCGACTTGGAGAAGAAAGAATTTCTCAACAGCTTTGTAGAACGTGTGGACATTTACGATCAGGAGCAGCCGGATGGCAGATTCCTGAAGCACATAAAGTTCCGTTTTCCGGTGTATTTTGGAGACAGGGAAACACAGGAACTTTGTTGGGACAACGAAAGTACCGTTGAGACGGTAGTACTGCTTTCCCACAAAAAGCCAGACGGACATATCAACGTAAAAGTTGAGTTTGGCGAGGGTGAGGGAAAAGTTCCACTTGATAATATTGCTAAAAGAGCGGAAAGCTATAAGCCCAAAGAACGAGTGACCTACAAAATGATAAAGGAGTACATAGAAGCTAAATACGGCTTCAAAGTACATACCGCATATATCGCAGAGGTAAAGAGAGATTTAGGCTTGCCGATGTACGATGCTCCTAATGCGGTAGAGGAATTGAAACAGCCGAGGAAGCATCCGACAGTGGAGAAAGTGGAAGCGATAAAGGATGCGTTGAAGCATTTTGAAGTGATTTAATGAGGATAGGCGTATCATTAGAAATAGTGGTACGCTTATTTTTGTCCTTTTTCGCAGATTTGTCCTTTCCCCTGCTTTCCAATATAATGAAGCTAAAGAAGTGGAGGTGTGCTTATGAGAGAGAAATTTAATCATCTGTATTTGGATAGCCACGAAAGAAAACTTTTGATACATAGCCTTGTAGAGTTAAAAAATCAACTTATTCAGCAAGACAGATATACGGATTGCATTGACGAGCTTATTTTTAAGGTCACAAATGCACCGACCAAGAGAATGAAAATTGAATATGTCTAAGGCAGATTACAAAGCCGCTTATTCTTATTGATTTTAAGAGTAGGCGGCTTTTTTGCGTTCTCTGGTACTGTTTACATAGCCACCTTGACAAAGTGGCTAAATCTATGCGAAAGGAGGACGCATTTATGTCAAATTGCAAAGTGATTGCTCTGACTAACCAGAAAGGCGGTGTCGGAAAAACAACAACAGCGGTCAATCTGGGCGTAAGTCTGGTGCAGCAGGGTAAAAAAGTCCTGTTGATTGATGCCGATGCACAGGCAAATCTCACGATGGCTCTGGGTTATAACAGACCAGACGATATTCCCATAACGCTCTCTACTGTGATGCAGAACATCATAGACGATACAACGCTTGATGTTTCACAGGGTATTATCCACCACAGAGAGGGCGTTGACCTGCTTCCGTCAAACATTGAGCTGTCGGGCTTTGAGGTAAGGCTAATCAATGCAATGAGCCGTGAGCGTGTGCTGAAAACCTATGTCAAGAACAGATGTCATGACGAGGTCTATCCTAATCAAAAAGCAGTTCTCGCCATGACAGAAGAGGAAGTAAACGGAAGAGTACCTAAAGAATTACTGCCGAAATGTCCAAAATGCGGTGGAGATATGGAAGTAAATTGGGGTGAGATGTCCTCGTTTACAGAAACGAAAAATTGGAAGGAAAAGGCTGCCCGCTATCAAGAATTTATTCAGAATTTACATGGAAAGAAGCTGGTAATTCTGGAATTTGGCATTGGTTGGAGAAATCAGATGATTAAAGCTCCTTTGATGCAGCTAGCAGCAGTAGAACCACAGGCAAGATATATCACATTTAACAAGGGCGAAATTTACATTCCAGAGGAAATCAAAGAAAAATCCATCGGTGTGGATGGTAATCTTACGGTAGCGTTAAAGGAAATCAGAAAGGAAATCTAAGGAAAATGACAAGAGAAGAAAAAGCAGTATATTACAAACATAATGGATTTAATTGCTGTCAGTCGGTTATCAAGGCAATGCTTGATTTATCAGATTCTGATAGGGAAATACTGACGAATGCTGCATCCGGATTCGCGGTAGGTATGGGAGGTATGGAAGCAACTTGTGGTGCATTGATTGGAGCAACCATGATGGCGGGAATTGTAAAGCCGGGGAAGAAAAGTGCGATAACGGCACGGGAGATATTAAACAAATTTCAGGAATATTCAGGTGCAACCATATGTAAAGACCTAAAGGGAAAGGATACAGGTGTTGTACTCTGTGAATGTGATGATTGCATTCGCAATGCAATACGGGCTTTTGACGAGGTGTTGCCGATGGAATCAGAAAGGGAAGGATAGACTAAGTAAGGTGGTTAAAGATATTACAGTTGTGAGATAGGAGAATGAAAAAATGAGCTGTTATGAAAATTTGGTAATGAAAACACAAATGAACTATTCCAGACACTATAGTACCTATGCATCCGGCGGTACTGCTGTAGTGTTGAGCAAACAAAAACCACTTTCTTATGAGGAACAGATTCAGGAATTTGTTCGCAGAGTGCAGGAGGCAGAGTGTATCATAGTAGGCGGAGCATCCGGTTTATCAGCAGCTGGAGGAGGTGACTTTTATTATAGTGATACCCCTTCTTTTCGTGAACATTTTGGAAAATTTGCAGATAAGTATGATTTGCAGAAAGCAAAAGAGGAAAGTGCATTTGTATAGGATACTTGTTCTTGATATTCCACTTGATGGAGAAACATTAGAATATTGATTGATACAAAACTGCACTCAGGGATATTGAGTTTTCCAAAATTATCACAAAATGTTTCCTGCCTATTTCTCCTGTCATATAATGTTTTGCAAATTATTTTGCATGGATGTTCGCTGATAATAGGTATTTATGATATCCTGTAAAGTAATCGTATTCATTTTTCCTTCAGCAGTTTTTTGGATTTCATCATAGAATCCCTGCAAAGACAACTGAATATTAATGCCAATGCCGCAATCAGGGTTGGTATGAGTATCTAAATGAAGCAGAGGGTTCTCGCCTTCAACTGCTTTATAAATATCCAGCAATGTGATCTGGTCTGCTGGTTTTGAAAGAGAAGGACGGGCATGTCCGGCTACACTGGTCATAAGTCCGGCTTTTTTTAGTTTTAACATAAGCTGGCGTACAAAGCCGGGATTTGTATGGACACTTTCTGCAATTGAGGCACTGGAGAGAGATTTTTCCTGGTTGATAGCAATCAGAACCATCACATGAACAGCATCGCTTAATTTCGTTGAGTATTTCATGATAAGAAACTCCTTGTAGAATGATATAATGATTTTGTTTTCACATTTTTGAGACAAAATATTTCTGATTTGTCAAAAACATCTCAAGTTCTCAACAGTTCTTTTTAATGTGTTGAGAACTTGTACATATTTTTTATTTTGACGATTGTAAATAATATAATTACAACTATAATGAAATTTGAAGGAAAAGTCAACACAGGAATGAAACCTACGGAGGATTATCTAATATGTTGATCGTAGGCATGCAGGCTTAAAAATAAGAAATGGCCATGTCCAACATGTCCGAATTGCTGTTTCCGAGGAAAAGATTATGAAACCATGACTGAGGTAATGAATTTTGTCCAGGAATGGATAAAAGAGAATCCGGACAAAGCCAGATTTATGAAATCACCAAATTCTTGCATAAACATTGATTATTATATGATGCGATAAAATATTCACAAAGGAGAATTTATGGAATATAAAAATCAAACAGAAAATCGTGCATTTCGGGAAATGCTGCAGGCAGCAGTAAAACGGCTGCAAAATCGTTCTGGAGAGGATCTTGCTGCAAAAAGTGGGGCTGTTTTTCACAGCAGCCGAAATATGCTTGAGGTACCGAGTTTTCACGAAGTGATTGAAATTCAACTTCCTGAGTTTTATATTAACTCAAATATGGATGAATGGCATTATCTGACATTGCTGCATTATCTGGATATGGCCGATGGCACAGAAGGCTCACATAAGCTCATTACTTTTGGTAACCTGAAAGATGGATTGATTCGAGGAACCAAGTTTGACCGGACTGCAGAGCAGAAACTGGAAAAGCTTTTGCAGGATAAAGATCCTGAGAAAATTCAGAAAGCATGTAAAAACCTGGGTGCAGAATTCGCAGAGACAAAGGCGGATCTGTGTGCTGTTTTTCCAGTTCTGCCAAGATATCCGGTAACTTTAAAGATATGGTTTGCGGATGAAGAATTTCCTGCATCGGGAAAACTATTTCTTCAAGATCATGCCGATCATTATCTGAGTGTAGAAGATGCAGTAACAGTCGGAGAAATCTTGCTACAAAAATTATCGGAAGCATTTTCTTCTCTCTGATCATGAATCAGAAAACTTTCCAGCCCGGCTTTGATAAAACTGTCGATTACTGTCTGAATCTGTTTCCAGTCATTACAGTGATTGCGGAGCATCAGCCTGTTGATGGAAAGGCAGCCATTCATTTGAAAATAAAAAACCGATTCTGCCTGCTCAAAGGTCAGGAGGCTGTGTGACATAAGCCAGGTCACATAGCCTTCTTTTGTATTTGCTGCTATTTTTTCCAAAAGAATGGGAGCGATTGTGTCATCCAGAAACAGAGATCTATATTTTGTTTCCATTTGAATCTTTTGGCAGAAGGGATAGGAACAGCTTTTCTGGTTTGGGCAAAATAAATGTTCTACCGTTGTTTTCATATCCTGTGCTATATCATTTAAAATATCTTCCAACACGTCATGGATATCGTAATAATGCAGATAAAAAGTACCTCGGTTTATTTCAGAAATTTTACAGATTTCAGTGACCGTGATTTTTGTGAAATTTTTCTGCTTTAATAATTCTAAAAAAGTTTCTTTTATAGTTTGCCTGGTATATCTGGTACGGCGGTCCTGCTTTCTTGCTTTTTCCGACATAATGTCCTCCATTGAATGTATGCTTTACAATGTATCATTTCTCAACAGTTTTTGGGATGTGTTGAGGAACAGAACAGATTTCATAGATTGATTATTGTAATTTATATAGTGACAACTATAATGAGGCTTAAAGAAAAAGTCAACAGATTGTTCAGAATTTCAGGAGGAAAAAACATGGGACATGTAATTGCAGTATCAGGAAAAGGCGGCGTAGGAAAAACTACACTTTGTGGATTATTGATCCAGTATTTGTGTGAAAGTGGGAAATGTCCGGTTCTGGCCGTGGATGCAGATGCGAATGCCAATTTAAATGAAGTGCTTGGTGTGGAGCCGGAGATCACACTTGGAGAGCTGAGAGAAGAAATTGAGCGGGCAGGCGTAGACCCACGATATCAGATCCCATCCGGTATGACGAAGCAGGCATATCTGGAAATGCGTCTTTCTGATGCGATTGCGGAAGAAGATGATTATGATCTGATGGTAATGGGACGAACCCAGGGACAGGGCTGTTATTGCTTTGTAAATGGTCTTGTACAGACCCAGGTTCAGAAACTGCAAAGCCATTATCCATATATTGTAGTTGATAACTAAGCAGGCATGGAACATATCAGCAGGGGAATCCTGCCAATGATGGAAGTTGCGATTCTTGTAAGTGACTATTCCAGAAGAGGTGTTCAGGCAGCCGGACGTATTGCAAAGCTGATGAATGAATTAAACTTTAAACCACAGAAAACTGGATTAATCGTGAATCGTGTTCCAGATGGAAAACTGGATGCCGGAACTCTGGAAGAAATCCGAAATCAGGGACTGGAGCTGCTGGGTGTGGTGCCTCATGATAATCAGGTTTATCAGTATGACTGCGATGGAAAGCCAATTATACAGCTTCCGAAAGATTCTCCTGTAAGAAGTGCACTGGGAGAAATTGTAAAGAAGTTAGGATTGTGAGTTGGAGGATTGAAGGCATGAAGATTACAGTATGTGGAAAAGGTGGCTGTGGAAAAAGTACAGTATCAGCACTGCTTGCCAAAGAATTTGAACGAATGGGAAAGACTGTCCTTGTAGCTGATTCTGATGAATCAAATTATGGGCTGCATCGCCAACTGGGAGTAAAACTTCCAAGAGACTTTACAGAGTATTTTGGCGGTAAGGAGAAAGCTTTTAAAACAATGATGGCAGGTGAGATTTTTGATACTGTGAAGTTGTCTGCATTTGCAAAAAAGTTCAAATCGGAACCATTTACATTGAATGAGATACCTGAAGAATATATTTCACGAAACAATGGTGTGATGCTTATTTCAAGCGGAAAAATACACCAGGCAAATGAAGGCTGTGCCTGCACGATGAATAGTATTTTAAAGCAATTTATCAAACATCTGATGGTAGGAAATAATGAAATTGTATTGCTGGATATGGAAGCTGGTGTAGAGCATTTTGGACGTGGCGTAGATAATAGTGTAGATTTGATCTTAATGATCGTAGATCCTTCTTTTGAATCATTGAAGCTGACGAAAAAAATCCAACAGCTTGGGGAAAGCATTGGAAAAACTGTATTTTTTGTGTTAAATAAAGTGAACGGACAGATTTTACCAACAATGTTGGAGTCCATTGACGATCAGAGTAAGGTACTGGCAGTTATTTCAGAAGATACAGAAATTGCAAGAAAGGGACTGCTTGGAAATGAACTAATGATGGAAATTCCGGAAATTCATACGCTTGCGAGGAAAATTTTGAAACAATAAATGAGAGAAAGTAATAAGAAATGAAAATAGCCGTAACAGGAAAAGATGGTGTAGGAAAGACTAATCTGACAAGAAAATCCTTTGAATATTACTTGAAAGAATATTTTCTCCAACAATTTTCCGCTGGCTTTTTCGGCAGAAGATATTGCATATGTAGGTGATATTGTTATAGATTATATGAAAAAAGTATGGGAGCAGGTGAAAAAATGAGTTTTTTTTCAGGATGTCAGGATGCACGAAATATGATTTCAATCGTAGAAATTAAGTGCCCAAAATGCGGTGCTGATATAGAAGTGTTTGTTCGGGACGGGAAAACGGTTGGAGACAGTGTTTGTGATCAATGTGGTTATACAATAAAAGAGAATCAGAATATTTAGATATGATTTATAACATTGTATCTACTTGAAGTGTAGAAACTCTAATGACATGCCACAAGAATGTTATTTATAAAATAATAACTGCAGTCATCCAGCGGCAAACCAGACCGTTATCCATTGAAAAATCCTGATTTGCTGGATCATCCATAAAATCTTCAAATAGCACGAACATATATTCGATTTAAGAAAATGCGGATATTTTTAAATTGTTTGTGTCAATTTACAATCAATTTCTATTCAATGTGGTTTTCCGGCAGGTTCCTGAAATACAAAATGTAAATCAGACTGTCGCTTTTTGGTGAAATTATTCGGCTGCGTTATCTTTTACTTCTGCAAGCTAAAGGGCATATTTATTTTTACGCTTAAATACAATATAATTTAAGCACAAAAGCAAATATTAAGGATAAGGAGGACAACTATGTCAACATCAGATATTTTGGAATCGCTAATTGAAAAAGACAAGTGATTGTGAGCTTCAGGAGACCTTCCTTCCAGACGTTTGGCAGTAAGAAAACTTTCTGCATCGTCAAGTGTAAGATCAGAAACATTTTTTCCAATCCAACGAAGGAAGTAGCTGACATCAGAGCAATACAGTTGAATAGTTCTTTCACGCAGGTTACGTTTTTCCGCTTCATTGCGGATAGATACATAATAAAACCTCCAGAATAAGTAGTGTTAATAATTACATCTACCTATTCGGAGGTGCATTAGCGTCATAATTCCGATTGCGGAAAAGACTGGAAAATGTTATTCTTATCATAGGCAGTGGAGCTTTCTTAGTTCAGTTGTTTCGTGTGGTAACTTAACAATAACGGATTATGGAAAGTAACTCCACTGTTATTTTAATAAAAATAAAACTGCGCCACAGCCTTGGCAGGCCATCGCGCAGCGATTTTGTTCAATCGGGAGTTGTGGAGGAAATTTTTTTATGAATATTACAGTTTATCTTGGTGCAAACGAAGGAAATGACCCATGCTTACGAAATGCAGTTGAGGAATTGGGAATATGGATTGGAAACAGCGGAAACGCACTAATCTATGGTGGCTCCAAATCTGGACTGATGGGTGCAATTGCGGAAAGTGTTTTGAAAGCTGGAGGCAAAGTAACAGGTGTAGAGCCAAATTTTTTTATCGAAAACGAATTTCAGCATGACGGGTTAACCAAGCTAATCGTGACCAAGGATATGGCAGAGCGAAAAAAGAAAATGATTGAGTTGGGGGAAGCCTTTATTGCCTTCCCAGGTGGCACTGGAACATTGGAGGAAATTACAGAAGTAATGTCGAAGGTGTCTTTGAAACATCTGGATGCACCATGTATTCTCTATAATCTGAATGGTTACTACAATGATTTGAAAGCACTTCTGAATCATATGGTTGAAAAAGGACTGTCTTCCAACGAGCGGCAAGAGGGAATCTATTTTGCTGAAAATCTGGATGATATAAAACGAATCCTGAAACTTAATCGTTTTGTAGGAATGATGACAGGACATTTTGATAACAAGGAGCAGTTTGATATGATGCAGAAGGCTGGAAAAATATATCCTTATGCAGAACATGTAAATACCATATGTAATGATAAAATAAAAAATATACCTAAGGACTTTAATGGCAAATTTGTTGTTGAAGAAAGTTATTATGAAACCAATGGAAAACGTCATGCATCACCGCATCTTTTCCTTATTACAGAAACTGAGGACGGAATTCTTCTTTCCTCATATGAAATTCCGGCAGGAGAAGATAAGAATACATTTTCATATAATTCTATGAAGAAAGTTGATTATACTGAACTGAAAAAATCTGAAAAGTTTACACCGGCACTTTACCATGAAAGGAATGGAATCTGGGAAGGAGGTAGTACAAGCCAGTTTTCTCCTGTAATGATATTTAAGCTTTGGGAAAAGTTTTCCGATAGCTGCCTGGAAGTATCGGAAAGCATGGAGGTTAATGGAAAGAGAACTTTTGGATATGATGAACCAATTATTTATAAGCGGGTATAAACAGGGAGAAGAGCCGTCTGAGCTGTTGCAGTAGCAAATATTTTTTTGCACTTTCTGGTAAACACCATTTCCATGGCGTCCGTTAGTTGCTTCTTCAAAGACTTCCAGGAAAATGGCAGGTACAAAGTTTCCACCCCCGGAGCATCTCATCTGCAAACTCTTCATCAATCAGAGCGGCCTTCCTCCCCTGCCCACCACAGACTTGACAAATCCGGCAGTTTGTGCTATCATTCACCAATATGTAAAATGCATTGATAGAGACAGTACAGAAGAACATCTGGTATAACAGAGAGAAGGTTCATCGGCTGAAAGGCCTTCCGAAGGAATCTTTTGGAAATTCACTCTTGAGCAGCCTGTGCGAAAGGAAATCTAGTAGTGCAGGACGGGGAGTCCCGTTATAGGCGTTAGAGTGCCGCAATTATGCGGAATCTGGGTGGTACCACGGAGAGTCAGCTTCGTCCCAATTGGGATGGGGCTTTTTTTAATCCCTTTTCCCATACTGATAGACATATAATGATACCCGAAAGAATGAGGTGGACTATGGAAGAAAAGATCAAGGCTTTGAAAGAGCAGATGGAAGCTGCTCTCGGCCATGTGGAGTCCAAGGAACAGCTTGGTGATTTCTGGCAGAACTTCCTTGGAAAGAAAGGCAGTATTGCGAACCTGATGAAAGGTCTTGGAAGCGTTCCGAAGGAGGAACGTCCGAACGTTGGTAAGACGATCAACGAGTTTAAGAATCAGGTAGAAACACGTTACCAGGAAATGAAAAATAAGATGGATGAATTAGAGCTTGCAGCCCGCAACAAGAGTGAGCAGGTCGATATCACTATGCCTGCAAAGGTGCGTCCGGCAGGAGGTCTTCATCCGCTTACTGTAACAGAGAACGAGATGATCGATGTCTTCGCAGGAATGGGCTTTGAGATCTTTGACGGCCCTGAGATCGAGGATGACGACCACAATTTTACAAGATTAAATGTAGCAAAGAACCATCCGGCAAGAGATATGCAGGATACCTTTTATGTAGCGGAGGATATCTTACTTCGTACCCATACAAGCCCGGGACAGATCCGTGTTATGGATGCAAAGAATCCGCCAATTAAGATGCTGGCACCGGGACGTGTATTCCGTTCTGACAGTGATGCCACACATTCCCCGATGTTCCATCAGATGGAAGGTCTTGTTGTGGATAAGAAGATTACACTCTGTGACCTTCAGGGTATGCTGGAAAAGTTTGTCCAGGCAATTTTTGGAAGCGATGTTAAGACACGTCTTCGTCCAAGCTATTTCCCGTTCACAGAACCAAGTGTTGAGGTGGATGTAAGCTGCTTCGAGTGCGGCGGAAAAGGCTGCCCGCTCTGCAAACATACTGGCTGGATCGAGGTTCTCGGCGGCGGTATCGTACACCATAAGGTACTGGAGAACTGCGGCATTGATCCCAATGAGTATTCTGGTCTTGCTTTCGGTATCGGTATCGAGCGTATCGCCATGTTAAAATACGGTATTAACAATATCAACCTGCTTTATGAGAATGATCTTCGTTTCCTGAAGCAGTTTAAAGGCTAATAAGGGAGGGAGAAGATCATGAAAGTACCATTTAGTTGGCTGAAAGAATATGTTGACATTGATGTGACAGCCCAGGAGTTAAGCGATAAGCTTTTCAGCTGTGGGTTTGAGGTAGAGGAACTGATCGACCTCTCCGCTGAGATCGACCGTGTTGTTGTGGGGGTTGTAAAAGAATGCACACCGGTAGAAGGAACACACCTTTTCAACTGTAAAGTAGATTGCGGCGAGTACGGAAACGATATCCAGATCGTAACAGGCGCGCCGAACGTATACGCTGGCATGCACACACCAGCAGCCCTTGACAATTCTTCCCTTCCAGGAGGAATCAGGATCAAGGCAAAACCTATGCGCGGCATTGAATCTAACGGTATGCTTTGCTCAGGCGAAGAACTTGGCTTAAACGATGACCTGTATCCAGGTGCTGAAGTTTACGGCCTTTTAGACCTTCCGAAAGACACCGTTCCAGGAACTGATATTGCAAAAGTTGTTGGCTTAGACGATTACATTTTCGACATTTCTGTAACAGCAAACCGTGCGGACTGCCAGTCTGTGTTAGGTATCGCAAGAGAGGTTGCTGCTGTTCTTGACAAGCCGCTTAAGATGCCGGCTCTCGATTACAAACAGAGCGATTATAAATATGAAAACCTTGATATCAAAGTAGAGGCACAGGATCTCTGCCCGCGTTACTTAGGCCATGGCGTCAGAAACATCACTCCGGGCCAGTCCCCGAGATGGATGCGCCGTCAGTTGGCTCTTTGCGGACTTCGAAGCATCAGCAGCGTGGTCGATATCACAAACTATGTTATGCTGGAGATCGGACAGCCGATGCATGCGTTTGATATGAGTACCTTAGAGAGCTCCCAGATCATTGTCCGCCGCGCAAAGAATGAGGAGATGATCCAGACTCTTGACGGAAAAGAGTTTAAATTAAACGAGAATAACCTTGTAATCTGTGATGGCAGCAAGCCTGTAGCCCTTGCTGGTATTATGGGAGGCATGAACAGCGAGATCACAGAGAACACAACACAGCTTCTTTTCGAGTCTGCGAAATTCATGCGTGATAACATCCGTAAGACTGCAAGAAGTCTGGGACAGAATACAGATGCGTCCAGCCATTATGAGAAAGGTATCGCGGAGTACACGGTAGAAATTGGTATGGCGCGTGCCCTTCATTTGATCGAAGAGCTTGGATGCGGTGAAATCACAGCAAGTGCATTTGATGTGAGCGCAGGTGCACCACGAGAAGGAAAGAAATTTACTGCAACACTTAGTGGAATTAACAAGATCCTCGGTATCGAGGTTCCAGCAGAGAACGTTCTTGACATTCTCCGCAGACTTTGCTTCGAAGTGGAGCGTGATGGCGATGTTCTTACAGTTACAGCACCGCGTTACCGTGAAGACATCGAAGTAGGAGAGCCGGATCTTGCTGAGGAAGTGATCCGCGAGTATGGCTACGAGCACATTGTTCCTACCTTCTTAAAGAATTCGGCAGTTACAAACGGTGGATTAAACCCAACACAGAAGAGAAGAACAAAATTAAAACAGGTGATGGTATCCCAGGGATATTTTGAGGTTTCTACACTTGCATTCTATTCCGATGCTGACCTTGACGCCCTCCATATTGCAGAGGATGCAAAAGAGCGTAACGTGATCCGTCTGTTAAACCCGATCACCACAAATCTTTCTATCATGCGTACAACACTGGCTCCGTCCATGTTAAATACCGTTGTTGAGAACGTGAAGAAAGGCAACACAGCAGGACGTTTCTTTGAGTATGCAAACGTATATTATCCGAAGGCACTCCCGCTTACAGAGCTCCCGAATGAGATCCCACATGTTGGCTTTGCAGCCTTTGGCGAGGGAGAGGATTTCTTCACACTGAAGGGAACCATGGAAGAACTTGCAGCTTCCTTTGGTGTAAGCTTCGATTATGAGAGAGCAGAAGATGTTCCGTATCTCCATCCGGGAATTTCTGCATATGTGGTCTGCGACGGCGAGCGTGTAGGTTCCTTCGGTAAGCTTGCAAACAGCATCGCTGGTGAGTTAAAGCTTCCGAAAGACAGCAAGGCAAATAACCAGATCTATCTTGGTGAGGTTGACTTTGCAGCACTTTCCGCACACATGCCGGAAGGTCTGCGCTATAAACCGATTTCCGAGTACGATATTGTGACCCGTGATCTTGCTGTGGTTGTTGATGAGAAGGTAAGCTGCGGCAGCCTGACCAACGAGATCAAGAAGGCGTGCAAGCAGGTAGGTGACGTAGAGCTCTTCGATATCTACCGCAGCGAGCAGCTGGGCAAAGGAAAGAAGAGTATGGCATTCAAGATTTCCTTCATACCGGATGACAAGGCTCTTGAGCCGAAGGATATTGAGAGATTCGTAAAGAAGATCCTTGGAAATCTGAAATTTAAGCTTGGTGCGGATATTCGATAGGCATTCAAAATTAAATAAATGTTGAAAAAGCCTGGGACGGATAAACTTCCCGGGCTTTTTATGTGAAAATAGAACAGGCGGCAGTTTGGACAGGCTGTGTATGTAGATATCATATGATCTGAAAATCTGTTGACTGTCTCTGATTGAGGAGAGAAAATTTTATGTTAAATCAGTTTTCAAGAACCCAGCTCCTTCTTGGAGAAGAGGGGATGAAGAAGCTTGCCGGTGCCAGAGTAGCAGTATTTGGAATTGGCGGTGTTGGCGGATATGTGTGTGAGGCCCTGGTGCGAAGCGGGGTAGGTGCTTTTGACCTGATCGATGATGACAAGGTCTGCCTTACCAATCTGAACCGACAGATCATTGCAACCCGAAAAACAGTGGGAAAATATAAGACCGATGTGATGAAAGAGCGTATGCTGGAAATCAATCCGGACGTGAAGGTGGAAACACATAAATGCTTTTTTTTGCCAGAAAATGCAGATGATTTCCCATTCGAGGAATATGACTATATTGTAGATGCTGTCGATACTGTTACGGCCAAAATTTCTCTGGTCATGAAAGCAAAGGAGAAAGGGGTTCCCATCATCAGTTCCATGGGTGCAGGCAATAAGCTGGATGCAAGCCAGTTCAAGGTGGCAGACATTTACAAGACAAAGGTATGCCCTCTTGCCAAGGTTATGCGCCGGGAACTGAAGAAGCGCGGTGTGCGCAAGCTGAAAGTAGTTTATTCTGAGGAAATCCCCACAAGACCAATTGAGGATATGTCCATCAGCTGCAGAACTCACTGTATCTGTCCGCCAGGGGCAAAGCATAAGTGCACAGAACGTCGCGATATCCCAGGCAGTGTGGCGTTTGTACCTTCTGTAGTGGGGCTGATCATAGCTGGAGAAGTTGTGAAGGATCTTTGCAAAGCCTGAAAGAAAGCCTTAAAAGAAAAAACTCATAACAGAGAATTGTAAAAGACGCTGTATATGAAGTAAATCGCAGCTAAAATTGAACTAATTTTGTATGTGAATTTAGAATTGTTTAAGAAATTCATCACAATTTTCTCACAATTGAAACACAATCCCATCACAATTTAAGATTATATTAATAACCGTTTTAGAGGTGATGGAAAAAGATTTCCAATATGCCTCATAAAAATGCCAGATAGGTGTTTAATATTTGAAAGGATGTGTGTTTCAATGAAACGTAAATATGCAGCAATCGTATTAAGTATGGCAATGGTTTTATCACCAGTAGGTGTGCTCGCAGCTGATAATACTGCAGAGGCGACAGAGACAGAGGCCGCTGCTGCTGACGATGAAGAGGAGACAGAAGTTTCAGAATACATAATCGGTCAGGTAACCAAAGTTTCCGATACTTCTATTGAGGTAAAAACAGGTGAAGTTCTGAAAGAGGCAAGTGAAGATAAGACAGAAGAAAATAAAGATGGGGAGAAGGAAGCTGAGGAGAAATCTGAGAGCATGTCTCTGCAGCTGAAGGATGAAACCCAGTCTTATGATATAAGCGAGGATACGCCACTGTATTCTGCAACTGGACATAACAAGCTTGAGGTTCTGGAAGCTGCCAAAGAAGCAGATGATGCTGCAGCTGCAGATGAGAGTACCGATGATGCCGAAGCCACAGATGCGACAACAGATGATGCAGAGGCAGCAGACGAGAAAACAGATGATGCCGAAGCTACAGATGGGGCAACCGATGATGCCGAAGCAGCAGACGAGAAAACGGATGATGCAGAAGCTACAGACGAGAATGCGGATGACGCTGCAGCAGATGAAACAACAGAAGATACAGATGCCGCAGCTGCTGAGGATGAAAAAGCAGATGATGTCTATACAATGGTAGTTGGTGAAGATGCTCAGATTTCTACGATCAAGGCAGCTGACATCAAGGAAGGCGATGTTATCATCCTGAAACTTGATAAAGACGGAAAAGTTGAGTCAGCAACTGTTCTTGCAGAGGATAGCAAGGATGCAGAAGAAGGTCAGACCGATTCAGAAGCAGAAGCTTCTGATGCAGGTGATGCTTCCGACACAGAGTCTAAAGATAGTACAGCAGAGGAGACAACAGATTCCACTTCTGATGATACAGCAGCTGAGTCTGAAGATTCTGCCAACTAAAAATTCATGACCATTCAGCATTCCTGGAGAGTCATAATATAAAATAGAACAGCCGCAGCAGGCAAAATCCACGAAAAAATGGACCTGCTGCGGTATTTTTTATATTTCAGATAGTTAATCCTTACTTGACGAGTGCTTTTTTTAGTGCTATATTTTTATCAGAAAACTATTATAGATGTATGGAAATTTCAAAAGTATGAAGGGAAAAGTTGGGAAAGGCTCTGCAGAAGCTTCAAAAATTGAGGATTATGCTCGAAAACGTGACGATTATGCAGATTTTTCCAAAAGATGGAATTTTCTGTTATAATAAAAAAGTAAAGTACAAGGAGGCTTTGGGAGAGCTTTGGTAAACAAAATTGCCATATGTGATGACGTGGAAGTTGAGCGGTTTGTGCTGAAGCGTCAGTTAATGGTGTACTTTCAGAAAAATGGTGGGGAGGCCCAGATCCAGGAGTATGAGTCTGGAGAGAGCCTCCTTGCAGACATCGAAGACGGCTATCTATGGCCGGACTTGATTTTTCTTGATATTTATATGGGAGCGCTGAACGGAATGGACACCGCCAGGAAGCTGCGGGAGCTGGGAGTAAAGGCGCCGATCGTATTTCTGACTGCTTCGCCTGATTTTGCTCTGGAGAGCTATGAGGTGGAGGCATCTGGTTATCTGTTGAAGCCTGCGGAGGAAGAGCAGACGACTGCACTTTTGCATAGACTGCTGAAGCCGGAGCTTCGCAAACGTATTTCTGTGAAATGCCGAAGACAGTACCGTTATCCATTTGTGGATGAAATTTTATATCTGGAAAGTGATCGCCATACGGTAACCTTACATATGCTGGACGGTTCGGAGATTGAGACCACGGAGAAGCTGGGGGATCTGGAGAAACAGATAGATGACCCTCGTTTTTGTCGTTGTCATCAAAGTTATCTGGTAAACATGGAGCACATTACAGATGTGCAGGAGGATTTTATTCTTCGAAATGGAGCCCAGGTTCCCATCAGGGTAAGAGGACGTAAGGATGTACTGGATAGCTATAATGACTATTTTAAAAAACAGTCCGCAGAGGGCTGAGAGATTCGCTGCAATATAAGTCGGATAGAGAACTGGATAAAGTAAAAATTAAGATCCCCCCTAAGCGGATAAGGAATTCTGCTTAAGGGGGATTGTTTGTGCAACAGGCGGGCCAAAGTCCATGTTTGCATGAAATCTTGGCGATTGATGCAATCATATATATTGGGAAATTCAAAACATAGCTGCCTTAATCCCGGGCAAACAAATCCCTTGTATACACCTTCTCCTTCACATCATCCAGAACCCGGTCATACCGGTTTGCCAGAATGCACTGGCTTTTTTCTTTAAATTCCTTCAGATCATTTACCACCTTGCTTCCGAAAAAGGTAGAGCCGTTTTCCAAAGTAGGCTCATAGATAATAACAGTGGCTCCTTTTGCCTTGATCCGCTTCATAACCCCCTGGATGCTGCTCTGACGGAAGTTGTCAGAATTGCTTTTCATGGTCAGCCGGTAGACGCCGATCACCACCTCTTTTTCCATGGCAGACTGGTACAGATTGTCCTCATTATAGCTGTAATAGCCAGTTCTCTGAAGCACCTGGTCTGCAATAAAATCCTTGCGGGTGCGGTTGCTCTCCACAATGGCGGACATCATATTCTGTGGGACATCATCATAGTTAGCGAGCAGCTGCTTGGTGTCTTTGGGCAGACAATAGCCGCCATATCCGAAAGAGGGATTGTTGTAATGGGTTCCGATCCTGGGATCCAGACACACGCCGTTTATAATATCACGGGTGTTCAGCCCCTTCATTTCTGCATAAGTATCCAACTCATTAAAATAAGAAACGCGAAGGGCCAGATAGGTGTTGGCAAAAAGCTTTACCGCTTCCGCTTCTGTGAAGCCCATAAATAAGGTATCAATGTTTTCCTTCAAAGCGCCCTCTTTTAGAAGATCAGCGAAAGTATGGGCAGCTTCGGCAGTCTTCTCATCGCAGGAAACAATGATCCTGCTGGGATAAAGATTGTCATAAAGCGCCTTGGATTCCCGGAGAAATTCCGGGCTGAAAATAATATTAGGGTTATGGAATTTCTGGCGTACAGATTTGGTATATCCAACGGGAATTGTGGATTTGATCACAATAACGGCAGAAGGATTTACCTTTGTAACCAGGTCAATGACTGCTTCCACGGAGGAAGTGTCGAAATAATTTTTCCGGCTGTCATAGTTGGTGGGAGTCGCCACGATTACAAAGTCAGCCGACTGATAGGCAGATGCGCCATCTGTGGTGGCAGTAAGGTCCAGCTCTTTTTCTGCCAGATATTTTTCAATATATTCGTCCTGGATGGTGGATTTGCGTTTGTTGATCAGAGCAACCTTCTCTGGAATTATGTCAACCGCAGTAACATGGTTATGCTGTGCAAGAAGAACAGAAAGGGAAAGCCCGACATAGCCAGTACCAGCGACTGCAATGGATTTATTCATAGGAACGTCCTTTCTTAAAAAAGTCTAAAATTATGAAAAAACAGTTTAAAATCGAAAATTATGTGTTACAATATATCCCACTAATTGAGAAAATAATAAAAATATTTGTCGCATATAGTTTTATCAATCATAACATGACGAGCGGCAAATTGCAATGCAGCCTGTTCGATGATTCAGGATGATCCGAGGAACGGTTTGCTAGTCACGGAGTGAACAGTAACGGGGATGGAAGGGGCTGGCCATTGTGAAGCGCAATTGCACAAAGGGCGAAAATAAGTGTAGGAGGAACCGATTATGTGTACAGCAGCAACCTATAAAACAAAGGATTTCTATTTTGGAAGAACACTGGATTATGAGATTTCTTATGGAGACCAGGTGGTGGTCACTCCCAGAAACTATGTGTTTGACCTGCGTCAGGGCGGTCGGCTGAAAAGTCACTATGCCATGATCGGAATGGCTTGTGTGATGCAGGATTACCCATTATATTATGATGCAGTCAATGAGAAGGGGCTTGGAATTGCCGGCCTTAATTTTGTTGGAAATGCCCATTACAAAAAGCCAGTGGAGGGAAAGGACAACATCACCCAGTTTGAGCTGATCCCCTGGATCCTTGGAAAGTGTGCAACTGTAAAAGAAGCGCGCAGGCTTCTTGCCAGAATGAACCTGATCGACACTCCATTTCTGGAAAATCTGCCAGTGGCCCAGCTGCACTGGATCATTGCAGATAAAGAAGAGTGCATCACCCTGGAATCTGTAGAAGAAGGCTTGAAGATTTATGAAAATCCGGTTGGTGTCCTTACCAACAATCCACCGTTTCAGTACCAGATGTTCAATCTGAACAATTATATGCACCTTGCTGTGGAAAACAGGGAGAATACGTTTTCAAAAGATCTGGACCTGAACCAGTATAGCCGTGGAATGGGAGGCCTGGGCCTTCCGGGAGATCTTTCTTCCCAGTCCAGATTTGTGAGAGTGGCTTTTGTGAAAATGAATTCTCTGTCTGGGAATTCTGAGGAAGAAAGCGTAAGCCAGTTTTTCCACATCCTTGGCAGCGTGGATCAGCAAAGAGGCTGCTGCAAGCTGGGAGAAGACAAGTATGAGATTACCCTGTATACCTCCTGCTGCAATGCAGATAAGGGAATCTACTATTACAATACCTACGACAATCATCAGATCAGTGCAGTAGATATGCACAAAACGAATCTGGACGGGGAAAACCTTTCCACTTTTGCGCTGGTAAAAGGGGAGCAGATTTATATGCAAAACTAAGGGAATGGCTGCTGCGATAACCAGCAAAATTTGCAGAGCGTGTTTTAGTTCGCTTTTTTATTGCAAAATCTAAATTTAGTGTTATAATGAACTATCATAGAATCTGATGGCGAATTCATATGAGTTCGCCATTTTCTATAAAATAACTCTGGCACTCATAATAAACGAGTGCTGATAATACAAGGAGGAAACATGTATGATCACAATACCAGTTTATGAACTTCTTCTTTTACCGGAAGTTACATTTTTCTTTAAAAAAGATATGTTTCCGGAAGGCAGGATCAAAGAACAGAATATAGGAGAAGAAATTCTCTTTGTTTTACAGAAAAAAGAGATGGCTCCAGAGGAAATTTCCATGGAAAATATTTTTCCAGTGGGAGTAATGGGAACCATTGAGAGCATAGATGAGGAAGGCAGCGTCAAGGTTACGACGAAAGGCAGGGTACAGGTAACGGCTGTAGAATATGTGGATGGAGTCGTGCAGGCAGAAGCCGTTGACCTTCCGGATATTCAGGACATTTCCCCGGAGGAAGAGAAGGCGAAGTTTGATAAGATCAAGAAAGAACTGATGGATTTTGCCAAAGGTTTCCAGTGGGGTGTCTGGGTACGGAGCATGATCTATCACTGGAAAAGCTATCCGGAGGCTGTCAGTGCCCTGGCTGGTTATATGAGCCTTTCCTGGGAAGAAAAATACCACATGATCGAGGTGGATTCCAGAAAAGAGCGTATGCGTCTGATGGAAGAGGCTGTCTATGAGCTGATGGAGATTTTCCGCGTCAGCGAGGAAGCAGAGACGGCCCAGAAGAATTCCAACGAAAAGGTTTACCGGGAGTCTGCCATCAAGAAGCAGATCGAATTTCTTCAGCAGCAGCTGGACGAAATGCATCCGGAGAATATTTCCGATGTGCGCCGTTTCCAGAAGAAGATCCAGGAATCTGGCATGAATGAGGAAGCCCGCAAGGAAGCGGAGAAGGTTCTGAACCGTATGAAACAGGAGGGAAAGGACAGCCACGAATATGGTATGCTGTACGATTATCTGGACTTTGCTACCAGTCTTTCCTGGAAAACAGAGGAACCTGCAGCCATTGATCTGAATGAGGCAGAAGAAATCCTGGACGAAGACCACTATGGTCTGAAAAAAGTAAAAGAGAGGATCATCCAGCAGCTTGCTGTGATGGCTCTTAATAAGAAGCAGTCCGGTTCCATCCTTTTGTTTGTAGGTGCCCCAGGTACCGGCAAGACCAGCATCGGACAGAGCATTGCCCGGGCGCTTCACCGCAAATATGTGCGGATCAGTCTTGGGGGAATCCGTGATGAAGCGGAGATCCGCGGACATAGAAGAACCTACATAGGTGCTATGCCTGGACGGATCATGGAAGGCATGAAACGAAGCGGCGCAGCCAACCCGGTTATGGTGCTGGATGAGGTTGACAAGCTTGCCAAGGATTACGGCGGTGATCCGGCCAGTGCCCTTCTGGAGGTGCTGGATCCGGAACAGAACGGAAGCTTTACGGATCATTACATGAATGTCCCTTATGATCTTTCCAATGTATTGTTTGTGTGCACCGCAAACTCTACAGATACCATTCCGGAGCCGCTTCTGAACCGTATGGAAGTGATCCAGTTCCCAGGCTACACAGCAGTGGAAAAATTCCAGATCGCCAGACGCCATCTTTTGCCCAAAGCTATGAAGAGCATGGGAATTAAGGCGCAGAATCTGAAAGTAACAGATGAAGCGATCCGCCGGATCATCGAGGAATATACTGCGGAGGCTGGAGTGCGCGGCTTGAAGAAGCAGATGGATGTGCTTTGCCGTTACGCAGCTGTGAAGCTGGTAAAGGGAGAACAGAAGAGCATTACCGTAAGCGGGAAGCGTGTGCCGGAATTCCTTGGACACGGAATCCATCACGAGAAAATCCTGGAAAATCCAGCTCCTGGTGTAGTGACTGGCCTTGCCTGGACAAGTGCAGGGGGCGAGATCCTTTTTATCGAGACCTCTTTTACAAAGGGAGATGGAAAAGTAATTATTACCGGACAGCTGGGAGACGTGATGAAGGAATCTGCCCAGATTGCCATTACCCTTGTAAAGTCCCTTTATCCGGACTTTGCGGATAAGTTTAAAGAAAATGACCTTCATATCCATGTTCCGGCCGGGGCTGTTCCTAAGGACGGACCATCAGCAGGTATTACACTGGTAACGGCTTTGTCTTCCCTAGTAACAGGTAAGCCTGCGCCATCTGAAATCGCCATGACAGGAGAAGTATCCCTTCGGGGCGGTGTTATGCCGATCGGTGGGCTTCCAGAGAAACTG
The DNA here is from genome assembly GCF_020537505.1 of Blautia glucerasea. Classification (GTDB taxonomy): domain Bacteria; phylum Bacillota; class Clostridia; order Lachnospirales; family Lachnospiraceae; genus Blautia_A. Next base: position 240,339 of record NZ_JAJBMO010000001.1, on the reverse strand, counting down.
ATGGCTGCCCAGCGGGCTGGTGTAAAACATGTGTTTATACCTTATGAAAATGTGGATGACCTGGAGGATGTGGCAGAGGAAGTGAAAGAGAAACTGGAAATCATACCTGTGAAGACGGTTCAGGAGGTTTTGGACAAAGTACTGAAATAGTGGATGGTAATCTGGAATATGCGATAAAGTACCGATTGTCAAAGGACAAACATATTTTCGAAAAGTGGACCAAAACGATAATTAAAATTACAAATTTCAGAAAAAGTATGCTATAATGTATTTACCAATTGAGAAGATTTGCAAGCACAGATCTGAGTATAATCCAGACAGAAAGTTGGAGGAAATGTTATGAAGAAAGGTAAATTATTTGCTACGCTGCTTTGCAGCGCATCCATGGTTATGGGAAGCATGGTTCCGACAATTCCGGTGATGGCAGATGCCATGAAGGTTGTCACACTTGGAGCAGATCTTTCCGAGGATCAGAAGAACACCATGCTGAGATATTTTAAGGTTGATTCCAGCCAGGCACAGATCATCTACGTTACCAATCAGGATGAGAGAGATCATTTAAGTGCATACGTTCCGCTGGAGCAGATCGGTACCAGAACAGTCAGCTGCGCATATGTGAAGCCGACCACTTCCGGCGGCATCAAGGTCCGTACTGCGAACCTGAACTGGGTTACCTGCAATATGATCGCAAGTTCCCTTTCCACCTCTGGTGTGACCAACTGTGAGGTTGTAGCTGCCTGCCCGTTTGAGGTATCTGGTACAGGGGCTCTTACTGGTATCCAGATGGCTTATGAGACAGCCAGCGGTGAGAAGCTTGATGAGACGAAGAAGGAGCTTGCTACTGAGGAGATGGTAGTGACTGGTAATCTTGCTGACTCTGTAGGACAGAATGATGCCACCACCGTTATCAACCAGGCGAAGATGCAGGTTATTGCAGACAATATCCAGAATGCAGACGATATCTACAACATTGTCGTAAATATCTCCAATAATAATAATGTCTCTCTTTCTGATGATGAGATCAATACCATTGTGAACCTGCTGAAGCAGATCGCAGAGCAGAATTATGATTATTCTGAAATGCAGGAGACTCTGGAGCGTGTAAATGACAACGTAACAGGCCAGGCTGACGAGAGCGATGATTCTTCTGACGAGGAAGATACGGACAGCATTGTGGACAATGTAGATCAGGGTGCACTTGGCGACAATGTGATCGAGAGCTCCACAGAGGATCCGGGACTGGCAGAGGAGACAGGAGCAGACAGCTCTGATGATGAGCAGTGGGAAGAGTTCCCTACAGAGGATGGAACTGAGGATACAGAAGATGCAAGCACAGATGATACTGCAGAAGACGGCAGTGAAGAGAATACAGATGGAGACATCAGTGAAGTTGGCGGTGGTTCCGATACCACAGATGAGATCACAGACGTATCCCAGCTGGCTACAGACTTCTTAAGTGAGGATGCCAAGGCAAAATTCGACCAGGCGAAGACCTTCTGCAAGGGCGAGTACGAAGGGGACGAGGATGCTCTTTATGAGGCAATGGGAGCAGATGCTGCATCTACCGTTACATTGGATTCCGATACTGCGAATAAGCTTTCCATCAAGGTTCTTCAGAAATATCTTGGAATCCTTGGCAATGGAGCTGTTTCTTACGAGACAGATGGCACAGAGCAGTATGTGACTCCAGAGCTGAACATGCTGGATAAAGAGCTGAAGAAGCTTTTCGGCATTGATGTGATCGATGACGGCGCAACCTCCGAGGATATTGATGTTCTTGGTACTGCGGTTCCTTCTGAAGATAAAGAGACCTTATATAAAGATACCATGAAGTTCTTCGAGAAGCTGTATGGAGAAGTTACGGATACTTACGACGGCGCAGATGCTTCCGAGGATGTAACAATTGACGACAGCGCAGCAGATGAGGTTGGCGAGGACTCTTACGATGAGGCGATTGCTGAGGAGGATTACGAAGAATAATCTCAGGGATGCTGTAAATACAGGAACGATAAAAACGGTGAAAATGCTGAATCACTAAGAGAATCAGCAAATAAGTGAATTCCTGGTTGTTGCTTACAAATTTAAAAAGATAAGGGACAGAAATGAATCTATATTAAAAGATTTGTTTCTGTCCCTTTTTTGTAACGATCCAGCAGGTGCGATTTCGCAAAGAGTGTAACTGTGAGGATAGTGAACCCGCTGCTCCTTTTGCGCAGGTAGCACGTTAAACTGACCCTGTAAAAAACTTCAAAACTGTCCATTGAAGACATGTCAGTATATGGGTAAGATAAACGTTGATTAAAGGGAACCTTATTAAAGTTCCGGGAAAGAGAGAGAAACATATGAACAAACAGAATTCTACCGTTATGAAACTTGCGGAGACTGCACTTCTTGCAGCACTTTGCTACGTATCCTTCACATTTTTACAGATTAAGATTCCGGTACCGGGTGGAGATGCCACTTCCCTTCACATTGGAAATACCTTCTGCGTACTTGGTGCACTTCTTCTGGGCGGCTGGTACGGCGGTCTTGCAGGTTCCATTGGAATGACCATCGCAGACCTTATGGATCCGGTTTACATTACAGGAGCACCGAAAACATTCGTTTTGAAGCTTTGCATTGGCCTTATTACCGGTCTTGTAGCCCACAAGATTGCCAAGATCAATGAGACCAACGATAAGAAATACGTATTTAAATGGAGCCTGATCGCTTCCATCGCAGGTCTTGCATTTAACGTGATCGCAGATCCTATCGTTGGCTACTTCTACAAACAATACATTCTTGGACAGCCTCAGGAGGTTGCTAGCATTCTTGCAAAATTAAGCGCTGGTGCTACTTTTGTAAATGCAATCGTATCAACCATTCTGGTTGTGATCATTTACAATGCAGTCCGCCCGGCTTTAATTAAGGCAAACCTGATCGACGTACATGTTGCAGCAAATGCGAAATAAAGTGTAAAGAATTGAAAACTCTGGAATGTTTGAATGCATTCCGGAGCTTTTTTCGTTATAAATGGAAAAGAGACTTTATTTTAGGATGGGAAAGCCTATCTGCGGGCGTTTTATAAAATTTTAAGATTCATGAAATTTCTGTGACTTTTCCCCAGAACCCCTGGAAACACTGGTAAAACCAGGGATTGTGTGCTACAATACTATCTAAATCGCAAAAGCAAAGGAGAAGTGCTATGAGTCTGGCAGTAGTAACCCTGAAAAAGGGAGAAGGACGCCTTTTAAAATCCGGCGGAATGTGGATTTTTGATAATGAAGTGGCTTCTATTATGGGAAGCTTTGTAAATGGAGATATTGTACTGGTTCATGATTTTGATGGATATCCTCTGGGAAGAGGATTTATCAATACCAATTCCAAGATTTTGGTGCGTCTTCTTTCCAGAGATGAGAATACCATAATTGACGAGGGCTTTTTCGAGAAAAGAATTCGGGATGCATGGGAGTACCGTAAGAAGGTGACAGACACCTCCAGCTGCCGTGTGATCTTCGGAGAGGCAGATTTCCTGCCTGGATTTATTGTAGATAAGTTTTCTGATGTGCTGGTGGTACAGTCCCTTGCACTGGGGATTGACCGTTATAAAGAAATGTTGGTAGAACTTTTAAAAAAAGTTCTGGCAGAAGATGGGATTCAGATCCGCGGCGTGTACGAGCGAAGTGATGTGAAGGTCCGCAAGCAGGAGGGAATGGAGCCGTACAAGGGCTTTATCGGAGAAGAATTTCCTACCCTGGTTGAAATTGTGGAAAATGGAGTGAAGTACCAGGTTGATGTAAAAGATGGCCAGAAGACCGGATTTTTCCTGGATCAGAAATATAACCGTCTGGCTATCCAGAAGCTTTGCAAGAACGCCAGAGTTCTGGACTGCTTTACCCATACCGGATCTTTTGCCTTAAATGCAGGATATGCAGGAGCGAAAGAAGTGACAGGTGTGGATGCTTCACAGCTTGCAGTAGACCAGGCCACAGCCAATGCAGCCTTAAACGGACTTTCTGACTCAGTGAAATTTATCTGTGAGGATGTATTTGACCTTCTTCCAGAACTGGAAGAGAAGGGGGAGAAATACGACGTGGCAATTCTGGATCCCCCAGCGTTTACCAAGTCAAGAAGCTCCATCAAGAATGCGGTAAAGGGTTACCGTGAGATCAACTTACGTGCCATGAAGCTGGTAAAGGACGGCGGCTTTCTTGCCACCTGCTCCTGTTCACATTTTATGGACTATGAGCTTTTTACCCAGACCATTGGACAGGCTGCCAAGAATGTGCACAAGCGCCTCCGTCAGGTGGAATACCGCACCCAGGCACCGGATCATCCGATCCTGTGGTCAGCAGATGAGTCGTATTACTTGAAATTCTATATTTTCCAGGTTTGCAGCGACAGATAGGAAGCTGCCAGATGGTCATGGTTCGTTGTACAGGGTTAGGAATAGGGAGAAGTATATAGCGTTTCAAAAATCAGCCGCTTGCCTGTCAGCAGGTGAGCGCCAAAGAAAGAAGGCATTCTATTGAGAGAAAAATTTATGAGGTTTATGCAGGGACGTAATGGAGTGGATCAGTTTTCCAGATTTACTATGGGAGTGGCACTGGTTGCTATTGTGCTGACTCTGTTTACCGGAACCAGAAGTGGAATTGGAGCTTTCCTGGATCTGTTTGGTATGGTAGCAATTGTGTATACTTATTTCAGAATCTTTTCCAAAAATATTTCCAAGCGTTATCAGGAAAATCAGAAATATCTGCAGGCAACGGACAAATTAAGAGCCCGTTTCCAGAAAGAAAAGCGGATGATGAGCCAGCGCAAGGATTATCATATTTACAGCTGCCCGGGCTGCGGCCAGAAGATCCGTATTCCAAGAGGCGGTTTTAAGAAAGTGGAGATCGAATGTCCAAAGTGTCACACAAAATTTATAAAGAGGCGCTGATATGTTTGGATATATTGTGATGAACAAGCCGGAGACCAAGATGAAGGATTTTGACATGTACAGATCCTTTTATTGCGGTCTTTGCAGGGAATTGCGGGAAAAATACGGGATTTCCGGCCAGATTACACTGAGTTATGACATGACCTTTGTGATCATGCTACTTTCCGGGCTTTATGAGCCGAAGACCTATAAAGGAACAACCAGATGTGTGCTTCATCCGGTGAGAAAGCAGCCAGTGCGGAAGAATGTGATGACAGAGTACTGTGCAGACATGAACATTCTTCTTACTTATTATAAATGTCTGGATGACTGGAATGACGACCGAAAATATGTGAAGCTTGGCTATGCAAAGCTTCTGGAGGGGAAAAATAACCGTCTGTTAAAGCTTTATCCGGATAAGGCGAAGCGGATCGTGGAGCTTCTGGATGAGCTTTCCGCTTTGGAAAAAGAGGGAGAGACAGACATTGACAGAATGTCCGGAATTTTCGGGCATATTATGGAGGAGATCCTTGCCTACAGGCAGGATGAGTGGGAGAGAAGCCTTCGAAGAATAGGCTTTTATCTTGGAAAATTCATTTATCTTCTGGACGCATATGATGATGTGGAAGAGGATGTGAAAAATAAAGATTACAATCCTTTCGCAAAAAAATATACAATGGAAGGGTTTGAGGGGGAAGTACGCCAGATCCTCATGATGATGATGGCGGAAACCTGCAGAGAATTCGAGAAGCTTCCTATTATAAAATATGGGGATATTCTTCGGAACATTTTATATTCCGGTGTGTGGTGCCGCTTTGAGGAAGTGAGCAGGAAGCGCAGGGAAGAACGGGAGAAAGAACATGTTGGATCCATATAGCGTACTGGGAGTTTCCAGAAATGCGACAGATGAAGAAATTAAAAAGGCGTACAGAAAGCTGAGCCGGAAGTATCATCCGGACGCCAATATCAATAATCCGAACAAGAACCAGGCAGAAGAGAAGTTTAAAGAAGTGCAGCAGGCATACGAACAGATCATGAAAGAACGGGAGTATGGAAGCAGCGGCGGAGCTTCTGGTGGATACGGCGGTTATGGATATGGCGGCTTCGGAGGTTTCGGAGGACAGCAGCGCCAGAGTACCTACGAGGATGAAGAGAGCGTCCGCAGACGTGCGGCGGCAAATTTTGTCCAGAGCGGACATTATCAGGAGGCTATGAATGTGCTGAATTCCCTTTACCAGAAGAATGGAGAGTGGTATTACATTTCTTCCATGGCCAATATGGGAATGGGAAATAATGTAAAAGCCCTTGAGCATATCCGGGAAGCTGTGCGGTTGGAGCCGAATAACCAGCAGTATCGTATGCTTCTGAACCGGATGGAAGGCGGCGGAAGCTGGTATGAAACCCAGCAGGGGCCATTTGGCGGAATGCCAGTGGCTGGGGATGATATGTGCCTGAAGCTGTGTCTGGCAAATGCCCTTTGTGGAATGTGCTGCCCGGGAAGCGGCGTGCTGTGCTGCTAATTTTCTACAAAAAGCAATTGACAAGAAAACTCACACGTATTAAACTGTTAAAGCGTGAAATAGAGATAGATACCGCAGTCCGACCTGCTTTTTCAAAAGGTGATGCAGAGCATCCGGTATGCGGTGGTATAGGAGGAATCAGATAATGAGTATTCGTATTGGTATTCTGGGATATGGTAACTTAGGACGTGGCGTAGAGTGCGCCATCAAACACAATCCTGATATGGAACTGGTGGGTGTATTTACCCGTCGTGCTCCTGAAACGGTTAAGATCCTGACTGAGACAGCCAAGGTATATTCTGTAGATGACGCCGAGAAGATGAAAGATCAGATTGATGTTATGATCCTTTGCGGCGGAAGTGCTACGGATCTGCCAGAGCAGACACCGAAATATGCCCAGTGGTTTAATGTAGTAGACAGCTTTGACACTCATAAGAGAATTCCGGAGCATTTTGCTAATGTTGATAAAGCAGCTTCTGAGAATGGCCATGTTGGAATTATTTCTGTAGGCTGGGATCCGGGAATGTTCTCTCTGAACCGTATGTATGCAAATGCAATCCTGACCAATGGAAAGGATTATACATTCTGGGGCAAAGGCGTAAGCCAGGGACATTCTGATGCAATCCGCCGCATCAAAGGTGTAAAAGACGGCAAGCAGTACACAATCCCGGTTGAGTCTGCACTGGAAGCTGTAAGAAGCGGCAAGAACCCGGAGCTTACTACAAGAGAGAAACACACAAGAGAGTGTTTTGTGGTAGCTGAGGAAGGCGCTGATCTTGCAAGAATCGAGAACGAGATCAAGACCATGCCGAACTATTTTGATGAGTATGATACCACTGTGCATTTCATTTCTGAGGAAGAACTGAAACGTGACCACAGCGGAATTCCACACGGTGGATTTGTGATCCGTACTGGAAAGACTGGCTGGAATGATGAGAACAGCCATGTGATCGAGTATAGCCTGAAACTGGATTCCAACCCGGAATTTACTTCTTCTGTAATCGTAGCATATGCAAGAGCTGCATATCGCATGAACCAGGAAGGCCAGAAGGGATGCAAGACTGTATTTGATGTGGCACCAGCTTACTTAAGCGCTACAAGCGGGGAAGAATTAAGAAAACATTTGTTATAATCTATAACAGACATATTACAAAAGATAAAAAAGAGGACAGCTTCTGCAATTTTCGTGAGAGCTGTTCTTTTTTCGTATGTGGGAAAAAGATGTGATTGCATAAGAGCCTGGCAGCTGAGACCATAACGGGCAATTGGCCAAAGTCCCCTGTGATAGATGCTTTGCTTTACGCAGGTTATAGTACCTTCACAGTTACATGCTTTGCGATATACAGAAAGGCGAGCCTTCTTGTGATAAGCACGGGAAGCACCTGCTGAATACTTGCAAAATTATACAGAAATGTTGTGCAAATCTTACAGAGTTTTACTTTCATGTTGACGGTAAGCAGAATCTGTAATATAATGAGCTACATAAAGATGTAACAACTTTGTAAAACTTGTGATAAAAATATCAAAGTGATTTAAAAAAGGAAGGTAAGTATGCAAAGTAAACGCAAAAAATTCAGACTGTGGAGTATCCTGCTGCTTATGATGGTCATGGCAGCTGGTTTTACATGTCATGCATCCTCTGTAGAGGTACAGGCTGCGAAGAAGAATGGATTCCGTACAGTAAGTGGAAAAACATACTACTACAAGAATGGCAAGAAAGTCAAAGGCTGGTTAACACTGAACGGCAAGAAATACTACTTTAAGAAATCCAACGGTGTTCAGGTGAAAGGCTGGCTGAAAGACAGCAAGGGAAGAAAACGTTACTTCACAAGCAAAGCTGGTGTTATGGTAACAGGCTGGCTTTCCAATTCTAAAGGACAGAGACGTTATTTTGCCCCGTCTACCGGTTATATGAAGAAGAAATGGCTGAAGCTGGGAGGTAAGACCTATTATCTCTATGCGAAGTCAGGAGTTGCAGCCACTGGCTTTGTAAAGGACAGCAAGGGAAATACCCGATATTTCTCCAAGACCGGAATTATGGCAAGAGGCTGGCTGACAAGCTCTTCTGGTGTGAAGCGCTATTTCCAGAGTACTTCCTCCACCTCCACCAACGGTATTATGGCGGTTGGCTTTAAGAAGATCAATAATGTTACATATTATTTCTACAGCGGTACAGGCGCCATGGCCACGGGCTGGGTAGAGAATAAGGATAAAGGAACCAAGTACTACTTTGATAAGACATCAGGCGCCATGTATACTGGTATCCAGACCATTGATGGCGTAAAATATGAATTTTCAAGTGCGGGTATTTGCCTGGGCGAGAAAAAGAATGAACCGACTCCAAGTACCAATACAGGTACCAAGACCATTAAGAACTATCTGCTTGGCGCATTGCAGCCTGTTGGAAAAGCCCTTTATGTATGGGGCGGCGGCTGGAATGATTCCACAAGAAAAGGTCTGAGCCAGACAATGACAGACTGGTATAACAAATGGTCTTCCAATCCATCTGCCTATAATTACAATAATTATCGTGATCTTTCTACTTCGAATAGAGCGAAGGGATTTGACTGTTCCGGATTTGTAGGATGGGCTGCTTATCAGGTAATGCAGACACAGTCAAATGTAGGATATGGATATACGGTTGTATCCGGTGAAATCGGAAGCTACTATTCAGGCAAAGGCTGGGGAAGCATTGTAAATCAGAGCTATCTGTCCCAGAATGGATGGACACTGAAGCCTGGCGATATTGGATATAACTCCGGACATACCTGGATCGTAATTGGACAGTGCAGTGACAAGAGTGTTGTAATCGTACATTCTACCCCACAGGCTGGTGTTCAGATTTCTGGAACCACCACTCCTACAGGTGATTATTCCAGCCAGGCAGTTGCATTGGCGAAGAAGTACATGTCCATGTATGCTGGATATAACATTTTCAGCTATCATCCTTCAGTTGGAAATTACATCCGTAATGGTAATTTCTTAAGATGGAACAGCAGTGTCCTTTCTGATCCGGATGGTTATGGAAACATGACAGCAGACCAGATCCTGTATGATCTGTTTGGCAAGTAATAAGAATTAATAAGATATTTTATAGAAGGAAATCAGTGAAGACGCTGGTTTCCTTCTTTTTTACAAACAACAAGCTGGAGATTGCATAAGAATTCGGCGGCTGCCGCGATAACAAGCCGGATTCACAGAATGTGGTTGACTTGTTTAAAACAAATATATTACGAAATGTTACAGAAATTTAAAATTTATTGCAATTTAGGGTTGAAATCTTTTCAAGGGTGTGTTAATATGTAGCAAGATTGAAAAAGATATTGCAAACATATTACAAATTGAGCTATTTAGATTATCAAAAAGATTAACGAGGGTGATGAAACATGAAGAAAAGAATTGTATGTCTGACACTGGCAATTTTAATGTGCGGCTCACAGGCAGTAAGCGTAATGGCTGACCGTGAGAGCGACTTAAGAGAAGAGCAGGCTTGGACAAGCCAGCAGCTGGATGCTACATATGAGCGTATGAGTGCTTTATGGGAGCAGAAACAGCAGCTTGAGAGCCAGATCGAATCTTTGAATTCTGATCTTGTAAATGTAATGGTTTCCATTCAGACTCTTGAGAATGATATTGCTTCCAAGCAGGAGGAAATTGAGAAAACAGAAGGCGATCTGACCAAGGCTCAGAACGCCAAAGATAAACAGTACAGCTCCATGAAAAAACGTATCCAGTACCTTTACGAAAAAGGCGGAAACAATGCATGGTTCCAGATGATGCTGAACGCAGATAACCTTGCAGATCTTCTTACAAGAGCTGAGTACACACAGCAGATGTACGAGCAGGATAGAGAGAGCCTTCAGAAATATGCAAGAACTATTGAAGAGGTTCAGAAGTTAGAGGAACAGTATCAGCAGGAGAAAGCTGATTTCGAGACAATGAAAGAAGAGTATGAGGCTCAGCAGTCTAATCTTCAGTATCAGTTGGATGTAACCCGTGCCAACAATGCAGATTGCGAGAATGAGATCGCATATGCACAGCAGCAGGCAACTGAGTATGCAAACCTTCTGGAAGAGCAGCAGGCTGAAATTGAGCAGCTTGAGGCAGAGCGTATTGCAGCTGAAGAAGAAGCAAGACGCCAGGCTGAAGCAGAGGCTGCAGCAGCTGCAGCAGCACAGGAGGCTGAGGAGAGCGGAGATTCTGATTCTTCTGAGGATGCAGAGTATGATGAAGATGGAAACGCTGTAAGCGGTTCTTCCGATTCTTCTTCTGATTATGAATATGATGAGTACGGCAATGTGATTGATACAGAGAATACAGTAGATTACGATTCTTCTGATGATTCCTCTTCCAGCAGCTCCAGCAGTTCTTCCGGTTCCGGATCTTCTGTTGTAGATTATGCGACCCAGTTCGTTGGAAACCCATATGTATGGGGCGGAACAAGCCTTACAAGCGGTGCTGACTGCTCCGGCTTCGTACAGAGTGTATATGCAAACTTTGGTGTAAGTCTTCCAAGAACCTCTTATGAACAGCAGAATGCAGGATATGAAGTATCTTATGCAGATGCACAGCCAGGTGATCTGATCTGCTATGGCGGACACGTTGCAATTTATATGGGAAATGGACAGATCGTACATGCTTCCAACTCCAGAGATGGAATCAAGATCAGCGACAATGCTGCATACAGAACCATTACTTCTGTAAGACGTCTTGTGTAGTTTGAATAAATGAATATGAGAGCCCTTTCGGATGAAAAGTCCGGGAGGGCTTTTTTATAGGAGGAAAATTCTATTGGAATATAGAAATGTAAATAGAAAAGAAGTATAATAGCAATAGCTGTTATGCATTCAGCTGTGAAGCTGCTAAATCGTCTAGGATAACGAAAAATGCTCTTCATAGAACCAGAAGAGAGGAAAAGAAGATGCTGAAAAATTATAAGATCAGGGAAATTTCATATTTAAGAGTACTTGGCCGGACAAATGGCAGTCTGGAGCCGGTTACCTTGTTCTGGACGGCTTCCGGGATTGAAATGAATATAAAGGCCACAGAAGCGTGGGTGACGGTTCGCTCAGATTATGAGCTGTTTGAGCCCTGGGCGGACGTAATCGTAGACGGTGCGATGAGCCAGCGCCTTATGGTAAACAAAGGGGAACAGAAAATCTGTCTCTTTCGAAACATGGAGGGGGATAAGATACGAAATGTGAAGCTTCTTCGTGATACTCCGGCTTTTCCAACAGATGAGAAAACACTATTCCAGATACTGGGTGTGCAGACAGATGGAGAATTTTGCCCTCTTGAAGAGCCGAAAATGAGGCTGGAGGTGATCGGGGACAGTATCACTTCCGGGGAAGGCGGAAGTGGAGCGGGCGGGGAAATGACCTGGAATTCTTTTTGCTTTAATTGTGTGGATAATTATGCGTATATGGCAGCAAAAGAGCTGGATGCAATCTATCACTGCGTAAGCCAGAGCGGATGGGGCGTTTTCTGTTCCTGGGAAGGTGATGAAAAACAGGCAATCCCGCCATATTATGAGCAGGTGTGCGGCCTGCTGAACGGAGAGAGAAACAAAGAACTGGGAGCTTTTGAAAAATGGGATTTCCAGAAATTTCAGCCGGACGTGATCGTGGTAAATCTGGGAACAAATGACGGCAGCGGCACCAAGGACATGGAAAAGGTGGGAAAAGCAGTAGAGGATTTTTTGAAAAAACTGCGTGACTATAATCCGGAAAGCTACATCCTGTGGTGCTACGGAATGCTTGGAATTGGAATCCAGCCTACCCTTGAAAATGCGATTCAGAATTATAAGGTAAAATCTGGGGATGAACGGGTGAAGTTTGTGAAACTGCCAGATACCCTGGAGGGAGAATTTGGCTCAAGACAGCATCCAGGACAGAAATCTCATGAGAAGACGGCGAAGGTTTTGGTGGAGGAGATCCGGGCAATCGTAGGCTGAATCGCGTTAAACTTTGCTTATGAACAATATCCCGTGCAGTCATTGGCAGGCAACCTGCAGGTAGCATTTATAGAGTGCTGTTACTGTTCTTTCCGTGACCAGTAACAGGTTGATAAAAAAATAACAAAAGTTTCTCCTTAAGCGTTGACAAATACAGTGACTGGTGGTATTATAATGTCAGTATAATTCCATATTGAACATATTAAGTGCTGACGGCTATGAGCTGGCAGAAAGAGGGAATCAGGTGTGAAACCTGAGCGATCCGGTCACTGTAACAGAGGAGCGAATCTCAGAGTCCATTGTGCAGATGCATGAGAAGGAGAGAGGAGCGATGATCCTGGAGCCAGGAAACCTGCTTGGTATGGCGAGGTTAAACTTCCGATGAAAGTGTAACAACCAGTTTTGGGGAATCCGCAGCCCCGAGATGTTGTCCGCTTTTGTGAGTGGACATTTTTTATGGAATAATCGCCTGTTCAGAAGAATTATACAGATTAAATGGCAGGCGATACTACTTCGGATGAAACCGTTCCCTCCGCGTATATATGAACGGATCATATTCTACCCCGGGGTAGCATCGCTCCCTCTTAAATAAGGATGATGATTTGGAAACCGCTATAGCGGTATTTTTTTTACTCTTTTATTGCAAAAACACATTGTAGTCAGCTGGTGGAAACAAGTTTGTGCTGCTTAAGCGCTGTACATTATGAAACGGTTTGCACAGAAGAGTTTGAACCATAGGAGATAAGGAGAACAGTATGGAGAAGAAATATTGGGAAGACAAAGAATACTCTTATTTCAGCCACAAGAAATGCGAATTTTTCCCCTGCCACAAAGGGGCAGACCCGGAAGATTTTAACTGCCTGTTCTGCTATTGCCCTCTTTATGCACTGGGAGATAAGTGCGGCGGAAATTTTAAATATAACGAAAAAGGCTTCAAGGACTGCACCAACTGCCAGCTTCCCCATAAGAGGAAAAATTACGGCTATGTGACTGGAAAATACCAGGAACTGGCGGCAATGATGCAGAAAGTAAGAGCGGCGGAGCAGGGAAATACAGATGAGAAATAGTCAATCGGATAGACGGCATTTCACACTGCGTGCCTGGATTTTCGCTATCTTATACTTAACAGCATTTTTAATTTGGGAATCTGGTTGTTGAGAATCAGGCTTTCCGGAAACATGGCCTCATGGACGAAATCAGCAGCATAAGTGAAATCTCCAATATGTTCGGCCCCATGGCTGTCGCTGGAAAGTACGATAGGAACCAGATGCTTCCGGCAGCAGGCCAGAATCTGTGCACAGTTAGCCCGTGTGTCACCCCGGTATCCGTAAGGAGCCAGGGAAGCTTCGTTGATCTCCAGGATTACGCCATTTTCGCCAGCGGCTTTTACAACTGCATCGTAATCCACATCATATCGGGTATTGTCAATATGTCCCAGTATTTTTACCACTGGATTTTTCATTACATTCAAAAATGCTGTGGTATTTTCTTTCTGCGTCCCTGGATGGAAATTCTGATCATGCATGCTGGCAATGGCATAGTCCAGCTTATTAAGAAGCTCCTGTTCCAGATCTACTTTTCCATCTGTATCCAGAATATTCAGTTCAATTCCATACAATAATTCTACTCCAAAACGTTTCCTGGGGGAATAGGTCAGACTTCGAAAATACGAGGAAGTCCCAGCTGCCAGAGTAGCCGGCCCGTGATCTGTGATCCCAAGAAGCTTCAGCCCCCTCCGGGAAGCTGCCTTCGCCATATCGCTGATGGTACAGCTGGTGCCGTGTCCGCTGGCAATAGAATGAGTATGTATATCAGAAAGATACATAAAATCAACTCCTTTGTTTTAGTATGACAGGGGAAAAACAACATGTCAACAGTAAAAACGGAAAAAGGATAGAAAACAAATAAAAACAACATTAAAACACAGAAAAAACCACATATAGTATGCTGATACCTGTTGCTTTTTGTTGACAGTGAAGAAATGGAAAGGTATAATTAAAAAAAGGATATATTCAGAAATATGATTATAGGAAGATACGGACTTTCAAATATGGTGATACCGCCGCTGGGCGGCATGTCCGTTTTAGGAGGTAAAAATGGGATATACAGATAATATGTCTCCGGAAATGAAACAGCGAATTGTGCAGGAGCTGGTTCCGGGCAAACAGATTTCCCTGGCCCACATCATTGCCAATCCGGATAAGATCCTTTATACCAAACTGGGGCTGGATCCCTCTTTGGATTATTCAAGGGCAGCCATCGGAATCATGACCGTAAGCCCGGCAGAGACCGCTATCATTATGGCGGATATCGCTATGAAGTCATCCGGGATCGAACTGGGATTTGTAGACCGTTTCAGCGGCAGCTTGATCATCACCGGTACGGTATCAGAAGTGGAAGCATCCACCAGCGCCATTCTGGACTACGTGGGAAATAAACTGGGCTTTACTTTATGCCCGATCACAAGGACCTGATATAATATGAAGAAACTTGTTCTGATCGGCCGCAGCGAGGCAGGAAAGACCACTCTTACCCAGGCCCTGCGCGGTGAAAAATACATTACCATAAAACACAGTATGTGAATAATTTTGATGTGATCGTGGATACGCCAGGAGAGTATGCCCAGACCAAGGGACTGGGACACGCCCTGGCGTTATATACATATGAATCTGATGTGGTAGGCCTGCTGGTTTCCGCCATCGAGCCCTACTGCCTTTTCCCGCCCTGTATCACCTGCATGGCGAACCGTGAGGTGATCGGGATCGTGACCAAGATCAATGATCCAAATGCCAACGTGAAGCTTGCCACATCCTGGCTGAAGCTTGCCGGCTGCAAGACCATTTTTTATGTGGATTCCAAGAAACAGCAGGGAATCCCGGAAATCCTGGAGCATCTTCGGGAAGAAGGGGATGTGATGCCATGGGAAGAAGCAGAAGCCAATCAGGAAGATGTGGAAAAAACAGGAAAACCACGAAAAACAACATAGCAACCTGGGAAAAATTCCACACAAAACAACATAAAACAACGGAAAAACCTTGACTTATGGTGTGGAATGGTGTAAACTTACACCATAACCAAAAAAGTAACAGGCTAGCTATGCCTAGCCATGATAAGTTACCCGGTGCGGTACTATAACTTACATAATCCACCGTACCTGAATGTGCTTAAGGAGGAAAAAAGCATGGTAAACGAATACGAAATCAAAAAACAGATTTGCGACATCGGAAGAAGAATCTATAACCGTAACATGGTTGCAGCAAATGACGGTAACATCTCCGTAAAACTGAATGACAATGAGTTCCTTTGTACACCTACTGGTGTATCCAAAGGCTTCATGACTCCAGAGTTCATCTGTAAAGTAGATGCTAAGGGTAATGTTCTTCAGGCTAACCCAGGATTCAAACCATCTTCTGAGATCAAGATGCACATGAGAGTATATGAGAAGAGACCTGATGTAGGATCTGTTGTACATGCTCATCCGATTTATGCAACATCCTTTGCTATCGCAGGTATCCCGCTTACACAGCCAATCATGCCAGAAGCTGTTATCGCTCTTGGATGCGTTCCGATCGCTGAGTACGGTACACCTTCAACAATGGAAATTCCGGACAACCTTGAGAAATATCTTCCATACTTTGATGCAGTTCTTCTTGAGAACCACGGAGCTCTTACATGGAGCACAGACCTGAACGCTGCATACATGAAGATGGAGTCTGTAGAGTTTTATGCGCAGCTTCTGTATCAGAGCAAACTTCTTGGTGGCCCGAAGGAATTCGACAAAGAGAACATCAAGAAGCTTTATGAGATCCGTCGTAAATTCGGTATGCCTGGAAAACATCCTGCAAACCTCTGTCAGAACAAAGATGGCATGAACTGCCACAACTGCGGCGGTGCCTGCCACAATGAGGACTACAAACAGTTCCCAGGATATCAGTATGATTTCGTTGGTGGAAGCGATGCTCCAGCAGCAGATACAGCTAACGCAGATGCAGAGTTAGTGGCTAAGATCACAAAACAGGTTATGGCTCAGTTAGGACTGAAATAATCAAAAACTATAAAGGCTGGCAGCTGTGAGAAACCCGAGCAGCTGCAGGCGATTTTTAAGGAGGAACAATCTCATGCCAATCAGCGAAAGCATGGTACAGGATATTGTACAGGAAGTAATGGCGAAAATGCAGATTGCAGACGCTCCGGCCGGTAAACATGGAATTTTCAAAGATATGAACGAAGCCATCGAGGCAGCGAAAGCTTCTCAGAAGATCGTTCGGAAAATGTCCTTGGACCAGAGAGAAAAAATTATTACCTGCATTCGTAGAAAAACCAAAGAAAATGCAGAAATCCTTGCACGTATGGGTGTTGATGAGACCGGAATGGGAAATGTAGGAGATAAGATCCTGAAACACCATCTGGTGGCTGATAAAACCCCAGGTACAGAAGATCTCAGCACAACAGCATGGTCTGGCGACAGAGGCTTAACCCTGATCGAGATGGGACCATTCGGCGTAATCGGAGCGATCACTCCGTGTACCAACCCAAGTGAGACCATTCTGTGTAATACCATCGGCATGCTGGCAGGTGGAAATACAGTTGTATTCAACCCACATCCGGCAGCAATCAAGACTTCTATTTATGCGATCAACC
This sequence comes from Blautia glucerasea, assembly GCF_020537505.1. Taxonomy (GTDB): domain Bacteria; phylum Bacillota; class Clostridia; order Lachnospirales; family Lachnospiraceae; genus Blautia_A. The sequence goes on along the minus strand of NZ_JAJBMO010000001.1, from coordinate 223,325 downwards.
TTCTGAACGAGGCATCCCTGGAGTCAGGCGGCCCGGACAATATCGCAGTTACAGTAGAGAAGCCTACATTAGAGACAAGCAATATCATGATGAAACATAAAGATATTCCACTTATCGCAGCGACAGGCGGCCCTGGCGTTGTTACCGCAGTTCTTTCCTCTGGAAAACGTGGAATCGGTGCTGGTGCAGGAAACCCGCCAGCAGTTGTAGATGAGACGGCAGACGTAAGAAAAGCTGCCCAGGATATCGTAAATGGATGTACATTCGATAACAACCTTCCTTGTATTGCAGAGAAGGAAATCGTAGCAGTTGCTTCTATCACAGATGAGCTTATGCATTATCTGGTAAGCGAGAATGACTGTTACCTGGCTTCCAAGGAAGAACAGGACAAACTTGTTGAGACTGTTCTTGCAGGCGGCAAGCTGAACCGTAAATGTGTTGGACGTGACGCAAGAACATTACTTTCCATGATCGGAGTAAATGCTCCTGCAAACATCCGCTGCATCGTATTTGAGGGACCGAAGGAACATCCACTTATCGCCACAGAGCTTATGATGCCGATCCTTGGCGTTGTAAGAGCAAAAGACTTTGATGATGCAGTAGAGCAGGCCGTATGGCTTGAGCATGGCAACCGCCACTCTGCACACATTCATTCCAAGAACATTGACAATATCACCAAATATGCGAAAGCAATCGATACCGCAATCCTTGTTAAGAATGCACCTTCCTATGCAGCACTTGGATTTGGCGGAGAGGGTTACTGCACATTTACAATCGCAAGCCGTACCGGTGAGGGACTTACAAGCGCAAGCACATTCACCAAGAGAAGACGCTGCGTAATGGCAGACAGCCTTTGCATTCGCTGACAGGAGGAAACATAAAAATGGATATGAATAACGTAAATATCGAAGAAATCGTAAAACAGGTTCTTGCTGGAATGGCTGGAACTGCACCGGCAGCTTCTGCACCAGCTGCAGCTCCAGCTGCTGCTGCACCGGCAGGCGCTATCCCAAAAACTGCACACGTTGCAGTTCTGACTGAGAAAGAGCATTTCGACATCAAAGAGTACCCGATTCCACCAGTTGGTGACGACGACATCCTTGTTAAAGTAGAAGGCTGCGGCGTTTGCGGTACTGATGCTCACGAATTCAAGAGAGACCCATTTAACCTGATCCCAGTTGCACTTGGACATGAGGGAACTGGTGAGATCGTTGCCATGGGTAAAAATGTTAAGACTGATACAGCTGGAAAACCAGTTAAGATCGGTGATAAAGTTGTTACCTGTATGATCTTCAAGGATGATCCGGAGATCACAATGTTCGACCTGAACAAAAAGAACGTTGGCGGAGCTGACGTATACGGACTTCTTCCAGATGATGATGTACATCTGAACGGATGGTTCTCTGATTACATCTTCATCAGAGGCGGAAACTTCGGAAGCACATTCTTCAACGTAAGCGACCTTGATCTGGATTCCCGTATCCTGATCGAGCCATGTGCAGTTCTTGTACATGCAGTTGAGAGAGCAAAAACAACTGGTATCCTTCGTTTCAACAGCAGAGTTGTTGTACAGGGATGCGGACCGATTGGTCTGATCTGCATCGCAGTTCTTCGTACCATGGGTATCGAGAACATCTGCGCAGTAGATGGAAATCAGCAGCGTCTTGATTTCGCTAAGAGAATGGGCGCTACCATGAGCGTAAACTTCATGGAGCACAAAGGAATCGAAGCACTTGCTGAGGCTGTTAAGGATCAGTTCGGCGGACATCTTGCAGACTTTGCATTCCAGTGCACAGGATCACCTGTTGCTCATGCAAACATCTACAAATTTATCCGCAACGGCGGCGGTCTTTGCGAGCTTGGTTTCTTCATCAATGGTGGAGATGCTACAATCAACCCGCACTTTGACATCTGCTCCAAAGAGATCACAATCGTAGGCTCCTGGGTATACACCTTAAGAGATTACGTTACAACATTTGACTTCCTTAAGAGAGCAAACGCAATCGGACTTCCAATGTCTGAACTGATCACAGACAAGTATCCGCTTGAGGAGATCAATGAAGCATTAAAGAAGAACCTTGCAATGACCGGTCTTAAGATCGCAGTTGTAAATAAATAATTGCCGGATAAAGGAGAATCAAGATGGCAGAAGCTGTAGGAATCTTGGAGGTGTTCGGACTGGCAACAGCATTTGTGGCGGCCGACGCCGGCTGCAAGGCAGCAAATGTCCATCTGGAGGTTTTTGATAAAAATAAACCTGCAAATGCGGACAGTCTGCCGGTACCGCTCCTTGTCTGCATCAAGTTCCGCGGAAGCGTTTCTGATGTAACAGAGGCTGTGGAAGCTGGAATCAGAGTAGCAGAGAGTATGACCGGTGTGGTACAGCACTACGTAATACCAAATCCGGAACCCGGTACACAAAAAATGCTGAAAATCAGCGCACTGGATAAGGAATAGTTATTGCTAACCAGTGAAGAAACATCTATAATAATAACGAACAGTCATGCGGAGCATGACAGGTACCTCACAGCAAGTACGCTGGAGCGTACTTGAGAAGATGAGATAAATCAGGAGGAATTCATCATGGCACAGGAAGCTTTAGGAATGGTAGAGACCAGAGGACTTACAGCTGCAATCGAGGCAGCAGATGCAATGACAAAAGCAGCAGAGGTTACACTGGTTGGTACAGAGAAAATCGGATCCGGTCTTGTAACTGTTATGGTTCGCGGTGATGTTGGAGCTGTTAAGGCAGCAGTTGAGAGTGGAAGCGCAGCAGCATCCAGACTTGGAGAGCTTGTAGCTACACACGTAATCCCAAGACCTCATACAGATGTGGAGAAAATCCTTCCAAGCATCTAATGAACAAAAAGGAGTTCGCTCATGAGTAAATCATATGGTTTTATCGAAATCACAGGTGTTGTAGCGGCTATGGATGCCCTGGACATCATGTGCAAAACGGCAGACGTTGAGCTGGCGTCATGGGAGCGTAAGCTGGGCGGACGACTGGTGACCATTATTGTACAAGGCGATGTGGCAGCTGTTACAGAGGCCGTGGAAGCGGCCGCAACACAAGCCATCAAGAAACCGGCAAGCTATGCAGTAATTGCCAATCCCCATGAGGAAATCGTCAAAATGGTGGAGTTAAGCGCAAGTCGATGGAGAAAGAAAAAGGGGGATGAATAATGGCTGACGAAGAAAAGAAAGAGACAGCGAAAAAAGCAGCCCCTAAAAAGGCAGCCGCTCCGAGAAGAACGGCCAGAACAACCAAAGCAAAAGCAGCAGAGGTAAAGGCAGAAGAGCCGAAGACCACTGCAGCTGACAAAGAGATTACAGAAAGCAAACACATAGAAGCTGAGAAACCAGCAATTCATAAGGAGGAAAAAATCATGACACAGGAAGCATTAGGAATGGTAGAAACCAGAGGACTTACAGCAGCTATCGAGGCAGCTGACCAGATGTGCAAAGCAGCTAACGTTGCATTAGTTGGAACAGAGAAGATCGGATCCGGTCTTGTAACTGTTATGGTTCGTGGAGATGTTGGAGCAGTTAAATCTGCAGTTGAGAGCGGAAGCGCAGCAGCATCCAGACTTGGAGAGCTTGTAGCTACACACGTAATTCCGAGACCTCATACTGATGTTGAGAAGATTCTTCCAGTTCTCAAATAATTCACGCCTAGATTATTACATAATCCAGGAAGAAAGCAGGTGTACTTTTGGAAACCAATAATGTTGAGCTGATCACCAGAATGGTATTGGATGCTCTTAACAAAAAAGAAGAAAAAGGCAATGGTTTCATGGTGCCGATCGGAGTTTCCGCAAGACATATCCACCTGACACAGGAACATGTTGAAGCTTTATTCGGACCAGGATATCAGCTCACCAAGAAGAAAGAGCTGATGGGAGGACAGTTTGCGTCCAATGAGACAGTAACCATCGTTGGACTGAAGCTCCGTGCCATCGAGAATGTCCGCATTCTCGGACCGGTCCGCAAGGCTTCCCAGGTTGAGGTATCAGCTACAGATGCCATCAAGCTTGGTATGAAAGTACCGGTTCGTGAGTCTGGAGATGTTAAGGGAAGTGCTCCTATCGCTATTGTCGGACCGAAAGGTGCGATCTATCTGAAAGAGGGATGTATCGTAGCAATGCGCCACATCCACATGTCCCCGAAGGATGCCCAGGCAGCCGGCGTGAAGGACGGAGATATCGTTTCTGTTAAGGCAGACAATGAGAGAGGTACTATTTTCAATCATGTGAAGATCCGTGTGGACGACAGTTTTACACTGGAGATGCACATTGATACAGATGAAGCAAATGCAGCAAAAATTGCCACAGGCAATACAGTTACAATCATAAAGTAATGAAGCGGAAGTTACATTCCTCATTACGAAAATAAAATGTTCAGCCATGCAGGATTTGGGGACAGATACGTGCGTGGCTGAACTGGTATAAAATTTGGAGGTTCACATGATAGTTGGCAAGGTAGTAGGAAGCGTTGTTTCCACAAGAAAAAACGAAAAGCTGATCGGCAATAAGTTTATGATCGTGGAACCGGTTCATCACATGAAAGGTGACCTCAGCCAGATTGTTGCAATCGATATTATCGGTGCAGGAATCGGAGAATATGTATTGGTGGCACAAGGAAGCGCGGCAAGAATTGGCTGCGGCGTAGAAACAGCACCGGTAGATGCCGCCATTGTAGGTATCGTTGATGACGGTGCAGGATTGGAGTAACGCCATGGATATCAAAGAATTACAGAATATTATACAGGAGAATGGTGTAGTTGGTGCCGGCGGTGCAGGATTTCCTACATATATGAAGCTGACAGATAAAGCCAATACCATTCTTATGAACTGTGCAGAGTGCGAACCTTTACTGAAATTACATAGACAGTTATTAGAGAAGCACGCTTACGAAATTATGAAAACCTTCCATATGGTTCAGGAGACTGTTGGAGCTTCTGAGGCCATTATTGGAATCAAAAAATCTTATGTTCAGACAGTAAATGCTCTGAAACAGCATATTGAAGAGTTCCCGGGAATGCGCATCCATCTTCTGGATGAAGTATATCCTATGGGTGATGAGGTTGTACTGATCTACGAAGCAACTGGTAGAGTTGTAAGACCTGGCGGACTTCCTATTGAGCAGGGAGTGGCAGTGTTCAACGTAGAGACATTGTATAATATATACCAGGCAGTAGAGAAAAAAGAGCCTGTAACATCTAAATATGTATCTGTTGTAGCTGAGGTAAATCATCCGGTAACTGTAAGAGTACCTCTTGGATGTACCATGGATGACGTAGTTGCACAGGCAGGCGGAACTACTGTAAAAGATCCGGTTTACTTTATTGGTGGACCGATGATGGGAAGAATCGGAAAAGGTTCTGACCCTGTGACGAAGACAACAAATGCGATTCTGGTTCTGCCAAAAGACCATTTAATCGTACAGAAGAAGATGCGGACTTCTGCTATAGATTTAAAACGCGCAGCATCTATTTGCTGCCAGTGTAATACTTGTACTGATCTTTGTCCACGTAACAATCTGGGACATCCGATTGATCCGGCACGCTTCATGCGCGCAGCTTCCAATCAGGATTTCAGAGATGTAAATCCTTACATTAATGCAAGCTTCTGCAGCTCCTGTGGTGTGTGTGAAATGTACGCATGTCCTCAGAGCCTTGCTCCAAGAACACTTCTTGCAGACATGAAGGGTGGACTTCGTAAGGAAGGTATTCGTCCTCCTCAGGGAGTACAGCCAGTACCAGTTAAGGAATCCAGAGAATACCGCAAGGTTCCGGAAGAACGCCTGATGGCACGTCTTGGTCTTACAAAATACGACAAAGACGCACCAATGGACGAGACACTGGTTGAAATTCCAAAGGTTAAAATTCTTCTTAGCCAGCATATCGGAGCTCCGGCGCAGGCAATTGTAAAGGTTGGAGATCAGGTGGCACGAGGTCAGATGATCGCTTCCCCGGCCCAGGGCTTAAGTGTTGGTATCCATGCAACCATCTCCGGTAAAGTTACCGAAGTGACAGATCGCTGGATCGTAGTTGCAAAGAATTAGAAAGGACGTGCAGAAAATGAGTAAAGCAATCGGAATGATTGAATTCAAAACTACAGCTACCGGCGTTACTGCAGCAGATGCAATGGTTAAGACATCTGATGTAGAAATCGTTGAGGCGCAGACCGTGTGTCCGGGTAAATATATTGCAATTATCACCGGTGATCTCAGTGCGGTAAAAGCTGCCGTTGATACAGCTGTAACAACATATGAGGACAAGTGTATTGACAGCTTCGTACTGGGTAATCCACACGAGTCTCTTTTCCCGGCTATTTACGGAACTACTCAGGTTGAGGAGATCAGTGCACTGGGAATTCTTGAAACATATGACGCAGCTTCCATTATCGAGGCTGCAGATCAGGCTGCAAAGACTGCAATTGTAGATCTTATTGAGCTTCGTATTGCAAAAGGTATGTGCGGAAAATCTTACATGATGATCACTGGTGAGGTTTCTGCCGTATCCGCATCAATCGACAGAGCAAAAGAGCTTGTTGCTGAGAAAGGCATGTATCTGGATTCATCTGTTATCGCACATCCGGATAAGAGAATGATCGACAGCCTTCTGTAATTCTGGTCTGACCAATAAAACGAACACGGAGGGGATCTGAATATGCTTGCATTAGAGAGACGAAATCTGATCCTTGAGAAATTACAGAATGAAAAACGCGTAGTAGTAAGTGAACTGAGCCAGTTATACGGAGTATCCGAAGAGACCATCAGACGGGATCTGGACAAGCTGGAGAAGGAAGGGCTTGCCATTAAAAGTTATGGCGGAGCTGTGATCAATGAAGATGTAAGCATTGATCTTCCCTTTAACGTGCGTAAGAATCAGAATGTAGTTGGGAAACAGAAGATGGCGGAAATCGTAGCCTCTCTTGTGCATGACGGGGAACATCTGCTTCTGGACGCCAGTACAACTGCGGTGTTCGTTGCAAAAGCATTAAAAGAAAAGGAGCGTCTGACTATGATCACCAATTCCATGGAGATTCTTCTGGAACTGGCAGATGTGTCAGGGTGGAACATTATTTCCACAGGTGGGATGATGAAGGAAGGTTACCTTGCCTTCCTTGGATCCCGGACAGAAGAAGTCATTCGCTCTTATTTTGTAGATACTGTGGTCTTTTCCTGCAAGGCTCTTGATGAGAAATGGGGAGTGATGGAATCACAGGAGGCTTTTGGAACGGCGAAGAAAGCAATGCTGGATTCCGGACGTAGGAAGATCCTGGTTGTGGACAATACGAAATTTGACCAGACCGCATTTTCCGTTGCAGGAAGACTGCGGGATATTGATATTGTTGTGACAGATATGAAGCCTTCTGACAAATGGCTAAAGCTTTTTGAAAAAGAGGGTGTGGAGTGCAGATATCCGGAATCTGTCCGATAGAAGCTTTCAAAAGTACAAAAGAGAGCTGCAATAAAGGAGCATTGAATTATGAAAACTTTTGAAATGAAAACAGTCATCCACTTTGGTGACAATGCCCTGGATAGACTGGCAGAACTGCCATACAAAAAAGTTCTGGTGATCACAGATCCATTCATCGCAAAAGGGGAAATGATCAATCTGATCACAGACCCACTGAAAAGCGGTGGCAAGGAGTTTGAAGTATTCAGTGATGTTGTACCGGACGCACCGGTAGGAAAAATCGCAGAAGGTGTAAAGAAGTTTCTGGAGTACCAGCCGGAGGTTGTAGTAGCTGTCGGAGGCGGCTCTGCAATTGACTCTTCCAAGGCAATCCGTGAGTTTGCCCTGAAGATCAACAATTACGGAAAAGTGGGTCTTATTGCAATTCCTACTACCAGTGGTACTGGATCTGAGGTTACCTCTTTTGCAGTTGTAAATGATACAGAGAACCATGTGAAGTATCCGCTGATCTCAGAAAGCCTTACTGCTGATGAGGCAATTCTGGATGCAGAGCTGGTAAAGAGCGTTCCACCTTCTATCACAGCAGATACAGGTATGGACGTACTGACTCATGCAATCGAGTCTTATGTAAGTATCAATCACAATGAATTTTCATCTGCTCTTGCAGAAAAGTCAATTGAAATCTGCGGAGTCTTTCTGTTAAGAGCATACCTTGACGGCAGTGATATGCATGCCCGTCAGAAAATGCACGTAGCTTCCTGTCTTGCAGGGCTTTCCTTTAACACAGCAGGACTGGGAATTACACATAGTATGGCTCACCAGCTTGGTGCTGTTTTCCATATTCCTCATGGACGTGCCAACGCTATGCTGCTTCCACACATTGTGGAGTTTAATGCGAATATCAACAAGCACAGCAAGAGCCAGAAAGAATATCTTCCGGCAGTAAAGAGATATGCAAATATCGCCCACATTCTTGGACTTAGCAATTACAACAAAGTAATGTCTGTAAGATCTCTTGTAAACTGGATCCAGTTTATGCAAAAAGAGATGAATATTCCGCTTACCATTCAGGAAATCGGAACGATTTCACCAGACGAGTACTTCGGGGCAATTGACAAGATGGCAGACGCAGCACTTGCGGATGCCTGCACACCGGCCAACCCAAGAGTTCCAACCAAGGAAGATATTGTGAAGATCTACAAGAAATTGTGGTCATTCTAAATTACGCGGGCAATAAGCTAATGTCCATGGATGCATGAGACCTTGGCGACTGCCGCGATAATGGGCAAAATTTGCAGGACGTGTATTATCTTGTTTTAAGAACATGAGCTTAAGATAGAGCTTAATTGATCTGTCTTAAGCTGATTTTAAATACTTTATTAGTATAGTGAAGAAAAAGCAAGCTATGTATTGCTTCGTGTTCAGTGTACTGATATAAGGAAGATCAGGAGAGAGTCCTATGAGTATTTATACAAAAAATGGTGACAAGGGAACTACCAATCTTGTCCGCACGAAAAATGTTTCTAAGGCTGATGACAGAGTTCAGTTGGAGGGAACTATAGATGAACTTTCCTGTCATATTGGAGTTCTGAAAACCATGATCGGGGACGCAGATACTTATCGTTTTCTGGAGAAGATCCAGGAAAATCTGACCAGGATCGCTGCAGGAGTGGCGGATCCATATAATAGGGATTATAAGATAAATGATGATAAGACAGTGCTTTTGGAAGAAGAGATTGATCGTCTGGAGGGACTGTTTCATTTACCAAAGGAAGCAGCTCTGCCTGGTGCCTGTCGTTTGTCTGCGGAGATTGATGTGACTCGGGCTGTTGCAAGAAGGGCAGAGCGCGATCTTGCCACTGTAAGTGTGAAGTTTGGTTCCGATACAGGAAGTAAGAAATACATGAACCGCCTGGTGGATTATCTGTACGTGCTTGCCCGCTATGAAGAAACGAAGGCGGCAGGTCAGATGGCAGGAACGCCAGGGACTGTAGAAAATGGCCTGTCTGCTGGAAACATGGAAATACAGGCAGATGGAACTGGGAAAATGGCAGGAGGAAGCGTGAGCGTGGATACGAAAGGTGAAAATTCTCCCATATCTGGTACCTCTGATTCTGTAGACGAAGCAGTGATCCAGGCTGTACTGCGCCGCATGGGAATGCAGAATAAGATTACCTTGGAGGTCGCGAAAAAGCTGATTGGGAAAATCGAACAGGAAGCTCTTCGCCGCGGTAAGAAAGCGGTTATTGCAGTTTGCGGTCCGGAGGGAAATCCAATTGCCGTTCATGTAATGGACGGAGCATTTCTGGTAAGTTTTGATGTTGCTTTGAAAAAGGCTTATACCTCTGTCGCTGTGAAGATGTCCACCATGGAATTATCCAAACTGGCACAGCCAGGTGGAACCTTCTACGGTGTTGATAAAATGGACGGTGGAAAGATCGTGATTTTCGGAGGCGGTGTGCCACTGAAGTCCGGAGATACGATTATTGGAGGTCTTGGTATAAGCGGTGGCACAGGCGAGGAAGACCATAGCCTTGCGGAATATGCGCTTTCCGTATTGCCAGAAATATTATAGCGGAAATATTTTTCCCAATTTGGAGAATGATTTGTAAACGAAATAGTATAAAAGAACCCTGCATCGTTTGCCGGAAAATTATGATAAACGATGCAGGGCCTTTTTATGGGGGTTGAGATTATTATGGAAAAGAAAGGTTATTTTTTCAAAAAAGAGAAAAAGCCTTTCTTTTTTTCGTAAGGAGCTTTTGAGACAGAAAGAAGTTTATAACCTGTTTTATCAATGGTCTCCTTCAGTTTCGCTTCATCAAGATCATTTTCTGTAAGAATAACCGTCTCTCCTTTTGTATGGGAAGAGATAACTTTATTTACAGAAAAGTTATTGCGAATGCTTTCGTTAATGTGGGACTCACACATTCCACACATCATTCCGTCTATTTTTAATGTGATCTGCTGCATAATTTATTCTCCATTTCCTAATAGATTTGCCGATGGTCAGGATATTTTTTCAAAGAGAAAAATATCCTGGCGGCATATTTTCAGAAGAAACGGCTCTGGCGTGTACTTACAAAATCATTCCCGTAATCTGCAGACCTTAAGCTGTATAATCAAATTTCACAAAGGACAGCTCACAGTTTGCAATACGGCTGCAGATATTTACTGCTGAATACATGACTACGGAAAATTCCCCGTCAAGGGTATCCACATGAAGATAATGTCCGTCAGCGGAAATTTCAGCGTGTTTCACATCGCCTCGCTCTGCAAGTTCTTTTATGATTTCGTTTGCCTGGTCATCTGTAACAGCTTTTGATAAATGATAACATCTTCCCATGATCCAATAGCTTCCTTTTTTTGTACTTTTGTTAGCAACTTCTAACTGAAAATATTATAGCATGTTTTTAGAAAAAGAAAACTCTGTAAACTGATAAAATATATCATTTAGATGTCGGATTATGGGAGAATTTTACGACCGAATTTCGTTGTAATAGCATTCGGCTTTTGTTAGAATAGAAGAAACGAAAGAGAAAAACAATTTCTGATTTTCTGCGGCGTTCTGCAGCAGTATGTGCGGACAGTTTTCTGCCATGGGCTAATCTGCCTGATCAGCAGCAATTCCATCATCCATTTACTTGAAAATCTCTTGCATAAGGGTCCTGGAATAAGAGACCATTCTGGAAAAAATGGCATGTGTAGCGAAATAAGAACAAATAGGGGCTTTTTCGCGTCTGTACAGCAAAAGAAAGCGCATAAAGTGCGTCAACGTAGCCTGTGAGAATACAGGAATGCTTCTCTGTCGTTCTTCTGACGACAAAAATAACATCTCTTCTACATATCTGCAACGTTAGAAGAAAAGGAGGGGAAATCTGTCCCTTATTTACGGGCGGACATCTGGCCAGTGCCCGCCTGCTGATCAACTCTTCTTGTATTTTCCCGGTGTAGTTCCCTTGTACTTTTTGAAGGTACGGATGAAATAGCTTAAGTCATTGAAACCGTTGCGGTATGCAATATCCGTGATGGAGTCATCTGTTGTTGAAATCTCATAGCAGGCATGCTCGATTCTTTGGCGGTTCAGGTAGTCCATAGGTGTCTGATGTGTCATTTCAGAAAAGAAACGGCAGAAATATTTTGGCGACATGGATACCGAATCAGACAGCTGCCCCAGAGTAAGAGGGGAAGCATAATTTTTTTCAATAAATTCCACCACCTGCTTCAGCTGAAGAATGCGTTTGTAATCACGACGTGCCTTGGGCTGGCTGTCCAGATAGTAATGATTACTAAAAACGATACCAAAAAAGTGGTAAAATTGTCCGATTATAGAAAGCTCATATCCAGGCTTGTGTTGCTCCATAGCCTGAAAAAGTGAATTTACGACACTTAAAATATCTGGATAACGATTGTCAAAGTGGTGAAAAATCAAAATATCCTGGTGGACGATCTTTTGGATATGATCGGCACAGACGGAATTCAGCTTCAAAAATACGTTCATATCAAATACAATGCACTGATAGACACAATTTACAGGAATTCCAGAATGTAAAATTCCACTATGGATAAAAATCACATCACCCTGTACTGCTTTGAAACTTTTTTCGTCTAAAGTGACGGTAAATTCTCCGGAAAGAATTCGGATAATTTCATATTCCACATGCCAGTGGTAAGACATAACATATTTGGGATGGTTTTGGTCAATGTGATGAAACTCAAAAGGAAACTCATAAGTGCCTCTTGGACGGTCTTCGTTCTGATCAATAATCTGCAAAATCTTTCTTCCCTTCAAAAATTTATAGAAATTTTACTGCTTCGACAGAAAAAGTGAATATTGTACTATTATTTGCTATTATAGCACAAGTAATTTTCCAGAATCAATCCTATAATAAAAAATATGAGAGGCCAAGAGAGGGAGAGGCTTTTCCCGACAGCGGCACCCCAGGCACAGTGCCTGAGAACGAAATAAAAGAACAATTTAAATTATTTATAACAGGAGGTATGAAACTACTATGGCAAAGAGCAGATTAATCGGAAGCTACCCTGTAATCGGTATCAGACCAACAATCGATGGACGTAGAGGAGCCCTTGATGTAAGAGGATCTCTGGAAGAGCAGACCATGAACATGGCGAAATCCGTTAAGGAATTATATGAGGCAAACTTAAGATATTCCAACGGTGAGCCTGTAAAAGTTGTAATCGCTGATACAACGATCGGACGTGTTGGTGAGGCTGCTGCCTGCGCAGACAAGTTCAGACATGAAGGCGTTGATATTACCGTAACTGTTACACCTTGCTGGTGCTACGGTGCAGAGACAATGGATATGGATCCACAGACCATCAAGGCTGTATGGGGATTTAATGCGACTGAGAGACCAGGAGCTGTTTACCTTGCTTCCGTTCTTGCTACACATGCACAGAAAGGCCTTCCGGCTTTCGGTATCTATGGACATGAGGTTCTGGATGCTGACGACACAGAAATGCCAGAAGACGTAAAAGAAAAAATGTTAAGATTCGGTCGTGCAGCAGTTGCAGTTGCAACTATGAGAAACAAATCCTGGCTGCAGATCGGTTCCGTTACAATGGGTATCGGCGGATCTATCATTGATCCTGATTTCATCGAGTCCTATCTTGGCATGCGTGTTGAGTCTGTTGACGAGGTTGAGATCATCCGTCGTATGACAGAAGGCATCTATGATCACGAAGAATTTGACAGAGCTATGAAATGGGCAAAAGAGAACTGTACCATCGGTTTCGACAAGAACCCGCCAGAACTTCAGATGTCAGAAGAGCAGAAAGAAGAGCAGTTCGAGTTTGTTGTTAAAATGGCAGTTATCATCCAGGAGCTTATGAATGGATGCGATAAGCTTGATCCGAAATTCTCTGAGGAGGCAATTGGACATAACGCAATCGCTGCTGGTTTCCAGGGACAGAGACAGTGGACAGACTTCTATCCGAACGGTGACTTCGCAGAGGCTATGCTGAATACTTCCTTTGATTGGAACGGAGCAAGAGAGCCATATATCCTTGCTACAGAGAACGACGTTCTTAATGGTCTTGGAATGCTGTTTATGAAACTTCTTACAGGACGTGCCCAGATGTTCGCAGATGTTCGTACATACTGGAGTGCAAATGCTGTAAAACGTGTTACAGGATATGATCTTGAAGGTGTTGCAAAAGAGAACGATGGTATCATCCATCTGATCAACTCTGGCGCATGCTGCCTTGACGCTTCCGGTGTTGTAAAGGATGAGAACGGCGAAGGCGTTATGAAGGAATGGTGGAACGTAACAGAGGAAGACCAGAAAGCGATCATGAAGGCTACTACCTGGAATGCAGCTGATAACGGATACTTCCGTGGCGGCGGATTCTCCTCCAGATTTGAGACAAGAGCTACTATGCCGGCAACCATGATCCGTCTGAACCTTGTAAAAGGTCTTGGACCGGTTCTTCAGATCGCAGAGGGCTGGACTGTAGAGCTTCCAGAGGATGTATCTGATACACTTTGGAAACGTACTGACTATACATGGCCATGTACATGGTTCGTACCGAGATGCGATGGCAAAGATGGCGCATTCAAGAGTGCCTATGATGTTATGAACAACTGGGGCGCTAACCACGGTGCAATCTCCTATGGACACATTGGAGCAGATCTGATCACAATGTGCTCTATGCTGAGAATCCCGGTTTGCATGCACAATGTACCGGAAACGGATATCTTCCGTCCGGCAGCATGGAACGCATTTGGAATGGATAAAGAAGGTGCAGACTTCAGAGCTTGCAAGAACTATGGCCCTCTTTACAAATAATTAGCTTTTTATAATTCCCTTCTTTCATCCCCCCCCAAAAGATTCAGAAAGAAGGAAACAAAGGAGCAGGATTTCGGGTCCTGCTCCTTTGCTGTATACGGGAAAAATCGCCTGAGAAGGCTTTTGTACTGGAAAAAAGACTGGAAGAATATGAGAAAAATGGTTGCATCTTTCTGGTTGTGTGGTACAATGAAAAATAGCATAAAAAAGTATATAACAGGGAAAAGGGGATATATATGAAGAAAAAGCTGGGAATGCTGCTGGCTGTGGTTCTTACCTTCTGCATGTCCGCAGTGGTTTTTGCAGATGCAGGAAAGACACAGCAGGTAGATTATAAGACCGATTACTATATGATCGTAGAATCGCCGGATGGCGGTATCGATATGTATTCTGAGGCGAGCGTGGACAGCCCGAAGCTGAATGATGAGCTTATTCCAAATGGGACAGCTATTCATGTGGAAGGTGAGAGCACGGATGAAGCAGGCAAGACCTGGATCTATGCACAGCTTCACAGTGTATTCGGATTCCTTCAGGAGGATTATCTGAAGCCGGCTACTCTTTCAGAGGCGATCGCTTCTGAGCTTGCTTTATACGGAAGCACAGATGTGAATTACGACATTACAGTAAATGCAAAAGAAGATGGATCTGTTTCCCTTTATAAAGGACCTTGTAAAAAATATGGTACCATTTCCGGGGGCTGCAACATTGCCAATGGTGAGAAGCTTCACATTGATACCGAAGTAGACACTGGTAAAGATGGTATCTGGGGCAAGACAGAAGCCGGCGGAGTTTCCGGCTGGGTAAATATTGCTCAGGCTACCAACACAGAAGAGAATTCAGTAGAACTGATCCCAGAGACAGATGCCGAGGCACAGTCAGCAGGTGACAGAGTGACCGAAGGCAGTGAAGAAGAGACTGCTGAGGCTGGAAATGCTTCTGCACAGAGCGAAGAAGAGAAAGCAGATGCAAAGAATGCAGAGCCTACCAGTACACCGACTCCAAAGCCGACCAGTACCAGCACACCAACACCAGAGCCGACTAGTACCAGCACACCGACTCCGGAACCGACTGAGACCAGCACACCAACACCGGAACCCACTGAGACCAGCACACCGACTCCAGAGCCCACTGAAACCAGTACACCGACTCCGGAACCGACCGAGACCAG
Organism: Blautia glucerasea; assembly: GCF_020537505.1. Classification (GTDB taxonomy): domain Bacteria; phylum Bacillota; class Clostridia; order Lachnospirales; family Lachnospiraceae; genus Blautia_A. Next base: position 207,925 of record NZ_JAJBMO010000001.1, on the reverse strand, counting down.
TACACCAACACCAGAGCCAACTGAGACAGTAGCAGCAACTGAGACCGCAGCGCCTGCAGACAGCGCAGACCAGGAAGCATCCAGTGAGAGCGTAGAGAGCACATCCAATGGAATGAGTTCTGCAATCTGGATCCTGATCGTTGTAATCATTATTGGAATTGCAGTTGTGATCTGGCTTGTAAAAAGAAACAGTAAGAAAAGCGAATAATCGAGATTAAGAGAAACCAAAAGCTCCGCCGGGAAATTCCGGCGGAGCTTTTTTCATAGGAGTCTGTTATAAAACACATGTTTCGAAACGGATTTTATTTGTTGATCACAACACCCTTCTGAAGCATAACGTTTGCATAAACGGCTTTCTCACCTGTTGCGATGATGCAGTAAGCTTTCTTTGCTTCTTCGTAGAATGCGAAACGTTCAATATTTCCAACTGCGTCAGCACCGCGCTCGTCATGTTTGGAAACGATCTCTTTGTAGGTATCCCAGATTGGAGTCTTAACCGGATCACCAGGCATAACTTCCATTAAGGTTACTGGTTTCTCAACATAGGAATCAAGTGGGATAACGGTGAGAATTGCATCCAGAAGCTCTGGAACCCCATGTCCGTCGCAGCGTACAACAACTGCATTTTTACCCATGGATTCTACTGGGAAGTTACCATCTGCGATGACGATACGGTCACTGTGACCCATTTCGCATAAAACCTTTAAAAGCTGTGGTGAAAGTATTTCCGGAATTCCTTTTAACATAATATATTCTCCCTTCGTTCTTTTTCGAAAACCAGGCATAGGAATCCAAAACCATAATGCTGATTTCGAAAGTATTCTACTTTATAAGTTACCTTTCTTTGACAAAAATTACAAGGTAAAATTTTACGCAAAAAGATGAAATATTTACTGTTGACAGAAACAGGTAAAAGAGGTAATATGAACTCAAACGGAAACGTTTCGGTTTTCAAAAAACAGAAGATTCACAGCTTGCATCAGCAGGCAGAAGGAGGAGAATATGCCACTTGTTACATCTAAGGAAATGTTGTTGAAGGCTCAGCAGGGCGGTTACGCAGTAGGTGCATTTAATGCAGAGAATATGGAGATGGTGAAGGCTATCATTCAGGCCGCTGAGGAGCTGAAGGCTCCTGTTATGATCCAGACCACCCCATCCACAATTAAGTATGGTACTCTTGAGACCTACCAGGCTATTGTTGCTGCAGAGGCTGCGAAGGCTTCCGTTCCGGTTTGCCTGCATCTTGATCACGGTAGTAGCTTTGACCTTGCTATGAAGGCTTTGAAGGCTGGTTATACTTCTGTTATGATCGATGGCTCTAAACTGGAATATGAGGGCAACATTGAGGTGAGTAAGAAAGTGGCTGATGTTGCAGCATCCATGGGAATTCCATGTGAGGCAGAACTTGGTAAGGTAGGTGGCAAGGAGGATGACCTGGTTGCAGTAGCAGATACCAATACAGATCCACGGGAAGCCAGGGAATTCGTAGAGCGCACAGGCGTTACTTCCCTTGCAGTTGCAATCGGTACTGCACATGGTTTCTATGTAGGAACACCTGTCCTTGATAAAGAGCGTTTAAGTGAGATCCGCGAAGTTGTAGATATTCCGCTTGTTCTTCACGGTGCATCCGGACTTAGTGACGAAGACGTTATGGACTGCGTAAAGAGAGGAATCTGCAAGGTGAACTTCGCTACTGAGCTTCGTGCAGCATATTCCAAGGCTGTGAGAGAGACACTTGAAGATGAGAAGGTATTTGATCCGAAAGCATACGGTAAGGCAGGAATTGCAGCTGTGAGGGAACTTGTAATGGCTCGTATGAAAGTTTGCGGCTGTGACGGAAAGGCTGAATAAGAGGCGGTTTTATGGCAGCGACGATGAAAGACATTGCCAGACGGACAGGACTTGGCCTGGCAACGATCTCCTCTTATTTTAATGGGGGCAATGTAAGAGAGAAGAACCGCATCAAGATCGAGGAAGCCATCGAAGAATTACACTACGAGGTGAATGAAGTTGCCCGGGGTCTGAAGACCAATGCTACCAAGACGGTGGGAGTTGTGATTCCGGAGTTGAACAATGTATTCTGTGCAGAGATCATCAGCGGAATGGAGGATATTCTGAGAAGCCACGGTTATGCAGCCATTGTCTGTGACTGCAGGACCGATAAGAAGCTTGAGAAGGAAGCTATAGATTTCCTTACCAGGAAGCGGGTAGACGGAATTATCAATATGCCGGTAGATATGTCTGGTGCCCATTTGAAGGAATTTCAGAGAACTGGCAAGCCGATTGTACTAATCGACCGTATGATTCAGGGAATTTCCTGCGATTGTGTACTGGTAGACAATGAGAATGCCGCCGAGAAAGCTGTAGCTATGCTGGTAGAACAGCAGCATGAAAAGATTGGCCTGATCGGTGGACCGGATGAGGTATTTACAGCCAGGCAGCGTATGTCCGGCTACCTGAAAGCTCTTAAGACACATGGGATAGCTGTTGACGAGAAGCTGATCTGTCATGGCGATTATACCATCCAGGGAGGCGTACAGGCAGTGGAAGAACTGGTGAGGGAGAATCCGGATATGACAGCTATTTTCGTGACCAATTACGAAATGACCATGGGTGCTGTGATCGGACTTAATGAGATGGGGGTGTCCATGCCAGATGAGATTTCCTTGGTTGGATTTGATAACCTGCCCTTTGCCCGCGCATGCAGGCCATCTCTGACCATCGTTTCCCAGCCCACGGAGAAAATTGCCAGGGAAACTGCACAGATCATGCTGGAACGGCTGGAAGGTGCAGAGAATCTTCCTGAGCACATTATACGAAAACTTCAGACCGATATTTTTATGGGGAAATCCATAAGGAGACAAGGATGAGCAAAGACTATTTATTAGGAATTGATATTGGAACCAGCGCATGCAAGGTTGCCATATTTGATAGGAACGGACAGGTGATGGCTTCTGTAAGCGGTGATTACCCTGTTTACTATCCGCATGAGGGATGGGCACAACAGAAGCCAGATGAATGGTGGAGCGCAGTATGCGGCGCCATCAAAGAATGTTTGGAGAAGAATAGTATTTCCAGTGAGCAGATTGCAGGTGTGGGAATTGATGGACAGAGCTGGTCCGCCATTGCCATTGACGAGGAAGGTCATGTACTGGCTGATACACCGATCTGGATGGATACCAGAGCCCAGGAAATTTGTGACAGACTTAATCATGAGATCGGCAGTAGTAAGATTTTTGAAATTGCCGGTAACTCCCTTCAGCCTTCTTATACCACGGCGAAGATCCTGTGGTATAAGGAGAATCTGCCTGAAGTGTATGGGAAGATTTATAAGATCCTTCAGTCCAATAGCTTTATTGCTTACAGACTGACGGGGGCTATTACACAGGATCTTTCACAGGGATATGGATTGCATTGCTTTAATATGCGTACCGGTACCTGGGATGAAGAGATGTGTGAGAAACTGGGAATTCCTATAGAGTTTCTTCCAGAAATCGTTCCCTGTGACAAGGTTGTTGGAAGTGTGAACGAAACAGCTGCCAGGGAGAGCGGACTTGCTGTTGGAACTCCTGTAGTGGCAGGTGGGCTTGATGCAGCGTGCGGTACACTTGGAGCTGGCGTGATCCATCCAGGAGAGACACAGGAGCAGGGCGGACAGGCTGGCGGCATGAGTATTTGCATGGATACTTATAAAGCTGATCCAAGTCTGATCCTTGGATATCATGTAGTGCCAGGTCAGTGGCTCCTCCAGGGAGGAACTACTGGAGGCGGCGGTGTTATGCGCTGGTTTGAGCGGGAATTTGCGGATTATGAGAGAAGCCAGAAGACTGAGACGGGGAAATCTTCCCTTGATCAGCTGAATGAAATTGCCCAGGAGATACCAGCTGGAAGTGAGGGCGTTGTATTCCTTCCTTACATGTCTGGTGAGCGATCCCCTATCTGGAATCCGTATGCAAAGGGGGTCTTTTATGGCCTTGATTTTGCCAAGAAAAAGGGTCATATGGTGAGGGCCTGCATGGAAGGCGTGGCGTTTTCCCTGCGTCACAATCTGGAGGTTGCGGAAGCTGCTGGAGCCATGGCAGAGGTGCTCAGAGCCATGGGCGGTTCTGCGAATTCTCTTCTCTGGACACAGATCAAGGCAGATGTGACCGGGAAGACCGTGGTTGTTCCTGCCTCGGATACCGCGACGACATTGGGAGCGGCGATCCTGGCTGGAGTAGGAGTAGGATTGTATAAAGATTATGAGGAAGCAGTGTCTATGACTGTTAAGGAAACAAGACGCCATGAACCTGATCCTTTGAACAAAGAAGTTTATGATAAGGCATACCGTACATACAGAGAGTTATATGAATCTCTCAAGAATATGATGGTGCGGCAGTAAGGAGGTATTTCAAGATGAAAGCAGCAGTTGTAGTTGCAAACGAGGACGTACAGTATCAGGAAATCGAAGAGCCACAGGCAAAGCCAGGCTGGGTAAAGATCAAAGTAAAAGCATCCGGTATCTGCGGATCCGATGTTCCACGGGTATTGAACCACGGTGTTCATTTCTATCCAATCGTTCTTGGACATGAGTTTTCCGGTGATGTGGTAGAAGTTGGAGCGGGCGTTACCAAGGTAAAAGTTGGAGATCGTGTTTCTGGAGCTCCTCTGCTTCCATGTATGAAATGTGATGACTGCCAGAATGGAAACTTCTCCTTATGTAAGCATTACAGCTTCATTGGTTCCAGACAGCAGGGAAGTAATGCGGATTATGTGGTGATTCCGGAACAGAATGCAATTCCTTTTGATCCGTCTATTTCCTATGAGCAGGGCGCTATGTTTGAGCCATCTACCGTTGCCCTTCACGGACTCCTTCAGAATGACTATCAGGGTGGACGCTGCGTAGCAATTTTAGGATGCGGGACAATTGGTATTTTCACCATGCAGTGGGCGAAGATCTTTGGCTCTAAGAAGGTTGTCGTATTTGATATCAGTGATGAGCGTCTGGATCTTGCTTTAAGAATGGGCGCAGATGCAGTTGTGAATACAACCAAAGAAAACTTCATGGAAGAAGCTATGGCAATTACCGGCGGCAAAGGCTACGAATTTGTATTTGAGACAGCAGGACAGGTACCGACTATGCATATGGCATTTGAGCTTGCAGCAAACAAGGCTCATGTATGCTTCATCGGAACTCCTCATGCAGATCTGACCTTCACACCAAAGCAGTGGGAGAACATGAACCGTAAAGAGTTCAAACTTACTGGTTCCTGGATGTCCTATAGCTCTCCGTTCCCAGGCAAAGAGTGGGATCTTACTGCTCACTATTTTGCAACCGGACAGCTGAAATTTGATCCAGGATTTATTTACCGCAAAATGCCAATGAGCCAGGCACAGGAAGCGTTCCAGCTTTATAAGACTCCAGGTCTGGTAAAAGGCAAGATTCTTCTGATGAATGAGGATTAAGGATATGATACTGACGGTAACATTAAATGCAGCCATTGATAAGCGCTATGTAGTGGATAATTTTAAGACCGGCGAGGTAAATCGTGTAAAGGAATGCACGTATGTACCTGGGGGCAAGGGGCTGAATGTTTCCAAGCCTGCTTCCATTTATGGGGCTGAGGTAGTTGCTACAGGCTTTGTTGGTGGCCATGCAGGCGCCTATATTGAGGATGCCCTGAAGCCATTTGGAATTAAGAGTGCTTTTTACCATGTGGGTGCAGAAAGCAGATCCTGCATCAATATCTGGGACGAGATCAATCAGGTACAGACAGAATTTCTGGAGCCGGGATTTACACTTACAGATGAGGATTTTGCAGGATTTGAGGAGGAATTCCGAGGCCTTGTAAAAGAAACAAAGGTAGTAGCCATGTCTGGAAGTGTTCCCAAGGGACTTGACGGAACTGCCTATCAGCGTCTGGTAAAGATCGTGAAGGATGCAGGAATCCCGGTAATTCTGGATACAAGCGGCAAGCTTCTGGAAATGGGAATTGAAGCAGCACCGACTATGATCAAGCCGAACATTGATGAGATCCGTATGCTCACAGGCAAGCACTGTGATGATATTCAGGATATTATAAATGCAGCGAAGGAAATCCATGCAAAAGGCGTGGAGATCGTAGCAGTCTCCCTTGGAGGTGATGGCTCTATTGTTGTAGGTGACGAGGGGATTTTCCGGGCACGTGTTCCAAAAATCGATGCAGTGAATACGGTAGGCTGTGGTGATTCCATGATCGCAGGATTTGCTCTTGGTTTATCCAAGGGGCTCTCTCTTCCAGAGACTCTGAAGCTGGCAAGTGCCATTTCAGCGGCAGCAGCCATGCGGGAAGAGACAGGATTCTTTGTAATGGAAGACATGGAGAAGCTGCTTCCACAGATTGAGATTACGAAGTTATAATGCAATTCAGCAAAGGGTATTACGTAAAAATCAATTGAATTACATAAAATGAAATGTTGCTGTTTGTGGGTATTCCTCTAGGTATTTTATGCGGGCAGTAACGATTAAAAGGGTGTAAAACTATAAATTTTATCCGCATAAAAATGTGCGGAATGTTAAGGAGGACAAGAAAATGACAATGATTGATCCAGCAATTGTTCCACAGAGAACACTCTACACTGGTGCCAAGATGCCAGCTGTAGGAATGGGAACCTTCGGAAGTGACCATGCAGACGCAGATGCAGTTTCCGCTTCTGTTGCAGGTGCACTTCGTGTAGGCTATCGTTCCTTTGACTGCGCTGCATGCTACGGAAATGAAGACATGATCGGAAAGATTTTCGCAGATGCCTTTGCAGAAGGAATTGTAAAAAGAGAAGAACTTTTTATTGCATCCAAAGTATGGAATGACATGCATGGCGACGGAGATGTACTCATTGCCTGTGCTAAGACCTTAAAGGATCTGAAGCTTGATTATCTGGATATGTACTATGTACACTGGCCATTCCCGAACTATCATGCACCACATTGTGATGTGGATTCCAGAAATCCTGATTCCAAGCCATTTACAGTAGAGCGCTTTATGAAAACCTGGCGTCAGATGGAGCGTCTGGTAGATATGGGACTGACCAGGCATATTGGTATGTCAAATATGACCATTCCGAAACTGGAAGCTGTACTTCCGCTTTGCAGAATCAAACCAGCTGCAATCGAGATGGAGCTTCATCCATGCTTCCAGCAGCCGGAGCTGTTTGATTATTGCAGAGAACATGGTATTGAGGTAGTAGGCTTCTGCCCGATTGGTTCCCCTGAGCGTCCAGAGCGTGATAAAATGCCAGAAGACATTGCAGATATTGAATTGCCAGAACTGAAAGCGATTGCAGCAGCACACGGTGTTCATCCGGCAGTAATATGTATCAAATGGGCGGTACAGAGAGGGGCATCTCCAATCCCGTTCTCTCTGAAAGAGAAGAACTATACCATGAATCTGAAGTGTGTAACAGAGGATCCGCTGACAGAGAAAGAGATGGAGACAATCCGTTCCCTGGATAAGAACAACCGTCTGATCAAAGGACATGTATTCCTGTGGAAAGGTGCCAAAGACTGGCATGACCTTTGGGATGAGGATGGCGTAATCGTAAAGTAAAAGACTGTCATTTAAGAAAGCTTGTTTTACAAAGTGCTTTGCAGGTTATGCCTGCGGCCAGAGAAATTTTATACAGATATACACATAAGAGAAAAGCTGAATAATTACAAAAGCTGCAGAGTTTATAAGTGAAAATATAACTTTGCAGCTTTTGTTTCCTTTTTTATAAAATTATGTTCAAAAACATTTAAGTTACCTGTGAACAGTAACACGCTTCGCGATGCACAGAAATCATGCATTCGCATGATTTCGTGCTGAGGTTCTCGGGGGTTCTGTGAACTTTGTTCACAAAGAACACCTCGCGGAACATTACCAGTGAACAGTAACTAACACATTTAAAAACTGTCAGAAATATTTTGTTTAGTTTGCTTAGATTTATAGTCTGTGATAATATAATATTTAGATGAAATTAATAGAACGCTATGTACAAACCGGCACCGGGGGGACGCCGATGAGATACATGCTATATACAGAAAGGGAAAACAAAAACTATGTATCGAATTTTACTTGTAGATGATGAGATCCTGGTACGTGATGCCATTAAGGAGAATATTGATTGGAAATCTATGGACTGTGAGCTTGTTGGAGATTGTGAGAATGGGAAGCAGGCAGCAGATTTTGTAAAAACACACCCGGTGGATATTGTCCTTACTGACATTCTTATGCCTTATATGGACGGAATGGAACTGAGTCATTTTCTGCATGATCATTACCCAGAGATTGTGATCGTGATCTTCAGTGGTTTCGGGGAATTTGAATATGCCAAGAAAGCCATTCAGTATAATGTAAGCGAATACATGTTAAAGCCTGTGACAGCCATGGAGCTTCGGGAAGTGATCGGCAAAATGAAAGAAAAAGTAGATCAGCAGCGAAAAGAAAAGAAGAAAATGGAATCCCTCACAAAGACTTCCCAGGACTATCACAAAAATGCGCTGGTAATCCGCTCCAAGGCCATTGAGTCCCTGGTAAGCTGTACAAGAGATGTGCAGGAGAGCCTGGACGAACTTACAGAAATGGGCATTTGTCTGGAAGCAGCATCCTACCGTGTTGCAGTGTTTGATATGGATCTGTTTTCCGGCATTCACCAGATTGATATGGAGAAGCGCCAGGAGAGTGCGCTGATGGCGTTCGTATTATTTAATGTGGCGGATGAGATTGTCACTGGAAAAAATGCAGGAATTGCTTATCAGGAGGGAAATAACCGGGTATGCATCCTTTTTATGGGAAACCACAGTCGGGAATTTGCCTGTGAAATACAGGAAATTTGTGAGGAAATCCAGAAAAAAGTAAAAGAAGTGATCGGTATCGAAGTTTCAGCAGGAATCGGCGGCTGGGTAAGAAATCCAGGGGAGACCATCCAGTCTCATAACCAGGCAGAAAAAGCGATTGAACTGCGTTATCTGCTGGGAGGAAACCTGCTTATTGATACAGAAACACTTAGCCCGGAGAGAAGTCTCTCTTTACGGCAGCCTTTAAGTAATCTGGTTGATGGAATTAAGAAGGAGAATAAAGAAGAACTGCAACAGGCTCTTGCAGTTATGAAGTCTGAGATTAAGAAGGTCAGAGCAGATAAAAGCCAGGCCTGTGTCTGCCTGCAGATGATTCTGCGTCATGCAGGAAGCTGCTGGGAATCACTCTCTTCAGAGAACGAAGATCTGTTTCATAAAAGAGAACTTCTTATGGGGAAGGTGACGGAGCAGAAGACCTTCAGTGAGGCATTCAGGATGGTGGAGGATTATGTTTACGAAGTATTCGAAAGATGCTCTTCCATGAACAGCTCCAGCGGTCAGAAGCAGGCACTGCTTGCCATGGAATATATTCGGGGACATTATAATGAACCGGAATTTGGTTTGAATGATATCTGCTCCTATCTGAATATTGGAACCAGCTATTTCAGTACGATCTTTAAAGAAACTACAGGAGGAACCTTCCTGGAATTTCTCAGTAAGGTACGAATGGAGAAAGCAAAGGAGCTTTTGGAGCAGACTACACTTAAGAACTATGAGATTGCGGAGATGGTAGGATATTCTGACCCGCACTATTTCGGAATCTCTTTTAAGAAAATGACAGGCAAGACACCTACAGAATATGCAAGGGAAAAACGATCTGTATGAAAAGAAAAGTACTGATAGCTGCTGCTATAGGGACTGGAATCTTGTTTCTGGCAGGGGCAGGCCAATGGCATTTTAGGCAGAACAGGAAGTGTCAGAAACAGCTGTTTGCAATGGATACCTATATGGAATTTACAGCATATGGCCCAAACAGCAAGAAGGCAGTAGATGCAGCCATGGAAGAAGTTCAGCGACTGGATCAGCTTTTGTCCGCGCAGGATGAAAACAGTGAAGTGTATGTTCTAAATGAGCAGGGGAGTCTTCCTGTATCCAATGATCTGGCAGAACTTATAAAGAGAGGAAAAGAGATTTTTCAGGAAACAGGCGGCCTTTTTGATGACACTATTTATCCGGTGATGAAATTATGGGGATTTCCAACCGGGAAATATTATGTTCCATCAGAACAAGAAGTACAGAAGGCATTGGCATTGGTAGATGGAGAAAAAGTAGAAGCTCAGACACCAGATGCGGAGTACGTTATAGGAAAAGAACAAGACGAAAAAGGACAAAAGGCTGAGACCCGTAACGATAGTGAAAAGAAAGAAACAGTGTCCTATGTGACGTTAGGGGAAGATCAGCAAGTCGACCTGGGAGGACTTGCCAAGGGATATACTGGTCAGAAGCTGGCAGAAATAATGGAATCCTATGGTGTTTCTTCTGCATTGTTTTCCCTTGGAGGAAATATCCAGGCGATAGGCACGAAGCCGGACGGCAGCAGGTGGAAGGTTGGAATCCGTGACCCGGAAGGGGAACAGCAGGATTATATTGGTGTCCTGTCTGTGAAAGATGCAGCAGTAGTCACTTCAGGAGGCTATGAGCGGTACTTTGAGGAAGATGGGCACACTTATATCCATATTATCAATCCGAAAACAGGCTACCCGGCGGAAGGAGACTTACTGTCTGTCACAATTGTGTCGAAAGATGGTACATTGGCGGATGGAATGTCTACAGCTCTTTACATTATGGGGTATGAGAAAGCATGCCAGTTCTGGCGGCAGCATAAAGAGGAATTTAATATCATTCTGGTCACTGACGATGGAAAAATACATATTTCAGATAGTCTTCAGGAGGACTTCCAGTCAGAGCAGAAGTGGGAGATAATACGGGGAAACGGCCGATGAACGAGAAGAACAGAGAACAAAAATTTTTAAAAGGCTTTAAAAGTATACAGAGTACCATATTTGTAGCCACATCTGTGCTGGTCCTTTGCGCAGTACTTGTGGCAACAGCAGTGTCGGTACGCTATACAAATTCTACGATTTATGAAAATTCAGCCATTTATACCCAGACTATCATCCGGCAGCTGAATCAGAATATCGATTCTTATATTACATATATGGATAACATAGCATCTGTCATTGCCAAAAGCCAGGATGCTTATCAGCTTTTGTATCAGCAGATCGGTGAGGATGAAGCAGTGAAAGAAGGGCACCGGAAGCGCCTTTTGGAACAGTTCAGCACAATTCTGAAGGGGCGGGATGATATCTGCAACATCGGAATTGTACAAAAAGACGGTGTGATGCTTATTAACAGCGGTTATCAGGCTACCAATCCAGATCTGGATCTGTCCACTCAGGAGTGGTACACCAATGCAGTAGATAATTATAATCAATATTGTTTAAGCTCTTCCCATGTACAGCATGTGATTAAAGGACAGCGCCCATGGGTTATCACCCTGAGCCGTGAGGTCCACAATTTTTATGGAACGGGAAATAGTGATGGCGTGGTATTTATTGACCTGAACTATAGTGCTATTAGTGAACTGTGTGATCAGAACAGCATTGGGGATAAAGGCTATGTCTTCATTCTGGATCAGGATGGAAATATTGTTTATCATCCAAGTCAGCAGCAGCTGTACAATGAGCTACAGACGGAGAATATCGATATTGTAATGAATGCAGATTCAGATACGGTGGTAACTGGTGAGGGGGACGAGGAAAAGATTTACACACTTTCCCATTCCGAAACCACTGGCTGGACCATTGTGGGCTGTATGAACATGGCAGAGCTTTTAAAGGGCAGTAAAGAAGCAAACAATATTTATGTTATGACAGCCATCGTATTGGTTGCCATTGCTATGCTGATCTCCAGTTTTATTGCCCGCAGTATTACCCTTCCGATCCAGAAGCTTCGTGATTCCATGGAGCGTGTACAGGAAGGTGATTTCAAGGCCGCAGATGATTTGCTTGTTCCGTCCCAGAACGAGATTGGAAGTCTTACCACCTCATTTAACGTAATGACTCACAAAATAGAAGATCTGATGGCCCAGAATGTCCATGAACAGGAATTGAAGAGAAAAAGTGAACTGAAGGCACTTCAGTCCCAGATCAATCCACATTTCTTATATAATACCCTGGATTCGATTATCTGGATGGCAGAAGGAAAGAAATATGAGGATGTGGTATTGATGACGGCGTCTCTTGCAAGACTTTTGCGCCAGAGCATCAGCAATGAAGATGAGACAGTGCTGATCGGGCAGGAAATCCAGTATGTGAAGAGCTATCTCACCATTCAGAAAATGCGCTATAAGGACAAACTGGAATTTGAGATCAATGTGGATCCTTCTATTAACAGTGTTCATATCGTCAAGCTGGTACTTCAGCCCATTGTGGAAAATGCAATTTACCATGGATTGAAATACAAAGAATCGAAAGGCCTGCTTACGGTTACCGGATATCAGAAGGATGGTGATGCAGTGATTGAAATTACAGATGATGGTGTGGGAATGGATGAGGAGACCTTAGGCCGTATTTTTGAGAAGCATAAAGTCAATTACCGCTCCAATGGTGTTGGCGTATACAATGTTCAGAGGAGACTTTCCATGTACTATGGAAAGGAATATGGTCTGCGATATAAGAGTGAGAAGGGAAAAGGTACCACAGTTACCGTGGTAATCCCCATTGAGCAGGAGGAACATCATGAAAAAGCGTAAACAATGGCTTATGCTGGTGGGTATCGCACTGGCGGTGTGCCTGGTCTCTGGAGGCATGCTTTATATCCGGCAGAAAAACTACAGTAAAAAATGGTCTTTAATTTACATCCCGAAAACAGAAGATGGAACCAACGATTTCTGGACCTCTCTGATTTCAGGAACCCGAATGGCCGCCCAGGAATGCGGCGCGTCTCTGGAAATTCTGGCACCAGAGCGGGAACAGGACGTCGAGGTACAGAATCGCTTACTGAAGGAAGCCATTGAAAAAAGCCCGGATGCGATTCTGTTCTCCCCATCCAGCTTTGATGCTTCAGATGAATTGCTTCAGAAAGCTAAGGAGAAGGGAATTAAGATTACCTTTATAGATTCCTATACAGAGAATGACATCCAGGACATGACGGTTGCAACCGATAATCTGGAGGCTGGAAAACAACTGGGAGAATATGCAAGAACGTTATTAAATGAGGATTCCAGGATAGCTATTGTGAGCCATGTGAAGGGGGTATCCACAGCAATTGAGAGAGAGCAGGGCTTTCGGGAAGGACTGGGAGATTATAATAAGAATGTTGTAGACGTAGTATATTGTAATTCCCAGTTTGACAAGGCCTCCCAGCTTACAGAGGAATTGATGGAAAAGTATCCGGATCTGGAAATGATCGCTGGTATGAATGAGTATTCCTCAGTAGGTGCTGCCAGGGCCGTCCAGAAGCATGATATGGAAGGTAAGATCCAGGTGGTGGGAGTTGACAGCTCCCAGGAAGCAGTACAGCTTATGGAAAAAGGCGTTTTCAAGGGAATCGTGGTGCAGAAAGCATTTAAGATGGGATATTTAGGTGTAACGGAGACGGTACGCATGCTCCAGGGCAAGCCCTATGATGAGAATGTGAACTCCGGCTGTCAGTTGGTTACTCCGGAGAATATGTATTCCAGTGAAATTGAGAAACTGATTTTCCCATTTAATATCCTAAAATAAATCCATTAACGATGTATTGAATAGAAATCAGCTGCTATCGGGACGGTCAGAATATGAGAAGCAGACGTTGCGGTATACTTACGATCGGATAAAACGAAACCTCGGGGTTAATCTCTTACGTTTCCTGTAAATGAAAAAGAGAGAATCCCGAGGCTTTTTTAGTTTTATATAGTAGAGTGTTAGAGCGTGTTTCAAACACGCTCTAGTACATATTTTCCATAAAAGGTTAATAATTTATGACCATACCGTAAATATTTAACCTTTTTCTGGAAAATATTCTATTACAATTGTGCAGGATTCACGGTATGATATAGAAAACGCAGAGAGAGTGCAAAAGAGTTATTGTTCAGAATAAGCTCGCGGAGAATCTTAATGTGAGGATCCTGGGCAATAACAAAAAATTAAGGAGGGTGAAAAGTTGGAAAAGTTAAAACAAAATCCAATTGTGAAAAAGCTCGGCCTGAACAGAATACTGCTTGTCTGTATTCTTGTTCTTATGTTCGTAGTTTTCAAGGTAGTGCTCGGAAGTAAATTCCCTATTGGTGACAGTATCAAATCTACTTTGAACTATGTATACTTCCTGGGCTTCTTATCACTTGGAGTAACATTTGTAATCGCTACAGGAGGAATCGATTTCTCCATCGGACCGGTTATGTTCTGCTGTGCACTGGTTTCCGGTTACTGCATGACTTCTTATGGAGTTCCTTGTGCAGCTGCCATGGTACTGTGCGTACTCATCGGTCTTGCATTTGGAGTATTCAATGGCTGGCTGGTTTCTTATATGTCAGTTCCGCCATTCATTGTTTCCATGGCATCCATGAACATTGCGAAAGGTATCGCTTCCGTATTTACCAAGACTCAGTCAGTCAGCTGGCCACAGAGTTCTGATCCGGTAAACGGATGGTTCCGTAATATCACATCTTATAATGGATTCCCGGTTGGTCTTGTGATCTTCCTTGGAATGGCAGTGGTTTGCGGTATTGTTCTTTACAATACAAAGCCAGGACGTTATATCCTTTGCCTTGGATCTAACAGTGAGGCAGTTCGTCTTTCCGGTGTCAACACCAGAAAATGGAGAATGCTTGCATATGTGATCTGTGGATTCCTGGTAGGAATCGGAGCACTGTTCTTTGTAGCTACTTATACAACCGTTCAGCCAGGATATGGCGATCAGTATAACAACGAGGCAATTGCAGGCTGTGTAATGGGTGGTACATCCATGGTTGGTGGACTTGCTTCCATCGGCGGTACTGTAATCGGTGTATTTATCATCTCTCTTCTTCAGCAGGGAATCATGGCATTTGGTCTTGGTAAAGGACAGCAGATGATTATTACAGGTATCATTGTTATTGTAGCAGTTTACGCTGACGTTTCTGCACGACGCAGAAAGAACTGATCATAAGGGAGGATTCGACAATGGGTGAAGTTATTTTAACTATGAAGGATATTGATAAGTCCTTTCCTGGAGTTCATGCCCTGGATCATGTTAATTTCGAAGTGAAACGCGGTGAAGTACATGCACTTATGGGAGAGAACGGAGCCGGAAAGTCCACACTGATGAAGGTACTTACCGGTATTTACCAGAAGGATTCCGGAACAATTACATATAAAGGCAAAGAGACAGAATTTCACAATACCCGTGAAGCTCAGGATGCCGGAGTGGTAATCGTACATCAGGAATTAAATATGATCGGAGATCTGACTGTTGCACAGAATATCTTTATCGGACGTGAACCGAAGAAGGGAATCCGTGTAGACGACAAGAAGATGATCGAAGATTCCAAGAAATTATTTCAGGATCTGAATATTGAAATCGATCCGAGAGAAAAAATGAGTAATCTTACTGTTGGTAAGCAGCAGATGTGTGAGATTGCAAAGGCTATTTCACACAAAGCTGAGGTGATCATTTTTGATGAGCCGTCAGCAGCTCTTACTGAGAAGGAGATCGCGGATTTATTTGAAATCATCAAAGACCTTCGTAAGAAGAATCTTGGTATTGTATATATCTCACACCGTATGGATGAGATCAAGGTCATCACAGACCGTGTAACTGTCATGCGAGATGGTGGCTATGTTGGAACCCTGATCACAGCAGACAGTACAAAAGAAGATATTATCAACATGATGGTTGGCCGTGTTATTTACGAAGATCCGAAGGATCATAGTATGGTTGCACCAGATGCTCCGGTTGTTTTGAAGGTAGAGCATCTGAACGCAGGCAAGATGGTTCAGGATGTAAGCTTTGAGCTTCGTAAAGGTGAAATCCTTGGCTTCTCAGGATTGATGGGAGCAGGACGTACCGAGACAGCCAGAGCACTGTTTGGGGCAGATCCGAAACAGGGCGGTAAGATTTCCATTATGGGTAAAGATGGACAGCTTCACGAAGTAACCATCAACAGCCCACAGGATGCTGTTAAATATGGTATCGGTTATCTGTCTGAGGACAGAAGAAGATATGGAGTTGTTGTCCAGAAATCTGTAACAGAGAACACAACCCTGGCTACCATGGAAGAATATTGCAACGGCTTATTCATCAACAAAGCAAAAGAGAAAAAAGTTACAGAGAGATATGTAAAAGAGCTTGCAACCAAGACTCCTTCTACAGACCAGCTGGTAGTGAATCTTTCCGGTGGTAACCAGCAGAAGGTAGTTATTGCAAAATGGCTTACCCGTGACAGTGAGATCCTGATCTTTGATGAGCCTACAAGAGGTATCGACGTTGGTGCGAAGAATGAGATCTACAAGTTAATGAGCAGGCTTGCAGCAGAAGGAAAATCCATTATTATGATTTCCTCTGAAATGACCGAGATTCTCCGAATGAGTGACCGAATCATCGTTATGTGTGAAGGTAAGGTGACAGGAAATATTGATATTTCTGAAGCTACACAGGAACACATCATGAATAAGGCGACACGGAATATCGATTAAGGAGGACGTCATGACTAAGAAGAAAAAAAGTATTTTAAGTGATCAGAGATTTATTGTTTTGCTGGTTATCATTGCATTGTCTGCTGTTTTCTCCTTTATGAGTAAGGAGTTCAGACAGTACACCACAATCCTGAGTATGCTGGATTTCTCATATTATGACCTTCTGATGGCAATCGGTGTTACATTCCCGCTTATCACAGGCGGTGTAGACCTGTCAATCGGAACTGGTATGGTATGTTACGCATTGATCGGCGGAACACTTGTAAGAAGCAACAATGTTCCAGTAGTAGTAGCAATGCTGCTCTGTGTAGTGCTTGGAATTGCAATCGGCGCATTGAACGGTGTTCTCATTGGTATCATGAACCTGCCGCCATTCCTTGCTACTCTTTGTACCTGTATGATTACCCGTGGTGCTGGTTCTCTTTGCAGTGCTACACCATGGCCAACACTGAATCAGCCAGGCGGATGGTTCCATTCCATCTTTAAACTGACAATTGGACAGGGAAGAAGCGCTTCCCGTTACCCACTCGGTTTTCTTTGGATGATCCTTCTGGTAATCCTGATGGAGTTCGTTCTGAATCATACAAAATTCGGACGTTACACCATCGCAATCGGTTCCAACAAAGAAGCAGCTGCTCTTTCCGGAATCAATGTTAAGTTTTATCATGTAATGGTATACGTAGTTTGTGGTCTGTTTACCGGACTTGCAGCTATCGCATACGCAGCAGTAACTCCTACTGTACAGCCTGGTACTGGTGCCGGACTTGAGATGGACGCAATCGGCGGTGTATTCGTTGGTGGTGTTGCAGCTTCCGGTGGTTATGGATCTGTAGTAGGAACTCTGGTAGGTATTTTCGTAATCATGCTGTTAAAGACCGGTCTTCCATATGTCGGTCTGCAGGCAAACTGGCAGCAGATCATCACAGGTGTTGTATTGATCGTTGCAGTATTGATCGATATCCTGAAAGAGAAAAAAAGTGCACACTAACAACTGAATTATACAGGCTGGCTTACAGACAGTCAGCCTGAAGAAAAGTAAAATTCTGTTTATAGGCAGAACAGCTGGTAAACAGCAACAATTTCATAACGGATGTGAAGCGTCGGAGAGTGTAGCGGCGTATCATCATAAAAAACTATATAATTATTTTATTTCAAGGAGGAAGTAGTAAATGAAAGCAAAAAAAGTTATGGCATTAGTACTCTGTGCAGCAATGGTATCTGGTTTAGCAGCAACAACTGTTATGGCAGCTCCGGAAGATCAGTTTGAAGGACTTACAGCTAACGAAGCTTATGAGTTCCCTATGATGGTTAAATCCTTCCAGTCTACATACTGGGAAGCAGCTATGAAAGGTATGGACAAAGCAGCTGAAGAATTAGGTGTTACTTATACAGCACAGGGACCGAACAGTGAGTCCGATATCGCTGACCAGGTTAACATGATCAATACAGCTATCGCAGCTAATCCTGTTGGATTAGGACTTGCAGCTTGTGATACATCTTCTGTTCAGAAAGCTCTTCAGACATGTGTTGACAAAGGAATCCCGGTTGTTACATTTGATACAGGTATCGCTGATGCTCCAGAAGGATCTGTAGTTTGCGAAGTCTGCACAGACAACAATCAGGCTGGTTCCGTAGCAGCTGAGAATATGTATCCGGCAATCAAAGACGTTATCGCTAATGCTGACGGACAGGTTATCATCGGTGAGGTTAACCAGGATGCTACAGCTCTTAACATCCAGCAGCGTGGTACAGGATTCATCAACAAGATGATCGAGCTGGTTAAAGCTGATGGAAAAACAGTAGCAGTTAAAGGTAATGAGTTCTATGTAAACGCAGCAGAAGGTGCTGACGCAGAAGAAGCTGACGCAGACGTTGTTATCCAGGTTGCAGTTCCGGCACAGACAACTGTAGAGCTTTGCTCCACAGAGGCTCAGGCTATCCTTTCCCAGGAAAACTGTATCGCAATCTTTGGTTCCAACCAGGTTTCCGCAGAGGGTGTTCTTGCAGCTAACGCTAACCTGAACGTTCTTGGTTCTGACGCAGCTAACGGCGACGTTATCGGTGTTGGTTTCGACGCTGGTTCTATCATTAAAGCAGCTGTAACAGATGGCACATTCCTTGGTGCAGTTACACAGTCTCCTCTGATGATGGGCTACTATGCAATCTATGCTCTGACAGCAGCAGCTAACGGACAGGAGCTTGAGGATGTTCCTACAGCTGGTTACTGGTATGATGCAACAAACATCGACGCTGAAGACATCGCTCCAAACCTTTATGACTAATTAAAAAGTTAAGAGACGACACAACGTCCAATGTTTGCAGGCTTTTAAACTGTGAATGAAACAGACCCCTGGGGCATTGCCCCGGGGGTTTTCTGGGTGAAAGAGGAATTATTGAAGCATGGAAAATGTTATCACGATCTTCCGGATCCTTTATGTGAGCATTTTCTTGTGAATATAGTATTCTGTTTGCAAATAAGGACACTTTTTTAGACAAACAAGGTTCTTATTTATTGATGGATATTATAGTACTATGATATCATCAATTAGAAAGGCAGTTGTATGAGGAACATTAGGATTGGTACGTTATTGTTTATGGAAAATGTTCAATAAGACATTTGTGCGGAACAATAAGACAGGAACCTTGAGACATACAGCGTAATTTTACAATTGAGGAGGATTTATAAAAATGGCAAAATATTATTTAGCAGTAGATATCGGCGCTTCCAGCGGACGTCTGATCCTTGGACATCTTGAGAATGGAAAGATGGAGCTTGAGGAGGTTCATCGTTTTGAGAACGGAATGGTAAAGAAAGACGGCGAGCTTTGCTGGGAGTTTGACAGACTTTTCCAGGAGATCAAGAACGGTCTTAAGAAATGTAAAGAGATTGGCAAGATTCCGGTAAGCATGGGGGTTGATACCTGGGGGGTTGACTTCGTACTGATGGACAAGGATGACAAGGTTCTTGGAAATACAGTAGGATATCGTGATCACAGAAATGAAGGCATGGATGAGGAAGTATATAAGACAATTTCTCTTGAGGATCTTTATGCACGTACTGGTATCCAGAAAGCAATTTTCAACACTGTATATCAGCTGATGGCTGTGAAAACAAAACATCCGGAATATCTGGAACAGGCTGAAACTATGCTTCATGTACCGGATTATTTCCATTATCTTCTTACAGGCAAGAAAACCTGTGAGTATACAGAGGCAACAACAGGCCAGCTGGTAAATGCAGAAACAAAGGACTGGGACTACGAACTGATCGATAAACTTGGATATCCAAGAAAAATGTTCCAGAAGCTGATCATGCCTGGTACCAGTGTCGGACATTTCACAGAAGAGGTAAAAGCAGAAGTTGGGTTTGATGTAGAAGTTGTAGCACCGGCTACACATGATACCGGATCCGCGGTTCTTGCGGTTCCTGCAAACGACGACGATTTTATTTATATCAGCTCCGGAACATGGTCACTGATGGGAATTGAAAGAGAAAAAGCTGACTGCTCCAAGAAGAGCTGTGAGATGAACTTTACAAATGAAGGTGGTTATGCAGGAAGATTCCGTTATCTGAAGAATATCATGGGACTTTGGATGATCCAGTCTGTTCGTCATGAATATGATGATAAATATGGATTTGCAGAAATCTGTCAGATGGCAGAGGAAGCGAAAGATTTCCCATCCAGAGTAGATGCAAATGATGAGTGCTTCCTTTCTCCGGAAAGCATGATCGAAGAGGTTAAGGATTACTGCAGAAGAACCGGACAGAAGGTTCCGGAAACTTTAGGAGAAATTGCTACTGTTATTTATACCAGTCTTGCTGAGTGCTATGCAAAGACAGCAAAGGAACTGGAAGAGATGACAGGAAGAACCTTCAGCCGTATTCATGTAGTTGGCGGCGGCTCCAATGCGGGCTATCTTAATGAGCTGACTGCAAAAGCAACAGGCAAAGAGGTTCATGCAGGCCCTGGAGAGGCAACTGCAATCGGTAATATTACTGCTCAGATGTTAAAAGCAGAAGAGTTTAAATCAATCGAAGAGGCTCGTACTACCATTCATGAGTCCTTTGGAATTAAGGTATATCAGGCTTAATGAAAAGTTAAAACAGCCGGGATATACGATCATTTGTATAATGGCATTTGAGGTTATGAAGCTGCGGCATATGGGCAAACAGATTGTTTCTGAACCTATGAGCAATAAGCGTTATGTTTGCAGCCTGAATCACAGATGCATAATATATCAAATTAAACAGGAGGTACTACTATGTTAGTAAACACAAAAGCAAAGGTTGGTGTATTTTCGATTGCTTTAGGCGCATATCTGCCTCAGTTCCCGTCACTGGTGCCAGAGTTTGAGGCTCAGTACGAGGCATTCAAGAAAACAATTCCGGATACCGTAGAGATCATCGACGGAGGAATGGTAACAACAAAAGAGCAGTCTATGGTTGCAGGAGATAAATTCCGTGCAGCAGACGTAGATCTTGTTTTCCTTCAGATGTTAACCTATGCTACATCCTACAATATGCTTCCTGCAATCCGTGACCTTGATGTTCCGGTTGTTCTGGTAAACGTTCAGAAACTGAAAGCTCTGGACTACGATCACACAGACATTGCTACATGGCTTGGCGAAGGCTATGCCTGCGGTGCTGTTGGAGAAGCTGTTGCAGACCTTGAGAGAGCTGGCAAGAGACACGCTGTTATCACAGGTGTTGTAGAAGGCGGAGATCCAGGCGTTCAGGCTGAGATTGAGGACTGGTGTAAAGCAGCTCAGGTTAGAAGAAGATTCCGTGACACAAACATTGCACAGATCGGAAGACCTTATCCTGGTATGATGGACCTTTACATTGATGAGACCAACCTGTATAACAGAATGTTCCTTTATACCAAACAGTTTGACTGGGAGAAAATGTGGGCGATCGCTGATGACATCACAGATGAGGACGCGATCCGTGCAAAAGCTCAGGATATTCTGGATACCTTTGATATCGAAGGCGGCGGAACAATCGAGAAAGTATGGGATATGGCAAAATATGTTGTAGCATTTGAGAAATGGGTAAAGGACGAGCATCTTGGAATGATCGCTTCCCATTATGACGGATTTGCACAGGGCAAGGCTGGTGTCCTTGACAGCATGCTGATTCCGGCATTCTCCATGCTGATCAAACAGGGTACTGCATGTGCAGTTGAGGGTGACATGAAAGTTGCTATGGCAATGAGTATTCTGAAGACGATTTCCGGTACAGGCCAGCTTTCCGAGATGTATTCCATTGATTTCAATGATGACATCTGCATTATCGGTCATTCCGGAAGTGGTGATGCTGATATTTCTGATAAGAAACCTACTATGAAGATCGTACCAGTGTTCCATGGCAAAACAGGCGGTGGATATCTGACTCAGTTCTATCCATACACAGGTCCGGTTACCTATCTTGCAATCACACAGGATGGCGACGGACGCTTCAAATTCGTTGTTGCTGAAGGAATCAACGAGGAAGGACCAATCCTTTCCTTTGGAGATACTAACATGAGAACTCGTTTTACATGTGGCGCAAGAGAGTTTGTAAACCGCTGGAGCGAAGCTGGCCCGACTCATCATATGGCAGCTGCAACAGGCAGACATATTGATACAATCCTGAAGGTTGCTAAGATCTTCAACGTACCGGTTGATATCGTGACCAGATAATTTTCGCGCTGTGTAAACAATAGCAATAATAAGACCATCTATATGGTTTTGTGCACATATTCATATTCAATGAACGGGAGAGCCTGCGGACTCTCCCGTTTGTTATCTTCTGTGAAATTCCATACAAAAAGCACCGCCTGCGTAAGACGGTGCTGAAAACATCAGTTTACAGGGGCTTTGGCGTTTCGCCAGAGGTTTCATCCCTCTTCGCTGGAATCCGAATCTGTACCTCGGTTCCTTTCCCTACATCACTGGAATAAGTCAACCCATAATTCGCTCCATAAAGTACCTGAAGTCTTCTGTGGGTATTATAAATGGCAATATTGGTTCCACCTGAAATACTGGTTCCCTCTCCGGAAAGAATCACGGGCAGCTTATCTGGTGCAATTCCAACTCCGTCATCGGAAATCAGAAGCACAATATCCCCATCCTCCATCCATCCGGTAAGTACAATGGTTCCAGACTTAGATGGCTTTTCCAGAATGCCGTGGAGAACAGAATTCTCTACAACTGGCTGCAGAGTCAGCTTGGGAATCTGGTATTCCATCAGCTCGTCCGGGATGTCGGAGATAAAAGAAATACTGTCATGGTAGCGCATGTTTTGCAGATGAACATAAATAGAAACATGCTCTTCCTCCTTGGCAATAGTGCTGATTCCCTTTTTACGGCTAAGCGTCAGCTTGTAAAAGCGGGAGAGGCTCTGCACAGCGTTGCATACCTCGGAAGTACGGCCCTGCTGGGCCATCCAGTTGATCATATCCATGGTATTATAAAGAAAATGAGGATTGATCTGGGCTTGAAGGGAATTGAACTCTGCAATGCGCAGATCCTCTGCAGCCTGGGCCTGTTTTTCCATCAGCTGGTTCATTTTCCTTGTCATATAGTTGTAAGTGTCGATAAGATCACCGATTTCATCGTGGGCACTTGGGCTGTCCATAGGAACCGGCGGGCCATGACGCACTGTCCGCATCTGGCTGATGACGGAGGAAATTCGCCCTGTAATGGACTTTGACAAAGTGCTGGCAAGCAAAAAGGCAAGCACCAGAACTGCAATATAAATGGACAAAAACTGTAGTACCAGAATATTACTCTGTGTGATCAAAGGCCGGGAGGGCAGGACCGTCACCATAAACCAGCCAGGCTGTTTGATCCGGTAGAATCCAACGTAAACAGTCTGTCCCAGAATATCCTGCTCCACAAAACTGTTGGAAGACATGTAGGATTCCATAATCTTGTCATAATCCAGCCAGTAAATTCCTGCAAGGGAATTACTGGAAGCGGACACCAGGTTATTTCGTTCATTCATAATGTAGGAAACACTGCCGTCCAAAGTCAGATTTCCGGATAAGATCTGCTGAAAATCATCTCCGGAATAATAAACTGCCATGTAAGCATCATAAGTTCCGCTGTCATAGATTACAGAGGCGTGGGTAATGTAGGCCTGATCCCCGTATGCCTTCTGCTCCCTGGTACCAAGATAGAAGGAAGGACAAAAAAGCTGGGAAACGCGGCTTCCACGGAAAATACCGTACCAGTAGGTTCCCCGCACCTGGCTTAGGGGAAGAAAGGTATCCTTCAGATCTTCGGAATCAAGCAGTGCATTCATATCCGAAGGCGAATCCTTTGGCACCTCCAGATAAATTTTGACATTGGTGACAGGCGTATCGTCGATCAGCTGATCTATTTTCCGGGAAAAAGATGCTGCATCCTGGGAATCTGCCAGATCTGTGAAGGATCCGGTTATGGCATTCTTAAAAAGTGTCTGGTAAAAATCCAGGGAAGAAATCTCATCACTTACATCCAGGATCTTCTGAATGGATTCCTCAATCAGCGGGGCTGTTTCTGCAGACCGGTCCTGCTCCTGGCGGATGGTGTAGGAAACCACCATGTCATAGGCCCTTCCATAGAAAAAGAAGATAATGGCAATTGCAGGAATCGCCACGATCAAAAGAAGTACCAGGGTAAACTTAGACTGCAGGTTCAGATCCTGGTACCATTGCTTAAACATGCGCAAATCATTTCACACTCCTTAATAATATATAGATGTTTTGCGATACATAAAAAATTCAAAGGGATTGCGCAGGAAACTGCGCCTGCCTTCCCAAGCTGTTTTTGCTTCTGTGCCCTTGTTATAAAAGCTTTGAGAATGCTGGGGACAGATAGGAACAAGAAAGTCCCTCAATTTAATCTCAAAAATGGAAATTGAGGGACTTAAAAGCCATATAAAAACCTAACTCATTTTCTCCCTATACTCAGAAGGGGAGAATCCAGTATATTTCTTAAAACTCTTGCCAAAATAATTTCCATCACTGTAGCCCACCCGCGAGGAAATATCCGTAATCTTATACCTGGGATCCGCTAGCAGCTGCTTGGCTTTTTCCATCCTGTATTCAGTAAGATACTGGTTCAAGGTCTGACCGGTCTCATTCTTAAAGAAGGTACACACATAAGAAGTAGATAAAAATACATGATCGCTGATATCCTTTA
The DNA here is from genome assembly GCF_020537505.1 of Blautia glucerasea. Taxonomy (GTDB): domain Bacteria; phylum Bacillota; class Clostridia; order Lachnospirales; family Lachnospiraceae; genus Blautia_A. The sequence continues at coordinate 183,250 of NZ_JAJBMO010000001.1, read as the reverse complement.
CGGACAAAGTTTCATTCATATATTTCTGGCCTATGTAATCCTTGATCATAAAAATGGTGGAATTTTCTTCCTCTGTATTAGCAGCTGCCTGAAAAAAATTCTCCGTTTTTTTAACCAGCTTCTGATGCAGCTCACGAAAGGAAAAAATCTTTTCCAGTGCATCCATCAGATTCTCCTGGGTATCTGACAAGGTGACCTTCAGCTGCCTGGATGCCTCGTCTAAGGCCCGGAACAGCTTATAATAAAGATCCTTTGCCTGGTTTGGCAGAGTATTCTGGTTCAGGTCATAATATAGGAAAAGATTCTCCAGAAAGCTATCTGTCTTTTTCCGGTCCTTCCCAATAAGAAGAGTGAGAAATTTACTTTCTGGGCTGGCAGGAATCTCAGCTGCTTTTTTGGAAGTGGCAGCCTGATAAAAGGGTGACAAAAAAACGCCAGCCGGGAAAAAGAAGCTGCTCTGCAGTAAAATGACTGCAGAAGTATAGGACTGATATGCTTTGGAAATTCCTGTCACAATATCTCCGGCTGTAATACAGAATCTGGTGTAGCGGGAATAGAGATTACAGAAAAATTCCTCGATACTTTTTTGCACAGCAGGTCCAGGGGCAGGTCCAAACAAAAAGTAAACCATATACTGCACATGCTTCTCCACAAAAATGCAATCTATATGGAAGGGTTTCAAAAATTCCCGTACAGACAGGTACATGGCATTTGCCTCCGAAAGGGGAAGCTCCTCCTCTGTATCCGTCTTAAGCACAATTGCGGTAAAAGTGGTGGAAGCGCTGATGGAAAGGGGCAGCTCGGCCATCAGCTGGTTAATGCTTTCCCTGGCTTGGGCGTAAGGCTGTGTGAGAAGAAGAGCCAGACGGGAAGCACTCTCCATGGAATGAATGGACTCATTGTGTCTGGTGCGCTTTTTCTCCATACAAAGATCACGGGCTTCGGTAATGGCATCCCGGATTTCCGCTGGGTTCAGAGGCTTCTCAATATAATTTACCGCTTTTAGCTTGATGGCTGCTTTTAAATATTCTTTATCCGAATAGCCGCTCATAAAAACAGGAACAATATCCGGGAGAATCTCCTCCAGGCGTTCCAGCATGGCAATTCCATCCAGACGGGGCATACGCACATCACACAGAACGATGTCTGGCCTGTGCACTCTGGCAACTTCGATTCCGTTCATCCCATCATCTGCCTGGAGTACTTCCTGGATTCCGATGGACGGCCAGTCGATAGAAGAGATCACACCGGTACGGGTAAGTTCCTCGTCATCTACGATCAGTAATTTCATAATGAATCTCCATATAACTATTCAGTAGGTACTATTCCGCGAGGCTTTTTTGTGAAGGTACCGAACAGCTACATCTCCGTTATATTTTTCCGGGAAATCCCGGAGACCTTAATTGGTAAAAAATCATTTCATTTATCATACCACAATTATATCCAAAATACGATACCAAAACCACCTCCTTTTGTGGAAAATTTAAAACCTGGTAGAAAATTTTACCCATTAAGTGGAAAATATTTTACCCTGTTTCAAAATATTTTCCCATTTTCAAACAAAGTGCACAGGTGGTAGAATATAAGCAGATTAAGAAAGGGAGGAGAAAAAGCCGTGTCTGAATATGTTCTTGAATTAAAAGGCATTACGAAAATTTTCCCCGGCGTAAAAGCACTGAACAACGTACAGTTCCAGTTAAAGCCTGGCGAAGTTCACGCACTGATGGGCGAAAACGGTGCAGGTAAATCTACCTTCATTAAAGTAATTACCGGTGTACATAAAGCAGAAGAAGGCGAAATGTACCTGTTTGGAGAAAAAGTGGATTTCAAAGGTCCGAAGGATGCACAGGAAGCAGGAATTGCAGCTGTTTACCAGCACCCCACATCCTATCCACATTTAACAGTAGCTGAAAATATTTTTATGGGACATGAGATCAAGAAGAATCACATGATCCAGTGGAAGGCCATGAATGAGGAGGCAAATAAGCTTCTGAAGCAGCTGAATGCAGATTTCGATTCCACAGCAGAAATGGGAACCTTAAGTGTGGCCCAGCAGCAGATGGTTGAGATCGCAAAGGCATTGTCCACAAATGCAAAGATCGTGATCCTGGATGAGCCGACTGCTTCTCTTACAAAGAGAGAATCCGAGGAGCTTTACAGAATCGTAGATCAGTTAAAAGAAAAAGGAGTTTCCATTATCTTCATTTCCCATCGTTTTGAGGATATGTACCGTCTGGCAAGCAGAGTTACCGTATTCCGTGACTCCCAGTACATTGGTACCTACGATGTAGATGGAATCACCAATGCAGACCTGATCAAAGCCATGGTTGGCCGTGAGATCAAGGATCTGTTCCCGAAACCGGAGGTTCAGATCGGTGATGAAATGCTTCGTATCGAGCACTTATCCCGCACCGGATATTTCAAAGATGTTTCCTTCAATGTACACGCTGGCGAGATCGTAGGTCTTACAGGTCTGGTTGGTGCAGGTCGTACAGAGGTTGTAGAGAGCGTCTGTGGAATTACAACTCCAGATGAAGGAAAGGTTTATCTGGAGGGAAAAGAAGTACATATCAAACAGCCGTCTGACGCAATGAAGGAAGGAGTTATCCTTCTTCCGGAGGATCGTCAGAAGGAAGGTCTGATCATGAGCTGGGGACTTGGAAGAAACGTAACACTTCCAACTATCAGCAAATATGCAAAAAAAGGCTTCAATGACGAGAAGACAGAAAGAGATCTTTCCAAGAGACTTCTGGAAGAGGTTGATACCAAGGCAGTGGATATTTTCCAGCCGGCAAGCTCTCTGTCAGGTGGTAACCAGCAGAAGGTCGTAGTTGCCAAGGCACTTAGCCAGGAGATGAAGGTGGTCATCATGGATGAGCCTACAAAGGGTGTTGACGTTGGTGCCAAAGCTGAGATTTATGCGATCATGGGTGACCTTGCAAAGAAAGGTTATGCCATCATCCTGATTTCTTCTGAAATGCCTGAAATCCTTGGAATGGCTGACCGAATCGTTGTTATGTGCAACGGACGTAAGACAGGTGAGCTTGGAAGAGGAGAGGCAACCCAGGAGATGATCCTTGAGCTGGCTATGGAGAAAGGTACAACAGGAAAGGGGGCAGCTAACTAATGGAAAAGAAATCTTTCATGAAAAAGCTGACAGGTTCCCGTGAAGCACTGCTTGCAGTGATCCTGGTTCTGCTTTTCGTAGTAATCACAATCATCAGCCCGTCATTCCTTACATTCAAGTCTCTGACGGATATGCTGAAAAACAATGCGGTAACAATGGTAATGTCACTTGGTATGCTGTGTGTAATGCTGGTAGGCGGAATTGATATTTCCATCATGTCTACTCTGGCACTGACTGGTATGTCAATTGGTATGCTTCTGAAATACGAGCACATTTCCAGTACTTTCCTGGCATTTGTGATCGCACTGGCAATCGGAATCGCATGTGGTTTCCTGGTAGGTCTTGTGATCTCCAGAGCGGATGTACCTCCGATCATCGCAACAATGGGCTTCATGTACATTTACCGTGCAATGGGATATCTGGTTTCCCACAACGGTGAGTGGGCAAGTGCAGCAGCCCTTGGTAAATTCAAAGATTTTGCAACAACAAAATTCCTGGGAATGAGCCTTGTAATCTGGGTGATCATCCTTTGCTATGTGATCTTCTTTGTATTCATGAAATGGACTACCATCGGAAGAAGAATCTACGCAGTAGGAAGTAACCCAAGTGCAGCTGAAGTTTCCGGTATCAATGTAAAGAACATTAAACTTCTTGTTTATACCATCATGGGTCTTCTTGCTGGTCTTGGTGGAGCCCTTCAGGTTTCCATTTACGCTTCTGCAATGCCTGATATGCAGCAGGGCGGTGAGATGGATGTTATCGCAGCCTGCGTTATCGGTGGTGTAAGCATGAGTGGTGGACGTGGTACAGTACTTGGCGCTCTTCTTGGATCCCTGATCCTTGCAACCATCGCAAAGGCACTTCCGCTGATCCCATTCTTCGATCAGCTGTGGCTGAATACCATCAAGGGTGTTATCATTCTTGTAGTAGTTGTTGTAAACATTGTTTTACAGCGTACAGCTGACAAAAATGCATTAAAGGGAAGGGAGATGTAATCATGGCTGGAAAATCTGGAAGAAGTATTAACAACGTGCCGAAAAGCCCTGTGAAACAGATGATCTTCAGCTGGGAAGGCATTCTGGTACTCCTGTTTATTGCAGTAAATATTTTCTGTGCAAACTTTTCCGAGTTCTATAATCTGAAGAGTCTGCTCCGTCAGATGCCTGTTTATCTGGCAGAAATCTTCTTGATGCTGCCGATGGCATACATTCTGGTACTTGGCGAGATCGATATTTCCGTTGGATCTATTGTGTGTCTCTCCGCAACAATGGCTTGTATCGTGGCAAACACTGGAGCTCCATTTATCATGGTAATCCTTGCCACACTTCTGGTTGGATCCCTTTGCGGTGCTGTAAACGCATTTGTTCTTACCAGATTCGAAGAACTGCCTCCAATGATCGTAACACTTGCAACCCAGATTATTTTCCGAGGTATTGCAGAGATCGTTCTTGGAAGCGGCGGAAGTATTTCTGTAACAAACACAGAAGGCTTTGCTGCACTTGGTGGAAAAGTAGGACGTGTTCCTTACATTCTTTTCCTGGTTCTGATCCTTGGAATCATCGCAGCTGTTATCCTTGGAAAATGTACTTTCGGACGCAGGGTATATGCAATCGGTACCAACCGTCTTGCTGCTTACTACTCTGGAATCCACGTACAGAAGATCCGCTTCGTGATCTATACTCTGATGGGAACCATCTCCGGACTGTGTGCACTGTTCCTGATGTCTTCCTCATTCGGTGCAAATACCACAACCGGTAATGGATTTGAGATGGATGCCATTGCAATGGCAGTATTCGGAGGAATCTCCTCCACAGGTGGTAAAGGTAATATCGCCGGCGGTCTGATTTCCGCATTTATCATCGTCTGCCTTCGTGTTGGTCTTGGACAGAGAAATATTCATCCGCAGGTTATCCTGTTGATCATCGGTGTGCTTCTGATCGGTGCAGTTGCACTTCCGAACATCATCAAAGAGATTCAGAAAAAAGCAAAAACAGCAAAATAAAAAATCCTTAACGAACTCATATGTAACCTTATAAAGCTTGTAAACTGCTTCGCAGAAGGCGGAGCAGTTACAAATACAAAAACTATATTATTCCATGGGAGGAAAAAAACATGAACAAAAAAATCGTAAGCGCAGTTCTTTGTGGAGCAATGATCCTTGGATCCGCAGTTCCAGCTATGGCAGGTTCCGCTGACGGAAAGAAAATCGCACTGGTTGGTAAATCCGCTGGTAATGCATTCTTCGAAATCGCTGCAAAATCTTTCGTAGAGACAGCTGAAGCAGAGGGTGCTACCGTTGATACTGTTTACCCAGAGGCAGCTACAGCAGATGCTCAGATCAAAGTTCTTGACAACCTGATTTCTCAGGATTATGACGCAATCTGCATCTCCGCAAACGACGTAAACGCTCTTCAGGCTAAATTACAGGAAGCTATGGATGAGGGAATCAAGATCTCCTGCTTCGACTCCGCTACAAACCCAGACAGCCGTCAGATCTTCGTCAACCAGGCTGGTACTGTTGCTGTAGGACAGGCTCTTCTTGATGCTTGCCTTGATATCTCTGGTGGAGAGGGACAGTTCGCAATTCTTTCCGCTACTTCTCAGGCTGCAAACCAGAACGCATGGATCGACGCTATGAAGAAGATCATGGAAGAGGATGACAAATATTCCAAGCTTGAGCTTGTAGAAGTTGCATACGGCGATGACGAGCCACAGAAATCCACAGACCAGACAGCAGCTCTTCTTGAGAAATATCCGGATCTGAAAGTTATCTGCGCACCGACAACAGTTGGTATCGCTGCAGCTGCTAAATACCTTCAGGACAACGGATCTGCTTGCAAACTGACAGGTCTTGGACTTCCATCTGAGATGCTTGAGTACACAGGTGCTGATGATGAGCATTCCTGCCCATACTTCTATCTGTGGGATATGCAGGGCCTTGGAAAACTTTCCGCTCTGACAACAATCGCTCTGATCAACGACGAGATCACAGGTGCTGTTGATGAAACCTTCACAGCTGGTGACCTTGGCGACTACACAATCACAGCAGCTGATGACGGTGGTACAGAAGTAGTTCTTGGTGCTCCACTTGAGTTCAACCCAGACAACATCGAAGAGATGGCGAAACTGTACTAATCAGACCGTTTAAGATTAGATGTTAATAAAGAAAAGGCCCTGCCGAGTGCAGGGTCTTTTCGCGTCCTGGATTTTCAGACACGCTCTAAATGAAGCAGATCTTGATTTGGCTTATTTGTGTGAATGCATCTCTGTATGTTCTTTCATAAGCTCATCATGCAGCTTCAAAGAATCCCAGTGAACTGTCACTGGTGTAAGCATAGCTTTTAAGTTCACTGGCAGCAGGCCATTTTCCTTAAAGAAAGCCAGAAATTCATCCAGCTGTTCACTGGAAAAATCCTTCAGCACCATCATTTCTTCCTGAAAATCTTTTCCAAGGTTAAATACCGGATTCTTAGAAAACCCAGGAATCTCGAAGAGAAATCCGAGATTTTCCAGGTACTCTGGCTGCTGTACCATGCGGAATGTGATTCTGTGCCGGTTCAAATATCTACGGATCTGGCGAAGACGCTCCTCATCTTTAAAGTTATATAATAAAATCTGGGTTTGGGACATAAGTATCCTCCTTTTTGCGTTTATCTAAAAAGAGAATAGCAGAAAAATTCCCTTTTTACAAGGAAAGTGTGGTATGATAAAAAGAACTATATATTGAATTTTGTTATAGGAGACTACATGGCGAAAAAACGAAAAATGAAAATGGAATTCCGCTATTACCAAATGCAGGATGGAATCCCCATTCTGGCACTTCTTGGTGAAAAGTGGGTGCAGAATTATGGAAGGGATGTGGATTACCTTCACTTTCATAACTATCTGGAAATCGGTTTCTGCTACAGTGGCGAAGGAGAGCTGGTGTTAGGAGAAGAGCCTGTACGCTTTGCAGGGCGGGAATTTACCATTATTCCACCAAACTTTCCCCATACGACCACCAGCGATGTGGGAAATATCAGCAAATGGGAATATCTGTTTATCGATGCGGAAGGCTTTTTGCAGGTGGCTGCAGGAACGCCTCTCAGGGCAGAAAAAATGATCCAGCGTATTTATTCAAAAGCACTTTGCCTGAAAGAATCAGAATATAAAAGCCTTTCAAACAAAATAATCAAGATACTGGAAATTATGCGCACCAGTGATGAGTTTTATCTGGAAGAGGCCAAAGGAGTACTATTGGCACTGCTTGCAGAAGTGGCAAGAATGAACCGTTCCTCTGAGGAAGAAAATATTGAGGAAAAAGGAAAGATCACCAATATGATTTCCAGGTCTATTGACTATATTTCCCAATGTTATATGGAGGATATCCGAATTGGTGATCTGGCAAAAGCCTGTCATATCAGTGAGACTCATTTTCGCAGGGTGTTTACCTCCTATATGCATATGAGTCCTCTGGAATATATTAACAAGGTAAGAATTCAGACAGCCTGTGAGATCCTGAAAAAGACGGATGAGTCTATCGCAGATATTGCCTACAAATGCGGTTTTACAACCAATTCCACATTTAACCGGAATTTCCGCCAGCTGATGGGAATGTCGCCGGCAGAGTGGCGGAAGCGCCCGGAAAATTACGAGCAGCAGCTCTTGAAATTTGATATTCATTCAGAGAAAGGATGGTAATATGTACGATTATAAAATAGTAGAACAGGTGACAAGAAAGAAAAAGAAGCTTTCCGGGGTATTAAAAAAGACCATGGTTTTCTTTGCAGTGGTATTTGTGGTTATGGGAATCACCATATCCCAGGCATTTATGCTGGCAGGCTTTTGCCTGGCAGGGCTTTACTTCGTCTATGGGACCTTTTGCCAGAGAGACTACGAATACACCATGGAAAACGAGAAGCTCACCATTGATGTGATCTATGGAAATAAATACCGCAGGACAGCCCATGAGCTGGATCTTCGCCAGCTGGAAGTGGTAGCTCCCCACTGGCACCAGGCAGTCGAGAAGTATAAAAAGAACGGCGGAACAGAACACTTGAAGAAATTCGACTATACTTCTTACGAGGATGATACGCCCTATTATACTATGATCATTAAAGAGGACGGACACAAGATCAAATTACTTCTGGATCTAACTGAAGAAATGCTTCACACCATGAAAACTAAATATCCGCAGAAAGTCTTTTTTTGCATAAAATAAAAATAAAAGAATGTGAATAATTCACAAAATATACATATAAAGTTTGTGAAAAAGTACAGAAAATCAATTATAACATGTGTACTATAGTGGAAAAATGATATATGTTTCGTGAACATGACGAAAAAAAGTGAAAAAATGAACGAAATAAGAAAAAGCCTAAAACACATATAATGGTCGAAAATGCACATTATATGAGCGGTATTGCATACATCACCCTATATGCGGATGGTATAATACATTCATAAGAAATACAGAGAAACAATTTTAAGGGAGGATATTTCTATGAAGAAAAAAGTACTTACCGTATTACTTACAGGTGCAATGGTAGCTTCCATGGCAGCAGGAGCAACAGTTGTATCTGCAGAGGACAACGACAACACATTAACCGTATGGGCATGGGACCAGAACTTCAATATCAAATCCATGCAGATCGCAGCTGATCAGTATGCAGCAGATCATGAAGGCTTTTCAGTAGATATCATCGAGACCTCTTCTGATGACTGCCAGACCAAGCTTACGACAGCAGCTAACGCTGGTGACTACAGCACACTTCCGGATATCGTTCTCATGCAGGATAACAGCTATCAGAAATTCCTGAAAGCTTATCCGGATGCTTTCACAGACCTGAAAGATATGAATATTAACTGGGATGATTTCGGAGCTTTGAAACAGTCCTATTCCATGGTAGATGATACACATTACGGTGTTCCATTTGATAACGGTGCTGTTATCGCCTGCTACCGTACCGATATCCTTGAAGAAGCAGGATATACACTGGATGACCTTACAGACATCACATGGTCCAAATTCGAAGAGATCGGTAAAGATATTCACGAGAAGACCGGCAAATACCTTCTTACCAGCGAAGCAACAGGCGGCGATACCCTTATGATGATGATCCAGTCCTGTGGTGCGAACTTCGTTAACGAAGACGGCGAAGCTTACATCGTTGGCAATGAGACAGCTGAGAAATGTATCGACCTTTACACAGAGCTGGTTCAGAACGACGTTGTAAAACTTGTAAACAACTGGGATGAGTACATTGCAACCATCACAAGCGGTGAGGCTGCTGGTATTGTAAATGGTAACTGGATCACAGCTACTCTGATGTCCACAGAGGATCAGAAAGGCTTATGGGGAATCACCACAATGCCTAAGGTTGACGGCGTTGACACAGCTACCAACTATGCAAACAACGGCGGATCTTCCTGGTATATTACCTCTAACTGCAAGAATGTAGAGCTTGCTGAGGACTTCCTTGCAAGCACATTTGGCTCCAGCACAGACTTCTATGATGCAATCCTTCCTGAGACAGGTGCTATTTCCTGCTATCTGCCAGCTGGTGAGTCTGAAGTTTACAACGAGCCAAACGAGTTCTTTGGCGGACAGCCAATCTTCTCAACAATCGTAGAGTACTCTTCTCATATTCCGGAGTTCACAAAGACTCCATATCACTATGAGGCAAGAGAGTGCGTGAACACAGCTGTTGTTAACATCGTAAACGGAACAGCTAAGGAAGACGCTCTTCAGGAAGCACAGGATACACTGGCATTCAAGATGACTGAGTAATTCTTTCCGGGACAAGTAATTGAAATTAAATAAGAATTAATTATTAGGAGGCGGGGGACTGCTAAGTAGTCCTCCGTTTTCTGTTCAAAGAAAATGCCTGTTACTCCATACAGGCGTCTATCTAACAGTTGTACGGCTGAGCAAAAGGAAGTCACATAAAAACATTTTGCTCACCGGTACAGCTGTTAGATGGAAAAGTTGCAGTATATATAGGCTTGAAAGGAGGAGTTCCTGTGAATTCCAAGAAAAAAGGTATGACACTGGCTACCAAGCAGAAAGCAGCCGGATGGATATTCCTGGCACCAGCTTCTATCATGATTGCCATCATGAGCTTTTACCCAATGATCCGGGCATTCATTATTTCCCTGCAGACAGGTGCCGGCGCAAATATGCGTTTTGCAGATCCAATCTTCAGCAACTACAAACGTATCCTTGCAGATAAAGTGTTCCAGCAGTCCATTGCGAACACATTCCTGTATCTGATCATTCAGGTCCCGATCATGCTGATTCTGGCTATTCTGCTTGCACAGCTTTTGAATAACAAGGATCTGAAGTTTAAAGGATTTTTCCGTACATGTGTATTCCTTCCATGTGCGACTTCCCTGGTTTCCTACTCCCTGATCTTCCGTTCCATGTTTGCAACAGATGGTCTGATCAACAGTGTTCTGATGAAACTGGGAATCCTCTCCACTGGCTATAACTTTCTTGGAAATGCCACCAGCGCGAAGATCGTTATCATCATCGCCCTGATCTGGAGATGGACCGGATACAACATGGTATTCTACCTGGCTGGACTTCAGAATATTGAATATTCTGTTTATGAAGCTGCGAAGATCGACGGCGCAAATGGATGGAAAACCTTCTGGAAGATCACAGTACCGCTTCTGAAGCCGACTATTATCATGACCTTCATTATGTCCATCAACGGTACCTTACAGCTGTTTGATGAGTCCATGAACCTGACAAAGGGTGGCCCTGCAAACTCAACCATCACAATGTCACATTATGTTTATAATACCTGTTTTGTCAACGTGCCGAACTTCGGATATGCAGCAGCAATGTCCTTTATTATCTTTATTATGGTAGCGGTTCTGGCATTTATCAACTTGAAAGTAGGTGATACTCGTGACTAAGAAAAACAAATCTGCAATCCAGAGAAGATTGATTCCTACATACATTTTTCTGATCATTGTATCATTTTTCTCCGTTTTCCCGCTGTACTGGATGATTTCCGCAGCTACAAATACCTCCACCGATGTATCACGGGGACGTATTATTCCGGGAAGCTATTTCATGGAGAACTTTAAGAACCTGACATCCCAGCAGCCACTTTGGCGGGCACTTGGAAACTCTTTCTTCTATGCGATCCTGACAACAGTGATCTGCCTTCTGATCTGCTCCATCGCCGGATACGGATTCGAAGTATATCATGACAAAGGAAAAGACAGACTGTTTTCTATTCTCCTTCTTGCCATGATGGTTCCGCAGGTTGCTACTATGGTTCCGTTGTTTAAGATGTTCTCAAAAGCGAAGCTTCTGAATACCTCCATCGGATTTATCCTTCCGATCATTTCCACGCCGTTTATGATCATGATGTTCCGACAGAATGCAAGAGCTTTTCCAGTAGATATTATCGAAGCAGCACGTATTGACGGCTTAAGCGAAGTGAGAATCTTTTTCCAGATGTTTATTCCAACAATGAAATCTACCTACGCAGCAGCCGCTGTTATTACCTTTATGAATGCCTGGAATGCATACCTGTGGCCAAAGGTAATCATGACAGACAACAAAGCCATCACAATGCCAATGCTGATCGCCAACCTGATCACAGGTTATGTAACCGACTACGGTATGCTGATGTGCGGCGTATTGTTCTGTTCCATTCCGACCATGGTTGTATTCTTCGTTCTGCAGAAACAGTTTGCAGAAGGTATCACCGGTGCGGTGAAATAAGATTGAAAATTTAAGGGTGCTGCGATTTATTTGCGGCGCCCTTTTTCTGAACATGGAGGATGGCCATTTACAGGAAATGGTCTGTGAATGGTATGAAAAGTAATATATGGATGAATTTTATATAATGCCCTACAGAAATTCTATGGAAATAGAGGGCATATATTACTATAATAAAATTACAGAAGTTATCTAAGAATATTGCCTGCAATATTTATAGAGAAAGGATCATATATGAAGAAATTTGATTATTCCTTGGTTAAGAATCCCGAATATTTTAAAGATGGAAGAATGGACGCCCATTCCGACCATATCAGCTATGCAGATCTGGAAGAAGCATCCGCGGGTGAGACTTCCTATCGCCACAGCTTAAACGGAATCTGGAAGTTCCACTATGCACGCAACTATGGAAATACCATAAAAGGCTTCGAGAAAGATGAGTTCTCCTGTAAAGACTGGGATGATATCCGGGTACCCGCCCATATCCAGATGGAGGGCTACGATGCCCCCCAGTATGCCAACGTACAGTATCCCTGGGAAGGTCACGAGGACATTCAGCCAGGAGAGATCCCGGAGCATTTCAATCCGGTGGCAAGCTATGTGAAGTATTTCACAGTTCCAGAGCAGATGAAGGGAAAACGCCTTTTCATTTCCTTCCAGGGCGCAGAAAGTGGAATTGCCCTCTGGCTGAACGGACAGTTTGTGGGATACAGTGAAGACTCTTTTACCCCGTCAGAATTTGAACTTACCGATTATGTAAAAGAAGGGGAAAATAAGCTGGCAGCCCAGGTGTTCAAGTGGACTGCAAGCAGTTGGTGCGAGGATCAGGATTTCTACCGTTTCTCCGGAATTTACAGAGAGGTTTATCTGTACACAGTGCCGGCAGTACATGTGTATGATCTTCAGATCCGCGCTATTCCGGACGAAAGCTTTAAGGAAGCTCAGCTTGAGATTAAGACCAATACCTGGGGAAAAGGAAAGCTGCATATTGTTCTGTCAAAGAATGGGCAGAATATATTGGAAGAAAATAAGAACTTAGGTGAAAAGGAAGCAGAATTTGCCTGGACAATAGAGAATCCGATCCTCTGGAGTGCAGAAGATCCACAGCTCTACGATCTGGTTCTGGAAGTTTTTGATGAGAATGGTGCCCTCCAGGAGGTAATCCCTCAGAAAGTCGGTTTCCGCCGCTTTGAAATGAAAGACGGAATTATGATCTTAAATGGAAAACGAATTGTGTTTAAAGGTGTAAACCGCCATGAATTTAGTTCTATCACTGGAAGATGCGTATCCGAGGAAGAGCTTCGCAAAGACCTGACCACCATGAAGCAGAACAATATCAATGCCATCCGTACCTGTCACTACCCGGATGCGTCCATGATCTATCGTCTTTGCGACGAGTTCGGTCTCTACATGATCGATGAGACAAACCTGGAGAGCCATGGTTCCTGGGACGTAGCTGAGTTTACAAAGGATTACACTTATGTAGTTCCTCACGACAAACCAGAATGGCTGCAGATGATGCTGGACCGTAGCAATTCCATGTACCAGAGAGATAAGAACCATCCGGCGATTCTGATCTGGTCCTGTGGAAATGAGTCCTTCGGTGGAAAAGACATTTTTGAAATGTCCCAGTTCTTCCACCGAGTAGATCCAACCAGACTGGTGCATTACGAAGGGTTATGCCATGACCGCAGATACAATGACACCAGTGATATGGAAAGCCAGATGTATCCGTCTGTAAAAGCAATCAAGGAATTCCTTGCAAATGATTCTTCCAAGCCATTTATCTGCTGCGAATACACTCATGCTATGGGAAATTCCTGCGGTGCCATGCATAAATATACAGATCTCACAGACACAGAACCGAAATACCAGGGCGGCTTTATCTGGGATTACATTGACCAGTCCATTTACAAAAAGGATCGCTATGGCAAGGAATTCCAGGCTTACGGCGGAGACTTCGGCGAGCGTCCTACAGACTACAATTTCAGCGGAAACGGAATAGCCTACGGCGGAAACCGTGATGCTTCCCCGAAAATGCAGGAAGTGAAATTTAACTACCAGAACATTACCGCACAGGTAACGGCTGATTCTGTGAAAGTGATCAATAAGAACCTGTTTGTTAATACAGATACCTTTGACTGCAAGGTAACTCTTCAGAAAGATGGAAAAGTGATCAGCACGGCGGCTATGGACACAGCAGTAGCTCCTCTTGGACAGAAAGAATATGCTCTTCCATTTAAGAAAGAGGAAAAAGCAGGCGAGTACACTGTAACCGTTTCCTTCCATCTGAAAGAGGATAAGCCGTGGGCAAAAGCTGGTCACGAGGTAGCTTTCGGACAGTATGTATACCAGGTGGAAGTACCTGTGAAACCATGCACCGACCATCTGGACGTGATTCGCAGCACCCACAATATCGGAGTAAGAGGCGCAGAATTTGAGGTGCTTTTCTCTGTATTGAACGGTGGTCTTGTTTCGTATAAATATGCAGGAAAAGAAATGATCGAGGCAATCCCGAAGCCAAACTTCTGGCGTGCACCAACAGACAATGACTGTGGAAACCTGATGGCCATGCGCTATGGACAGTGGAAGCTTGCCAGTATGTATGTAAACCATAAGGATTACCGCGGAGCGGCATATGGGCCTGGAAATGTACCAAAGGTAGAGGAAAAAGAGCATTCTGTAAAGGTATCCTATACCTATTTCCTTCCAACTGTTCCGGCAGCTGAATGTACACTTGCTTATGAGGTTTACGGCGATGGAAGAGTACGCACCACCCTTTCCTATGATCCTGTGAAGGAGCTTGGCGATATGCCGGAGTTTGGTGTGATTTTCAAGTTTAATGCAGATTATGACCATGTATCCTGGTATGGCCTTGGAGAAGCAGAGACCTATGCAGACCGCAAGAAAGGCGCTAAGCTTGGAATCTACAGCAACATGGTAAAGGATAACGTAGCCAGATACATGGTTCCACAGGAATGCGGTGCCAGGGAAGAGGTAAGATGGGCGAAGATCACAGACCGGAAGGGCAGGGGAATGCTCTTTGAAATGGATCGGGAAAACGGTCCGATGATGTTCTCTGCACTTCCATATACCCCACATGAGATGGAGAATGCTATGCATCCATATGAATTGCCAGAAGTTCACTATACCGTAGTCCGCGTAGCAAAAGGCCAGATGGGAATCGCAGGAGACGACAGCTGGGGCGCAAGGACTCACGAAGAGTATCTGCTGGATGTGAGCAAGTCCATGGAGTTCTCCTTTGTATTTAAGGGAATCTGATAGAGATTAAATTGCAATAATTGGAAATAAAGACTGGTTTTCTCCGGGGGGATCAGACACAGGGGCCTCGGAGAAAAGAGAGCATTTTTATTACGGCAGGAAAAAGGAGAAAGAAATGGCGAAAAAAATAGAATACGGCCGTTTTTTACATGGCGGTGATTATAACCCGGAGCAGTGGCTTGACCGCCCGGACATTCTGGAAAAAGACATTGAATACTTCAAAAAAGCACATATCAATACTGTATCTGTAGGAATTTTTTCCTGGGCTGTGCTGGAACCGGAAGAAGGAAAGTACAATCTGGACTGGCTGGAGCAGATCATTGATAATCTGTATAAAGAAGGCATTTACACGATCCTTGCAACTCCGTCCGGGGCAAGACCAAAGTGGATGGCGGACAAATATCCGGAGGTCCTCCGTATGGATCAGGACCGCACCAGAAGATTTTTCGGAGGCAGACACAATCATTGCTATACTTCTCCGGTCTATCGTGAGAAGATCCATGCAATGGATAAGCTGCTTTCCCAGAGGCTTGGCAGTCATCCTGGCGTACTTCTGTGGCACATTTCCAATGAGTTTGGCGGAGAATGCTATTGCCCTCTTTGCCAGCAGAAATTCCGGGAATGGCTGAAGGAGAAATATGGAACCATTGAGAATTTAAATTCCAGCTGGTGTACCACCTTCTGGAGCCATATTTACAACAGCTTTGACCAGATCGAGGCACCCTCACATAAGGGAGAAGACGCCCTTCACGCACTGAATCTGGACTGGAGACGCTTTGTCACAGACCGTACCGTCGATTTTATCAAAGAAGAGGTGTCTGCAATCCGTGAGGGCGGCTCCGGGCTGCCGGTAACCGCCAATCTGATGTACGACTATAACGGACTGGATTACAAGAAATTCCGTGATATTCTGGATGTGGTATCCTGGGATAACTATCCGGGCTGGCACAAAAAAGAGGAATTTCTTACTGCCATTGATGCAGGTATGCAGCATGATCTTATGCGCAGCATTAAAAAACAGCCATTCCTACTTATGGAATCCTGTCCGTCTGCCACCAACTGGAAGCCAATCAATAAACTTAAAAAACCGGGAATGCTCCTTGCGGCATCCCTGCAGGCTGTGGCACACGGAGCTGACAGTGTGCTGTACTTCCAGCTCCACCAGAGCCAGGGCGCTTCTGAGAAATTCCATGGTGCTGTGATCGACCACTACGGCGGAGCTGACACCCGTGTGTTTAAAGAAGTGACCGAAGTTGGAGCGGCTCTGGAGACACTGAAGGAAGTCTGCAGCAGCCAGACGAAGGCTCCGGCAGCAGTCCTTTATGACAGAGAGAACAACTGGGCTATTCAGGATGTACAGGGACCGCGAAATGAGAATATGTTCTATACAGAAGCGGTACAGAAGCAGTACCGTGCACTGCGGGAGCAGGGGCTGAACGTGGATGTGATCTCCATGGAACATGGGCTTTCCGATTATAAGATCGTGGCAGCGCCAATGGCTTATATGTTCAAGGATGGATACGAAGAGAAATTAAGGGTATTTGCAGAAAATGGCGGTACACTGGTGATCACCTACTGGACCGGCCTTGTGGATGAGGCAGACAAGTGCTTCCTTGGCGGTACCCCATACGGGCTTATGGAAGCAGCCGGGCTTCGCACTACGGAGATCGATGCCCTTTATGACTGGGAAGAGAACCATGGAGTTTCAGAGCCTGGTAATCATCTTGGAATCAGCGGCACTTACACCTGTAAAAACTTATGCGAGCTGGTAAAGGTTTCCGATGCAGAGGTTCTTATGCATTACGGTGAAGATTTCTATGCAGGAACTCCCGTGGTGACACATAAGGAATATGGAAAAGGTCATGTATATTACGTTGGCGCAGATATGGAACAGGCATTTTACAGCGATTTCTACGGACGTGCTGTAAAGGAGGCAAAGGTTCAGACACCGCTGGAATTCATACCGGCAGGCGTTTCTGTTACCTTACGTGAAAGCCAGGAAAAGGAATATCTGTTTATCCAGAACTATGCAAGAGAAACAAAGGCAGTCCCGGTTCCGGAAGGATATGAAGTGCTCTATGGAACGAAAGAGGAAATTATGCAGCCGCTGGCTACCAGAGTTTTGAGCAGGAAGAAATAAGACGGTGGCACATTTGGCCGCAGGGAATGAAATAAGGCTGCTGGTCTGATCGTGAACAGCAATGGAATAAGATAAGAGAAGAAGTTAGTGTGAAAAGAATTTTTGACACTAACTTCTTTTTATGTGTATAATGTGCCTATGGAAAAAGCGGTTGGGGAAACCTTGATGGGAGGTGTGCACAGTGCAGTGGGAACTTTTGGAACAGCTTCGGGAAATTACAGAAGAAGAAAAACGAATCTTAAACGGGGAAGCAGAGGTGGACAAGGATCTTTACACTTCCGGCAGTGATTTCACTGTTGACAGCAGGAAGATGCTGGAAGAGGGAAAATTGATTGCAGTACGTACCCACACCCGTTTTGTTCATTTTCCCCTTCACCGTCACAATTATGTGGAAGTGCTTTACATCTGTGAGGGCTCCCTTACCAATATTATAGATGGCAAACAGGTCATTGTGCGGAAAGGAGAGCTGCTATTTCTGAACCAGTTCACCCATCATGAGATCCTGGCGGCAGGGAAAAACGACATTGCCATTAATTTCATGGTCCTGCCAGAGTTCTTTGATGTGGCATATTCCATGGCAGGAAGTAATAACGTGCTGGCTGATTTTCTTGTAAATGTGCTCCGCAGGGACAACCAGCAGGGGGAATACCTTCATTTTAAAGTGTCCGAGGTACTTCAGATCCAGAACCTTCTGGAAAATATGATCTACTCCCTGGTAACGGGAAGGGGCAACCAGAACCGGATCAACCAGACTACCATGGGGCTTATTTTTCTTTACCTTCTGGATTCCGTCCAGTATGTGGAGATGCGTCTTCCAAACCAGTATGAAAATATGATCTCCATGACCACACTGGACTATATCGAACAGAAATACCGCACCGCCACTCTTACTGAGCTTTGTGATATGCTGCATCTCCCCATGCATGTATTAAGTAAGATGATCAAGAAGACCACTGGATTTAATTTCAAGGAACTTCTGCAGCGAAAACGTCTCAGCAAGGCTGTGGAGCTGATGTGTGACACGGATCTTCCTATCAGTGATGTGATTGCGGCAGTGGGGTATGAGAATAACAGTTATTTTCACAGGGTATTTAAGGAACGCTATCATGAAACACCGCGGGCATTCCGTATGAAAAATAAGAAGAACGATCATGTAAGACTATAATAAGATCGTGAATATATTCTCAAAAAGTTTATGGTTTGTTAAAAAAAATTTTTTGAATTGTATGTAAACAGTTGACATTTAATCGGAAAAAAAATACAATGGTCATAACGTTTAAGATTTTTCTTACATATTGTAATGGCTGACGGCCGATATTCCAATATCGACAGCTGGAAATTACAGAAATCGTAGGAAGTCTCAGGCAAATCACAAATATCAAGGAGGAAGTAAAATGAAAAAAATGTGTAAAAAAGTAGTCAGTCTTCTTCTTGCAGCAGTGATGGTGCTCACAATGACCGCCTTCGCTTCTGTTGTTTATGCCGCTGACGAGGACAGCGTAGAAGCTGATCCGAACTTCAAGATGGGAGTCATTCTTGTAGGTGATGAGACAGAAGGATATTCTGCAGCCCATATCGCTGGTGTTAAGGAAGCTGCTAAAGAGCTGGGCCTTGACGACAGCCAGATCATCTGGAAATACAAAGTTCCGGAAGATTCCAGCTGCTATGATGCAGCAATCGATCTTGTTGGACAGGGATGTTCCCTGGTAATCGGTAACAGCTATGGACATCAGACCTATCTGGTACAGGCTGCCCAGGAATACCCGGATGTAACATTCGTTTCCATGACAGGTGATTTTGCAGCAATCAGCGGATGCGAGAATTTCAAGAACGCATTTACCAACATCTATGAATCCCGCTATGTATCCGGTGTTGTAGCTGGTCTGAAGCTGAAAGAGATTCTTGAGGATGGCACTCTTACCACAGAGACACAGCCAGACAGCTTCGATGCAGATGGCAATGTAAAGATCGGTTATGTTGGAGCATTCAGCTACGCAGAGGTTGTTTCCGGTTATACTGCATTCTACCTTGGTGTTAAGAGCGTTGTTCCGAACACAGTAATGGAAGTGAAATACACAAACTCCTGGTTTGATATTGACAAAGAGGGTGCAGCAGCTGAGGCACTTATTGCAAACGGCTGTGTGATCATCGGACAGCATGCTGATTCTACAGGTGCTCCTGCAGCTACACAGAAGCTTCATGATGATGGCAAGATCTGCTACTCTGTAGGATATAACATTGATATGCTTGAGACTGCTCCTACAGCAGCACTTACCTCTGCTACAAATAACTGGGCAGTATATTACAAACATGCCATCGCAACTGTAATGGGCGGCGGTGATCTTGAGCAGGACTGGTCAGCAGGATATAATGACAATGCAGTAGGAATCACAGAGCTTGGTGAGTCCTGTGCAGAAGGAACTGCAGACTACGTTGCTGACGTAGAGAGCAAACTGAAAGATGGTTCTCTTCAGGTATTTGATACCTCTACATTTACTGTAGGCGGTGAGGAAGTTACTTCTGCACCGGTTGACCTTTCCTTCATGGATTACACAACTGATCCTGCAACTGTTGTATATCAGGGCGAGACTGTTGAGGCAATCGAGGATGGACATTTTGCAGAGTCCACATTCAGAAGCGCTCCATACTTTACACTTCGTATTGATGGAATTACAGAGGACGCAGATGCTGTTGAATAAGCAGTAACGCGAACCATGCTGCTGTGATTTACAGACAGTAACGAATTACATGAAATCCAAAAGGGGAGCTATAAAAGGCTTCCCTTTTGTTACGTGAGCGGGAAGTTAAAGTCCACACGGACGTGAGATTTTAGCAAAACGCTCCGAAACAGGGCAAAATCAGAAGAACCTGTTTTGTCTTGTGCATAAAAACGGGAAGGGAGGCACAACACTTTGGAATATGCCATTCAATTAAAAAATGTTACCAAAACATTTGGAAAAGTTGTTGCCAACAAAAATGTCAACCTTGACGTAAAAAAAGGTGAGATCCTCTCCCTTCTGGGAGAAAACGGAAGTGGCAAGACCACTCTTATGAATATGATCTCCGGTATCTATTTTCCGGATTCCGGCGAGATCATGGTAGAGGGCAAAAAGGTGGAGATCCGCTCCCCGAAAGATGCCTACGATCTGGGGATTGGTATGATCCACCAGCATTTTAAACTGATCGATGTATTCAGTGCCACTGAGAACATCGCCCTTGGTCTTGATAAGAAACAGAAATTTGACCTGAAAGAGGTTAAGAAAAAAGCCCAGGCTATCTGTGATAAATATCACTTTGACCTGGATTTAAACCAGAAGGTTTATGAGATGAGTGTATCCCAGAAACAGACTCTGGAAATTGTAAAAGTTCTCTACAGAGGAGCAAACATCCTGATCCTGGATGAGCCTACGGCAGTTCTGACTCCTCAGGAAACGGCGAGACTTTTTGAAGTGATCCGAAACATGAAAGCAGATAACAAATCTGTTATCATCATTACCCACAAGCTTCACGAAGTTCTGGAGATTTCTGACCGCGTGGCAATCCTTCGAAAAGGGGAGTATATAGGTACAGTAGAGACCAGTGAAGCTACAGAAAATTCCCTTACAGAGATGATGGTTGGCAAGAAGGTGGAACTGAATATTGCACGCTCTGCGCCTGTAAATCCTGTGAAACGCCTTTCCATTTCCCATCTGACTGTTTATAACCGTGAGGAAGTCAAGGTGCTGGACGATGTAAGCTTCGATGTTTTCGGCGGCGAAATCCTTGGTATAGCGGGAATTTCCGGAAATGGCCAGAAGGAGCTTCTGGAAGCCATTGCAGGACTTCAGATTACAGCTCAGGGCAGCAGTATTGAATTCTATGAAAAAGGGAAAGAAGACCAGCCCCTTCAGCTGGTTGGCAAAACACCAAAGAAAATCCGGGATGCCGGTGTGCATCTTGCATTTGTTCCAGAGGATCGTCTTGGAATGGGACTTGTTGGTTCCATGGGTATGACTGGAAATATGCTGTTAAAGAGTTATGGAAATGGTCCATCTCCGATTACCGATATGCGTGCCCCGAAGAAAATGGCAGAAAAGGTAAAAAAAGAGCTGGAGGTTGTTACCCCAAGCTTAAATACTCCTGTATCCCGGCTCTCCGGCGGTAATGTACAGAAGGTTCTGGTAGGCCGTGAGATCGCAGAGGCACCAACTGTCCTGATGACTGCCTATGCAGTACGTGGTCTGGATATCAATACCTCCTATACCATCTATAATCTTCTGGACGAGGAGAAAAAAGAAGGGGTTGCAGTTGTCTATGTTGGTGAGGACCTGGATGTGCTCATTGATCTGTGCGACCGTATTCTGGTTCTCTGCGGAGGCAGGGAGAACGGCATTCTGGATGCAAGAACAACCACCAAGGAAGAGGTTGGTCTGCTGATGACAAATCTTCGGAAGGAGGGGAAATAAATGAGTGAAGTGAAAACAAAAGAACCCTTAGTCCGAATTATAAAGCGTGACAGAAGCAGCTTCGGCTACAAAGTATGGGTTCGCGCAGCTGCCATTTTACTGGCGCTGGTTGTAGATGCAGTTTTTATCTACAGCGTAACCGGACTGAATCCTTTATCTGTATATGTAGTTATGTTTAACGGTACTTTTATGACAAGCATCCGTTTTTCCTGGGCTATGCGTGATCTGGTAACCCTGCTCTGTATTGGTATCGCCCTTGCACCTGCATTTAAAATGCATTTCTGGAACATTGGTGCAGAGGGTCAGGTGCTCATGGGCGGTCTTGCCACTGCCATGGTTATGGTAAAATGCGGAGCCAGCCTTCCCACACCAGTGCTTTTCCTGGTAATGTTCCTTACCAGCGTCATCGCAGGCGGTCTGTGGGGATTTATCCCAGCTGTGTTTAAGGCATACTGGAATACAAATGAGACACTTTTTACCCTGATGATGAACTATGTGGCAACCAGTATTGTGGCCTGCATGACAAACATCCTTCGTGGAAAAGCTTCCAGTCTTGGTAAGCTGAACATGTCCACACAGGTTGGATGGTTCCCACAGTTCCTTGGACAGAGATACAACATCAACATTTTGATCGTTGTGATCCTGATGTTCGTCATGTTCTTTTATCTGAAGTATTCCAAACAGGGATACGAGATCACTGTTGTTGGAGAATCTGAGAACACTGCAAGATACGCAGGAATCAATGTAAAATGGGTAACCATCCGTACCATGATCATTTCCGGTGCGATCTGCGGTCTGGTTGGTTTCCTGATCGTAGCCGGAAGGGACCAGACCATTTCCACCACATCTGCTGGCGGAAACGGATTTACAGCCATTATCGTAGCATGGCTTGCCAAGTTTAATACATTTTATATGGCTCTGATCTCCTTCCTGCTGATTTTCCTTTCCAAGGGTGCAGCAGAGATCGCTTCCGCCTACAGCCTGAACGACTATGCGGCAAGTATCATTGAAGGTGTGATCCTGTTCTTTATCCTTGGAAGTGAATTCTTTATCAACTATAAGATGATTTTCCGTGGTTCCAAAAAGGAGGTGCACTAAATGAGTAATCTGATTGCATGGATCATCAGGGCAATTCCATTTGGAACAATTATCATGTTTGGTTCCATGGGCGAGATCACCACTGAGAAATCCGGAAACCTGAACCTGGGTGTTCCTGGAATTATGTATCTTGGCGGTTTTGCAGGTTTTGCAAGCT
Organism: Blautia glucerasea; assembly: GCF_020537505.1. Classification (GTDB taxonomy): domain Bacteria; phylum Bacillota; class Clostridia; order Lachnospirales; family Lachnospiraceae; genus Blautia_A. The sequence goes on along the minus strand of NZ_JAJBMO010000001.1, from coordinate 160,282 downwards.
CCTATTTCTATGAGAAAAATTCCGCAGATCCAAAGGGCTGGATCTGTGTGCTCCTGGCACTTGTGGCTGCCATCGCGGCTTCCATGTTGGGCGGACTGATCTTCAGCTTCCTGACCATCACCCTTCGTGCAAACCAGAACGTAACCGGTCTTGCACTTACCACTTTTGGTATGGGTGTTGCCAACTTCTTTGGCGTATTTATCCTGAACGGTGCAAGCTATACAGCAGCACCGCTGGCATATGCTTCTTTTTCAAAGAAGATTCCGTTTTTATCAAGCAAGCTTGGAATCCTGAGCAAAACTGTTTTCTGCTACGGTTTTCTGGTATATGCGGCAATTATCCTTGCAGTAGTTCTCCACTATGTGCTGAACAAGACAAGAGTGGGCTTAAATCTTCGTGCAGTTGGTGAAAATCCGGGAACAGCAGATGCCGCTGGAATCAACGTAACCAGGTACAAATACCTGGCAACCTGCATCGGTGCCGGTCTTTCCGGAATCGGCGGCTTATATTACGTTCTGGATTATAATCAGGGCATCTGGGCGACAACGGGACAGATAGAAGCTCTTGGCTGGCTGGCTGTTGCATTGGTTATATTTACCACATGGAAACCTCTGAACTGTATCTGGGGTGCGTATCTTTTTGGTATGCTCTACTGGCTGTACCAGTTCCTTCCAAGCATTCTTGGAATTAAGGTTGCAAGTTATGTTACAGATTTGATCCAGATGGTTCCTTATGTGGTTACCATTATCGTGCTGGTTGTGGTAAGCTTCCGGAAGAAGAAAGAGAATCAGCCTCCGGAAAGCCTTGGACTTTCCTATTTCCGCGAGGAACGATAAAAAAGGGTTCGTGTTTTAGGCGGATTGCTTTAAGAATTGAAATTTTAGAACCTCTGTCCAGACTGTCAAAAGGTGCAGCCTGGATGGAGGTTTTTATAATCTGTGAAAAAACAGTGTTTTTGGAAAAGAAAGTTTACAAAATATTGCGAAAATGTTATATTAGTTTTAACTGACACAAGCGAACATAAGAAAGGATACTAAGATATGAAGAAAAGATATGTACTTGCTGCTCTTGCTGCTATGACCGTTCTGGCTGGCTGTGGAGACAATTCTTCCAAGCAGGAGAGCACGGACAATACAGCCACAGAGAGTACAGACGAGGACCTGACTGCTGCTGATCCAGATGAGAACGGTGAGGAGCTGGATCCGGAATTTTCACAGGATGTAGAGAATAATGAAGTGATCGATGCGGATGACGCAGAGGAAGAAGCTGCCCTTGACCCGATCACGCCGTCTGATTATCTGGTTCAGAATGCCTCCGGTTATGTAACTCTGGGAGATTACGACGGAGTTGAGGTGACTAGGTATACTTATGAGATCACAGATGACATGGTCCAGGAGGAAATCCAGGAAGAACTGGCAGATGCAAGCGAGGAAGAGTCCACGGATGCTCCATCTGAGGATGGAAACATTGTATATATGACACTTACGGCTACTGTAGAAGGGGAGGATGCTGACGATCCGGAGGAGACCTTTATTACTCTTGGACAGGAAGAATTCGGTGCAGAATTTGATGAGAAAATGACTGGCGTTTCCACTGGTGATAAACTTGATTTTACCATCACATACGATGACGATACCTGGCAGGAGAACTGGCAGGGAAAAACAGTTGATTTCTCTGTGGAAGTGACAGATGTTACCACTTCCAATACACCGGAGTATACAGATGACTATGTAAAGGATTACACCGGTTATGACACGAAGGAAGAGTATGAAGCCGCTGTAAAGGAATATCTGGAGCAGTCCTATGAGGAACAGAGCACCTATGATGAGGCAGAAGAGCTGATCAATGCATGCATTGAGAGAACAGATTTTACAGGAGAGTATCCAGATGATCTGTTTGATTCCTGCAAGGAGGAAGCACTTTCCGGCTATTCCATGTTTGTGGATGAAGGGGGAGATGTAAGCGATGTGTTGGATATGTTTGGTGTTACAGACAGTGACATCGAGGAAGAGGCAAAGAACCTTGTAAACCGCCGGCTTTTCATCAGCGCTTATGCACAGGCCAATAATGTGGAAGTGACCGAAGATGAATATGTGGATTATGTAAATGAATATGCAGACTACTATGGAGAGACCGCATCTGATTTTGAGACACTGTATACCCGTGAGACACTGGTAAATGCCCTTTATGAAAGCAAGGTGACAGATCTTCTTCTGGAGAAAGCAAAAGTAACAGAGGCACCTTATACAGAGGATGAATATGAGGAAGACGAAGAGATGGACGAGACTCTTGACGATATGGAGATCGTAGAAGAGGGCGAGGAAGGTGTAGCAGAGTAAGGATTTTTATGTTTTTTAATAATTAAAAGCCTTTTCATTTAAAGCCAGTTATGTTATAGTAGATAATACGCGACAATGGACGGACAGCATTCTGAAGGAGAAGCTTCAGGAAGTTTGTCCGCCCATTTGTGTCTATAAAGGAGGAACGAGATGAAATTTTCAGAAATGCCTTACACCCGTGTGGATTTTCCGGCTGTGATCGCACAGGCGAAAGAGATCATCCAGCGTGCATCTTCTGCGAAGAGCGGGGAAGAGCAGTTCCAGATCCATGAGGAATTTAATAAGCTGATGGATCATGTGAGAACTCTTTACACCATCGCCCATATCCGCAGAGATGGGGATGTGACAAATGAGTTTTACGATGGAGAGAAGACTTACTACAATGAGAAGCTTCCAGAACTGGATGCAGTGACCAATGAGTATAAGAAGGTACTTTTTGCCACTCCATACCGTGCGTATATGGAAGAGAAAATCGGACCAGTTGCATTTAAATCTATGGAACTGGAGATGAAATCCTTTGATGACAGTCTGATCCCGCTGATGCAGGAGGAGAATGCCCTTGCTTCCCGTTACAGCAAGCTGATCGCTTCTGCCAAGATCATGTGGGAAGGAGAGGAACTGAACCTTTCCCTTATGCGCAAATATATGCGTTCCCAGGACCGCGATACCCGTAAGAAAGCGTGGGATGCTTTTTCCGCTTTCTTTGAGGAGAAGCAGGCTGAAATCGATGAAATTTACGACCAGATGGTGAAGAACCGTACCAAACAGGCACAGCTGCTGGGATTTGAGAACTACATTGACATGGGCTACTGCCGCATGAACCGTAATTCATATACCAGGGAAGATGTGCAGAAGCTCCGTGAGCAGATCAAGACTGTTTTTGTACCGTTAGCTTCCAGGATGCACAAGAACCGTCAGGCACGTCTTGGGGTAGATGCCCTTCGCTATTATGACATGGGCGTTTATTTTCCACAGGGAGATCCGGCACCTATCGGTACACCTGAGGAAATCCTTGAGAGCGGCCGTAAGATGTACACCGAGATGTCCGAAGAGACAAAGGATTTCTTCAACATGATGATGGAGAACGAGCTTTTTGATGTATTAGGACGTAAAAATAAAGCCACCGGCGGTTACATGACAGAGCTTCCGGACTATGGGGTACCGTTTATTTTTGCAAACTTTAACGGAACCAGTGGGGATGTGGATGTGATCACACATGAGTGCGGACACGCCTTCCAGAACTTTGTATCCAGCAAGGATCCCATCAGCGATCATTCCAGATATCTGACCATGGAGACTGCGGAAATCCATTCCATGTCCATGGAATTCTTTGCTGAGCCTTGGATCGAGCTGTTCTTCGGAGAAAGAGGAGACGACTACCGCAAGATGCACCTTGAGGATGCTATCGACTTTATTCCTTATGGTACGATGGTGGATGAATTCCAGCACATTGTATATGGCAATCCGGAGCTGACACCCAAGGAGCGCCGCGACGCATGGAACAGGCTGGAGCGGGAGTACCGTCCATATATGGATTCCACAGGCTGCAGGTTTATGGAAGAGGGCGGCTACTGGCAGAGACAGCATCACATTTTTGAGATGCCTTTCTACTATATTGATTATGTACTTGCACAGCTTTGTGCATTCCAGTTTAAGATCCGCATGGAGAAAGACCAGGTTGGGGCATGGGCTGATTATATGAAGCTTTGCCGGCTTTCTGCAAGTGATTTCTATCCTTCCATGCTGAAGCAGGTGGGTCTTACTGTTCCATTTACAGAAGGCTGCATCCAGAAGATCGTGGATGAGCTGGATAAGAAACTGGGTTGAAGCATCAGGCAAAGACTGTGGGAAGGAAAAGCACTTTCAGGTAAGAGATTGGGAACTCACAGGAAAGTTGAGGAAGATTTGTGAAAAAATATGGGAATGATTACCGCCAGAGTGGGAAACAATTTGAATATACGGGGAAATGGTACGGCAGCAGTCTGCCGGTTCTGGTGCTGAAAAGATATGCACTTCTCTATACCGGCCTTATGGCAGCCGCCCTTGTGATCTATTTTGCCAGTCTGATGCTGAATAACGAAGGCAGCAGGATTTTCTGGATATTGCTTCCCTATATGGTGGTGGTCTTCCCAGTTTCCTATGGGATCATGGGAGGTGTCTCCTTAATCCTTTTTTGCAGAAAGCAGGAGGAGAAAGAGGATAACTCACAGGTAGTAATCCCAGAAGAACATATAGGCCACATGACCCGCGCCCAATATGAAAAAGGGGTACGACGTCCGGTAAGATGCAGCATTGCCATCATGGTACTGGGACTTTTCACAAGTGTGGCAAACCTGATTTTTTTGTTAAAAGATTTCGAAAATCTTATTTTTACAAGGGAACTATTATTCGAGGCGGCAGCTGTGCTGATTTTAGTACTGGGAAGTGTTAGTGCTGTGCAAAGTTGGCGAATTAAAGCAAAATTTACAAATTTTGAGTGAAAATCTTTCAGTTTTTGACAATTATGGACAAAATTCCAGACATATTTCGCCATATAACTATTGCACATGTAATAAAACATGGTAAAATAGAAAGGCATAGGACAACTTTTTTCAGGTTGTCTGCAGTAGCTGACCTCAGGGGTGTGTTCGGAACATACCCTGTGAATAGTTACAATAAAATATCTCAAAAAGGAGGATATGATATGAGCAAGAAGAAGTTAATGGCCCTGTTATTATCAGGCGTCATGGTAGCATCAACAGTGAGTGTTCCTGTTTTTGCTGAGGATGCAGACGCTGCAGAAGACACAGCTGATGCAGCAGAAGAGACTGAGGGAGGTTCTTCCGATACACCGCTGGTTGTTGGACAGACCAACTTCTCCGAGAAATTCTGTGGAATGTTCGCAGAAGCAGTTCCGGATCAGCAGATCTCCGATATCGTAGGAGCATATCTGTTTGATAACGACCGCGCAGGTGCTGTTATCTACAATGGTATTGAGGGAGAGACTACTGAGTATAACGGAACAGAGTATACTTACACAGGACTTTCTGATATCACAGTTACACAGGGCGAGGATGAGACTGTTTATGACATCAAACTTCGCGATGATGTAAAATTCTCTGATGGTGAGCCGCTTACCGCAGATGACCTTATTTTCACATTATATGTATATTCAGACACTGATTACGATGGAAATGCAACTCTGTACTCCACCAACATCAAAGGTATGAAGAACTACCGTCTGAATTCCACAGCAGCAGACTCTATCACAGATGAGGACGTTGCAAATGTATTAGCTGACATGCCAGATGAAGTAGCAGAGAAGGTAAAATCTGACCTGATCGTTCCGCTTCTTACATCTGAGTATGACTGGGCACAGACTGCATGGGAAGATTACGCAGACGCTTACGGTGTTGCAAGCGGTGACGAATTCTTCGCAATGCTCTACGCTACCGAAGACGGCTACAGCGTAGACGGCAAAGACCAGGATACAATCATTAATGAGATCGCTGACCAGTATGGTACAGACTATGTATCTCTTGCAACTGCATACGGCGATGAGGAATATTTCAATGAAGATGCTACAACAATTGCACAGGAATACCTGGTAGAGCAGAAAACTGCTGCAGGTGAGGGCGAGGAAGTTGCTAACATCGAAGGAATCAAGAAACTTGGCGATTATGAAGTTGAGATCACAACAGACGGATTCTCTGCTACTACAATCTACAACCTTGGCGTAATCGTTGAGCCAATGCATTACTATGGTGATGCTTCTCTTTATGACTATGACAACAATCAGTTCGGTTTCACAAGAGGCGACCTTTCCGCAGTACGTGACAAAGCAAACCAGCCACTTGGTGCAGGTCCTTACAAATTTGTGAAATATGAGAACAAGACCGTATATCTGGAAGCAAACGAGAACTACTACAAAGGTGCTCCTAAGATCAAGTACCTTCAGTGGAGAGAGACTTCCGACGCAGATAAGATTGCCGGTGTTGAGCAGGGTACAATCGACCTTTCCGATCCATCCGGAAGCAAATCTGCATTTGACCAGATCAAGAGCATCAACAGCAACGGCGAGCTTGATGGCGACAAGATCATGGTTAACGCAACAGACAACCTTGGATATGGATACATCGGTATCAACTCTGACACTGTAAAAGTTGGTGATGATGGAAGCTCTGATGCATCCAAGGATTTAAGAAAAGCAATTGCAACTGTATTTGCTGTATATCGTGACGTAGCAATCGATTCCTACTATGGCGATGCTGCTTCCGTAATCAACTACCCGATCTCCAATACATCCTGGGCAGCTCCGCAGAAATCTGATGCAGATTATAAGGCAGCTTACTCTGTAGATGTTGACGGAAATCCGCTTTACACAGACGACATGTCTGATGATGAGAAATTTGCAGCAGCTACACAGGCAGCTCTTGGCTACCTTGAGGCAGCTGGCTACACTGTAGAAGATGGCAAAGTAACAGCAGCTCCGGAAGGTGCTAAGATGTCCTATGAGATCATCATCGGCGCTGACGGAAGTGGAGATCACCCAAGCTTTGCAATCCTTACAGATGCTAAGGCAGCACTTGAGTCCATCGGATTCACACTTGAGATCAATGACGTTACAGACTCTAATATCATGTGGGATGCTTTAAATGCAGGTACAGCAGAAATGTGGGCAGCTGCATGGCAGGCAACAATCGATCCTGATATGTATCAGACATACCACAGCGAGAGCGTAAAGAGTAACTACTACCACATCAATGACGCTACACTGGATCAGGATATTATCGACGCTCGTTCTTCCGCAGATCAGGAATACAGAAAATCTGTTTACAAACAGTGCCTGGATATCATTCTTGACTGGGCAGTTGAGATTCCGGTATATCAGAGACAGAACTGCATTATCTACAGCCCTGAGCGTGTAAATGCAGATACCTTTACAAAAGATGTTTCTACATTCTATTATTGGTATAAAGATATCGAGAACATCGAGATGAACTAAAGGTATAAACTGAAGAAGTCAGACTAGCGCAGTGGGCTCACCCTAACAAGTGAGCCCACTGCCTTACTGGCAGTATGCCTTGGGTACTGATGTGTGCCGGGGCATTGCATACAGCCAGAACCGGCAGGACACACTGCCAGTAAGAACATCACAGTCAGAACTTCTTACCCTGATACTGGAAAGGACAGATAAACTAAATGAAGAAATTTATTGTACGTCGTGTACTTCTGGGAGCGATGATTCTGTTCTTCGTTTCCATGATTATTTACTCAATTGAGAGAAGCCTTCCTACCTCTTATGTAGAAGGAAGAGCCCGCGATATGTCCATGAAACAGGGCGCTAAGCCTTATGATGAGCTGGTTGCGGAATTAAATGCCTCCTATGGATTGGATAAGCCGGTCCTGGAAGGATATTTTGTATGGCTTGGAAAAGCATTTCACGGTGAGTTTGGAGAATCCTGGATCTTCCATCAGCCGGTAACCAAGAAATTCTCCAGTGTAATCTGGTATTCCTTTGTACTGGCACTGGCCTCGTTCCTGTTGGAAATCATAATCGCGATCCCTCTGGGAATCATATCGGCCACCAAGCAGTACAGCAAAGTAGACTATGCGGTGACGGTGTTTGCCCTCATCGGTATTTCCCTGCCGTCCTTCTTCTTTGCCACTATTTTGAAATGGATCTTCTCCATCAATCTGAAATGGGTGGACCTGTATGGTATTGTAAGCCGTATGCATGAGTCTTACGGCAGTGTTGGAAAGGTACTGGATATGGCTCAGCATCTGATCCTTCCGGTAATCACCCTGACCATTGTCAGCGTTGGTTCCCTGATGCGTTACACCAGAACCAACATGCTGGAGGTATTAAATGCAGACTACATCCGTACTGCAAGAGCTAAGGGCGTACCGGAGAAGAAGGTGGTCTATCACCATGCATTCCGAAATACTCTGATTCCGATCATCACCATCCTTGGAAGTACACTTCCAAACCTGTTTGGCGGAGCCATGATCACAGAGACCTTGTTCCAGATCCCGGGAATCGGATACACATCCTATCAGGCACTGACCCAGGGTGATATTCCGTTTACCATGTTCTATATGGTATTCCTGGCATTTCTTACATTGACCGGCAATCTGATCGCAGACATCCTGTACGCTGTGGCAGATCCAAGGGTACGAGTAAATTAGGAGGAAAAACATGAGTACAGATCCAACAAAGAAAAAAGACGATCATGTCAGTACCTCCCAGGCACTGGATGATGAGCAGCGTGTAAAAGTCCTCTCCCCTGGAATGCTTGTTGCCAAGAGATTTTTCCGCAATAAGCTGGCTGTGGCAGGACTTGTAATTCTGGTAACAATGTTTGTGTTCTCATTCATTGGAGGTATGGTCAGTCCTTATGGTGAGAGCCAGGTGTTCCGTAAAACCGACCATGTATGGAAGGATTATGCAGGAGCTACCTATAATAAAGCATATATTTTTGAAACAGCAGACGGAAGCGAGTTCCCGGCAGCCGGACAGCAGAAGTTCATCCTTGCAACAAACAAAGGAGATGCGACTTTTGAGGCAGATGGTGTAACTTACGGACTTGAAAATAAAGGCGAAGATTACTGGGCGATTTACTCCGCAGAGCCGGTTGCCACAGTTCTTACCCTGAAAGGCAAATCCACCTATAAACCGGCTGGAGATGCAGAAGTAACAGATGACATCAAAGATGGCTATGAAGAAGCGGTAAGTAATGATGAAGATACCTTTGAGGTGGACGGCATTACTTATTCCATTGAGAAGTCCGGACGTGAGAATCTGATTACCATTTCCGGAGAAGTTGCTTTTGCAACAAAGAAAGTCTTCAGCGCAGGCACCAGCGATGCGCAGCTTGGATTTGAATTCCAGCAGCTTGCACTGGATGCCCTGGAAAATGGCGAGACTTCTTTTGAGTGCGATGGCGTAAAGTATGAGATGAGCACTGTAGAAGGTGAGACTGCTACAGAGATCACCAAAGACGGCGAGGTTTATGCAACAGTTTCCGGTCTTCTGGTATCCCCGCAGGCAAACGGTGTATTCCTTTCCCTTTCTTTTAAAGAGGCAGTAGAGCAGGCAATCACAGAAAAAGCTTCCACATTTACCGCCCTCAATGAGAATGGCGAGGAAGAGACCTATCAGCTTCAGACCAAGAATACACAGTATGTAGTCCGTAACCAGAAAGAGACTACTGTCAACGATACCTATGCAGCTCCAAGCAAGAAGCACTGGGTAGGAACTGACGGAAACGGTATGGACATGCTGACCAGACTGATGTATGGCGGACGTATCTCCCTGATGATCGGTTTCGTTGTTATCATTATCGAGGGTATCATCGGTATTCTCATCGGTGGTATTTCCGGTTATTTTGGAGGATGGGTAGATACCATTCTCATGCGTGTGGTTGATGTTGTTATCTGTATCCCGGCAATGCCGCTGTACATTATCATCGGTTCTGTTATGGATTATTACAAGATCGATCCGCGAATCCGTATTTATGCACTTTGTGCGATCCTGGGTATCGTGGGATGGCCAAGCATTGCCCGTATGGTACGTGGACAGATCCTCTCCCTTCGTGAGCAGGAGTTCATGGTTGCAACAGAAGCGACAGGTGTTCGTGTGTCCAGACGTATTTTCCGCCACCTGATCCCCAACGTTATCCCTCAGCTGATCGTTATTGCAACAATGGGACTTGGTGATGTTATCCTGATGGAGGCAACTCTTAGCTTCCTTGGAATCGGTGTTAAATTCCCATACGCTTCCTGGGGTAATATTGTAAATGCGGTAAATGATGTATACGTATTGACCAACTTCTGGTTCGTATGGATCCCGGCCGGATTCTTAATCCTGCTGACCGTTCTTGGATTTAACTTTGTGGGTGATGGTCTTCGTGATGCATTTGACCCGAAAATGAAACGGTAGGTGCGAATATGGCATTATTTGGTAAGAAAAACGCAAACTATATCTCAGCGAAGGAAACTAAGAGAATCTCCAAAGAGAATCGAAGAATCACCAATGAGATAGAGAAGAAGAGAAACAGAAAGAATATTCCGGAGTCTGAGTATATTACGAAGATGAAGAATCCGGAGAATGTAGTAGAGTTTGACAATGTCCATACTTATTTCTTTACCGATATCGGAGTGGTAAAGTCTGTTGATGGTGTAAGCTTTGATATCCCACAGGGAAAAACAGTTGGAGTTGTTGGAGAGTCCGGCTGTGGAAAGTCTGTTACAAGCCTTTCCCTTATGCAGCTGGTACAGCGTCCTCAGGGACAGACCGTGGAGGGCGAGATCCGTTTTAATACAGGAGATAAGGTTTACAATATTGTAAATACTCCGTCAAGTATTATGCAGACCCTTCGTGGAAATGAGCTTTCCATGATCTTCCAGGAGCCTATGACTGCACTGAATCCGGTATTCCGTATTGGAGAGCAGGTGGATGAGATCACCATGCTGCACAATCCACATATGAGCAAGGAGCAGGTAAAGGCAAGAACCATTGAGATGCTGGAGCTGGTTGGAATCGCTAATAGCGAAGGTGTTTACAGGATGTATCCTCATGAGCTTTCCGGTGGTATGCGTCAGCGTGTCTGCATCGCCATCGGTCTTGCATGTAACCCGAGACTGATCATTGCAGATGAGCCTACCACAGCTCTTGACGTTACCATTCAGGCACAGATCCTGGATCTGATGCGTAACCTGAAGGATAAGATCAATTCTTCCATTATGCTGATCACCCATGACCTGGGTGTTATTGCAGAGATGGCAGATTATGTAGTTGTTATGTATGCCGGCCGTGTAGTTGAGAAAGGTACTGCAAGAGAGATTTTCAACAATCCTTCTCATCCGTATACCATCGGTCTGATGCGTTCCAAGCCGGTTGTAGGCAAGAAGGTGGATAAGCTTTACAGCATTCCTGGTAAGGTTCCCAACCCTATCGATATGCCGGATTACTGTTATTTCCGTGACCGCTGCGAGCTGAGCTGTGACAAGTGTCAGGGAAGCTATCCGGGTGTGATCAAGTTAAGTCCTACACATGAAGTAAGCTGTTACCGTTACGCTGACCGTCCGGAGGCTGGATGGCTGGCAAATGTTCATCCGGGAGAGGGGGGAAAAGCTCATGAGTGAGAATAAGACAGCAGAGAATAAGAAGAATCAGCAGTCCGACAACATTCTGGAGGTATCCCATCTTAAGAAGTATTTCCCAATCAAGGGTGGAATGTTCGGTAAGCAGGTTGGGGCTGTGAAGGCAGTTGATGACGTTTCTTTCACTTTAAAGAGAGGAACCACAATGGGTCTGGTTGGTGAGTCCGGATGTGGTAAGTCTACTACAGGACGTACCATTTTAAGACTGATCGAGAAGACAGACGGACAGGTGCTTTTCAATGGTCAGGATGTATATGGCCTTTCCCGTAAGGAAATGCGGGATATGCGAACCAAGATGCAGATCATTTTCCAGGATCCATATTCTTCCCTTTCTCCAAGACTGCCAGTTGGGGAGATCATTGGGGAGGCTGTAAGGGAGCATAATCTGGTTCCAAAGTCTGAATATGCAGATTATGTGACCAAGATCATGGATGACTGTGGCCTTCAGTCTTATCATAAAGACCGTTATCCCCATGAGTTTTCAGGTGGACAGAGACAGCGTATCTGTATTGCAAGAGCACTTGCTCTGAATCCAGAATTTGTTGTCTGTGATGAGCCTGTTTCTGCGCTTGATGTATCTGTACAGGCACAGATTATTAACCTGTTAAAGGAACTTCAGGAGAAGAGAAATCTGACCTACTTGTTTATTTCTCATGACCTTTCCGTTGTAGAGCATATTTCCGATACCATCGGTGTTATGTATCTGGGAGGTCTTGTGGAGACTGGTACCACAGCAGATATTTTTGCAAATCCTCTCCATCCGTATACAGAGGCTCTGTTCTCTGCTATTCCTATGCCAGACCCGGATCTGAAGAGAAACCGTATCATCCTGGAAGGAAATATTCCATCCCCGGCGAATCCGCCTAAAGGATGTAAGTTCCATACAAGGTGCCGGAAGTGCATGGAGATTTGCAAGAATCAGGTGCCTGAGGTAAAAGATATGGGGAATGGGCATAAGGTGCGTTGTCATCTGTATGACTAAGAAGAAAGCAGGCCGGGGACTTCCTGGCCTGTAAGTTTTTCAGGAGGGACGCATTTGGACAATGGGTATTACTCACTCGCCGGCGCAACGCTACGGCAAACTAATCGCTAACTGCGACTAATGCGTTCGGGAGAGCCCTCACGCATAAGTCTTCGTAAGCGCTGGATTTTGCCTACGCTAAGAACGCGCCTGAAATGGCTCGCTGGAGTAATACCCATTGCCCAAATGCTGTGTATTGGCTGGGACTATTTGGCTTCCAATTGCCAGTAACCAACGCGCTAAATAGCAAATTAGGAGGTTCTATCATGGGAAAGAAGCAGAAAGAAGAATTACCGGATTATACGGTTGCCAACATGGATGTGGATGGTATGCCTTGGAATTCAAGAAGACCGTGGCAGATACTTCCGGGAGATCCAGCGAAACGCAGGAGAGAATTTGATGTGAAGGTGCCGGAGCCGGGGATGGAAAGTGATGTGCCGGATGAGCTGGCTGCTTTTCAGAATCCGCCGATGACAAAGGAAGAGCGGAGAGGAATGATCTGGCTTTCGCTAAAGGCGTCCCTGACTGTGGGACTGATCTTTGGCGGTGCGGCATTTTTGTTTATTCTATTCTGTGTATTCGTGTGGCTGAAATAAAAGAGAGCTTGTCAGAGAAAAAGTTTATTCTTACTCACGCTATATTGTTTCGCAATAATAGATTACATGATACCAGTGCCAAATTGAAATGCTTCTAAAGTTTCGGCTAAAAAATAGCGGCAGACAATTAATTTTGTCTGCCGTAAAATTATGTAGATTGAGCCTGTTTCAAATATCATGAAACATTCCAATCTTATTCTTGATCCGCTGCATCTCATTATCCGTCTCAATCACCGCCTGGGCAGAGCGGAGAAGTTCCTCGCTGATATCTGCATATCCAGGCAGGTCCTCAATCCCTTTTTTGTAACGGAGCTGGTGCTCCAGTGTGGCCCAGAAGTCCATGCCATTGGTGCGGATCTGGAGCTCCACTCGCATAGGTGTTTTTCCCTTGGAAAAGAAGACGGGAATCTCCACGATCATATGATAACTACGGTAACCATTTGGCTTGGGATTCTTGATATAATCTTTGATCTTAATAACTTTAATATCATCCTGTCCAGCAATCAGATCAGCTACCGTATAAATATCGTCAATAAAAGCACAGACCACCCGGACACCAGCCACGTCATTTAACTGCTCCTGAATATTCTCCGCTGTAAAATCATATCCCAGCTTCTGCAGCTTCCGGTAAATGCTTTCCGGTTTCTTTATCCTTGTCTTAATAAAAGAAATAGGATTTCTCTTATACTCCACGGAAAATTCATCATCCAGAACCTCCAGCTTGGTCTGTACCTCCCGGATGGCACATCTATACATCATCATCAGATCATTAAACTTTGCTGCATTTTTGATAAAACGTTGCGGATCTGGCGTATCCAGCCAGGGCGCTTTTTTTTCTCCTTCGTTCATGGCAGATCCTTTCATTTTTAACATACAGATTATTCTGTATACAGAATTTTATATAGCCCTATTATATAAGAAAAACGCTGTGGAAGCAACGGATAATCCCTTCGAAATATTTGGTGAAAGGAAAGAAAATATTGTTAAAAAACATATAAAATACCACTGCTATATTTTACAACGATTTTACATTCCAAAGCTAGTGTATTTTACATCCGGACAGTAAGATACATACTGTAATCGCGAGAGAGAGAAAAACATAGAGACCGCGAAGAAAAGGAGAATTTAAATCATGAAAAAAGGTTTAGCAGTAGCAATGGCGGCATTATTAGGAGTAGCAACAATGGGAACAACAGTTATGGCAGCAGCTTCCGGAGATATTACAATCTGCTCAAGAGAAGACGGATCCGGTACAAGAGGCGCATTTATCGAACTGTTTGGAATTGAAGAAAAAGACGCAGATGGAAATAAAGTAGACAATACAACTGAGGCAGCAAAGATCACAAACAGCACATCCGTTATGCTTAGCACAGTAGCTCAGGATGAGAACGCAATCGGATATGTATCCCTTGGTTCCCTGGATGACAGCGTAACAGCAGTAAAGATCGACGGTGCAGAGGCAACAGCAGAGAACATTGAGTCTGGTGATTACAAAGTGGTTCGTCCATTCAACATTGCAACAAAAGATGATGTCAGCGAAGCAGCACAGGATTTCATCACATACATCATGAGCGCAGACGGACAGCAGATCATTGAAGACAACGGATACATCTCAGTAGGAGATAAACCTGCATATGAAGCAGCTGACGTTGAAGGAAAAGTTGTAGTAGCTGGTTCTTCTTCTGTAACACCAGTTATGGAGAAACTTGCAGAGGGCTACAAAGCAGTAAACGATAAAGTAGACATCGAGGTTCAGCAGAGCGATTCTACAACTGGTATGACATCTGCAATTGACGGACTTTGCGATATCGGTATGGCATCCCGTGACTTAAAAGACAGCGAGCTTGAAGCTGGTCTTACTGCAACTGTTATTGCAAAAGATGGTATCGCAGTAATCGTAAACAACGACAGCGGTGTTGAGGAGCTTACCAGTGAGCAGGTAAAAGATGTTTACACAGGCAACATCACAACCTGGGAAGACCTTACAAAATAATAAGAAATAAAGTTACTGTTCACAAAAAAACATCTTGCGGAACGTTATCAGTGAATAGTAAAGAAATAAAGTACCTTTACAGCTACGAAACATAAAACAGAAATAAGGAATCCTGCAAAGCCGCTGAGAAGCTTTGCAGGATCCCAATTTTCCGAATAAAAAGGAACTTACTTTATATGAAATCAATCAAAGAAACTGTGATGAAATTCGTATTCCTTGCAGCGGCCTGTACCTCCGTATTAGCCGTTGCATTAATCTGCATTTTCCTGTTTGCAAACGGAATCCCGGCAATGGCGAAGATTGGTCTGCCAGATTTCCTGTTTGGAATGAAATGGAAACCATCCAATGGACTGTATGGAATTTTTCCATTCATTCTTGGAAGTATTTATGTAACAGCCGGGGCAATAGTGGTGGGAGTTCCAACAGCCCTTCTGCTTGCAATCTTCCTTGCATTTTATTGTCCGAAGAAACTGTATGCACCATTAAAGGCAATGGTAAACCTTCTTGCAGGAATCCCATCTGTTGTATATGGATTTTTCGGTCTGACTGTGTTTGTACCTCTGCTTCGGCAGCTTACCGGTCATGACGGAAGTACCATGCTGACTGCTTCCGTACTTCTTGGAATTATGATCCTCCCAACGGTAACCGGCGTTGCAGAACCAGCCTTAAAAAGTGTTCCCACAAGTTATTATGAAGGGGCACTGGCACTTGGAGCAACCCACGAAAAAAGTGTATTTGGCACTGTTTTTCCGGCTGCAAAATCCGGTGTGTTAGCTGGCGTGGTTCTTGGAATCGGACGTGCCATTGGTGAAACGATGGCAGTGATCATGGTAGCAGGCAACCAGACCTGGATGCCACAGGGACTTTTCAAAGGACTTCGGACCATGACCGCAAATATTGTAATTGAAATGGGCTATGCAACCGATCTTCACAGGGAAGCGCTGATTGCTACAGGTGTAGTACTTTTCGTATTTATCCTGATCATCAACCTGTGTGTATCCGCCCTGAAAAGGAGAGCAGAAGATGAGTAAAAGCAAATTATCCTATTGGAAAAATCATCCTGGTTCTGCCATCCTAAGGCTCCTGGTATGGTTATCTGCAATTATTACAGTGGCAGTTATGGCGTTTCTCGTTGGTTTTATTCTGATAAAAGGTGTGGGAAATCTTACCCCAGACTTATTTGCACTGGAATACAATTCCGACAATGCTTCTCTTATGCCGGCACTGATCAACACCTTGATCATCACCATGTTATCTCTGGTGATCGCGGTGCCATTTGGAATTTTTGCAGCAATCTATCTGGTTGAATATGCAAAAAAAGGAAGCAAGCTGGTTAAGGTCATCCGTATTACAACAGAAACCCTTCAGGGAATCCCGTCCATTATCTTCGGTCTGTTCGGTCTTCTGTTTTTCAGCACCGCCCTCCATTGGGGATATTCCCTTCTGGCTGGCGCAATGACATTGGTGATCATGATCCTGCCGCTGATCATCCGTACCACAGAAGAGGCACTTATGGGTGTGCCGGATGCGTACAGGGAGGCTTCCCTTGGCCTTGGGGCAGGAAAGCTCCGTACCGTTTTCAAAGTGGTACTTCCAAGTGCAATCCCTGGAATCCTTTCTGGTGTAGTACTTGCAACAGGACGTATTGTTGGTGAGACCGCAGCTCTGATCTACACTGCCGGTTCTGTGGCAAAGGTTCCATCCAACCTGATGGGATCCGGACGTACCCTGGCTGTACACATGTATGTACTTTCCAGTGAGGGACTTTATATGGATCAGGCTTATGCCACAGCGGTTATTCTGCTGATCTTTGTACTTGTGCTGAACTGGGTATCCGGTTTCTGTGCAAAGCATTTAAGCAAAGCCACAAACGGACAGTAGTAGGAAAAAGAGGAGAATTATGGGTAAAATAGATGTAAAAAATATGGATCTGTACTACAGCAGCTTCCATGCCTTGAAAAATATTAATCTGGAGATTCCGGAAAAGAAGATTACCGCGTTCATTGGTCCTAGCGGCTGCGGAAAATCCACTTTGCTGAAATCCTTAAACCGTATGAATGATCTTGTGGAAGGCTGCAGGATCACAGGTGATATCCGTCTGGACGGAGAGGACATTTACGGCGACATTGACGTAAACCTTCTCAGAAAACGTGTGGGAATGGTTTTCCAGAAGCCAAATCCTTTTCCAATGAGCATTTATGATAACATTGCATACGGACCACGTACTCACGGAATTCATTCCAAGGAAAAACTGGACGATATCGTAGAGCGTGCTCTTCGAAATGCATCCATCTGGGATGAGGTAAAGGACCGGTTGAAAAAGAGTGCCTTGGGCATGTCCGGTGGACAGCAGCAGAGACTTTGCATCGCCAGAGCTCTTGCAGTAGAGCCAGAGGTGCTTCTTATGGATGAGCCTACCTCAGCACTTGACCCGATCTCCACATCCCACATTGAGGATCTGGCCCTGGAATTAAAAGACCGCTACACCATTGTGATCGTAACCCACAACATGCAGCAGGCAGCCCGTATTTCCGATAAGACCGCATTTTTCCTGCTGGGTGAGATCATTGAATACAACGATACTACAGAACTGTTTTCCAGACCACAGAACAAGAAAACAGAAGAGTATATAACAGGGAGGTTTGGTTGATATGAGAGACGTGTATACCGCAAAGCTTTCCAGGCTTACAGATGAAATCCTGGAAATGGGAAATCTGTGCGGTCAGGCCATCATGAAGACCTGTCAGCTTCTGGCAAGTGTGGAAATCCGTGAGGCTGCCACAAAGGAGATTGGAAGAATTGAGAAGGAGATTGACGACAAAGAGCACAATATTGAGGCTCTGTGCATGCAGCTTCTTCTGAAGCAGCAGCCAGTTGGTGCTGACCTTCGCAAAATTTCTGCAGCTCTTAAGATGGTAACGGATATGGAGCGGATCGGTGACCAGGCAACAGATATTGCAGAGATCCTGAACACAGGAAGCGTCCATGTTCCAGTGACACAGGTTCCGCTTCAGGAAATGGCTGACCACGCCATGCGCATGGTAAATGACAGCATTACCGCCTACGTGGAGGGAAAAAGTGATCTGGCGAGAAAGGTGATCGACAGCGACGATGTTCTGGACAACCTTTTCGACAAGGTGAGAAATGCACTGGATCAGAATACCGTAGGCTTTTCCAGTGACGAGGTCCTTGACCTTCTGATGATCTCCAAATATTACGAGAGGATCGGCGACCACGCCACCAACATCGGGGAGTGGGCAGAGTTTTCTGTAGATGGAATCCACAGAAACGGCGACAGCATCAGCGATCTGTTTAATCCGGATTCCTTATAATAAGATTAGAGCGTGTTTGAAAAATCATTCCCGCAATCTGTACGCCCCACTTTGCGGGAGATTTCACCCGAATTCGGTTGCCGTAGCCCGCTACGGCGCCCTCATCCGAGCGAAATCTCCCACAAATTGTGACGCACATCTTGCAGAAAGCCTTTTTCAAACACGCTCTAGAACAAAGACAGGGGCAAACATGTTTTGCCTCTTTTTAGCAGGAAAGTTACATATAAAAGAACCTTGTCTGACTGGCTAAAAGCATCGTATCAGACAAGGCTCTATGTTTTTCAGGAGAGGAATTCTTTCTTATATTTTATCTTATTCGTAATTTTTATGTTTTTTAAAGAAATCCTTTGTTTCCTTTACGACTACACCGCTTAAAGCCAGCAGCGCAATCAGGTTCGGGAAGGCCATCAGGGCATTGAAGATATCTGCAATGTTCCAGACAGCAGCAACCGTCATGTACGGTCCGAAGAAGACGCAGATGATATATAACCAGCGGTAAGTTTTTACTGCAGTCATGTTGCGGTTGAAAAGGTATTCCAGGCAGCGCTCACCGTAATAATCCCATCCAAGGATTGTTGTGAATGCGAAGAATACCAGGCACAGCATAAGAGCAAAGGAGGCAAACTGTGCAGGGAATGGAAGTCCTTTCTGGAAAGCTGCGGTAGTAATCGCAACACCCTCAAGTCCTGTATTCCAGGTTTCTGTAATGACAATGGAAAGACCTGTCATGGTACAGATTACAATGGTATCAATAAAAGTACCGGTCATGGAAACAAGTCCCTGGCGAACCGGTTCCTTTGTCTGAGCGGCAGCAGCTGCAATAGGAGCGCTACCAAGACCAGATTCGTTAGAGAAAATACCGCGGGCAATACCTTTCTGCATTGCCACAACCATGGTTCCCATGGCACCGCCTGCAAGGGCACTTCCGTTGAATGCGGTTTTTACAATTGTAGCGATGGCACCAGGAACTGCAGTAATATTTGTGATCACAATGATCAGTGCAAGTGCAACATAAAGAACCGCCATAAATGGAACGATAATCTGGGAAACCTTTGCAATACGCTGAATACCGCCAAGAACTACAAGTCCTACACATAAGGTAAGGATCAGACAGGCGATTACAGTTGCCCAGGAATATGTATTTCCAAAAAGGGAAACGGTGTGTACGGTATCCGGATCAAAAAAGTTCTTTACAGCAGAAGCAATACCGTTTACCTGTGTAAAGGTACCGATTCCAAAAAGACCAACTCCTGCTCCAAAAAATGCGAAGATTTTCGCAAGCCATCTCCACTGTTTTCCCATACCATTTTCAATGTAATAAAATGGTCCGCCAAGAACGTGTCCGTCCTTGTCAATAGTACGGTATTTGATGGCCAGAAGTCCTTCTGCATATTTGGTTGCCATTCCGAAGAATGCTGCGACGATCATCCAGAACAAGGCTCCAGGTCCGCCTGCTGCGATAGCTGTGGCAACACCTACAATATTACCAGTTCCGATGGTTGCCGATAAAGCTGTGCAGAGTGCACCAAAGCTTGTGACTTCACCTTCACCGCCATCTTCATTTTTTACCATGAATTTCAGTGCTTTTCCAAGATGTCTTACCTGTAAAAAGCCTAACCGAACGGTTAAAAGGAATCCTGTGATCAGGATCAGAATGATTAACGGAAGTCCCCAGACTACTCCGTCAAACCAGGTGATAAAGTTGTTGATTTGTGTAAACATGTTCTCTTTCCTCCATCCTTTTGCCTGAGAGATTAAC
Organism: Blautia glucerasea; assembly: GCF_020537505.1. Classification (GTDB taxonomy): domain Bacteria; phylum Bacillota; class Clostridia; order Lachnospirales; family Lachnospiraceae; genus Blautia_A. Next base: position 140,098 of record NZ_JAJBMO010000001.1, on the reverse strand, counting down.
AGCATTACAAATGCTGCGTACACCTTCGGCGCTCTTCCATAAATTTTTTTGAAGAGACTCTCCTGAGTTACGAAAAAACGGTTGCCTATACATTCTTTATAAAAAAATGTACGAGCATGACGGTCATTCGTACTGTGCAGAAACACACTAACACACAGAATATCATATACGATCATAAATTTCAATGAAAATATTAGAAAAATATTTTGTTTTGACAAGAAAAATATTTGCCTTTACTTCATTGCAGTACAGGAGCGTGTTTGGAAAATCATTTCCGCAATCTGCTGACATCATAAAATGAAACAGTTGACATGCATTTTCATATGTGCTATGCTTATGAAGATTTTGAAAGACAAAGAAAGAGTCTTTTCAAAGCAATTATTTTGGATCACTCCATTTGGGGTTAAGGCCATACGGACAGCCGGGTCCACTGCCGCTGATGGTAACTTTGGTTGCCTTATTGATTGAGTTAGAAGCTCAAATTTTATAAGTTGGTTCCTTTGATAACCACTATGCGCCTGATGCGCAGACTTGTGAAACGGTCAATAAGAGTAGTAAAAGTATGATTGCTATATAGACTCTGACATATATCATCTGGATTTCTATTTTATGTAAATACAAGGATTCCTGTATTTATTATAAGTCAATGGAGATAGAATCGGGAAGAATGATCCAAGCAGGTTTGCGGTTTTGAGGCAGCCTGCTTTTTTTGTGTAATAGAAAATCCCGTTGGAATTTCCTATTATGTAAAAAGCTCTGCCGGGTAGGATTCCCCTGCAGCGGAAGAGCAGATGGCGCTGGAGACGCCCCTTTGCAGGCGGAGAATCCTGCAAACAGGATTTTTTATACAGACAAAGGAACTGGAAATGGAGACGCAATGAACAGAACTCGTTTTAAACTGAACCAGAATCGTGCACCAATTCACGAGGCTCTGGAAAATTTCCGGCGCATGAGAGTGGTACCCTTCGATGTGCCAGGACATAAAAGAGGAAGAGGAAATCCGGAGCTTACTGAGTTTCTGGGGCAGAAATGTGTAGGCGTGGATGTAAACAGCATGAAGCCTCTTGATAATCTCTGTCATCCTGTATCTGTGATCCGGGAGGCAGAAGAACTGGCAGCAGATGCCTTTGGAGCAGCGCACGCCTTTCTCATGGTTGGCGGAACTACAAGCTCCGTACAGACCATGGTGTTAACTGCCTGCAAGAGGGGAGACGAGATCATTCTTCCCCGCAATGTCCACAGAAGTGTGCTGAATGCGCTGGTTCTGTGCGGAGCAATTCCGGTTTATGTGAATCCGGAAGTAGATCAGAGACTTGGAATCTCTCTTGGAATGCGCCGTGAACAGGTGGCAAAGGCAATTAAGGAGCATCCCAATGCAGTGGCTGTGCTGGTAAACAATCCAACCTATTATGGAATTTGCAGTGACCTTCGTGCAATTGTGCGGATGGCTCATGAAGCAGGAATGCTGTGTCTGGCAGATGAAGCCCATGGGACTCATTTTTATTTTGGAGGAGGACTGCCGGTTTCGGCAATGGCAGCTGGCGCAGATATGGCATCTGTATCCATGCATAAAAGCGGCGGAAGCCTGACCCAGTCCAGTCTTCTTCTGACTGGACCTGGCGTCCATGCAGGTTATGTCCGTCAGATTATCAATCTGACCCAGACTACCTCAGGAAGCTATCTTCTGATGTCAAGTCTTGATATTTCCCGTCGGAATCTTGCACAGCGCGGACGTCAGATTTTCCATCAGGTAGCAGATATGGCAGAATACGCAAGGGAAGAGATTAACGCCATTGGTGGCTATTACGCATTTGGAAAAGAATTGGTGAATGGAGATTCGGTTTTTGATTTTGACATTACGAAATTAAGTGTACATACCCTGGATATCGGACTTGCAGGAATTGAGGTTTACGACATTCTGAGAGATGAATATGATATTCAGATCGAATTTGGTGATATTGGAAACATTCTGGCTTATCTGTCAATTGGAGACCGTGCCCAGGAAGTAGAGAGGCTGGTAAGTGCCCTTGCGGAAATCCGCAGGCGTTTCCAGAAGGATAAATCAGGATTGCTGGATCAGGAATATATTGATCCCCAGGTAGTAACAAGCCCTCAGGAAGCCTTTTATGCAGAAAAATGCAGCCTTCCACTCAGGGAAACGGAAGGAAAGGTATGCAGTGAATTTGTAATGTGTTATCCCCCGGGAATCCCAATTCTTGCTCCAGGGGAGCGGATCACTCCGGAAATCCTGGATTACATTGAATATGCCAAGGCAAAAGGATGTAACATGACAGGTCCGGAAGATCCGGATATATTACGGTTAAATGTGCTGGAGCATGTCTAAAAAAGGCTGTCTGCAAATTGTGACACACATCTTGCGGGAATAATTTTAAAACACACTCTGGCAGGGAGGTAAAGAAAATGGAAATGTGGTTTTCAGAATTTCATACACCGGATGTGAAGCATAGCATCCGGGTAAACCGTCAGCTCTACTCAAAGCAGAGCGACTATCAGAGAATTGATATTTTTGAGACACCTGAATTTGGCAGGGTTCTTACACTGGACGGAAATGTAATGCTCACGGAACGTGACGAATTTATTTATGACGAAATGATTACCCATGTACCTATGGCTGTCCATAAAGAAGCCAGGGATATTCTTGTAATCGGGGCAGGAGACGGCGGAGTTGTACGTGAACTGACCAGATATGACCGTGTCCGTCATATTGATCTGGTAGAGATGGATCCCATGGTAGTGGAAGCCTGCCGTGCCTATCTTCCGGGAAATGCCTGCAGGCTGGATGACAGGAGAGTGCATCTTCATTATGAAAATGCGTTGAAATTTATCCGGCGCTGTGAAAATAAATATGACCTTATTATCGTGGACTCTTCCGATCCTTTTGGTCCTTCAGAAGGCTTGTTTACCCGTGAATTTTATGGAAACTGTTATAATGCGCTGAAAGAGGATGGTATCATGGTCAATCAGCAGGGAAGTCCTTTTTATTCTGAGGATGCCCACGCCATGCAGCGCAGTCACAAAAGAATTGCCAGTACGTTTCAGATCAGTCGTGTTTACCAGGCACATATTCCTACCTTTGCTGCCGGCTACTGGCTGTTTGGTTTTGCAAGCAAAAAGTACCATCCGGTGGATGATCTGGATCCGGAGGCATGGAACGCCCTGAATCTTCGCACCCGTTACTATACCACAAGGCTTCACAGAGGTGCGTTTTATCTTCCGGCTTTTCTGGAGGAAATGCTTCAGGAGGTGGAGGACTGATTTATGATTTTACCAAATATTGAGAATTTTATCGGCTGTGACAGCAGCTTTGAGGAAGCAGGGATTGTTCTTTACGGAGCGCCCTTTGATTCTACCACAAGCTTTCGACCTGGAGCCAGGTTCGGCCCTTCTGCCATTCGTCATGAAAGCTTTGGACTGGAAACCTACAGCCCTTATCAGGACCGCGACCTTACAGATATTCAGGTATTTGACAGTGGAGATCTGGAGCTTTGCTTCGGCAGCAGTGAAATGGCACTTGCGGATATCCAGAATCGTGCCTGGGAAATTCTGGAAGCAGGAAAGATACCCTTGCTTTTAGGCGGCGAGCATCTGGTGACGCTGGCGGCTGTAAGAGCCGCAGCCAGAAAGTATCCAGGGCTTCATATTATTCATTTTGATGCCCACGCAGATTTGAGGGATGATTATCTTGGTGCCCACTTAAGCCATGCGTGTGTCATTCGCAGATGCCATGATATTCTGGGAGATGGACGGATTCATCAGTTTTGCATCCGAAGTGGGGAAAGAGAAGAATTCCGGTTTGCAAAGGAACATACAGATTTTCATCCCTTTACCTTTGAAGGCTTGGAAGAGACCATACAGGAGTTGGACAGGGAGCAGGTTCCGGTATATTTTACCATTGATCTGGATTGCCTGGATCCATCTGTATTTCCGGGAACCGGTACACCGGAGGCGGGAGGCGTAAGCTTCCTTGAGCTTCTTGCGGCTATCCGGAAGGTATCAGAATTAAATATTGTGGGAGCAGATGTCAATGAGCTGGCACCAATGCTGGATCCAAGCGGTGTTTCCACAGCCACAGCATGCAAGGTGGTCAGGGAACTGCTGCTGGCAGTGGCGAAACAAAAACAGCTGCGATAGTGAAATATAAAAAAAGGAGATAAAAAACATGAGCAGAGTACTTGTAATCGGCTGCGGCGGAGTAGCCAGTGTAGCAATTCAGAAATGCTGTCAGGCAGATGAGGTATTTACAGAACTGTGTATTGCAAGCAGGACAAAAGAAAAATGTGATGCCCTTGCCCGGAAGCTGGAGGGAAAAACAAAAACAGTTGTTACCACGGCAAAGGTAGATGCAGATGATGTAAACCAGCTGATCCAGCTGATCAATAGTTACAAACCGGATCTGGTAATGAACATTGCACTTCCATACCAGGATCTGACAATTATGGATGCCTGTCTGGCATGTGGCGTAAACTATATGGATACGGCAAATTATGAGCCCGAAGATACCGATGATCCGGAATGGCGGGCTATTTACGAAAAACGCTGTAAGGAAGCTGGATTTTCCGCATATTTTGATTATTCCTGGCAGTGGGCATACCGGAAGAAATTTGAAGAGGCAGGACTTACTGCACTTCTTGGCTGCGGCTTTGACCCGGGCGTTACACAGGCATACTGTGCATATGCATTGAAGCATGAGTTCGACCAGATTGATACCATTGATATTCTGGACTGCAACGGAGGAGACCATGGATATGCATTTGCAACCAACTTTAACCCGGAGATCAACCTTCGTGAGGTAAGCGCTCCTGGAAGCTACTGGGAGAATGGACATTGGGTGGAAATTCCTCCGATGGCCATTAAGCGGGAATATGATTTTGACCAGGTTGGCGATAAGGACATGTATCTTCTCCATCACGAGGAAATTGAGTCCCTTGCCCAGACAATTCCGGGAGTAAAGAGAATTCGTTTCTTTATGACCTTTGGACAGAGCTATCTGGATCACATGCGCTGCCTGGAGGATGTGGGAATGCTTTCCACTACCCCGATCAACTATAACGGACAGGAAATTGTTCCCATCCAGTTTTTGAAGGCTCTTCTTCCGGATCCGGCAAGCCTTGGTCCCCGTACCAAAGGTAAAACCAATATTGGCTGTATTTTCACCGGAGTAAAGGATGGACAGGAGAAAACCTACTATATTTATAATATTTGTGACCATCAGGAATGCTATAAGGAGGTTGGAAGCCAGGCAATCAGCTACACGACAGGCGTTCCGGCTATGTGTGGGGCATTAATGATGCTTACCGGAAAATGGATTCGTCCAGGAGTGTATACAGTAGAAGAATTTGACCCGGATCCGTTCCTGGAAGCACTTGACAAATACGGACTTCCACGCAGTGAAAATCATAATCCGGAGCTGGTTGATTAATGGAAAAAACAGATATAAGACCACCCTTTGCAGCATCCGGCGGAGTTGTTCCGCCGGAATTCCGGAAAATCAAGACGCCTTGTTATGTTCTTGACGAAATCGCGCTTATAAAAAATGCAGAATTAATGGGAAAGATCGCCGAAAAAACAGGATGTAAAATGCTCCTGGCGCAGAAGGCTTTCAGCAATTATGACTGCTATCACCTTCTGGAGCCTTATCTGGCTGGAACAGAAGCAAGTGGACTGTACGAAGCAAGGCTTGGCGCCCAGGAGATGCCAGGAAAAGAGGTACATGTATTTTGTGCCGGATACCGTGAGGATGAATTTGAAGAACTGCTTTGCTTTGCAGATCATATAGTGTTTAACTCACCCTCCCAGCTTCTCCGTTTTGGAAAAAGAGCGAAGCAGGCCGGAAAAAGCGTAGGGCTCAGGATCAATCCGGAATGCTCTACCCAGGAGGGACATGAAATTTATGATCCCTGTGCCCCGGGCAGTCGTATGGGTACTACGAGAGCACAGTGGGAGGCTGCTGTGAAAATGCATCCGGATCTGACCGGATTATTAGATGGTATTCACTTTCACACCCTTTGCGAGCAGGATTCCTCTGATCTGGAAACCACTCTTGCAGCGGTGAAGGTGAAATTCGGAGATCTGATTTCTCAGGTAAAATGGCTGAACCTGGGAGGAGGACATCATATTACAAGACCAGGTTATGATATTGCACGGCTTGAAAAGTGCATTGAGGCGGCAAAGGAAGAATGGAAGGTGGATATTTACCTGGAGCCTGGAGAGGCATGGGCATTAAATGCCGGATTTTTTCTGACAACTGTGCTGGACGTGCTGCAAAATGGTGATACCCGGCTTGCAATTTTGGATGGAAGTGCTGCCTGTCATATGCCGGATGTTCTGGAAATGCCTTACCGTCCGCCTCTTCTTGGAGCAGGGGAGCCAGAAGAGAATGCCGTTACCGTCCGTCTTGGAGGACCAACCTGTCTGTCCGGGGATGTTATAGGAGATTACAGCTTCCAAAAGCCTTTGGCATACGGAGATCTTCTCATGTTTGGCGATATGGCCATATATACAACCTGCAAAAACAATACCTTTAATGGAATGCCCCTGCCTGATATCTGGCTGCGGCATGGTGATAAAACCATGGAACGTCTGACTGATTTCGGTTATGAGGATTTTAAAGGCAGACTTGGACACCGCAGGTAATCAGAGTAGGTCTCCTGTAAAATTTGTAAAAGACGTAAGTCATAGAAATATGGCTTGCGTTTTTTTCTGTCTGGAAGAAAGTGAGATATAATGACACAACACCAGAAAAGATCTGGAACGTATGAAACAGTCTGAGTATATGTAAACGTATGGTAATAATATCTAAAAAAAGAAGATACATTTTTAGTAAAAAACGCTTTTGAAATAAGAACAAAATGGTTTTATAATAAAAATAACGGCAGGCAGCGTAGTGATGCGGGAAAGCAACATCTTATATGCTGCCTGTTGTTTATAAAATGAATTTCAGGAGGAAGCATACATGCATGAATATGAAATTTTTATTGAAGAAATAAATCCGTGTGGAGGAGAACAATACAGTAAAAAAACTTTGATTGAGGCAGAAGCAGACAGTCCGGAAGCTTATGTAAAGGAAAATGGAAGATTTCCGGTTCTGGAATCCACATGCAATGAGAGTGGAGATGTTGTAATAGTAACAGGAGACAAACAGGGTTCTTTTGTACGTTATACTTTTACGGAATAAGAGTTCCGGGCAGCAAGGAGAGGATTTTGTGAAATATGAAATTGGAGATTTTGTCAGCAAACCAGTTATAGGTATCTGTAAAATAGAGAACATTCTATATTTGAATCCGCAGGATGAAAAAAAAGATAAGTTGTATTATCTCATGAAACCAGTAGAAGATGAAAAGGAAAAAATATATGTTCCTGTTTCAAATTCAGCTTCGGGGCTGAGACTGTGTCTGACAAAAGAGGAAGCGTGGAATCTGATCAAACGAATTCCAGAGATTCCGACAGCATGGACAAATAATGAAAAGATGAGAGAGCAAAGCTATAAAGAGGCAGTAAAAGCAAATGATCCTGAAGCCTTAGTTGCTATTATAAAAATGATTTATCAACGAAAACAAAAAAGGCTTGCACAAGGAAAAAAGTGCACTACTACAGATGCAAGATATTTTCAGGTGGCCGAAAATCTGTTATATGTAGAGCTTGGAATTGCTCTTGGAAAACCAAAGCAGCAAATCTGTAAAACAATTATTGATTATATGAATCAAAGAGTTGACAACAGTATTTGAAAAATGGACCGTAATTGTTCATTGGTAACAAAAACAAAAAAATCTGTTTGACTTTTTGAAAAACAGGCAATATAATTAAATCAAACGAGTAGCAGGTAAGCGTAAATCCAGTTTACAAGCTGCTCGTTTTTTATTTTACTAAAATTGAATATCGCCATGAAAAAGTGTGTAGCCTGTCAGCGTAAGTCCAGCTTATATGACAGGGTGCGCGCTTTTTTTGTGCAGAAAAAGAGAGGAGTTAAAACAAAATGGCGGAAAGCAACAAGATGAAGGAGATGCCGGTGAATAAGCTGATGGTCCAGATGGGAATTCCAATGATCTTATCCATGGCATTGCAGGCAGTCTATAACATTGTAGACAGCGCATTTGTAGGAAATATGAGAGTGGGCAGTGAATCAGCACTAAATGCACTGACCCTGGTATTCCCGGTTCAGATGCTTATGGTGGCAGTGGGAATCGGAACGGGTGTAGGAACCAATGCACTTCTTGCAAGGACACTGGGACAGGGAAAACGTAAAAAAGCTGCAAAGGTAGCAGGAAACAGTCTGTTCCTGGGTGTGATCATTTATGTGGTTTGTTTATTATTTGGCATCTTTGGAGTGAGAGCATATATTTCATCTCAGACAGTAGATGCAGAAGTACTTAAGATGGGAGTCAGTTATCTGCGGATATGTTGTGTGATTTCTTTTGGAATCATCTTCTTTTCCTTATTTGAAAAGCTGTTACAGGCTACAGGACGCTCTCTTTATTCTACAATCGGTCAGGTGGTTGGAGCAGTTGTAAATATCATTCTTGATCCGATCATGATCTATGGTATTGGACCTTGCCCGGAAATGGGAGTGAAAGGTGCAGCTTATGCAACGGTAATTGGTCAGGTAGCATCTGCAGTATTACTGCTTCTCTTTCATATCAAATTAAATAAGGAATTCGAGCATGGGGCGAAATACATGAAGCCGGATGGCGGAATTATCAAGGAAATCTATACAATCGGACTTCCGGCAATCATTGCACAGGCATTGATGTCCATTATGGTTTATGTGATGAATCTGATCTTAAAGTTCAATCCGTCAGCACAGACGGCTTATGGTCTGTTCTATAAGGTACAGCAGTTTGTTTTGTTTCTTGCTTTTGGTCTGCGAGATGCGATCACTCCGATCATTGCATTTGCTTATGGAATGAGAAGTAAGAAGAGGATTCAGGCTGGAATCAAATACGGTCTGATCTATACAATTGTGTTAATGATTCTTGGAATTGCAATCACAGAGATTTTCCCCGGAGCATTTGCAACGCTGTTTAATGCGGGACAGTCGAGAGAATATTTTATCGGAGCAATGAGAGTGATTTCTATAAGTTTCCTGTTTGCAGGAATCAATGTTGCTTATCAGGGCATTTATCAGGCATTGGATGGTGGCATGGAATCGCTTGTTATTTCGCTTTTGAGACAGCTTATTATTATCCTGCCGCTGGCCGGAATTTTTTCCATGTTTGCCAGAAATGGACAGATGGGAGTTTCACTGATCTGGTGGGCATTTCCGATCACTGAAATAGTTTCATGTTTTGTAGGATATGTATTTTTAAAGAGAATCAGAAAAAATAAAGTAAATGTTTTGAACTAAGGAGGAATCAGAGATGGCAAAAAGAATCATTACAATCAGTAGAGAATTTGGAAGTGGCGGACGTTTTATCGGAGAAGAAGTAGCGAAGAAACTTGGGATTGCTTATTATGATAAAAATATCATTAATGAAATTGCAGAGAAGTCCGGTTTGTCACCGGAGTATGTTCAGAAAAATGCGGAATTATCTCCGAAAAAAGGTTTGTTTGCATATGCATTTGCCGGACGTGATATCACAGGAAAATCAGTAGAAGACATGGTGTATGAGGCACAGAGAAAGGTTATTTTAGAACTGGTGGATAAGGAATCCTGTGTAATTATCGGGAGAAATGCAGATTATATTCTAAAGGATAGGGATGATGTACTGAATGTATTTATCCATGGGAATATGCCGGAAAAAACACAGCGAATTATGAGTTTATATAATGTAGAAGAGAAGGAAGCTGTCAAAATGATGACAGATACAGATAAAAGGCGTATGACGAATTATAATTTTTACACGGATCAGAAATGGGGAAAAGCGAGCAATTATACGCTGTGTCTGAACAGCTCACAGATTGGATATGACAGATGTGAAACAATAATTGTGGAGTGTGTAAAATAAAAATTTATTTTCACTATTTGCATGTTCGTAGCGTTAACAAAATCTTCACAAAATAATTAGCACTCACCTATTGACAGTGCTAACAATCGGTGCTATATTAAAAACCGTAATAAGAAACTACCTATACAAAACGCAGCCCCTGCGAGTTACTTTTTTAAAGAGCCGCGGCAGCTGCGTTTTATATATAAGAATAAGTGGGTGAAATTATTTCCATTCACCCAAGCTGAAGGAGGAGAGCCTATGAACATCAGCAAATTTACGCAGAAATCCGTACAGGCTGTTCAGGATCTGGAGAAGGTTGCTTACGAATATGGCAACCAGGAAATCGAACAGGAGCATCTGTTATATACCCTCCTGACACAGGAAGACAGCCTGATTCTCAAACTGATCGAGAAGATGGAAATAAATAAAGAATATTTTCTGAACACAGTAAAGAACGCCCTGGATGCAAAAGTCAAAGTATCTGGCGGCGAACTCCGGTTCGGACAATATCTGAATAAGGCACTTGTAAATGCAGAAGACGAAGCTAAAGCAATGGGAGATGAATACGTATCCGTAGAGCATCTTTTCCTGGCCCTGCTGAAATATCCAAGCCCCAGCATGAAGAAAATCTGGAGCGAATTTGGCATTACCAAAGAGCGTTTCCTGCAGGCACTTTCCACAGTACGTGGAAACCAGCGTGTGGTAAGCGACAATCCGGAAGCCACTTATGATACTTTAAATAAATATGGCGAAGATCTTGTGGAGAAAGCAAGAAGCCAGAAGCTGGATCCGGTCATTGGACGTGACAGTGAGATCCGGAATGTGATCCGTATTCTTTCCCGTAAGACCAAGAACAACCCGGTTCTCATCGGTGAACCTGGTGTTGGTAAAACAGCCGCTGTGGAAGGTCTTGCACAGCGAATTGTAGCAGGAGATGTTCCGGAAGCACTGAAGGATAAGAAAATTTTTGCCCTGGATATGGGTGCACTGGTAGCAGGTGCCAAATATCGTGGCGAATTTGAGGAACGTCTGAAAGCAGTTCTGGAAGAAGTGAAGAAAAGCGAAGGGCAGATCATTCTGTTTATTGATGAGCTTCACCTGATCGTTGGTGCAGGTAAGACGGATGGTGCAATGGACGCCAGCAATATGCTGAAACCAATGCTTGCCCGTGGTGAGCTTCATTGTATCGGTGCCACTACATTAGACGAATACCGTCAGTATATTGAGAAGGATGCTGCACTGGAACGTCGTTTCCAGCCGGTTATGGTGGATGAGCCAACTGTGGAGGATACCATTTCTATCCTTCGTGGTCTGAGAGAACGTTACGAAGTATTCCATGGTGTTAAAATCACAGACAGCGCACTTGTTGCAGCTGCAACACTTTCACATCGTTATATTACAGACCGTTTTCTTCCGGATAAGGCAATTGACCTGGTAGATGAGGCCTGTGCCCTGATCAAAACAGAGCTGGATTCCATGCCAACTGAGCTGGATGAGCAGCGCCGTAAGATCGATCAGATGAAAATGGAAGAGCTGTCTCTGAAGAAGGAAACCGATAATTTAAGCAAAGAGCGTCTGGAAGAGCTTCAGAAGGAGCTTGCGGAAATGCAGGATTCCTTCAATACCCAGAAGGCTCAGTGGGAGAATGAGAAACATTCTGTAGAGAAGCTTCAGAAGCTTCGTGAACAGATTGAGGATATGAACAAACAGATCCAGATTGCAAGACAGAACTATGATCTGGAGAAAGCTTCCGAACTGCAGTATGGCGAGCTGCCGAAATTACAGCAGCAGCTGGAAATTGAAGAGCGCAATACAAAAGAGAGTGACAGAAGCCTTGTCCACGAAGTAGTAACAGACGATGAAATCGCAAGGATCATTTCCCGTTGGACCGGCATTCCGGTAGCAAGACTGACAGAGGGAGAGCGTGCCAAACTGCTTCATCTGGAAGATGAGCTCCACAAACGTGTTATCGGTCAGGACGAGGGTGTACGCCGTGTAACCGATGCCATTCTTCGTTCCAAAGCAGGAATCAAAGATCCCACCAAACCAATCGGTTCTTTCCTGTTCCTTGGACCTACTGGTGTTGGTAAAACAGAGCTCGCCAAAACCCTTGCACAGACTCTTTTCGATGATGAGCAGAATATGGTTCGTATCGACATGAGCGAGTACATGGAGAAATACTCTGTATCCAGACTGATCGGAGCTCCTCCGGGATATGTTGGATACGAGGAAGGCGGACAGCTTACAGAGGCTGTTCGTCGGAAACCGTACAGTGTTGTACTTTTCGATGAGATTGAGAAGGCACATCCAGATGTATTCAATGTACTTCTGCAGGTACTGGATGATGGTCGTATTACCGATTCCCAGGGACGTACTGTAGACTTCAAGAATACAATTCTGATCATGACCTCCAATATCGGATCTCCTTATCTGCTGGATGGTATTGATGAAAATGGAGAAATCAAGGAAGAAGCCCAGAAAGAGGTTATGGATGATCTGCGCGGACATTTCCGTCCGGAATTCCTGAACCGTCTGGATGAGATCATTCTGTTTAAGCCATTGACAAAAGATAATATTGGTAGTATCGTTGATCTGATGGTAAAAGAGCTGAATGACCGGCTTGCCGACCAGGAGCTTTCCCTGGAGCTGACAGATGCAGCCAAGAAGGATGTCATTGACAATGGTTACGATCCTGTCTATGGTGCAAGACCTCTGAAGCGTTATCTTCAGAAATATGTAGAGACACTGACTGCCAGGAAAATCCTTTCAGGCGAAGTCCATACCGGCGATACACTGGTATTGGATGTGGAGAATGGAGAGTATGTGGTTAAAGTGAAGTAAAGGAAAAGAAAAGGAGTCCAAGTCTTATGATACCAAAAGATCCTATGATTTTGCTTAGTTATGTAAATACCCAGCTTCGGGATTATTACGATTCTCTGGAAGCCCTGTGCACCTGCCGTGGACTGAACAGGGAATCTCTGTTGGATAAGATGGATTCCATCGACTACCACTACGACGAAGAGACCAACCAGTTTATTTGAGATCACAATATTCAATAATTTAATACCGCTTGTCAAAGCTGTGAAAACCGCTTGGCAGGCGGTATTTTTTTGTAACAGGAATTTCCTGTTACGTATTATATAAAAAGCTTACCAGGCGGGATTGCACTGCGGCGGAAGGGGTGTTGTCGCTCCAGACGACCCGCCGCAAATGGAGAATCCTGCAAGCAGGATTCTTTTTACCATGAAAATTTCGGACAACAGATAATGTGGTCTTACATATAATAATTAGCCGACAAAATAAATACATATTTTAAATTCAATAAAATTAAGATATAAATCTAAAAAAAATATAAACTGCACAAAAAACACTTGCGTTTCTTGTGAAAAAGTGTAAACTATAAAATTAGTCGGCTAACTAATATAAGAAAGCTGAACAGGAACCTGAAACTGTGATACACACTCTAAAGCCTGTATCCCAGTTTCAAACAGCAAGTGAGGTGGGAATTTGGAAAACGACAATGAGAAAAGCATTCAGCGTCTGCTTATGGAAATCAGCCGCATGTATGTGGAAAAATGTTTTGGTAAACTAAAAGGTCTGGGAATCCATCCAAGACAAATGCCGATTCTGGCTGTTCTGTGGAAAGAAGACGGATGCAGCCAGAAAGAACTGGCCAGCCAGTTAGGCGTGAAGCCGCCTACTGTTACCGTAAGTATCCAGCGCCTGGAAAAAATCGGTATTATAGTTCGAAAACAGGATGAAAAAGATCAACGCATAAGCCGGATTTATCTTACAGAAGAAGGAAAGACAATAATTAATGAAGGTATGCGCATGGTAAAGGAAGGAGAAAAACAGGTTCTGACCGGATTTTCCGAAAGTGAGTTATGTCTGATGAAACGATTCTGCATACAGATCAAGGAAAATATTGCGGCAATGCCAGCACCAGAGTTTTCACCGGAAGAAATGTGCATGGGACATTTTTGCCATAATAAAAAGTAGCACAGGAAACTGAAAAACAAAGCAAAAGGCAGAAAAGCCCGGATGCTTTGAAAAAATGTAGAAAGGACAACCCAAGCATGATTAAATTAATGAAGTATCTGAAAAAATCGGCAGGCTACATCGTCCTGATCATTGGACTGCTGTTTTTGCAGGCATACTGTGATCTGTCCTTGCCGGATTATACCTCCAAGGTAATTAACGTAGGTATCCAGCAGGGGGGAATACCGGATGGTGTTCCGGAAAAAATGCGTCAGGGCACAATGGAAAAGCTGCAGATTTTTATGGACGAAGACACACAGAAAGAAGTTCAGGACTCTTATGTCCTGGATGGAGACACATATGAACTGAAGGATGGCATTACAGGGGATAAACGTGAGGAATTAAACGATCTTCTGTGCAAACCTCTGATGATGTACACCTCTTTTACCTCTGGCAGTGAAGAGAGCCAGAAAATGCTTTCCCAGATGCAGGTACCGGAAGGAACGGACCCAATGCAGGTTCTGTCAGCAATGCCGGAGGATGCGAAAAAACAGATGCTGGAGTCTGCAGATGAGAAGCTTTCCGACATGCCGGAATCCATTCTTACACAGGCCGCTGTCAGTGGTGTGAAAGCAGAATACGAAGCTATGGGCGAGAATCTGGATGCAATTCAGATGAATTACATCCGGATATCCGGGATCCAGATGGTTCTGATGGCGTTGGTGATTATGCTGGCCGCAGTAAGTGTTACCTTCCTTTCAGCAAGAGTGGCAGCAGCCCTTGGACATGATCTGCGAGATAATGTATACCGCAAGGTCATTCATTTCTCCAGTAACGAATATCATAAATTTTCCACTGCATCCCTGATCACGCGAAGTACCAACGATGTGCAGCAGGTACAGCAGGTTATGACCATGATGTTCAGAATCGTTCTGTATGCGCCCATCCTTGGCATTGGAGGCGTGATCAAGGTTCTCCAGACTGATTCCTCCATGACCTGGATTCTTGGAGCCGCAGTAGCCATTATTTTGATTGTTATTTTTGTACTGTTCCAGATTGCAATGCCGAAATTCACCAGGCTGCAGACTCTCATTGACCGTCTGAACCTGGTAACCAGGGAAATCCTTACCGGAATCCCGGTTATCCGCGCGTTCAGCCGTGAGAAGCATGAGGAAGAGCGCTTTGAAAAAGCAAATATGGATCTGACAAAGACAAACCTGTTTGTAAACCGCTGTATGACATTTATGATGCCGATCATGATGCTGATCATGAACGGTGTATCTGTAGCGATTATCTATTTCGGTGCACATGGCGTTGACAATGGAACTATGCAGGTAGGAAATATGATGGCATTTATTCAATACGCAATGCAGATTATTATGTCCTTCCTGATGATCACAGCTATTTCCATTATGCTCCCAAGGGCAAACGTGGCAGCCGGCCGAATCTGTGAGGTTCTGGAAATGGAGCCATCTGTAAATGATCCGGAGGAACCGGTAATGCCAGATAAGCAGGAAAAAGGAACGGTCGAATTTGACCATGTAAGCTTCGCTTATCCGGAAGCAGGGGAAAATGTCATCAACGACATTACCTTTAAGGCAGAAAAAGGCCAGACTGTTGCTATCATCGGAAGCACCGGAAGTGGCAAGAGTACGCTGATCAACCTGATCCCCAGATTTTATGATGCAACGAAGGGCTGTGTCAAAGTAGATGGTGTGGATGTACGAAATATGACACAGCATGAGCTTCGTGACCGTTTGGGCTATGTACCTCAGAAGGGAGTCCTGTTCTCTGGAACCATCGACTCCAACATTCGTTACGGTAAGCCGGATATGCCAGAGGAAGATGTAAAACTGGCAGCTCAGATCGCGCAGTCCGATGACTTTATTGAAGCGAAACCAGAAGGCTACAAAGCACCTATTTCCCAGGGAGGAAATAATGTATCCGGTGGCCAGAAGCAGCGTCTTTCCATTGCAAGAGCGATTGCCAAAAAGCCGGAGATCCTGATCTTTGACGACAGCTTTTCCGCACTTGATTTCAAGACTGACAGCAAGCTTCGCAAGGCCCTGAAGGAAAAGACAAAGGATATTACCACGATTATCGTAGCACAGCGAATCAGCACCATCCTGAATGCAGATCAGATCATCGTGCTGGATGACGGAAACATGGCAGGCATCGGCACCCACAAGGAACTGATGAAGAACTGCGAGGTTTACCGCCAGATCGCCATGTCACAGCTTTCAGAGGAGGAATTAGCATGAGTGAAAACAAAGCCAGAGGCCCTATGATGGGTGGTCATCGGAGCCGTGCAATGAACTCCGGGGAAAAGGCAAAAGACTTTAAAGGAGCAATGAAACGACTTTTGAAATACATGGAACGCTACAAATTCCGTTTCGTTCTCATGTTTTTGTTTGCAATTGTAGGAACCGTTTTTAACATTGTAGGACCAAAGATCCTTGGAAAGGCAACAACAGAGCTTTTTAACGGTCTGGTAGCCAAGGTAAACGGCACCGGAAGCATTGATTTTGAAAAAATTGGCTATATTCTGTTATGGACATTAGGACTGTATCTGGCAAGCGCCTGCTTCTCCTTTATCCAGGGTTATGTGATGACCGGAATTTCCAACGACGTTACCTACAATTTACGTAAAGATATTTCAAAGAAATTCAGCCGTCTCCCAATGAACTATTATGAGAGCCGGACAAACGGCGAAATCCTTTCCCGCGTAACGAACGATGTGGATACTCTTCAGATGAGTCTGAACCAGAGTATTACCCAGCTGATCACGTCAGTTACCACCCTGATCGGTGTGTTTGTGATGATGCTGTCCATCAATGTGTGGATGACTCTGGCTGCTCTTCTGATCCTTCCGATGTCCATGCTTATCATCAATTTTGTTATGAAGCACTCCCAGAAATATTTCCAGGCACAGCAGAAGTATCTGGGTGAGGTAAATGGCCAGATTGAAGAGAACTACGGCGGACACAATATAGTGAAGGTATTTAATAAAGAAGAAGACGTAGTTGCAGAATTTGAAAAAGATAACCAGAAGCTTTACGAATCAGCATGGAAATCTCAGTTTTTCTCCGGAATCATGATGCCGGTTATGCAGTTTGTTGGAAACCTTGGATATGTTATGGTAGCTCTTCTGGGAGGATGGTTCACGATCAAAGGCTCTATTGAAGTAGGTGATATTCAGTCCTTCTTCCAGTACATCCGTAACTTTACCCAGCCCATCCAGCAGATTGCACAGGTAACCAACCTGCTTCAGTCCTCAGCAGCCGCTTCCGAGCGTGTGTTTGAGTTTCTGGATGAGGAGGAAGAGGAGACCACCAAAGAGAATGCTGTTTCTATTGACGGACTTAGCGGAAATGTAGAATTTGATCATGTAAGCTTCGGTTACAATCCGGAAAAGATCATTGTCCACGATTTTTCGGCAAAGGTCAAAGATGGTCAGAAAATTGCTATTGTAGGGCCTACTGGTGCAGGAAAAACCACCATGGTTAAGCTGCTCATGCGCTTCTATGATGTAAACAGTGGTTCTATTAAGGTAGATGGCCATGATGTAAAAGATTTCAACAGAAGCGAGCTTCATGAAATGTTTGGAATGGTGCTTCAGGACACCTGGCTGTTTTCCGGAACCATTATGGAAAACATCCGCTATGGACGGCTGGATGCTACCGATGAGGAAGTGATCGCAGCAGCAAAGGCTGCTCATATCCACAACTTTATCATGCAGCAGCCGGGAGGCTATAACATGGTTCTGGATGAGGAGACCAGCAATGTTTCCCAGGGACAGAAGCAGCTCCTGACAATTGCAAGAGCCATTCTTGCAGACAATAAGATCCTGATCCTGGATGAGGCTACCTCCTCTGTTGATACCAGAACCGAGGTACAGATCCAGAAAGCTATGGATAACCTGATGAAAGGCAGAACCAGCTTTGTCATCGCTCACAGACTTTCCACCATCAGGGACGCAGATCTGATCCTGGTTATGAAGGATGGCGATATTATCGAGCAGGGCAGCCATGAAGAGCTGCTTGCAAAGAAAGGCTTCTACGCAGATCTTTACAACAGCCAGTTTGATAAGACGCAGACTGCATAAAAGTAAGTGAAACAGATAAAAAAATACAGCAGCTTTTTCGGAAAATATACGGAAAAACTGCTGTTTTTTTTGTCTTCAGAGAGAAAAAATCCAGGGATTTGCTGTCTGTACTTTTACCCGCAGATAATGTATAATGGAGCAAAGTTTCTGCCGGAAAGGAAGGCAGGGACAAAGTCATGACAACGAAAAAACTCATTTATTGTAGCAGTCCTGGGTGTCTTTTTACAAAGATTGGTAGAAAGGGCTGCAGCGCGAATGTTAAAGGAGTATACCCCCAATGACAATTGATAATAAAGACGGAGCAGCTTTTCTTGCATACGTTACAGATAAATTAGAAACCAGGATCGCCCATATCAGCCAGTCCATTCTGGAAGGACAGAAGGATATCGAAGGAATGCATGAGTATTACTGGGAGAACTATACGGAGATGGACCAGTATGGCTACGAAAATTTCGATAACCAGCAGGCGCTTCTTCACCAGATCAACGCCAACGAGCAGCAGATCCATCTGCGAAAAAGATTTCGTAAAATGCTGGATTCCCCTTTCTTTGGAAGAGTGGATTTCGTATTTGAAGGGGAGGAGGAGCCGGAAATTTTTTATATTGGAATCGGAAATTTCGCAGAAGAGGCAGGACATACGCCGCTGATCTACGACTGGCGTGCCCCTGTCAGCGGTCTTTTCTACGACTATGATAAAGGTCCCGCTTCCTACCAGGCACCTCTGGGAACCATCTGCGGCGAAATTGCCTCCAAGTGGCAGTATAAGATCCGAAATGGCCGCATGGTCTACCAGTTTGAAAGCGATGTGAAGATTGATGATGAGATCCTCATGGCAGAGCTTGGCAGTGGCGGCAGTACCGCGCTGAAAAATATTGTCCGAACCATCCAGAAGGAACAGAATGCCATTATCCGGAACACGAAGGACAAGATCATGGTGATCCAGGGTGCAGCTGGAAGCGGTAAAACCTCCATTGCCCTGCACAGGATTGCCTATTTATTGTACCACGACCGCCAGAATCTGAAGTCCTCTAATATCCTGATCCTGTCGCCAAACAGCATCTTTTCGGACTATATTTCCCATATCCTTCCAGAACTAGGAGAAGAGAATATTAAGGAAATGAGTTTCGACCTTTTTGCCTACAGACAGCTGAAGGACACCGTATCCGACTGTGAGGACCGTTATGACCAGATCGAGCGCAGCCTGAATTTCCCGGATATGCCTTCCTTATATAAAGAAAAACAGTCCAGGGAGTTTTTGAACCAGATGGAAGGCTACCTCACCTCCTTAGAGGATGAGCTGATGAATTTCCACAACGTGGAATATAAGAACTTTACCAAAAAAGAAGAGGAGATCATTAATCTTTTTTATTTCAAATTCCAGGACATCCCTCTGCTTTCCCGTATGGAGGCTGTGGCAGAGAACTTCATTGACGAGGTAGAGACACTTAGGGACAATGACATGGACGAAGAAGAGCGCGCTATTGTAATGGAGAAATTTATGAACATGTATGAGACTCAGGATCTCTACGTGATCTACAGCCGCTTCCTGGAAAGCTGCGGTTATCCGGGACTTCCCCATGTACAGCTTCAGGATCGGAAGCTTCGGTACGAGGACGTATATCCGGTGCTTTACATGAAATACCGTCTCCTTCGCCAGACCAGCCATAACGGCATCAAGCACCTGGTAGTGGACGAAATGCAGGATTACTCCAGGCTTCAGTACCTGATCATCAGGATGATGTTCCCCTGCCGCATGACCATTCTGGGAGACAAAGCCCAGACCATGGAAGACGAGACTCAGGACGTCCTTGGCTTTTTACCGAAAATTTTCGGAAAAGATATCCGCAAGATCCTTATGAACAAAAGCTACCGAAATACCATAGAAATCGCTTCCTATGCCAACCAGCTTGTGGGAATCACCGATATGGATCTGTTTGAGCGCCACGGTGAACCAGTGGAGGAACTGTCCTTTAACGGGGGAAAGAAGCAGGCTATGGAAGCAGCACTGGAGGAAATCGTGAACAAGCTCCAGCTTGGCGAAGAGCAGTTTGAGACAGCTGCGGTGATCCTTCGCACAGAAGTGGAGGCGAAAGAAGCAGCCCGTATTCTGAAAGAAAAACTGGAAAATACAGGTTTTGATACGGAGAACCGGTTCTCCTATCTGCACCGGGACAGCACCAGCTTCTGCAAAGGCCTGACTGTCACCACCTTCTACCTTGCAAAAGGACTGGAATTCGACCAGGTATTTTCCGTGTTTCCGTCAAAGGACCAGAGCCCGATCGCAAAGCAGGGACGGTATATTGCAGCCACCAGGGCACTTCATAAGCTGCATATGTACGAATATGGAAAATAAATATTACAAAAGTGTGACGGACGAAGTGTAGAATACAGGTGAAATTCCAGTCTCTGGAACCTGTTGGGGACGTTTGAGAGGACATACCGCGTTCTGGCCATACATCTATATAGGAATGGCAGTTCCACCGCAGTTATTGAACAATTGGCAATCCAGACTGCTGACCAGGATTTTTATTGTAACTGTATAAAAATCGTCACGAAAGTTTATAATATTTTCACAGTAAATTTAGATTCCCCACTGGGAAATCCATTGACAGGCTTGTAATAAAATTGTAAAATATAGCCCGAGGGTTGTTGTTCACCATATTCGTAGAGAAGGTTATTTGTGAATAGCTCCCCGTAAGGGACTTATAGAGAAAAGGCCGCCGGGCACTTTGTGGACGGCAGTGAAATAAGGAGGATACTATGAAGAATAAAAAGATTTTAGCAATCTTAACTATAGCAGCAACTGTATCTGTAGCCGCAGCAGGCTGCAGCTTTGGCGGAGATGAGCCGGAAGAGCAGGTTGTGGTAGACGCTACCCCGACTCCGGAACCCACTTCCACCCCGACTCCGGAGCCGACGATCGCACCGAATGTACAGGACAGCACTTACACATCCAGCAATGGTGCCGTATCCATCAAGCTTCCAGATGCAACCTGGGCGAACAAGGCAGACGAAGCTGACATGCTCAGCTTTGAATCTCCAGAGCAGGGCAAGATTCTGATCCTTCACGGACAGGGCGAGGACGACATGTCTTCTGCAATGCTTCCGGATACACAGGATCTGGCAGTAGCACTGGAGCAGGCTTCTGATCTTACAGAAGGAACGGATTTCGAAATCCAGGATTATACCACCAATACAGATGTAGAAGGTGTGGGCGTTTATTCCTACACTGTGAAATATACAGATACCACCAAGAGCGGTGGCTACACCTATGCAATCCATAAGATTTACAAGAGCTCTGACGAGTATTACAATATCTGCGGATCTGTTGTAGATGATGCTTCTTATTCTGGCATCAAGGCAGCCGTTGATTCCTTCGGAATCCTTGGAGATTCCACACTGAAGGCAGCAGCACCAGCTACATCTGGTGATAATACATCTGCTGACGGACAGACCGGCACTACAGATGGTACAGCAGACGGTACACAGTCTGGAACTACAGATTCTTCCTCCACAGGTGACGGAAGCAGTGATGGAACTATCAGCAACTCCGCAGGATTTACACAGGAGCAGCTGACCGATACCGACCAGACCAGAACCATCTATCGTAACTCCGATGGACATCCGCTTGTTATTACTCCAGACGGAAACGGAAACTGGGTAGACTTTGATGGAAATACCTATCGTTTCGTAAACAATGAGGATGTTTACGATCAGAACGACGTGGATTATTACTGGCATGGAGAAGGCGCAGACGTATATTACATGCCTGTAGAGTAATCACATACACCAGTTTGGAAATATAAATGGCTGTGGTTGTGAATTCTATTTGCACCGGGCAGTTTATAATCTTAAATCTTTAAAGAAAACAGCAGAAAGGTTGACTTACACGGACACAGCTATCCGGGAAGGATGGCTGTGTCCGTGACGGTTGGAGGGAATATGGATAATTTTCAGGCTTATGGCGATTTTGCCAGAGTATATGATATGTTCCAGGATAATGTAGACTACGAAACCTGGGGCAAATGGCTGAAGGAGCAGCTGACAGCTTATGGGATTACAGACGGACTGGTTCTGGATCTTGGCTGCGGTACCGGAACCATGACAGAGCTTCTGGCAGAGGCCGGTTACGATATGATCGGAGTGGATAACTCAGAGGAAATGCTGGCAGAGGCCATGGAGAAGCGTGTAGAGTCAGGACATGAAATTTTATATCTTCTTCAGGATATGCAGGAGTTTGAATTATATGGAACTGTGCGGGCTGTGGTGAGCGTATGCGACAGCCTGAACTACATAACAGAAGAAGAGGAGCTGGAGCATGTATTTGCCCTGGTGAATAATTATCTGGATCCCCAGGGGATTTTTCTGTTTGATATGAATACCATTTATAAGTATAAGAACATGATCGGGGATACTACCATTGCGGAGAACCGGGATGAGGGCAGCTTTATCTGGGAGAACAGCTATGATGAGGAGACCGGGATCAATACTTATGAGCTGGCGCTGTTTCTTCCAAGAGAAGACGGGCTTTATGAGAAGGATGAGGAAGTGCATTATCAGAGGGCATATTCTCTGGAGAAGATCGAAGAGCTTATTAAAAACGCCGGTATGGAACTGCTTGCAATTTATGATGCCTATACCATGGAGCCTCCGAAAGAGGATAGTGGAAGACTTACCTTTGTGGTAAGGGAGCATGGGAAAATGGCTGTTTAGTGTGTTGGTCGTTACCCCGGACGCGGTTTCACAATGTATATTCACCGCCGTGCGGAGCAACGTTCCGGCAAGCTGGCTGGTAACTACGACTAAGTCGCAGTTAGCGATTAGTCCATCGGAGCGTTGCGCCGGTGAGTGAGTAATACCCATTGTCCGAATGCGTCCCTCCTAACAAACTTTCAACACACTAAATAGCAAATAATAATGACGATATTATAACCAGATAGATTGGAGAAAACACATGAATGATTATATCATCCGCGCGACTGCGGCTAACGACCAGATCCGCGCATTTGCGGCAGTGACTACCCAGATGGTGGAGACTGCAAGAGAGCATCACAATACAAGTCCGGTAGCGACTGCGGCACTTGGAAGACTTCTCACGGCAGGTGCTATGATGGGTTCCATGATGAAAGGGGAGAAGGACGTTCTTACCCTTCAGATCAAGGCTGGCGGCCCTCTGCAGGGACTTACGGTAACTGCGGATTCCCAGGGAAATGTAAAAGGCTATGTAGGAAACCCGGACGTATGTATTCCGGCGAATTCCAAAGGCAAACTGGATGTTGCAGGAGCAGTTGGCCCTGGATTTTTGACAGTGATCAAAGATATGGGTCTGAAAGAGCCATACAGCGGACAGGTTATGCTGCAGACCTGCGAGATCGCAGAAGACCTGACCTACTATTTTGCAACCAGTGAGCAGGTGCCGTCCGCAGTAGGCCTAGGTGTTCTGATGAACAAGAACAACACGGTACGCCAGGCTGGAGGATTTATTGTACAGCTTATGCCATTCGCAGAGGAAGAAGTCATCTCCAGACTG
This sequence comes from Blautia glucerasea, assembly GCF_020537505.1. Taxonomy (GTDB): domain Bacteria; phylum Bacillota; class Clostridia; order Lachnospirales; family Lachnospiraceae; genus Blautia_A. The sequence goes on along the minus strand of NZ_JAJBMO010000001.1, from coordinate 116,541 downwards.
GAGCAGAACGTCCAGAAGATCAGCTCTGTTACCAATCTGTTAGAAGAAGGACATACTCCGGAGAGCCTGCTTGAAAAAGTGCTTGAGGGGTTTGACATGCAGATCAACGAGAAAACAGACACCCGTTTTCACTGCAACTGCTCCAAGGAAAGAGTGGAGAAAGCACTGATCAGCATTGGCAGAAAAGAGTTAAACGAAATGATCCAGGAGGGAAAGCCAATCGAAATGAACTGCCATTTCTGCAATACCAATTATAACTTTACTGTGGAAGAACTGAAAGAGATTCTGCGTAGATGTAAATAAGCTGAATAGAAACAGAATTGCTATTTTTCATAGTAGTACTGCATTTAGATCTGTTAAGGAGATTTGCATGCAAAGATACGAAAATAGCAGGATAAGAGAGGAACAGGATATGAATCAGGGATTTATTAAAGTAGCGGCAGGTACGCCGCAGATCACAGTTGCAGACTGCAAGGCAAACACCAAAGCAATTCTGGAACTGATCCATGAAATGGAGGAACAGCATGCCAAGCTCATGGTACTGCCGGAGCTTTGTATCACAGGTTATACCTGCCAGGATCTTTTTCTTCAGAGAAGACTTCTGGACAGCGCATGGAAGAGCCTCCTGACCATTGCTGAAGAGACAGAAGAGGTAGATGCGCTGATCTTTGTAGGACTGCCGATGCGGATGAATGGCAAGCTTTATAATGTGGCAGCAGCATTGAACCATGGAAATATCCTTGGTTTTGTTCCGAAAACCAACATTCCAAATTACAACGAATTTTATGAGCAGAGACATTTTGCTTCTGGAAAAGATGTGTGGACAGACGTGACTGTTGGAGACGAGAGTGTTCCGTTTGGAAGCAGCTTGATCTTTGCGTGCGAAGAGCTTCCGGAGCTGACGGTTGGTGCGGAGATCTGTGAGGATCTTTGGGTTCCACTTCCTCCAAGTGTGAACCTTGCACAGTCTGGCGCACATATTATTGTCAATCTCTCTGCAAGCGATGAGATGGTTGGAAAAGATTCCTACCGTCGTGATCTGGTAAAGGGACAGTCTGCAAGACTGGTGTGCGGATACATTTATGCCACAGCAGGAGAGGGAGAATCCTCCCAGGACCTGGTGTTTGGCGGACAGAATCTGATCGCGGAGAACGGCACTATGCTGGCTGAAGCCAAGCGTTTTCATAATACAGTGATCTACGGGGAAATCGATGTGCAGCGACTGGCAGATGAGAGAAGAAGACTTTCCACCTATCCGGCAGCAGACGATTCAGACTGCCAGATGGTACCTTTTGAGGTGGAAGTGGAAGAGACCTCTCTTACCAGAAATTTTGCCCCCTATCCTTTCGTACCTTCTGTAAAAGAAGAGAGGGATATGCGCTGTGAAGAGATCCTGAACATCCAGGCTATGGGACTTAAGAAGCGTATGAGCCACATCCACTGCCAGAAGGCAATGGTAGGACTTTCCGGAGGCCTTGACTCCACACTGGCCCTGCTGGTGATCGCGCATTCCTTCCAGCTGATGGGACTGCCATCTGAGAATATTCGTTGTATCACCATGCCATGCTTTGGCACTACAGACCGGACATATCAGAATGCCTGCAAATTAAGCAAGTGCCTTGGCGCTACCCTTACAGAGGTAAATATTAAGGAAGCAGTAAACGTTCATTTCCGGGATATCGGACATGATGATTCTGTTCATGACGTAACCTACGAGAACTGCCAGGCAAGAGAGCGAACCCAGATCCTGATGGATCTGGCAAATCAGGAGGGCGCCCTTCTTGTGGGAACAGGAGATCTTTCCGAGCTTGCTCTTGGATGGGCGACTTATAATGGAGATCATATGTCCATGTACGGTGTAAATGCCTCTGTTCCGAAGACTCTGGTAAGACACCTTGTCCGCTATTACGCAGACACCTGTGGCGAGAAAGAATTGGAGGAGGTACTTCTGGATATCCTGGATACTCCGGTAAGTCCAGAACTTCTGCCGCCTAAGGATGGCAAGATCGCCCAGAAAACAGAAGACCTGGTTGGTCCTTATGAGCTTCACGATTTCTATCTGTACTACATGCTTCGAGCAGGCTTTGAGCCAGATAAAATTTACCGTATTGCCTGCCGTACTTTTGCGGATACCTATGACAAGGCAACGATCCTGAAATGGCTGAAAACCTTCTATCGCAGATTTTTCGCCCAGCAGTTCAAGCGTTCCTGCCTGCCGGATGGTCCGAAGGTTGGTAGTGTGGCACTGTCTCCAAGAGGAGACCTGCGTATGCCAAGTGATGCAAGCGCAGCAGTGTGGATGGAAGCGCTGGAAGAGATTGAGGCATAAAGTATTTTGCGTCGCCCAGCCTTGAACATGTTTTGCATGAAGTATAATTATAAATCATTCCACAGGCGGAGAACTAACATGGTTCTCCGCCTTTTTTAGTGCATCTTCAATGGCAGAAAGAAGCAGCTGTGACGTATATTTCCGGTCTGTGGAATACTTCAGGTCATCCAGGGACTGGCTGTTCACGATCTGGCTTGCCAGGGACTCAAGGGAAGGTTTCACCAGCGGAAACATGGCAGTGGTACTTTCACTTAAGTTCACCAGCTCAATGGACTGGATGCTGTTCTGATCTACTGTAACCTCCACATCAAAGGTATTTTTATTCAAAGTAAGAGAGCTTCGGTAAACTCCCGGTGTATAAAGTCCCTCCCCTGTGGCTGCCGTAGTCTGACTTTTTCCCGGTCCAAACATAAAATAGATCAGCACTCCCAGAAGAATAGCAAGAATCAGAAAGGCGATGGTATACACCACTTCCTTCATATGTAACACGATGATCCTGGTTTTCGAACTCATGGACTGCGCCTCCTGTTTCGCATTTATAATGGAAAAATCCTGGAAAAACCAGGCAGTTACTGTTCACTCCGTTCACAGCAACACCAGGCATTCACTTACTTATTCTATCCTATTATCAAAATAACGAAAATATGATAGAATATAAGATAAATAGTAACACCGATTATTATACTAGGAGGAAAGAACGTGTCCCTACAATTCATTATCGGCAGTTCCGGTATCGGCAAAACCCATTATGCCTGCCAGCACATCATCCAGGAATCCCTGGAAAATCCCCAGTGCCTGTACTACATCATTGTCCCGGAGCAGTTCACTATGCAGACACAGAAGAATGTGGTGGAAATGCACCCTGGAAAAGGAATCCTGAATATTGATGTGCTAAGCTTTGAGCGTCTTGCCTACCGCATTTTCGGGGAAGTGGGTGGTGCCCAGGAAGTCCTTCTGGATGACACTGGAAAAAGTATGGTGCTTCAGAAATTAGTCCAGCAGCACCGGAAAAACCTGCCCTATCTTGGCAGCCAGATGAACAAGCCCGGCTATCTGGATGAGGTAAAATCTCTGCTCTCTGAGTTTATGCAGTACGACATCCACGAAGAAGATCTGGAAACTATGCTGGAAAAAACAGGATCAGAATCTTTGCTTCATATGAAAATGCAGGACGTGGGAGTTTTGTATCAGGCTTTCCTTGGGTATCTGGAAGGCCATTATATGACCGGAGAGGGTGTAATGGACGCTTTGAAAAAAGCCATCCCATTTTCCAATAAGCTGAGAAATGCAGTCCTCCTTCTGGATGGATTTACAGGCTTCACCCCAGTGCAGATGAATGTGATCCAGGAACTTTTAGCCGTATGCAGCAAGGTACTTGTAACCGTCACCATGGATGCTGCCCAGAATTATTCACAGATGGGAAAACCACACCAGCTCTTTTATATGAGCCGGAAAATGCTCCATACTTTATCCGGACTTACCAATGACCTGGACGAACCTGTTCTGCTAAAAGAGGACGAACACGGCCGTTTCCAGAATTCACCTGCCCTTGGCTTCCTGGAAAAGCATCTGTTCCGGTACCAGAGAGCATCCTATGAGAAAAAGCAGGACGAGATCCGCATATTTGCAGCGGAATCTCCCATAAAAGAACTGGAAGAGACCGCCAGAAGGATCCGCCGTATGGTGCGTGAAAAAGGCTTGAAATACGGCGAGATCGCGGTGATCACCGGTAATCTGGAGGCCTATAAAAGTATTGCTTCCCAGGTGTTTGAGGAATCCCAGATCCCTTATTTCCTGGATGAAAAGCATACCATCCTTATGAATCCTTTTGTGGAATATATCCGCGCCGCTCTTGAAATGGTTACCAAAGATTTTTCTTATGAAAGTGTTTTCCGCTATCTCCGGTGCGGCCTGTCTGAAATTATAAGAGAAGAAGCGGACATGCTGGAGAACTATGTGCTTGCCCTTGGAATCCGGGGGTATAAGAAATGGTCCGGGAAATGGATCCGGACCTATCGGACAATGAGGGAAGGGGACATCCAGCTGCTGAATGAATACCGGGAGCGTTTTGTGAACGAAACAGAAATCCTGGCACAGGGCTTTTCTGGTGGAAAAAAGAAGGTATGTGAATATTGTTATAGTTTATATCAGTTTATCACCGGCTGCCAGATCCAGAAAAAGCTAAAAGAACAGGAGCTTCTTTTCCAGAAAAAAGGGGAGAAAGCCCTGGAAAAAGAATATGCACAAATCTACGGAATTGTTATGGAACTCCTTGACCGTATGGTGGAGATCCTTGGAGAAGAAGAGCTTACAAGAACCGAATTTGTACAGCTTCTGGAGACCGGTTTTGCCAAGTCAAAGGTTGCCCTGATTCCGCCAAGTATGGATCAGGTTCTCATCGGAGATATGGAAAGAACCCGTCTGAAAGAGATCAAGGCTTTATTTTTTGTGGGAGTGAACGAAGGAAACATCCCGAAAAATACGGATTCCGGTGGAATGCTTACCCAGATGGACCGTGAATTTTTCGCAGAGGAAGGCATGGAGCTGGCACCCGGACCAAAGGAGCTGATGAACACCCAGCGCTTTTACCTGTATCTGAACCTGACCAAGCCAAGTGAATATCTGTGCCTTTCCTACTGCTTTTCCAATGGAAAAGGAGAGCCGCTGAGCCCGGCCTATCTGATCCACACCATTCAGGGACTTTATCCCCAGCTGGAAGTGGAAAATGCAGCAGATCAGGAATTCACTCTTGACAGCATGGAGATTCCAGGAAACAGCCTGGAATGTTTCCTGAAAGGTCTTGCAGATGGAGCACTTGGAAAAGGAGATCCTTTATACAGCGAGCTTTACAGCTGGTATCTTAGAAGTCCGAAATATGGGACAGTGGCAAGGAAGCTGGTGGAGGCTTCCAGAACCAGAAAGCCGGTGGATATTATAAGCGAAAGTGTGGCAAAAGTTTTGTACGGGGAAGTGTCTCCATACAGTGCCACCCGGCTGGAACGCTATTCTGCCTGTGCATTTGCCCATTTCCTTCAATATGGCCTGAAGCTGACAGAGCGTGCAGAGTATGAATTTCGTGCCATGGATATGGGAAATATCATGCACAAGGTATTGGAAAAGCTTTTCCAGGAATTAAATAAAGAGAAGCTTTCCCTGGCTGGGCTTACGGATGAACAACGGGATGAAATGGCGGATATCCTGGTGGAGCAGGTAAGTGCAGACTACGGAAATACCATTTTGAAAAGCAGTGCCCGCAATGAATATATGATCCAGCGCACCAAGCGGATGGTAAGAAGAACTGTGTGGGCCATCCAGGAGCAGCTGAAGGGCGGAGAATTTCAGCCGGAAGGAGTGGAAGTGGTTTTCCAGGGAGGAAGGATTGACCGTGTGGATACCATGGAAACGGAAGATGGAAAGCTGTATGTAAAGGTCATTGACTATAAGACTGGAAACATTTCCTTTGATCTGGTGTCCCTGTACCATGGACTGCAGCTTCAGTTGATGATCTACATGGATGGAGCCCTGACGGTAGAAAAAAACAAGCACAGGGATAAAGAGGTGATCCCTGCAGGCGTCTTTTATTATAATATCAAAGATCCTATGATCAAAGAGAAGATGGATGCAGATATGGAAGCTGTCCGGCAAAAGGTATTGAAGGAGCTGAAAATGAATGGTCTTGTTCAGGCAGATAGAGAACTGGTAGAAAAAATGGACAGCTCCCTGGTATCCCTTCCAGTGTCCTTTAACAAGGACGGAAGTTTCCGCAAGAATTCATCAGTGGCAACAAGGGAACAGTTTGATATCCTGAACCGTTATGTAAAGATCAAGATTTCCCATATCCGGAAGTCCATTATGTCCGGAGATGCCCAGGTGGCGCCGTACATGCTGGGAAAGAAAAACGCCTGCTCCTATTGTCCCTACAGTGGTGTATGCGGTTTTGATATGGAAATTCCTGGATATGACTTCCGCAGATTGAAGAATTTTGCGGATGAGGAATTATGGGACGCTTTTGCAAAGGAGGTGGAGTAAGTGGCAGTGAAGTGGACGAAAGAGCAGGAACAGGTGATCAAATTAAGAAACCGGAACATTCTGGTAAGTGCTGCCGCAGGCTCTGGCAAAACCGCTGTGCTGGTGCAGCGAATCCTTGAGAAGGTGATGGATCCGGATCATCCGGTTGACATTGACCGGCTTCTCATTATGACCTTTACAAGAGCTGCAGCGGGGGAGATGCGGGAGCGAATTGCAAATGCACTTGAAAATGCCCTCTATGAAAACCCGGATAATGAGCATCTGCAGCGTCAGACAACCCTGATCCACACTGCGCAGATCACTACCATTGATGGCTTTTGCGCCTATGTGATCCGGAATTATTTCCATTTGATCGGGCTGGATCCCGGTTACCGGACTGGAGAAGAAGGGGAACTGAAGCTTCTGAAAGAAGATGTTATGAAGGAGCTTCTGGAAAATTATTATGCAAAGGACAGCGGGAAGTTCAAGTATTTTATTGAGTGCTATGCGTCTGGCAAAACGGATGACGGGATCAAGGAGCTGATCTACTCTTTGTATAATGCTGCGATGAGTAATCCCTATCCTGACAGCTGGCTTGAAAAATGTATAGATTGTTATAGAAACACGGATTTAGAGTCCATAAAAGTATCAGAATGGATGAAACTGTTATGGAAAAATGTTGTGGAAGATCTTGACCAGGCAAAAACACTGATAGAAGAAGCAAGGGAGCTGTGCTTTGTACCAGGCGGACCATATCTGTATGACGATGCGCTGGGAAGTGATCTGCTTCTTATTCGTGATGCAAAGGAGAAAGCAGAGAAAGGGGACTTTGATGGAGTGGGAGCACTTCTTGGCAGTCCTTCTTTTGCCAGACTTTCTACAAAGAAGCCCAAGGAGCCGGTGGACGACACCTTAAAAGAGCAGGTGAAGGCCATCCGTGAAAGTGCGAAGGGAATTTTGAAGGAGATTGGCACCCGGTATTTTACAGTGAAAGAAGAGGAGCTTCCGCTTCTGCTTTCGTCCTGTCTGGAGCCGATAGAAATGCTGGTGGAGCTTACCCGGGAGTTTATCCGTCTCTATGGTGAAAAGAAACGGGAAAAGAACATTCTGGATTTTACAGATATGGAGCATTTTGCCCTTGAGATCCTTATGGAACGAGAGGAAAATGACCAGAATTTAGGAGAGGCTGACAGTGAGACGGGAGAGGTTTCTTTGGAAGAAAATGGAAAGGCGCCAGAACGCCAGGAATCTGTTTACCACATGAGCGCCGCAGCCCGTGAGCTTTCCCTGAAATATGATGAGGTTATGGTGGATGAATACCAGGACAGCAACCTGGTTCAGGAGATGATCACCAGCTGTGTGTCCGGCTGGGCAGATGGCAGGAAAAATATTTTTATGGTTGGGGATGTAAAGCAGAGTATTTACCGTTTCCGTCTGGCCAGGCCAGAGCTTTTTATGGAAAAATACAAACAGTACCGTATAACGGATAGTGACGAGCAGAGAATCGACCTGCACAAAAACTTCCGAAGCAGATCCCAGATATTGGACAGTGCCAATTTTATTTTCCGTCAGATCATGGGAGAAGATCTTGGTGGGATTGCCTATGACGAGGCTGCGGCCCTTTATCCGGGAGCAGAATTTCCGGATGGAAACAGGGAGGAATTTCTTCCAACAGAGGTTCTTCTTGTGGAAAAGGATTCTGAAGAACTGGAAGATCTGATGGAAGGCCAGGATGCCCGTGCACTGGAAGCTCTTGCCATTTCCCACAGGATAAAGGAAATTGTAGGAAAAGAACGGGTGCTGGATAAGGAGACGAAGGAATACCGTCCGGTCAGATACGGGGATATTGTGATCCTCCTTCGCAGCGCTTCCGGCTGGTCTGAGACCTTTACGGAGGTGCTGGGGGCACATGGAATCCCTGTTTATGCAGCATCCAAAACCGGGTATTTTTCTGCTCTTGAAGTTGTTACGGTTCTGAATTATCTTCAGGTTTGCGACAATCCATTGCAGGATATCCCCCTGACCGGTGTGCTCAGATCACCGCTGGTGGGATGTACTTCACAGGAGTTGGCTGTGCTTAGGGAAGAGCACCCGGATGGGATGATCTACGAGAGTGTGCTGGAATTTCTGGAAGAGTATGAGAACAGGGCAGATAACTGGGAGAAAGAAGAAAAAAACAGACGAAATTCGGAACCGGAATCTGGTGACCTTTTTGAATGGGAGAGATTTTTACAGGAAGGGCACCAAAGGAAAGAGGATGAGGAAAAAGAAGCAAGGAGAAAACTGACTTCTCCAGCGGCGAGAGCGGTGCTTTATGAGAAACTGCATGATTTTATTCGCTTGCTTACAGAAATGCGGGATCTTGCAGTTTACACGCCTGTCCATGAGCTGATCCTTGAAGTTCTTCGGAGAACCGGCTACGGCAATTATGCGAAAGCCCTTCCAAACGGTGCCCAGCGAAGTGCCAACCTTGCCATGCTGGTGGAAAAAGCCATGGATTATGAAAAAACAAGTTACCGGGGGCTTTTCAACTTCGTAAGGTATATTGAGCATTTGCAGAAATATGAGGTCGATTACGGGGAAGTGAATCTTTCCGGCGCAGGTGAGGGCTCGGTGGAAATTATGACAATCCATAAAAGCAAAGGTCTGGAATTTCCAATTGTGATCCTTGCAGGTATGGGAAAACAGTTCAATTTCCAGGACTTAAATGCCCGTCTTCTTATTCACCCGGACTTTGGCCTCGGGGCAGATGCGATTTTACCAGACAGGCGGATGATCGTGTCTACACTGAATAAGCAGGTGATCAGGCGCAGGCTTCTGGAAGAAAGTCTGGGAGAGGAAATCCGTGTTCTTTATGTTGCGTTGACAAGAGCTAAGGAGAAGCTGATCATGACTGGCACCATTGCCAATCTGGAAAAAGAATTGCTTTATCTGTCCAGATTCCGGGACAATGAGCAGGAGCTTCTTCCAGCGGAAACAAGGCTGAATGGAAAAACCTACTGGGATTATGTGCTGCCTGCGCTTGCAAGGCACCGTTGTATGGATGGGCTTTATGAGGAGTTTGGGCTGCTTCCGTCACTTGAGAATCCTCTTTATGATGATTCGTCGGAATTTGAGGTGAAAAGGATTACCGCACAGATGCTTGCCCAGACAGAGGTGGTAGACCAGGCTACAGGGCAGATGGAGGAAGACCTTTTTGAGCAATGGGACTGTGAAAAAGTGACAGATCCTGGCATCCGGGAAGAGCTGGAGAGGCGGTTTGGGTTTGTGTATCCGTATGAATACCGCAAAGATATTCCAGTGAAGGTCAGCGTATCAGACCTGAAAAAGAAGAGTTATCATGAGGATACAGATATTGAGGAGGCCGTTTATTTTGAACCGGATATTGTTCCTTTGATTCCAAGGTTTATGGAGGAGAAAAGGGAGTCCGAGGAGGAGTTTACCGGTTCGGCAAGAGGTACTGCCTATCATCGTGTTATGGAGTGCCTGGAGTACAATAAAATGGACAGTACAAAGCAGCTTCGTGAGCAGGTAACCGCGTTGGTTGAGAATAAGAAATTATCTGAGGCGGAGGCTGATTGTGTCCGTATTTCTGATGTTCAGATTTTTATAGAAAGCGAGCTTGGACAAAGAATGAAGGGGGCTGCCTTATCAGGCAATTTATTCCGTGAGCAGCCGTTTGTGATTTCCAGAAGTGCCGCAGAAATTGACGAATCCTGGGATCCACAGGAACGGGTGCTGGTGCAGGGAATCATTGATGCTTATTTCCTGGAGGAAGATGAGATTGTTCTTGTGGACTACAAAACAGACCGTGTGCGCCGCGGAGAAGAGCAGAAGCTGATCGACCTCTATCACACTCAGCTGGAAGACTACGCACAGGCCCTCCAGAGGATGACAGGGCGGAGGGTGAAGGAGAAATATATTTATTCGTTTACGCTGAAAAAGGCGATATTGTTATGATAAGTGGTTGGGGTTCGCAGGGGGTGTCTGTGGGCATCGTGCCAATGCTGGGGACTGAGTTCAGAACCCGGAAAAACTAAGGGGATAGTATTTCTCGGAACCTGCCCAAAGCCCCCAGCACCGGCACGATGCCCCCAGCCACGGTGCAGCGCGAAGCCGTCTCCTTTACACTCTCCATCCCGCCGGATACTTATTCTTCAAAGTTCCATTCACAAGTTTTCCAAATCCAAGTGGATATCCTTCCACACAAAGCAAATGCCATCCCTTCGCATGAGCAGCCTCCTCAGGCTCAACAATCAATGTCTCACCTTTCAGATACCGCTCCAGCCGAGAATCCTCCACAGAGAGAGAAATCACTGCCTCCACTTCATCCTTCAGGAATGCCAAAGCCAGCGGCTGAGAAGGTTCAAAACGGTTTTTCTTCAAATCTCCAAGATAAAGCCCATTGCGGATAAACGTAAGTCCCCTGAAATTACAGGACACTGCCGGAAGATAATAAACCTTGTCTGCACGGACCTCCACCCGGTTCCAGTCAAAAGGCTGTCCGCCAAGTGTTTTTAACCCGATTTCTTCGAAAAACGCTTCCATATATTTCCGCACATCCGCTGCCAGACGTCCACCCTTAGAAGCTCCCGCAGAAGGTCCGGCCGTTCCCTCTTTTTGCAGAAGAGCCAGGAAATGTCCCTCCCCCTGCATTTTATGCGGGAAGATCCGGACACATTTTTCCAGCTGGGGATTTCCGTCCCCCCAGGCTGGATTACCGGTGGAAAAGCCCTCATAGTTCTCCATAGAAACAAGAGAAAGCTCCGGACGCTCCTTAAGAAGCCAGGAAATCACCTGCTCATCCTCGAGGGGCGCAAAGGTACAGGTAGAATAAAGCATCTGTCCACCTGGCTGAAGCATATCTGCTGCATTCAGGCACAGCTGCTTCTGAATCTGTGAAAGCTCCTCCGATTTCTGGGGCGTCCAGTCTTTGGCAAGAGCCTCCTCCTTACGGAACATTCCCTCCCCGGAACAAGGGGCATCCAGAATGATCTTATGGAAAAACTCCGGGAAATTTTTCACCATCTTCTCAGGCTTTTCATTTGCCACAAAAAGATTGGGAATCCCAAAAAGCTCCAGATTCCGAAGAAGGGCCCTTGCCCTGGTAGTGCTGATATCATTTGCCACCAGAAGCCCTTTCCCTCTCAGTGCGGAACCAACGGCAGTTGCTTTTCCCCCAGGTGCGGCACACATATCCAGCACATACTCCCCAGGCTGGATGGGAATCCGGGAAGCAGGTGTCATGGCACTGGGCTCCTGAAGATAATAAAGCCCTGCCTGGTAAAGGGGACAGTGGGATGGCCGTATGTCCTCACTATAAAAATATCCGTTAGAAATCCACGGGATTTTCTTTATCTCAAAAGGAACGATCCTTTCAAACTCTTCACAGGAAATTTTCGCGGTATTCACTCGCAGGCCATAAGTACGCGGCTGGTCATAGGCCTCCAGAAAAGCCTCATGATCGTTCTGTAACATCTCCCTCATTCTGTCCAGAAAAGCCTGTGGAAGAACTGCTGATTTATCTGAATCCATAGGAAAACTCCTTACTTAATATTCTGATCCAGAGTCTGTTTGAAAAATTATTCCTGCAAATTGTGACGCACATCTTGCAGAAAGCTTTTTTTAAACACGCTCTGGCCGGCCAGCCATGCCAATGGAAGAAGGCAAAACACAGCCAACTCTGACTCAGTAGTAAATAGTATAGAGGATGAACAAAAAGAAGTCAAACCCTTGTTCACAAAAAACACCTCGCGGAACACTACCTGTGAACAGTACCCCCCGCGGAACATTACCTGTGAACAGTAACTGAAAAGTGATACAGCTCCTGCAAAAATCCAAACAATACATTGGAATTTCCCTTATTTTCTACTATAATAAAATCATAAATATAAGGCAAAGAGAGTGAGGGGATGAAATGCCAAAAGGAAAAGCAAACCTCAATTCCATATACATATCAGACCGTTTACAAAAATGTATGCAGCCCATATCCAGCCATCCGCTGACCACCCTGATCGCCCCAATGGGCTATGGGAAAACTACGGCAGTAAACTGGTACCTGTCCAGATTTTCCCAGGAAGACCAGCTCACGCTGATCCGCATCAGCATCTATTCCCCCAACCTTTCCATCTTCTGGAAAAGTGTGCAGAATGGATTTGCTTTCGCAGGTCTGGACTTTCTAAGGAATTATGATTGCCCCACGGACGAAGCGTCATCCGGATTTCTGGCAGATATTTTGTGCTATCAGCTGGAAAAATGCAAAGATTGTTATATTTTTATAGATGATTTCCATTTGTTAAAGGACGAAAAAGCAGCCATATTTCTATGCAAACTGGCAGGACGGCTTCCGGAGAATGTGCACCTGATCGTGGCAAGCCGGGATCATTTTATAACAGGAGAATGGATTGTAAAGCTTGGGGGAAGGCTTCACCAGATCGACATTGATGATCTGCGGCTGGATCTGCCTGCATTGGCAGCCTATACCCGCCGCTGCGGAACCGGGTTAAATGACAGCCAGCTGGAACAGCTTCTAAAATCCAGTGAAGGCTGGTTTTCCGCAGTATATCTGAACCTGTGCTCTTTTTTGAAAGTAGGGGAACTGCCAGGGAAAGCCTCTGATATTTACCAGATGTTCGCCGCTTCCATGCTAAATCCACTGCCAGAAGAGCGGCGGGAATTTCTAAGCGCCATGGGACTGGCGGATGAGTTCACAGAAGAAATGGCACAATTTGTTACAGGAAGGGAAGAGGTATCTCAGATCCTGGAAACCCTTACCAGACAAAATGCGTTTGTTACCCGGTTAAGTGACGGGAAAACATACCGGTTCCATCATATGATGAAGGAATGTGCCCATCAGGCATTTCAGACTCTGGATAAAGGAAAACAGAGTTTTTACTATGACCGTTATGGCGCCTGGTACGGAAATCAGGGGGATTATATTCATGCGCTGGCAGCGTACCGCGGGAGCGAAGATTTTGCCGCCATGCTGAGAGTGATAGAAAAAGACGCTGGGATCCTGTTGTCTTCCCTGAAGCCGGAACAGGTTCTGGAAACCCTTGACAAGTGTCCGCATTCTGTTTTAAAAGAATATCCCCTTGCCATTCTGGTTCTTATGCGCAGCATGTTCAATTGGAAAAACATTCCCAGAATGCTGGAGCTAAAAGAAATTCTGTTAACCGCCATAAAAGAACACCCTCAGATGTGCGAAGAAGAGCGTGGAAATCTGTTAGGAGAGTGCGACCTGATCCTAAGCTTTCTTATGTACAATGATATTTCCAAAATGAGCCAGCTTCACCGCAGCGCCAGTCAGAAAATGACAAGACCAGCTATTAGTATCCGGAAGGATGGTGGCTGGACCTTTGGCTCGCCTTCTGTGCTGATGATGTTTCACAGAGAAGCCGGAGGGCTTGATAGGGAACTGGAAGAAATGAAGGAGTGTATGCCCCATTATTACAAGATCACCAACGGCCATGGTCAGGGGGCAGAGAGGATCATGCAAGCGGAAGCGGATTTCATGCACGGGAATTTTGTGGACGCCCAGATCGGTCTTGAACAGGCTTATGCCAGTGCGCAGTTAAATGAACAGGAAAGTATTGCCCTGTGCTGTGATTTCCTTTCCCAGAGGCTGTCTATCTGTACAAAAAAGAAACCGGAAAAGCCTTTTGAAGACCGGCGAAAAGAGCTTTTACAGGGGCACAATACCATGTGGGTAAATATTTTTGACAGCATATGCGCCTATTATTATGCCATCACAGAACAGGTGGAAAGGATCCCGCAGCTTTTTCGGGAACATCAGCTTTTCACCGTGAATGTTCTCGCTCCAGGGCGCCCTATGATGGAAATGATCGAGAACCAGGTCTCTCTGGCCCAGGGCGAGTACACAAAGGTGATTGGAAAAAGTGAGGGGATTTTAGCTATGTGCCAGAATCTTCATTATGATCTGGTGGCACTTCATGTGCAGCTTCAGCTGGCGGCAGCCTACCAGAAGCTTGGAAAAACAGACCGGGCAGCAGAGTGTTTGAAAAGGTCTGTCCAGCAGACGGTTCCGGACGGACTGTTAATGCCATTTGTAGAGAATTATCCATTTCTGGCAGATCTTTTGCAAAGACCATATTATGGAATTACAGAAGAATTTCAGAGACAGATCCTGACTTTGGGAAAAATATGGGAAAAGAATAGTGAAGAGCTTCGAAAAGAGGAGGCCTATCCGGAGTCGTTTAAAGTTTTGTCTGACCGGGAACTGGAGATCACGGAGCTGATGGCGAAGCATATGAGCAACCGGGAAATTGCCCAGAAGTTATACTTATCAGAAGGAACTGTGAAACAATACATCAACCAGATTTACTCCAAGCTGGAGATTCCAGGGGAGGTGCGGGTGAAGCGGAAATATCTTCTGGAGATGCTGGAAACAAAAAGCTAACTGAAGGTTAATACTATTTTTGCATGGAAAACCGTATATTGAAAGTACATTCTGGATTTCTGTTTATAGAGAAAGTAAGATCGGTTGCTGTGAACGGAGAAAACAGTAACCAGGATAGTGCATCTTTTCAAATAAAGTTTTTAGAAAAAACTTTGGCGAAGAGTGATGACATAAGGGGATAAGTAAACAGAAATTACTGTGTCAGAAACAGCTAAAAGTTTCAATAGGAGGAAAATAGTATGAGAAGAAAAATTTTTGCAGCAGCGATTGTTTTTACAGTGTGTGCGGCGGTGGCTGTGCCGGGAAATAGCTTCCGGGTATTAGCAGAAGGAGAAAACCAGGCATCAGAATCGGTACCGGATTATGAGACTCTTTCCGGTGTCTGGAAAAGTAAGGATACGGAAGAAACCCTTACCCTGACGGTAGATGGACTTTTTGTCTATCACACGGAAGAAGCCGGGGACATTCAGGGGTATCTGGAATATGCAGAGGAATACAACGATGGAAATGGCAGATACGACATGTACAACCGGGTGGGCGTATGGCTGGCAGGCTTTTACCTGGATTCTGCAGACAGCCTTCATATGGGAAATGGAGAAGAGGCTGTTTTTACCAGGGCTGCAGATGAGCAGGGGGAAAAGACAGACGAAACTACAAATGCAGATGAGCAGACGGCTGAAAATAAGAATAGCTATGTTCTCATGTCAAATAAACGCTATACCGGACTGCGCCCTCTCTACAACAATTCCAGCTGGGAAGGCGGCTACTTCTATTCCGATATGACAGAGGATTCCATGACGGTGATCGTCAATTGCAGTGCTCTAAATGACAAGGAATTTACTGGTACCCCGGAAGAATATATGGAGCAGTTTGCTTCCCTGGTTTGCGAATATGATATGAAGGATTTTACGGCTGTCCAGAATCCGGAATACACAGAGAAATTCACATATCCGGCTTATGAACTGGAGTTTACCACTGGCACCAATGAAGACACCCGCAAATGGAAAATGCTGTATTTCCAGACCGATTCCCATACCTTTGCTTATGCATATGAAGTAGCTGCAGATTTTGCAGAAGAAATGGAGGAGGAATATCGGGATGCTATTTCCTCTTTGGAACTGACAGAGCTTACAGAAGAGGAAAATACAGGAAACAGTGCAGACCAGGCGGTGGACTATGACCCCAGCGCAGACGGAAAAAGCCTGGAAATGTTTATCGCCTATTTTGACAACTGGTATCAGTACGGGGATTTAAATGCCATGTGCATCCAGCTCTCCGGAGAGGGCACCTGGGCCATCTATAACAGCAGAAATGCAGATGGAACAGGCGGATACCTTTTTGACAGCGGCACTTTTGTAACCTTAGGGACAACGGCTTTGAAGCTGGTCAATGACAGTGGAAGCTATGTGGCGGATGTGACCCTGGATGGAAACGGTGAGCTGGTGATCAGTCCTGTGATTTCCGGATATGGAAGCATTTATGCCGGCGCTGCTTTTTCCAGAGAGTCTGATTCCGTTGCCTACGAAGCCCAGCCTACGGATGATGGGGCTGGAGACTACATCCCAGAGGAAGAGGGACGGGGAGACTATATTCCGGACGAAGAAGAGGGAAGAGGGGATTATATTCCAGATGAGGATTACGTAGAGGAAAGTGATCCCGGTGACACCTATTACTGGTACGACGGTGAAGGAAACGTGATGTACTTCGATGGAAGCGACAGCTACTACATCGGACCAGATAATGTGTTCTACATTGATGATGCGGGAAGGCTGTGTGAATATTAACGAGACGAAAAGAGGTCGCAGAAGCTAGACTGATTTCAAAAAGAAAATTAATACATTCCTAACCAGACAAGCCGAAATACCACCGTGTATTTCGGCTTATCCATTATTAAATCAAATATTAGGGTATTCTATAAACTTTTATTTTGTGCTACACTAATGTGGTGATGCCAAAATAACCGGAACATGACATAATTACAGAAAACTGGAGGCAGAATAAAATGTCAGTTGATAAAGTAAAGCAATATTTTTCAAAATATGGAATGGAATCCAAGGTGCCGGAATTTGAGGTATCTAGTGCGGCAGCAGCAACAGCGCCATCGAACTCACCATTCCGGAGATGGAGAAATATTCCGGATACAAAGAGTGGGTGGATGTGTGCAAACCTATGTAAGAGCCGAATGCTGTTTATAGAAGTATGGAAAGATATCTTGAAATAAAAGTCACAGAGCCTTCCAAAGTGGGGGATATCCTTCGCGTTCAGGCAGGGCTTACAAAAAAGCAGATCAGCCAGGCGAAGTTTCGGCCAGGGGGCATTTGTAAGAATGAAAAACAGTGCCGGGTGACGGAGCACGCAGCTGTGGGGGATGTGATACGTGTCTGTCTGGAAACCAAGGAGACGGATTCCGGGCAGCTGGAAGCGCCTATAGAAAAGCTGCCGGATTTCTCTGAAAGAAATTTAAATGAGGAAAGTCCGAAATCAACAGATCCTGTCTGGGAAACCGCACAGAATCTCTACCAAAACTTACAGATCCTGTATGAAGACCAGGACCTGTTAGCGGTAAATAAGCCCGCCGGAATGGTAACCCATCCCTCTGGAAGTCACTACAGGGACAGCCTTTCCAACCAGATCGCAGCCTATTTCCGCAGCAAAGGGGAAGCCACCCGCATCCGTTCCGTTGGAAGACTGGATAAGGAAACTTCTGGGATTCTGCTATTTGCCAGAAACCAGGTTGCCGCGGCAAGACTGCAGAAGCAGAGGGAAGAAGGACGTTTACAGAAAACCTATCTGGCCATTGTAGAGGGGAATTTTCCAGCGGAATATGACCGGAAAATTCAGG
Organism: Blautia glucerasea; assembly: GCF_020537505.1. Lineage (GTDB taxonomy): Bacteria > Bacillota > Clostridia > Lachnospirales > Lachnospiraceae > Blautia_A. Next base: position 98,943 of record NZ_JAJBMO010000001.1, on the reverse strand, counting down.
TTCCCCTTGCACCGGATCCAGAGAATCCCATGAAGATGACAACTTCCCCGGACAGTATTCTTCCAGGAAGCAAACACGCCATCACTTATTATGAAGTGTTGAAAAGCTGCGAAGATAAATCCCTGGTACAGCTTCATCTGGAAACCGGACGCACTCACCAGATCCGTGTTCATATGGCCAGTCTTGGACATCCTCTTCTGGGAGATACGTTGTATCATGAAAACGTGTTCAAAGAAGATTCTATAAATATCCCAGGACAATTGACTGGCAGAAAAAATAGCAAAGAAAAACTCTTCACCAGAGCTGCTCTTCACGCCTGGAAACTTATTTTTTACCATCCCTTCACGGATAAAAAAATCATTCTGGAAGCACCTATGCCAGCTGATTTTCGTTCCTTTTTTGGAAATATGGCAACTGAACCCAAGCGAAATATATTGCAGGGCGGTGAATGAAGAATGCTGAAATGTTTTTATATGCTCTGGGACAGTCTGAGTTGAAAAGTATTTTTCATTTATAAGGTTGCTGGAAATTTAAGTGTATTTACATGATAAGAATAGGAGAAAACCCATGACTGAAATTCAAAAAAACATAAATAATGTTCTCACCAAAATGATAGTATATTCCGACGGAAACAAGCATGACATCGCCCATTTCCTGAAGGTCTATTCCTACGCCAGAATGATCGGTGAGATGGAAAATCTGACAGAAAGACAGCAGGAAACCCTGGAAATCGCAGCGGTCATCCATGACATTGCCTGCCCTGTCTGCCGGGAAAAATACGGCGATACAAACGGTTCAAACCAGGAAAAAGAGAGCCCGGAATTAGTAGAAAATTTCCTGAAAGATGTGGAGATTGACACGGAAATGAAGTCTCGGATCAATTATTTAGTCAGTCACCATCACACTTACACGAATGTAGATGGAATCGATTATCGTATCCTTCTGGAAGCCGATTTCCTTGTAAATGCAGATGAAAGTGAGATGTCCGAAGCGGCGATTTTAACTGCAAGAGAACGTGTATTTAAGACCAATACAGGAAAAAAACTTCTCACCAGTATTTATAAACTACCTGCCGAAGAAGCCTGAAAATGCTTTGCAGATGATTAGAGAAGGGAAAGAAGTATGAAAAAGAAAAGAACGCTGCTTGGTGTGCTGCTTACCTTGTCAATGGTATTTACGACCTGTTTGTTCCCTGCTTTTGCCAGCATGGAAACCAGCGCAGAAACAGAAACTTTTACCAAGAAAAATGTGGTTGTACTGGATCCTGGCCACGGGGGAAAAGACTCCGGATCCTACGTGGTACATAAAGGACATGTGTACAAAGAATCCACCATCAACTGGAAAATTGCCTGCTATACCATGGAAGAATTACAGAAATATCCAGATATCGAAGTCTATATGACACGTACCAAAAAACAGTATAAAGCACTGGATTCCCGGGTGCTTACAGCGAAATCCTACGGGGCAGATCTGCTTGTAAGCCAGCATGTGAATTCCACCGAAAGTCCTTACGTAAAAGGTGCGTCTGTATTGATTTCCAAAGGAACTTACCGCTCTTATTTATCTGAAAAAGAAAAGCTTTTCGGAAAATGTGTGATCAAGGAGCTGACCAGACTTGGGTTGTCCAAAAGATATTCGTCTACAGGCGGAATGGAATACAGGATGAGTACAGATGGAAGCCGTTATGCAAATGGCGCACGAAGAGATTACTACGCCATTGTTGCGAAAAGTGTAGAGCAGAATCTGCCAGGTGTGATCATTGAACATGCCTTTATTTCCAATCCTTCTGAAGCAAATAAATATCTGCGGACCAATAAGCAGCTGAAAAAATTAGGCCAGGCAGATGCAAGGGCAATTGTAAGTTATTTTAACCAGGTATCAAAACAGGAGCCCAAAAAGGATACGGTAACACCAGATAAAAAGAACGGATGGAAGAAGTCTGGAAAGTATTATTACTACTATATCAAAGGGAAAAAACAGAAGAACAGAGTTCTGAATCTGGATGACGGAATCTATTATGTAGACAAAAAAGGACGCCGTTTTTCCGGCTGGAAGACAGTAAACGATGTCCGCTACTATTTTGAACCAAGCGAGAACGGAAAAGCCCATACCGGCTGGCTGAACGAAGATGGAAAGTGGTATTGCTTTAACACCAAAACCGGTGCAATGTACAAAAAATGCACAGTAAAATCAAGCACTGGCAAGGAATATAAGTTTGATGCAAAAGGTATTTGCACCAACCGCATAGAAGAATAACTCCTCCGGGACGCAATCTTTGGCAATGTCAAAAAGTGTCAACAATTGATTTGTTGACACTTTTTTTATGCCATGTTATACTCGAAATAACAAAAATGGAAGGTGATGAAATGAAAGATCGGGAACATACAAATTTCGAGGAACAAATACAGGAAATTTTTGGCACAACGGATATAGAAAGGTTACGTGTAATTTCTGAAAATGCCAGACGCTACAGCTGTATGGCAGAAGAGCAGGCGTTGAAGAAGCATGCCTCAGGAAGAAAGAATTCTTTTACCCAGCCACAGATCGCCGAGATTCTTGCCCTTCAGGACCAGGGGGAGAAAATCGCCTCTATTGCCAGGAAATACCAGGTTTCCCGTCAGACGATTTACAGTCAGATCAAACGTGCCCACCATTTCAGCGACGACCCTGATGTGAAAATGCGTATGAATTTCATGAATCATAATGAACTTTGTACGATTATTGACATTGATTTCAGACATGAGAAAATTGCAATACAGAATTACACAGATAAAATTCCCTTAAGAGCATTTGGAGTGGTTACAGATCCAAGCTGGGCAGATTTTGAATATTTCCTGGAAGACCGCTGCTTCCCCAGAACCCGCGACCACGCGAAAGAAATATTAAGGGAAATAGGAGTTCCTTTTTATGATCCGCTTCTGATCATAGAGAAAACCAAAGGCTACATGGCAGGCGATTACCAGTGGATTCTGATCTTGAAAAAGGAGGATTAAATACTGTGAATCATATTAATCTTGATCTGTATTCTCCCTTTCATAAAACAGGTCATACATCCAAAGGTGACCAGCGAAAATGGGAGATTGATGGTATCTGGTACAAGGCTGATTATATGGGCTATGAAGGTCTTTCGGAGCTCCTTGTTTCCAGCCTCTTACAAAAGAGTACTATGAAGTATCCTTTTGTCACATACGAGCTGGCAAGAATTGAATATAATGGCAGCTTTATGAATGCCTGTGTCAGCAGGGATTTTCGGAAAGATGGACAGATTTTGATCCCTCTTGAAAAATTATTTCGCCAGTATACGGGTGAAAGCCTGGCTGTGAAGCTGGCAGAATTTACAGATGTGAAAGATCGTATAGAGTTTTTGGTGCAGAAGATTGAGGAGATTACGCAAATAAAAGAATTTGGCAAATATATTACCGCTATGCTGGAAATTGATGCTTTTTTTCTAAATGAAGATAGACATACGAATAATATTGCGGTGCTTTATGATGAAAAAACGGGAAGATATTCCAAAAGTCCTTTTTTCGACCAGGGATTATGCCTGTTGGCAGATACCACCCAGGATTATGCTTTAGATATGGAATTGGAGCAGTGCATGAAGAAAATTCAGGCAAAGCCTTTTAGCGTTGATTTTGATGCACAGCTGGAAGCGGCAGAAGAGCTATATGGAATTCAGCAGCATTTTCATTTTGAAATACAGGATGTGAAAAATATTTTACAAAATGCTGCTGAATTTTACCCGGAGAACGCCTGCCGCCGCGTGGAGTCACTTCTGAGAATGCAAATGCGGAAGTATGCCTATTTGCTGAAAGAATAAGATATATTTGAAAAAAGGTGCGGCTGTGGCTGCGCCTTTTTTCTGATAAGATAACGAGTAAAATATTATAAGATAGTATTGACAAAACTATATTATACAGCGTATAGTATTATCAACCAAACAATATTGATGAGCCATATAATATGATTGGAGTGATCAGATGGTATTTAACACAGGAGCTGCACTTCTGGACGCCATTGTCCTGGCGGTTGTGTCCAAGGAGCCACAAGGTACTTACGGATACAAGATCACCCAGGATGTACGGGGAGTTCTGGATATTTCCGAATCCACTCTTTACCCGGTGCTACGACGTCTTCAGAAGGATGACTGCCTGGAGGTCTATGACCAGGCCTATGCCGGACGGAACCGCAGATATTACAAGCTGACGGAGAAAGGGCAGGCACAGCTGAATTTGTACAAGGTTGAGTGGAAGAATTATTCCACGAAGATAAGCAGTATGTTTGAGGCTTCTGACCAGAATGTGGACAGCAGCCGAAAAAGGGAGGAGAATTAGCAGATATGGACAGAGCGCAGTTTATGGAACAGCTGGAGAAGCTGCTGTCTGATATTTCGGAAGCGGAGCGGCAGGAGGCGCTGGCTTATTACAACAGTTATTTTGACGAAGCCGGACCTGAGAATGAAGCTTCCGTGATCAGAGAGCTGGGAAGTCCGGGAAAGGTGGCCGCCATTATAAAGGCTGACCTGGACGAGAGCAATGACAGTTATGCCCAGTACACCGAGAACGGATATGAGGATCTGCGGGATTCCGGGAATTCGTACGTACCGGAGGTACGGGGTGGTTTTTCAGAGAATGAAAATTATTATGAGGAAAAGGAAAATGGAGGAAAATCCAGGCGTGCCCGGGATGGTTATCACCCGAAGGAAAAGGGAACGAACAGCAGATTTATTTTGCTTCTCATTGCCCTGGTATTCCTGTCCCCGTTTCTTATAACCGCAGCCAGCGGTGTGTTCAGCGTTCTGCTGGTGGTGGTCCTGCTCCCGTTTCTGGCCATTTTTGTGTCTGGAGTGATGGCATTTGCACTGATCGTGGCTGGCTGCGCCTGCATTGGCGGAGGAGTCGGGCTTTTGTTTAGTAATGTGGCGGTAGGCCTGTTGGTGATGGGAATTGGTGGAATTTCCATGGCAATTGGAATTTTGTTCTGTATCTTGACCGGATGGCTGGGCTCCACAATTTTCCCATGGATCCTTCGCAAGACGACAGACTTTTTCCAGAAAATCCTGTATCGGAATAAAAAGGAGGAACAAGCATGAAAAAAGGAACAAAGGGAATGCTGATCGCAGCTGGTGTGTTCGCTGTGGCGGGAATCGGCTTGTGCATTGGTGGAATTTCCGTAGCCGCAGTGGAGTCTGGGGGAAACGTATTTGACCAGGCTGATGAGGTCATTCGGGATCATGCTTATTCCCTGGCCGGGCTGATCCATTTTGGAAAAAATGTCCGGACTTTGGATACGGACTGGAATATCACAGATGGTGACACTGTGGAGCTGGAGTTTGCCAGTGATCTGGAGATCAGCCTAAAATATGATAAGCTTCTTTTTCAGGAATATGACGGCGACAAGATCCGGGTGGAGGTCGCAAATGACACCAAGCAGGATGTTGTAGTGAATGAGTCCTCTGGGAAGATCACCATCACAGATACCCACAGCGGCACCAGCAAAAAGCAGAAGCAGGTCAAGGTCAGTGTACCTGCCGGGAAAAAGTTCGGCAGCGTAGTGATGGGCATTGATGCTGGAACTATTGAGCTGGATTGTGACTTGCAGGCGGAGAATTTTTCACTGGAGGCAGGCGCTGGAGAGTTCAGCAGCTGTGGCACCATTACGGCAAAGAGCTGTGCCCTTCAGGTGGGAGCTGGAACCCTTGATATTGATATGCTTGATACCCCGGATCTTAGTGCAGAATGCGGCACAGGTGAGATCTCTCTGACCATGGCTGGCAAAGAGAAGGATTACGATTATGAGCTGACCTGCGGAATCGGCGAGATCGATCTGGGAGATTCTGAGTACAGCGGTTTTGGCATCGAGAAAACTATTTCCAACGATGGTGCCAGCAGAAGCATGGTGCTGGAGTGTGGAATGGGAGAGATTGATGTGGAGTTTGACGGGGAAGACTAAGTTTATAAGATTGGAGGAAGCTATTATGAGTAATAAGCGTTTATACAAATCAACTGTAAACTGTATGCTGTGCGGTGTCTGCGGCGGTATCGCCGAGTACTTCGACATCGATCCAACCCTGGTCCGTCTGGCCTGGGTAATCCTCACCTGCTTCGGCGGCGCCGGGATCTGGGCCTACATTATCGCTGCGATCATTATTCCAAAGGCATAAAAAATAGTATAAGCTTGCAATTTAGTGGGTCGGGTCCCAGCCATTGTCCGAATGCGTCCGCCTTGAAGAACTTTTAACCCACTAAATAACAATTGCGTTCATTGGGTATAAACTTTCTATATTTTGTCCATACTCCCTATATACATCCAAACAATGTAAAAAGGAGCATAGACATATGAACAAGGACAAAGAAGTAGAAGCCTACAAATCCGGCAATCTCACCCCTGAAGAGAAGACCAAATACGAAATCGCCCAGGAACTTGGCATATTAGATAAAGTCTTAGAAGGAGGCTGGAAAAGCCTCTCCGCCAAAGAAACCGGCCGCATCGGCGGCATGATGGCACGCAAGAAACCAAAAAACAACAAAAACCATTAAAAATACTTATGTGAAGATTCTGTGTAATGAGAGATCCCGGATTGATTTCCGGGATTTTTCTGTTATGATGAAAACAGAAGAAATTTGCCATAAAAAACGGAGGACAATTATGCGTATCCTGATTGCGGAAGATGAGGTGGAAATTGCACGCGCGCTGAAGGTTCTATTGGAGAAAAACAAGTGCGCGGTAGATATTGTACATAATGGAAAAGATGCCTGGGACTTTGTCAGCCAGGGACACTATGATGTGATCGTGCTGGACATTATGATGCCGGAAATGGATGGCCTGGAGGTTCTTAGAAGAGCCAGAGAGAACCATATTGCGACCCCGGTGATGCTGCTGACAGCAAAGTCCGAAATTGAAGACCGGGTAGCCGGGCTGAATGCAGGAGCAGACGACTATCTGCCCAAACCCTTTGCAGCAAGTGAATTTATTGCCAGGGTGAAAGCACTTGGCAGAAGAAGTACCAGTTACACGGAGAGTCTTCTCTGTCTTGGAAATACCACTTTGGACTGTAACCGGTTTGAACTATCAGCGGAGGGCGAAAGCATTCGGCTGAACAACAAGGAATTTCAGCTGATGGAATTATTTATGAAACATCCTAAATTCGTATTTTCCACAGAACACATTATGGAAAAAATCTGGGAGCAGGACGGAACCGCCGGGATGGATGTGGTGTGGACCTATATTGGTTTTCTGCGGAAAAAATTAAAACAGCTGGGCGCTACTGTAGAGATCAAAACTGTCCGCGGAGCCGGCTATTCCCTGGAAGAAGTATAGTCCGCTTCGTGAACAGCAGCTTATCACGAGAAGTTAATCTGGAGGAGAACATATGCTGAAAAAGATGCGCTGGCATTTTATCTTGGCTGCCATGCTTGCAGTTTTTATTATGCTGGTGACTGTACTGGCTGGGATTAATGTGTGGAATTACCATACGACAGCAGTTCGGGCAGATCAGAGAATACAGGAAATCTACGACTTTGAAGCTGGAAGGGTGAATGCAGATCAAGAAAATCCGGAAACGCATAATGCTGCAGAACAGTCCGCAGAAGGCATTACTGACAGCAAAAATCAGAATTCTGAATCTGTCGAAAATTCAGAGAGCAGCGTTGATGGGAATCGGGATAATTCAGCGACAACTGAAAAGCCCGCGCCTCCAGATGTCTTCAACCGCCCAGAGGACCACGATCCGGAGGCACCCTACACAACACGCTTTTTCATAGTCCGCCTGGACGAAGAGAAAAATGTAACTGCTGTTTCTACTGACTTTATTGCCTCTGTTACCCAGGAAGAAGCCGAAGAATTTGCCCTCAACGTGCTAGGTGGGAAAAGAGAAAAAGGTTATTATAAAAACTACAGATTTCAGATTGTAATAGAAGAAAATGATAATATTGTTATATTTTTAAACACCACAATGGAGCTTCATTCTGCCAGGAATGTCCTTCTCATTTCCTGTCTGGTAGGAGTGGTATGTTTCCTAGCTGTGCTCCTTCTGGTGATCCTTCTTTCAAAAAAGGCGATGAAACCTTACATTCAGAACATCGAACGGCAGAAACGTTTTATTACAGATGCCAGCCATGAGATCAAAACCCCTCTTACCTCCATTGCAACCAGTGTGGATGTGATCGCCATGGAACACGGAGAAGATGAGTGGACGAAGAACATACACAGCCAGACCGCAAAAATGTCCAGAATGGTATCGGATCTTGTAACACTGTCCCGTCTGGATGAGGAGAATCCTTTCCCGGATAAGACAGAGTTTTCCTTAAGCGATGCAGCCTGGGAAGTGGCAGAGCCCTTCGCTTCCCTTGCAAAAGCCCAGGGAAAAACCTATTCCCAGAGAATCGAAGAACACCTGACTTTATGTGGAAATCCCGACGTGACAAGGCAGATGATTTCCGTCCTTCTGGACAATGCCATGAAATATTCCGATGAAAATGGAACCATCCGTCTGGATGTATATAAAGCCCATGGAAAGACGAAAATTGAAGTTTTTAATACCTGTGTACTGGAAGACACCAAAAATCTGAACCGCCTGTTTGACCGCTTCTACCGCCCGGACAATTCCCGCTCCAGAAAGACTGGCGGCAGCGGAATTGGGCTGTCCATTGCCCAGGCTGTAGCCGAAGCCTATGGCGGGAAGATCAAGGTCAGCAGTAAAGATGGAAGGTCGATTCTGTTTCAAGTTACTATATGATGTATGAATGTCAAAAGATTTTTCGACTCTCATACCATATGAATTAGAAGTTTATAAGATTAACGTTTTTACAGCATATACTAATAATAGCTTGGAAAGGTGACGCTATTTCATAATGAGAAAGCCCTCAGAGTTATGGCTCTGAGGGTGAATTTTTACAAAAAATGATAACTGTCCCTATAAAATATATAAAAATTGGATATTTATAACAGCACAGTAATCCTGTATTCTTTCAGACAAGAAAAAACAACGGCAAAGAAATGAAGCAACAAGAGGCTGCATTTCTTTACCCGGTAGGTACAGGAGGAAATCAAAATGAGTCAGGAAAGATACGCATTAAATAAACAGCTTGCACAGATGTTAAAAGGTGGAGTGATCATGGATGTTACCACTCCGGAGCAGGCAAAGATCGCAGAGGAGGCAGGTGCCTGTGCTGTTATGGCGCTGGAGCGGATCCCGGCAGATATCCGCGCAGCTGGCGGCGTTTCCAGAATGAGCGATCCGAAAATGATCAAAGGAATCCAGGAGGCTGTTTCCATCCCGGTTATGGCAAAATGCAGGATCGGACATTTCGTGGAAGCACAGATCTTAGAGGCAATTGAAATCGATTACATTGATGAGAGCGAGGTCCTTTCCCCGGCAGATGATGTCTACCACATTGACAAGCGTCAGTTCAAAGTACCATTTGTATGTGGAGCAAAGGATTTAGGAGAGGCTTTAAGAAGAATTGCAGAAGGCGCATCCATGATCCGTACAAAAGGAGAACCAGGAACAGGAGATGTGGTACAGGCCGTACGTCACATGCGTATGATGAACAGTGAGATCGCGAAAGTGGTTTCCATGCGTGAGGATGAGCTTTTTGAGGAAGCCAAGAACCTTCGTGTACCTTACCAGCTGGTAGAGTATGTTCACAAAAATGGCAGACTTCCAGTAGTAAACTTTGCAGCCGGCGGAGTGGCAACTCCGGCAGACGCAGCCCTTATGATGCAGCTTGGAGCAGAAGGAGTATTTGTAGGCTCTGGTATTTTCAAATCTGGTGATCCGAAGAAACGTGCAGCAGCCATTGTAAAAGCCGTTACCAACTATCAGGATTCCAAAATGCTGGCAGAGCTTTCCGAAGATCTTGGAGAGGCTATGGTTGGGATCAATGAGCAGGAGATCCAGCTTCTGATGGCAGAGAGGGGCAAATAAGATGAAAATCGGAATCCTTGCTGTGCAGGGGGCTTTTGCAGAACATAAGAGCAAGCTGGAGTCGCTTGGCGCTACATGCGTGGAATTACGGAAAAAAGAAGATCTTGACAGCGGATTTAACGGATTGGTCCTTCCTGGCGGGGAGAGCACCGTTCAGGGAAAACTTCTGAGAGAGCTGGAAATGTTTGAGCCGCTGAAAGCGAAGATCCAGGCCGGGATGCCGGTGCTTGCCACCTGTGCAGGCCTGATCCTTCTTGCTGATCATCTTTCCAATGATGAACATGTGTATTTCGGAACCATGCCTGTGACTGTAAAAAGAAATGCCTATGGCAGACAGCTTGGCAGCTTTCATACCATCCAGGAAATGAAAGGGATCGGTCCGGTTCCTATGACCTTTATCCGCGCCCCTTATATTGAAACATGTGGGGAAGGGGCTGAAGTGCTGGCAGAGGTAGATGGCAATATTGTGGCTGTAAAATACAAAGAGCAGTATGGTCTGGCATTTCATCCGGAACTGGATGAAGATGACCGGATCCATGAAGCGTTTCTTGAGAGTGTAAAGGGGTACGCGCAGACGAGATAAAACACGCTCTGTGAGTTTTGCCTGTTATCGCGGCAGGCGCCAAGGTCTTGTGTAAGCACGGACGCCGGCTTGTTGTCCGCATAAATAGAAATACCTGGCTATAGCTCAAACCTATAACCAGGTATTATTTTTACATATTGGACAGAGAATTCCCAGTATGTTACTATACATTCATCAACAAAAACAAAGCAACACCAAAGAAAAACATCAATAACAATAACAAAATTAACATTTTTAAATGTGATGAAAATAGTAAAACACGGAGGAAAAGAAAATGGCAGATATCAGAGATTCTAAAAACTGGGGATTTGAGACAAAACAGTTACACGTTGGACAGGAGAAAGCAGATCCGGTAACAGACGCAAGAGCCGTTCCGATTTACGCTTCCACTTCTTATGTATTCCATAACTCACAGCATGCAGCTGATCGTTTCGGACTTCGCGATGCTGGTAATATCTATGGAAGACTTACCAACCCGACAGAAGACGTTTTCGAGCAGAGAATCGCTGCTCTTGAAGGCGGAGTTGCAGCACTTGCAGTTGCTTCCGGTGCAGCAGCGATCGATTATACATTCCAGGCACTTGCAAAAACAGGTGAGCACATTGTAGCTTCCAAGACCATCTACGGCGGAACATACAACCTTCTGGCACATACCCTTCCACAGACCAGCGGCATTACCGCAACATTTGTAGATCCGGATGTAGAAGGTTCCTTTGAAGCTGCAATCCAGGAAAACACAAAAGCAATCTTTATTGAGACCCTTGGAAACCCGAACTCCAACCTGATCGACATTGAAGAAGTTGCAAAAATTGCGCACAAACATAACATTCCTCTTGTAGTGGATTCTACATTTGCAACTCCTTATCTGGTTCGTCCGATCGAGTATGGCGCAGACATCGTCGTTCATTCTGCAACAAAGTTCATTGGTGGACATGGAACTGCAATCGGTGGTGTGATCGTAGACAGCGGTAACTTCGACTGGAAAGCATCCGGCAAATTCCCGTGGATCTCTGAGCCAAACCCAAGCTACCATGGAATTTCCTTTGCAGAGGCAACTGCTCCGGCCGCATTCGTAACTTACATTCGTGCCATTATCCTTCGTGATACAGGAGCAACCCTTTCTCCATTCCATGCATTTATGTTCTTACAGGGACTGGAAACTCTTTCCTTAAGAGTGGAGCGTCACGTAAGCAACGCCCTGAAGATTGTAGATTACCTGTCCAAACATCCACAGGTAGAAGCAGTTCACCATCCATCACTGGAGAGCGAGCCAAGCCATTATCTCTATAAGAAATACCTTCCAAACGGCGGTGGTTCCATCTTTACCTTCGAAATCAAGGGTGATGCACAGACTGCTCAGAAATTTATTGATAACCTTGCAATCTTCTCACTGCTTGCAAACGTTGCAGATGTAAAATCACTTGTTATCCATCCTGCAACCACCACACACAGCCAGTGCACAGAGGAAGAGCTTCTTGACCAGGGTATCAAACCAAACACAATCCGTCTTTCCATTGGTATTGAGAAAGTAGACGACCTGATCGCAGCTCTGGATGCAGCATTCGAGGCTGTAAAATAATTGAAAATGTAATTTGAATAGGTATATAAGATAAGCCTCATGTCAGAAAGCATGGGGCTTTTTTCGTGCACAGAATGAGGAAACTCGTCGAGCATGGTTCTTAAAGTTTCGCAGAATGGTCACATACTTTTTCAAGTACATTTCAGGTTCAGTCCCTATAATTCAGAACTGACAGATCCAATATCCAGATCCTGTTTGATGTTGGAATGAGAAGGAACGGGATATACATTTGTTCCGGGAAGGAAGGTAAATTTAAATGGAAGTACGCGAAGTGATCACTGGCCAGGCTGCGAACAGCAGCCATTATCGTCATGAATTAAAATATATAATTACTTATTGGCAGTACCTGCAGCTTCGAAGCCGTTTTCGCCAGGTGATGAAGATGGATCCCCACACAAGGGCAGACGGAACCTACAGCATCCGGAGTATTTATTTTGATAATCTCCAGGACAAGGCACTTCGGGAAAAGGTTAATGGTGTTGCAAAAAGAGAAAAATTCCGGATCCGTTACTATAATGATAATTTTGAACGGATTACGCTGGAAAAGAAGATAAAAGATAACAATCTTTGCATGAAGGTAAGCGCCAGACTGTCAGAGGAAGAGTGCAGAATGCTTCTTGCAGGTAACTTGGGATGGATGAAAAACCATGCTTCCTCTCTGGTTCAGGAGCTTTATGGAAAAATGAAGTATCAGCAGTTGAAGCCAAGAGTACTGGTTTCCTATACAAGAGAGCCTTACATTTATACAGCTGGAAATGTGCGGATCACCTTTGACTGGAACGTGCGGACCACCATGTATCACGGAACATTTCTGGAAGAAAAGGTGTACGATGTGGAGACCGGGCAGCAGTGTCCGGGAGAGATGATCATGGAAGTGAAGTATGACGCTTTTTTGCCAAGGGTGATACAGGATATGATCCAGATGGATGGAGTAAGACAGGAATCTTTTTCAAAATATGCAGCATGTAGAAATTATGGATAAAAAACAGGAGTATAACAATTATGACATTTAATGATATTTTTAAATCCAGCTTTCTGGAAAATATAACAGAATTCTCAGTAGTTGATACGTTGATCGCCATGGCAGCAGCCTTGGTCATTGGACTGTTTATTTTTGTAGTTTATAAGAAAACGTTTAACAGTGTGATGTATTCCACAGGTTTTGCCATGACACTTGTGGGGATGACAATGGTGACCACGCTGGTAATTCTGGCGGTAACCTCAAACGTTGTGTTGTCCCTTGGTATGGTTGGTGCGCTTTCCATTGTCCGTTTTCGTGCAGCGATCAAAGAGCCTATGGAGATCGTGTACCTGTTCTGGGCAGTCGCTGCCGGAATCGTGATCGGTGCGGGAATGCTGCCGCTGGCTGTGATCGGCTCAGCCATTATCGGTGTGATCCTGATCCTTTTTGCAAACAAAAAGGTACATGACAATCCTTACCTGCTGATTCTGAACTGCCAGGATGAGAATGCAGAAAATGCAGCTGTTTCCCTTATGAAAGAAGCCGTGAAAAAGTATGCAGTGAAATCCAAAACAGTAAATGCCCAAGGAATAGAGTTTACAGCAGAAATCCGGATGAAAGACGGGGAGACCGCCTTTGTGAATCGTCTGAATGAGATCGCAGGTGTGGAGAATGCAACTTTAGTAAGCTACAGCGGAGAGTATATGTCATGATCTGCTTCTGCCCGCAGCCGGAATTTTGTCAAGTATTTTCAGGGGGCAGTGAGTAGGAGCTTTGAGAAAATTGCCTGGAGGAAAACTTGATGGAGGAATAGACACATGGTTACAAATAAATATATAACGAAGATCATTTCTGCACTTATGGCATTTGCGGTGATCCTCTGCCTTGTGGCATCCGCCTTTTCCAAGCAGCTTCAGTCCGTCTACGGAAACAACGCCGTAACAATGGAATACGAAAGCAAGCTGTTTGATACCGATCAGATCATGGACATTGACATTCTCATGGATGAGGACGACTGGAATGATATGCTGGAAAATGCGCTTTCGGAGGAGTATTATTCCTGCGATGTGGTGGTGAACGGAAAGACCTTTTATTCGGTAGGAATCCGTCCAAAAGGGAATACCAGTCTTTCTTCGATAGCCAGTGACCCGGATACAGACCGGTATAGCTTCAAGCTGGAGTTCGATCATTACATAGAAGGGCAGACCTGCTATGGATTGGATAAGCTGATCCTGAATAACAATTATGCAGATGCCACGAACATGAAGGAAGCCATTGTTTACGATATGTACCAGTATCTGGGGGTGGATGCCTCTCTTTATAATTATGCAAAAATCTGTGTAAACGGTGATTACTGGGGCGTGTATCTGGCCCTGGAAGCTGTGGAAGACAGTTTTATGCTGCGCAATTATGGCACAGAGGATGGAAATCTGTATAAGCCGGAAAGCATGGGCGTTGGCGGCGGAGAAGATGAGAAAGACGGAGAAGGTGGCCCTGGAGGTGAAGCGCCTGAAATGGGAGAGTTCCCTGGCGAAGAAATGCCGCAAATGGGCGGTGACCCACAAGGCGGCGAAATGCCGCAGATGGGAAATGGAAATATGCCAGAGGATTTCCAGCCACCGGAGAATGGGAAAATGCCAGAGAATGCAGACTTTTCGGACCACGAAATGGGTGCCATGGGCGGCAGCGGAGGTGCAGATTTAAATTACACAGATGATGACCTTGACAGCTACTCTACCATCTGGGACGGTGAGGTAACAGATTCTGGCAAAAAAGATCATAAGCGGGTAGTAGAAGCCCTGAAAAATATCAGTGAAGGCACAGACCTGGAGACTTACATGGATGTGGACAACATTTTGAAATATATGGCAGTCCACACCTTCGTAGTAAACGACGACAGTCTTTCCGGAACAATGGCCCACAACTATTATCTATATGAGTACAATGGCCAGCTGAATATCCTGCCCTGGGACTATAACCTTTCCTTTGGTGGAATGTCCATGGGAGGCGGAATGGGTGGTCAATCTTCTGGCGCCACCTCTGTGATAAACGATGTCATTGACACTCCATTTTCCATTACCAATTTCTTTGATGCGCTGCTGGAAGATGAGGAATATCTGGCGAAGTACCATGAGTATTTGAATGAGCTTGTGGAGAAATATGTAAATGGCGGTGAATTCCAGAAAACCTATGAGCGGATCCGCAGCCAGATTGATGATCTT
The DNA here is from genome assembly GCF_020537505.1 of Blautia glucerasea. Classification (GTDB taxonomy): domain Bacteria; phylum Bacillota; class Clostridia; order Lachnospirales; family Lachnospiraceae; genus Blautia_A. The sequence continues at coordinate 83,670 of NZ_JAJBMO010000001.1, read as the reverse complement.
GTATCCGATGATCCTACCGCATTTTACAGTTACGAAGAGTATGATGCTGCAGCACAGATGCTGTTGGAGGTGGTGAGCCTTCGCGCTGAGAGTGTAAGCGGTCAGCTGGACGGCACGATCCCTTCTACAGATGATGGACAGCAGGAAGATTCTTCCAGCCTCATAGATGGTTCTGATATTGATCTCAGCGTGATGGGAACCATGTCCGGCGGTGGTGGAGCCGGACATGGCGCAGGCGGTCCTGGCGGCGGCCCAGATGGAAATCAGATGTTCCCTGGCAGCCAGCAGAATGAGAAAGAGAATGAAGCGTCTGAAAATGCTGGGCAGAATTTTACAGAAAAAGGAAACGTTAAAGATTCAGATGGAAATGAAGCATTACAAAAAGCAGAGTCGGATGGTGTACAATAAGAAAAAACGGAGCAAAGTGTCACAGTGAAAAAAGCAAACAGTAACACGAATCCCGACAAGCTATATCGGCCGATAAAAATAACTTGTCATAGTATGTTTAATCCGTTATAATTTTCATATATAAGTGCGTGAAGAAAGTGTTTTTTCAGAAAATTGTATGTTGCTGGTCATGGGTGAACAGCAGCGACTATATGAAGGGGGATTTGTCTATGACGAAAATGAAGAAGATTTGTATGCCCATTCTTGCCGCCGCAGCGCTGGCTCTTTCGGTTCCAGGAACCGCACAGGAAGCAGAAGCGTCCTGTAATACCTATCGTGTAAATGTTGCCACCGGCTATCTGGCACTTCGGACAGACACAGCCTTTGAGAGCAGCAATGAGATCGGCGAGCTTTACACAGGTGACCTGGTAGAAGTTATGGATTATACAGGTGCTACTGGTTACTGGTACGTGTATTCTCCAAAGTATGATGATTTCGGATATGTAAACAATGACTATCTGGATTCTGTAACCTCTTCCGTATCCTCCTATGATACGATGTGGACCGTAAGTGTAGCCACTGGTTATCTGGCTCTTAGGAATGCACCGGATTATGATGCTTCCAATGAGATCGGAGAGCTTTATTCCGGAGATACAGTGTGGGTTTCTGACAGCAGCAATGCCCAGTATTGGTACGTTTATTCTCCGAAGCTGAACTGCTACGGATATGTAAATCAGGAATATCTGTACCGGGATGAGAGTATGGATTATGATTCCAGCTATTTTGGTGAGACACGAACTGTCAGCGTAGTCAAAGGCTATCTGGCCCTTCGCAATATGAAGGCTTACGATACCTCTAATGAGATCGGTGAATTATATTCCGGTGATGTGGTGCAGCTTCTGGACACCAGCGATTCCAAGTACTGGTATGTATATTCCCCAAAATATGATACCAATGGATTTGTGAATAAGGACTATCTGGTAGGCGGAACTTCCTATACCACTATGTCTGTGAAGGTATCCAAGGGGTATCTGGCCCTGCGTTCTGCCATGGCTTATGACGAATCCAACGAGATCGGTGAGCTGAATACCGGAGACAGTGTGGTAGTGATCGACTCCAGCGGATCGAAATACTGGTATGTGTACGCTCCAAGCCTTATGAAATACGGATATGTGGACAGTGGCTATTTGTATTAGAACAGGTAGAGAGAATAGGCAGATAAAACTGTGGTACACACTGAGCCTTATAGAGTTTAAAAAGTAACATGAAACGTGCAGCCCTTGATTTTCAGAAAAATCAGGGGCTGTTTTTCATACTGCTTTCTTTGCTGATTACGGAAAATACCACGCGGCGCGAAATCATGCGAAGCGTGTTGCTGTGAACAGTAATATCCATTTCCTTGTTTTATAGAAATTTCATATTTTCCCTAATTGAACAAAAAATAATGCAATGTTATACTAAAAATAACAGACAAAAACCGCCTACATAGGAATGGCTTTTTGTCTGATGACGGAAAAAACAGGAGTGTGATACATTGCAGGATACTACAGAAAATTACATTCACCTCGAAAAAGTTTCCAAGATTTACGGAACCAAAGAGGTAAAAATAATCGCAGTGGACGAGATCAGTTTTCATATAGCAAAAGGCGAGTTTGCCGTGATCGTTGGCCCCAGTGGTGCTGGTAAAACAACGGTTCTGAATATTCTGGGAGGAATGGATACCGCTACCAGCGGCCAGATCTGGGTAGACGGAAGGAACATTGGGAAATACAACAATCGTCAGCTTACCAGCTACCGAAGGGATGACATTGGCTTTGTTTTTCAGTTTTATAATCTGGTGCCCAATCTGACTGCCCTGGAAAACGTAGAACTGGCAGGCCAGATCTGTAAGAACCCAATGGATCCTAAGACCGTTCTGGAAGAAGTGGGACTAAAGGACAGACTGGGAAATTTTCCGGCACAGTTGTCAGGCGGTGAGCAGCAGCGTGTTTCCATAGCAAGAGCCCTTGCCAAAAATCCCAAGATGCTCCTTTGCGACGAGCCTACAGGAGCCTTGGATTATCAGACTGGTAAGGCAATTCTCAAGCTTTTGCAGGATATGTGCCGGCAGAAGGGAATGACGGTGGTTGTGATCACCCACAACTCTGCTCTTACGCCCATGGCAGACCGTGTGATCAGGATCAAGAACGGCAAAGTGGACCAGATGACAATGAACGACCATCCAACTCCGGTAGAAGAAATAGAGTGGTAGGTGAGAGATGAAAGCATTAAGAAAAGAATTCTGGATGGAGATCCGAAAGAGTAAATCCAGGTTTATCTCTATCCTTTTGATCGTGGCTCTTGGAGTGGCCTTCTTTTCCGGCATTCAGGCTTCCTCGCCGGATATGCGTTATTCCGGAGATGCCTATTACGATGAAAGCAGCCTGATGGACATTAAGGTTGTGGGAACCATGGGACTGACAGCAGAGGATGTTTCTTCTATAGAAAGTATAGATGGGATTGAATCAGCGGAAGGTGCCTGGTCCACGGATGTGATGTGCGGGGAGGGCCAGAAACAGAAGGTTCTTCACATTGAGTCGCTGAATGATACGGTGAATAAGCTGGATGTGCAGGAAGGACGCCTTCCGGAAAAAAGCGGTGAGATTTTCCTGGATAGTACATTTGCTTCTACAAACGGGTACAAGGTGGGAGACCGGGTATCCCTGCGGGAGAGTGAGGATTCTTCCCTTCTGGTTACCACAGGATATACAGTGGTTGGAATCGGAAGAAGTCCACTCTACATATCTTTTAACCGGGGAAATACCACCCTTGGAACCGGAGAAGTCAATGGATTTGGCTATGTGCTTCCAGAGGATTTTGACCAGGAAATTTATACCCAGATCTATGTGACCGTTCATGGAGCTAAGGATCTTACAAGCTATACAGATGGTTACGAGAATCTGATCGCCAAGATCAAAGACCGTGTGGAAAATATTGCAGATGACCGCTGTCAGATCCGTCTTGCAGCTGTGAAGGCAGATGCCCAGAAAAAAATTGACGATGCCCAGAAGAAGCTGGATGATGGGAAAAAAGAGGCAGATGAGAAGCTTGCCGATGCCAAAGAGGAATTGGATAAAGGAGCGAAAGATTTAGAAGAGGGTAAGAAGGAATATGAAGATGGAAAATCCCAGCTGGAAGATGCGAAGACAGAGCTTGCCGACGGCAAAAAACAGCTGGAAGACGCGAAAACACAGCTTGCCGATGGAAGGACACAGTTAGAAGAGGCCAAGTCCCAGCTTGCGTATGGAAAAAGCCAGCTTGCGGATGCCAAGAGTCAGCTTTCTTCCAGCAAAAGCCAGCTTGACAGTGCCAGAAGCCAGCTGGATGACGGCTGGAGCCAGGTAAATACGGCAAAAGCGAAACTTGCAGATGGACAGGCACAGATTGCTTCTGCCCAGCAGCAGGTTGACAGTGGTCTGGCAGAATTAGAGGCAAACCAGAAAACCCTGGATGAAAATGCAGCGAAACTTGCAGAGGGAAAATCCCAGCTGGAAGCAGGGGAACAGCAATTAGAGGCTGCAAAGCAAAACTTAACAGACAAACAGAAGGAACTGGATCAGTCTAAGGCAGAGATCACAGCGGGACAGCAGCAGATCGAAAGCACCAGAACACAGTTAAATCAGCAGAAGCAGCAGATAACAGAGGGACTTTCCCAGGTGGCTGCAGGCGAAGCCCAGCTGCAGGAGGAAGTAAATACCCTGGAAGATGTAAAAAGCCAGCTGGCAGAGTTACAGGTTCTGCTTGAGAACGCCCGGGCCAGCTACAATGCAGCACTGGAAAACCCAGATGTCTCCCAGGAAGAACTGGATAACCTGGCAGCCCAGGTTTCGGCGCTGGAAAGTCAGGAAGCAGCAGTCAGCCAGCAGATCCAGGCAGGCGAAGCCCAGCTTGAGGAGCAAAGGCAGCAGCTTGCGTCCACCAGAAGTCAGCTGGAAGGAAGCCTGGCGGCTGTGGAGGACGGACTTTCCCAGCTTTCCCAGAAAGAAAGCGAACTAAATGCAGGTCTTGAGCAGATAAGTGCAGGTCAGGCGCAGATTGATGCCGGATGGAACGAAATTCAGGAGCAGGAGAAAGCCCTTGCTGCTTCCAAGACCGAAATTGAAGCTGGAGAGCAGGAGCTGGCAAATGGGCAGAAGCAGTTAAACGAAGCTAAGAAAAAGCTGAACAAGGCCCAGAAGGAAATCGATTCCAATGGGAAAACGCTGGCGGATGGTCAGGCGGAACTGGATGCCAATGTGGCGAAGCTAAATGAAAGCGAGCAGCAATATGCTTCTGGTCTGGCACAGTACAATTCCGGCGCACAGCAGATTGCAGACAATGAAGCAAAGCTTGCTTCCGGTGAGAAAGAAATCGCGAATAATGAGGCGAAGCTTGTTTCTGGGGAGCTGGAAGTTGCGGACAATGAGAAGAAGCTTCAGGATGGTGAAAAGGAAATTACCGATAACGAGAAAAAGCTTGCAGATGCAGCGAAGGATCTGAAAAAGGGAGAGCAGGATCTGACAGATGGAAAGAAAGAGTACCAGGATGCCAAAAAAAAGGCAGAGGATGAGATTGCAGATAACCAGCAAAAATTAGACGATGCCAGGCAGGAACTGGCTGATCTGGAGATACCGGAGTGGATAGTCACAGACCGTGAGGACCTTCCGGAATACACGGATTATGGTGACAATGCAGACCGCCTTCGAAACATTGGGCAGGTTTTCCCAGTGATCTTTTTCCTGGTAGCGGCACTGATCAGTCTTACTACCATGACCCGTATGGTGGAGGAGCAGCGAACCCAGATCGGTACTTTGAAGGCTTTGGGATATAAGAAGACTGCGATTGCGGCGAAATACATCTGTTATGCGTTTTTTGCAACCGTGCTGGGAAGTATTCTGGGAATGCTGATTGGCGAGAAAATCATTCCTTACATTATTATAACGGCCTATGGAATTATGTATCACAATGTGGCAAATACCATTTCCATTGACTATCAGCTCAGTTTTGCACTGATTGCTTCCGGGGCATCTATTGTGTGTACCGTTGGTGCCACTCTTTTTGCATGTGGAAAAGAGCTGCAGGAGACACCGGCCTCCCTTATGCGTCCACCGGCACCAAAAGAGGGCAAGAGGGTGCTTTTGGAGCGGATTACATTCATATGGAAGCATTTAAGCTTTTCCTGGAAGTCAACCATCCGCAATCTTTTCCGCTATAAGAAGCGTCTGGTTATGACGGTTTTCGGAATTGCAGGAAGTATGGCACTGATGCTGGTTGGCTTTGGAATTCAGGATTCTATCAGTGATATTGCCACTATTCAGTATCGGGATCTGCAGCATTATGAAGGTATGGTGATAGAGGACAGCGATGCCACTGAGGAAGAGCGGGAAGAGCTTCTGGAATATATGAAGAGCAGCGGGCAGATTGCCCATTGCAACCAGATCCAGCTGACGAAGATCAGTGCCCCTAAGGGCGGCTCTAATATCAGCATTTATCTGTTTGTGCCGAAAAATCTGGAAGAATTTGCCAGGGATGTGACCTTGCAGAGCCGTATTACCAAGGAAAAATATGAGCTTACCGACGAAGGGGCTGCTGTTTCTGAGAAGACGGCAAGTCAGCTTGGATTGAAGGTGGGCGATACCATTACCCTGGAAAAAGCGGATAAGGAATATACGGTAAAGGTGGCTGTGATCACAGAAAATTATATGAATCATTACCTTTATATGACGCCCAGCCTCTATGAGCAGACATTCGGGGAAAAGCCGGATTATCAGGACATTGTGTTTACCATGAAGGAAGAGAATAAGGATGATCTGGAAACTGTGGGAACCCAGATCCTGACGTATCCTGGTGCTCTTAGCATTAGCTATACCAGCAGCATTTCTACCCAGATCGACCGTATGCTGAGCACCCTGGATGCGGTAATCCTGGTGCTGATCGTTTCAGCAGGAATGCTGGCTTTTGTGGTATTGTATAATCTGAATAATATTAATATCACAGAGCGGCAGAGGGAGCTGGCAACGTTGAAGGTGCTTGGTTTTTATGATGGGGAGGTTTCACAGTATGTACTTCGGGAAAATGTGATCCTGACAGTGCTTGGAATTTTGTTTGGAGCAGTGTTTGGAATTCTTCTTCACAGGTATGTGATCACCACGGTTGAGGTAGATGCGGTTATGTTTGGGCGAAATATTAAGCCGCTGAGCTTTGTGATCAGTGGAATCCTGACGAGTGTATTTTCCATTGTGGTGAATGGGGTGATGCATTTTAAGCTGAAGACCATTGATATGGTGGAATCGTTGAAGAGCGTGGAGTAAATATGAAATTTTCAAATTAGCTTGACAAGCTGGAAAATTGCAATTATAGTTATATCCATAAAACCAGCGGCCTTTCCGTTTATTTATCTGAAAGCAGGGAAGCCGCAGCGAAAGGCATAGAAGAAGAGGAGTAAGCGCATGTCCTCCCAGAGAGAAATGTCCGGGGGATTCCCTGAGATGGAAGACATTTTGAGATCCGCATCCGCTGAAGGTAGCTTTGGAGCCGGGAAACTGAATGAGCAAAGAGAAGCTGGCAGAGCTTTTTTTGAAAGAGGCAGTGCTTGCAGAAGCGAGCTTTGCAGTAAGTTTTCACGCAATTCCAGCGTTATAGGAAAGAGATGTGTGCATATTAAAGGCGAAGTCTATAAAAACTTTTTTAGAAGTGGCTCGTTGTTGCACATAATGAAGGTGGTACCGCGTTAACTTCGCCCTTCACACATTACAGTGTGAGGGGCGTTTTTATGTAGAGGGAAATTTCTATGAAATCACCCTCTATATAAAAAGCCCTGCTGGGCAGGATCACACTGCGGCGGAAAGGAAGATGTCGCTGAAAGCGACCCGCCGCAGGTGCAGAATCCTGCGGGCAGGATTCTGATATTAGGAGGAAAATCATGAGCAAAGAACTTGCAAAGACCTACGATCCAAAAGGAATCGAGGAACGTCTTTACCAGAAATGGATGGACAACGGATATTTTCATGCAAAAGTAAACCCAGATAAGAAACCATTTACCATTGTTATGCCGCCGCCAAATGTAACTGGCCAGCTGCATATGGGACATGCACTTGATGAGACCATGCAGGACATTCTTATCCGTTTCAAGAGAATGCAGGGATACGAAGCACTGTGGCAGCCGGGAACGGACCATGCAGCCATCGCTACGGAGGTTAAGGTTACTGAGAAACTGAAAAAAGAAGGCATTGATAAAGCTGAAATCGGCCGTGAGAAATTCCTGGAATATGCCTGGGAGTGGAAAGAAGAGTACGGCGGAAAAATCATCAACCAGCTGAAGAAGCTTGGTGCTTCCGCAGACTGGGAGAGAGAGCGTTTCACTATGGACGAAGGCTGCTCCAAAGCAGTACAGGAAGTTTTTATCAAGTTATATGAAAAAGGCTATATCTACAAAGGATCCCGTATCATCAACTGGTGTCCGGTATGCCAGACCTCCATTTCTGATGCTGAGGTTGAGCATGAGGATCAGGACGGATTCTTCTGGCACATCAACTATCCGGTTGTTGGAGAAGAAGGAAAATTCGTGGAAATTGCAACAACACGTCCGGAGACACTTCTTGGCGATACTGCAGTTGCCGTAAACCCGGATGATGACCGTTACAAAGACATTGTTGGCAAAATGCTGAAGCTTCCTCTTACAGACAGAGAGATCCCGGTTATTGCCGATGAGTATGTTGATAAAGAATTTGGTACCGGCTGTGTAAAGATCACACCAGCACATGACCCTAATGATTTTGAGGTTGGTAAGAGACACAACCTTCCGGAGATCAACATTATGAACGATGACGCTACCATCAATGAGCTGGGCGGAAAATATGCAGGTATGGACCGTTACGAAGCCAGAAAGGCCATGGTAGAGGATCTTGACAAGCTCGGACTTCTGGTAAAAGTGGTTCCGCACAATCACAGCGTTGGAACACATGACCGCTGCCATGCAACTGTAGAGCCGATGATCAAACCGCAGTGGTTTGTAAAGATGGACGAGATGGCAAAAGCTGCGATCAAAACTCTTGAGGACGGAGAGCTGAAATTCGTTCCGGAGCGTTTTGACAAGACGTATCTTCACTGGCTGGAGAACATCCGTGACTGGTGTATTTCCCGTCAGCTGTGGTGGGGACACAGAATCCCGGCTTACTACTGCGACGAGTGCGGTGAGACAGTTGTTGCCCGAGAAATGCCCGGGAAATGCCCGAAATGCGGGTGCACACATCTTCATCAGGACGAGGATACCCTGGATACCTGGTTCAGCTCTGCACTGTGGCCATTCTCTACACTTGGCTGGCCGGACAAAACACCGGAGCTGGAGTACTTCTATCCAACAGACGTGCTGGTAACCGGATATGACATTATTTTCTTCTGGGTTATCCGTATGGTATTTTCTGCACTTGAACAGACAGGCAAGACACCATTCCATCATGTTCTGATCCACGGTCTGGTAAGAGATTCCCAGGGTCGTAAGATGAGTAAATCCCTTGGAAATGGTATCGATCCTCTTGAGGTAATTGACAAGTACGGTGCAGATGCCCTTCGTCTTACCCTGATGACAGGCAATGCACCTGGAAACGACATGCGTTTCTACTGGGAGCGTGTAGAGTCCAGCCGTAACTTTGCAAATAAGATCTGGAACGCTTCCCGTTTCGTTCTTATGAACCTGGAAGGTAAGAGCGTAACAGAGCCTGAGATTGCAACCCTTTGTTATGAGGATAAATGGATCCTTTCCAGACTGAATAACGTGATCAAAGAAGTAACCGATAACATGGAAAAATATGAGCTGGGTATTGCCGTTCAGAAGATTTATGATTTCCTGTGGGATGAGCTTTGCGACTGGTACATTGAGATTGCCAAGGTTCGTCTGTGGAAAGCTGAGGAGAATCCAAAGGCTGCAAATGCGGCTCTCTGGACACTTCGCACGGCTCTGACCCAGGGGCTGAAGCTGCTTCATCCATTTATGCCGTTTATCACAGAGGAAATCTACTGCACACTGCTTCCTGAGGAAGAGTCCATTATGATCTCTGACTGGCCGGTATATAAGGAGGAGTGGAATTCTCCAGAGGCTGAGCTTGCAATCGGAAGCTTCCAGGAGGTTGTACGCGGTATCCGTAATACAAGAACCAGCATGAATGTTCCACAGAACAGAAAGACTCATCTGATCATTGTTGGAAAGGATGCTGCAATCTGTGAGATGTATGAGAAGAGCAAGAAGTCCTTTGTAAATCTTGCATTTGCGAAAGAAATCCATGTTCAGCAGGATAAGACTGGCATTGGAGAGGATGCAGTTTCTGTTGTTGTTTCCAATGCAGTTGTTTACATGCCTCTTGAGGATCTGGTTGACAAGGAAAAAGAGCTTGAGAGACTGACCAGAGAGCAGGAGAGACTGGCCAAGGAGATTGCCCGCTGCGAGGGAATGCTGAACAATCCGAACTTTGTAAACAAAGCTCCGGCTGCAAAGGTTGATGCAGAGAAGGAGAAGCTTGCGAAGTATAAAGAAATGAAGGATAAGGTTGAAACACAGCTTGAGCAGCTTAAGAGATAAAAAGGAGATTTTGCATGAAGCTGAGCAAATTTTGCAATAAGATTTCCTTGATCCTTCAGGCACTTTGGTGCGCAGTGCTCTATTTTATCATAGAGGCACTGTGCCGCCATTCTGTGGTGGAGGCCTGGAATTACATGACGGAAAAGCCGTTGGTGTTTGCTTATAATACTGCGTTTATTTTTACCACAATGCTGATCGTATATCTGTTTCACAGGCGGGTTTTCTGGAGAGTTGTGGTTTCGGTTTTCTGGCTGTTTCTGGGAATCGTGAATTGTATTCTTCTGCTGAACCGTGTTACACCGTTTACCGGACCGGATCTGCATATGCTGACAGATGGAATTGCGATCATGCAGAAGTACCTGCCTTTTTATGGTGTGGTGATCGGATGTATCCTCATTGGAATTGTGGTGCTGGGGCTGGTGATCCTGTTGATCAAAGGACCGAAGTATCAGCAGAAGATTAAGTATCGGTATGTGATTCCGTTGGTGATCGTCGGTTTTGTGGCCTTTGGCGGCGTGACACAGCTGGCTCTTGAGAAAAGGGTTTTGTCCAATTATTTTGGCAATATTGCGTTTGCTTATGAGGATTATGGGTATCCTTATTGTCTGGCGACCACTATTTTTAACACCGGTATCAGCGAGCCGAGGGATTATTCTGAGGATGAGATAGACAGGATCGAGAAGACGGAGTCGAATCTTCCAGAGACCAAAGAGGATGGAAAAAGACCGAATATCCTGTTTTTACAGCTGGAATCTTTCTTTGATCCCACTCTGGTTAATTACCTGAATATTTCTGAGGATCCGATCCCGAATTTTCGGAAACTGATGGAGGAGTATTCTTCTGGGTATTATAAGGTTCCTTCTGTTGGTGCTGGTACGGCAAATACGGAGTTTGAGACGATTACGGGAATGAGTCTTCATTATTTTGGCCCTGGTGAGTATCCTTATAAGAGTATTTTGAAGGAGACTACCTGCGAGAGTGTGCCTTATGTGCTTAAGAATCTGGGGTATTCTACTCATGCGGTACATAATAATGAGGCGAATTTCTATGGCAGACGATCTGTTTTCCCAAACCTGGGATTTGATACTTTTACCTCTGAAGAGTATATGGCGGATGAGAATCTGCAGAATCCTCTTGGCTGGGTGAAGGACAGTGTGTTGACGGATGAGATCCTTAAGTGTCTGGATTCCACAGAGAGTCCGGATTATGTGTATACCATTTCTGTACAGGGACATGGTGATTATCCTAGTGAGCCAATCCTGGATAATCCAACTATTACGGTTTCTGGTTCTCCTACGGAGGAGCAGGATTATAAGTGGGAGTATTATGTGAATCAGATTCATGAGATGGATCAGTTTGTGAAGGAGTTGACAGATGCTTTGACGGATTATCCAGAGGATGTGATCCTGGTGATGTATGGAGATCATTTGCCGACTATGGGGCTGACTGTGGAGGATCTGAAGAATAAGTATCTTTTCCAGACGGAGTATGTGATCTGGGATAATATGGGGCTGACGAAGAAGGATGAGAATCTGGCTTCTTATCAGATTGCGGCGGAGGTTCTGGACCGGGTTGGGATTCATGAGGGTACGATCATGAAGTATCATCAGGCGAGAAGGAATACGAAGAATTATCAGGTGGATCTGGAGACGCTGCAGTATGATGTGCTGTATGGAAAGAGATATGCTTATGGTGGAGAAAATCTGTTTGAGAGGACGAAGATGCGGATGGGGCTTTATGATGTGACCCTTGATTCCTTAAGGCTTGTGTCAGATACGGATTGGACTTACTATATTCAGGGGACAAATTTTACGCCGTCCAGTCAGGTGAAGCTGAATGGGGAGTGGTATGATACGGCGTATTTGAGTCCAACGATGCTGGTAATTTCGGGAACGGAATTGAAGGATTTTGATAGGCTGGCGGTTGTGCAGCGGAGTAACAGTTCGACTAGGAAGGCGCTTAGTAAGAGCTTTGATAGGGCGGTTTATGCGCTATATGATAGTCAGTGGAAGGTGGATTCCCGGTAGGGGAGTGGTTTTCCGGGTGGGTGCCCGGCTCCATCGTGCCTGGGCTGGGAACGGAGCGCAGAACCCGAAAAATCTAAGGCACCAGAATTTTGCTAAAACCGAAGAAAGGAGAGGACAAACTCGCTCCGTTGGAGCTTAGACAGTGTCCTCTCCTTTCTTCAACGCAAAATTCTGCCGTCTAAGATTTTTTCGGGTTCTGTGCAACGCCCCAGCCCAGGCACGATGGGACCAGGCACGTTCAAGGCGGGAGGTAAAGAGAGGAGTTCAGCGGGAGAGGGTGAGGTGTCGGCTGCCGGGGCGGCCATCCACCGTGGAGGGGAGTGGCGTTGGCCCGGAGGGCCATCCGCTTATAAGGAGAAGGGGAGATTCTTTGGGGCGGTGCGAGGTTTGTCGGATAAAAAGTTACGATTAGGGGTGGACTTCTGGTGTGACTATTATATAATGGTAGAGTAATTAATTACGGATGTGTATGGATAGTTCATTATACACAGATGAAGTGTTTTTAGTTATAATACGATAGATAAATGGTGGTTGAAGATTATGAATTACGAGGAAGCGGTTGCTTATATTGAGGAGACTCCGAAGTTTACGAAGAAGAACAGCCTGGAGCATACGAAGGAGTGTTTGAGAAGACTGGGGAATCCGCAGGAGAGGTTTAAGGTGATACATGTTGCGGGAACGAATGGTAAGGGGAGTACTTGTGCGTTTTTGACTTCGATTCTCAGGGAGGCAGGGTATTCCTGCGGACTGTTTACGTCTCCCCATCTGGTGAAAATTAATGAGAGGTTTCAGATTAATGAGGTGAATATTGATGATGAGACTTTTCTGAAGGCTTTTGAGAGAGTGAAGTCGCTGGCGGATGAGCTTGTGGAAGAGGGAAGTTATCATCCTACCTATTTTGAGATGCTGTTTCTTATGGGAATGGTGATCTTTGCTGAGGCTGGTGTGGATTATGTGACTTTGGAGACCGGGCTTGGTGGAAGACTGGATGCGACTACAGCGGTGGAGAATCCGCTGGCTTGTGTGATCACCTCGATCAGTCTGGATCATATGCAGTTTTTGGGAAATACGGTGAGAGAGATCGCTGGGGAGAAGGCTGGAATTATTGTTCCGGGAGTTCCGGTGATCTATGATGGAAATGATAAGGATGCAGCAGAGGTGATCGCTGCGAAGGCGAAGGAGCTTGGAAGCCCGGCTTATAAGGTGGTTCAGGGCGAAGCGAAGGTGCTGGGAAATAATAAGGACGGCATTGATTTTTGCCTGAAGGATGGGTATTATGGGGATACCAGATTTCACATCCCCTTTATTGCATGGTATCAGGTGATGAATGCGTCTCTGGCACTTATTACCATGGAGGTGCTGAAGGATAAGCTTCCGGTGGGCATGGAGCAGCTGCAGGCTGGAATTAAGAATACCAGGTGGCAGGGCAGAATGGAGACGATTCTGCCAGGAGTAATCGTGGATGGAGCTCATAATGAGGATGGCGTCCGCAGGTTTGTGGAGACCGCGGAGCGTTTTCAGGAGGAGTACCCACTGACACTTTTATTTTCAGCAGTGAATGATAAGGATTATCAGGATATGATCCATACCATTTGCAGCAGGATCCGTTTCCGTAAGGTTGTGACTACGGAGGTGGGCGGTTATCGTGAGGTGCCGTCTGCCAAGCTGGCGGAGATTTTCCGTAAAGAGGGTTGCAGGGAAGTTGGAAATTCTGATAATATTGAAGAGGCTTTTCATATGGCTTGTGAGGCGAAGAGAGAGGACGGAATGTTATTCTGTGTAGGTTCGCTTTACCTGGTGGGTGAAATTAAGGCTCTTTTACAGAAAGAGGGGATTTTATGATCGATTACGAAGAGGAACTGAAGAAATTTGAGCCTTGTCTGGATGTGACAGACGCGGAAGGGGCTATTTACGATAGAGAACTGACTGATATTCTGGACATTCTTCAGGAGATGCTAAGAGAGTCCAAGAGCGGACGCAGGATGAAATAGAATAGGAGATACTGAATGAACTGTATGAATTGCGGTGCGTTCCTGGCAGATAAGGATCTGGATTACTGTCCTCATTGTGGGTGCAACGTCCTGATCCAGAAGAAGGTGGAGTATCTCTCCAAGCTTTATTACAATCAGGGCTTGGAGAAGGCCAGTATCCGTGACCTTTCAGGAGCCGTTAACTGTCTGAAGCAGAGCCTTACCTTTAACAAGAGAAATATCCAGGCGCGAAATCTTCTGGGACTGGTGTATTTCGAGATGGGAGAGGTGGTTGCTGCTCTTAGTGAGTGGGTGATCAGTAAGAATCTGCAGTCTACCCGGAATATTGCAAATGAATATATCAACCGCCTTCAGGCGAATTCCAATAAACTGGACGCTATTAATGAGACCATAAGGAAATATAACAATGCCCTGGCTCTTTGCAGGGAAGGGCATGAGGATATGGCTGCCATTCAGCTCCGTAAGATCCTGAGCCAGAATACCAAGCTGATCAAGGGCTATCATCTGCTGGCTTTGATCTACATGAAGAATCATGACTGGGGCAAAGCGAGGAGAACCCTTCGGAAGGCGGCGCGTATTGATAAGACCAATACCACCACTTTACGTTTCCTTAGGGAAGTGGACGAGCGGACTGGTGTTACGACCCGTCTTGAAAAGCAGAAAAAAGGGCTTTTTGGCGCAAAGGGGAAACACGATGGTTCGGAAGAGATTTCCAGAAGTGCGGTGGTACAGCCTGCTGTTTACAGGGAGAACTCCAGAATTTCCCTGTTTGTAACACTTATGGCTGGTGTGGCTGCGGGAGCGGCTGCATTCTGGCTTTTGGCAGTTCCTGCCATTAAGCAGGGAATCTACCGGGAGGCGAACCAGCAGATCGTGAAGTACAGCGAATCTTTGGCAAGCCAGGGAGCAGAGCTTTCCAGAGTCCAGGGAGAAGCCAAGGAGTCTGGGGATGTGGCTGAGGAGATTACCCAGCAGCTTACGGAAGAACAGAAGAAGAGTACCAGCTATCAGGCGCTTTTGAATGCCTATGTTTCTTATAAGCAGAATGAGTATGATGCAGCTGCGCTGGAGATCCAGAAGGTGTATGAGGATCAGCTGGGAGACGATGTAAAGGGAATTTACAATACCATTTGTTCGGAAACCGGTGTATCGGGAATCAAGAGTGATAGCTCTGGCGACAGCGGTTCAAGTACAGATAACTCGTCTGATTCTGGAAACAGCGATTATGAGCAGGACACATCAGATTATGATACATCTGGCTATGATGAGTCTGACAGCAGTTATGACGATAGTGGATCTGATGAATCCGATTATTCTGATTATAGTGAAGAAGATGGATATTACGATGAAAATGGCGATTTTCAGTATTATTGATGGGAATGCCTGAAGGTTACAGTGAGCAGCTGTTTTTGAATGACAACGAAGAGGAACCTCTGAACCGGGGATGTGCATGGATGTGCATATCCCTTTTTCAATTTACGCGGGCAATAAGCCAAAGTTCGTGCCCGCACGAAAACTTGGCGACTGTGTTGATAAATGGTAAAACTCGCAGAGCGTATTTTACCCCATTATATAATTCATAATCAAATAAGGGGGATTTTTATTCATGAAACCTGTTTTTGAAACTACGGGAACCTGCCTGAATATCAAATTGCCGAAGGAAGTGGATCATCCGGCATCCGAGCTGATCCGGAGGGAATCCGACCGGATCATGGGAAAAATATATATCCGCACCATTTGCTTTGATTTTGGAGAGACTATTTTTATGGATAGCTCAGGAATTGGACTGATCATGGGAAGATACCGGGCTCTTGGTATGCGTTCTGGCTGCATGAAGGCCTGCCACGTAAGTGGTTATATTGAAAAGCTTTTGCAGCTTTCCGGGGTAAGCAGGTTTCTGGAGCTGGAAGGAGAGGAAAAGGAGATGCAGCTGGAAGGGAGGGGAATCTGATGGAAAATTCCAATGAAATGACCATTATTTTTGACAGTCGTCCAGAGAATGAGGGACTGGCAAGAGTGGCGGCTGCGGCATTTTGCACCCAGCTGAATCCCACACTGGAGGAGGTGGCAGATTTAAAGACTGCGGTGTCGGAGGCGGTAACCAACTGTATTATCCATGGCTACCGGGGTGAGGTACATAAGATCCGGATGAAGTGCGTTCGAAAAGAAAGAACCATTTATGTGGATATTGAAGATGACGGTGTAGGGATTGCGGATGTGGAAAAGGCCATGGAGCCTTTATTCACAACCAGGGCAGATCAGGACCGGTCTGGAATGGGCTTCACTTTTATGGAGGCTTTTATGGATGAGGTAAAGGTGACTTCACAGGTGGGAAAAGGAACCTGTGTGCATATGAGCAAAAAAATCGGAAATTGACCAGGAGGAAACATGGATCATACTCTTGCTCTCGTTGGGCGTATTCACCAGGGGGATAAAGAGGCAAGAGATACTTTGTTCTCGGAAAATATGGGCCTGGTGTATAGTGTGGCCAGGCGTTTTCTGGGGCGAGGCGTGGAGATGGAGGATCTTTTTCAGATCGGGAGTATCGGGCTTTTGAAGGCGGTAGACCATTTCAATCCGGAATTTGATGTGAAGTTTTCCACATATGCGGTACCAATGATCATTGGAGAAATCAAGCGGTTTCTTCGGGATGATGGAATCCTGAAGGTTAGCCGTTCCATAAAAGAGAACCAATACAGGATCTACAAAATGAGGGAGAAGTTGGAGAAAAAATTAGGCAGGGAACCAGAATTACAGGAGCTTTCTGTGGCTATGGATATGCCAGTGGAGGAGATTGCCATAACCATGGAATCGTCGGCGGAGGTGGAATCTATTTACCGGACGGTGTACCAGGGGGATGGAACCAATCTGCAGCTGGTGGACAGGCTTCCAGAGAAGGAGGATCACCAGGAGAAGCTTCTGAACCGGATTTTTCTGGAAGAAATTCTGGAAAAACTGGAGGGAGAGGAACGGCAGCTGATCGGGCTCCGGTATTTTCAGGATATGACACAAACGGAGGTGGCGAATCGGATGGGCGTGACCCAGGTGCAGGTTTCAAGGATGGAGAAGCGGATACTGAAGAAATTGCGGGAGATGGAAAAGTAGATAAGAGAAGAAAAGAGAAATCATACAGTGAAATGAATTATACATGGATATACTCTGTAAAAAGCCAGGAAAGGTGATGCAGTGAATAATTGGAAGAGGGAGCAAGGCACCGGAATTTGAAACAGAAATATGGATAATAAACATGAAAATACCCTGGAAACAGAAACGAAGGAAATCGATTTTTCATATTCTCCAGGGTATTTTATAAAGCAATTATAATAAGTTAAAATTTAATCTCTTTTCCCTCCAGGCGCCACTGTCTGAGCTCCGCGGAAGCAGAGAGAAGCAGGTCGGAAGAAGAGTTCAGGGCTGTCTCTACAGAGTCCTGGATAACGCCGATAATGAATCCAACAGCTACTACCTGCATGGAGATATCATCGGAAATTCCGAAGAGAGAGCAGGCCATAGGAATTAGAAGAAGGGATCCGCCTGCAACACCGGAAGCGCCGCATGCAGAAAGTGCTGCAAGAAGGCTGAGGATGATGGCAGTCGGGATATCAACATGGATTCCAAGGGTGAAAGCAGTTGCCATTGTCATAACGGTGATGGTGATGGCAGCTCCGTCCATGTTGATGGTTGCGCCGAGCGGAATGGTTACGGAATAGGTATCACGGTCAAGTCCCATTTCCTCGCAGGCTTTCATGTTGACTGGAATGTTGGCGGCAGAGCTTCTGGTGAAGAATGCGGTGATGGCACTTTTCTTCAGGCAGTGCAGGATCAGCGGATATGGATTCTTGCGGATGCACCAGTAAACCAGAAGCGGGTTTGTTACAAAGTAAATGAAAAGCATACAGCCTACAAGCAGTGCCAGCAGTTTTCCGTAGGTGGTGAAAATATCAAGTCCGTTGGTGGAAACTGTGTTAAATACCAGGCCGAAGATTCCGAATGGAGCCAGGTTGATGATCCAGCTGACTACCAGGGAAGTGCCGTCTGCCACATCGGCCAGGACCTTCTTAGTGGTATCATTTGCAGCACGAAGGGCAAGTCCAAGAAGGATAGCCCAGGTAAGGATTCCCACATAGTTTGCGTTCACCAGGGAAGATACCGGGTTGGCAACGATGTTCAGGAGAAGGTTGCTTAAGACCTCCACAATACCCTGTGGGGCACTGGCATCTGCGGCTGCATTGGTAAGTGTGAGCTGTACCGGGAAGATCATGCTGGCAAAAACAGCGATCACAGCGGCAAGTACAGTACTGAACATGTAAAGGGCAACAACTGTCTTGATAACGCCGCCATGGGATTTTCCAGCGTTGCAAAGTGAACTGAGAACCAGGAAGAATACCAGAAGTGGTGCGATGGCTTTCAGGGCTCCTACAAATACATCACCAAGGATGGCTATGCTGGTTGCGCCGGGGGCTGCCACTCCGAGGATGGCACCCAGGATCAGACCGACGACGATTCGCTTTACCAGAGCAATCCCGGTCCATTTGTTCCATAGATTTTTCATTTGTTTCTCTACCTCTTTCCCTCTTTAATTTGATGAAAGATTAATGAATTAATTATAAAGGATGTAAGGTGATTGTGCAACAAACTTTTGAGAAAATCACAATGGATTTTGGAGAACTTTTACCTATGATTGGAAATAGGGTATTCTTTATTGTACAAAAAACTTAGCTTTATATTCCGAAGGACTCATCCCCTCATACTTCCGGAAAATAGAAGAAAAATAAGTGGCATCCTTATACCCCACAGCCTCTGCAATTTCATAAGTAAGCAGATCCGTATTTTGCAGCAGCTCCTTCGCCTTGTGAATGCGCTCCTTGTTGATGTATTCAGTAAGGGAGCCGGAGGTCGCCTTTTTGAAGGTACGGCTTAGGTGGGAAGGAGAAATATGCAGCTCCTGGGCGATCACATCCAGGGAAAGATTTCCAGCCAGATTCTGGGAAATGTACCGGATGGTGTTTTCAATAATGTAATTGGGAACTGCATGGGTATTCAGGCTGTTTTCCCTGGTGTATTCCATAATTACAGAAACGGTGCTCTCCAGGGCAAAAATATCCCGGGATTTCAGAAGCTTTTCCAGATACTCAAGGGGAACTGGCTCCAGCTCTTTTTTTACCAGTACACGGCAGCAGATGTAATAAATCTGGGAGCAGATATTCTTTGCGTCCTGTGAATTGGTAAAGCTGCTTTTAAATTTGGAAAAAATATGGCTGGCAACAGAGCTGGCTTCCTGAAAATCCCAGTTGTTCAGGCTGCTTTCAATCTGATAAAGATTCAGGGAATTTTCTACAGAGAGCTCCGCAGATTCTTCCGAACTGGTGCTTTCAAAAACAGAAATGCACTGTTCACTGTAAAAGTTATGGGTAAGCGCCTGGATCGCTTCGGAAACAGCCGTCTGGAATGCTTCCGGGAACTGGTGAAGGGCGCTGATCCCGGTAAGGATCTCAGAAGAACGGAAGGCTTTTACAATACCGGAGATTTCCCGGCAGTTTTCCAGAATGTATTCCGGAATGGAAGTGCAGGGCTCTGTCTGGAAATAGACATTCAGGATCAGATTGTTATAACGGTAACAGTAGGTATTCTTTTTTTCCTCGATCACGATCTTTTTCAGGGCTGAAAGGTCTGGCTCATCAGAAGACGGCTTAAAAGCTGCCACATAGTAGCAGTTCATATGAAGTCCCAGGGAAAGCAGCTTCTCTTTTAATTCCTCGGTGCAGGGATGATCGGTCAATTCCTGCATTAGCTGGTCCTTTAGGAAAAAAACGCCCTCTTTTGCAATATTTTCCTGCTGCTGAGAGACGATCAGCTGTTTCTGCGCCTCCTGGACAGCAGCAAAAAGCTCTTTTTTATTGGTTGGCTTCAGGATGAAAGAGGTAACGTGGTATTTGATGGCAGTCTGGGCATATTCAAAATCGGCGTATCCCGTTAAGATGATCACCTTTGTCATAGGATAATGTTCGTGAACAAAACGTGCCACCTCCAGTCCATCTGCAGCGGGCATTTTGATGTCTGTGATCACAATATCCACAGGCTGGCTTTTCAGAAATTCTATGGCTTCCATACCGTCAGAAGCGCTCCCCACAACCTGACAGTCAATGGATGCCCAGTTCATATAATTGGAAATACCTTTTCGCATAGTGACTTCATCGTCAACTACTAGAAGTTTAAATATCATGTGAAAACTCCTTTCTTGGAATGTGGAAGGAAACGGTAGTGCACTTGTTTGGAATGCTTGTGATCCTGATTCCCGAATCCGGTCCGTAAAGCAGCTTCAGCCGCTTGTCCAGATTTTTCATGCCAATGTGAGTGTGGCTGTCCTTGTCGGAATGCTGGATGGACTGGATGTCCGGGATCACTTCGAAACCGATTCCGTCGTCAATAATACAGATTTCCAGCATATCGTCATCGCCCTCTATGATCTGGATGATCAGATGGCCCTTTCCCTTCTTTGGTTCCAGTCCGTGAACAATTGCATTTTCCACAAGGGGCTGGATGGAAAGGCAGGGGATTTCGCAGGAAAGCACCTGCTCCGGTATCTGGATATCGCAGGAGATCTTATCCTCGAAACGCATTTGCTGAAGGTATACATAAAGCCGTACATATTCCATTTCCTTTGAAATAGAAGTGAAATTATGGTTGCGGGAGAGTGTGTTCATTTTCATCAGGCTTCCAAGTGAGATCACCATCTCGTAAATCTCTTCATTGTCGATCATCTGGGCTTTCCACGCGATGGTGTTGAGCACATTGAAAAGAAAATGGGGATCCATCTGGGACTGAAGGGCGCGGATCTCGGCATTTTTAATAAGAAGTTTCTGCTGGTAAATATCCTGATAATAGGTGTCAAGCTGCAGAAGCATTTGGTTAAAGGACTGTGCCCACACCTGGAATTCCTGATAAAAGCTTTCCGGTGGAAGGGAGCTGCGGTTTCCTTTTGAGATCTCATTGATGTGAAGGATCATGGTATCAATGGGACGGGTAACAGCCCGGGAAATAATAAATGCAGCAAACAGGGCGATAAGAGCCACCGCCAGGGTAACCAGAAGATAGGATTTCAGGGTACTGTTTAGGTTTTCAAGAAGCAGATCCTTTGGGGCAGCCACAGCAGATGTAAGCCCAAGCCGTTCTAAAGACTGGGATGCCATGAAATAATCTTTGCCTCCAAAGTTTTGTTCCTCAAATAATACAGAGCCTTTTTCTGCATTCAGACTGGAGGAAAGAGCCTGAAGGTCCTCTGCTGAAAAATCAGAGTCTGAACTAAGGGAAAATTCCCTGTTAAAAAGCATAATAAACCAGGATGGATCCATGGTCTTGGAACAGTACTCCATCCATTTCCGGGCATTGATGTTGATGACGATCATACCAATCCTGTTTCCGGAGTTGCTGCTGTACAAATTGCGGGCAAAATACATGTTCTGACCGTGAAGCGGGGAGGTATAACACATCAGGTGGGGATCAGAAGCGTCGATGGTATTTTGCAGAAATTCTGAGGTATCATCCACATTTTCCAGAATGCCGGAAGTATAAGTGTGGTAAACAATGTTATGATTGTTATAAATATAGATGGAATCAGTGAAATTTTTCTCAGAAAGAGCAGAACTGTTATAAATATAAGACATCTGCCTCTCTACGGAAAAAGGATGATTGGTTCCGGTTCCCGGATTTTCCAGTGCGTTCTGGATCACCTCATTGGACATAAAAAGGGGAATAATGGAATCAATTGTCTCTACCTGGTCCTGTATGGTATCATTGACCTGGTTTAACTCCCGCACAATGGAGTCGCGGGAAGTCTTTCTTAATATAGAAGATGTTTTGATATAATAAAATCCCACAGATAACAGTAAAACGAATCCCACGATGATCATGATGGTGACCGTGATGAAAAATCTGAGGGAGGGATATTTCTTAGGAGCGTGATCAGCCAAGATGGAAAACCTCCTTATAAAATAATTGCTCCTCATATTATCCCACATTTAAAAAAGTACATCAATTAAATTTACAGGAATGTCATGGATTTTAAAGAAGAGGACAAAATTTTTAAATAGGAAAAAGAAAAAGTGGGAAAAGGGCAAAAAACAGTAGAAATATGCAGGAATTTCCAAGAAACAGCACAAGGACTTTTATTAAAAAAAGGGGCTTTACACGCTATAATACACTCATCAAACAAAACAAGGGAGGAACATCATGAAAAGAAAAATGATTTCTAAAATTATGGCAGCTGCACTGATCGGAACAATGTGTGCAGGCATGGCTGTACCTGTAATGGCTGCAGATGATGAAAAAGTAACTTTAAGTGTGATTAACTATCATGTAGGAACCGACTACGCAGCTGAGTATTATTCCTATCTGTTTGAAGCTTTCCAGCAGACAGAGGAAGGAAAGAACGTAGAGTTCAGCTTTGAAGAAATTCCTACAACAGATGCATTTAACCAGAAGATCAAACTTCTTATCTCCAGCGGAGATCTGCCGGACATCGTTTTCAACGGTGGAAACAACATTATCGAGCTGGCTGCAAAATCCGGAAAGGTAGCAGACCTGACACCTTACCTGGATGCAGATCCGGAGTGGAAATCTCTGTTTGATGAGACATCTCTGGATTTTAACACAGTAGATGGCAAGATTTACGGCATTCCGGTTTCCAAAGAGGTTTCTTATATTTATTATAACAAAGACCTGTTTGAGCAGGCTGGAATCGAGGCTCCGGAAGTTGCATATGCAACCTGGGATGAGTTCTTCGAAGCATGCGATAAGCTGAAAGAAGCAGGAATCACCCCGATCGGAATGGACAGTGCAGATTCCGGATGGCTGACAAACTTGTGGATGAGTGCTCTCATCGGAACTAACGGTGATGCTGGAAATGAGTGGATGAACACCATGTATCCAACAGATTACAACACACCAGAAGTAATTGCAGCAGCAGAGAACATCCAGAAAATGTTCCAGAATTATACAACACCAGATGCTGTTGGCGGAAAATATGATCCAATGGCAACTCATTTCTTCAACAGCGAAGTTGCAATGTTCCCCAACGGACCATGGATGATCCCGGATTTCTCCGAGACAGAGAAAGCTCCGGAAGGCTTCTATGACAAGGTTGGCATCATGCTTCTTCCAGGAAACGGAATGGAAATGGTTCCAACACCTGGTGATATGGTAGGCGCTA
Organism: Blautia glucerasea; assembly: GCF_020537505.1. Classification (GTDB taxonomy): domain Bacteria; phylum Bacillota; class Clostridia; order Lachnospirales; family Lachnospiraceae; genus Blautia_A. The sequence continues at coordinate 60,465 of NZ_JAJBMO010000001.1, read as the reverse complement.
CCGATCCTGAGAAAATAGAGGCAGCAGTTGCATTCCTGAAATTCGAGACAACACCGGAAAACCAGATCAAGGCTCTGGAAATGACCGGATTACAGCCTGTATCTGATAATCTTGAGGTTCCGGAAACACTTTCCGAGAGCGATCCTCTGATGGCACAGGCTCTTGAAATCCAGGGCAAAGCAGAGGTGACTTACGGACAGAATCAGGCATACTGGTATCAGAATACAATTGATACCTTCTCAACAGAGCTTCCGGAACTGGCATATGGAAACATCACAGCAGAAGAGTTCTGCACAAAACTGTCAGAAGCGGCAGCAAAGAACGTGGAATAATGTAAATAGCCTGTCACCGGCACCAAAACAGCTCTGGTGACAGGCTGTTTTTATGAAATAGGAAATTCCCTATTTCATAAAAGCCCTACCGGACAGGATTCTATTTATAAGGAGAACGAATGAATACAAAAAATAAAAAGATATGGATTTTTCTGTTTACCATTCCCTGTATGATCTTATTTGCACTGGTATATGCGGCTCCGATCATCACTGTTTTCTATACATCTCTGTGTGATTATACCGCTTTTAATTCACCGGCATTTCAAGGAATCAAAAACTTTATTACGATTTTCAGTGACAGCGATTTTATCTGCTCCATCCGAAACACCCTTCTGTGGGTGGTGCTCCAATCTACCATACATGTAGGCGTTGGTCTAGCCATGGCACTTGTTCTTCGAAGAAAGCCAAAGGGATGGAAATTTGCAAGAACAGCGTACATGATTCCCAATATTATTCCTACAGCAGCAACTGGTGTTATGTTTACCCTGCTTTTAAACCCTATGTTCGGAATTGTAAAGCCAATCATGGATTTTCTGGGAATCGACTATGCCATGGTTCCAAATCTGTTCGGAAATTCCAGATATGCATTCTGGACTGTGACTGCAACCTGGATCTTCTATTCTGGATTTAACACCATTATTTTCCTGGCAGAAATGGGTGCTGTAAGCAAAGAGATTTATGAGGCAGCAGCAATTGATGGTGCAACTCCCTGGCAGGCAGACCGCTATATCACATTGCCTTTGATGAGAAATGTGTGCGGAACCTGTGTCACTCTTGCAAGTGTGGCTATGGTATCACAGTTTGACATTATTTACATGACAACAAAAGGCGGACCTGGAACTTCCACCCTGAACCTGCCGATTTATCTGTATAAGGCAGCAACACTGGAAAACAATTATGGAAAAGCAAACGCAGTTGGCGTGGTACAGATCATCATTGGAATCACACTGGTTATCCTGATCAAAGGTCTTTTCCGTGAGAAAAAGGAGGCGGCATAATGAGAAAAACTAGTAACGTAAAAAATGGGATCGCGTCCTTTTTCAAGTATTTCTTTATGATCTTTTTGATCTTTATTTCACTGGCGCCGATCATCTGGGCGTTTTTAAGTTCCTTTAAAACCTATGCAGAGATCAACTCCTCGGCTTTGTCCCTGCCATCCAGCTTTAATCTGGATAACTATAAGGCGGCACTTCAGTACGCGCCGATCCTGAAATATTTCATGAACAGTGTGATTATTGTGGGAATCAGTGTTCTTGTTACGGTGGCTCTGGTTGCAATGTGTGCCTATGTAGTTTCCAGATTTGACTTTAAGCTGAAAACCCTGATCGTGCTTTTGATCTCAGCATCCTTAATGCTTCCGGCACAGGCGATTTCCCAGCCATTGTTTGCCATTTTCCAGAAGCTGGGGATTTTTGACACAAAGCCTGGTCTGATCATTGTGTATTCTGCAATGGGCATTCCAATGTCTTTCTTTGTTATGGTCAGCTATTATAAGACCATTTCCACAGCACTTGAGGAATCTGCTTATATTGACGGGGCAACCTTTATCCAGACGTTTTTACATATTATCCTGCCGCTGGCAAAACCGGGCCTTGTGACCATTGCCATGATCCAGTTTATCAACATCTGGAATGAGTTTTACTTTGCACTTATGCTTACAAGCGGCGATCGTGCAAGAACCGTTCCTATCGCATTGAATTATTATATGGGAACCTTTGCAAATAATTATTCAGCGCTGTTTGCGGCAGTTGTGATGACAGTGCTTCCTACCATTGTTTTATTTATTCTTCTGCAGAGACAGGTTATGGAGAGTCTTACTGCAGGAGCTGTGAAAGGATGAGAATATGGATATCAACAAGAAACCAATTTATCCGGTAGAGACCTGGAATGTTACAGAAACGGAATTTTCCAGGGAAACCAATTACCGGAATGAGACAACCTTTGCTTTATCAAACGGATATATCGGTACCAGGGGTACTTTTGAAGAAGGCTATGATTTCTCAGTTGATGAAGGGCTGGAAGGCAACTTTATCAACGGATTTTATGAGAGCGTGGACATTCCTTACGGAGAGTGGAATTATGGATTTCCAACCAAGAGCCAGTCACTTTTGAATCTGCCGGATCTTAAGAAAACAGAAATCTATGCAGATGGAGAGCTGTTTGACATGCGCACCGGCAAGGTGGAGGATTACAGCCGTGTGCTCCATATGAAGGATGGTTACGTGGAAAGAACGCTGACCTGGACTTCTCCTGAGGGGAAAAAGCTGCAGCTTGTGATAAAGCGTTTTGTATCTCTGGCACATAAGAACAGAATGTACCAACAGATCCAGATCACGCCTGTGAATTTTTCTGGGGAAATTCGCATTTGTTCCCATTTAAACGGGGATGTGGAGAATCATACAAGAAAAACAAATCCGCTGATCGGATACGGTCCTTTTGGAAGCAGACTGCATATGGATAAACTTCAGGCTGAAGATGGAGTGCTGTATTATGAAGGTACCACGTTGCAGAGCGGCATGACTGTAGGATGTGGAAGCCAGTACAAAATAGAAGGAGCCGGAGAGGTGGTAACTGTTTTTGGCTCAGATGAGGAAACCAGACATGCTGTGTTCGAAAGCAGAATGGAGGTTCCGGAAAATACTGCCATTACCTGTGAGAAATATATTGTCTATACGTCCAGTCAGGATATGGAGGCTGATAAGCTGGAAGGCTTTGCCAAAAAAGAACTGGAAGAGGCTGCTGAGGATGGCTGGCAGAAGGAATTTCAGGCTCATATGGAGAAAATCCATGAATTCTGGGATGTTTCCGATGTTCAGATTTATGATGATGAGTCACTTCAGCAGGGAATCCGTTTCAACCTGTTTCATATTATGCAGTCTGCCGGAAGAGACGGACGCACAGGAATGGGAGCAAAGGGACTTTCCGGTGAAGGTTATGAGGGGCATTATTTCTGGGATACAGAAATGTATGTGCTTCCAGTGTTTGTATACACGGCACCAGAGCTTGCAAGAAAACTTCTGGAGTACCGTTTTCGTACCTTGGATCAGGCCCGGGACCGCGCAAAGGTTCTTGGACATCCAAAAGGAGCCCTCTATCCATGGCGTACCATCAATGGAGAGGAAGCCTCCACTTATTTTCCGCTTGGTACTGCCCAGTATCACATCAATGCAGATATTGCCTATGCGTTCTGGCTGTATGTAAGTGTTACGGGAGATATGGAGTTTTTTAAGGATATGGCAGCTGAGGTTCTTGTGGAGACTGCGAGAGTCTGGGCTGATGTAGGATATTTTGCAGAGTGCAAGGGCGGAAAGTACTGTATCTGTGCGGTAACGGGACCGGATGAGTACAATGCCATCACAGACAACAACTTTTATACCAACCTTATGGGAAGGGAAAATATCCGCTGCGCGCTGAAATCCCTGGATATGTTAAAAGAGGCTGGAGCGGATGTATATGAGGCCTTTGTTTCCAGAATGGGAATCACAAAAGAGGAGACTGCATATTGGGAAAAAATCGTGGAAAATATGTATTTCCCATATGATGAAAGCCGCCAGGTGTATGCGCTGGATGACCGGTTTATGATGCTTCGCCCCTGGGATGATTCCAGGATCCCGCCGGAAAAGAGACATCTTCTGTATGAGAATTATCATCCTTTATTTGTTTACAGACAGAGAATGTGTAAGCAGGCAGATGCGATTTTCGGACTTTACCTGCACAGCAATTTCTTCAGCAAGGAAGAGCTGAAGCGGAATTATGATTTCTATCAGGAAGTGACGCTGCACCATTCCTCTCTTTCCAACTGTGTGTTTGGAATGCTGGCTTGCCAGATAGGATATTATGATGAGGCCTATGAATATTTTGCACAGTCTGCACGAATGGATCTGGATGATTATCATGATAACTTCTATGCAGGAATCCACGCCGCAAATATGGCAGGAACCTGGCAGGCAATCATCAATGGATTTGCAGGTGTGCGGGTGAACGGCGGTGAGCTGGAGCTGCATCCTTATGTTCCGAAGCTGTGGAAGGGCATGCAGTTTAACCTTCTGTACAGGGGAAGCAGACTGAACATTCAGCTTACACATGAAAAAACGAGAATTGAATTGGTGTCAGGAGAAGCGGTTTCCTTAAGGATTAATGAGAAGGAAATCCGTCTGGATACAGGAAAGGGAAGTGTTTATGGAGAAGAAATATAAGGCGGTCTTTTTCGACTGGGACGGCACAGCTGTCCTCAGCCGAAAGGCACCTGTGGAGGAGATTGTTGGGGCAATGGGACCTCTTTTGGACCAGAAGGTAAATCTGGTGATCGTAAGCGGAACTACTATGGAAAACATAGCCGGTGGAAAGCTGGAGACCTGTTTTACAAAGGAGCAGCTTGCACATCTGTACCTTGGTCTTGGACGGGGAGCCTTTAATTACAGGTATGAAAATGGACAGGAGCTGATTTTCTCGGATATGCTTCCAGATAAAAAGCTGCTGGGGGATATTCACAGGATCTGTTTTGACATTCATATGGAACTTCTGGAAAAGTACGGATTGAATACGGATATTGTATTTTCCAGACCTAATTACTGTAAGATCGATCTGATGGTGGAGAACCAGAGAGGGGATAACCTGTTCATGCAGGAAAATGAGCTGGATATGCTGAAGGACTGCCTGAAAAGGCATGGTGTGGAAGGTGGTCTTCAAGGGCTTCTGGATATTTCTGTGGCAGCTGGAGAACGCTATGGGATTACAGTGAAGCCTACCTGCGATGCCAAGTATCTGGAAGTGGGAATTTCCAGTAAGAGTGATAATGTGGATCGTATTTTGGAGCATTTGCAGAGTGCATATGGAATCTGCCCGGAGGAGTGCAGCTTCTGGGGTGATGAATATGTGGGAATTGAAGAAGGAATTTACGGAAGCGACAGCTTCATGAAGACGGAGAAAACAGAGGGTGGAGATTTCTTTGATGTGTCAGAGGTTCCGGGAAAACGACCGGAAGGAGTGACCAAACTTGGAGGCGGCGTGGAGCAGTTTCTGGGATTTTTGAGGGAGCAGGCAAAGATGGAGTAGGAAAAATAGAAATACCCGGTGGAGAAAATCATTGTTATGAGGTTCTCTTACCGGGTATTTGCGACTTTGAATTTATTTAACAGCGGCCTGTTTGCCAAACAGTGTATTCTTGTACTTGGAAAGTGCGGTGAGAAGCACCATTCCGAAGATTCCGCAGGAAATGACCTCTCCGGCGCCTACAGTAAGCATCATAAGCGGGATTGGAAGGTTGGTGCCATATCCGTAACGAAGTACGAACGGTACCAGAACTGCGTTGGCTACGATTGGTGGAACTGGTGCCAGCCATTTGCTGCTGTTACGAAGCTTGTAGGTAAATACAGCTCCGATGAGGGTTGCAATACTTCCGAATGCAATATCCAGAGGAATGGCGCCGCCAAGCAGGTTGGCCAGGATGCAGCCTACAAAAAGGCCGGGAATGGCAGCTGGTGTGAAGAATGGAAGAATGGTCAGGGCTTCGGAAATTCGAACCTGGATCTCTCCATAGCTAAACGGTGCAAACACCAGTGTCAATACAACATAGACAGCCGCGATCAGCGCTGCCTGCACCAGAAACAGGGTACTCTTGTTTTTCATATTCATTTGTCTCCTTTAGTTTTGTTTTACGAGTGGAAGGTCACGAACACTCGATTCATTTTGCGCCGGGAATCGGCGGAAAAGCCTATAAGACCTTGGTTTTGAGGGCTTTTCAACGGGAACGAGTATAACATATTGGATTCCGATTTTCAAGGGTTTGTCCGAAAAATGTCCGACTTTGGAAAATGGCAAGGTTATTTTGGTAAGGAAGCACTCAAGAACGTTGGGGGATTGGGTGTTTTTATACATATTTATAAAAAGGGAAAAATGAATTTTAGTCAAAAGGAAGCTCTTCTTGGTCATTAAAATAAAAATCTAAATCTTGCCATAGAATATCCTTTTTTTGCAAAATGCCGTTTTTCCATGTATTATAAAGTCCTTTAAAATCTTCATTGTCTTTGTTTTCTTCATAAAGATTTTTGACAGTAGCCCATTCTTTTAATGCTTTTGTTATTGTTGAGTTGTTAAAATGTATAGATACATCTTCTATAGTTACCATATATGGTTCTCTTGTATAGGGATGAGGTTCTAATTCTTCTTGAGTTTTCAGAGATAAACTCATTCCAAGATTTTTTCTTCTAATTCGAATAGATTTCGAAATAAGTCTCCAGTGGTGAATTCTTTTTTGTTGTCTCGTGAATCTGAGATACAGAGTAAATAATCTGTAGAGACACCGAAAATTTCAGACATTTTTATAAGTTCAGGGAGATTTGGAGTTAACGTTCCTTTTTCTAACTTGGAAAGGCGCAGGCACTTTGTCCGGCACATCCTGATAAAGAAGCAAGTTTGACGCTTACTGATGGTAATGATCGGACACTGATTAAATGTCATGCAGGATGTAGTACTGAAGTAGTCGTTATTGCAGCAGGATTAAAGATGGCAGATCTATTTAGTGAAAACAGGCTATCAGAGGAACGCCGGCGAATGTATATAGAGAGCCGAGAAAAAAGAAAAATTGAAGCCGTATACAATTATGTACCAACTAACGGTGAATATGCTTACACAAAAATACGCCTTGAAGGCAAGAAAATGCTTTTCGGAATGCTTAAGGATGAACGGTTTGAATATGGCTTAAAAGGAAGGAGCAAGAAGGAATTCAATGCAATATTTGGAAGTATTCCACGAATAAAAGAAGCCATCGAAAGAAATGAACCGATTTTTATATCTGAGGGTGAAAAGGACGTTAATACACTGATAAAGAAAGGCTATGCTGCCTTTTCATGTGGCGGAGCTAATGATTGGAATAAGAATGTATCAGAACTTTGTAATGGTGCTGAAGTTATTATTCTGTCTGATAATGATGATTCAGGAAAGAAACTGGCAGATACTATTGAAAAAGATTTAAAAGGAATTTCTAAGAGTGTAAAAATAATTGTTCCAATGCCCGATACACCAAAAGCAGATATCTGGCTTATTTGGAAGCGGTATAAAATTGAAGAATAATGAATAAATATGTAATATGCGCGGGAGAAAACCGAAAAGGAGGAATAATATGGAGCCACTAGACGTTGAAAAATATGTAACCGCCACAGCCCAGGTACATGATTTTGCTTACGAAGTAGCGCGTATCCTAGCAGATACCGCAGTCCCGGAATTTTCCAGCGAGCCAATCAATGTTGAGGATGCTGCTAAATTAATTGGACTAAAGCCAGCTCAGATCCGTGCCGGAATCCAATATGGATGGCTGCCTATTGGTATCGCTATAAACAGAGGAAAAATAATTAAAGGAAGAACTAACGTAAGATTAAATTTTGTTATTTTTCCAAGGAAAATCTGGGAAGTAACCGGACATGTCTGGAAAGGAAAAGAAGCATTGAAAAATAAGTAATATGTTAAAAATGACTGCCTATTCCAACAAAGAATAAGGCAGCCAGTAGATAATAAAGAGTTTAATTTCTTCCGCGTTATAAAGAAAAAATATTAAAGTCGATGTATAAATCTTCGTAAATGCCGGCCTTGATGGTATCGGCAAAGGTGTACTGTTCAGAATCGCTGGTATCAAAATTGTAGACCAGGATTAGATTTTTTGCTGGATCTACAATCCAGTATTCACGAACACCTGCAGTTCGGTATTTGAATAGCTTGGTAAAATAGTCCATGCGTCTGCTGCCTGGAGAAACAATTTCAATGATCCAGTCCGGAGCACCGGTACAGCCTTTGTCATTGAGCTTGCTAGTGTCGCAAATAACACTGATATCTGGTTCTACATAATTCCTATCGTCTTCATTCAGAAATACGGCAAATGGGGCAATATAAGGCTCACAGGTACCGCCCTTATTGTCAATGTACTGAGAAATGACTGTAAAGAGCTTACCAGCAATTTTCTGATGGTATCTGCTTGGCGGTGCCATATAGTAGATTTGACCGTCAATCAGCTCCGCACGGGTTCCTTCTGGTAAAGCATAGATATCCTCTATTGTATAGTCTTCACGCTGTGGTAATGACATAGTAACACATCCTTTCTTGGAAAACATTAATAAGTTTCAAGCAAGCATTATGATTGAGATGTTGTTGTTTGTTGGAAGTCAATGACTAAATCATAGCCCATTGCAGAGAGGACTTTTTGGGCGTCTTCAAATCCAAAGTTTTTCTTGTTTAGTAGTTTGGTAAGTCCCTGGGGCTTTATGTTTAACTGTTCGGCAATTTCTCTCTGTGATATTTGTTTTTCAAGCATGAGCTTTTTTATCTCAATAACGATCTGTTCATTATCTTTGTAATGTATGGACATATTGCACCTCCTTTTTACTAAAGTATAATAAAAATAAGGTTATAAGTCAATCTAAAAAGATGAAAAATAATACAAAATATATTACAAAACGGTTAACAAGTAACCCGAAATGGGTTATGATATAATCAGTTCAAGGGAACAGACAACAGCGAAGGGTGAAAACGAAGTAATCGTAAGATGTACCGGAGATGGAGAAAATTGCAAAGGTGTTTTAAAAGAGGGGTGAAATAACCTCTCTTTTTTGTCCGAAAAATGTCCGAGATTGCATAGCGCGTGATGGTACATGATAAAAATAAAAAAGCCTAGAAACGTTGAATTTCCGGGCCTTTTGGACATTGATAAAATATGATAAAACAATCAAAAACAAAGTTTTGTTTTACGAGTGGAAGCTCACGAACACTCGATTCATTTTCGCGTGGCTTTTGGTCAAGCGGCCATGCATGCATGGACATTTGACGAATGCCGCGGAGGCATATACCGGAAGGTATATGGCCTACGCCGGGAATCGGCGGGAAAGCCTATAAGATCTTGGTTTTGAGGGCTTTTCAACGGGCATGAATATAGCACATTTGGGGAAGGAATGCAAGGGGAAATGTAGTTATACTCCATTCTTCGCAATTGTTATATTCAGGGGAAACAAAATGCAAGGGAAAACCATGCACAGAACTGGTTTCCTCTTGCATTTGTATAGGGAGTGTTAAATATTATTGAACAATTACCTGCTTACTTTAGCCTTGGCAGAGAGTCCTTTGCTCTTTAGCAGCCTCTTGTAAGCGGAGAGCTTGCTTTTTGGAACTCTTACTTTCAATTTCTTATAGTTGCTGCGGCCGGCTTTGGTAAAGGCGCTTTTTCCAACTTTATTGGAAGATAATTTCTTGGTCTGGATGGTGACGGAAGTCAGTGCCTTACAATCGTAGAAAGACTTTGCTCCAATGGAGGTAACCTTGGAACCGATCTTTACCGTGCGCAGAGTGCTGCAGCCCTGGAAAGCGCTGGAACCGATGCTTGTAATGTTTCCTGAAATGGTTGCCTGTTTCAGCTTACGGCAGTTTTTAAATGCATTAGAAGCAATTGCAGTTACCTTGTAAGTTTTTCCATTGGCTTTTACCGTGGATGGGATTTTGGCAGCGGTAATATTGCGGGAACGCGGTTTCTTTAAAGTGACGGTGGAACCGGATTTATTAACTGTGTAAACATTATAAGCGTCGTTGAACGTTTTTACGGTTGTCTGCGGCTTATTAGTGCTATTGTTATTACTATTGCTGTTATTGGCAGACACAATCTGGAAGGTTAAGGTAATAGTTCCATAATAACCGTTTTTACCAGTAATCTTCATGGTGGCAGTTCCGGCCTTTATGTTGTTGTCATAAGACACGGAATAGTGGGTGGTTCCGTCAAGTTTCTGGTTTCCAAGCGTGATCGTCAGAGCGGGTGTGATCGGGGAACCTGTATAATTGTAAGATTTCTGTAATCCGGTCACTTTGGCTTCTGTAATATCGCAGGCATAACGGAGACCGTTTTTCTTAGCATAGGTAATCGCATAAGAATTGTATGGGGCGTGGATGGCGGCGTAATTGACATGCTCATTATCTCCCCACCAGTAGCTTCCTGTCCATACAAAGTCATCTCCAATACTGATCACGCTGGCTGGCAATGTGACAGTTCGAAGATTGTCACAGTAAGCAAAGGCTTCTTTTCCGATTCGTTGTACACCCTTTTCAATCTCAACTTCTTCCAAGGCTGGAAGGAAATCAAATGCATTATCTGAGATACTGGTAATACCGGTTTTGATCACAATTTTTTTTACTTTGTTCTGAATGGATTTCCATGAAGTTCCATTTGTAAAGAAATAGCCATACTGAGTGGAAGAAACAGGCTGGCGGTAGTTTTCGTCCTTAGAGATGGAAATGGCACCCTGACCGGAAATGGTAAGAACACCATTCTTAAAACTCCAGGAAGCGTTGTCACCAGCAATCTGATAGCTCTTTTTGGATGCTGTGCCGCTATTGGAATCAATGGAATAAAAGTTTACCGTATTTGCATTGGAAGCATAATAAACAACTTTAGAATCCTTTACAACTGGCTGGCAATCGGAGATTGGAGCTACTGTTGTAAATTCTTTGCTGATGGTGTTGCCTTTTCCGTCTACAAAAAGGTAATGCAGTGTACTGGAAGAAAGGTTGTCATCATCTGCATATTTTTCGTTTTCCGGATCCACATATTCTTCCCAGGAAATCATGAAACGGTTGTCGCTGATCTTGGTGATCTTTACACCCATAAAGCTTTTTCCATTGTTGGTAAAGTCGGTGAGCTGGCGTGTCACCGTAGCCTTCTGGGAAAAATCAGATGTAGGCGTGACAGTGAGGTAAATATTATGTGGGGTATCCTCGGTTACCTGGTCATATTTAGACTGGTCGATGGAGGTTCCAATACACAATACATGATCCGAAGAAACGGCCATACCGTCTACACTTGCATAACAGTTAAGAGCCCACACTGAAGTACGGGAACCGCCATATGGAAATAGTTCAATGGTAGTCTCCTCAAGGGTATCTCTGTCGTATCGGGAAAGCTTGGTGCAGCGTGAGCCTTCACTTTGCTCCAGCACATACATGTAGTTATCTTTGGATTTAATATACTGGGCAAAAGAGTGCCATAGGTCACAGGAAACAATCTTTCCAGTCATAGAAGACTGATCGACCTGGATCATGAGAAATCCCTGATGTCCCTGTCCGACGGATTCATCCACATATCCCTGATGACCGGTAACGATATAGAGCTTTCCGTTATTTTCACTCATTTCCACACAGCCATAATCAAATGGGTAACGGACTTCCCCACCAAAAAGATCGGGATTACTTGTAATAGAAGCTGCGCCATTTCGTTTCCAGTTTTTGTCATAGCGGATGACACGGATCACTTCTGCTGTATCGTCTTCTGTAGTGTTGCTCTGTCCTTCTACCAGATAATAGCCGTCAGAGCCAGCATAAAAACCACCCCATAATGGCAGTTCCAGGGCAATCTCTTTTCGGCTTTTGATCTGAAGGTGATTGTCGTAATACTCGATTCCCACAGCCGTTTTCTTATAGAAGACCCGCATGTATCCATCAGAAACGGGAACCAGATCTGAAGTGCGTCTCAAGCTGACATTCAGATTGTCCTGTGCAGCCGGGGCAAGTGAATCAGCTGCCTTTGCAGGCTGGAAAAACACAGTCAGACAAAGGAACAGAGAACAAAATAGAAACAACAAAGTGGTTAATTTCTTTGTCTTTTTCATAGTTTCCTCCTTATTATATTGTTGAAATTTATAGCTATAATGTTATTATAATAAATGGCAGAATGATTTACAATACGACATGAAAAAAATCAGGAGGAAAGTAATGAAATATCAAAATCCCATTATTTCCGGATATAATCCAGACCCTTCTATTTGCAGAGTGGGAGATGACTTTTATCTTGTAAACTCAACTTTCGAATTTTACCCGGGAGTGCCGGTTTATCACAGTAAGAACCTGGTGAACTGGGAACTGATCAATTATTGTCTGAAAGATAAGGAGCGGCTTTATCTGGATGGGGCGCGGTCATCTGGGGGAATTTATGCGCCAATGCTCTGTTACCACGAGGGTGAGTTTTTTATGACGACCACCAATGTGTCACATAAGGGGCATTTGATCGTACATACCAGTGATATTTATGGGGAGTGGTCTAAGCCGGTATGGATTGACCAGGGAGGAATTGATCCTACCCTGTTGTTTGACGGTGAGGATGTTTACTTTGCTTCTACGTCCAGAGACAAAGAGGGCAGAGATGGTATTTTTATGTGCAAAATTGATCCATACACGGGAGAGAAGCTGTCTGAGAGCGTGTGTATCAGCCATGGCTGCGGTGGAATCTGTCCGGAGGGACCGCATATTTATAAGCTGAATGGAAAATACTATCTGCTGCTTGCAGAGGGTGGTACAGAATATGGGCACATGGTTACCATGCAAAGAGCGGATTCTCCTTTTGGACCTTATGAGCCATGTCCGCATAACCCTATTCTCAGCCACAAGGATAATCCGGATGGTTCTATTGCCTGCACCGGGCATGCGGATCTGGAAGTGGATCAGAATGGAAACTGGTGGCTGGTCTGCCTGGGAATCCGGCCGTCCTGTACTCCGCAGCGCGGGTTGAAACTTCACCATCTGGGTAGAGAGACTTTCCTTAGTCCTGTGGTCTGGAATGAGGAAGGCTGGCCGGTTGTTGGAAATGACGGCAGAATTGCGTTGGAGATGGATGGACCACTTCCTGGTGCGGTACAGCCGGTGTGTAGAGATTTTGCAGATGATTTTTCAGAGGAAAAATTTAGTCTGCATTATAACTGGGTTCGAAATCCGCATATGGAAAATTATGTGCGGGATACAGCTGCAAGACAGTTGATCCTAAAAGGCTCGGATGTGACCTTAAATGATACAGATACACCTACCTGGATCGGAATCCGGCAGAAGGCGTTTGAGATTGAGGCAGATGCTGTGGTGAGTCTGGCAGAACTTGGCGAAAAACAGGAATTTTCGGAGCCCTGCCCTGGTAAAAATAATGACTCTGAGGCGTCAAAAAGAGTCGGTCTTGGTGCCTTTTACAATCAATTTTATCATTATGAAATCTACCTTACTAGAGAACAGGGACAGTACAAAGTCTGCCTTGCAAAGCATATTCACGACATGTTTGCACGAACAGCAGAAGCAGTAGTTGCCTCTGGGAAAAATATTCATCTTCGGATTACCAGTGATCCGCTGAACTATGATTTCTGGTACAGCAAAGACGGAGAACATTATGAGAAGCTGGGAGGCGGATCTACTGCTGGACTGGCTACGGAAGGAACCATGTATATGAGCTTTACCGGAACTTATATTGGAATGTTCGCGGAGAATGCGGAAGGGGATTTTAGGAATTTTGCAGTGAAAGTAAACAAAAGTGAGTAATACCCATTGTCCAGATGCGTCCCTCCTCGACGAACATTCAGCACACAAAATAGTAAAATTTAAAGGGGAAGAAGAGGCGTACGCAGCACAATTAAAGGGTTATTTTTCTGCGTCTGCCAGGTTCTTCTTCAGCTCGATCATTTTATCACGCAGTTCTGCCGCCTGTTCGAAGTTTAGCTCTGCGGCTGCCTGGCGCATCTGTTTCTCCAGCTGGGAAATCAGGTTCTTCAGCTCCTTTTTGCTCATGGATTCCGGATCCTTCTTTAGCTTCACTTCGGTTTCTGCCACCGCTTTGGAAACTGCGATCAGATCGCGGACGGCTTTCTTAATGGTAGTAGGAGTAATTCCATGCTCCTCGTTATAGGCTTCCTGGATTTCCCTACGACGGTTGGTCTCATCAATGGCATTTCTCATGGAATCGGTCATTACATCTGCGTACATGATAACGTGGCCTTCACTGTTGCGGGCGGCACGTCCGATGGTCTGGATCAGGGAAGTCTCAGAACGAAGGAAGCCTTCTTTGTCTGCATCCAGAATAGCCACCAGAGTGATCTCGGGGATATCAAGTCCCTCCCGCAGAAGGTTAATACCAATAAGCACATCAAATACGTCCAGACGCATGTCACGGATGATCTCCGCACGCTCCAGAGTGTCAATATCGGAATGAAGATAACGGACACGGATTCCCACATCTTTCATATACTGGGTAAGATCTTCAGCCATTCGTTTGGTGAGGGTGGTGATCAATATTTTATTTTTCTTTGCAGTCTCCTTATTTACCTCGGAAATTAGATCGTCAATCTGTCCCTCCACAGGGCGGACCTCCACCTTGGGATCCAGAAGTCCGGTAGGACGGATGATCTGTTCTGCACGAAGAAGCTCGTGGTCATATTCGTAATCCCCAGGGGTAGCAGATACGAATAAAACCTGGTCCAGCTTATTCTCAAATTCTTCGAAGCTTAAGGGACGGTTATCCTTGGCAGAGGGCAGACGGAAGCCATAGTCTACCAAGGTCTGCTTACGGTTCTGGTCACCGGCGTACATGGCGCCAACCTGGGGAACGGTCTTATGGGATTCATCAATAATAAGAAGAAAGTCATCCCCGAAGTAATCCAGAAGCGTATAAGGCGGCTGACCTGGTTCGAGCCCGGAAAGATGACGGGAATAGTTCTCAATACCGGAGCAGAAGCCGGTTTCCTTCATCATCTCAATGTCAAAGTTGGTGCGCTCAGAGATCCGCTGGGCCTCCAGAAGTTTATCCTCGCTTTTGAAATAATCTACCCGCTCTTTTAATTCTTCTTCAATGGCAATGGCAGCCTTCTGAATCTGTTCCGCAGGCACAACATAGTGGGAAGCAGGAAAGATGCCGATATGGGCAAGCTGGCACTTGATCTCTCCAGTGAGCACATCAATCTCAGAAATCCGGTCGATTTCGTCTCCAAAAAATTCCACCCTGACGGCTGTATCCGAGCTGTTTGCCGGGAAAATCTCCAGAGTATCACCACGGACACGGAAGGTACTTCGGTGAAAGTCCATTTCATTTCTGGTGTACTGGATGCTGATCAGTTCCCGGATCACTTCATCCCGATCCTTGGTCATGCCAGGACGCAGGGAAATCATCATGTCCTGGAATTCCTGGGGAGAACCAAGACCATAGATACAGGATACGGAAGAAATAATGATAACATCCTTCCGCTCTGACATAGCAGCGGTGGCGGAAAGACGAAGTTTATCAATTTCATCATTGATAGCGGAATCCTTGGCAATATAAGTATCAGAGGATGGAACATATGCCTCAGGCTGATAATAATCATAATAAGAAACAAAGTATTCCACTGCGTTCTCCGGGAAGAATTCCTTAAATTCCCCATAAAGCTGCGCCGCCAGTGTCTTATTATGTGCCAGGATCAGCGTAGGCTTATTTAGTGCCTGGATAACGTTAGCCATAGTAAAGGTCTTACCGGAACCAGTAACGCCAAGCAAAGTCTCAAATTGGTTTCCCTCCTGAAATCCCTTCACCAGCTTTGCAATGGCCTGGGGCTGGTCACCAGTTGGTTTATATTCGGAATGTAATTCAAAATGATCCATAGTATTCTCCTGATTTTTCTATGTCTTTTTCGTGTTTGCTGTTTGGTTATTTGTTTTCGTGTTCCATTTCGTTTAGTATATCATTCCCATCTCTAAAAGTACAGAGAAAGTCGAATGCTTGTTCTGCATAATAATTC
Organism: Blautia glucerasea; assembly: GCF_020537505.1. GTDB lineage: Bacteria > Bacillota > Clostridia > Lachnospirales > Lachnospiraceae > Blautia_A. The sequence goes on along the minus strand of NZ_JAJBMO010000001.1, from coordinate 44,591 downwards.
GTGTTACTGTTCACAGGTAATGTCCCGCCAGGTGTTTTTTTGTGGGCAAAGCTCACAGAAAACCCGAGAATTGCGGCGCGAAATCATGCGAATGCATGATTTCTGTGCATCGCGAAGCGTGTTGCTGTGAACGGAGTGAACAGTAACTAATTCGTTTTCATAGTATACTTTATTGACAAGAAAACAGACCTAGTGTAACTTAGAATAAAAAATAAGGGGGATAACAGGTTGAATATTTGTGTATACGGTGCGTCAAGTGCCCTGCTGAAAGATATTTATTATGAAAAAACAGAAGAGCTTGGAAGAGCAATGGGGAAAAGAGGACATGGTCTGGTGTTTGGCGGCGGAGCTACTGGAATGATGGGGGCAGCAGCCAGAGGCGTGGCGGCGGAAAAGGGGTATATACTTGGAATCGCTCCCCGTTTTTTTGACCAGCCGGGAGTTTTATATGAGAAATGCACGGAATTTATTTTTACGGAGAATATGAGAGAACGCAAGAAGCTTCTGGAGGAAAAATCAGATGCTACTATTGTAACTCCTGGAGGAATCGGTACTTATGAAGAGTTTTTTGAGATTTTTACCTTAAAAAGCCTGAAGCGTATTGACCGTTCAATTGTACTGTATAACGTTGATGGATATTATAATAAGATGAAAGCCCTGCTGGAATATACAGCGGAAGAAAAATTCATGGATTCTTCTGTGCTGGATCTGGTGGTATTTTTGGATGATCCGGAAGAGGTTTTAGATTATTTGGAAAATTATAGGAAGTAATAAGCAGAAGAAAGATGTCAGAGAGAAATTTTCCATGACATCTTTTTTTTGTGAGTGATAAGGTAAAACTGACAGAGTGTGCGATATCTGTTACGGTTCCCTGGCAATATTCCGCGAAGGGTGTTTTGCGAACAGAGTGAACAATAGCCTTAACTGATTTGTATTTTAGCTGGATAGATTTAAGTTTAAGGTAAAAACTGTCAAAAAAGATGAAAAAAATTTGTAAAAAATATTGACAAACGGAATACTGAGGTGTATCTTAAGAGCATAGATGTTAGCACTCATAAATAATGAGTGCTAACAAAGGAATTCGAAGAAGCCAGACGGAAATCAGAAACATGTTTGTCCGTCAGCTTTTCAGAAGGGAGCAGATATTTCATGGATGAAGTATTAGATGAGCGCAAACGGAAAATACTGAAAGCAATCATCAAGACTTATATGGAAACAGGAGAGCCGGTTGGTTCCAGAACCATTTCCAAGTATCCGGATTTGAATGTCAGCTCCGCTACCATCCGAAATGAGATGTCCGATCTGACGGATATGGGCTACATTGTACAGCCTCACACCTCAGCCGGAAGAATTCCATCTGATAAAGGCTATCGCCTTTATGTTGATGAGCTTACCAGGGAGAAGGAAGCCGAGATCGCAGAGATCCGTGATCTGATGATTGAGAAATCAGACAAGATGGATAAGGTATTGAAGCAGGTAGCAAAGGTTCTTGCCACGAATACCAACTATGCGGCAATGGTTGCTGTTCCTCAATATAAAGGAAGCACCCTGAAGTTCATTCAGCTTTCACGAGTCAACGAACATCAGCTGATCGCTGTAGTTGTATGTGAAGGCAATGTCATCCGGAACCAGATCATTAATATTGAAGAGGAGATGGATGACCAGACGATCCTGAAGCTGAATCTTCTTCTTAATACCAACCTGAACGGTGTTCCGATTCAGGACATCAATCTTGGCATGATCGCCAGATTAAAGGAACAGGCTGGAAGCCACAGTGGTGTGGTTGCAGATGTGCTGGACGCAGTTGCAGCTACCATTCATGTGGATGAAGAAGATATGAAGGTATATACATCGGGAGCAACCAACATATTTAAGTATCCAGAGCTGGCAGATACATCCAGGGCAAGTGAGCTGATCTCCACCTTTGAGGATAAGCAGGAACTTGCGGATATGGTCCGTGAGGAAATGGGAGATTCCCAGAACACAGGAGTTCAGGTATACATCGGAGATGAAGTTCCGGTACGTACCATGAAGGACTGCAGCGTGGTCACAGCTACTTACGAGCTGGGCGATGGAATGCGGGGAACCATTGGAATCATTGGTCCCAAGCGAATGGATTACGAGAATGTAGTGGACAGCTTAAAGAAATTAAAAGTCCAGCTTGATGAAATGGTAAATAAGAAAACCTAGAAAGGCGGTTGAAAGCGTGTCAGAAGAAATGAATAAAGAAGCCGAAGTACAGGAAGAAGCAGTTGATATTCCGGTGACCGACGGAAGTGAAGAAGAGGCAGCAGATACAGCCCAGACAGCAGAAGAGGAAACTTCCGAAGAGGCAGCCCAGGCAGAAGAAACTGAGCAGCCAGCCCAGGAAGAAGAATCCCAGAAGGAACCGGAATCTAAGACAAAAACTTCTTTCTTTGGCAAGAAGAAAAAAGAGAAAGATAAATTTGAACAGCAGATTGAAGAGCTTACAGACAGACTGAAGCGCAGCATGGCTGAGTTCGATAACTACCGTAAAAGAACGGAGAAAGAGAAATCCAGCATGTACATCATCGGCGCCAGGGACATCGTTGAAAAGATGCTTCCTATCGTGGATAATTTCGAAAGAGGCCTTGCACAGGCACCTGAGGAAGATCCATTTGCAGAAGGCATGAAGATGATCTACAAGCAGATGATGACAGCCTTCGATGAGATGGGCGTGAAGCCGATCGAAGCTGTAGGCAAGGAATTTGATCCAAATCTGCACAACGCAGTCATGCATGTGGAAGACGAATCCGTTGGCGAGAACATCGTCGTAGAGGAATTCCAGAAGGGATATACTTACAAGGATTTTGTTGTAAGACACAGCATGGTAAAGGTTGCAAATTGACCGAAAGCAACTTAGTGAAGGCGGGCAGAATGTGAAGCCTGAACTTAGTGCGAGGTCGTTCGAGCTCACTTAATGAGGGCAAGCCGTAGGCGCAGACCGAATTTAGTGAATCGAACTTCACTGACATTTACTAAATTTAGAACATAGATTTTTAAACAGGAGGAAAATTATCATGGGAAAAATCATTGGTATTGACTTAGGTACAACAAACAGCTGTGTAGCTGTTATGGAAGGTGGACAGCCAACCGTTATCGCAAATACAGAAGGATCCAGAACAACACCATCTGTTGTAGCATTTACAAAGACAGGTGAGCGTCTGGTAGGTGAGCCTGCAAAACGTCAGGCTGTAACAAACGCAGAGAAAACAATCTCCTCCATCAAGAGAGAGATGGGTACAGATTACCGTGTAACAATTGATGACAAGAAATATTCCCCACAGGAAATTTCTGCTATGATCCTTCAGAAATTGAAAAAAGACGCTGAGGGATACCTTGGAGAGTCCGTTACAGAAGCAGTTATCACAGTTCCTGCATATTTCAACGATGCTCAGCGTCAGGCAACCAAGGATGCTGGTAAGATCGCAGGCCTTGATGTAAAACGTATCATCAACGAGCCTACAGCAGCAGCTCTTGCATATGGTCTTGACAATGAGAAAGAGCAGAAGATCATGGTTTATGACCTTGGTGGTGGTACATTCGATGTTTCCATTATTGAGATCGGTGATGGAGTTATCGAGGTTCTTGCAACAGCTGGTAACAACCGTCTTGGTGGTGATGACTTTGACCAGAGAATCACAGACTACATGCTTTCTGAGTTCAAGAGAACAGAGGGCGTTGACTTAAGCAACGACAAGATGGCTCTTCAGAGACTGAAAGAAGCTGCTGAGAAAGCTAAGAAAGAGCTTTCTTCTGCAACAACAACCAATATCAACCTGCCATTCATCACAGCAACTGCTGAGGGACCGAAGCATTTTGATATGAACCTTACAAGAGCTAAATTTGATGAACTTACACATGATCTTGTTGAGAAGACAGCAGAGCCGGTTCGCCGTGCACTTTCTGATGCAAGCCTTACAGCTGCTGATCTTGGCCAGGTACTTCTGGTTGGTGGATCTACACGTATTCCGGCTGTACAGGATAAAGTAAGACAGCTGACAGGCAAAGAGCCAAGCAAGGCCCTGAACCCAGATGAGTGTGTTGCACTTGGTGCTTCTATCCAGGGTGGTAAGCTTTCTGGTGAGGCTGGTGCCGGTGACATCCTTCTTCTTGATGTTACACCACTTTCCCTGTCCATTGAGACAATGGGTGGTATCGCAACTCGTCTGATCGAGAGAAATACAACAATCCCGACCAAGAAGAGCCAGATCTTCTCTACAGCAGCAGACAATCAGACAGCTGTAGATATCAACGTATTACAGGGTGAGCGTCAGTTCGCGAAAGACAACAAGTCCCTTGGACAGTTCCGTCTGGATGGAATCCCGCCAGCACGTCGTGGTGTTCCGCAGATCGAGGTTACATTCGATATCGATGCAAACGGTATTGTAAATGTATCTGCTAAGGATCTTGGAACTGGCAAAGAGCAGCACATCACAATCACAGCTGGTTCTAACATGTCTGAGTCTGAAATCGACAAGGCTGTTAAAGAAGCTGCTGAGTTCGAGGCTCAGGATAAGAAACGTAAAGAGGCAATTGATACAAAGAACAATGCAGACTCCATGGTATTCCAGGTTGAAAATGCACTGAAAGAAGCTGGAGATAAAATTGATGCAAATGACAAGGCTTCTGTAGAGGCTGACTTAAATGCATTAAAAGACATCCTTGCAAAATATGCAAACACAGATGAGATCGGCGATGCTCAGGTTGCTGAGATCAAAGCGGCTCAGGAGAAGATGATGGAAAGTGCCCAGAAGCTTTTCGCAAAGATGTATGAGGCACAGAACCCACAGGGCGGCGCTGGCCAGGCTGGCCCAGGACCGGACATGGGAGGAGCTTCCCAGGGCGGTAACGAAGCAGGCTACGGCGATGATGTTGTAGACGCTGACTACAAAGAGGTTTAATTGAATAGATAATTGGGTTCCAATATTTGGAACATGAAACTGCAGCCCGGCCATGATTCATGACCGGGCAGTGGTGGTAGAAGACATATTACTGGGAGAGCATGTTAGAGTGCTTTTCCGTAAGAGAACCAAATACAAAAAGTTAGGAAAAGAAAGAAATCATGGCTGATAAAAGAGATTACTATGAAGTCTTAGGCGTTGACAAAAACGCAGATGAGGCTACATTAAAAAAAGCATATCGTCAGCTTGCCAAGAAGTATCATCCCGACGTAAATCCGGGAGATAAGGAAGCTGAAGCGAAATTTAAAGAGGCAACAGAAGCTTACAGTATCTTAAGTGACCCGGACAAGAGAAGACAGTACGACCAGTTTGGCCATGCCGCTTTTGAAAACGGTGGCGGTGGCGGAGCAGGTGGCTTTGGCGGCTTTGATTTCTCCGGTTCAGATATGGGTGACATCTTCGGAGATATTTTCGGAGACCTGTTCGGAGGCGGCGGAAGCCGCAGACGTGCCAACAATGGTCCTATGAAGGGCGCAAACTTACGGGCACGTGTGAACATCACCTTTGAGAACGCTGTATTTGGCTGTGAAAAAGAGCTTGAGATTACTTTGAAGGATGAGTGTACCACCTGCCACGGCTCTGGAGCCAAAGCTGGTACTTCACCAGTTACCTGTCCAAAATGTAATGGGGAAGGACAGATCGTTTATACCCAGCAGTCCATGTTCGGCATGGTGCGTAATGTTCAGGTCTGCCCGGACTGTCATGGTACCGGTAAGATCATTAAGGACAAATGTCCGGATTGCCGCGGCACTGGTTATGTTTCCAACCGTAAGAAGATCAAAGTATCCATTCCGGCTGGTATTGACAATGGCCAGAGTATCCGTATCCGTGATAAAGGCGAGCCTGGCACAAACGGTGGTCCAAGAGGCGACCTGCTGGTAGAGGTAAATGTAGCACGTCATCCGATCTTCCAGAGACAGGATATGAATATTTATTCTACCGCACCGATCACTTATGCGCAGGCAGCACTTGGCGGCGAGATCAAACTGAATACAGTAGACGGTGAGACTCTCTACGAAGTGAAGCCAGGAACCCAGACAGATACCAGAATCCGCCTGAAGGGCAAAGGGGTTCCGTCTCTTCGCAATAAGAATGTCCGTGGTGACCACTATGTAACACTTGTTGTTCAGGTGCCGACCAACTTAAACGAGGAAGCCAGGGAGGCTCTTCGGAAGTTTGATGAAGCCTGCGGCAACCGGCCGGCAAGTGGTGACAATGATGGGGCTGAGAAGTCTGAAAAGAAGAAAAAGAGCTTCATGGACAAATTAAAAGAGACATTTGAAGAATAAAAATGTAGGTTTTCAATAAAAGAATAAAGAAAAGGGGAGATATCCTCTTTTCTTTTTTTGTTACTTATTGTATATTAAAGAGTAGCCCTAAGGTCACGGGGGTTGCTGCTCACTGGTAAGGTTACGCGAGGCGTTCCGTGGATAAAGAGAGCAGTAATGCTGTGACACCGCAAGAATCCGGAAAGGAGTTTTGCTTTGACAAAGAAGAAAAAAGAACTGTTAAAGGAATACATTCCCGGGTGGTTGATTCCACCTCTAATAGCGATTCTGGCAGTAAACTGTCTGATCTACTGGGGAAGCAGCGCACTTACTGCTGGCAGGTATCACTATGACTTTACAACGGCATTTGACAGGGCAGTACCCTTACTGCCTGTATTTGTGTGGTTCTATATTCTGGCATTTCCCTTTTGGGCGGCAGGCTATATGTTGGCAGCAAGACGGGGCAAGGATCTGTTTTATCGGTTCGTTGCCACGGATCTGACCATACATTTTATTTGTTTTATATGCTTTATCCTGATCCCCACTACCAATATACGGCCAGAGATTGCCGGGAATACTATTTCGGAGAAAATCCTTTTGCTGGTTTATTCCCTGGATGGAGGAAGCAGTCCTTCTAATCTTTTCCCATCCATTCACTGTTATGTAAGCTGGATGTGCTGGCGGGGCGTGGCAGGATCAGAAAAGGTACCCAAATGGTATCAGAAATTTTCCCTGGTGTTTGCAGTGCTGGTCATAATTTCTACCCAGGTGCTGAAGCAGCATTATATTGTGGATGCCATTGCGGCGCTGGTTCTGGTAGAAGGTTTCTGGAGATTTTACCAGAGCGGACAGCGGCACAATTGGGTATACCGGATTTTTGACCGGGGAAAAAAGAATCAGACATTATAGTAACTATAGGTTTCTTATAAAAGATTGGAGAAAGAGTATGAAGTGGAATCGCTTTACTATTAAAACGAAAACAGAAGCAGAAGACGTAATCATTTCTGCCCTTGCAGATGTTGGCGTTGAGGGCGTGGAGATTCAGGACAAACAGCCCCTTACAGAGACTGATAAAGAGCAGATGTTTGTGGATATTATGCCGGAGGGTCCGGCTGATGACGGAATCGCTTATCTGAATTTCTATCTGGAAGAAAATACAGAAGTGGAGCCTGTTCTTGCCCGTGTACGTGCAGTCCTTGAGGAAGTGCGCGGATACATGGACATCGGAGAGGGTACCATTACCGAATCCCAGACAGAGGATAAGGACTGGATCAACAACTGGAAAGAATATTTCCATCAGTTCTATGTAGATGATATTCTTATTGTTCCGTCCTGGGAGAAAGTAAAGGAAGAAGATAAAGATAAAATGATCCTTCACATTGATCCTGGCACTGCTTTTGGAACTGGAATGCACGAGACTACCCAGCTGGTGATCCGTCAGCTGAAGAAATTTGTAACAAAAGATACCCAGATGCTGGATGTGGGAACTGGAAGCGGTATTCTTGGAATCGTAGCACTGAAGCTGGGGGCTGCCCATGTTGTGGGAACGGACCTTGATCCATGCGCGATTCCGGCCGTGGCAGATAATAAAGAAGCAAATGATATCAAGGACGAGACCTTTGATATGCTCATCGGAAACATTATTGATGACAAAGAGGTTCAGGATACCGTTGGATATGAGAAATATGACATTGTAACAGCCAATATCCTGGCAGATGTACTGGTGCCGCTTACACCTGTCATTGTAGATCAGATGAAAAAAGGCGCTTACTACATCACCTCCGGTATCCTGGATGTGAAGGAAGAAGTGGTTGTTCAGGCTGTGAGGGATGCCGGACTTCGGCTGGTTGAGGTAACCCATCAGGGAGAATGGGTATCTGTAACAGCCAGAAAGGAATAATTATGCAGCGCTTTTTTGTGGAGCCTTACCAGGTTCAGGAAGAAGAACACAGAATTACCCTTTCCGGTTCCGATCTGAACCATATGAAAAATGTTCTGCGCATGCGTATTGGCGAGGATGTGTGGATCAGTAACGGCGGTGGGAAAGAGTATCACTGTACCATAAAAGAGTTCCAGGAGGACTGCGCAGTTCTTCACATCCTTTATGCCCAGGAGCCTCAGTATGAGCTCCCAAGCCGGATCTATCTGTTTCAGGGACTTCCAAAGGGAGACAAGATGGAACTGATCATCCAAAAGGCTGTGGAGCTTGGCGCTTACGCTGTTGTCCCGGTTGAAACCAGGCGCTGCGTGGTGAAGCTGGATGCAAAGAAAGCCCAGAAGAAGGTGACCAGATGGCAGCAGATCTCTGAGAGCGCAGCCAAACAGTCCAAGCGTATGCTGATCCCGGAAGTGAAGAATGTGATGAGCTGGAGGGAGGCACTTGCCCTTGCAAAAGAGCTGGATGTGCTTCTCATTCCCTATGAGCTTGCAAAGGGCATGAAGGAGACCAGAGAAATTCTGGGGGCAATCCAGCCAGGCCAGTCTATTGGTATTTTTATCGGCCCGGAAGGGGGCTTTGAAGAGGAAGAAGTGAGAGATGCCATGGAAGCTGGCGCAAAGCCGGTCACCCTGGGCAAAAGAATCCTGCGTACAGAGACAGCCGGCATGACCATGCTGTCTATTCTCATGTTCGCACTGGAAAAAGAGGACGAGTAAGAAATGGAAGCATACTTTGATAATTCTGCTACCACAAGATGCTATCCTGAGGTGGCAGAGATTGTAGTAAAAACAATGATAGAGGATTTTGGAAATCCTTCCGCAATGCATTTAAAAGGTGTGGAAGCAGAGAAGTATGTCCGTGAATCAGCACAGACACTTGCCAGAATCCTGAAAGTAAATGAAAAAGAGATCATTTTCACCTCCGGCGGAACAGAGTCCAATAACCTGGCATTGTTCGGCGGAGCGGATGCAAATAAAAGAAGCGGAAACCACATTATCACCACTTCTGTGGAGCATGCGGCTGTGGGACAGCCTGTGGAACGCCTGGAGCAGATGGGGTACGAGGTGACAATCGTGCCGGTAGATCACAGAGGAGTAATACGTCTGGATGCCCTTGAGAGGGCTTTACGGCCGGATACCATTCTGGTGTCTACCATGTATGTAAATAACGAAGTTGGTGCCGTGATGCCAGTGGAAGAGATTGGAAGACTGGTTCATGAGAAAGGCCCGAAGGCCCTTTACCATGTAGATGCGATCCAGGCGTTTGGCAAATACCGCATTTATCCAAAGAAAGTGGGAATTGATATGCTTTCTGTAAGCAGTCATAAGATCCACGGTCCTAAGGGCGTTGGGTTCTTATACATTAATGAGAAAGCCAAGGTTCAGCCTCAGATTTTAGGCGGCGGGCAGCAGGCAGGCATGCGTTCCGGTACAGACAATGTACCTGGAATTGCCGGACTTGGAGTTGCGGCTAAGATGGTTTATACAGATTTTGAGGAAAAGATCGAGCACATGTACCAGTTGAAAGAACGCCTGGCTACCGGTTTTCTGAAACTGTCGGATGTTCGTCTGAATGGAATGGAGCTGCGGGAAGGAGCTCCTCAGATCTTAAGCGCCAGCTTTATGGGTGTGAGAAGTGAGGTACTGCTCCATACATTGGAGGAGAAAGGGATATACGTTTCGGCCGGAAGTGCCTGCTCCAGCCATAAGAGAAAGGCTGCCGGAACTTTGAGTGCAATGGGAATGGAGGCAGCCCAGAGAGAAAGTACCCTGAGATTCAGTTTTTCGGAGGAAAATACATTTGAGGAAGTGGATTATGCATTGGAAGTGATCGGACAGGTGCTTCCCATGCTCCGGAGATATTCAAGACACTGATACAGTGCTGGATAATGGAATTAGGAAATGAACCATAAAAGTTTAATTTGAGGAGGAAAATAAATGATATTTCACGCATTTTTAATAAAATACGCAGAAATAGCCATCAAGGGCAAGAACCGGTATCTGTTTGAAGATGCCCTGGTGAAGCAGATGAACATTGCCCTTTCCAAGATCGAGGGCGATTACCGTGTTGTAAAGGAGCAGGGACGTGTTTACGTATTCTGCCCGGAGGAATACGATTTTGACGAGGCAGTAGCAGCATTAAAGACTGTATTTGGTATCGTTTACATCTGCCCGGTTGTGATCTATGAGGACAATGGTTTTGAGCAGATGCGTGCTGACGTTGTGGAGTACATGAAGAATGTACATCCGGACTATAATGGAACCTTTAAGGTATATACGAGACGTGCCAGGAAGTCTTATCCGGTAAATTCCATGGAAGTAAGTGCAAGGATCGGAGAGAGTATTCTGGATGCATTTCCGGAGGCAAAGGTGGATGTACATCAGCCAGAGCTTACTGTTTCTGTTGAGATCCGTGAGAAAATTTATGTATATTCCAGGAGCATCAAGGGACCCGGCGGAATGCCGGTTGGAACGAATGGAAAAGCCATGCTGCTTCTTTCCGGCGGAATTGACAGCCCGGTAGCAGGATATATGATAGCCAAGCGTGGCGTTAAGATCGAAGCTGTTTATTTCCATGCTCCGCCATACACCAGTGAGCGTGCGAAACAGAAGGTTGTAGACCTGGCCAGGCTGGTAGCAAAATACAGCGGACCGATCAAGCTTCACGTAGTAAATTTCACCGATATCCAGCTGTACATTTATGATCAGTGCCCACATGATGAGCTTACCATCATTATGCGCCGTTACATGATGCGGATTGCCGAGCATTTTGCAAAGAAGGATAATTGTCTTGGCCTTATCACAGGTGAGAGCATCGGTCAGGTTGCCAGCCAGACCTTACAGAGCCTTGCTGCTACCAATGAGGTGTGCACACTTCCGGTATACCGTCCTGTAATTGGTTTTGATAAGCAGGAAATCGTGGAGCGTTCCTGGGAGATTGGAACCTATGATACTTCCGTACTTCCATATGAAGACTGCTGCACGATCTTTGTTGCAAAGCATCCGGTTACGAAGCCGAATCTGAATGTGATCCGTAAATCAGAGGAAAAACTGGCTGAGAAGATTGACGAGCTGATGGAAGCAGCACTTAATACGACAGAAGTAATCGAAATCCAGTAAAAAGAGAGAATAGCAGAAGCATATTTCCCCGTCCTGTGTCAGCCAAAAGTGTTTGCTGCCTTTATGAAGGATATGAACCGTAAAGCTCCAGAAATTCAGGCTGGCTGGATGGGGAAGCTTTATAAAAAAAGAGGAACTGCGAACAGTTCCTCACACAATCGAATATTTCATTATTCAACTGTATATTTGTCGATGATCTCCATAACGCTGTCAAGAGCAGCTCCATCAGCATGGATGTTGAGGTCGATCGGTTTGGATAAATCTAAGCTGAAGATGCCCATGATAGACTTAGCGTCGATCACATATCTTCCGGAAACCAGGTCGAAGTCGCAGTCAAATTTGCTGATCTCGTTTACGAATGCTTTCACTTTATCGATAGAGTTAAGTGAGATTTTTGCTGTTTTCATTGTGATATAACCTCCCTTGAATAGTTAGTGGTTTGCTTTACAGTACCCATATTACCTGTAGCCCGAATAAAAGTCAAGGTGAAAAAAGAGAAAAATTGGCAATAGAATTAGTGAAATTGTATAAAAAGTTTACAAGTTATGGAGGAAAGAATGAAAAAAAAGGTTGCATTACACAATCTTGGATGTAAAGTGAATTCTTATGAGCTGGAAGCCATGCAGCAGCTTCTGGAGCAGGCTGGATATGAGATCGTGCCTTTTGAGCCAGGGGCTGACGTTTATGTGATAAATACCTGTACGGTCACAAATATTGCAGACCGCAAATCCCGCCAGATGCTTCATAAGGCAAAAAAGATGAATCCTGGCGCCGTAGTGGTAGCCACAGGCTGCTATGTGCAGACGGACGAGGGAAAACTGGAAAAGGATGAAGCCGTGGATCTGGTGCTTGGAAATAACCAGAAGAAGAACATTGTGGAAGTTCTGGCAGAGTATGAAAAAGAGCATCAGCGCCAGGCTCATATTATTAAGATCAACCAGACAAAGGAATATGAAGAGCTGGAGATCAGCCGCACCGCCGAGCATGTGCGCGCCTACATTAAGGTGCAGGATGGCTGCAACCAGTTTTGTACTTACTGCATTATTCCCTATGCAAGAGGCCGTGTGAGAAGCAGGGAAAAAGAGAATATTTTAAAAGAAGTGCAGAAGCTTGCAGAAGCAGGATATAAGGAAGTGGTGCTCACTGGAATCCATCTCAGCTCCTATGGGGTGGACTTTAAAGATGAGAAAAAGGAGACACTGCTTTCCCTGATCCAGGCTGTGAATGAAGTGGATGGAATAAAGCGGATCCGTCTTGGTTCCCTGGAGCCTGGAATTGTAACAGAAGAATTTGCAAAAGAGCTGTCTTCCATGCCGAAGGTCTGCCCACATTTTCATCTTTCCCTGCAGAGCGGCTGCGATACCACTCTGGAGCGGATGAACAGAAGATACAGAAGCGCAGAGTATAAAGAAAGATGTGAGCTTCTTCGTAAATATTTTGGAAATCCGGCACTGACTACAGATGTGATCGTTGGATTCCCAATGGAAACCGAAGAGGATTTTCAGGCTTCCTATGATTTTGTGAAGGATATCCATTTCTATGAGACTCATATTTTCAAGTATTCCCGCCGCCATGGAACCAAGGCTGCTGCCATGTCTGGACAGCTGACAGAGGCTGAGAAAGCTGTGCGAAGTGATAAAATGCTGGAGCTGCATCAGATCCGGGCTACCGAATATGAGGATTCTCTTCTTGGAAAGAGTCTGGAGGTGCTTCTGGAGGAGAAAGTGGACATTGAAGGAAAACCATATTATCTGGGACATTCCAGGGAATATGTAAAGGTAGCAGTACCAAAGAGCGGGGAATACAGTGTCAATGATATTCTGGCAGTGAAGGCCCAAAAGGCTTTGCAGCCACATGTTTTATTGGGAGAAGAAATACAGGTCCTGTAAGGGATAGCCAAAGTGACAGGAAGCAGTTTCCAGTCATGCCATGAACCGGAATCAGTAAGGTTTCAGCAGGCAATACAAAATTAGGATTGTAATTTGCCTGCAATTATATTAAAATAAAAAAGAAATAATCGTAAGGACGTGAGAAAAATGGCAGAAAATAATCTGGGAAGTACACAATATTTCAGAACAAAGCCAGATCAGGAGCTTGAGGTAAAAGAAATCCTGGACCTGGTTTATAACGCAATGGAAGAAAAAGGCTATAATCCGGTGAATCAGATCGTAGGCTATATTATGTCCGGTGATCCTACTTATATCACCAGCCATAAGGGCGCCAGAAGCATGATCATGAAGGTTGAGCGTGACGAACTTGTTGAGGAATTGCTGACCGAGTATATTAAGAACAGATCCTGGGAATATTGATTATGAGGTTAATGGGATTAGATTACGGTTCCAAGACGGTGGGCGTTGCCGTCAGTGATCCACTGGGATTGACCGCACAAGGTGTAGAAACGGTCTGGCGTAAGCAGGAGAATAAGCTTCGTCAGACTATGGCGCGGATCGAAGAACTGATTTCGGAATATCAGGTAGAGCGTATTGTCCTTGGATATCCGAAGAATATGAATAATACCATCGGCGAGCGGGCGGTGAAATCTCTTGAGTTTAAAGAAAAACTGGAGAAGAGAACTGGCCTGCCTGTTGTGATGTGGGATGAACGACTGACTACAGCGGAAGCAGAGCGGACTTTGATGGAGACTGGTGTCAGACGTGAGAATCGGAAGCAGTTTCTCGATCAGATGGCAGCGGTTTTGATCTTACAGGGATATCTGGACAGAATGAATATGAATAAGGATGAAAATAATGGAGAAAATTAAATTTCAATCCGAGAACGGGATTATAGAATTTTTTGTGGAAGAACAGACAACAGTTGCAGGAATTACCTACCTTTTGGTTTCAGATTCCCAGGATGATGAGGCGAATGCCTACATTATGAGGGATGTTTCCCAAGAGGGAAGCGAGGAAGCCAGCTACGAGATGGTAGAGGATGAGGAGGAACTGGTTGCAATTTCCAAGGTGTTTGAACAGATGCTGGATGACGTGGATCTTGAAGTGTAATGATCTGGCAGAAAGCTCCTTACGCAGGCCGAACAATGGCCATAACTAAAAAGACGCTTTATCCTGTACCGTGAAGAACGTTTGGGTTACCAGTAAAATGTAACCCGTCTAGAGGGTAAAGTGCGCAAAAATGGAGGATGGATTGATTGAAGACGGAAAATGAAATGAACAACAATGGGCAAAAAACTCCGGCAGCCGGAAACGGAACAAGAAAACCGAATTTCAGACATAAAAATTATAAATATAAGGCACAGCCGAAGAAAGATGGACAGAAGAGCTCGCAGGAGGGAAGACCGGCGAAGGGGAATTATAAGCCACAGTTTCGCAGTCAGGGGAAACCTGCTTTAAAGAGACCTCGTAAAAATAACAACGGCTCCAGGCTGAAGATCATTCCACTGGGTGGACTGGAACAGATTGGAATGAATATTACAGCTTTTGAGTATGAAGATAGTATAGTAGTAGTGGATTGCGGACTTGCCTTTCCAGAAGATGATATGCCGGGAATCGATCTTGTAATTCCGGATATCACCTATCTGAAAGAGAATATTTCCAAGGTAAAGGGATTTGTGATCACCCATGGACATGAGGATCATATCGGAGCACTTCCGTATGTGCTGAAGGAAGTAAATGCACCGATCTATTCCACCAAGCTGACACTTGCGCTGATCAGCAACAAGCTGAAAGAGCATAATCTGACTAAGAGCACCAGGTTAAAAGAGGTAAAGCACGGTCAGGTGATCAATCTTGGTGACTTTGCCATTGAATTTATTAAGACTAATCACAGTATTCAGGATGCATCAGCTCTGGCTATTTATTCACCAGTTGGAATTGTGGTACACACAGGCGATTTCAAAGTGGATTATACACCGGTATTTGGCGATGCCATTGACCTGCAGAGATTTGCGGAGATCGGACGCAAGGGAGTTCTGGCCCTTATGTGCGATTCCACAAATGCAGAACGTCCAGGCTTTACCATGTCTGAACGTACAGTAGGCCATGTTTTTGACAATCTTTTTAATGAATATAAGACAGCACGAATTATTATTGCAACCTTTGCTTCCAATGTGGACCGTGTGCAGCAGATCATTAACACTGCATACCGTTTTGGACGAAAAGTTGCTGTGGAAGGCCGCAGTATGGTAAATGTTATCACCACTGCTGCAGAGCTTGGATATTTGCGTGTTCCAGATCAGACACTGATCGAGATTGACCAGGTAAAGAATTATCCGGATGAACAGCTGGTGCTGATCACCACTGGAAGCCAGGGCGAATCTATGGCAGCTCTTTCCCGTATGGCAGCCAATATTCATAAGAAGATCACCATTAAGCCAAATGATGCCATTATTTTCAGCTCTCATCCGATCCCAGGCAATGAGAAGGCAGTTTCCAAGGTTATCAACGAGCTTTCCATGAAGGGTGCCAAGGTTATTTTCCAGGATGCACATGTATCCGGACATGCCTGCCAGGAAGAGATCAAGCTGATCTACTCTCTGGTGAAGCCGAAATATGCGATCCCAGTACATGGAGAATACCGTCACCTTACAGCCCAGAAGCTGGTGGCACAGGAACTTGGATATTCCAATGACAATATCTTTATCCTGAAATCCGGAAATGTTCTGGAGATTGATGAAAACAGTGCAGCTGTTACCGGCTCTGTACACACCGGCGCAATCCTGGTAGATGGTCTTGGCGTAGGTGATGTTGGAAACATCGTACTTCGCGACAGACAGCATCTTTCCGAAGATGGTATTATGATCGTTGTCATGACACTGGAGAGACACAGCAATGTGGTACTGGCCGGACCGGATATTGTATCCAGAGGTTTTGTATATGTAAGAGAGTCCGAGGATCTTATGGATCATGCAAGAGAGGTTGTGGAAATGGCTCTTGACGGCTGTCTGGATAAAGGCATTACAGACTGGAGCAAAATCAAGGCAGCTGTAAAGGATGCACTGAGCGACTACGTATGGAAACGCACCAAGAGAAGTCCGATGATCCTTCCGATCATTATGGAGGCATAGGGAAAGGCACAATGAACGAAATGAAAGAGTGTATAGACGCCCTTCTGGCGGCTGTACAAGGCAGTGAAGAATATCAGGAATTTGTGAAATACAGAGATCTTCTGAAAGAGAACCCGGAACTGATGGACCGTGTAAATGCCTTCAGAGGAAATAATTTCCGATTACAGAATGAAGCAAACAGAGATGAGCTGTTCCGGGTAACGGAGCAGCTCAACAGAGAATCCAGGGAGCTTCGCAGCGATCCCCTTGTAAATGCTTTTCTTGACGCAGAGCTTGCACTTTGCAAGCTGATGCAGAAAATCTGCAAAACACTTACAGAGGGGATTGATCTGGATATCCCTGAATTATAAGGAGGAAGCATGGGTAATACAAGAGATCAGGTGGGAAAGGCAGGGCTATTTGTAGCCGGTGGAATTTTCCGTACTGCTTTTTACGTCTGTGTTGCAGTGCTGGTCTTCTGGATCGGCAAGTCGGCGTATCAGTTCGGTTACAATGTTTTTAACCAGCAGGCTGTCAGCCCGGGAGCTGGACAGGAAGTGACAGTTGTGATTCCGGAAGGCTCATCCACCTATGAAGTAGCCAAGATCCTGAAAAGCAAGGGACTGATCGAAGACAGTACGGTGTTCTATGCACAGGAGAAACTTTCTACATACAAGGGGAAAATGAAGGCTGGAACCTATCTGTTAAGTACTGCATACACCCCTGCGCGTATTATGGGAATTCTTGCCGGGGATGAGGAACAGACCGGTGTCACACAGGATACTGGTGCCGCTGCTGATACGGCAGCTGATTCCCAGACTACAGATGCAGGAACAGATGCAGCGGATACCCAGAATGCAGATGGTACAGCTGACACGCAGGCAACTGATGGAACTGCAGTGGAAGGAGAGTCCGGACAGTGATCGTTGAGGAAAGGATGCGTACGTACATCAATTCTCTTGATATGGGGAATACTCCCTTTCTGGAAGAACTGGAGAAGGAAGCACTTGCAGGAGGAGTTCCCATTATCCGCAAGGAAATGCAGAGCTTTCTGAAAATGTTCCTGGCAGCCACCCGTCCGGAGAAAATCCTGGAGGTGGGAACTGCAGTTGGGTTTTCCACTTTACTGATGTGTGAATACGGACCTGAGAATCTGAAGATAACAACAATTGAGAATTATGAGAAAAGGATTCCCATTGCCCTGAAGAATTTCAAAAAGGCGGGGCGGGAATCCCAGATCCGGTTTCTTACCGGGGATGCAGGCGGGATCCTGAAAGAACTGGATGAAACCTATGATCTTATTTTTATGGATGCTGCCAAGGGGCAGTACATTAACTGGCTGCCGGATGTGTTAAGATTAATGCATAAGGGCAGCATTCTTGTCTCTGACAATGTTCTTCAGGAAGGAGACATTATTGAATCCCATTACCTTGTAGAGCGGCGCAACCGTACGATTTACAAGCGAATGCGTCAATATCTCTATGAACTGAAACACAATCCGCTGTTGGAGACTTCCGTACTTCCTTTGGGAGACGGGGCATCCATCAGTGTAAAGAAAGAGGAATGATATGCGTAAACCAGAATTATTAGTTCCGGCAAGCAGCCTTGAAGTTTTGAAGATTGCCACGGTGTTCGGAGCAGACGCTGTTTATATTGGAGGAGAAGCTTTTGGCCTTCGTGCCAAAGCCCATAATTTTTCAAAGGGAGAAATGGCCCAGGGAATTGCATTTGCCCATGAGCATGGTGTAAAAGTCTATGTGACAGTGAATATTCTTGCGCATAACTACGATCTGGCAGGAGTAAGGGAATACCTAAAAGAGCTTAAGGAATTAAAACCGGACGCCCTGATCATAGCAGATCCAGGTATTTTCACCTATGCCAAGGAGATCTGTCCTGAGATTGAGCGCCATATTAGTACCCAGGCCAATAATACCAATTACGAGACTTACCGTTTCTGGTACCAGCTTGGAGCGAAGCGTGTGGTAACCGCCCGTGAGCTTTCCCTGGAGGAAATCCGCCAGATCCGTGCCAATATTCCGGATGACATGGAGATTGAGACCTTCATTCACGGAGCAATGTGTATTTCCTATTCTGGCCGCTGCCTGCTCAGCAATTATCTGGTAGGAAGGGATGCAAACCAGGGCGCCTGTACACATCCATGCCGCTGGAAATATTCCATTGTAGAGGAATCAAGACCTGGAGAATTTATGCCTGTTTATGAGAATGAGCGCGGCACCTATATTTTTAATTCTAAGGATCTGTGCATGATCGAGCATATGGATGACATCCTCACCAGTGGAATCGACAGCCTGAAGATCGAGGGGCGTATGAAAACGGCCCTGTATGTGGCCACAGTTGCACGTACGTACCGCAAGGCAATTGACGATTACCTGGAAGATCCGGCCAAATACCAGGCAAATATGTCCTGGTATCAGGAGCAGATTGCTGGCTGTACGTACCGCAAATTTACAACTGGCTTCTTCTACGGCAAGCCAGGCGAGGAATCACAGATTTATGACAACAATACCTACGAGAAGGGATATACCTATCTGGGATTTGCAGAAGTAGTCGATGAGAGAGGCTATGTGCAGATCACACAGAGAAATAAGTTTACTGTGGGAGAGAGTATTGAGATCATGAAGCCGGACGGAACCAATCTTCTGGTACCGGTGAAGGCAATCTATGATGAGGAGGGCAATTCCGTAGAAAGCGCTCCCCATCCCCAGCAGAAGCTGTTTGTAGATTTGGGCGGTGGAGCAGAGGTTTACGATATTCTCCGCCGCAGTGAGGCATAAGGTTAAGGGAAAAGCGTCCGCAGTTTTTGCAGGGCGTTTTTTTCAATTCTGGAAACGTAGGAACGGCTGATGTGAAGATGCCGGGCTATTTCCCGCTGTGTCTGTTCCCTGCAGCCGAAAAGTCCGAAACGGCAGCAGATTACTTCATATTCTTTGGAAGACAACACCGCTTTCATGGAATCCAGTACATGACAGATATCTTCCCGGGTAGAATATTCCTCCACAACATCTACAGTTGGTCCTTCCATCACATCCAGAAGACGGATCTCATTTCCCTCCTTATCGGTGCCGATAGGCTCATACAGCGATATTTCCCGGGAATGCTTTTTTTGTGAACGGAATAACATAAGCAATTCGTTGTTTATACACTTCCCGGCATAGGTGGACAGCCGTGCTGTCTTGGTGGAATCGAAGGTGGAGATTGCTTTCATAAGTCCGATGGTGCCAATGGAGATCAGATCATCCAGTTCCATATCGGTTCCCTGATATTTTTTTACCACATGGGCAACAAGCCGCAGATTGCGTTCTATGAGAATATTTTTAGCTTCCATATCGCCCCTTTGGTACTGCTGAAGATAATACTGCTCCTCGGCCATTGTCAAAGGTTTCAAAAATGTCTTCAAATCGCTACCTCAAAGGGGATTTCTATATAGTCTATGAAAAATACAGGCTCTAAGTGCCTGGCAATATTCTTTTTCACAATTTACATTGAAATAAATGGGGAAAATCATTATAATAAACACAGAGTCGAAAGAATGTTGCTGTATCCGTACAGCAGAAGAAAACGAAAGACGTAAGGTGAATGATTTTGAAAAAAAAGATCGAACAGCTTTTAAACGGAAAGTTTGAATATGAACAGCCACAGCTTCTTTTTTCCAAGGAGACGATCGCCCTGACCCTGAAGGCAGGGGAGACGAAGAGGGGAGAAGTTTATGTGGGAACAGAGGATAACCAGAAGATCCGCGGTTATGTAACCTCTTCCAGCCGCCGTCTGGTGCCGGGCATGGACCATATTTCCGGGACTACAGTGCGCCTCCCTTTTGGCATAGATACTGTGGGGCTTGCTCCTGGGGACAGTCTGAAGGGATGGCTGTGTTTTACAACAAATGTAGGAGAAGCACGTCTTCCATTTGAAATAGAAATTGAGAAAGAAGAGATCCGCAGCTTTTCCGGTGTTGTGGAAGAACTGGACAGGTTTGTAAGCATCGCGAAGGATGATTTTAAGGAGGCTTTCCGCATTTTTAAGAGAGCAAGCTTCGCAAGAATCCTGGAAAAAGAGGACAAGAAGATCCAGACCCTTTATCAGGGCTTGTCCAGACAGCCAGTGACTTACCAGCATCTGGAAGAGTTTCTCATCGCTGCCGGCAAGAAAGAGAAAGTGACCATCAGTGCCAGAGAGGTAGGCAAGGAATACTATGAACTAAGCGATTCTGTAAAGGAGTCTTTTTATATCCAGAGAAGTGGATGGGGACATCTGCGTCTTGATGTGGAAGCTGTAGGGGACTTCCTTGAAGTTCCCCGAAAGGTTGTTACAGACGAGGACTTTATCGGCAGCCACTATGAAGTGGAATACCTGGTTCACAAAGAAAAGCTTGGAAAGGGGAACCAGTTCGGCAAGATCGTGATCAAAAGCCCTTATCAGGAGCTTGCTTATACCATTGTAGCCTCCACAAGCGGCAAGCTGGATGTGGACATCCATATTGCACAGGAGAAGAGCAAGCTGGAGCTTTTACGGGATTGCCTGGCTTATTTTTGCTATGAGACTGCTGTGGCAAGCTGCCTTCCAGGAAGAGATAACCCGGCGGCAAATGGCTGGATGGATTTTTCCACATGGTGTGCAAGCAGCCACTATACCCTGAACCAGCTGCACCAGACAGGCTGCGATTATCCGGAACATCAGATGTACGAGGCCTTTCTTCTATATATGGAGAATCATCACGAGGATGCCAGGAAGCTTCTGGAGAGCTATCAGGATAAATCCTACACAAGAGACGACCTGGAGTTCGCAGGAATTTACCTGTATCTGTGTACGCTGACCGGTTTATATAAGGATAAGGTTCATGCGTTATCCAGAATCCGCAATTTTTATATGCAAAAAAGTGACAGCTTTGTCCTGCTGTGGATCCTTCTGAAACTGGATCCTGCATACAAGGAGACGCCTTCTAAGGCCTTGTTTGTGCTGGAAGAGCAGTTTGACAAAGGCTGCCGCAGTCCGTTCCTTTATCTGGAAGCGTGGAAGATCATCTGCAAGGATATGACACTTCTTCACAGGCTGAACAGCTTCTGGGGACAGGTGTTCCGTTTCGCTGCAAGAAGAAATCTTCTTACCGGGGAGCTGGTGATGCGCCTTGCATATCTTTCCGGATACGAGAAGGACTATAACGAGAGTATTTATTATGCCATGACAAAGGGGTATGACCAGTATGCTTCTGATGATACCTTAGAGGCGATCTGCAAATATGTGATGAAGGGAAACCCAAGAAAACCGGAATATTTCCCCTGGTTTTCCCTGGCAGTGGAGCATGGACTTCGTCTTACCAGACTTTATGAGTACTATGTGGAGACCATGGATACCTCCAGAAGAATTGAACTTCCCAAGGCGCTTTTGATGTACTTTACGTATAACAGCGATTCCCTGGGAGATTCCAAGCGGGCCTTTATCTACTCCTGTATTATTGCAAATAAGGAGAAGGAGCCGGCGGCATATGAGCGCTATGTTCAGAGCATGCGGGAGTTTGCGAAGAAAAAGCTGGCTGAGGGCAAGATGAACGAGAGCTATGCTGTTTTGTACCAGGAGTTCCTTATGGAACCACGCACAAAGGAAGCGGCTGATTCCATTGCCCAGAAGATGTTTACCCACAGACTTTACTTTGATGACAAAAAGGTCCGTTACGTGATCGTGCGCCATAGCCAGATGGAGCAGGAGGAACTGTATACCTGTGTTCAGGGCGTGGCCTATCCCAGGATTTATACAGAAGATGCTGCCATTCTTTTCCAGGATGAGAAGCAGCGCAGATACAGCGCTACAGTAGATTACAGTCTGAAAAAGACCATGGATGAGGAAAAAGCTGTACGGAAGGTACTGTCCCTTGGTGCGGCAGAGCCGGGGATTCTTCTTCGCTATTGCGAAAGCCACGAATTGGATAAAGACAATCTGGACATTTTCCAGAGGCTGGTAAAATCTGTTGCTTTTTGCCCAGAATACAAGCAGAAGGTGCGCCGCAGGATCCTGGATTATTACGCTGCCCATGTGTATGGGGAAGATCTGGACCAGTACTTAAAACAGATGGATTACCGGGAATATGCCCGGGTGGACAGAGAGAAGCTTCTGGTGGTCCTGATCAGCCGCGGTCTCTTTTCCCAGGCCCAGTCCATTGTGGAAGAGTTCGGATACGAAGGCGTGGATATGCGAAGCCTGTTAAAGCTGGTCAGCCGAATGATCGTGCGCTGCGATATGCTGGAGGATGAGGAGCTTCTGGCCCTGGCTTCCGACGTGTACAGAAATGGATTTTATGATGAAGTGATCCTTACGTATCTGATGAAGTACCGTTTCGGACCTGTGGATGAGATGTTTGCCATCTGGAGGAGTGCAGTGGGCTTTGAACTGGATACCTATGACCTGGAGGAAAAGATCCTTCAGTTACTGATGTTTACTGCGGATTACCGCAAGGAAGGGGAGCATGTGCTGGAATCTTATATCCGCCATTCCGGAAGGGAGTGGATCGTAAGCGGATATCTGACACATGTATCTTATGGTATTTTTGTAAAAGAATATACCATGAGTCCTTTTGTGAAAAACTGTCTGATAAATGCTTATATGCAGAAATGGCCAGTGGATCAGGTGTGCCACCTGGCTTTGTTCAAGGAGCTTTCCAGGGAGAAGAGCAGAAAAGAGGCATTTCTTTCTATAGAGAAGGATCTTCTGAAGCTGTGTATGGAAAAAGGAATGGTATTTTCTTTCTTCCACAGGCTTCCGCCGGAAATCTTAAGCCTGTATCAGATGGATGACAAAACATGTGTGGAATACCATACCAGTCCGGATTCGAAGGTGACGCTTGTATATGCCCTGGATACGGGACTTGGAAGGGCACTGGAGTATAAGACAGAACCACTTAAGAACGTGTATGAGGGGATTTTTACCAGACCATTTACTATGTTTTATGGGGAAACCCTGCATTATTACTTCCTGGAGGAATGTGACGGCCAGAGCAAAAAAACACCAGAGCGTGTACTGAGCATGAGCAAGGCAGAGGGTACACCGTTCAGCAAATACCAGATGCTGAACCAGATCCTGTCTGCAAGAAAGCTGGATAAGCATGGCGAGGTGAAAAAGGGACTGAAGCAGTATCTTCGCCAGGAGCAGTATGTGAAAGAAATGTTTGTCATTACAGAAGAGGACTGAATATATGAACGAAATTCGTGATTTGATCATAGGAATTGATTTTGGAAAGGATTATTCCCAGATCTGCTATTATGACCGGAAGGGGGAGGAACCCTGCTCTGTGTCTATGAAGGTTGGTTCCGAAGAATATGAGGCACCTACCTGCATCTGCAGACGTGGAGAGCACAAAGAATATACCATCGGTCTTGAGGCGGTCTATTTTGCCAGGGAAAAGGGCGGCCAGATGGTGGACGACCTGTACGGGATCTGCAAGAAGGAAGACTGTGTGCAGATCTTAGGGGAGCAGGTGAAGCCATGGGAGCTGCTTCAGGTTTATCTGGAAGGAATGTTGAAATTTCTTGGAGTGGCAGACATTGTAAAAAATACAAAGTGCCTGGTGATCACAAGCCCGGAGTTTGAGGATACCCAGGTAAAAAATATGGAAAAAGCCTGTGAAGCCATTGGTTTCCGCAAGGAGCAGTACATGCTGATGGACCATGGGGAGAGCTTTTATTACTATTCCCTTACCCAGAAAAGAGAGACCTGGAACCGCAGCATTGGCTGGTACTCTTTTGATCAGGATGCGGTAAGCTTTCAGCAGCTTACAATGGACGGAAGCACAAGACCGGTTCTGGTTCGTTTGGAAGAGCCGAAAACTACAGTTCTGCCGTCTCTTACTGCTCCTGAGAAAGAGGGAGAGAAGGCGTTGGAAGCAAGAGATGAGGCTTTTCGTGATTTTGTGAAGGAAACTCTTGGAACCGGACTTTTTTCCAGTATCCAGATCACAGGATATGGATTCAGCCCGGAGTGGGCCAGACTGTCTGCTGGAAGCCTTTGTATGCAGAGAAGAAAGGTTTATTATGGCAATAACCTTTTTGCAAAAGGAGCCTGTGCAGCTGGAAAAGAAAGGCTGGAGGATAAGATCCTGAAAGGTTACCGCTATATGAGTCCTGCACTTGTTCTGAAGGATGTGGGAATGGAGATGCGGGTGATGGGAGCTCCGGCTTATTATCCGCTGATCGAGGCTGGAAAGAACTGGTACGAATGTAAGGCTGGATGCGAGCTGATCCTGGATGATACCACAGAGCTTGTTTTTGTTGTGGGAACCTTTGGAGAGAAGCAGAAAAAGAAGGTGATTATGGGACTGCCAGGATTACCGGAGCGTCCCAATAAGACCACAAGGCTGTCACTGTCTCTTGCCTATGTGTCACAGAAGAAATGCCGGGTTGTAGTAAAAGATCTTGGCTTTGGGGAAATGTTCCCTTCAAGCGGCAAGGTCTGGGACGAACTGGTAGAGTGGTAAAGGAGGCAGAAGATGAGCGGTTATATTTTATGTCAGACAAAGAAGGCAGATAAGCCATTTTTTGTGGAGAGCATCAATACCAATATTTATTCACTGGAGGAGCTTTGCTACTTTTTGTACCACAATCTTTATCTGGTGGATGCCTCTATTATAAATGAAACTCTTTGTACCTGGATCAGCGAAGAGCTGGATCTGCCCAGGCTGGCGGCCAAGCTGCGCCCTCACCTTGGCAAGTTTGCAAGCGCAGAGGATGTGCTGTATCCGGTGTTTAAGGAGATCAATTATCTGACTTATGAGGAATTAAAGAGCTTAAACGTGAAGCTTTCAAAGCTGGACCAGGAGCCAAAGGTTCTTAGGAAAAAGCAAAAGGGAGATGCCCTGGTGAAGAATAAGATGTACGTAAGCGCCATCAAGGTATATCAGCAGCTTCTGAAAAAAGAAGGACTGGATCAGGTGAAGCCAGGGCTGACTATGAGTATCTGGCACAATCTTGGATGTGCGTACAGCTATCTTTTCCAGATGGAGAAGGCTATGGAGTGCTTCTGGGAGGCGTTTCTCACAGAGAGTGATGAGAAAGAGCTGATTTGTTACCTGCTTGCTTACCGCAGTGTGAAGAAGCCGCAGGAGTATGAGGATAGATGGAAGGAACTGAAGGTGTCAGAAGAGGTAAAAAATACGGTGCAAAAGGCACTGGATGAGTTTACACAGAAAAAGGAGGTCAGTATAAAGCCAGGGAAGACCGATGAAATGCTGGAGAAGCTGACTGGAGAGTATCATAGGAGCACAGGTTCATGAAGAACCTGTGCTTTTTTTCAGAAAAATCATGTTGACAGATTCACTTTCATATGCTACCATACAACCATGCTTTAACATGGTAGCGTAAAAACGTACTAAAATGATGAGAATCATAGTTCAGGAGGATATATATTATGAAAAAAAGAATGCTGGCAATTATGATGAGTGTGCTGATGGCAGCAGGTATCTGCTCTGGTGTGACCGTTTATGCAGATGCAGACAGCAAGACACTGACCGTTGGATTTGATGCAGAGTACCCGCCGTTTGGATATATGGACGAAAATGGAGAATATGTTGGTTTTGACCTGGACGTTGCCCAGAAGGTTTGTGATAACCTTGGCTGGGAACTGGTGAAGAAACCGATCAACTGGGATTCCAAGGATATGGAACTGAATTCCGGAAATATTGACTGTATCTGGAATGGATTTACCATCAATGGACGTGAGGATGATTACACCTGGTCAGATCCTTATCTGAACAATGAGCAGGTAATGGTAGTTGCTTCTGATTCCGGAATCGAGACATTGGCGGACCTGGCTGGAAAGAATGTGGTTGTACAGGCTGCTTCCGCAGCACTGGATGCCTTAAACAGCGACGACAATAAAGAGCTGACAGACAGCTTCGGTTCCCTTACTGAGAACCCGGATTACAACACTGCATTTATGAACATTGACTCCGGTGCAGCAGACGCAGTTGCAGTAGATATCGGAGTTGCCAAATACCAGCTGTCTCAGAGAGAAGAGGGCAAATACAAGATCCTGGACGAGCCAATCCAGAGCGAGCAGTATGGCATTGGCTTTGCCAAAGGAAATGAGGAGCTTCGCGATACTGTATGGGCTGAGGTTATGAAGCTGTATGACGAGGGAGAGATTGACAAACTGGCTGAGCAGTACGGTGTGGCTGATATGCTTTGCCTGGGAGATGCAGACAGCGCTGACGCAGCAGAGGAAAATGCAGATGCTGGGGAGACTGCTGATGCAGAAGAAACAGATGCAGCTGAGGACGAGGCTGAATAAATATTAAGAAAATATTTTTGTAAATGGAAGTCAGTTGCTTGGCTTATAAGTGACTGAATTCGATTTAGAACTAACTACTTAGTACATAGAAAAAGCAGAGAAGAGGGTACCTGGCGCACCCTCTTTTCTTAGCGAGAAGGGTGTCTGTTTCCAAAGAAGGAGTTTGTTCCCCGGAATGCAAATTCTGGAATGAAATGCGAAATGTGATCCCTTAGCAATAAGTATCGACAGGAGGAACACAGTAACTATGAGTTTTAGTGTAATGTTAAGCCAGCTTGCAAAGGGAATGACGGTTACCACCGAAATTTTCTTTGTTACCCTTATCTTTTCCCTGCCTCTTGGACTTCTGGTCTGTTGGGGGAAAATGTCCAGGATACCAGTAATCCGGTGGATCGTATCCGCCTATATTTCCGTTATGCGCGGAACTCCTCTGATGCTCCAGCTGATGGTAGTATACTTCGGTCCCTACTTTATCTTCGGAATCCGGATTTCCATGGGTTACAGCCTGATTGCTGTATTTATTGCCTTTACCATCAACTATGCAGCCTATTTTGCAGAAATCTACCGTGGCGGAATCGAGTCTATGCCTGTAGGCCAGTACGAAGCAGCCAGAATCCTCGGCTATTCCAAAGCACAGACCTTCTTCCGCATTATCCTTCCACAGGTATTTAAGAGGATTCTGCCGTCTATTACAAACGAGGTGATCACCCTGGTGAAGGATACGTCATTGGCCTTCGTTGTAGCAGTAGCCGAGATGTTCACCCTGGCCAAACAGATCGCCAGTTCCCAGACTACTATGGTGCCATTCGTAGTAGCGGCTGTATTCTACTATGTATTTAACCTGCTGGTAGCCGTGATCATGGATAAAGTTGAGAAAAAACTGAATTATTATCGTTAAAAGAATGGAGTCATAGACCATGAAATTATTCGAAATGAAACACATAAAGAAAAGCTTCGGAGCCTTAGATGTGCTCCGCGATATTTCTCTGGAAGTAGACCAGGGCGAAGTCCTCAGCATCATCGGCCCCTCCGGTTCCGGTAAGTCTACCCTGCTTCGCTGTGCCACCGGCCTGGAAACTCCAGATAATGGTGAAATCATCAAAAACGGAAAAATCGGTCTGGTTTTTCAGAACTTTAATCTTTTTCCACATTTTTCCGTAATCAAGAATATTGTTGACGCTCCCATCAAAGTCCAGAAACGGGACAAAAAAGAAGTCTATGCCCAGGCAAGAGAACTCCTGAAAAAAATGGGACTCTCCGACAAGGAGAGCTACTATCCCTACCAGCTCTCCGGCGGACAGCAGCAGCGAGTCTCCATCGCCAGAGCCCTGTGCATGAACCCGGATATCCTTTTTTTCGACGAGCCTACTTCGGCTCTGGACCCGGAGCTCACCGGTGAAATTCTGAAAGTCATCAAAGACCTGGCAGCCGAGCACATCACCATGGTGATCGTCACTCACGAAATGAGTTTTGCCCGTGATATCTCTGACCGGATCATCTTCATGGATGACGGCCTGATCGCTGTAGAAGGTACTCCGGAAGAAGTATTTTCCTCTGATCACATAAGAATGAAGGAATTCCTGGGGAAATTCCATCAGGGGCTTGCTTAAAATCCTTGGATGTTATATAATCCCCTTGTATGTGGAAAAAAGGCTGAGGCATCATTCTGTCCTTGGATAGGAATATAAATCCGATTTCAAGGCAGCATTGAACAGATCTCTTCTCCACATTATATTTGTAATCGTTAATTCTGCGGTTACATATAAGTTGCAAAGTGAATTATAAATATTTACTTAGAAACAGGAGAGAAAGAATGAGTACAGACAGATACACAAGCCCTTTGTCTGAGCGCTATGCCAGCAAGGAAATGCAGTACATTTTTTCACAGGATATGAAATTCCGCACCTGGAGAAGACTCTGGATCGCTCTGGCAGAGACTGAGAAGGAGCTCGGACTGAATATCACCCAGGAACAGATCGATGAACTGAAGGCTCACGCAGATGACATTAACTATGATGTTGCCAAGGCCCGTGAGAAGGAAGTACGTCACGATGTTATGTCCCATGTATATGCTTACGGCGTACAGTGTCCGAAAGCAAAGGGAATCATCCACCTGGGGGCGACATCCTGTTATGTAGGAGATAATACAGACATCATTGTTATGACAGAAGCCCTGAAGCTGGTTCAGAAGAAGCTGGTAAATGTAATTGCAGAGCTTTCCAGGTTCGCTGACAAATACAAAAATCAGCCTACCCTTGCATTTACCCATTTCCAGCCTGCACAGCCTACTACAGTTGGCAAGCGTGCTACACTGTGGACACAGGAATTCATGATGGATCTTGAGGATCTGGAATATGTCCTTAGTACCATCAGGCTTCTTGGCTCCAAAGGAACCACAGGTACCCAGGCAAGCTTCCTGGAACTGTTTGAAGGAGACCAGGAGACCATCGATAAGATTGATCCGATGATCGCTGCCAAAATGGGCTTTAAGGAATGCTATCCGGTATCCGGACAGACCTATTCCCGTAAGGTTGATACCCGTGTTGTAAATGTGCTTGCAGGAATCGCAGCAAGTGCACATAAGATGTCAAACGATATCCGCCTTCTTCAGCACCTGAAGGAAGTGGAAGAGCCATTTGAAAAATCCCAGATCGGATCCTCCGCTATGGCGTATAAGAGAAATCCAATGAGAAGTGAGCGTATCGCTTCCCTTTCCAGATATGTAATGGTAGATGCCCTGAATCCGGCAATCACCTCCGCAACCCAGTGGTTTGAGAGAACTCTTGATGATTCCGCCAACAAGCGTCTTTCCGTACCGGAAGGTTTCCTTGCAATCGACGGAATCCTGGATCTGTGCCTGAATGTTGTAGATGGCCTTGTGGTTTATCCGAAGGTTATCGAGAAACACATGATGGCTGAACTTCCATTTATGGCAACTGAGAACATTATGATGGACGCAGTAAAAGCTGGCGGAGACCGTCAGGAGCTTCATGAGCGAATCCGTGAGCTTTCCATGGAAGCAGGCAGGAATGTAAAGGTAGAAGGTAAGGATAACAACCTTCTTGAGCTGATCGCAGCAGATCCTGCATTTAACCTGACCCTGGAAGAGCTTCAGAAGACCATGGATCCGAAGAAATATGTGGGACGTGCCAAAGAGCAGACCGAAGCCTTTATTGCCAAAGTTGTAAATCCGGTTCTGGATTCCCACAAAGAAATGCTTGGAATGACAGCTGAAATTAATGTATGATAAAAGGTTGTTGTTTTCTTTTTTAATGAAATTCAGATCAGACACAGGAGGAATTTGAGTTATGATCAAAGCAGTAGTTGGAGCAAACTGGGGAGATGAAGGTAAGGGTAAAATTACCGACATGCTTGCTGAGAAAGCTGATATTATCGTTAGATTCCAGGGTGGTGCAAATGCAGGACATACCATTGTAAACGACTATGGTAAATTCGCACTTCACACTCTGCCGTCAGGTGTATTTTACGGACACACCACAAGTGTGATCGGCAACGGTGTTGCACTGAATATCCCTGTATTTTTCAAAGAATACAATGAGGTTGTAAGCAAAGGTGTTCCGGCACCGAAGATTCTGATCTCTGACAGAGCACAGATGGTTATGCCGTATCACATTCTGTTTGACCAGTATGAGGAAGAGCGTCTGGGAGGCAAATCCTTCGGTTCTACCAAATCCGGTATCGCACCTTTCTATTCTGACAAATATGCAAAGATCGGTTTTCAGGTAAATGAGCTTTTTGACGAGGATCGCCTGAAGGAGAAACTGGCAAGCGTTTGTGAAACTAAGAACGTTCTTCTTGAGCACTTATACCACAAACCGCTTCTGAACGTTGATGAGCTTTTTGCAGAGCTGATGGAATACAAGAAAATGGTTGCACCATATGTATGCGACGTTTCCCTGTACCTGAATAATGCTTTGAAAGAGGGCAAGGAGATCCTTCTTGAGGGACAGCTTGGAACTTTAAAAGACCCTGACCATGGTATTTACCCAATGGTTACCTCTTCTTCCACACTGGCTGCTTACGGCGCGATCGGAGCTGGTGTACCTCCATATGAAATCCAGAAGATCGTTGTAGTAAGCAAGGCTTATTCCAGTGCTGTAGGTGCTGGCGCATTTGTTTCCGAGATTTTCGGAGAAGAGGCTGACGAGCTTAGAAGACGCGGCGGTGACGGCGGAGAGTACGGCGCTACCACAGGACGTCCGAGACGTATGGGATGGTATGACTGTGTTGCTTCCAAATATGGCTGCCGTCTTCAGGGCGCTACAGATGTAGCATTTACTGTACTTGATGTTCTTGGATATCTGGATGAGATCCCGGTTTGTGTTGCTTACGACATCGACGGAGAGATCACCACAGACTTCCCGACCACAGCCAAACTTGAGAAAGCAAAACCGGTTATCGAGAAGCTTCCAGGATGGAAATGCGATATCCGCGGAATCAAGAACTATGAGGATCTTCCAGAGAACTGCAGAAAATACATCGAGTTCATCGAGGAGAAGATCGGATATCCGATCACCATGGTTTCTAACGGACCAGGAAGAAACGATATTATTTACAGAAATAAATAATTTGGAAAGTGGCGGCTGCATATCAGCTGCTTGTAAGTAAGAATACATTACTGGATACAGAGTGACTGGTAATTGAAATGTGACTGCGCCGGAGGTTCTCTCCGGCGCATGTTGTATCTGGATAATAAAAAGAAAACGAATTTTATAAAGGAATAAAGAATGAAAAATTTGAAACGTGCAGCTGCCATTCTTGGAGTGGTAGTTTTGCTGGCAGTCTGCAGCCTGCCTATGATCTTTGCATTTGGCAGCGGCGACAATGCCCAGGGAAATTTTAAGGCAGCAGTAGGCAGTGTGATCCTGGTGCCTGTGTTGGCCTACGTATTTTTTATGGTCTACAAACTTCTGAAGAAAGAGAATAAGGAGGCAGAGGGTGAAGTGAAAAATATTATTTTTGACGTGGGACAGGTGCTGGTTTCTTATGATTGGGAAAGCTATCTGAAAGAGTTCCATTTCCCGGAAGAGGAGGAGAAGCTGATTGCAGAGAAGGTCTTTAAGAGCCAGATCTGGAATGAGCGCGACCGCGGACTTCTTCCGGAAGAAGAATATCTGAATCAGTTTATCGCAGCACTTCCAGCGGAATATGAGGAAGATGTAAAGCGTGTGATTGACGGATCTGAGAAAACAATTGGAATCAAGGATTATGCAGAGACCTGGACCAGTTACCTGAAAAGTCAGGGCTACCATCTGTATATTCTGTCAAACTACAGCCAATTCATGCTGGATCATACAAGACCAGGTAAAATGCCTTTCCTGAAAAATATGGACGGCGTGATCTTCTCCTGTGAAGTTCAGCAGATCAAGCCGGAGCCTGCTATTTATAAGACACTTCTTTCCAGATTTGGATTAAAGCCAGAGGAGAGCGTCTTCCTGGATGACCGCCCGGAGAACTGCGAGGCAGCAAGGAAGCTTGGCATTTATGCCATTGAATTCCATGATCTGAAGCAGGCAGCTGGCGAGCTTGAGAAACTTGGGGTGAAATAGAAAAATAGGATACTGTTTACAAAAGATACCCTGTTGAATACCTGCTGTGAACAGTAACCAGAATACCTTCTTGCGCATGACGATAGCGGGAGTCTGGTGTAGAAGATTTTCTTTGAAAATGCTTATCGGTTTGTTATGGAAAATGTGAGGTAGAGAGCGAAATCATGTATTGCATGATTTCTGTACATTGAAAAACTTGTAATTGTGAAGGTAAAGGACAATTTCTGTAAAGTGGTATTGGTTATAAAGTAAATAATAACGAAAAAGTCAACGCCCCGGATTCTGCGAGTAATTCAGAATCCGGGGCGTTTCGGGGAGGATATAAGTTAATCTCTCTTATCTTTTGTGCTGTGTTATCATTGAAGGGGGTTCAATGAATTTGTTAGTTCATTTTACTGAACAGTCATAGTATGAACCTGTTCCTGCTTTTTTATACATATGTCACAGAAAAATAGTATGAATTTTATGAAAAATCTGCAAGAAAATTTTGGAGAAAAAATAGGATTTGTGTTTTCCGGCAAAAGATGGTATAATAAATTTCAGCTGTAAAACGGCATAATTACGAAATTTTGTTGAAAAGAGGAATAAGAAATGAGCGATAAGACCATTTTAGAGCAGTGGCGTGCCATTGCCTATGACCAGCAGGCAGACCGTAATAAACTTCAGCAGTTCTGGGCAAGATATTTTAACATTGAAAAGAACATTTATGCACAGCTTCTTGAGAATCCGGACGAAGTAGTTACCGGTACTGTAAAAGAACTGGCAGAGAAATATAATCAGGAAGTACTTACCATGGTTGGTTTCCTTGATGGAATCAATGACAGCCTTAAGATCCAGAACCCGATCGAGACCATGGATGAGAACACTACCGTAAGCCTTTGCTTTGACAAAGAGCTTCTTTACAAGAATATGGTAGATGCTAAGGCTGACTGGCTGTACAATCTTCCACAGTGGGACAAAATCTTCACTCCAGAGAAACGGAAAGAGCTTTATCTTGAGCAGAAGAAATCCGGTACTGTTGTAAAGGCACACAAGATCGGACGTAACGATCCGTGTCCATGCGGAAGCGGAAAGAAATACAAATTCTGCTGTGGTAGAAATAAATAATCGAATGTGAATATAGACCGGGATCTGTTGGATTCCGGCTGAGGGGACGGATTGCAATGGTGGATAACTGCCAGGCAATCCGTTTTGTGTATATTTATAGAAAAAATAGTTGATTTATGAGTTTTATAAGTACGAATCAACTTGCTTTGTATGTAGAATAAGTCAAACACGCAGAGTGGGATTGATTTTAGAAAGAGAGAAGAGAATTTGAGTTTATTTTGTTTTTGTGCCGGGATTTTAAGTCTGGCATATTATGTACTGATCGTGGTATATGCCGGGATCACAGCTGATTTTGCATGGTTCTGGATACTGGTTACTGCAGTTCTGGAGGGGACGGCAGTGCTGATCCGCTATGGCAGAAGTCATCCGGGATTTTTTCCAGGGTGGCTGGGAACTGTAGCTTTTGGGGTGGTACTGGCTGGAATTATTTGTTTTGGATTTCTCTGCAGCCGCATCATTTCCGGAATGAAGACGTCTGCTAAGAAAGATCTGGATTATGTGGTAGTACTTGGTGCCCATGTAAAAGGCGACGTACCATCCAAGGCCCTGGAGCTTCGCCTGAAAGCTGCGCTGAAATATGCCAGGGAGAATGAAAATACTACTTTGATCCTTTCCGGCGGACAGGGCTTCGGGGAGGATATCACGGAAGCTAAATGTATGGAAAATTATCTAACGGCACATGGCATTTCCAGGGAGCGGCTGGTATTGGAAGAGAAGTCCACAAGCACGAAGGAAAATCTGAAATTTTCCGATGGGCTTACCGGATGCAGTAAGAAAAATACGGGAATATTGTCTAATAATTTTCATGTGTACCGGGCAGTAAAAATAGCAGAAAAGGCAGGCTATGAATATCCATATGGAATTGCCGCCGCATCAGATCCCATTATGCAGGTGCATTATGTGGTAAGGGAAGTGGCAGCACTTATAAAGGCGAAGCTCTGCGGGAATATCTGAAGGATAACCGAAATTTTTTATCATCTTTATTTTGCAGATTATTGACAAACCCAGAACCCGAGGCTATAATGGGACACAGTGATAAGAAAACACGTTGACGAGAAGAGTAAACTGTGGAATGTTTCAGAGAGAGGCAGATAGCTGGAAATGCCTTATCAGGAAGCAGTCGAAAACTACCTCTGAGTGGCCCTAATCCGGTCCGGTGATTCCGTTACCATCAAATAAGTGGCCTGGTTTACAGATACGTATGCTATGGCAAGCAGGGTGGAACCGCGAGTATATTCGTCCCTTACAGTGTGAGAGCATTGTAAGGGGCTTTTTTGTATAATATTTCCTCGTCCCTGTGTAGGCAAACGTTATCATACGTTAGTTTCAGAAAAAGAAAAGGAGACACGAATCATGATTATCACATTAAAAGACGGTTCTAAAAAAGAATACGCAGAAGCAAAATCCGTTATCGACATTGCGTCTGATATCAGCGAGGGACTTGCAAGAGTTGCATGTGCAGGAGAGGTTGACGGAGAAGTGGTTGACCTTAGACATGTAGTTGACAAGGACTGTGAGTTAAGCATCCTCACATTCGAGGATGAAGGTGGAAAGGGCGCTTTCCGTCACACCACATCCCACATCATGGCACAGGCCATCAAGAGACTGTACCCGGACGTAAAGCTTGCGATCGGACCATCTATTGCAGACGGATTTTATTATGATATTGACAGCGAGAATCCGATCACCACAGAGGATCTTGCTAAGATCGAAGCAGAGATGAAGAAAGTGGTAAAAGAAGCGCTTCCGATCACCCGGTTCACCAAATCCAGAGAAGAAGCAATCGCATTTTTCAAAGAGAAAAATGAGCCGTACAAAGTAGAGCTTATTGAAGACCTTCCGGAAGATTCCGAGATCAGCTTCTATCAGCAGGGAGAGTTTGTGGATCTTTGTGCAGGACCTCATCTGATGACAACCAAACCGGTAAAAGCATTCAAGCTTACCAGCATTGCTGGCGCTTACTGGAGAGGAAGCGAGAAGAATAAAATGCTCACCAGAATCTACGGAACTTCTTTCACAAAGAAAGCAGATCTGGACGAATATATTACCCGTATGGAAGAGGCTAAGAAACGTGACCACAGAAAACTTGGTAAAGAGCTTGGTCTGTTCATGATGAGTGATGAAGGCCCAGGATTCCCATTCTTCCTTCCTAAGGGAATGGTTCTGAAGAATACTCTTCTTGATTACTGGAGAGAAATCCATCAGAAAGCAGGATATGTTGAGATTTCCACACCGATCATGCTGGCACGTCATCTTTGGGAGACATCCGGACACTGGGATCATTACAAAGAAAATATGTATACAACTGTAATTGACGATCAGGATTTTGCAATCAAGCCAATGAACTGTCCGGGAGGTATTCTTGTATACCAGTCAGAACCACGTTCTTACCGTGATCTGCCCCTTCGTATGGGTGAGCTTGGTCTGGTACATCGTCATGAAAAATCCGGACAGCTTCACGGACTTATGCGTGTACGCTGCTTCACACAGGATGATGCCCATATCTTTATGATGCCGGAGCAGATCCGTGAGGAGATCAAAGGGGTTGCAAAACTGATTGACGAGGTATATCAGCTGTTTGGTTTCAAATATCATGTAGAGCTTTCTACTCGTCCAGAGGATTCCATGGGAAGTGATGAGGACTGGGAGATGGCTACAGACGCTCTTCGCGGAGCTCTTGACGACCTCGGCCTTAACTATGTGGTAAACGAAGGAGACGGAGCATTCTACGGACCGAAGATCGACTTCCATCTTGAGGACTCCATCGGAAGGACCTGGCAGTGCGGTACTATTCAGCTTGACTTCCAGCTTCCGCTTCGTTTTAACTGTGAGTACATCGGAGCTGACGGCGAGAAACATCGTCCGATCATGATCCACCGTGTTGCATTCGGTTCCATTGAGCGTTTCATCGGTATCCTGATCGAGCATTTTGCAGGTGCTTTCCCAACATGGCTTTCTCCTGTGCAGGTTAAAGTCCTTCCGATTTCTGATAAATATATGGACTATGCAAATAAGGTCCTGGATGAGCTGAAAGAGGCTGGCATCCGTGTAGAAATCGATACCCGTGCAGAGAAGATCGGTTACAAGATCCGAGAGGCAAGACTTCAGAAGATTCCTTATATGCTGGTTGTTGGTGCGAAGGAAGAGGAAGAGGGCAAGGTTTCTGTAAGAAGCCGTTTCCTTGGAGACGAAGGTGCAAAGAATCTTGGGGAGTTCATTGCTTCTATCAAGGCTGAGATCAAGAGTAGAGAGAACCGTAAAGTAGAGGTTCAGGAAGAGAAAAAATAATCGGGACGTGTTGGCAATTGCCAGAACGTTTTGAAATGAAAAAATGGGAAAGTGATTTCCATAAAAGAGGCGCTGCTGTGAGATGCGGCGCCTTTCTTGAAAAAATTTATAAAATATTAATGAAAATCCATGTAAAAACAACAAAATGTTAATATTGTTATAATGTATAACGAAAGAATTGCATACTCCCAATATATGAAAACGTCAGCCGCACAAAACAAGAAACCTGCTGAGTTAAATGGCTGGGTCTGCAGGGAGGAGATACAGTATGCTTTTTCTATGACGCAGAGAAATATTTTGCCTTAATCTCTTCCAATGGCATCTCTTTTCCCGTCCACAGACGGAATGCTTCAGCTCCCTGATAGAGTAGCATATACATACCGTTGAAGGTGCGGCATCCAGCTTCCCTTGCTTCTCTCAGGAAGCGTGTCTCCCGGGGATTGTAGATCACATCTGACACGATCAGATCCGGACGATAGAGGCTGGTATCTTCAATAATAGTACCTTCCGTAGTAGGCGCCATTCCAACAGAAGTGGCATTAAGAAGAAGGGTGCTTTCAGAAATAGCCTGTGCCAGAGCTTTTTTATTCTTGTTTTCATGAAGAACAGCCTGGCAGGGAAGGGTGGCGTTGATATTTTCCACCAGTTTCTGTGTGCGCTCCCAGAAACGGCTGGTTTCCCGGGCAAAAATGTGGATCTTTTTTACCCCGTCCAGTGCAGCCTGTGCACAGATGGCAGTAGCAGCGCCGCCGGCACCCATGACGGTGATGGTCTTACCTGTGATATTGTATCCGGCATCTTTTACAGCCTGCATATAGCCCACACCGTCTGTATTGTATCCGGTCAGGTGCCCGCTATCATTGACAACGGTGTTCACAGCACCGATCAGCCTGGCAGCTGGGGAAAGCTCATCCAGAAGCTCTACGATTTTATTTTTGTTTGGCATAGTAAGGTTGAAACCGCGGATGCCACAGGTTTTCAGTCCTGTGACAGCTGCCTCCAGATTTTCCTCATTTACATCAAAGCAAAGATACGTGTAATCAAGATCAAGAAGATGGAAAGCTTCATTGTGCATAAGGGGGGAAATGCTGTGTGCCACCGGACTTCCAAGAAGTGCGGTAAGCTGTGTGTGACCGGTAATTGGAATCATAAGGTACCTCCTGAGGTTTCTATTATTGTGAAAGTTCAGGACAATTACCATAACTGAGCTAGGTTGGCATGAACAGCCATAAGGTATTGGAACGTGAACTTTCATTTAGTTTAAAACTGGAAATCATTAAAGCGTTATTATGTATATATTATTCTATGCGAAAGGAGATGTCAAGAAATGACAAAACCCATTCAGATAAAGAATTTAACAATTGGCTCCGGAATCCCGAAAATTTGTGTTCCTTTGACCGGAACCACCAGGGAAAAAATTTGCCAGGAAGCGGAGGCGGCTAAAAAAGCGGCAGCAGATCTGGTGGAATGGCGTGCAGATTTTTTTCAGGGACTGCTTGACTTAGATGCCTGCCAGAATGTGCTTGAAGCACTGGCTGAAATTCTTGGAGAAACGCCATTGCTTTTTACCATAAGGACTAGTGAAGAAGGCGGAAATATTTCCATTTCCCTGGAGAATTACGCTACGTGCTACATAAATGCAGCAAAGAGCAAAAAGGCGGATCTGGTAGATGTGGAAGTAATGGGAAATACAGAGGAGAAGAAAAAACTGGTTGCAGAGCTTCAAAAAGAAGGGGTCAAAGTAATCGCTTCTTCCCACGATTTTGACAAAACAGACAGCAAGGAGGTGCTTCTGAACCGGTTCCGGGAGATGGAAAAATCCGGTGCTGATATTTTGAAAATGGCAGTTATGCCAAAAGGTTTTGAAGATGTGGCAGCCATCATGGAAGCTACCAACGCCATGCGTCAGGAGTGTGAAAAACCGCTGGTATCCATGGCCATGGGAAGCATTGGTTCCATTACCCGTATTTCCGGAGAAAACTTTGGTTCCAGCATTACCTTCGGAACGGTAGGCACTGCTTCCGCACCGGGACAGTTTCCAATTGGAGAGCTGAGAAGCCTTCTGGATGCTTTGCATAAGAAGAATGAGGAAGACTGATCAATGTACAGAAATATACTCTTTAATTTTGCATAATGTATTATAAAAATGAAAATGCTGTGCAGTATGAGGAAGTATTAAGAAATCTATATTTCATAGATGATTTCTTACTGGTTGTAAGAAATAGCAATCATAATATATTGTAATAGAAGAAAATAACGAAAAATGACAGATCATGCTGTCGATTAGGGACGAGAAATTCTGAAGGTTTCCCGTCCCTTTTTGACAAAATCTGCGCCCCCTGTGACCGTATAATGGGTTCACTTACCAAAGTGAAGGATTGCCGTTGCTGTAAAAGGCAACGGATGACAGGCCACAGGGGGCTTTTTATGTATTATGACGTATACATAGACATCGTCTTTCTGACGAATCTCTTAATGGATTACCTTCTTCTTCGCATTGTGGGAAAGCTTTTCCTGCGAAAAAGAAACCGTGGAAGGATTTTGCTGGCGGCAGCCATTGGCGCTCTGTTTTCCTGCCTCATCTTATATGTACTGCCGGATGGGATTTTTCCTGTGAAGGTGCTTTTGCATGGAGGGTGCGCCTGGATCATGCTGGTGCTTGGACTGGATCTTAAGAAAAACGGACTGGTGATGAAAGCATTGGTGTCCGTTTATCTGATGGCTTTTTTTATGGGAGGACTTATGGAAGCAGCTCCTATAAAAAATATGACGCTGATCCGGTTCCTGGTGATGGCACTTGGAGCCTATATGGGGCTTGATGTACTGATCTATCTCAGCGATTCTTTTCGAGCCAGATGGAAAAATATTTATCCGGTCACCTTGTCCTACCAGGGCAATGTACAACAGTTTTTCGGGCTTTTGGACACAGGAAATCTGCTTGTAGACCCGATGAACCAGAAAGAGGTTTTTGTCATAAAACCTGAGGTTTTGGAAGCGGTGATGCCAGAAGAAAAGGCAGACAGACTAAGGCACCTTAAGGAGAACCCAGGGGAGCTGGAAGGTACAGAGCTTACTGACCTGCACCCGCACTTTTTACCCTATCAGACCATTGGGGAGGAGGGCGTGATGCTGGCAGTGGTGTTAGAGGACCTTTGTATTCACACTCCCAGGGAGGTGATTCATGTCGCAAATCCGGTGCTGGCGCTGGCTGTGGAACCCTCTGCTTTGGGAAAAGAGTACCAGGTACTGTTAAATTCCAGAATATTGCATTAGGAGGGGACGCATCTATGAACAGATCAGCAAGTGCAGCTTATTATCCATTTCAGGTAATGCCAAGATTTCTGCTTGGCAGACAGGGGGATGTTTATTATATTGGCGGAAGCGACATTTTACCGCCGCCGTTGGAATCCCAGAGAGAAGCGGGGATTCTTGAGAAGCTTGGAACTTCTGAGGAAAAAGAGGCAAAATCCATTCTGATCGAACACAATCTCAGACTGGTAGTTTATATTGCCAAGAAGTTTGATAATACAGGCGTGAGTGTGGAGGATCTGATTTCCATTGGCACCATCGGGCTGATCAAGGCCATCAATACCTTTAATCCGGTGAAAAATATTAAGCTGGCAACTTATGCGTCCCGGTGTATTGAAAATGAGATCCTGATGTATCTCAGACGAAACAGCAAGACGAAGATGGAGGTTTCCATAGACGAACCGCTGAATGTGGACTGGGATGGAAATGAGCTTCTTCTTTCAGACATTCTGGGAACAGATGATGACGTGATCTCCAGGCGGCTGGAGGATGAAGTAGAGATCAAGCTTCTGGGAAAAGCAATTTCCAAACTTTCTCCAAGGGAGCAGACCATCATCAAGCTGCGCTTCGGGCTTGGAAGACAGGAGGGACGGGAGAAAACACAGAAGGAAGTAGCGGACCTTCTGGGAATTTCCCAGTCCTATATTTCCAGGCTGGAAAAGCGGATCATGAAGAGGCTGAAAAAAGAGATTGTGAAGTATGAATGATGGATGACTTAGGAAAAAAGATGGCTGTAAGTTCTGCTTAAATGGGGCATATAGCCAGGAATGCAAAATTTAAGTGCATCCTGGAATAATAATGGCAAAATTGGAAATTCTACAATAGCATAGAGAAGCACAGATAAAGAAAAAGGTTTTTCAGCAAAGGAGAATTGCTAATGAATGCCAATGTAGAATTTTTAAACTATGTATATCAGAATTCCCAGATGGGCGTGGATACCCTGGAGCAGCTGCTGGAGATCACGGAGGATGAGAAGCTTCAGTCTTATCTTGAAAAACAGCTTACAGGATACCGTAAATTTCACAATGAAGCCCGGGACATCCTGAACCGAAATGGATATGATGAGAAAGGCCTTGGCACCTTTGAAAAAATCCGCACTTACCTGATGGTGAATCTCCAGACTATGGCTGACGCCTCCACCTCCCACATTGCCAAAATGCTGATCCAAGGCAGCAGCATGGGAATCACCGAAGCCGTGAAAAAACTGCATCAGTACGAAAATGATGTGGAAAAAGACATCAAAAAGCTGATGGAGCGGCTGCAGGAATTTGAAGAGGAAAATGTGGAGAAACTGAAGGAGTTTCTGTAAGAAATAAGATGGCGGGGATAAAGGTCCTTCCAGACGAGGGAAGAATTTATCCCCGCCGCTTTTGTACAAGAATATTACACAACTATAATTAGTCAAGAGTTGGTGGCTGAAAAATTTCTTTAAGATAATCTTCTGCCTGACCTTTGGAAGGGGTAACATTTTGGGGTAAAGCTTGCATAGGTTAAGAGTCTTTATTTGGAGACGGGGCTGTCTCGGATGCGCCATATTTGTCAAGATATTCCTGGGCCTGGCTTTCAGAAAGCTGAAATTTAGTCATTAGCCTTTGTAAAATGTCATCTGAAGGGAGGTTAAAGTCCAAACACATTTCAATGGTCGCTTGGATTTTACCTTCCTCAAACGCTTCTTCACGAAACATCCGCATTGTTTTTTCTTCGTCATATTCATAAATACTCATAGCTTTCGCCTCCGCTCGGTTCTTTAGTAGAAAATCCCGTAAGATATTTTCCTGAATGCATTCGGTGATTGCTTTCTCAACAGCGTCAGAAAGTGGCAGTTCAGCAGAATAGATGCGAATGCGTGCAACATATTCAGAGTAATCTCTGAGAGTATGGCAGGCATCCATTAATTTCTGGTTGTGTCCTTTATTAATATTCAACATAATGGCCTTAAGCTCCAGTGCTGGTTCATCGGTGGCAGGACAGAAGAGACTTGACAGAAGATATTCTGTCCGGTCAGGCTGCGCTGCGGATCCATTATAAAAAATAACAAAGGAAGGCTGCGGAATCTGTACTTTAGCAGAACTATACAGGTTCATGTCTCTCGTGTAGGATGAATAAATATCTGTTATGTACATGAGAAAACGTAAAGGCAGATTGGGATTCACCGTGGATTGCTGCTCATAAAGGGCCAGGCGCATATCAATGATAAAGGAGAGGTCGTTCTTTATTGTCATGTAGATTGCGTTATCCAGTGTGGTGATGGTGAGCATTTCGGGATTTTCGTAGCTGGTTCCATTGATTGCATTGTAAAGTTTCAGTAACTCTGACTTGTCATTGAAGATCATCTTGTAAAGCCTGTCCTTATAGATTCGGTTCACAGGTAAAGGAATGTTGTTCATAAAAGACCTCCTTATAAAGATGGTGGAAGGCCTCTTATAAGATCTCCTGTGTTCTGATCAGAAACCTTCCTGCTGTTATATGGGAAAAGCATGAGATTTCTGAAGTGGCAGAGCGCCGAGGATACCAGAGATGATATCAAATAGACTTACTGAAATGAAATGCTTTGTTATAGTATAGTACAGCCTGGGCTATTTTGCAAGAAAAAGAGTTCGACAGGATTCGACAAATAACCTGTATAAAATAACAAATCCGTAACGGACATCCTAAAAAGGAAAACAGTTACGGATTTGTTATTTTCTTCGGGAAGTGTCAGAGGGCAGGGGGATTTTCCTGTTGGTAAATCCGAGGATATAGTCCGCAGAAACCTGATAGTACTTGCACAGAGCAACCAGATAACGGATCGGCATCTCATTGGCACCGCGCTCGTAACGGGCGTACATGGTCTGAGAAGTACCAAGGTATTCTGCAATCTGAGTCTGCGTCTTATCTGCATCCTCCCGCCACTGGCTCCCTGCCAGTCCAGGTGAAAAAGTCTGTTTCCGCAAAATCCCTGATCGCAGGCATGAAGTTCGGTGACAGCATTTCTTCCTTAAAAACAAGCAACGCCAAAGTGGCAGCAGTCAATAATAAGACTTTCAAGATCACAGCAAAGAAGGCAGGTAAAGCAACTATTACCGTAACTATGAAGAGCGGTGCTTCTGCAAAAGTGACAGTGACGGTAAAGAACAGCAAGATTGCCACCACTAAGATCACAGGAGTCCAGAAAACAGTAACTCTGAAAAAAGGAAAAAAACTTACTTTAAAACCGGTCTTGAATCCGATTACCAGCAGTGATAAACTAACTTATACCAGTTCCAATAAGAAGATTGCAACGGTAACTTCAAAAGGCGTGGTCAAAGCTATGAAAAAAGGAAAAGCCACCATTAAAGTAAAAGCCGGAAAGAAAACGGTGACTTGCAAGGTGGTGGTCAAATAAGGAGGAAAGAGAAAATGAAAAGAACCTGGATTTTGATCGCAGCGTTATTGGCTGTGCTTTTGCTGCCGGTTCATGTGCGTGCAGAAGAGACTCAACGGAAAACGTATACGGTACAAAATGGTCGTCTATGTGATGAGACTGGAAAGACTTTTTATGGCTGGAGAGTAGAGAATGGGAAAAAATTCTATTATGCCGGTGGGAAAAAGTGTACTGGATGGAAGAAAATAGGAAAGCTATATTATTATTTTGATAGGAAGAACGGGCTTGCGAAAAACAAAATTGTGGGTTCTAAGAAAAAAGGCTATTACTATGTAGACAAGAATGGGATCAGGGTAACCAACAAAGAAGTAAAACAGGCTGTGAATTTTGTGGTAAAGAATTCCGATCCAAAAGCCAGCAGCCGCCAACGTTTAAAACAATGCTTTAAGGCCTTATGCAAATATCCATATTTTGGCAGATATTATAAGGTAAGTGCATCTAAAATGCCTTCGTTTGCAAAAAGTATGTTCTCGTCCAAGCGAGGGGATTGTTATTATTATGGAGCGGCAATGGCGTATATTGCAAGAGTCCTTGGCTATGAAAGCCGTGTGGCCGGAGGGGGAGTTACTGCTCGCGGAGCCGGCTATCCGTTGTCAGAGCATGGATGGTGTGAAGTACGGATTGGTT
This sequence comes from Blautia glucerasea, assembly GCF_020537505.1. Taxonomy (GTDB): domain Bacteria; phylum Bacillota; class Clostridia; order Lachnospirales; family Lachnospiraceae; genus Blautia_A. Next base: position 684 of record NZ_JAJBMO010000001.1, on the reverse strand, counting down.
CTTCATGGCGGATGATTGATTGCAGTATGCAGAGAGCACATACTAATAAGAACCTGTTTCTGGTAAAAAGATCCAGCTATCCATTCCGGCTTCGCTACGATCAGGTATATACAATGCAGATAAAAAATGGAAAACTGACCTGGAAATAGGACTTTTTTATCTGAAAAAATGTTGGATAGTAAGTTACACAAAAAAATATCAACTTTTTTGTAAAAAGTGCTTGACGATTCCTTGCGGCAGTGGTATTATAAATAAGCTGTCGCAAGGAATTGCTTCTGAAATGCTGAAAAATAAATTAGTTTTCAGAAAATTCAAATTAACTGTTGACAATCGACTGAACTTATGGTAAAGTAATCAAGTCGCTTGAACAGAACGACAGAAACAAACAACTTTAGATACGGTCTGAAAGATCTCAAAAACTTTTGAAAAAAGTGCTTGACAAGATCAGGAAGATATGATAAAGTAAATAAGCTGTCGCAAAGAGCTGACAGCGAACAACCTTGATAACTAAACAGTGAAACACATACGATTCTCGAAAATTTCTTTATACAATTCATTTTCGAATGAAACTTTTAAAAACAGTAATGACGAGAGATAACTAAGCTAGTTAGTTGTCTTGAGTACATCAAACACTTTATCAGAGAGTTTGATCCTGGCTCAGGATGAACGCTGGCGGCGTGCTTA